>CAWKPJ010000008.1:0-152915 GCA_963851465.1 uncultured beta proteobacterium
AGTCCGCGCGTGCCGCGCAGAATCGGTTGGGGTATCCCCTTCGACGGCTGTGCGCGCTCGCGCGAGCCCATGCCGTCCGAGTCCTGCCTTGATGTCCCTGGGTGAGGGCGTTAGTCTGCGCTGGGGTAGGAAGGGGCGGGTTGATGCAGGCCGGTGAACTTGACTGAGACACAGAGGAGGTCGACGTGAATCAGCGCGCATCCACACTCGTCAATCTCTTCCGCATCGATTGCATGCCTGACGTTGAATGCCGCGAATAGATCTTCTCATCGGAAGAGTGCCACTTGGCGCGTCCCGAGGCGGCCGTAACGCTGCCGACCTTCCTCGGCCGGGTCGCTGACGAACTGATCAAGGTATTCGTTCGCCTTCGATTCAGGTATGACATCTTCCTGTCCTATCCGCGCGCCGACGCCACGCCGTACGCGATTCGACTCAGGGACGACCTCGCGAAGCTCGACTACGAAGTTTTCCTGGATCTTGACGAAGCCCCCGCCGGCGCGAGCTTGTCGACCACGCTTCGGCGCGCACTGAATCGAAGCGCCGTGCTGGTGATCGTCGGCAGTCCGGCCGCGGCCCGTTCTCCCTACGTCGCGCAGGAGATCTCCCACTTCGCCTTGAGCGGCCGCGACGTGCTGCCGATCAACGTCGGTAGCGTCAAGGATGCCGAGTGGGGGGGCCTTCGTGCCGCCGATCAGATCTGGATCGACGAGACCGTCGAGTCGCTGGCCGTTGGCCAGCCGTCGCTCGGCGTTGTCGAGACCATCGAGAAGCGATTCCGCTATACACGGCGCAACGTCCGTGTCCGCGCTCAAATCGCCGCGGCGGGCGCGGCGTTCGTGCTCGGAGCCGTGCTGGCGACCTTCCTGCTCCAGCGCGAGGTGCGGAACGCCGACGCTGCGCGCCGTCAGGCGCAGGAACAGCAGCACGCCGCCGAGGCAGCCACGGCGGCCGCCAATCGCGAACGCGCCTCGGCCGAAGCGAGTCGCGCCGAGGCGCTCCGCCAGCAGAACGAAGCGGAACGAAGTCGAGCCGCGGCCGACCGTGCATCGGCCGAAGCCCAGCGCCGTAAGGTCGAAGCGGAGGCCGCCGCCGCCCAAGCCAGGCAGCAACAACTGATCGCCCAATCGCGCAGCCTCGCTGCGCAGGCCGAGCAGACGCTGATCGCAGACCCGACACAGGCATTGGGCATCGCGATGCAGAGCTTCCGGACCGCGAAGACCGACGAAGCGCGTGTGGCCATTGCTGAAGCCTTCCCGCGCGTGCTCGACGTCTTCGGTCGCTACAACTACGAGGTCACCGGCGCGTCGTCGTCCCCGGACGGCCGCTGGATCGTCACGACGTTCGCCGATGGGACGGCGAACGTCCGGGACGTCGCGTCCGGCGCCGAGCCTAGCAAGCTCAGCGGCCACCGCGGCCGCGTCGTGCACGCGGTGTTCTCGAGCGATGCGTCGCGAATCGTGACTGTCGGCGCTGATCGTACGGCTCGGGTGTGGGAGACGGCCACCGGCAAACAACTAGCGATTATCAAAGGCACGAACGTCGTGATGGAACGTGCGTCGTTTTCCCCGGACGGTCAATGGATCGTGACGGTCGGCGGATACACCAAGGTGAGCGTGTGGAACGTGGCGACGGGGGAATTAGCCACGACGTTCGAAGGTGGGGCCGAGGTGATGTCATCCGCGGAGTTTTCTCCAGCCGGAGATCGCATCGTCAGCGTCGGCGACATCGGACTCCGAGTGTGGAGACCCACAACCGGACAGGAACTCGGCGGGATCACATTCGAAGGATTTACCCTCGACGTGCACTATGCGACGTTCATTCCGGATGGACAACGTATCGTCGTCGCAGCCGGCAGCAAGGCGCAGGTGTGGACCGCCGACTGCGGGCGATTGCTGCTGACCCTCCACGGACACACGGACCGAGTCCGCGACGTCGCGGTCTCGCATGACGGTCAGCGCATCGTCACGGCCAGCGACGACCGCACGGCGCGGGTGTGGAACGCTGAAACCGGCAAGCCCCTGGCTACCCTTCGCGGTCACACCGATGCGGTGACACATGCTGCCTTCTCGCCCGACGGCAACTGGATCGTCTCGGCGAGTGAAGACCGGACGGCGCGCGTGTGGAACGCACGAACAGGCGAGGTGCTGGCGATCATGCAGGGCCATCCCGGTGGGGTCACCTACGCGACTCTTGTCGCCGACGGCTACGTCCTCACCAAAGCCGCCAACGATCCAACCGCACGCCTGTGGACTGTAGCTGCCGGCGACCCGCTCGTCACGCTGCAGAGCGCGAAGACCGAGTTCACGACGGCCAAGTTCTCCCCCGACGGTCGACGAATCGCCACTGGTACCCAAGACGGCACCGTGGGGGTCTTCAGTGGAATCGATGGACAGCGGCTGTTCTCGGTTCACGGATTGGGCTATGTACGCGACGTCACTTTCTCGCCCGATGGTCGGCGGATCGCAGCTGCCGGCAACCGCGGAGCGCGCGTGTGGGATTCGACGTCCGGCCGGCTGCTGTTCGTTCTTCGAACCGAGATCCCGTCTGTACTGCGAGGGGTCACTTCTGAAAACCGAGTCATCTTCTCTGCTGACGGCCGCTGGATCGCGGTCCACCTCAACGACGGAACGGTGTCCATCTGGAACGCGGCCGATGGCCGGCAACTGGCGGTGCTCCACCATTCGAATCCGGGCGACATCGCCGACGTCCAGCGGACGATCTTCTCGCCCGACGGGAAGCGCGCGCTCACGGTCGTCCGCGGTGACCGGACTGCGAGGATCTGGAACGTCGGGTCGGGGGAATTGTTGTTCATGCTGGGACACGGCGGACCGGTGACCCATGGCGCTTTGTCATCCGACGGCCGCCGCGTCGTCACCAGCAGCGAGGACGGAAAAGCCCGCGCATGGGATGCAACGACGGGGCGCCTCCTTACCACCATCGAGGTGAACGGGACCGAACGAGTGGCGTTCTCGCCGGATGGGGCGGTCATCGTGACCACGAGCGGCGGTCGCGTGAAGGCGTGGGACCCGGCGACGGGTGCGCCGAGCGCGCGCGCTGTCCGCTACGAGCGCGATGCTGATGACGAGAAGCTCTCGCCCGACGGAAAACTGGTCGTGACCCCATTCCGCGAAGGCTTCGAAGGCCTGGCGGAGGTTCGGGACGTTGAAACGCGGAGGGTGGTGGTGGTGCTCGACAACCGCGCGGGGCGCTTCAACAGCGGTGCGTTCTCGTCCGACGGGCAGCGCATCCTCATCGTGAACGAACGCAGGATTGTGATTTATCGAATCCTGACGTTGCCGGATATCGCTGCTCTTCTGAAGAGGTGATCGGCGGCTGCTTCGGAGCGCCTCGCGGAACAGCTGGAGCGTCGGGCGAATGAAGGGAAGCCTCAGCTCAAGCGCCCATCGACCAGATGCAGCGTGCGATCGGTGCGCGCAGCCAGCTCCACGTCGTGCGTGACGATGATGAGCGACGTCCCCGCGCGATCGATTCAGGTCGAGCAACAGGTCGAACACCGCGGCCGCCGTCTTGCGGTCGAGATTGCCGGTCGGCTCGTCGGCGAGCACGCAGCGCGGCGACGTGACGAGTGCGCGCGCGAGCGCGACGCGCTGGCGCTCGCCGCCGGACAGCTCGCCCGGCAGATGCTTGAGGCGATGCCCGAGGCCGACACGCTCCAGCATCGCCGACGCCTGCGCGCGCGCTTCGCCCGGTGAATCCCCGCGGATCGCGAGCGGCATGCCGACGTTTTCCACGGCGGTGAACTCCGGCAGCAGATGGTGGAACTGATAGATGAAACCGAGCGCGCGGTTGCGCACGCGGCCGCGCTCCGCCTCGGACAGCGTCGCGAACGGCCGGCCTTCGACGCGCACCTCGCCCTTCGTCGGCGCGTCGAGCCCGCCGAGAAGGTGCAGGAGCGTGCTCTTGCCCGAGCCCGACTGCCCGACGATCGCGATGCGCTCGCCGATGCCGACGTCGAGATCGACGCCCATCAGCACGGGAACGTCCGCAGGGCCGCCGCGATAGGTCTTCTCGAGTCCGCGGCATGCGAGCACCGGCGCCGCGTCACTCATAGCGCAGCGCATCGGCGGGGTTGACGCGGGCCGCGCGCCAGCTCGGGTAGATCGTCGCGATCAGCGCCAGCGCGAGCGCGATCAGCGCGATCGTGATGACGTCGGCGCTCTGCAGGTCGGACGGCAGGTCGCTGATGTAGTAGACGCTCTTGTCGAGGAACTGGATGCCGAACGTGCGCTCGATCGCGGGGATGACCGTCTCGACGTTGAGTGCGAGCAGGATGCCGCCCACGACGCCGATCAGCGTCCCGATGATGCCGATCAGCGCGCCCTGGATCATGAATATCGTCATCACCGACGACGGCGATGCGCCGAGCGTGCGCAGGATCGCGATGTCGGCGCGCTTGTCGGTCACCACCATCACCTGCGCCGAAACGATGTTGAACGCCGCGACCGCGACGATGAGCGTCAGGATGATGAACATCACGCGCTTCTCGATCGCCACGGCGCGGAAGAAGTTCGCGTGGTTGCGCGTCCAGTCGCGGACGTCGGCGTCGACGGGCAGCTTGGCGAGGAGCTCCATCGCGACGCGCGGCGCGGCGAACATGTCGTCGAGCTTCAACCGGATGCCGCTGGGATTGGTCAACCGGTACAGCTTCTGCGCGTCCTCGATGTTGACGAGCGCCAGCCCGCTGTCGAACTCGAACATGCCGACTTCGAAAATGCCGCTGACGTTGAACGTCTTGAGGCGCGGCAGCGTCCCCGCCGGCGTGACCATGCCCTGCGGCGTGATGGCGACGACCGGATCGCCGACGCGCAGGCCGAGCGAGCGCGCGAGCTCCGCGCCGAGCACGATGTTGAAGCTGCCCGGCGTCAGCGAGGCGAGCGTGCCGCGCTGCATGTGGCTGCCGATGTCGGCGACAGTGTCTTCCTGCGACGGCACCACGCCGCGGAGGATGGCGCCGCGATTGGCGTCGCCGGCGGACAGCATCGTCTGCCCGAGCACGTACGGTGCGGTGGCGATTACGCGCGGGTTGCGCTTTGCCACCTCGACCACGGCCGCCGGATCCTTGAGCTCGGGGAATCCGCGTATCTCGATATGCGACGCGACGGACAGGATGCGCGTGCGGAGCTCCTGCTGGAATCCGTTCATCACCGACAGCACGACGATCAGCGCAGCGACGCCGAGCGCGATGCCCGCCATCGAGATCAGCGCGATGAACGAGATGAACGCGTTGCGGCCCGAGCCCTTGCGGGCACGCGTGTACCGCAGGCCGACGGCCAGTTCGTAGGGAGACAAAGCGGGGAGGTCTGCGCCTGCCGGGAGCCGTCAGGCGCCCCGGTCGACGACGTGCTTATTCATGAGGGAACGAACGACGCTCTCGTGAAACGATTATCGCATGCTAGAGTCGATGGTCGCCGCGCCAAGGCATTCCATTGAACCTCGTTCTGATCGTCCCCGGCCTCAACGCGTGCTCGGCGCCCGCCCTCGCTGCGACGCCGGCGCTGAAGCGTCTGGCGGTTTTCGCCAAGGCGCCTGCGGCAGTCGACGGCGGCCTCGATGCCGCGACGCTCGCCGCGCTGGGGCTCGCCGCGGACACGCCGGTCGCGCCGCTGCGAGCGCTGGGGGCGGGACTTGTCTGCGGCGACGACTACGTGCTCGCTGCCGATCCGGTGGCGCTCGTCGCGGGTCGCGACGACGTGATGTTGGCCGCGCCGGTCGACGACCTCACGGCCGACGAAACCGCGGCGCTGCTCGCGACGCTCAACGCGCACTTCGCCGGCGACGGCCTCGTGTTCGCCGCGCCACGGCCCGATGCATGGTTCGTGCGCGCAACTGCCGCCCCGGCGCTCGAGACGACGCCGCTTCGCGCTGTGATCGGCCGGCCGATCTTCGATCATCTGCCGCGCGGCGCCGACGGCAAGACCTGGCAGCGCTGGCAGAACGAGATACAGATGATCCTCCACGCGCACGCGGTCAACGATGCGCGCGCAGCGCGCGGCGCGCATGCGGTGACGGGCCTGTGGTTCTGGGGAGGCGGCCGCCTCGGCGCAGCCAGCGGGCACGCGGGTACCGCGATCGTCGCCGCCGCCGGTGCCACCGGCGACCTGCTGCGCGGCCAGGCGCGGCGCATCGGACAAACGGACGATCGCCCGCCCGAGTCGATCGCGGCAATGCTCGCGAATGCGCGGACCGCCGCCATCGTCGTCGCTGCGTTGCCCCCCGTCGACGGCGATCGAGCGTTGCCGTCGTTCGCGGCGGACTGGATCGCGCCGGCAGTCGCGGCGCTCGCGCGCGGCGACGTCGCAATGCTCGATCTTTGCGCCGACGGCAATGGGGTGACGACGCGCTGGCATGCGCCGCGCCCGTCGCGATTCACCCGCCTCACCGCGCGCTGGCGCGGCTCGCGCTTCGTCGTCCCTTCGTTCGACGCGGAGTGAGCGCGGCCGGGCCGTCAGAGGCCGCTCGCCTGTCCGTCGGGCGAGATCTCGCAAGTGTCCCGATCGTGCGCCGCGCCGTCCCTGCGGCCGCGCGCGTGCTCGAAGGCACGGGTATCGCCCGGGTGCTGGCGCGGCTGTACGCGGCGCGCGGCATCGGAACGCCGGCCGAGCTCGATCACACGCTTGCCGCACTGCCTTCGCATGCGATGCTGCGCAACGCCGACGTCGCGGCTGCGCGTCTCGACCGCGCGATCGCCGCGCGGGAGCGCATCGTCATCGTCGCCGACTATGACGCCGATGGGGCCACCGCGTGCGCGGTTGGCGTGCGCGGCCTGCGCGCGTTCGGTGCGAACGTCGATTTCATCGTGCCGAACCGCTTCGAGTATGGCTACGGCCTGACACCGGAGATCGTCGCGCTCGCAGCCGCGCGAGCGCCGCACCTCATCATCACCGTGGACAACGGCATCGCGAGCGTCGAAGGCGTGGCCGCCGCGGCAGCTCGCGGCATCGACGTGCTGGTGACCGATCATCACCTGCCTGGGGATGCGCTGCCATCGCCGGCGATCATCGTCGATCCGAACCAGGCCGGATGCGCGTTTCCCTCGAAGCATCTTGCGGGTGTGGGCGTGATGTTCTACGTGCTGATCGCGCTGCGCGCGCATCTGCGCGCTGCGGGCGCGTTCGCAACACGGCCCGAACCGAATCTCGGCGCGCTGCTCGATCTCGTCGCGCTCGGTACCGTGGCCGACGTGGTTCGTCTCGACCAGACCAACCGCACGCTCGTCGGCCAAGGCTTGGCGCGCATTCGTGCCGGACGCGCGCATCCCGGCATCTGCGCCTTGTTCGCAGTCGCTGGCCGGGAGACACGCGAGGCGACGGCGCTCGACCTCGGCTTCGTCGCCGGCCCGCGTCTCAACGCCGCCGGCCGGCTCGCCGACATGTCGCTCGGCATCCGGTGCCTGCTCGCCGACACCGAGGACGAGGCATTGGCTCATGCGCGCGAGCTCGAGGGCCTCAATCGACAGCGGCGCGACGTCGAAGCGGCGATGCAGGAACAGGCGCTCGCCGATCTCGACCGCGACGGCGTGCCCGGCTCGGACGATGCATACAGCGTCTGCCTCTACCGGGCCGCGTGGCATCCCGGCGTCGTGGGCATCGTCGCCGCGCGGATCAAGGACCGCCTGCATCGTCCGGCCTTCGTTTTCGCGCAGGGGAGCGACGGCGAGCTACGCGGATCGGGGCGGTCGATCGCCGGATTCCACCTGCGCGACGCGCTGGATCTCGTGACCAAGCGCGCGCCCGGCACGATCGAGCGCTTCGGCGGCCACGCCTACGCCGCCGGCCTGTCGCTGCGGGAGGACGCGCTGCCACGGTTCGCCGCGACGTTCGAGGCGGTGGCACGCGAGCAACTCACGCCGTCGGAGCTGCGCCGCAACGATCGAAACGGATGGCGCGCTCGAGCCGGGCGAGCTCACACTGCCGCTGGTCCGGTCGCTGCGCGACGGAGTGTGGGGCCAGGGCTTTCCGTGTCCGACATTCGACGACGTGTTCGACGTCGGGCCCCAGCGGGTCGTGGGCGAGCGCCACCTCAAGGTCGAGCTGACGCGCGGCGGCGAGCGCTTCGGCGCGATGCTGTTCCGGCAGACCGAGCCGCTTCCGGCGCGGATTCGGGCAGCCTACCGTCCCGAGATCAACGCCTGGAACGGCAGGGAGTCTGTCGAGCTCGTGATCGAGCACTGGCTTCCCGCGGGCGCGGCCTGACCGACGCAGACGAGTGTGAGCGCCCGGCGCAGGCCGGCTGGTTTCGCGCGGTTGTGCAGCAAATTTGCTGCGCGATTGGCGAACAAGCCCACCGCGCCGGTGGCGCATCCGCCGACGTCGTCGCTCCATCTCGTTGTTTTATATTCAATTTCAGTTTGACCCAACAACGGGCCCCATTTCGGATAGACCTGCCCCACCCTTGTGCGGCGCAATAATTGCATATAGATTACGAAGGTTTAGCCGCCCTCGCCGGACCGCCGGTGGACGCGGGCAGCAGCACACGAACACGGGAGTTCATTCATGCGTTTGACGGGAAAAGTGTCCATCATCACCGGCGCCGGCCAGGGAATCGGGCGGGCGACGGCGCTCAAGTTCGCCGCCGAAGGCGCGCGAGTGGCCGTTTGCGACATCAACCTCGACTCCGTCAACGAGACCGTCCTCGAGATCGCGGCGAACGGCGGCGAGGCGGCGGCGTTCCGCATCGACGTCACCGACAAGGAAAGCATCACCAAGATGGTCGAGGGCGTGATGAGCAAGTGGGGCCGCGTCGACACGCTGGTGAACAATGCGGGGATCGTCCAGGACGCGCAGTTCAAGAAGATGACCGACGAGCAATTCGAGCGCGTCATCGACGTCAACCTGAAGGGCGTCTACAACTGCACCAAGGCCGTCGTCGACATCATGCTGGAGCAGAACTCCGGGGTGATCCTCAACGCCTCGTCGATCGTCGGTCTCTACGGCAACTTCGGCCAGACGAATTACGCGGCGACCAAGTTCGGCGTCATCGGGATGGTGAAGACGTGGGCGCGCGAGCTGGGGCGCAAGGGCATCCGTGCCAACGCGATCTGCCCCGGCTTCATCGAGACGCCGATCCTCTCGACCATCCCGGACAAGGTCATCAAGATGATGGAAGAGAAGGTGCCGATGGGCCGCCTCGGCAAGCCCGAGGAAATCGCCAATACCTACGCGTGGCTGGCGTCGGACGAAGCGTCTTATATCAACGGGGCCGTCATCGAAGTCTCGGGCGGCTGCACGATTTGACACACTCGGCGCGCGCCCCGCGCGTCATCCGTCGGTTGGGTTGAGCGCGGCGCCCGGCGCGCGGTAGCATTCCGTCGTCATCTCACGGAAGAGTTGCATGCGCCTCACACTGTTCCTGCTTGCCGCGGCGTTCGCCGCCGGCCTTTTCACCGGTGCCGCCCGCGCCGAGACGATCGGCGGCAATCCCGGTCCCCAGCACAACTATGTCTGCCCGAATGCCGACGGGAAGGGTCCGCTCGACTGCTACTTCGACGCCGTCATGCACCTGTACACGATGTGCCGCCACGTGAAGAGCATCGAGATCATCGAGTTCGGCTACGAAAAGTCCGAGGAGGGCTTCAACGGCGCGAAGAGCGAGTACTGCACGGTCAAGCAACGGATCAACATCATCCGTCCCTACCAGGCGGCGCTGCGCGAGGCAACGATCTCGAAGCAGGCCGTCGAAGGCATCCGCAGCCTGCAGGAGGCGTTTCTCGCCTCTCTCGACAAGCTGAAATGGGTCGAGGGCGAAACCGACGAGGTGTACAAGAAGCGCGTTGCCGGCCCCTACGACGACTTCAAGGATCGCATCGACGGCATCAAGAAGATCGTTGCGGTCGTGCAGGAAAGGACCACGCCCGCCCCCGCGCCCGCGCCCGCGCCGAAAAAAGCCGGTCGTGCCGCCAAAGACAAGCCCTGAGCCGGAGGCATCTCCGGAGGCAACCGCTCTCGAGTCGATCTTCGGGCACGGCGGCACGCTCGCAGCGCGGCTGCCGGGCTTCCATTTTCGTCCGCAGCAGCTCGCGATGGCCGAGGCCGTGGCGCGGGCGATCGCCGAGCGCGGACAGCTCGTCGCCGAAGCCGGCACCGGCACCGGCAAGACGTTTGCGTACCTCGTGCCTGCCCTGCTCTACGGCGGCAAGGTCATCGTGTCGACCGGCACCAAGACGCTGCAGGACCAGCTCTATGAGCGCGACATTCCGCTGCTGCGCGACGCGCTCGCTGTCCCGGTGACGATCGCGGTGCTGAAAGGCCGCGCCAACTACGTCTGCCACCATCATCTCGAGCGCACGGCGCGCGAAGGCAGGCTGCCGTCGCGCGAGGACGCGCGTGCGCTGCCGAAGATCGTGGCGTTCGCCCGCGCGTCCGAACGCGGCGACCGCGCGGAGCTCGCCGACGTGCCCGAAAACGCGTCCATCTGGCCGCTCGTCACGTCGACGCGCGACAACTGCCTCGGCCAGCATTGCGCGTTCCACAAGGAATGCTTCGTGCTGAAGGCGCGCAAGGATGCGCTGG
Source organism: uncultured beta proteobacterium (assembly GCA_963851465.1). Taxonomy (GTDB): domain Bacteria; phylum Pseudomonadota; class Gammaproteobacteria; order Burkholderiales; family Casimicrobiaceae; genus VBCG01. The sequence goes on from CAWKPJ010000008.1 coordinate 10,530, forward strand.
ACGCCGACGTCGTCGTCGTCAACCATCACCTGTTCTTCGCCGACGTGATGCTGCGCGACGAAGGACTCGCCGAGCTCCTGCCCGCGTGCAACACGGTGATCCTCGACGAGGCGCACCAGCTGCCCGACACCGCGACGCTGTTCTTCGGCGAGCAGACGGGTGCCGGCCAGCTCGCGGAGCTCGCGCGGGACGCCGAGATCGCCGCGCGTACGGCCGCGCGCGACGTGCCCGAGCTCCCGGATGCGGCCGCCGATCTCGTGCCGACGATCCGCAAGCTGCGTCTCGCTGCCGGCGACGTGTCGGGCAAGTTCACGCAGCAGGCGATCGCCGCGCGCGAAGGATTCCAACCGGCGCTCGACGCGCTGTCCGCCGCACTCGACCGCCTCGTCGCGGAGATGAAGCACTTCGCCGAACGCAGCGAGGACCTCGCGTCGATCGCGCGGCGCGCGGAAGAGGCCGCCGCGCGGATCGCGCGCTGGCGCGCCGGCCTGATCGGCGCGCCGCCCGAGGACGGCGTCGAATGGATCCGCTGGATCGACGTGACGCCGCAGGGCTGGCAGCTGCAGGCCTCGCCGCTGTCGATCGCCGACATCTTCCGGCGCCAGGTCGAGTCGACGGCGCGCGCGTGGATCTTCACGTCGGCCACCCTCGCCGTGGGCAGCGATTTCACCCACTACACCGGGCAACTCGGCCTCACCGACGCCGCCACCGGCGCCTGGGACAGCCCGTTCGACTACGACCGGCAGGCGTTGCTTTACGTGCCGCGCGACCTGCCGCCGCCCAACACGCGCGAGCACACCGACGCCGTCGTCGATGCCGCGCTGCCCCTGCTGAAAGCGAGCGGCGGCCGCGCGTTCCTGCTGTTCACGACGCTTCGCGCACTCGCCGCCGCGCGCGAGCGCATCGCCGCCGCCTTCGCCCGCGAGGGCCTCGACTATCCGCTGCTGGTGCAGGGCGAGGGCTCGAAGAGCGAGCTGCTGATGCGCTTTCGCGCGCTCGGCAACGCGGTGCTGCTCGGCAGCGCGAGCTTCTGGGAAGGTGTGGACGTGCCGGGCAATGCGCTGTCGCTCGTCGTCATCGACAAGCTGCCGTTTGCGCCGCCCGACGATCCGCTTCTCGCGGCGCGGCTCACGAAGCTGCGCGACGAAGGCGGCAATCCCTTCATCGACTGGCAGCTGCCGCAGGCGGCGATCAGCTTGAAGCAGGGTGCGGGACGACTGATCCGCACGGAGACCGATCGGGGCGTGCTGATGATCTGCGACCCGCGGCTCACCGACAAGCCGTACGGCCGCCGGATCTGGCAATCGCTGCCGCCGATGCGCCGCACGCGGGACGAGGCCGAAGCCGTCGCCTTCTTTCGGATGACCGAGCCGGTGCCGGAAACAGCGGTCGACGCTGCCGGTTGAACGGAGTCGCATGGCCTTTCGCGTCGTCGTCCTCGGCGGATATGGCCACTTCGGTGGCAGGATTGCGCAATCGCTCGCGGGTGACGAAGGGATCGAGGTCGTGGTGGCAGGCCGCGATGCCGCGCGCGCGGCCGAAGTGGCGGCGGCGATCGCGCGCGAATGCGGCCGGCGCGTGGAGTTTGCCGCCGTCGACGTGCTCTCCGGCGAGATCGTGCCGCGCCTGCGGCAGCTCGAGCCATCGCTCGTCGTCCACGCCGGCGGCCCGTTCCAGGCGCGCGACCACGCGGTGGCGCGCGCGGCGCTTTCGGTGGGCGCGCACTACGTCGATCTCGCCGATGCGCGCTCGTTCGTCTGCGGCATCCGCGCGATCGACGACGCTGCGCGCGCACGCGACCGGCTGGTGGTCAGCGGCGCGTCGAGCGTGCCGGGCATCAGCTCCGCGGTCGTCGACGCGTTCGCGCACGAGTTCGACGCGCTGACGTCGATCGACTTCGGCATCAGCGCGGGCAACAGGACGCCAACGGGGAGCGCAACGGTCGCGGCCATCACGACCTACGTCGGCAAGCCGTTCGGCGTGTGGGACGCCGGTACATGGCGGCCCGCCTACGGCTGGCAGCGGCTGCGCCGCTACCGCTATCCGCCGGCGGTCGGCATGCGCTGGCTCGCCGATTGCGACGTGCCCGATCTCGAGCTCTTTCCCGAGCGCTATCCAGGTGTGCAGTCCGTGCGCTTCGGTGCCGGCCTCGAGCTGCCGATCCTGCATTTCGGGCTGTGGCTGCTGTCGTGGCCGTCGCGGTGGAACTGGATCCCCCGCCTCGACGCGCATGCCGATTGGCTGCGCAAGGCCGGCGACTGGTTCAGCGGCCTCGGCAGCGACGCGGGCGCGATGCACGTGCGCATGCGCGGCTTCCGCCGCTCGAACCCGCTCGCGGTCACGTGGACGCTCGTCGCAGGCCAGGGCGACGGCCCGCAGGTGCCGAGCACGCCTGCGGTGGTGCTGGCGCGCAAGCTCGCCGCGGGCACGCTCGTCGCGCGCGGCGCGATGCCCTGCCTCGGGCTGTTCTCGCTCGAAGAATGCATGCGCGCGCTCGATAAATTCGACGTGCACACCACGATCGAGCGCACGCTCGGCTGACGACCCACAACTTGTGGGGCCGGCTTCAGCCGGCCGTTGCACTCGGAACCGCTACCAGAACTTCCACCAGGGCTTCGGCGGCGCCGGATTCACGTAGCGGCTGTCGGGGAACGACTTCGCGAGGACGGTGCGCGCGTCGTCGGAAAGCTGCTGCAGCCCGAGCTTTTCGTAGGACTTCATCAGCAGGTCGAGCGCTTCCTCGTTCGACGCCGTCTGGGGCGTGTTGACGATCGAGGCCTGCGCACGGGAGGCAGCCGCGACGTACGCGCCGCGGTTGTAGTAGTAGCGCGCGACGTTCACTTCGTACTGGCCGATCGCGTTGCTGAGGTAGCGCATCCGCAGCTTGGCGTCGTCGGCATAGCGGCTGTCGGGGAAACGCGCGACGAGCTCCTTGAACGCTGCGAACGATTCGCGCATCTGCTTGGGATCGCGCTCGGCGAGGTCGAGCTCGTACACGTAACCGAACAGACCCTGATCCTCGCGGAAGTAGACGAGTCCCTTGAGGAAGTACGCGTAGTCGACGTTGGGATGGTTGGGGAAGGTGCGGATGAAGCGGTCGCAGGCGGCCGTGGCCGCGGCGGGCTCCTGCGCGCGCCAATTCGAGAACGCGCCTTCGAGGATGGCCTGCTGCGCGAAGCGGCCGTACGGATAGCGTGCCTCGAGTGTCTCGAACAGCTTGATCGCCCGCGTATAATTGCCTTCCAGCATCGCGTCGTGCGCGCTGCTGTAGAGTCGCTCGGGGGACCAGCCCGACGTTTCTTCCCTGACTTCCGGCAGCAGGTTGCAACCGCTGACAAGGAGCGCGACGAGCGCACCCGCGACCCAACCGCGCCATCCTCCTCCGTGCAATCGCATCATCGATTTTTCCCGCGATGTTCCCAAGTTTCTTACCGTGAATTATAGCCGACCGCCCCCGGTGATTCCGGAGGCGGCGGCCGCTGGAGCTGACCGTCCCGGCCGCGCTCGCGGGGCTGCGCTTCGACCAGGCGCTTGCCCGACTGGTTCCGCAGCATTCGCGCAGCCGGCTCGCGGACTGGATCGACGCCGGCAAGGTCACGCTCGACGGCAATGTGGTCGCGGGCAAGCGCCGGCTCGCGGGGGGCGAGCGCATCGTCGTGACGGCGCCCCCGGATGCGCCCGTGCTTCACGACGCGCCGCAGGCGATCGCGCTGTCAATCGTGTACGAGGACGAAGCGATCCTCGTCGTAGACAAGCCGGCCGGGCTGGTCGTTCACCCGGGCAGCGGAAACCGCGACGGCACGCTGCTCAACGCGCTCCTGCACCACGCCCCCGCGCTGGCCGCGCTGCCGCGCGCCGGCATCGTCCATCGTCTCGACAAGGACACGAGCGGCCTGCTCGTGGTTGCCACGACGCTGGCTGCGCAGACCGATCTGGTGCGCCAGCTCGCGGCGCGCACCGTGAAGCGCGAATACATCGCGGTCGTCCGCGGCGACCTCGCGCGTGCTTCCACCATCGACGCGCCGATCGGACGCCACCCCACCGCGCGCACGACGATGGCCGTCGTCGCCGCCGGCAAGCCTGCACGCACTCACGTGACGCCGCTCGAGCGCTTCGGCAACGCGACGCTCGTGCGTTGCGCGCTCGAAACCGGCCGCACGCATCAGATCCGCGTCCATCTCGCCGCCGTCGGGCACGCGCTGGTCGGCGATCCGGCATATGGCGGCCGGCGCGCCACGCCGCAGGTCCCGGCGTTCGCACGGCAGGCGCTGCACGCGGCGCGACTGGGCCTCGTGCATCCCGAAACGCGGCGCGCGCGACAATTCGACGCCGCATTGCCCGCCGATCTCGACGCGCTGATCGCGCAACTGCGCGAGGCGGCGCGATGATCGCGGACGCGCTGCGCCGCGCCGGGCACGACTGGATCGTTCCGGATTGGCCGGTGCCCGCCCGCGTCGCGGCTGTGGTGACGACGCGCAACGGCGGCGTCAGCGCGGGCCGCTACGCGTCGCTCAATCTTGGCGCGGCGAGCGCGACGCGCGCTGGCGGCGACGCGCCGGACGCGGTCGCGCAGAACCGCGCACGCCTGCGCACGCTGCTGCCCGCGGAGCCCGCGTGGCTCGCGCAGGTGCACGGCACCGCCGTTCACGACGCCGATGCGCCGGCGCCGGACAGCCCCCCGATCGCTGACGCGGCGGTGACGCGCACGCCCGGCGTGGTACTCGCCGTGCAAAGCGCCGATTGCCTGCCGGTGCTGCTGGCCGATCGCGAAGGCGCCGCGATCGCGATTGCGCACGCGGGCTGGCGCGGCCTCGCGGCCGGTGTGGTCGACAACGCGGTGCGCGCGCTGGCGATCGCACCCGGGCGCGTGGTCGCGTGGCTCGGGCCGGCGATCGGTCCCGACGCGTTCGAGGTCGGCGCCGACGTCCGCGATGCATTCGTCGCCGCCGACGCGAGCGCCGATACCGCGTTTCGCCCCAAGAGCCACGGCAAGTGGCTGGCCGATCTCGCAGCGCTCGCGCGCCAGCGCCTCGCCCGCTGCGGCGTTCACGACGTGCATGGCGGCGGCGTGTGCACCTGGTCGACGCCGGCGCGCTTCTTCTCCTATCGGCGCGACGGCGAGACCGGCCGCATGGCCGCGCTCCTGTGGCTCGAGTGAGCCGATGAGCGGTATCGGCACACTCGGCGCGATCGTCGTCGCCGCGCTGTCGGGCGGAGTCCTTGCGACACTGGCCGCCGCGGCCACCCTGCGCCTCGGCGCGGCGTGGATCTCGCGACTCGTCTCGTTCGCCGTCGGCGCGCTGCTCGGTGCCGTGTTCCTCGAACTGCTGCCGCATGCGCTCGAGGAAGGCCACGCGCCGCGCGTGATGCTGACGGTGCTGGTCGGCCTGCTCGCGTTCTTCCTGCTCGAGAAGCTCGTCCTGTGGCGCCACGCCCACGGCCACGACACGCATGCGGACGACGCCGAGGAGAGCGAGCACGATCATGCGCTGCACGGCCACGCGCACGTCGACGGCGGCCGGTCAGGCCTGATGATCCTGATCGGCAACTCGGTGCACAGCTTCTGCGACGGCATCGTGATCGCCGCGGCGTTCCTCGCCGATCACGCGCTCGGCGTCGCGACTACGCTCGCGATCGTCGCCCACGCGGTGCCGCAGCAGGTCGGCGACTTCGCGATCCTGCTGCATTCGGGTTTTCCACGCCGCAAGGCGTTCGCGTACAACGTGGCCGCGGGTTTCGCGACGCTGGCGGGGGCGCTCGCCGCGTACTTCGCGCTGGGCGGGATGAAAGAGCTGCTGCCGACGGTGCTGGCCATCGCCGCGTCGAGCCTGCTCTACGTCGCCGTCGCCGACCTGATCCCGAGCCTGCATCGCCGCGCCGAGCCGCTCGAGACCGCGAAGCAATCGCTGGCGATCGGGCTGGGGCTCGCCGTCGATCGCGATCGCACACCTCGCGCTCGAACATTGATGGCCGCGATTGTGCGCGTCTCCCCCGCAAGCTAACATCGCCGCGACGACGACCGGCCCGGCGCGCAGTCGCGTATGTCCATGAACTCGATCGACGCTCCCGTTTCCCCGCTGTTCGACGCCGGCGCCGTCGTCGCGCTCAACGAACGCTTCGCCCCGCGCGTGCGCGCGCTCTGGTCGTCGATGATGGGCGAGGCGGCGCCTACCGACGGCGCGCAGGGCGTCGACGACCGCCGCTTCGCCTCGCGGGCATGGCGCGAGCTGCCCTACTACGCGCTGCTGAAGCAGAGCTACCTGCTGTATTCGGATTACCTGCGCGAGCTCGCGGCGATCGCGCAGCTGGCGCCGCACGACCGGCAGCGGCTGAGTTCGCGACCCGCCAGTATCTGGACGCGATCGCCCCGACGAACTTCCCGGTGACCAATCCGGACGTGCTGGAGCGCGCGCTCGAGACCGACGGACAGAGTCTCATGCAGGGCTGGACGAACCTCGTCGCCGACGCGGCGCGCGGCCGGATCACGATGACCGACGAAGCGGCATTCGAGGTCGGCCGCAACCTTGCCGTGACCCCCGGCAGCGTCGTGTTCCGCAACGACCTGATCGAGCTCATCCAGTACGACGCGACGACGCCCACCGTGCATGCACGACCGCTCGTCATCGTGCCGCCGTGCATCAACAAGTACTACATCCTCGACCTGACGCCTGCGAACTCGTTCGTCCGGCACGCGGTCGCGCAAGGTCACACGGTGTTCATGATCTCGTGGCGCAACATCACAGCGGACTCAGGGCGCGCTGACGTGGGACGACTACATCGAGCGCGGCGCGCTGGAGGCGATCCGCGCAGCCCGCGAGATCTCCGGCGGCAAGCTGGTCAACGCGCTGGGCTTCTGCGTCGGCGGCACGCTGCTCGCGTGCACGCTCGCGGTGCTCGCGGCGCGCCGTCACGCCTACGTCGCGAGCGCGACGTTCCTGACCACGATGCTCGACTTCACCGACCCCGGCGAGATCGGCGTGTACATCACGCGCGAGGGACTTGCGGCACGCGAGCCCGTGCTGATGACCGGGCAGCGCGTGCACGGCAGCGAGCTCGCCAACGCGTTCGCGAGCCTCCGCGCGAACGAGCTCGTGTGGAATTACGTCGTCAACAATTACCTGAAGGGTCGCACGCCGCCCGCGTTCGACCTGCTCTACTGGAACGGCGATTCGTCGAACCTGCCAGGGCCGATGTACGTGTACTACCTCCGCGAGATGTATCTCGACAACCGGTTGCGCGAGCCGAACGCGCTGACGATGGCGGGCGCGCGCATCGACCTGTCGAAAATCCGCATGCCGGTTTACGTCTACGCGTCGCGCGACGATCACATCGTGCCTTGGCGCTCGGCCTTCAGGACGACGGCGCTCGTCGGCGGCGAGACGACGTTCGTGCTCGGCGCGTCCGGTCACATCGCCGGTGTCGTCAATCCGCCGGCGCCGCTGAAGCGCAATTACTGGGTCAACACGGCGAACCGCCGCGGACGCGGACGCGTGGCTCGACGGCGCGGCGAGCGTGCCGGGAAGCTGGTGGCCCCACTGGTATCGCTGGCTCGAACGGCACGCCGGTGTGCGCCATCCTGCGCCCGCAGCCGTGGGCGATGCCGACCATCCGCCGCTGATGGCCGCGCCGGGCAACTACGTCCTGGACGACGCGCACTGACGTCGGCGCGTCGAGCCCCGACGCTTGGCGCCGGGACCCTGCCGTCTCGCCGGCTTCGCGCGGTTCAGCTGGCAACGCCGGAAGACACCTCGTTCGGTACCGACGGCGGCGTGCCGAGCGGCAGCGTGAACGTAGAACCGCGCGCCGCCGCCGGGGATGTTCGCGGCCCAGATCGTCCCGCCGTGCGCCTCGACGATGCCGCGGCTGATCGCGAGGCCCGAGGCCGACGCCCGGCGTCGCCGATTCGCGCGCGCCGCGCGTGAACTTCTCGAAGATCGCTTCCTCCTGCCCCTTGGGAATGCCCGGGCCGGCGTCGCTGACGCTGACGACGCAGATCGCCGTCCGCCGTCTCCGCCGCCAGCGTGACGAGCGTGCCGGGCGGCGTGTACTTGCCGGCGTTCTCGAGCAGGTTGTAGAGCACGCGCTCGATCAGCGTCGCATCGAACTCGACCAGCGGCAGGTCGCGGCGCGAGCGCGACTTCCACGCGATGCCGCGCGAGCGCCGGCTGCGCGGCCTTGAGCGCGCTGCCCACCACTTCCTCGAACGGCTGCCACTGCCGCCGCAGCTTCACCTCGCCGCTCTCGATGCGCGCCATGTCGAGCAGGTTGTTGACCAGCGCGCTCATCCGCCGCGCCTCGTCGGCGATGGCCTGCGCGGTCTCGAGCTGCGCGCCGGACAGCGGCGGGCTGCGTCAGCGCCAGCGATTCGGCCAGGCCGACCAGCGCCGCGAGCGGCGTGCGCAGGTCGTGCGACAGCGCGGACAGCAGCGAGTTGCGCAGCCGCTCCGATTCCATGTGGATCAGCGCCTGCTGCGCGACTTCGACGTAGTGGACGCGCTCGAGCGCGATCGCGGTCAGTGCGGCGAACGTGTCGAGGTGCCGCCGCTGCTCGGGCACCAGCAGCACGCCGCGGATTGCGCGGGCCGGATCGCGAGCACGCCGCGCGTGCGCATCGGCGCGCGCAGCGGCAGGTAGAGGAACTCGCTCCCGGCGCAGCGTGTCGGTGCCGGCGCCGGCCGGCTGCGACTTGTCGTACGCCCACTGCGCGGCGCCGACGTCGATCGCGAGGCCGCCGCGCACGCCGTCCGGCGCAGCGCGCAGGCGGTCGTGGTCGTCGGGCACGCAGCATCGCCACCTCGGCGCGGAACGTGTTGGCGATGAACTCGCGCGCCGCGTCGACGACGTCCTCGGTCTGCAGCAGGCTCGACATGTCGCGCGCGAACTCGTAGAGCGCGCGCGCGCGCTCTTCGCGATACGACGCGACGCGCGCCTGGTAGCGCAGGCCGGCGGTCATCTGCGCCGATGATCAGCGCGACGGCGAGCATCACCGCGAACGTCAGCAGGTACTGGACGTCGCTGACGGCGAACGAGAAGCGCGGCGGCACGAAGAAGAAGTCGAAGCACGCGACGCTGACGAACGCGGCGAGCACCGCCGGACCGCGTCCGAACTTCACCGCGACGAGCACGACGGTGAGCAGGAACAGCATCACGATGTTGGCGAGGTCGAAGTACGGCATGCAGCGGCGTGCGCGACGAGCGTCGTCGACGACGCACGCGAGCGAACGCCCAGACGATAGCGCACGGCGCTTGGCGTCGCGCCGCGGGTCGTCGCTCGCCTCGGCGTCGCGGTTCGCGTCGGCGGCTGGCGCGGCCGGCGGCGTCGCCGCGCCCGACCTCGATGAGGTCGATGTCCGGCGCGAGCTCGCCGACCCGCCGCGCCGATGCCGCGCGCCCACGGCCACAGCGCGATCGTCGCGGCCGCGCCCGACGACGATCTTCGAGCAGTTGTGCGTCCGCGCGTACTCGATCAGCGCGACGCGCCGGATCGCTGCCGGAGAGGATCGCGGTCTTCGCGCCGAGATCCTGCGCGAGCTTGACGCGTCCGCAGGATGCGCTCGCGCTCGCGCGTGCGGCAGCCGCTGCAGCGCCGGCGTCTCGACGTAGACCGCCGTCCATTCGACGTCGAGCTGCGTGGCGAGCCGCGCGGCGCTGCGCACGACGTCGTCGCCGCCGGCGCCGGGGCCGATGCAGCACAGCAGCGAGGCCTCGGTCTTCCATACGCGCTCGATCGACTTGTCGGTGCGGTAGGCCTGGACGTCGTCCTCGACGCGGTCGGCGGTGCGGCGCAGCGCGAGCTCGCGCAGCGCCATCAGGTTGCCCTTGCGGAAGAAGTTGCTGCGCCGCGCGCTCGATCTGCTCGGGCAGGTAGACCTTGCCGGCCTTGAGGCGCGCGAGCAGATCGTCGGCCGGAGATGTCGACCAGCACCACCTCGTCGGCCTGGTCGAAGAACGTAGTCGGGCACCGTCTCCCACACGGTGATGCCGGTGATGCCGCCGACGACGTCGTTCAGGCTCTCGAGGTGCTGGACGTTGAGCGTCGTGAAGACGTCGATGCCCGCCGCGAGCAGCTCGTCGATGTCCTGCCAGCGCTTGGGATGGCGCGAGCCCGGCGACGTTGGTGTGCGCGAGCTCGTCGACGAGGATCAGCGCCGGGCTGGCGCGCGAGCGCGCGCGTCGAGATCGAACTCGCGCAGCGTGCGGCCCTGGTAGTCGATCTCCGTCGCGCGGCAGGATCGGCGAGGTCCTGCAGCAGCGCCTCGGTCTCCTTGCGCCCGTGCGTCTCGACGACGCCGACCACGCACGTCCCTGCCTTCGTTGCGCAGCGCGCGCGCCGCGGTCAGCATCGCGAACGTCTTGCCGACGCCGGCCGAGCGCCGAAGTAGATGCGCAGCCGGCCGCGCCGCGCGGCCGCCTCCTGCGCCTTGCACTTCGCGCGAGCAGCTGGTCGGGATCGGGACGCTCGTGCTCCATGTCTGGCGCGTCAGTGGTCGCGCCGGGAGTCTAGCAGCGCTGACGTTGCCGCGGACGCCTACTTCGCGCGCACGGTCGAGCGCGAGGTTGAGCGTCGAGCACGTTGACGCGCGGCTCGCCGAGGATGCCGAGCGTGCGGCCCTCGGTGTGCTGGCGCGACGAGCGCGCGCACCTTGTCGACCGGCAGGCCGCGCGCCTTGGCGACGCGCGCCGACCTGGTACTCGGCGGCCGCGACGCTGATGTGCGGATCGAGGCCGCTGCCCGACGCGGTCACCAGATCGACGGGCACCGGCCGCCTTGTTGCCCGGATCGGCGTCGCGCAGCGCCTTGATCCGGTCCTTCACCGCGTCGGCCAGCGCCGGATTGCGCGGGCCCTGGTTCGAACCCGCACGAGCGGCGCGCGTTGTACGGCATCGGCGAGGTGGCCGACGGCCGGCTCCAGAAGTACTTCGGATCGTCGAACGGCTGGCCGATCAGCGCTCGAGCCCGACTGCCTTGCCGTCCGCTCGGATCAGGCTGCCGTTGGCGGCGCGCGGGAACGCGACCTGCGCGATGCCGGTGACGAGAAGCGGATAGACGACGCCGGTCAGCACCGTCAGCAGCGACGAGCATGCGCAACGCGGGAAGGAGTTGTCCGAACATGATCGTTCTCTCGTCAGGCGAGATGCATCGCCGACCAGCAGCGATGTCGATCGACCTTGATGCCGACGAACGGCAGCAGCGATGCCGCCGACGCCGTAGATCAGCATGTTCCGCCGCAGCATCGCCGCCGCGCCGACCGGCGCGGTACTTGACGCCCTTCAGCGCCAGCGGAATCAGCGCGGGAATGATCAGCGCGTTGAAGATCACCGCCGACAGGATCGCGCTACGCCGGCGTTGCGAGGCTGCATCACGTTGAGCGCGCCGAGCACCGGATACGTGCTCGCGAACGCCGCCGGGAATGATGGCGAAGTACTTGGCGACGTCGTTGGCGATCGAGAACGTCGTCAGCGCGCCGCGCGTCATCAGCAGCTGCTTGCCGATCTCGACGATCTCGATCAGCTTGGTCGGGTTCGAGTCGAGGTCGACCATGTTGCCGGCTTCCTTGGCCGCCTGCGTGCCGCTGTTCATCACGACGGCGACGTCGGCCTGCGCCAGCGCCGGGCGCGTCGTTGGTGCCGTCGCCGGTCATCGCGACCAGCTTGCCCTCGGCCTGGATCTCGCGGATCAGCTTGAGCTTCGCCTCGGGCGTCACCTCGGCCAGGAAGTCGTCGACGCCGGCTTCGGCGGCGATCGACGCGGCGGTGAGCTTGTTGTCGCCGGTGATCATGATCGGTCTTGATGCCCATCCGGCGCAGCTCCGCGAAGCGCTCCTTGATGTGCGTCTTGACGATGTCCTTCAGCTCGATCGACGCCGAGCACGTGCCGGCCCTCGGCGACGACCAGCGGCGTCGCGCCGCGGCGCGCGACTTCCTCGACGCGCGCCGTCGACCTCGGCGTCCAGCGTGCCGCCCTGCGCGTCACCCAGGCGCGGATGGCGTCGAGCGCGCCCTTGCGGATCTCGCGGCCGCGGATACGTGACGCCGCTCATCCGCGTCTGCGCCGAGAACGGGATGATCGTGAACTGGCCCGGCTCGAGCGGCGGCGGCGCGAGGCCGAACGCGCGCTTCGCCAGCGCGACGATGCTCTTGCCCTCGGGCGTCTCGTCGCCGAGCGAGGCCAGCAGCGTCGCTTCGGCGAGCTGCTGCGGCGTGACGCCCGCGACGCGGATGGAGCGCCGACGCCTGCCGGTTGCCGAACGTGATCGTGCCGGTCTTGTCGAGCAGCAGCACGTCGCAGTCGCCGGCGGCCTCGACGGCGCGGCCCGACGTGGCGATCGACGTTGGCGCGCATCATCCGGCCCATGCCGGCGACGCCGATCGCCGACAGCAGGCCGCCGATCGTCGTCGGGATCAGGCACACGAGCAGCGCGACCAGCACGGTGATCGACACCGGCGTGCCGGCCTTCGCGACGTCGACGCTGTAGATCGAGTACGGCAGCAGCGTCACCGTCGCGAGCAGGAACACCAGCGTCATCGCGACCAGCAGGATCGTCAGCGCGATCTCGTTCGGCGTCTTCTGCCGCTTCGCGCCTTCGACCATGCCGATCATCCGGTCGAGGAACGCCTCGCCCGGATTGACGCTGATGCGCACGATGATCCAGTCGGACAGCACGAGCGTGCCGCCGGTCACCGTGTTGAAGTCGCTGCCCGCGGCGCGGATCACCGGCGCGCTTTCGCCGGTGATCGCGCTCTCGTTGATCGACGCCACGCCTTCGATCACTTCGCCGTCGCCCGGGATCGAGATCGCCCTGCTCGACGTAGCACGATGTCGCCCTTGCGCAGCTGCGCCGACGGCGTCGCCGTCGACGGCGCGCCGCGCTCGGCGCGCGCGAGCTTCTTCGCGATCGTGTCCTTGCGCGCGCTCTTGAGCGAGGCGGCCTGCGCCTTGCTGCGGCCTTCGGCGATCGCCTCGGCGAAGTTCGCGAACAGCAGCGTCACCCACAGCCACAGCGTGACGGCGAGGATGAAGCCGGCCGGCGCCTCGCCCTTGCCGGTGAGCGCCTGGAGCCACAGGATCGTCGTCAGGATGCTGCCGATGTAGACGACGAACATCACCGGGTTGCGCCACTGGTAGCGCGGCGTCATCCGGCGGAAGCTGTCGATCGAGCGCGCGCTTCAGCAGCGTCCCGGTCGACGAACCAGGACAGCGTCGGTCTGCTTGGCGGCGAGCGTTGCCATGTTCGATTCCTCGTAGCGAGTTGCCGATCAGTTGGCGCCGAAGAGCAGCAGGTGCTCGACGACCGGGCCGAGCGCCAGCGCCGGCACGAACGTCAGCGCGCCGACGGTGATGACGGTGCCGATCAGCACGAACACGAACAGCGGCGTGTGCGTCGGCAGCGTGCCGGCCGACGGCGGCACGCGCTTCGCCGCGGCGAACGCGCCGGCGAGCGCCAGCACCGGAATCGCGAGCCAGTAGCGCGCGAACAGCATGCACGATGCCGAGCGCCGTGTTGTAGAACGGCGTGTTGGCGGACAGGCCCGCGAACGCGCTGCCGTTGTTGTTGCTGGCCGACGAGAACGCGTAGAGGATCTCGGAGAAGCCGTGCTCGGCCGGGATTGGCGACCCCGGCCTTGCCGGCATCGACCATCACGGCGAGCGCCGTGCCGCACAGCACGAGGAACGGCGGGATCAGGATCGCGATCGACGCCATCTTGATCTCGAACGCGCCGATCTTCTTGCCGAGATACTCCGGCGTGCGGCCGATCATCAGGCCGGCGATGAACACCGCGACGATCGCGAACATGATCATCCCGTAGAGGCCCGAGCCGACGCCGCCGAAGATCACTTCGCCCAGCTGCATCAGCCACATCGGGATCATCCCGGCGAGCGGCATGAACGAGTCGTGCATCGCGTTGACCGAGCCGTTCGACGCGGACGTCGTCGCGACCGCCCACAGCGCCGAGTTGGCGACGCCGAAGCGCACTTCCTTGCCTTCCATGTTGCCGCCGGGGTTGGTCGCGGTCGCGACCTGGTCGGCGCCGAGCCTGGTCGAGCACCGGGTTGCCCGCGCCCTCGCCGCACGTAGGCCGACGACCAGCAGCGGGACGAACATGAGCGTCATCGCGGCGAGCAGCGCCCAGCCCTGCCGCGTGTCGCCGATCATCTTGCCGAACGTGTAGCAGAGCGCCGCGCGGAATCAGCAGGATCGCCAGCAGCTCGAGGAAGTTGGAGAGCGGCGTCGGATTCTCGAACGGGTGCGCCGAGTTGACGTTGAAGAAGCCGCCGCCGTTGGTGCCGAGCTGCTTGATCGCGATCTGCGACGCCGCCGGGCCGAGCGGGATCGTCTGCTCGGTCGCCGTCGCCTTCTCGGTGACCGGCGTTGCCCTTGTCGTCCTTCAGCGGCTGGCCGTCGGGGCCGTTCTTCGGGCGCGTCGTAGGTCACCGGCTGCGACGAGCGTGACCGTCGCGTACTTGTCGAACGTCTGCGGCGACGCCCTGGCTCACCAGCACGAGCGCGAGCACGATCGACAGCGGCAGCAGGATGTAGACGGTCGAGCGCACGAGGTCGGTCCAGAAGTTGCCGATGCCGGTCGCCTCCTTGCGCGCGAAGCCGCGGATCGAGCGCGACCAGCACCGCCATGCCCGGTCGCCGCGGAGACGAAGTTCTGCACGGCGAGCGCCGAGCATCTGCGTGAGGTAGCTCATCGTCGTCTCGCCGCCGTAGCCCTGCCAGTTGGTGTTCGTGGCGAAGCTCGTCGCGGTGTTGAACGACGAGTCGGGGCTGACGGCCGCCGATATCCTGCGGATTGAGCGGCAGCCACTGCTGCAGCCGCTGCAGCGCGTACACGACCAGCGCGCCGAGCAGGTTGAACCAGAGCATCGCCAGCGCGTACTCGATCCAGTCCATCTCGTGCGCGGGATCGACGCCGGCGCCGCGATAGATCAGCCGCTCGAGCGGCCCGCCGATGCGCTGCGCCCGCAGCGCGCGGCCTTCGTAGACCGCGGCCATGTAGCGTGCCGAGCGGCTTCGCGAGCAGCAGCAGCACGACCACGTAGAGCGCGAGTTGCAGCCAGCCCGAGGCGTTCATTCGAAGACCTCCGGCTTGAACAGCGCGACGATCAGATAGACGAAGATGACGAGCGCGGCGGCGCCGCTCAGCCAGTAGACCCAGTTCATGACCGGCCTCCCTTGTCCATCAGGCTGGCGCAGAAGCGCACCAGCCCCGCCGACAGCGGCGAAGAAGCCGACGATCAGTCCGACGAAGATGAAATCCATCATTGCTCGTTCTCCCGCTCACCCGTCATTACAATGCGGCCATGCTAGGCAGTCCCCGATATAGACCGCGTACAAATTGCGCGGCCCGGCGTAAAAAGGCTGTAAACGCGCCGGCACGGCGAGCACGGTCCGACCCATCGAAAACGTCCCGCAGCTGCTGATCGTCGAGGACGATCGCGAGATCCGGCGCTTCGTGCGCGCGGCGTTCGAAGCCGAGGGCTATCGGGTCTTCGAGGCCGAGACGCTTGCGCGCGGGGTCATCGAGGCGGGCACGCGCAAGCCCGACCTGATCGTCCTCGACCTCGGCCTGCCCGACGGCGACGGCGTGGCGCTGGTGCGCGACGTGCGCGGCTGGAGCAGCGTGCCGATCATCGTGCTGTCCGCACGCGTCGACGAAGCCGACAAGGTCACGGCGCTGGACGCGGGCGCCGACGACTATCTGGTGAAGCCGTTCGGGGTCGCGGAGCTCATGGCGCGCGTCCGCGCCGCGCTGCGGCGCCGCGCGCGCGGCGCCGACGAATCGCCCATCGTCGAGCTCTCGCGACGTCAGGATCGACCTCGCCAACCGGCGCGTCACGCGCGCCGGCGCCGACGTCCATCTCACGCAGCTCGAGTTCCGCCTGCTCGCGACGCTCGTCGCCCATCCGGGCAAGGTGCTGACGCACCGGCACCTGCTGCGTGAGGTCTGGGGTCCCGCCTACGTCGAGCACAATCACTACCTGCGCATCTACATGGGCCACCTGCGGCACAAGCTGGAGGCCGACCCGACGCAGCCCCGCCATCTCCTCACCGAAACGGGCGTCGGCTACCGGTTCCAGCGGGGTGACACCCTCTGCCCCGCTTGCGCTACCATGGCGAAAAGACCATCGTCGGGCGCGCGAGAGATCGTGCGAATAAGCGGCGAGACGTGCGATTACCGCGCAAGCCAACCACCTGAGGCCGACCATGACCGACATCGTCATCTCGAATGCATTGCGCACCGCCATCGGCAAGTTCGGCGGGACGCTCGCCAAGATCCCCGCGCCCGAGCTCGGCGCCACCGTCATCCGCGCGCTGCTCGCGCAATCGGGCGTCAAGCCCGAGCAGATCTCCGAAGTGATCCTGGGCCAGGTCCTTGACCGCCGGCAGCGGCCAGAACCCGGCGCGCCAGGCGCTCGATCAAGGCGGGCCTGCCGCACGCCGTGCCGGCGATGACCATCAACAAGGTCTGCGGCTCGGGCCTGAAGGCCGTGATGCTCGCCGCGCAGGCGGTGCAATGCGGCGACGCCGACATCGTGATCGCCGGCGGCCAGGAGAACATGAGCGCGTCGCCGCACGTGCTGCTGGGCTCGCGCGACGGCTTCCGGATGGGCGACGCGAAGCTCATCGACACGATGATCGTCGACGGCCTGTGGGACGTCTACAACCAGTACCACATGGGCACCACGGCCGAGAACGTCGCGAAGAAGTACGAGATCTCGCGCGCGCAGCAGGACGAGTTCGCGGTGGCGAGCCAGAACAAGGCGGAAGCCGCGCAGAAGGCCGGCAAGTTCAAGGACGAGATCGTCCCGGTGATGATTCCGCAGCGCAAGGGCGATCCGGTCGCGTTCGCCACCGACGAATTCGTCAAGGCGGGAACGACGCTCGACTCGATCTCGGGCTTGCGGCCCGCGTTCGCGAAGGACGGCTCGGTGACGGCCGCCAACGCCTCCGGCCTCAACGACGGCGGCGCCGCGGTGCTCGTGATGACCGCCGAGCGCGCGCATGCGCTGGGCTTGAAGCCGCTCGCGAAGATCAAGGCGTTCGCGTCGTCGGGCGTCGATCCCGCGATCATGGGCATGGGTCCGGTGCCGGCGTCGCAGCCGCGCGCTCGAGAAGGCCGGCTGGAAGCGCGTCCGACCTCGACCTGATGGAAATCAACGAGGCCTTTGCCGCGCAGGCCTGCGCGGTCAACAAGGAAATGGGCTGGGACACGTCGAAGATCAACGTCAACGGCGGCGCGATCGCGCTCGGCCATCCGATCGGCGCGTCGGGCTGCCGCGTGCTGGTCACGCTGCTGCACGAGATGGGCCGGCGCGACGCGAAGAAAGGGCTCGCGTCGCTGTGCATCGGCGGCGGCATGGGCGTGGCGCTCGCCGTCGAGCGATGACGCTGAGCTGACGCACAGCGCGGCGGCAGGCGATCCGTGCGGGCCGACTCGGTCGGCCAAGCTACCGATAACAATCAACAAGGAGGAAACAACATGGCAACGAATCCATCGCGTCGCGCTGGTGACCGGCGGCATGGGCGGGCTGGGGGAAGCGATCTGCATCAAGATGGCGGCGCTGGGCTACAGGGTCGTGACGACGCATTCGCCGGGCAACACCAAGGCCGCCGAATGGCTGGGCGCGATGAAGAGGCAGGGCTTCGACTTTCGCGCCTACGCCTGCGACGTCGCCGACTGGGATTCGGCCGCCGCATGCGCGCAGAAAGTCGCCGAGCGAGGTCGGCCCGATCGACGTGCTGGTCAACAACGCCGGGCATCACGCGCGACATGACGTTCAAGAAGATGGACAAGGCGAACTGGGACATGGTGATCAAGACCAACCTCGATTCGTGCTTCAACATGACCAAGCAGGTCTGCGACGGCATGGTCGACCGCAACTGGGGCCGCATCATCAACATCTCGTCGGTCAACGGGCAGAAAGGCGCGTTCGGGCAGACCAACTATTCGGCGGCGAAGGCCGGCATGCACGGCTTCACCAAGGCGCTCGCGCTCGAAGTGGCGCGCAAGGGCGTCACCGTCAACACGATCTCGCCCGGCTACATCGGCACGAAGATGGTGATGGCGATCCCGAAGGAAGTGCTCGACAGCAAGATCATTCCGCAGATCCCGATGGGCCGCCTCGGCAAGCCGGAGGAAGTGGCGGGCCTCGTCGCCTATCTGGCGAGCG
Source organism: uncultured beta proteobacterium (assembly GCA_963851465.1). Lineage (GTDB taxonomy): Bacteria > Pseudomonadota > Gammaproteobacteria > Burkholderiales > Casimicrobiaceae > VBCG01. Next base: position 28,711 of record CAWKPJ010000008.1, read on the forward strand.
AGGAGGCGGCGTTCCTCACCGGCGCGAACATCGCGATCAACGGCGGGCAGCACATGTTCTGACGATGCAGAGCCGTCGCCGCAGCTTCGTCGCAGCGGCGGTCGCGGCCTGCCGAGGAGAGTCGTCGCGCAGCAGCGTGTCGCAGCGGCAGCCGCGGCCTGCGCCACAATGGCGCTACCGCAGGCAAGCGCAGCGCCATCGATGGGGCCGGTGCCCAAGGCCGAATGCGGCCCCTCGGATCGGACCGAAAGCGGATTGCAGGGTCAGACCACGTCGCTGGAACGCGCGAGCGGCGACTCGGAACGCGGCTACAACTGCAATCTCGAGCTCGTCGGCCAGTTCCGAGGGGAGGGGGCCTTTTCGCAGAACGGGCCGGCGTACTTTGATCACTGCGCCTACATGTCAACGGAAAACAACCCTCAGCAAGCGCACCCGGGTGTCGTGGTGATCGATGTTTCGGATCCCACGAATCCACGGCCGACCGCGTACCTCGACGACACGCCGGCGGGGCTCAACCCGCACGAAAACATCAAGGTGAACCAGGCGCGCGGACTCCTCGGGCTCGCCCAAAGCAACGGGCCGAATTTCGCCGTTTATGACCTGAACGAGCGACTGCGCCCACCCGAAACTGGCGTCCAGCATCACGGTGCCCAATAGCTCGGGCCACATGGGTGGCTGGGCCGAGGACGGCAAGACGTACTACATCGGCCAGAGCTTTCGAGGCGTGGACGGCATCATGCCGATCATCGACGTCACCGACCCGTACAACGCGAAGTGGCTCCTCAACTGGACGTTCACCGGTGATGGCCGGCCCCACGACCTCTCCACCAACAAGGACGGCACGCGGATGTACGCGGGGCAACCCGGCAACTTCGGCGTGGCGCCGACCAATTCTTCGTTCGGGCCGGACGGGCTGGTGATCCTGGACATGAGCGACATTCAGTTCCGTCGCCCCAATCCGCAGATCCGGATTGTCAGCAGGCTCTTCTGGAATGACCAAGGGCAAGCGGAACAGATGCTTCCCTTCTTCTCCCACGGACGCTCGTACCTCATCAGCACGGACGAGTCCGGCGGTCAGGCAGGCGTTGGTGGTCTGGCGGCGGCATGTGCCCGGGGAGCGTCGCCGTACGGTTATTCGAATGTCATCGACATCACCGACGAGACGAACCCGAGAATCGTCTCCAAGATCATGCTCGAAGTGCACGACCCCAAGAATTGCACGAAATTCCTCGCTGAGCCGCCAGAAGTCGGCGGCGGGATCCTCGACTATTCCACTGAAAGATGCGCTGTGGACCGTCCGAAGAATCCGACGCTGGCCGCTTGCGGCTCGAGAGGCACAGGCACCCGGGTTTACGACATTCGCGATCCCCTCCACCCTGCGGAGATCGCGTACTGGAAGGGGCCGGCTCCGCGGACGGCCTTCCTTCCCGGATCAGGTAGCTGGTCACCGAGCGTCGATCGAACCGTCGAAAAGCAAGCGGGTTTGGCGCGCTTTGTCAAGGTTCCTGCCGCCAACGGGAAAGGGCACGAGCTGAATCTTTGGATCGTCGGTGATGCCGGCGGTTTTCAGGTTCTCCGCTTTACCGACGAGTTCTTGAAGACGAAGCCGGGCAAGGCGATCCACGCCGAAGCTATTGAGGGGAAGTCGGACGGAGTAAAGTCGTCAGGCAGCTAGGCAAGGCAAGCCAGCACATGTGAGATCTTCGATAGGCAAGCTTGCCGTCTGCTCGAAATGTGCTGGCTCTTCGATCGCGGTCGAAGAGCCATTTTTTTGGTTGAAGCGCGCCGACTGTCCGACAACGCAGGGTCCGGTGAGCTGCTGATCAAACAGGCCAAGCGGCCCGCAAGTGGCCCGCCGACCCCGGGATCTAGGGCAAGATAGCGGTGGACGCGCGGCGTGCACGTTGTGCGCACACGTTCCGTGGAGTGGTCATGACGAACAGCCGAATACTCGCGTCGTTGCGATATGCCGCGATCGCGCTTGTGCGCTGCCGGCGCGCACCGGATCGCGCAGGAGGCCTATCCGTCGAAGCCGATCACGCTGATCGTGCCGTTCCCGCCCGGCGGCGTCGCCGACATCGTCGGGCGGCCGTTCGCCGACGCGCTGTCGCGCGAATTGAAGACGCCCGTCGTGATCGAGAACAAGCCGGGCGCGGGCGGCGGCATCGGCATGGGCTTCGTCGCGAAGGCGAAGCCCGACGGCTATACGCTGCTGCTCGCGCTGTCGTCGATCTCCATCCTGCCCGAAGCGGACAAGGTCACCGGACGCACGCCGCTCTTTCAGCTCGACCAGTTCGTGCCGATCGCGCGGCTCACCGCCGATCCGACGGTGCTCGCCGTGCGCGCGGAGAGCCCGTGGAAATCGTTGGCGGAATTCGTGGCGGATGCGAAGGCGCGTCCGGGCGCGATCACCTACGGCTCGTCGGGCAACTACGGCACGATGCACATGCCGATGGAGATGCTGGCGCAAAGCGCCGGCATCAAGCTGCTGCACGTCCCGTTCACCGGCGGCGGCCCCGCGGTGGCGGCGCTGCTCGGCGGCACGGTCGATGCGCTCTCGACCGGACCGTCCACGGTGATTCCGCACATGAAGGCCGGCAAGGTACGCATCCTCGCCTCGTGGGGCGACAAGCGCCTCGCCTCGTTGCCCGACGTCGCGACGCTTTCGGAATCAGGATTCAACACCGTCTTCTTCCAATGGTCGGCGTTGTTCGCGCCCGCGGGAACGCCCGAAGCTGCGCTGGCAAGGCTGCGCGACGCCACGCGCGTCGCCGCCGCCGATCCGAAGTTCGTCAATGCGCTTCTGACCGTCGACACGCCCGTGCAGTACCTCGACGCCGCCGAGTTCGCACGCTTCTGGGACGCCGACGCGAAAAAGCTCGCCGAGGCGGTACAGCGGGTCGGCAAGCTCGAATAGTTCTTCCGGCTCGACCGGCGTCCCGCATCCAATTCGTTCGCATTGCCGTACATGGCTAGGTCGGGGACTGTCAGCCCCTCCTTCGGAGTATTCCAATGCGGATCACCACTCTCGCGGCGCTTGTCGCCTGTGCGACGTTTCCCATGACCGTTTGCGCCCAGACGATGGACGTGCCCGATGCGGTCAAGGCCCCTGCCGGCAACAAGCCGGCCATGACGCTGAAAGGCGCGGGCGATCTCACGTACGAGTGCAAGACCAACGCCGCCGGCGCGATGGAGTGGACGTTCGCCGGCCCGATGGCGACGCTGACCGACACCAGGACTGGCCAGACGGTAGGCAAATACTACGGCGGACCCACATGGGAGGCGATGGACGGAAGCAAGGTGACGGGCAAGCAGCAAGCCGTGGCACCCTCGTCCGCCGGCAACATTCCCATGCAGCTCGTCAAAGCCGAGCCCGCGATGGGCAAGGGGATGATGGAAGGGATCACGTACATCCAGCGCGTGAACACCAAGGGCGGCGTCGCGCCCATGGACGCGTGCAGCGCGGCCAACGCCGGTGCGAAAATGACCGTTCCGTATCAAGCCGACTACGTGTTCTACCGGATGTAGCTCGACTGAAAAGAAAAAGGCCCCGCCGGAGCGGGGCCTGAGGCTGTATCAATTCAGGAGGAGGAGTATTGATACAGAGGAGACTACACCCACGAAATTGGGACCTTCACCGGCTTTTCAAGTTCTCTCTGGAAGAACCTGTCCGGGCGCCTGTCGCGGGTGACCGGCCGTCCGGAATTGCTTCCGGAGGCCGGTGCCGACGATTGGAAGCTGGCCTCAGCTACCAAACTCGGTTATCAACCTTAGGCGGCGCGCTTGCCCTTGACCGTCTTGGTCGCTTGCGCGGACGCGGCGCGGAAGTTCGCGTCGGCCAGGCTCACGACCTGCTTGGTCGCCTTCTGGAACTGGTCGAACGCAGCCGTCGAAGCGGCGAACGTCGACTTGAACGCGTTGAAACCGGACTCCGAGCCGGCCGGGGCCGACTTGCTCGCCTTGTCGACGAACGCGGCGACACCCTTCGTGTACGACGCCCAGGCTTCTTCGGCGAACGCGGTGTACTCGGCTTGCGCTTCCGCGGCCAGTTCGTACAGCGTCTTCGAGTAGCCGGTCGCGGCTTGCACGCCCGCTTCCGTGAACTTGGTGCGCAGCGCGACGAGTTCCTGGACATCCTTGACCGACGCGACGGCTTGCGCGCTTTCGACGCCCTGAACCAGCGCAGCCCTGGCCGCGGTGAGGTTCAGCTTGACGATCTTTTCGGTGTTCTCGAGCGAGAGCGACGCGAGCCTGACGACGTTCGCGTAATTGACTTTGCCGATGTCGGCGAATTGTTCGGTAGCGTTGTACATGGCGTTTCCTCTATGTGAACGTGGGTGAATGGAATCGTCGCGGTGTAGCGTCGGGGACCCCTGTTCCGGGTCCGGGGTCTGCAGGGGTTCGCCCGTTCGCGTCACCGCCCTGCCACCCACCCAATGCTGCACCGCACAAAACCAATTGTAGGGACAGGAAACACCCAAGTCAAGAACTTTTTTGTGCGCCGCACCAAATGGCCCTGCTGCCGGCGCTGCACCAAAACCAAACGTGCAATAAATCAGTGGGTTATACTTGACCGGTTCGACCTCTGGAGACCGCCATGAGCGAGTCCGTCCGTACGATCAAGAAGTATCCCAACCGGCGTCTGTACGACACGGCCAACAGCGGCTACATCACGCTGGCCGACGTCAAGCAGATGGTGCTGGAGGGGATCGACTTCCAGGTCGTCGACGCCAAAAGCGGCGACGACCTGACCCGTGCCATCCTGCTGCAGATCATCCTCGACGAGGAAGCCGGCGGCATGCCCATGTTCAGCTCCGAAATGCTGGCGCAGATGATCCGTTTCTACGGCAGCGCACAGCAGACGATCATGGGGCAGTACATCGAGCAGAACGTCAAGGCGTTCATGGCGATTCAGAAGAAGCTGCAGGACCAGGCCAAGGTGGTGTATGGCGACAAGATGATGCTGACGCCCGACCTGTGGAAGCAGTTCATGCAGATGCAGGCGCCCGCGATGCAGGGCATGCTCGGCAACTATCTCGAGCAGAGCGCGAAGCTGTTCATGGACATGCAGCAGCGGATGCAGGACCAGACGCGCGGCATGTTCTCGGCGTTCCCGTTTCCCAACTTCGGTGCGCCGCCGCAAACCGCACCCGAAGACGACAAGAAACGCTGACGGCGCGAACGCGCCGCACCAACGCATGCTTTCGCGCGGCGTTGCTGCAGCGCGCGACGCTGCCCTTGTCCGATGACCGCACGTGTTGAACGGAATCTGAAGCGCGCCGCGCCTCCCCCGCGCGTCGGCTTCGTCTCGCTCGGCTGTCCGAAGGCGCTCGTCGATTCCGAGCAGATCCTGACGCAGCTCCGCGCCGAGGGCTATGCGATCTCCCCGACGTACGACGGCGCCGATCTCGTGGTCGTCAACACCTGCGGCTTCATCGACGCCGCAATCGGCGAATCGCTCGATGCGATCGGCGAGGCGCTGGCGGAGAACGGCAAGGTGATCGTCACTGGTTGCCTCGGCGCGAAACAGGGCGGCGATTTCGTCCGCGAGGCGCATCCGCAGGTCCTCGCGGTCACGGGGCCGCACGCAACGCAGGAAGTGATGAGCGCGGTGCACCTGCACCTGCCCAAGCCGCATGACCCCTTCGTCGACCTCGTGCCGCCGCAAGGGATCAAGCTGACGCCGACGCACTACGCCTATCTCAAGATCAGCGAAGGCTGCAATCACCGCTGCACGTTCTGCATCATCCCGTCGATGCGCGGCGATCTCGTCAGCCGGCCGATCGGCGAGGTGATGCTCGAGGCGGAGCGGCTGCTGAAGGCGGGCGTCAAGGAGCTGCTGGTCGTGTCGCAGGACACGAGCGCGTACGGCGTCGACGTGCGCTACCGTACCGGCTTCTGGCGCGGACGCCCCGTCAAGACCCGGATGAACGAGCTCGCGCGCGAGCTCGCCGCTCTGGCGCGCGAGCACGGCGCGTGGGTGCGGCTGCACTACGTCTACCCGTACCCGCACGTCGACGACGTTATCCCGCTGATGGGCGACGGCGGCGGCGAGCCCGGGCTTCTCGCGTATCTCGACGTGCCGTTCCAGCACGCGAGCCCGCGCATCCTCAAGCTGATGAAGCGTCCCGCTGCGCCGGAGAAAGTGCTCGATCGGCTGACCGCATGGCGGCGCGCACGGCCCGACCTCACCGTGCGCAGCACGTTCATCGTTGGCTTCCCGGGAGAGACCGACGCCGAATTCGACGAACTGCTCGCGTTCCTCGACGCGGCGAATCTCGACCGCGTCGGCTGCTTCGCGTACTCGCCGGTCGATGGCGCGGCAGCGAATGCGCTGCCCGACCCGGTTCCCGCCGACGTCGCTGAAGACCGGCGCGCGCGCTTCATGGCGGCGCAGGCGCGCATCAGCGCAATGCGGCTCGCCGGCAAGGTCGGCCGCACCCTCACCGTGCTCGTCGACGAGGTGTCCGACGGCGTCGCGATCGGGCGCTCGGCGGCCGACGCGCCGGAGATCGACGGCGTCGTTCGCATCGAGGACGGCGCCGCACTCACGCCGGGCGCATTCGCGCGCGTGACGATCGCGCACGCTGAAGCGCACGACCTCTCCGGCCGCCTCGCCCGCTGATCCGCCGATCCGGGCGATCAGCGATTAGAATCCGCTGATGGCATCGATATTCATGGCCGGTCGCTCGCGGCGATCGCGGGCCTTTGCGTTGCTGATGTCCGCCATGCTGATCGCGGGCTGCAGTCGCGAAGCACCGAAGCCCCCTCCGCCGCAAAAGCCGGAAGTGACGGTGATGACGGTCAAGCCGGAGGACGCGCCCGTCACCGCGATCTACGTCGCGCAGACGCAGAGCTCGCAGGCCGTCAACATCCAGGCGCGCGTTTCCGGCTTCCTCGACAAGCGCCTGTATACCGAAGGCACGGTCGTCAAGGCCGGGCAGGTGCTGTTCCAGATGGACCAGAAGCCGTTCCAGGCGCAGGTCGACGCACAGAAAGCCGCACTGCAGCGCAACGTCGCGTCCTTCGACGTCGCGAAGGCGAACCTCGCGCGCGTCCAGCCGCTCGCCGCGCAGAATGCGCTGTCGCAGAAGGACCTCGACGACGCGAAGGGGCAGTACGAGCAGTCCGCCGCGGCGGTCGAGCAGTCGAAGGCCCAGGTGCTGGAAGCGCAGCTCAACCTGTCGTACACGACGATACGCTCGCCGGTCGACGGCGTGTCGAGCTTCGCGCAGGTCGCCGACGGCACGTATCTCAACGCGACGAACTCGCAATTGACGACGGTCTCGGTGCTGTCGCCGATGTGGATCAACTTCAGCGTGTCCGAGAACGAGTTGCAGCGCGTCCGTGACGACGTCCGCAGCGGCTTGTTGCGGCTGCCTGAGGGCGGCCGCTTCGTCGTCGAGATCGAGATGGTCGACGGCACGATGTTTCCCTACTCGGGCCGCATCACGTTCGCCGATCCGTCGTTCAACTCGGCCACCGGAACGTTCCTGCTGCGCGCCACCGTCGACAACCCGGCCGGGCTTGCTGCGCCCGAATCAGTACGTGCGCGCGCGGCTCTCGGGCGCGATCCGGCCCAACGCGATCGTCGTGCCGCAGCGCGCCGTGCAGCAGGGCGCGAAGGGCCACTTCGTGTGGGTGATCAACAAGGAGAACCAGGCCGAGCTGCGCCCGGTGGTCGTCGGCGACTGGTATCGCGGCGACGGCTGGATCGTGAGCGAAGGTCTCGCGGCCGGCGACCAGGTCGTCGTCGACGGCGGCGTTGCGCCTCGCACAGGGCGCGGCGGTCACGTCGAAGCCTTATGTGGCGCCGACGCCCCCACCGCAGGCGCGTACCGCGGCGCCGGCGATGCCGCTCGCACCCGATGCAAAGGCCGCACGCGGGATCCTGCCGGCGGCCACCGTGAGATTCGCGCTGGGCTCGGCGACGCTCGACGCCGACGCCGTCAAGGCGGTGCGCCAGGCATCGGCGGCGGTGATGGGCATCGGCACCATGATCACCATCACCGGCTTCGCGGACGCGAGCGGCCAGCGCGCCGCCAACGTCGCGCTCGCGAAGCGGCGCGCCGAGGCCGTGCGCGACGAGTTGACTCGCGTCGGCGTCGATCCTCGGCGCATCCGTCTCCTCGCGCCGGTCGACGTCACCGGCAGCGGCATCGGCCGACGAGGCGCGGCGGGTCGACATCGGTCTCGCGCAGTAGCAGCGCGACGCGTCATGTTCTCGCGCTTCTTCATCGAGCGGCCGATCTTCGCGGCGGTCGTCGCGATCATCATCGCGCTGGCCGGGCTGGCATCGCGATGCTCGTGCTGCCGGTGCAGCAGTACCCGAGCATCACGCCGGTGCAGGTGACGGTTTCGGCGACGTATCCGGGCGCCGACGCGAAGACGCTCGCCGACTCGGTCGCCTCGCCGATCGAGCAGCAGATCAACGGCGTCGACAACATGCTCTACATGGTGTCGTCGAGCTCGTCGACCGGCCAGCTCACGCTCACCGTCTACTTCGCGATCGACACCGATCCCGACATCGCGCAGGTGCAGGTGCAGAACCGCGTCAACCTCGCGGTGCCGCAGCTGCCGTCGGCCGTCTCGCAGCAGGGCGTGTCGGTGCAGAAGAAGTCGTCGTCGATCATGATGCTGATCGCCGTGTTCGCGAAGGAAGGCCGCTACAGCGCCGACTACGTCGCCAACTACTCGAACGTCTACGTGCTGGACGCGCTGAAGCGCGTTCCGGGCGCGGGCCAGGCGCAGGTGCTGGGCGTGCCGGACCAGGCGATGCGCATCTGGATGAATCCCGACCGGATGGCGTCGCTCGGCATCACGACGACCGACATCGCGAACGCGGTCAGCTCGCAGAACCAGCTCTTCGGCGCCGGGCAGATCGGCCAGCAGCCCAACAGCGCGCCGGTCGAGATGACGTTTCCCGTCGTCACGCAGGGCCAGTACACCGAGCCGCGCCAGTACGAGAGCATCATCCTGCGCGCGGGCGCAGAACGGCAGCGCGATCGTGCGCCTCGGCGACGTCGCGCGCGCCGAGATCGGCTTGAAGCAGTACATCGTCGACAGCCGCCTCAACGGCACGCCGGCGACGCTGATCGCCGTCTACCAGCAGCCGGGCTCCAACGGCCTCACCGTATCGAAGGCCGTGCGCGAGACGATGACGCAGATGAAGGCGAAGTTCCCCGAGGGGATCGACTACATGATCTCGCTCGACACCAACGACTTCGTCCGGCTGTCGATCAAGGAGGTGATCAAGACGCTGTTCGAGGCGATCGTGCTCGTCGTGCTGGTCGTCTACCTGTTCCTGCAGAGCCTGCGCACGACGCTGATCTGCAGCGTCGCCATCGTCGTCGCGCTGGTCGCGACCTTCGCCGGCATGCTGGCGCTGGGCTTCTCGATCAACCTGCTGACGCTGTTCGGGCTGGTGCTCGCCATCGGCATGGTCGTCGACGACGCGATCGTCGTCGTCGAGAACGTCGAGCGCAACATGGTGCAGCACCACCTGCGACCCGAAGGCGGCGACGATCCGCTCGATGGACGAGATCGCGAGCTCGCTCGTCGCCGTCGTGCTGGTGATGTGCGTCGGTGTTCATTCCCGCGGCGTTCCTGCCCGGCACCACCGGGCAGCTCTACAAGCAGTTCGCGATCACGATCGTCATCTCGGTGTCGGTGTCGGGCTTCATCGCGCTGACGCTCACGCCTGCGATGTGCGCGGTGCTGCTGAAGCACAACCCGCCGCCCACGCGCGGCTTCTTCGCCTGGTTCAACCGGCAGGTCGACCGCGTGACGCAGGCTTTCGGCCACGCGGTCACGTGGGTGATCGCGCGCATGGCCATCGCGCTCGTGCTGCTCGTCGGCTTCCTGTACGCGATCTGGCACCTGTTCGACATCCTGCCGACGAGCTTCGTGCCGAACGAGGACCAGGGCTACGCGATGGCGGCGATCATCATGCCGGAAGCGGCGAGCCTCGACCGCACGCAGGCGGTGGCCGAGCAGGTCGACGCGATCTTCAAGGACATCCCCGGCGTCGCGACGCGAACGATGGTCACCGGCTACAGCCTCATCGACAGCGGCTTCAAGACCAACGCCGGCACGTTCTTCGTGACGTTCACCGACTTCGACGAGCGCTACGCGTCGATCGAGAAGTCGAAGACGGAGAACGCGCGCGCGATACTCGTCAATTTCTTCCAGAAGGCGCAGAAGATCGAGGGCGCCGTCGTCATTCCGATCGCGCCGCCGCCGATTCCCGGCATCGGCCCCACCGGCGGCTTCGAGTTCTGGGTCCAGGACACGGGCTCCGGCGACCCCGCGCAGCTCGACGACGTCGTGCAGGCGTTCCTCGCGAAAGCGCGCGCGCGGCCGGAGCTGATCGGGCTGGCGTCGACCTATCGCGCCAACACGCAGCAGTTGCGCGCCGACGTCGACCGCGAGAAGACCACGCTGCTCGGCATCCCGATCCAGGACGTTTACAGCGCGATCCAGGCGCAGTTCGGCTCGCTGCCGGCGTCAGCCAGTTCAATCAATGGAGCCACGTCTGGTGGGTGATCGTGCAGTCCGACGCGCAGTTCCGCCGCGATCCCGGAGACCTGACGCGCCTCTACACGCGCAACAACCAGAACCAGATGGTGCCGCTGTCGTCGGTCGTCACGACGCGGTGGACAGCCGGTCCCGACATCCTGCCGCACTTCAACGGTTTCCCGGCAGCGAAGATCATCGGCAACAACGCGCCGGACAGGAGCTCCGGCGAAGCGATCGCCAGCATGGAGGAGATCGCGAAGGACGTGCTGCCGCCGGGCTACACGTTCGCGTGGTCCGGCCTCGCGTACGAGGAGAAGAAATCGGGCGGGACGTCGTCGATCGCGTTCGTGTTCGGTCTCATCATCGTGTTCCTCGTGCTCGCGGCGCAGTACGAATCGTGGACGCTGCCCGGCGCGGTGATGACCGCCGTGCCGTTCGGCATTCTCGGCGCGCTCGTCACCAACTGGGCGCGCGGCCTCACCAACGACGTCTACTTCCAGATCGGCCTGCTGGTGCTGATCGGCCTCGGCGCGAAGAACGCGGTGCTGCGCGTGTCGGCGGCCGTCGAGTTCCGCAAGGAAGGCAAGTCGATCATGGAAGCGACGATCCTCGCCGGCGAGCAGCGGCTGCGGCCGATCATCATGACGTCGCTCGCGTTCGCGATGGGCTGCCTGCCGCTGGCACTCGCGACGGGTGCCGGCGCCAACGCGCGCCACTCGATCGGCACGGGGATCATCGGCGGCATGATCGGCGAGACGACGCTCGCGATGCTGTACGTGCCGCTGTTCTTCTACCTCTTCGATCGGCTGAAGGAGCGCAACGAGAAGCCGGCGGCGCCCGCGGGCGCAGGGGTCCCGCCATCGCCGGCCGAGACGCCGCCGGCCAAGGCGGACTGACGATGCGCGCGCTCGCCCTCGGCGTCGCGTGCGGCGCCCTTCTCGCGGGCTGCATGATGGGCCCGAACTACGAGCGCCCCGCCGTCGACGCGCCGCCGAAGTTCCAGTACGAGATCGCCGAGCGCCGTCGACGCGGGCGACGCGGCCTGGTGGAAGCAGTTCCAGGACCCGGTGCTCGACGCGTACGTCGCCGAGGCGCTGGCGCATAACGACAACATCCGCATCGCCGTCGCCAACCTGGAGCAGGCGGCCGGCGTGTTCACGCAGTCGCGCTCACCGCTGTTTCCGCAGGTCGGCTACGGCGGCAGCGCCGCACGCTCGCGCTCCGCGGAGCCGAACTTCCCGCCGGACATCGCAAGCCTCATTCCCAATCCCGACAGCGCGTACCAGGCCGGCCTGTCGGTGAGCTGGGAGATCGACTTCTGGGGGCGCATCCGGCGGCTCACCGAGGCCGCGCGTGCGAACGTGCTCGCCACCGACGAGGCGCGCCGCGGCGTGATCCTGTCGCTGGTCGCGGCGGTGACGACGAACTACCTGCAGCTGCGCGGGCTCGACGCGCAGCTCGTGATCGCGAAGCAGACGCTCGACACGTACGGCGAATCGCTGAAGCTCTTCAACCTGCAGTTCAAGTACGGCCAGATCTCGCAGATGAACGTCGCGCAGGTGCAGTCGCAGTACGAGACGGCCGCCGCGCAGATCCCGCAGATCGAGTCGCAGATCGCGCAGACGCAGACCGCGCTGTCGATCCTGCTCGGGCGCAATCCCGGACCCATCGAGCGCGGCAAGACGATCGATGAGCTCATGCAGCCGGACGTGCCCGCCGGCGTGCCGTCGGAGCTGCTCGAGCGGCGGCCGGACTTGAGGCAGGCCGAACAGGTGCTGATCGCCGCCAATGCGCAGATCGGTGCGGCGAAGGCGCTCTACTTCCCGACGATCTCGCTCACCGGCGCATTCGGCACCGCGAGCAACGACCTGTCGAAGCTGTTCAGCGGTCCCGCGAAGATCTGGAGCTACGCCGGGCAACTTGCGGGACCGATCTTCACCTTCGGCGCGGTGAGCGGACAAGTCGCGCAGGCCGAGGGCGCGCGCGACGCCGCGCTGTGGAATTACCGGCTGTCGATCCAGAACGCCTTCGGCGACGTCGACAACGCGCTCATCGCGAGCCAGAAGCTCAAGGACCAGGTTGCCGCGCAGGGGCGGCTTGTCGCGGCGCTGCAGGACTATTCGCGCCTCGCCAAGCTGCAGTACGACGCCGGGTACGTCCCCTACTCGACCGTGCTCCAGGCGCAGCAGACACTGTTCCCGGCCGAGCTGACGCTCGCAGCCGTGCGCACGTCGCTGCTCGCGTCGTCGGCGAACATCTACAAGGCGATGGGCGGCGGCTGGGTCGCCACGGCGGACGCAATGAGCGGCAGCGGCGTTCCGCTGCCTTCGGCCGATCCCCTGGCGAAACCGCCGCTGTTCTGAGTGCCTCTCGCGCTCGCGCGCTCCCGCCACGGGACGCGCGGTCGGTTCTGTCGACAAACCGTGGCAGGTGCGGTAAAAACCAACGCTGTCGTCGGCGCCTCCACGACGGTCCATCGCTTCTTCCTGCCCAGGACACCAAGGCCGATGAAACGTATCCCCGGCATGCGCTCGCGCTTCGCTCGCCACCTCGCCGTGTGCGCAATCGCCGCGGTCGCCGCCGGCTGCTCGAAGGAAGCGCCGCCGCCGCCGCGCCCGCCGCCGGAGGTCACCGTCGTGACGGTCACGCCGACGACGATCCCGTACACGCCGACGTTCGTCGCGCAGACCGAGAGCTCGCGCCAGGTCAACATCGTCGCGCGCGTGTCCGGGTTTCCTCGACACGCATCGCGTATCAGGAAGGCGACCTCGTCAAGCAGGGCCAGCTGCATGTTCACAGCTGGACCCGAAGCCGTTCCAGGCGCAGCTCAACGCGGCCAACGGCGAGCTGCAGTCGCAGCAGGCGCGGCTCGAGACCGCGCAGGTCGACCTTCGACCGCGTGAAGCCGCTCGCCGAGCAGGACGCGCTGTCGCAGTCCGACCTCGACAAGGCGAAGGGCGAGCTCGACGCCGCGCGCGCCGCGGTGTTCTCCGCGCAGGCCAAGGTCGAGGAGGCGAAGCTCAACCTCGGCTACACGACGATCACGTCGCCGGTGACCGGGCTCGCGAGCCGCTCGCTGCAGCGCCAGGGCGCCTACGTCAACGCGACGGCGGAGAGCGCCAAGCTCACCTACGTCGCCGCGATCGATCCGATCTGGGTGAACTTCAGCGTGTCGCAGAACCAGATGGCGAAGCTGGACCGCGGCGCAGGCCAAGGGCGAGATCGTGCCGCCGCCGAACGACAACTTCGACGTCGAGATCGTGCTGCCCGGCGGCAACGCGCTATCCGTACACGCGGCAAGATCAGCTTCGCCGACCCGTCGTTCAGCCAGGACACCGGCTCGTTCATGGTGCGCGCGGTGATTGCCCAATCCGAAGCGGGAGCTGCGGCCGGGCATGTTCGTGACGGCGCACGTCTCGGGCGCGAAGCGGCCCAACGCGATCGTCGTGCCGCAGCTCGCCGTGCAGCAGGGCAGCAACGGCCACCTGGTCTACGTCGTCAACGACAAGGGCGTCGCCGAGATCCGGCCGGTGATCGTCGGCGACTACTACGGCGAGAAGGACATCGTGATCCTGAGCGGCCTGCCAAGGGCGACCGCGTCATCGTCGACGGCGTGCTGAAGGTGGTGCCGGGGCAGCCGGTGACGGTCGTCGCGCCCGCCGCGACGGCACCGGCCGGCGGTCCGCCGCCGCGCGCGGCGCCGAAGGCGGCGACGCACCAAGCCGCCGACGCCACGAAGAAGTAGCCCCGATGTTCACGCACTTCTTCATCGACCGGCCGATCCTGTCGTCGGTCATCTCGATCCTGTTCGTGCTCGGCGGGCTGGTCGCGATGCGCGTCGCGCCGATCGAGCAGTATCCCGGAGCTGGCGCCGCCGCAGGTGTCGATCGCCGCGACGCTATCCCGGGCGCCACCGCGGAGGTGATCGCCAACCACGGTCGCCGCGCCGATCGAGGCGCAGATCAACGGCGTCGACAACCTGCTCTACTTCTCGTCGACGAGCTCGTCGATCGGGCAACGTCGTCGATCAGCGTCGTGTTCAAGCCGGGCAGCGACCCCGACATCAACCAGGTCAACGTGCAGAACCGCGTGAGCCAGGCGACTGCCGCAGCTGCCGCAGGTCGGTGACGCAGCAGGGCGTCACGGTCGACAAGAAGTCGTCCGGCCATCATGATGGTGCTGTCGATCTATTCGCCCGACGACCGCTACACGCGCGACCTACATCGACAACTACACGAACCTCTACGTCCTCGACGAGCTGAAGCGCGTGCCCGGGCGCCAACCGCGCGTCGGTGTTCGGCCTGCCCGACATCGCGATGCGCGTCTGGCTGCAGCCCGACCGCATGGCGCAGCTCGGCATCACGGTGCAGGAGGTGGCCAGCGCGATCCAGAGCCAGAACCAGACGTTCGGCATCGGGCAGATCGGCGGCCAGCCGTCGGTGCCGGGCACGCAGCAGACGTTCGTGGTCACCGCGCAGGGCCTGCTCACCAAGCCGGAGGAGTTCGAGGACATCATCGTGCGCGCCGGCGAAGGAGGGCGCGGCGATCGTGCGCCTCCGCGACATCGGCCGCGTCGAGCTCGACAAGCGCGACTACTCGATCGTCGAGCCGCATGAACGGCAAGACCGCGACCACGATCGGCGATCTACCAGCAGCCGGGCGCCAACGCGGTGGCGACCGCCGCCGCGGTGCGCAAGCGCATGGAGGAGCTGAAGGCAGCAGTTCCCGACCGGCCTCGACTACCGCGATCGCGCTCGACACCAGCCTCTTCACGCTGAACTCGATCGACAAGGTGGTGCACACGTTCTTCGAGGCGGTGGTGCTGGTCGTGCTGGTGGTGTTCGTGTTCCTGCAGTCGCTGCGCGCGACCATCATCCCGATCCTCGCGGTGCCGGTGTCGATCATCGGCACGTTCATCGGCATGCACCTGCTCGGCTTCTCGATCAACATGCTGACGCTGTTCGGCATGATCCTGGCGATCGGCCTCGTGGTCGACGACGCGATCGTCGTGGTCGAGAACGTCGAAGCCAACATGGCGAGCAAGGGCCTCTCGCCGCTCGAGGCGGCGAAGGAGGCGATGACGCAGATCGCCGGCGCGCTGATCTCGATCGTGCTGGTGCTGCGTCGCCGTGTTCCTGCCGGTCGCGTTCCTGGGCGGCGTCACCGGCAAGCTCTACAAGCAGTTCGCCATCACCATCGCGATCTCGATGGTGATCTCCGGCGATCATGGCGCTCACGCTGTCGCCCGCGCTGGCGGCGATCATCATCAAGGCGCATCACGGCGAGAAGAACGGCTTCTTCCGCTGGTTCGAGCGCGGCTTCGAGCGGCTGCGCAAGGGCTACGTCGGCGTGGTCGCGCGCGCGATCCGGGCCTGGCCGATTGCGCTGATCGCGTTCGCGCGGCATCATCGCCGGCATCCTGTTCATGTTCCAGCATCGCT
This sequence comes from uncultured beta proteobacterium, assembly GCA_963851465.1. Lineage (GTDB taxonomy): Bacteria > Pseudomonadota > Gammaproteobacteria > Burkholderiales > Casimicrobiaceae > VBCG01. The sequence goes on from CAWKPJ010000008.1 coordinate 44,670, forward strand.
GCCGTCGAGCTTCGTGCCCGACGAGGACCAGGGCTATTTCTTCGCCGTCGTCATGGCGCCGGACACGGCGAGCCTCGACGTCGTGTCCGGCGATCACGGAGCGCGCGCAGAAGATCGCGTCGGCGGACCCGGCGGTGCAGGACGTCGCGTCGGTCGCCGGCTACAGCCTGCTCGACGGCCAGCTCCAGAACAACGCCGGCATCATCTTCGCGTCGCTGAAGCCGTTCGAGGAGCGCACGGACGCGTCGATGCTGTCGTTCGCGGCGCTGAAGCGCCTGAACGCGCAGTTCGCCGAGCATCCAGGAAGGCGTTCGCCTTCGCGCTCAACCCGCCGTCGATACCCGGGCATGGGCACCACCGGCGGCTTCGAGTTCTACCTGCAGAACCGCGGCTCCGGCGACCCGCGCGCCACCGGCGCGGCAGTGACGGCGTTCCTCGACAAGGCGCGCGCAGCGGCCCGAGCTGCAGGGCGTGTCGACGACCTTCCGCGCGGCGACGCCAGCAGCTGTTCGTCGACCTCGACCGCAACAAGGCCGAAGTGCTCGGCGTCCGGTCGCCGACGTGTTCCCGACGATGCAGGCGTTCTTCGGCTCGCAGATCGCCGGCCAGTTCTCGCAGTTCAGCCGCGTCTGGTGGGTGATCCTGCAGGCGGACGCCGAGCTACCGCATGAAGCCGGAGGATTTCGACAAGGTCTACGTGCGCTCGACGAGCGGCGCCAACGTGCCGCTGTCCGCGCTGATCACCACGCGCTACGTCGCCTCGCCCAAGCTCGTGACGCGCTTCAACGGCTTTCCCGCCGTGAAGATCACCGGCAGCCAGGCGCCGGGCTACAGCTCCGGCCAGGCGCTGACGGCGATGGAGGAGGTCGCGACGCGAAGGCTGCCGGCCGACTTCTCGTACGCCTGGGCGGGCCAGGCGCTGCAGGAGAAGGAATCGGGCAGCACGTCGTGCTCGGCGTTCATCTTCGGCCTGATCGTCGTGTTCCTGCTGCTCGCGGCGCAGTTCGAGAAGTGGACGCTGCCGATCGCGGTGGTGCTGACGGTGCCCGATCGCCGTGCTCGGCGCGCTGCTGCTCACCTGGATCGTGGGCCTCGAGAACGACGTCTACTTCCAGGTCGGGCTGGTGACGCTGGTCGGCCTGTCGGCGAAGAACGCGATCCTGATCTGCGAGTTCGCGATCGAGCGCGTGCGCGCAGGCATGGCGCCGCGCGAGGCGGCGATCGAGGCGGCGGGCTTGCGGCTGCGCGCGATCGTCATGACGTCGCTCGCGTTCGGCCTCGGCTGCGTGCCGCTCGCGATCGCCACCGGCCCCGGCGCGAACAGCCTGCGCGCGATCGGCACCGGCGTGATCGGCGGCATCATCGCGTCGACTGTGATCGCGGTGATCTTCGCGCCGCTGTTCTTCTGGCTGCTGGAATCCATGAGCCAGCGCTTCGCGCCGCCGCAAGAGCGCACGGCCGGGCGCCGCCGCGCCGGCCGCCGCGCACGGCGGATGCGCCGGCTCGCGAGCGCAGGGCCGACTGAGCGATGCGCGCGCGACTACGCAATCGCCATCGCCGCCAATCGCTGCGCAGCCATGCGCGTCGTCGCGGCTGGCGTGCACCGTCGGCCCCGACTACGTGAAGCCGCAGGTCGACACGCCGCCCGGCTGGCGCATCGACTACCCGCAGGCAGCCGACGCGGCCAACACGCGCTGGTGGGAGCGCTTCGGCGATCCGGTGCTGACGGGCTCGTCGACGACGCGCTCCGCGCAGAACCTGCGACCTGATGATCGCCGCGGCACGCGTCGACGCGTTCCTCGGCCAGCTCGATCGCACGCGCTCGCAGTTCTACCCGCAGGTCGACTACAACGCCGACGCGAGCCGCAACCGCGCATCGCGCGTGGGCACCTCGCCGATTGCCGCCGGAGGCGGGTCCCTACTACACGCTGTACCAAGGCGCGCTCGGCGCGTCAGTGGCAGCTCGACCTGTTCGGCCGCGTCCGCCGCGCAGTCCGAGGCGGCGCAGGCGCAGCGTCTACGCGAGCGAGCAGGGCCGGCGCGGCGTCGTGCTGTCGGTGGTCGACGAGCGTCGCGGCGAGCTACATCACGCTGCGCGCACTCGACCGCCAGCTCGAGATCGCGCGGCAGACGGCGAAGAACTACGCGAATACGCAAGCGATCTTCGAGATGCGCCACAAGGGTGGCGTCGTCTCGAAGCTCGAGCTCGCGCAGGTCCAGTCGCAATACCAGCAGGCGCTGCGCGGCCATTCCGGCGCTCGAGCAGCAGATCGCCGCGCAGGAGAACCTGATCTCGGTGCTGCTCGGCCGCAATCCGTACGCCGATTCCGCGCGGCAAGACGCTCGACCGAGCTCGCACAGCCCGGTATTCCCGGCGGGCCTGCCCTCCAGCGCTGCTCGAACGCCGGCCCGACATCCTGCAGGCCGAGCAGGATGCTGATCGCCGCCAACGCCGACATCGGCGCAGCCAAGGCGCTCTACTACCCGGACATCTCGCTGACGGGTACGCTCGGCTCGGTGAGCACGGCATTCGGCAACTTCCTGACCGGACCGGCGATCCACGTGGGGGATCCGTCGCGCGGGCTCGCCGGCCCGATCTTCAACGCCGGCGCCATCGCGGGTCAGGTGCGCAGCGCCGAGGCCGGCCAGCGCGAAGCGCTCGCCCTCTACCAGCGGACGATCCTGATCGCGTTCCGCGAAACCAACGACGCGCTGGTCGGCGTGGTCAAGAAACGCGAGGAGACGGTGGCGCAGGACGCGCGCGTCGTCGTCGCTGCGCGAATATGCGCGGCTGTCGCGGCTCAAGCTTCAACAACGGCTACGCGAGCTACCTCGAAGTGCTGTACGCGGAGAACGAGCTGTTCGCGGCGGAGCTCGCTGCCGTCCGCTCGCATGCCGACACGTACATCCAGCAGGTCGACGTCTACAAGGCAATGGGCGGCGGCTGGATCGACATTGCCGACGCACTGACGCCCGCCGCCGCGGCGACGCCGCTTCCAAAGCGGGTCGCGGACCAGCCGATGTTCTGACGCGACGATGCGTTCGGCGATGAACCACACGACGAGGATCGCGGTTGTGCTCGCGGCCCTCCCGCTGCTCCTGCTCGCTGGCGCGACCTGCGCACAGCTACCCGCACCGTTCCAGCTGCCGAAGGCCACGGCGCCGGCCGAACCCGCGGCAGTGTCAACTGCGCCGGACGCCGCCGCAAAGCTTGCCGCGCTGCGAGCCATCCTTGCGCGCCTCGACCGGCCGGACAACGCCGCCGAGGGCAGTCCGCCCAACACGCCCGACTCCGAGATCGCCGACCGAATTCGGCTGCTGCACCAGACCGAGCGCTCGCTGATGCAGCGCCTCGACGGCGAGGGGCGCAATCCCGCGCTCGTACGCGCACGGCGCGAAGCGGACGCACGCGCCGACGACTGGCGGGGCTTTGCCGATCCGCCTCCCTACCCGCTCCCGTTCCTCGATTCGCTCGAGGACGCGCGGGAGACGGTCGAGCAGCAGATCGCGACGATCGACACGCGCATCAAGGTACTCGAGGGGCTTGCACAGCGCCTCCAGCAGCGCCTGCGCGACAGCGAGGCAGACCTGCGTGTCGCCACCGAGCGCGTCGAGCGAGCGCGCAACGACGACGACGCACGACGTGCCCGCTGGCAGCGCGACCTGACGCAGCTTCGCAGCGACGAAGCTGCGGCGGCGCTCGACGAAATGCAACAGGGCCTCGTGAACTCCGGCGAGGAGAAGGCGGCCGCGCAGGCGGAGCTGCGGCTCGCAACCTCGAAGATTGCTGCCGCGCGCGCCGACACGCGCTTCACGCAGGAGGATCTCGACCGGGTCAACGCCAAGGTCGCCGGCGAGGTGAAGACGCTGACCGCGCAGCTCGAGCGAGCGAACGCCGCCTGGGACAGCTCGCGGCGCGCCAGCGACGAGGCGGCGAAGCGCCTTGCGGACGCGCGCAAGCCGGGTCCCGCTGCGGACGAAACCGCGGACGCGTTCGCGCTGCGGCTCGCGCCGCTCGAGCGCGCCGCCGACGTCGCGCAGCGGCGCGCCGAGAATGCGAACATGGCGCTCGAGAGCGTCAAGACCCAGCTGGCGCTCGCCCATTACGAAGGCCGCGCGTGGGCAACGCGCTTCGAGCTCGCGCACACCAAGGACCTGCCGCGCGCCGCAAGCGCCTACGAGAATCTCGTCGGGTCGCTGACCGCGCTGCAGTCGTGGACCGAGTACCAGAAGCAGCAGCTCGACAACACGACGAGCTTCCTCGCCACGCTGGAGACGCGGCTGCGCAGCGCGTCGCCGGCGGAAGCCACGACGCTGCGCGAGCTGCGCGACGTCTACGTCCAGCGCGAGTCCATTCTGCGGGGCTCGCTGGTCGCGACGCAGCCGCTCGAGCGGATGTTCTCGCGCTGGCGCGCGAGCGTCGCCAGCCGGGACACGTCGCGCCCGCTCGCCGATCGCATCCGCGATTCGTGGGTCATCGGCACGCTCTGGGTGAAACGGCTGTGGACCTTCGAGCTGTTCAGCGTCGAGGACAGCTTCGAGACCGCCGAAGGCCGCAAGATCGCCGCGCAGCGATCGGTGACGATCGGCAAGACCGTCGGGGCGCTCCTGCTGATCTTCGTCGGCTACTGGCTTTGCCTGCGGCTCGCGCAACTCGCGCGCTGGGTGTCGGTGCGCGTACTGCGCAACACGCCGGCGTGGGGAAGCATCGTTTACCGCTGGACACTGGCGTTCCTGGTGGCGCTGCTCATCATCGCGAGCCTGCTCGCGGTCCAGATTCCGCTGACGGTCTTCGCGTTCCTCGGCGGTGCGCTCGCGATCGGCGTCGGCTTCGGCGCGCAGAACCTGCTCAAGAACCTCATGTCCGGCATCATGCTGCTGATCGAGAAGCCGTTGCGTGTCGGCGACCTGATCGAGTTCGGCAACATCCGCGGGCGCGTGACCAACATCGGCTTCCGCGCGTCGATCGTGCGCACGGCCGACGGGTTCGAGACGCACATCCCGAACTCGACGTTCATCGAGAACAACGTCACCAACCTGACGTATTCGTCGACGGAGATGCGGCAGAAGATCTCGATCGGCGTGGCCTACGGCGCCGACCCGGCGACGGTGCGCAAGATCCTTCTATCGGTTGCCGACGATCACGCTGCGGTGCTGCGCACGCCCTCGCCCGCCGCTTACTTCGACGAGTTCGGCAACGATGCCCAGCAGTTCCGGCTGACCTATTGGATCGACGCTGCGCCGGAGCTCGACACGGCGGCCGTGGCAACCGAGCTACGCGAGCTCATCGTCGCGCGCCTCGCGGCGGCGGGGATTCCGATTCCGTTCCCGCAACGGACGGTCCACTTCGACACGCCCGTGATCGTCGAGATCGCTCCGGCGCGAAACGCCGGGGCAAGTCCACCGTGAGCGTGCCCGAAGGGAGATCCTACGACGGCGGCTGCACATGCCGCCACGTGCGCTACCGCATGACGGCGAAGCCGCTCTTCGTCCACTGCTGTCATTGCACGTGGTGCCAGCGCGAGACCGGTTCCGCGTTCGCGCTGAATGCGATGATCGAAAGCGATCGCGTCCAGTTCCTTCACGGCGACGTAGAGGTCGTGAACACGCCCTCGAACAGCGGCCGCGGCCAGAAGATCAGCCGCTGTCCCCGGTGCCGGATCGCGGTATGGAGCAACTACGCGGGCGGCGGCGACGCAGTGCGCTTCGTGCGCGTGGGCACGCTGGACGAACCAGACCGGTGCCCGCCGGACATCCACATCTTCACATCGACGAAGCAGCTGTGGGTGGTACTTCCTCCAGGAGTGCCGGCCGTGGCGGAGTACTACAAGGCGGCCGAGTTTTGGCCGAAGGAGAGCCTCGAGCGGCGCGAGCGGCTGCGGCGCGCGTAGCTCGCGCCCACGCGCTACCGCTAGCGTTTCGGCGGTGTCAGGATCGCGGTCGAGAGGTCGCGCGAGAGTTCCGCGAATACCTGCCCCAGCGCGACATTGAGCGCGGCGGCATAGGCCGGCGCCGTCGGCGCCGACAACGGCGCGCGCTGACGGTAGCTCTGCGTCCACACCGGCATGCCGCCGCCGTCGGAACGGAACAGGTAATACGTGATCTCGACGTCCGCAACCATCTTCGCAGGATCGCGCGCATCGACGAAGAGCGACGTCACGAAGGCGTCGAGGATCCAGTCCGTGTCGGCCGGCGAACTGGCCGGTGCGACCAGCACGAACACCTTCGCGCGCTCCAGCGCTCGGCCGGTCAGCTCGCCGATCATCGTTGCGGGCGGGACGAAGAACTCGTTGTAGAAGTCCGTTTCGTAGCGGAGATCGCCCTCGCGCGAGACGAACCCGCGGCCGCGGAACGGCGCCGCAACGGTAACGGTACCTATGCGCAGCGCGCTCGGCTGCGTCTTCGCGACGGCCGCCGGCATCGGCGGGTCGAGCAGGAACGTCTGCTTGACGGGCGAGGGCCGCGTAACCGAGCAGCCCGCGAGCACGAGCCCTGCGGCGACGACGAGCGCGCGGCGCGCGCGGTCCGGAGAAGGCTTCATGGCGTACGCTCCAGCGGGCGCGGCGGCGCGCCGAATATCACGTTCCCCGGATACCGCTTCACGTCCTCGGTCAGGTCGCGGAGGTTGTCGGTGATCTGGCGCAGGTTCTCGATCGTGCGCGTCAGGTCGGTCTCGCCGCCACCGAAGATGCGGTCGAGGCGCGTGAGCGTGCGCTCCATGTGCGCGATCGACGACGCGATCTTCGGATCGCTGACGACCTTGCGCACTTCGGAGAGCATGGCGTCGGCGGACTCCGGCAGCTTCTTGAACGACGGGCTCGACAGCGTCGATTGCAGCTCGGCGTTCGACTTGCGCAGCTCACCTACGAGCGCCAGCGCCTCGTTCGAGAGCTTCTTGGCCTCGATGTCGTTCAGCGTCGACTCGAGCTTGGCCATCGTGCGGTCGGCGCGCTGCTGCAGGCCCTTGAGGTCGAGAACCGAGATCTTGTCGGTTGCGGTGGTGAGAAGCTTGTTGAGGTTGGCAATCGTGCCTTCGACGTCGAGCTTCTGCAGCCGCTCCATGATCTCGCTCGCCGCGTTCACGATCTGGAGCACCGTCGACGGCGCGCTCGGGATGTAGATGTTGTTGGGCACCCAGTTGAGTCGGCAGCGGCGGATTCTGCGCCGGATCGACGTAGTCGATCTCGAGGTAGCTTGTGCCGGTGATGCCCTGCGGCGCGAGCTTGATTCGCAGTCCCTTCTCCACCTCCGCCGCCGTCGACTCCGGGCTCGTCAGGTCGCCCGCCGCGCGACCGCCGACGAGCCGCGGCTGGACCTGCGCCTCCACCAGCACGTAGCGCTTGCGATCCGCCATCGGAATGTCCTGCTCGTACTGGACGTAGGTGAAAGTGATCCGCGTGACCTGCCCGACTTCGACGCCGCGGTATTTCATCTTCGAGCCGATGTCGAGGCCCTGCACCGACTCGTTGAAGTAGGTTTCGATCGTGACGCGCTTCTGCAGGAAGCGCCCCGTGCCGATGATCGTCAGGACGATCACGCCCGCGGCGATCGCGCCGATCACGAACAGGCCGAGCTTGAAGTAGTTCGCTCTCTCGCTCATGCCGCTGCCGCTTCCGGCTCGCGCTGGAAGAACTGGCGCACCCACGGGTCTGTCGCTCGTGTCGCGCAGCACGCGCGGATCGCCTTCGGCGATGATGCCCTTCTTGCGCTTGTCGAGCATGATCACGCGATCGGCGATCGCGAAGATGCTCGCGAGCTCGTGCGTGACGATGACGAACGTCACGCCGAGGTTCTCGGCCAGGCGGCGGATCAGCGCGTCGAGCGACGCCGACGTGATGGGATCGAGGCCCGCCGATGGCTCGTCGAGGAACAGGATCATCGGATCGAGCGCCATTGCGCGCGCGATCGCCGCGCGCTTTTGCATGCCGCCCGAGATCGCGACCGGCAGATGTCCGGTGAACTGCTCGAGCCCCACCAGCGCGAGCTTCATCCGGCCGATCAGGTCGATCGCCTCGGCCGGCAGTTCCGTGTATTCCTCCAGCGGCAGGCGCACGTTCTCGAGCAGCGTCATCGAGCCGAACAGCGCGCCCGACTGGTACATGACGCCGATCTTGCGCAGGATCGCCGTGCGCGCGTCCCCTTCCGCCGAGGTGATGTCGTCGCCATCGATGAAGACGTGCCCGGCCTGCGGCGTTCGTAGAGCCCGATCATGTGCTTCAGCAGCGTGCTCTTGCCGCAGCCCGACCCGCCGAGGATCACGAAAACCTCGCCCGGGTGGACGTCGAAGCTGATCTGGTTCAGCAGGATGAAGTCGTCGTAGCCGGCAGTGAGGCCTTCGACGCGGATGATCGGCGGATCGGCGGTGCTCATATTTCCAGGAAGAAGAAAACGACCGCAAAGATGCCGTCGACGATGACGAGCAGGATGATGCCTGAAACGACGGCGCGCGTCGCGGCATCCCCGACGGACGACGCGCCAGCGGCCGTCTGTAGTCCACGCAGGCATCCGATGCCCGCGATCAGGATGGCGAACACGAACGACTTCATGAAGCCGGCCATGAAATCGGTGAACGTGACGATGCCCTCGATCTCGTGGATGAACGTGACGAAGGGAATGTCGAAAGACCGCAGCGCCACCGCGCCGCCCAGCAGGCTCACGAGATCGGCGAACAGCGTCAGGAGCGGCATCATCAGGAGCGCGGCGATGACCCGCGTGGTGACCAGGAAGCGCACCGGGTCGAGTCCCATCGTCGTCAGCGCGTCGACCTCCTGGTTGACCTTCATCGTGCCGATCTCGGCGGCAAACGCCGCGCCGGTGCGACCCGCGAGCAGGATCGCCGTCATGAGGACGCCAAGCTCGCGCAACATCGCCAGGCCGATCAGGTCGGCAACGAAGATCTCGGCGCCGAATTTCTTCATCGGGATCGCCGACTGGAACGCGAGGATCACCCCGAGCAGGAAGGCGATGAGCGCGACGATCGGCAACGCATCGGCGCCGACGCGCTCGCAGAGCAGCCAGACGTCGCGCCAGCGCACGGAGCTCGGATGCCGGACGGCGTAGGCGAGCGCGGCGACTGTCTCGCCGACGAACTCGATCTGGGCGCGGATGTCCTTCCAGACGCCGGCGGCAATCTCGCCGATCTCCTCGATCGACGAGTCTCGCTTCGGCGTCGGATCGAGGTCTCGCTCGAGGGCCTCGACGTCGAACTGCCGAAGCAGCGTGGCGAACGCCGGCTTCAGGTTGGTGACTTCGACTTCGCCTTTCTGGCGCTGACGCAGGAGATCGACAAAGAGCGCGATTCCGGCGCCGTCGCAGTAGTCGACCTCGCTGGCGTCGACGACGACACGCTTGCCGGTCGCGGCGGCGAGCGCGCTTCGCGCCTCGCGCCAGACGTCTCGGATGGAGTTCGCGTCCAGCCGGCCCGACAGCGCGAGCACACGGGCCGCATCGGTGTCACGAATCGCGAGCGCCGCCATCGCAGGTCGCGGCGTCAGTTACGGACTGAGCAGGTCGAGCTGCGTGCCGAGCACGCGGACGCGGTCGCCCTCGCGCAGCATGGGCTCGTAGCTCTGCGGAATCACGCGCGTGCCGCCGCCGCGATCCATCTTGATGGTGACGTCCCAGCGCGGCTTCTCGTACTGCGCTTGGACGCTTGCCGTACGTGGCGCCGCCGGCAGCGCCGACGATGACGATGCCCTGGTTCTTGAGCTCCGGGCCAATGGAGAACTGCGTCGTGGCATCGGTCATGCGGCCGGATGCCGTCGCGGTGTTGACGCCCGTCGTGCCGAGCGGCGTCCATTGCTGGCGCTCGGTGACCTTGGCGATCGACATGACGACGCCGCAGCTGTCGCAACTGTCGGCCGGCGCCTGCGCGAACGCGGGTCCCGCGAGCGCGAGCATCGCGGCGACCAGCGCGATGCGGGCGTCACTCCGGGATCGCATTGAGGTAGTACATCGCATTCAACAACGGGCCCGGCGGTCCGAGCGGCGCGAGCCAGCGCTGGTAGAGCTGGTCGATGCCGCCGCGCTTGTAGAGCTCGGCGATCGCGCGGTTCACCGCGAGGCGAAAGTCGGCATCGTCGCGGCGCACGACGATGCCATAAGGCTCGTACGAGAAGTCGCTGCCGAAGAGCTCGAGATTCTTTCCCCCGACCTGGCGCAGCTTGAACCCCGCGAGCACGACGCGATCGCCGGCGTACGCATCGACCTTGCCGGACGACAGCAACAGCACGCCTTCGGCGCCGTCCTTGACCGGCACCAGCGTCGCCGCCGCGTTCTGCAGGTTCATCGCGGCGACGAGCGCCTGCTCGGTCGTGGTGCCCGCAATGACGGCAACCTTGCGCGACTTGAGATCGGCGAGCTTGCCGATCTTCGAGTTCGCGCGGGTCAGCAGCGTGGCGCCGTCGACGAAGATCGGCAGGCTGAAGTCCACCTTCTGCATGCGCGAAAGCGTCATTGTCGTCGTGCCGCATTCGGCATCCGCGCGGCCGCCGGCGACGGCTTCGAGACGGTCCGTCGCGTCCACGGGAATCCACGCGACCTTGAGCGTCGGCAGCTTCAACTGCTGCTGGATCGACGCAGCAACCTCCGCGCACAGCTCCGCGGAGTAGCCGCGCACGCGGCCGTCGCGATCGGCGAAGGAGAATGGCGCGGCACCCGCGCGGTACGCGAACGTGATCGTGCCGGTGTCGCGAATGCGATCGAGCGTGCCGCCGGCAGCGAAAGCGGATGCCGACTGCGCACAAAAGCACGCACAAACGAGGCCAAGGAAGACGCGAAGCGGGCGAGCCGTCATTTTTCCCAGTTTCAGCGCGTGGCAGGCGCGCTCTTGAACGACCGGGCGAGTTTAGCAGAAAGGGCTCTCTCCAAAATTTCCCGTTCCCGGCGTAGAATCGCGCCTTGCTCCGGCCCGGCCGCCGAATCTGCGTGCGTCGTCGGCCATCCTTCGATCCCTGTGAGGTCCTCCGTGAAGTTCAGCCTGCTCGCACTCGTCATAGCGTCGATTGCGCTCGCCGCCCCTGATGCGTCCGCGCAGCGCGCGCCCGACACGCTCGGCAAGATCAAGGCAGCCAAGGCGATCAACGTCGCCTTTTCCGGCGACTCACTGCCGTTTTCGTACGTCGGCGAGGGCAACAAGCCCGCCGGTTACTCGATCGACCTCTGCCAGAAGGTGATCAACGCGGTGGGCCGTGCCGTCGGCGAGCCGAATCTCGCGGTCAACTGGATTCCCGGGACTGCGGCGGAGCGGGTGCAGATGGTCGCCAGCGGCAAGGCCGACATGGAATGCGGCAACACGACGCAGACGCAATCGCGTCTCCAGTCGGTCGACTTCTCCAACCTCATCTTCGTCGACGGCGGCGGCTTCGCGGTCCGGGCCGACGCGCCGATCAACACGTTCGCCGACCTCAACGGCAAGAAGATCGCGGTGATCAAGGGCACGACGACCGAGGCACGGTTGAACGCGGCGCTGAAGGCGCGCCTCGTCAACGCGCAGGTGACGACGATCAGCGACGGTGTCGAAGGCATCGCGCTCCTCGGCAGCGGCGCCGTCGACGCGTACGCCGGCGACAAGATCAAGCTGATCGGCCTCGTCACGCAGGCGAAGGAGCCGGACAAGTACGCGATGCTGGTCGAGGACCTGTCGTTCGAGCCTTACGCGTTCGCGTTGCCGCGTGGCGACCCGGCGTTCCGGCTGGAAGTCAACAAAGCGTTGACGCAGGTCTATCTGGGCGGCGATATCGACGTTATCTTCGCCAAGTGGCTCGGGAAGCTCGGTCGGCCTTCGGGCCTGCTTGCGGCGATGTACCTGCTCAACGCGATTCCGGAGTGAGCCCGATGTCGCGGAGATCTCTCATGCAACTGCCCGAATCCGTCCGGCGCGGTGCGCGCGCCCTCGTGTTTGCGGTCGTCACCGCCGGCGCTGTCGCCGGTTGTGCGCAGCAGCCCGCCTATCAGGTCTACACCCAGCCCGTTGCGCGGGCCGGCACGATCGAATCGATCCGCCAGGTCGACAAGCAGAAGTACGCATCCGGCGCCGGCGCCATCGTCGGCGGCCTCGTCGGCACCGGCCTTGGCAGTCTCGTCGGCGGCGGCTCCGGCAGGACCGCCGCGATGATCGTCGGCGCAGTCGGTGGCGCGGTCGTCGGCAACGAGATGCAGAAGAACCAGACGGAGCTGATCTGGGAGATCGGCGTCCGTTACGACGACGGCAGCTACGGCTCGATCACGCAGACGCAGGCGCCCGGCCTGCGCATCGGCGACCGCGTGCGCGTCACCGATACCGGGCTCGAATTGCTACCCCGCGGCCGCTGACCCGGCGCCGCATCATTCCAAGAAGGAGAGCATCACATGAGTCTCGCAACATTACGCAGTGCATTGTTCGCGGTTTGCGCCGCATCCCTGGTCGCGGTCTCGCCCGCGGCCCTCGCGCAATCCGAGCAGCAGAAGCTGGTGAACGAAGCCACGACGACGTTCAACAATTTCGTGCGCGACCCCAACATGACGTGGTTCCAGCAGAACGCCGGGCGCGCCAAGGCGTTCCTGATCGCACCCCAGGTCGCCAAGGCCGGCTTCATCTTCGGCGGCTCGGGCGGTCGTGCGGTCCTGGTCGTGCGCAACCCGAAGACCGGCAAGTGGGTCGGACCCGCGTTCTATGTCCTCGCCACTGCGAGCGTCGGATTCCAGGCGGGCATCTCGGTGTCGGAAGTCATCACCATGGTCATGACGGAGAAGGGGCTCAATTCGCTGCTCTCCACGTCGGTCAAGCTCGGCGGCGATGCCAGCATCGCGGCCGGCCCGGTTGGCGCGGGCGCGCAAGGCGAGGTGATCACGGACATGGTGTCGTTCGCGCGCGCCAAGGGCGTGTTCGGGGGCCTGAACCTCGACGGCACCGCGGTCACGATCAGCGACGAGTGGAACCAGGCGTACTTCAAGAAGAAGGTCCTTCCGCCCGACATCGTCATCACCATGTCGGCGAAGAACGCCGCGGCGGCGCCGCTGCTCAACGCTGTCGCGAAGGGCGCAGGCGGCAAGTAAACCGACTGCACTTTCGGCTGCGGACGGGCGCCTTCGGGCGCCCGTTTGTCATTGTGCGGAAGTGATAGAGTTCCAGCTCTCGCCCAATGCCGCAGCGCTGAAGGTACCGCGCAACGGCGCCCGCCGGAGCGCTCTCACCCAATCGTGGATTGGCAGTTCGGAATTCCCGCCACGCTGGCCATGGCCGCGATCGTGCTGGTCGTCGGCAAAAATCTGATCGGGCGGGTCGCGTTCCTGCGCAAGTACTCGATACCCGAGCCCGTCGTCGGCGGCCTTCTGGCCGCGCTGCTTGTCAGCCTTCTGCATGCCGGAGGTGTAAGCCTGCGCTTCGACACTGCGCTGCAGCCCGGACTGATGCTCGCGTTCTTCGCCACGATCGGACTGGGCGCGGACGCACGCATGCTCGCGCGCGGTGGTGTCGCGCTGGTGCTGTTCACGGCGTGCGTCGTCGGAATGCTGGTGATGCAGAACATCATCGGCGTGGGCGCAGCGTGGGCGCTGGGAATCGATCCGCTCATCGGCCTGATCGCCGGATCGGTGACGATGTCGGGCGGCCACGGCACGGGCGCTGCCTGGGGCCAGAAATTTGCCGAAACCTTCGGCCTTGTCGCCGCGCCCGGGATCGCGCTCGCTTCTGCGACGTTCGGCCTCGTGATGGGCGGCCTCATCGGTGGTCCTGTCGCGCAACGGCTGATCGAGAGACTCAAGGCGCGGGGCGCCCCGCTGGGAGTATCGGCGAACGAGGCGCTGACGCACGATGCCGCCGCTTCGTCGGGCGCGTTCACGCCCTACCGGTTGACGGTGACCGTCATGCTGATCGCCGCCAGCGTCGCGCTTGGATCGGCATTGGCGCGCCTCACGGACAATCCCACCTTCACGCTCCCGACGTTCGTATGGACGCTGTTCGTGGCTGCCGTGATCCGCAACGGCCTTGCGCTTGCGAAGCTGCACGAGATCGACGGCGAGGCGCTGTCGTTCGCGGGCACGGTTTCCCTGTCGCTGTTTCTCGCCATGGCGCTCATGAGCCTGCGGCTCTGGGAGCTCGCCGCGCTGGCGCTGCCGATGTTCGTCATTCTCGCGTTGCAGGCGGTCGGCGTGGCGCTGTTCACGACATTCATCACCTTTCGCGTCATGGGCTCCAACTACGACGCGGCAACGCTGGTGGCCGGGCAGTGCGGATTCGGGCTCGGCGCGACGCCGACCGCCATTGCAAACATGCAGGCGGTATGCGATCGCTACGGCTACTCGCCGCAGGCCTTCCTGCTCGTCCCGGTGGTCGGAGCGTTCCTGATCGACGTCGCCAATGCCGTCGTGATCAGCACCTTCGCGGGATTCATTCCGGCGCTGCGCTAGCCCCTTCGCCCCCGGCTGCGCCGGTAGTCGAGGACGGCGCCATGTGGCACCATCGTATCGACCTGATGCGGTCCTGGGAGAGAGCTCGGATGGGACGACTCACTACGCACGTGCTCGACACCGCGCATGGGCGCCCCGGCGGCGGGATCGCGGTCACGGTCTACCGGCTGGGCGCAAGCGACGCGCGGCTCGAGGTGGCGCGCGCCGTCACCAACGCCGACGGCCGCACGGATCGCCCGGTCCTCGAAGGTGCCGACTTCATTCCCGGTGTCTATGAAATCGTCTTCGCGGCGGGCGACTATTTCGCGCGCACCGGCGCTAAACTTCCCCATCCTCCGTTCGTCGGCGACGTCGTGCTCCGCTTCGGCGTGGCGAATCCCGCGGAGCACTATCACGTGCCCCTCCTGGTCTCGCCCTGGAGCTACCAAACGTACAGGGGCAGCTAATGACGACCCCCACGCTCTCTTCGTTCGCTGCCCCCATAGGGGGAGCAAGCCTTCCTTGGGGCGGCCCGGCGGAAGGCAGCACGACCCCCACGCTCACTTCGTTCGCTGCCCCCATAGGGGGAGCAAGCCTTCCTTGGGGCGGCCCGGCGGAAGGCTAGGACCATGCCAACCCGCAAGAAAACGCCGGCGACCGGCGGCACCGTGCGCTTCGCCCTCGACGGCGAGATCATTGCGCTCGAGGGCGTCGATCCCACTCGTACGGTGCTGCAGTACCTGCGCGAGGACCTCGGGCGCACCGGCACCAAGGAAGGCTGCGCCGAGGGCGACTGCGGAGCGTGCACGGTCGTCGTCGGCGAGCTCGTCGGCAATGGCGTCCGCTTCCGCGCGATCAACTCGTGCATCCAGTTCGTCCCCACGCTGGACGGCAAGGAGCTCATCACCGTCGAAAGCCTCAAAGGCGCGGATGGCGCGCTCCACCCCGTGCAGCGCGCGATGGTCGACTGCCACGGCTCGCAGTGCGGCTTCTGCACGCCGGGCTTCGTGATGTCGCTGTTCGCGCTCTACAAGTCGGCGGATTCGCCCACGCGCGACGAGATCAACGACGCACTCGCCGGCAACCTCTGCCGCTGTACCGGCTACCGCCCGATCGTCGAGGCCGCGCAGAAGATGTACGACTACGGCCGCGACGCGAAAGGCGAGCACGAGAACTGGATGAACTGCTCGTTCGCCTCGCCCAACGAAGCCGAATCCAACGGCGGCGAGCGCGAGATGGTCGAGCGGCTGCGCTCCATCCAGCGCCGCGACACGCTGGCCGTTTCGAACGGCGCGCGGTCGTTCCTTGCGCCAGCAACGCTTGCCGAGCTTGCGGCATTGCGCGCGGCGTACCCTGAAGCGCGCATCCTCGCCGGGGGCACCGACGTCGGCCTGTGGGTCACCAAGCAGCTGCGCGAGCTGACGACGGTGATCTACACCGGCAACGTCGCTGAGCTGAAGCGCGTCGAAGCCACGGAAGCGATGCTCGACATCGGCGCCGCGGTGTCGCTCACCGATGCGTACGCCGCGATCGTCGCCGAATATCCCGCACTCGACGAGTTGGCGCGGCGTTTCGCATCGCCGCCGATCCGCAACGCCGGCACGCTCGGCGGCAACATCGCCAACGGCTCGCCGATCGGCGACTCGATGCCGGTGCTGATCGCGCTCGGCGCCACGCTGGTGTTGCGCAACGGGAAGAAGACGCGCGAGCTGCCGCTCGAGCAGTTCTACCTCGCCTACCAGAAGACGGCGCTGGCACCCGGTGAATTCGTCGAGCGCATTCTCGTTCCGAGGCCGAGGGATGGCGTGCAGATGCGCGAGCACGTTCGCTCGTACAAGATCTCGAAGCGCTTCGATCAGGACATTTCGGCGGTGTGCGGTGGCTATCGGCTGGTCGTGGAAAGCGGCGTCGTGCGCGAAGCGCACATCGCGTACGGTGGCGTGGCGGCGACCCCGAAGCGCGCGACGCAGTGTGAGCATGCGCTCGTCGGCAAGCCGTGGACCGAGGAAACGGCGCGTGCCGGAATGGCCGCGCTCGACCGCGACTACACGCCGCTCACCGACATGCGCGCCAGCGCTGCGTACCGCCGCACGGTGACGCGCAACCTGCTGCACCGGCTGTATCTCGAAACGGCCGGCCGCGCCGTCGCGACGCGCGTCCTCGAGCCGGTGAGGTGACCATGGAATCTGCATCGGCACGCGGCGGCGCGGGCGCCGCCCTCCCCCACGACAGCGGACATCTGCACGTCAGCGGCGAAGCCACCTACATCGACGACATCCCGGAGGCGCGCGGCACGCTGCACGCGGCGATCGGCCTCTCCGAGCGCGCGCATGCGCGGATCAAGGCGATGGATCTCGCCAAGGTGCGCGCGGCGCCCGGTGTCGTCGCCGTGATCACGGCGAAGGACATTCCCGGCAAGAACGACTACGGGCCCGTGATCGCCGACGACCCGATCTTCGCGACGACGCTGGTCCAGTATCACGGCCAATCGTTGTTCGCGGTCGCCGCGCGCAGCTACGTCGAGGCGCGCAAGGCCGCGCGGCTCGCGAGCATCGACTACGAAGACCTGAAGCCGCTCCTTACGGCGGAGGCCGCGCTGAAGGAGCAGTCGTTCGTGCTGCCCACCGAGCGGCTGGTGCGCGGCAATCCGCGCGCCGCAATCGCCACGGCGCCGCATCGGCTCCAGGGCCGCGTGCGCATCGGCGGGCAGGAGCAGTTCTATCTCGAAGGGATGATCGCGTACGCAGTGCCGAAGGAAGACGGCACGATGCACGTCTACAGCTCCACGCAACATCCGGGCGAGGTGCAGCACCAGGTGGCGCACGCGCTCGACCTGCCGGCCAACGACGTCGTCGTCGAATGCCGGCGCATGGGCGGCGGCTTCGGCGGCAAGGAGAGCCAGCCGGGCCTCTTCGCGTGCGTCGCCGCGCTGCTCGCGCGCAAGACGGGCAAGCCCGTCAAGCTGCGCGTCGACCGCGACGACGACATGATGCTCACCGGCAAGCGCCACGACTTTGTCACCGAGTACGAAGTCGGCTTCGACGAGCGCGGGCGCATCCTCGGCGTCGACTTCATCCTCGCCGGCCGCTGCGGCTACTCGGCCGACCTGTCCGGGTCGATCAACGACCGCGCGATGCTCCACAGCGACAACTGCTACTACCTCGACAACGTCAGCATCCTGTCGTTCCGCTGCAAGACCAACACCGTGTCGAACACGGCGTTCCGCGGCTTCGGCGGACCACAGGGCATGGTCGGCATCGAGCAGGTGATCGACGACATCGCGCGCCATCTCGACGTCGATCCGCTCGACGTGCGCAAGGTCAACTTCTACGGCACCACCGATCGCAACGTCACGCATTACAAGCAGACGATCGTCGACAACGTGATCCACGAGATCGTCGCCGACCTCGAGCAGAGCGCCGACTACGCGCGCCGCCGCGGGGAGATCCGCGCGTGGAACGCGCAGAGCCCGATACTGAAGCGCGGCATCGCGCTCACACCGGTGAAGTTCGGCATATCGTTCACCGCGACGCATCTGAACCAGGCCGGCTGCCTGCTGCACGTCTACACCGACGGCACGATCCTGCTGAACCATGGCGGCACCGAGATGGGTCAGGGTCTGTTCATCAAAGTGGCGCAGGTAGTCGCGGAGGAGCTGCAGGTCGACGTGGACCGCATCCGCATCACGGCGTCGGACACGAGCAAGGTGCCCAATGCCTCGCCCACCGCCGCGTCGTCCGGCTCGGATATGAACGGCAAGGCGGCGCAGGCCGCGGCGCTGGAGATCAAGCGACGGCTGACGGAGTTCGCGGTGAAGCACTTCGATGCCGCACCGGAAACGATCGGGTTCCGCGCCAACCGGGTGCACGCGGGCGAGCGCTCGATTTCCTTCAACGAATTGGTGAAACTGGCGTACTTCGCGCGCGTGTCGCTGTCGGCCACCGGTTTCTACCGGACGCCGAAGATCAGCTACGATCGCAAGACGTGGAGCGGCATGCCCTTCTTCTACTTCTGCTACGGCGCCGCGGTGTCGGAAGTCGTCATCGACACGCTCACGGGCGAGAATCGCCTGCTGCGCGTCGACATCCTGCACGACGTCGGCAGGTCGCTGAACCCCGCGGTGGACATGGGGCAGATCGAAGGCGGCTTCATCCAGGGCGTGGGCTGGCTGACGATGGAAGAGCTGTGGTGGAACGACAAGGGCAAGCTGATGACGCACGCGCCGTCCACGTACAAGATTCCGGTCGCGAGCGACGTGCCGGCCGAGTTCAACGTCCGCATCTACGAGTCGGGCATCAACGCGGAAGACTCGATCCATCGCTCGAAAGCCGTCGGGGAGCCGCCGCTGATGCTCGGCATCTCGGTGTTGCATGCCATCCGCGATGCGATCGCCGCCACTGCCGACAACTCGCTGTCGCCCAAGCTCGACGCGCCCGCGACCGCGGAAGCCATCCTGGCGTCGGTCGAGGAATTGAAGCAGCGCCATGCGCGCACGCAGGCCGCCGCGAAGGCGACGGAGACGGTGTCTTGAACCATTGGGTCGATGCGCTGGTCGCGCTGCAGGCAAGTGGGACGCCGGCCGTCATCGTCAGCGTGGTCGGCACGCGTGGATCCGTTCCGCGCGCCGCGGGAACGCACATGATCGTCACGCGGGAGGAGCTGCACGGCACGATCGGCGGCGGTCATCTCGAATTCCAGGCGATCGGCATCGCGCGCGACCTGATTGGCGGTGCGCCCGGTGCACAACGGCTGCGCCGCTTTCCATTGGGCGCGAGCCTTGGTCAATGCTGCGGCGGCGTGGTGAACCTGCTGTTCGAGCCGGTCGCGGGACCCGCCGAGTGGATCGCTCACGCGGCCACGCTGCGCAACGAACGCACGCCGTTCGTCACGCTCGTGCCGACGACCGGCGACGACCCCGCAGGCCGCTTGGTGGTGACCGCCCGCGAGGCCTACGGCGACGCCATCGGCGATCGTGCCGACGCCATCGCGCTGGCCCGCGAAGTCCTGCGCTCGGGTGAAAGCGCGCAGCTCGTGCACATCGGCGCCGACGGAACGCCGCGCTGGTTCGTCGATCCGGTGCGCGACGATGGCTTCGACGTCGTGTTGTTCGGTGCGGGGCACGTCGGCCGCGCGCTGGTGAAGCTCTTCGCCGACCTCCCCTGCCGTGTCACGTGGATCGACACGCGCGACGACGAGTTTCCCTCCGAAATCCCCGTCAACGTCTCGGCAACATGCAGCGACGCGCCGGAGGCCGACGTCGACGCCGCGCCACCCGGCGTGTTCTTCCTCGTGATGACGCACGATCACGCGCTGGACGAGCGCATCGCCGAGCGCATTCTCGAGCGCAATGACTTTGCGTATTTCGGCCTGATCGGCTCGCTCCCGAAGCGGCGTCGGTTCGAGCAGCGCATGGCGCGGCGCGGCATGCCGGCCGAACGCTTCGCCGCGATGACTTGCCCGATCGGTGTCGCGGGGATCGAGGGCAAGGAGCCGGCGACGATAGCGGTCGCGGTGGTCGCGCAGATTCTGCAGCTGCGCAGCGCGCTCGCGGCGGCGCGGCCGGCTGAAGCCGGCCCCACAAGGTCTCCGCTCGCCATCGCCGATCGCGATCTGGCAGATCCTTGTCGGTCAGGCTCAAGCCTGACAGCCAAGTCGCGATGAATGCCGCCGCTGCGCCGCGCATCGAGCTGCGCGGCATCACCAAGATCTACCCCAGCGTCGTCGCGAACAAGGACGTCTCGCTGGCGGCGCTGCCGGGCGAGATCCACGCGGTGCTGGGCGAGAACGGTGCCGGCAAGAGCACGCTGATGAAGATCATTTACGGCGTCGTGAAGCCTGACGCCGGCGAAGTGCTGTGGGAAGGCAAGTCGGTCGTCGTCGACAACCCGGCGCACGCGCGCGACCTCGGCATCGGCATGGTGTTCCAGCATTTCTCGCTGTTCGAGACGCTGACTGTCGTCGAGAACGTCGCGCTGGCGTCTCTCCGGCAAACCGGCACTCGGTCCGCTCGCGAAGCGCATCACCGAAGTGTCGGCGAAATACGGGCTGCCGGTCGATCCGCGCCGGCTCGTGCATTCGCTGTCGGTCGGCGAGCGCCAGCGCGTCGAGATCATCCGCTGCCTTCTCGTCAATCCGCGGCTCCTCATCATGGACGAGCCCACGTCGGTGCTGACGCCTCAGGCCGTGCGCAAGCTGTTCGAGACGCTGCGCCAGCTCGCGAGCGAAGGCTGCACGATCCTGTACATAAGCCACAAACTCGACGAGATCCAGGAACTCTGCACGAACGCCACGGTGCTGCGCGCGGGACAGGTGACGGGGCATTGCGATCCGCGCAACGAGACGCCGAAGACCATGGCGCGGATGATGATCGGCAAGGACCTGCCGCATCCGCAGCACGACGCGGCAACGCCGGGCGAGCCGCGCCTCACGCTCGTCGGCCTCAAGCGCAAGTCGCCTGATCCGTTCGGCGTGAACCTCGACGACATCAACCTCACCGTGCATGCGGGCGAGATCGTCGGCATCGCCGGCGTATCCGGCAACGGCCAGCAGGAGTTGCTGTCGGCGATCTCCGGCGAAGCGCCGGTACGCGACCGCAAGGCGATCGTGCTGCTGCGGCATCAACGTCGGACGCATGCGCCCCGGTAGACGGCGGCGCCTCGGCTTCTGCTTCGTGCCGGAGGAGCGCCTCGGACGCGGCGCGGTGCCGCGGATGTCGCTCGCCGACAATGCGCTGCTGACGGCGCACCGGCGCGGCTACGTGAAGCGTGGCCTCATCAAGTTCGCGAAGATCGCCGAGTTCGCGCAGGCGTGCATCACCGAGTACACCGTGAAGTGCGGCGGGCCGCAGGCGGAGGCGAAGAGCCTGTCGGGTGGCAACCTGCAGAAGTTCATCGTTGGCCGCGAGATCCTTCTGCAGCCGAAAGTGCTCGTCGTCGCGCAGCCGACGTGGGGCGTCGACGTCGGCGCGGCCGCGTTCATCCGCCAGAAGATCATCGACCTGCGCAATGAAGGCGTGGCGATCCTCGTGCTGTCCGAAGAGCTCGATGAGCTGTTCGAGGTGAGCGACCGGCTCGCGGTCATCGCGAAGGGCCGGCTTTCGCCGGTGAAGCCGATCCGCGAAACCAATGTCGAGGAGATCGGTGTCTGGATGAGCGGCATGTGGCCCGGCGCCAAGGGATTCGGCGAAGGTGCCACGTTGCCGGTCGGGGAGCGCCATGCGGCTCAAGCTTGAAGCGCGCCCCGAACCTTCGCGACTGATGGGTTGGCTGTCGCCGCTGCTTGCGGCGGGGCTCACCATCGTCGCCGGCTTCATCCTGTTCACAGCACTCGGCAGAGAATCCGCTGCAGGCGTTCTACACGTTCTTCATCTACCCGATCCGCGATCTCAACGGCATGACCGAGCTGCTGCTGAAGGCATCGCCGCTGATGCTGATCGGCGTGGGACTCGCCTGCGGCTATCGTGCCAACGTCTGGAACATCGGCGCGGAGGGCCAGCTCATCCTCGGCGCGATCTTCGCCGGCGGCGTCGCGCTCGCCTTCCACGGCGAGGAGACGCGGCTCGTGCTCGTCCTCATGTTCTTCGCCGGGGCGCTCGGCGGCATGCTGTGGGCGGCCATTCCCGCTTTGCTGCGCACGCGGTTCAATACCAACGAGATCCTCGTGAGCCTGATGCTCGTCTATGTCGCGAGCCTGCTCTTGTCGTGGCTCGTGCACGAGCCGTGGCGGGATCCGGAAGGCTTCAACTTCCCGCAGACGAAGCAGTTCACCGACGGTGCGTTGTATCCGATGCTGGTCGAAGGCACGCGGCTCAATGTCGGCTTCCTCGTGGCGCTTGCCGCCGTCGCGATGGGCTACGTGTTCCTGAACCGCAGCTTCCTGGGCTTCCAGATGCGCGTCGCCGGCCTGGCCCCGGACGCGGCGCGCTACGCGGGCTTCAACGCGAATCGCATGGTATGGCTCGGGATGCTGATCGGCGGCGCGTGCGCCGGCATCGCCGGCATGGGCGAAGTCGCCGGCCCCATCGGCCAGCTGCTGCCGTCGGTGTCGCCGGGGTACGGCTTCGCGGCGATCATCGTCGCGTTCGTCGGGCGGCTGCATCCGGTGGGCATCTTGCTCGCGAGCCTGCTGATGTCGCTGCTCTATCTCGGGCGGCGAGGCCGGCGCAGATGGGCCTCGCGTTGCCGTCGGCGATCACGGGGCTGTTCCAGGGCATGCTGCTTTTCTTCCTGCTCGGGTCCGACGTGTTCATCAACTATCGCGTGCGCGTGATCCGGCCCGCCGCCGCGCCTGCGGCGAAGGCCGTGCCGGCTTAGAGCGACGAGAACCCATGGATCACCTCGTTCCCATCCTCGCTGCGGCCATCGCCGCCGGCACGCCGCTCGTGTTCGCGGCGCTGGGCGAGCTCGTCACCGAGAAGTCGGGCGTGCTGAATCTCGGCGTCGAGGGCATGATGCTGGTCGGCGCGATCGCCGGCTTCGCGATCGCGTCGGTCACCGGCAACGTGTGGGTCGGCGCGCTCGCCGGCATGGCGGCCGGCGCGCTGATGTCGGTAATCTTCGCGGTGCTCGCGCTGAACCTGATGGCGAACCAGGTCGCATCGGGCCTGGCACTCACGATGTTCGGCGTCGGCCTGTCCGCGTTCATCGGCAAGCCGTTCGAGAGCGTGTCGCTCGCCAAGGCGGGCACGTTCGACATCCCGCTGCTGTCGGAGATCCCGGTGCTCGGCCCGATCCTGTTCAAGCAGCACTTCCTCGTCTACGTGAGCTGGGCGCTGTTCGCGGGCGTCTCGTGGTTTCTCTATCGCAGCCGGACGGGCCTCGTGCTGCGCGCGGTGGGCGAATCGCCGGAGTCGGCGCACGCGATCGGCTATCCGGTGATCCGCATCCGCTAGCTCGCCACGCTCTTCGGCGGCGCGATGGCGGGACTCGGCGGCGCGTACCTCTCCGAGTTCTACACGCCGCTGTGGGTCGAGGGCATGGTCGCCGGCCGCGGCTGGATCGCGCTGGCGCTCGTCGTGTTCGCGACGTGGCGGCCCGCGCGCGTGATGGTCGGCGCATACCTGTTCGGCGGCGTCACCATCGCGCAGTTCTTCGCGCAGGGCGCCGGCGTCGAGGTCACGTCGCAGTTCCTGTCGGCGCTGCCCTATCTCGCGACGATCATCGTGCTCGTCATCATCTCGCGCAACGTCAACACGATCCGGCTCAATTCGCCCGTTTCGCTCGGGCGCTCGTACCGTCCCGACTAACTATTTCAGGGAGAACCGCATGAACCGCAGAACCTCAATGCGCGTCCAATGGCCGCAACGCTCGCCGGCACGGCGATCGGCCTGGTCGCGTCCGCGTCCGCGCAGGACCCGCTCAAGATCGCATTCGTCTACGTAAGTCCCGTCGGCGACGCCGGGTGGACGTTCCAGCACGACCAGGGACGCAAGGAGATGGAGAAGGCGCTCGGCGCCAAGGTGCAGACGAAGTTCGTCGAGAACGTGCCCGAGGGCGCCGACGCCGAGCGCGTGATCCGCGAGCTGGCCGCAAGCGGCAACAAGCTGATCTTCACGACGTCGTTCGGCTACATGAACCCCACCGAGAAGGTCGCGAAGCAGTTTCCCGCGGTCACGTTCGAGCACGCCACCGGCTACAAGATGGCGAAGAACTTCGGCATCTACAACGCGCGCTTCTACGAAGGTCGCTACCTCAACGGCATCATCGCCGGCAAGATGACCAAGTCGAACGTCGCCGGCTACGTCGCCGCGTTCCCGATTCCGGAAGTCGTCCAGGGCATCAACGCATTCACGCAAGGCATGCGCAGCGTCAACCCGAAGGCCGAAGTGAAGGTGATCTGGGTGAACTCGTGGTTCGACCCGGGCCAGCGAGCGCGAAGCGGCGAACACGCTGCTGTCGCAGGGCGCCGACGTCGTCACGCATCACACCGACTCCACCGCCGTCGTGCAGGCCGCCGAGGAGAAGGGCAAGTACGCGTTCGGCTATCACTCCGACATGTCGAAGTACGGCCCGAAGGCGCACCTGTCGGCGACGACGCACCAGTGGGGCGACGTTCTACACGAAGACGGCGAACGAAGTGCTCGCCGGCACGTGGAAGCCGACCAGCGTCTGGGGCGGCCTGCAAGGAAGGCATGATCAAGCTCGCGCCGATCAATCCGGCGGTTCCCGAAGGACGTCGTCGACATGGTCGCGAAGGCTGAGAAGGACATCATCGCCGGCACGCTGCATCCGTTCCAGGGCCCGCTCAAGGACAACGCGGGCAAGGAGCGCGTCGCCGCCGGCAAGACGATGACCGACGACGAGATGCAGCAAGATGGACTTCTACGTCGCCGGCGTGCAGGGCAGCGCTGCCGAAGAAGTAGATTGCGTCGCCGCTCAGGCGCTCTCGGGCGCCCTGCTCCACGCTTCGTGGGTCAGGCGTCGCCTGACGCGGCATCGCGGCCGGCTTGAGCGGGCACCACGAGGCTGATGCCGACCCACGACGCAGCGAGGCCGCGTATCCCCATGGAAGCCTACGTCCTCGACTGGCTGAACCTGCTGGTTCGCTGGCTGCACCTCATCACGGGCATCGCGTGGATCGGCGCGTCGTTCTACTTCGTGATGCTCGACAACTCGCTGTCGCCGCCCGCGAAGCCCGAGGACGCGAAGCGCGGCGTGTTCGGCGAGCTGTGGGCCGTGCACGGCGGCGGGTTCTACATCAGCCAGAAATTCCCCGCCGGTCCGAAGGGCGAGCCGCTCTCGGAGAATCTGCACTGGTCGAAGTGGGAGGCGTACACGACGTGGCTGTCGGGGATGGGCCTGCTCGCGCTGATCTACTGGCTACGGCGCGAGCTCGTATCTGGTCGACAGCAGCGTGATGGCGCTGTCGCCGTGCCCGCCGCCATCGCGATCAGCATCGCTTTCTCGCCGGCGGATGGGTCGTCTACGACGGCCTGTGCCGATGGCTCGACGGGCGCGAGAACCTGCTCGCCGCGCTGATGCTTCGTGCTGGTGATGGCGAGCGCGTGGGCACTGTTCCATGTCTTCAGCGCGCGCGCCGCGTTCATTCACGTCGGCGCGATGATCGGCACGATCATGGTCGCGAACGTCTTCTTCCACATCATCCCCGGCCAGAAGCGGATGGTCGCGGACATCCGCGCGGGCCGCGAGCCCGATCCGAAGCCCGGCATCATCGGCAAGCAGCGCTCGGTGCACAACACGTACTTCACGCTGCCGGTGCTGTTCATCATGATCAGCAACCACTACCCGATGACCTACAGCCATCCGCATGGCTGGCTCGTGCTCGGCGTGATCATGCTGGCCGGCGTGCTGATCCGGCAATTTTTCGTGCTGCGCCACGTGGCAGCGTCAAATGGGCGCTGCCCGCGGTGGCCGTCGCGCTGCTCGCAGGCGTGGCGGTGGCCCTCGCGCCCAGCGCCCGTCGACTACGGCGGGCGCGAAGGTCGCGTTCGCGCAAGGTGAAGGCGGTGCTCGAAGGAGCGCTGCGTCTCGTGTCACTGCGGCACAGCCGACGCAGGCGGGCTTCGCGCAGCCGCCGAAAGGCGTCGATGCTCGAAACCCGCGAGCAGATCGCCGCAGAACGCCGCGAAGAGTCGCGGAGACCGTCGCCAACCGCTACATGCCGATCGGCAACCTGACGCAGATGACCGACGACGAGCGCGCGCTCGTCGCGACGTGGTTCGCGCAGGGCGCGAAGCGACTGAAGTAATGGCGGGCGCACGCCGACGCCGGAGGAACCCGGGAGCGCCGGGCGTCCGCGCATTCCGCGGCGCCCTCCTCCATTTCGTCGGCGACCCGGCCGACGCCGGCGAGCGCGCATACGAGTATTTCGCCGACGGGCTGCTCGTCGTCGACGGCGGCCATGTCGTCGGCGCCGGCGAAGCGACGGCCGCGCTCGCGCGCCTGCCTGCCGGCACGCCGGTCGTCGACCGTATCGCGGCAAGCTGATCGTGCCCGGCTTCGTCGACACGCATGTCCACTATCCGCAGACGGACATGATCGCCTCGTACGGCGAGCAGCTCCTCGAATGGCTCGAGCGCTATACGTATCCCGGCCGAGCGGCGGTTCGCGGACCCGGCGCACGCGCGCGAGGTCGCCGAGTTCTTCCTCGACGAGCTCCTGCGCAACGGCACGACGACGGCGCTGCGTCTTCGCGACGGTGCACCGGCAATCCGCCGAGGCGTTCTTCGCGGCCGCACAGGCGCGCGGCGCGCGGATGATCGCCGGCAAGGTGCTGATGGACCGCAACTGCCCCGAGTTCCGTGCGCGACACCGCCGAATCCGGCTATGAGGACATCGAAGGCGCTGATCGCGCGCTGGCACGGCAAGTCGACCGCCTGTCGTACGCCGTCACGCCGCGCTTCGCGCCGACGTCGACCGAGCGGCAGCTCGAGCTCGCCGGCCGCCTGCTCGACGAGCACCCGGACGTGTACCTGCAGACGCACGTGGCCGAGAACCGCGGCGAGGTGGCGTGGGCGGCCGAGGTCTTCCCGTGGAGCCGCAGCTATCTCGACGTCTACGATCATTTCGGCCTTGTCCGCGCCCGCGCGCCGTCTTCGCGCACTGCATCCATCTCGACGATGCCGATCGCGCACGGATGGCGTGCCGCCGGCGCCGCGATGGCGTTCTGTCCGACGTCGAACCTCTTCCTCGGCAGCGGTCTGTTCGATATCGACGCCGCGCGCCGCCACGGCGTTCGCGTCGGCCTCGGCACCGACGTCGGCGCCGGGACCTCGTTCTCGCAGCTGCGCACGCTCGACGAGGCCTACAAGGTCGCGCAGCTCGCGGGCCAGCGGCTGTCGCCGCTGTCGGCGTTCTATCTCGCCACGCTGGGCGGCGCGCGCGCGCTCTATCTCGACGATCGCATCGGCAATTTCCTGCCCGGCAAGGAAGCGGATTTCATCGTGATCGATCCGGCCGCGACGCCGCTGCTCGCGCGCCGGATGAAGCATGCGCCGGCGCTGCAGGACAAGCTGTTCGCGCTGATGATGCTCGCCGACGACCGTGCGATCGCCGAGACGTGGCTGATGGGCGTGCGGCGGCACGTGCGCGCGGAACAAGCACCCGCGCACGCCTGTTAGCGTCATGCGCGGCGTCGCCGCCTCCTCAGCCGGGAGAACACATGAAACGCCTCATCCGCCCCACCGTGGTTATCATCGCCGCGCTCGCGGCCGCCGCTGCGCTCGCGCAATCACCCATCCGCGTGCGGGGCACCATCACCGCGATCGACGGCAATGTCATGTCCGTCAAATCGCGTGACGGCCGTGACCTCCGGCTCGTGCTGCCGGCGGACGTCGCCGTGTCGGTCGCCAAGGCGATCAAGTTCGAGGATATCAAGCAGGGCGACTACGTCGGCGCCACCACGCAGCCCGGCCCCGACGGCGCGGCGGTCGCCGTCGAAGTTCACTATCTGGCACCCACCACGCCTCCGGGCCAGCTCCAGTGGGACCTGGTCCCCGGCTCGACGATGACCAACGCAAACGTCGACAGCGTCGTCGTCGGCACGGGAAAGCGCGAGCTCACGCTGAAGTTCAAGGATGGCACGCAAAAGATCATCGTCCCCGATGGCGTGCCGCTCGTGCGCGCCGTGCCGGGCGCGCGCTCGGACCTCGTTCCCGGCGAGTACATTTTCGCGGTCGCGCAGGTGACGACGGACGGCACGATGAACGCGCCGCGCGTGCAGGTCAGCAAGGACGGCGTCAAGCCGCCGCAATGAGCGGCGGGTTCGCCGCATCGCGCTGATCGCCGTCGGCGATGCAACGGCCGCCGCGCGCCGGCCGCTTCAGTGCCGCGCCGGCAGCGCCGCCACGGCTTTGCGCAGGTACTCGAGACTCGCGCCGACGGCCGCCTCCTCGCCGTCGGCGACGTACGCCGGCGCAAGGTAGTCGATCTCCAGCGCGAGCAGGCCGTCGAACTTCGCGTCGTCGAGGCATGCGAGCACCTCCGGAAGATCGATGAGCCCGCGCCCCAGCGGCACGCTGGGCCAGAACGCGAACGTCTTCGGGTCGCCCTTCTGCGCGGTCACATCCTTGACGTGCGTCGCGCGCGCATACGGCGCGAGCTTGCGCGCGACGACGACCGGGTCTTCGAGCATGCGCAGGTTGTTGGCGGTGTCGTAGCAGACGCCGAGCCACGGCGAGCCGATGGTCTCGATCAGGTCCACCATCTCGTCGGCCAGCAGGTCGATGTGATTCTCGATCGCCATGACGACGCCATGCGCCTGCGCCTCGTCGACGAGCGGCCGCAACTGCGCGACAAGGCCGCGCTTGTGCTCGTCCCAGCGATCGGGCCGCGTGCGCCGCCCGCCGCCGCAGATGCGCATCACGCGCGCACCCACGCGGCGCGCAACACCGAGATGCTTCACGAGATCCTGCGCGACATCCGGCGGCGCCTTGCCCGATTGCAGGCCGCTCGGATGGCCCCACGCCCAGACGCGCTCGAGGCCGCGCGCATCGAGGCCTTCGCGCAGCTTGTCGATCGACGCGTCGTCGTCGGGCAGGAAGCATGATTCCAGCGACACGCCGGCGACGCCATGCGCCTTCGCGCGGTCGAGGAAATCGAACACGGTCATTCGCGCGCCCGGATCGTCCTGCAGACCGGCGTACCACTCGCCGAAGAAACGATGGTATGTATACGAGTCGATGCCGAGCTTCATGCGCTATCTTCGCACGCCCGGCGCCTCGATCGGCAGGCCGTTCGCGCGCCAGCCGAGATAGAGCTCGAGCTCGGTCAACACTTGCGCTCCTTCCGGCGGCAGCGTCGCCCGAATGCCGAACAGGCATGCGCGCAGCCTCCGCTGCAGCGAACCTACGGTCTGCCATTCGAGGCGGTACGCAGGAAACGCGTTGCCGTGGCCCTCGCTGATCGTCTCGACGAGCAAGCGCTTGCCGGCGTTCTGCTCGTGGCAATTCGCGCAGGCGAGGTTCATCTGCCCGCGGCGCTCGTGATAGAAGTCCCGGGCACGCTCGAACGCAGCACGCGCAGCGCCGTCGACCTTCACGTCGACCGGCATCCCGCGCGATTGCGTCGCGACGTATGCCGTCAGCGCATTCAAATCTTCCGATTCGCGCGCGAGCGCCGGCCGGCCCTGTCGTTCGACGCGGCACCCGTTGATCCGGTCCTCGAGGTCGACGACGCGCGCTTCCCTTGCGCTCCACGCTGGAAGGCGTGCGGCGACGCCTTTCATCGACGCCGCCGCGTCGCCATGGCAGCTCGCACAGGCGTTCGCGCCGTCGCGCCAGAGCGCGGCGCCGCGCTCGACCCACAGCATGCCGGGATTCTGCGCATCGTCGGCCTGCATCGCACGTACGTCGGCGCCGGCGTAGTCGATGCCGGAGCGCGGCTCGGCTTCAACGACTCCCACGGCGATGGCCGCGACGACCGCGAGCGATGCCGCGATCGTCTTCTTCATCCCGCGACGTTGACCGCCGCGCGCGCGTCGCCGCGCTCGCCGGCGTCGTCGACCCACTCGAACGCCAGCTCCCCCGACGCGGTCGCGGTGATCCAGAAGCGCAGATACGGATTGGCGGCGATGCCGGAACCCAGACTCGCGCGGAACACCTCGCGCCCGTCGTAGCGGCAGACGAGGTCCTTGATCGTATTGCGCGCAATGGTCTTGCCGACGTCGTCGACGCGAAAACCCGTCTCCATCGGATGCCGGATGGAGATCCGCACCTCGACGGCCTCGCCGCTCTTCACTGCCGGCGGCACCTGGATGCGCGCGAAGGCCATCAGGTGCCATCCAGACAGGCCGAGATCGTGACGTCGACGTCGGCGACCGCGGCGTGCAGATCGCCGTTGGCCAACTCGGCGATCGCGGCGATCCGCTGCGTTCCCGCGAGCCGCACGCGGGCGTCGACATCCGCCCGCGCCGGCGGCACTGGAAACTCGAAGCGCGCCATCAGGGGCACGGGATTCTTCTCGGAGTAGAGCCGGATCGACCGCAACTCGGCGCCGGGCGCCACGAGGCCCGTCAGTGAAATGCGCAGGGGGATCGCGTTGCCGTTGTCGGCCAGGCGCGGAATGTCGAGCACGAGCCTTCCGAAGCGCGGCACACGGCCGGCGAGCCAGTCGGCAAGCTCGGCCACCTGCGGCAATTCGTCCGCGGCGGCACGCACCGGCGTCACGCGCAGCAGGACGAGCGCACCGCCCGCCGTGAGCAACGCGCGCCGCCGCATCGAAATCGCGCGCATTTGCGTCATCTGAGCGTTGCCAGGAACGCGACGATGTCCTCGACTGCCTGCGCGTCGAGGATCGGCCGCCCGCGATACTGCGGCGCGACGTCGTTCAAGCCGGCGGTGACGTAGTAACTCGGCATGATCGTTTGTGGCAGAACGCGGCGCTCATCAACGACACGAAGACGCAGTTGCGCGACCGTGAGCCGCGCACCGGCGCCCTCCAGCGAGGGTCCCAGGTTGCCGGCGACGGGCACGCCGGGCACTGCGTGACACAAAACGCAGTTCGCCGGATCGCGCGCGCGCATCAAAGCCAGTCCCCTCGCCACATCGCCGGTAAGACCATCCAGCGGCGCGAGAATTCCGTCGCCGTCCGCACGATAGGTATCGTGTCTCGATTGCGGCGCGGTGCAGCCTGCTGCCACGACCGTTCCGGCGAGAACGGCGAGCCCTAACCAGCGCTTTTGTCGCAGCCATCGGTTTGCGCGCGGCACGGCGGAGCGCGATGATCTCAAAGGCGCTTCAGCAACGCCAGCACCTTGTCGAATGTCTTGCCGTACGGTGGATAGAGCAGCTTCGCCGCCGCCGCGCGCGGCTGGCGGAACACCGCCTTCTCGTGCGTGAACGTCAGGAAGCTGCGCTCGCCGTGGTATGCGCCGATGCCCGACGCGCCCACGCCACCGAACGGCAGACCCTCGTGCGCGAAGTGCCACAGCGTATCGTTGACCGTGACGCCACCGGCGAGCGTATCTCTCAGCACGCGCTCGCGACGCGCGGCGCTGCTGCCGAAGTAGTAGAACGCGAGCGGGTGAGGACGCGCGTTGAGGCGCGCGATCGCCTCGTCGAACGTCGCGTACGTCTCGACCGGCAGCAGCGGCCCGAAGATCTCCTCCTGCATGATCTTCATGTCGGGGGTCGCGCCGACGACGAGCCTGGGCTCGAGCTTGCGGCTGCCCGGCTCCGGGAACTCGTTGGGCGGGCCGAGCGGCACGATGCGCGCCCCGAGCGCCCGCGCATCGTCGAGCAGCGCGGTCAGCCGCGCGTGATGGCGATCGTTGAGGATCGACGTGTAGTCGGGGTTGTCGGCGAACGACGGATACAGCCGCGCAACGGCGTCGCGCATCGCAGTGACGAAGCGCTCGAGCGACGTTTCCGGCACGAGCGCGTAGTCGGGCGCGATGCAGGTCTGTCCCGCGTTCAACAGCTTGCCCACGGCGAGCCGCGGCGCCGTGAGCCCGAGGTCGGCGTCGGCGTCGATGAGCGCCGGCGACTTGCCGCCGAGTTCGAGCGTCACCGGCGTGAGGTTCTCGGCTGCGGCGTGCGCGATGTGGCGGCCCACTGCGGTGGATCCGGTGAAGAACAGGTGATCGAACGGCAGCCGCGCGAATGCCGCGCCGATCTCGGCATCGCCGGTCACGACGGCAAACTCGTCTTCGCGAAACAGCCGCGCGACCCGCTCCTTCAGCAGTGCGGACGTGGCCGGCGTGAGCTCCGATGGCTTCAGCAGCACCCGATTGCCCGCCGCAAGCGCGCCGATCGCCGGCGCGAGTGCCAGCTGCACCGGGTAGTTCCACGGGCTGATGATGCCGGCGACACCCTTGGGTTGGCGCAGGATCCGCGATCTCCCCGGAAGCAGCTGGATCGGCGTCGCGACGCGCTGCGGCCGCATCCATGCCTGCAGATGGCGCAGCGCGTGGCGCGCGCCGGACGACACGATGTAGAGCTCGGCAAGGCGCGTCTCCTGTGTCGAGCGATGACCGAAATCGCGCGTCACCGCTGCGCACAGCGCGGCCTCGTCGTCGGTGACGATGCGCAACAGGCGCTGCAGCCGGTCACGCCGGACTTGATAGGCGGGATAGCGCTCGCGCGCGAACGCAGCGCGCTGCGCTGCGAACAGCCGCGCCAGCTCACTCGCGGGGGCAGCTAGCGGCAGCTCCGCGGGTGCATTCATTGCGCTCGCTACTTCGCCCCTGCCGTCGGCAGGAAGCTGGGAAGGAGACTCGGTGCCTTGCGCGGCGCGCCCGCGAGGTCCGCGATCAGCCGCTGATACTCGGGCGAGGCACGCATGATCGCACCCGCCGCCGCGCGCAGATGGTCGACCTCCTCGCTGGTGAGGCGAAACGACGTCGGCAGCTCGTTCAGGTAGTCGCGCTCCGACTGGCTCGGGTGCGACGCGAAGCTCACGTCGATCGCGTAGAGGTCGATGTCGGGGACGTTGACGGCGCGGCCGAGCGCCGGGTTGCCGGCGTTGGCGAACGCGCCCGATTCCTTCAGCGTGCGAAGTGTCTGCCAGCGCGCGATGATGTCCTTGAGGAGTTCGACCGCCTCGTACGAATAGCGGTCGATCGGCACGCCGGTGGCCTTCAGCAGGATCACGAAGTCAGAGGGCGGACGCGCGCGCTGGTCCCAGTCGGTCTTCGGGATCGACAGCGAGTTGACGACGACGACGACGATGCGCTTGATCTGATCGGACCTCGATACCCGCCCTGCCGCGCGATTGGCTTCGATCGTCTCCATGGTTTCGAGGACCACTCGCATGCCGAGGTTGTCCGCGAGGCCGCCATCGACGAGATGGAGGTAGGGCCGGTGCTGGCTGTCCTGGAACGACCGCATCTCGCGCAGCCGCTGCATCGCGCGTCCCGCCGGTCGCGTGCGACTGTTCGGATCGGCAACCGCGCGCGCCCAACTCGGCTCGCGATAGGCGCACGTGCTGCCGTAGTTGTTGAGCGTCACCGGCGACAGCACGAGCGGCACTGCGGACGACGCGGCGGCCGCGCGCGACAGCGGCACCGTCGACAGGTCCGAGCAGATGAGGTCGAACTCGCCTTGCGTGAAACCAAGCCGCGATCCGGTCGAGATGTCTGTCGCCGTCGCCATGATCATCGGGCCCGGCTTCTTCTCGAGATCGGCGAACGTCGCGCCCTCGAACAGGACTTCGTCGTAGAGCTCGGCCGCCATTTCCGACCGGCCCCAGCCTTCGGACCACAGCGCGTTCCAGTTCTGCGGCGAAAGCAGGCGCGCCATCAGGTCGCCCTGGATGTCGCGCTTGAGGAAGCGCTGCTCGTACTCGCCGAACAGCCGCTCGCCGTAAAGGCCGTACGCGAGCGCGGTGAAGCTGCCACCGGAGACGCCGGTGATGCCGTCCACTTCGTCCAGCAGCCGCGTCTTCCTGCCGTCGATCGTGATGTCGGTCTTGCGCAACTCCTCCAGCACGCCGAACGAGAACGCCGCCGCGCGCGTGCCGCCGCCCGAGAACGCGAGGATGATCATCGTCGACGGATCGTTGCCAGGCCGACTCCGGCCGTGTCTCGTAGCGGTAGCCGGACCTGGGATCGGAGTGATCGATCCGCGCATTGATGGGGCGGCTGTGGGTCGCGCAGCCCGCGAGCACGGCGAACGCGGCCAGCAGCGACACCGTGCGCGATGCGCGCATGAAGGAGAGAAGCACAGCGGCGGCGGTCATGGCGGCGCGTCTATTCGATGGTACCGAGCGCACGACCCGCCGCGATGCCGAGGGCAGCCTGCGCAGCACGCGCAGCAACGGAATACGGCGCGGCGCGCAGGAAGCCGTGCGCGAGACGCGGCGCTTCGACGAGCGTCGTCGCCACGCCGGCGGCGCGCAGCAGCTCCGCATACCGCACGCCGTCATCGCGCAGCGGATCGAGCTCGGCGACGACGACGTGCGCCGGCGGCAGGCCGGCCAGCGTCACTGCGCGCGAGGGCACCGCGCGCGGATCGGGGGTGTCGAGCGCGCCGCCGAGGTAGTGCCCCCAATAGTCGATCATGTCGGCGCGTGTCAGTGTCGCGCTCACCGCGTGCTCGCGATAGCTCGGCGTCTCGAAATCGGGCTCGATGACCGGATAGATCAGCAACTGGAACGCAAGCGGGATGCCGCGATCGCGCGCCTCCTGCGCCAGGCCTGCCGCGAGATGTGCACCCGCGCTGTCGCCGCCGACGGCGAGGCGCGACGCATCGGCGCCGAGCGAGTGCGCGTTTGCGGCCACCCATTCGAGCGCGGCGAAGGCATCATCGTTCGGCTGCGGAAAAGGGCTCTCCGGCGCCAGGCGATAGTCGACGCTGGCGACAACGGCCTGCGCGTCCTGCGCGAGCGCCGCGCATGCGCCGTCGTGCGTGAACACGCTGCCGGCGACCCAGCCGCCGCCGTGGAAGTACACGATCGCCGGTGGCGTACCCGCCGCCGGCCGATAGATGCGCACGCGCAATTCGCGTCCGGGCAGCGTGATGACGCGATCTTCACGGGCGACGCTGTCGGCGGGCGGCGGAAAGCGGCGCTGGATCGCCTCCATGCGCTCGCGACGGGCGGGGATGTCGAAGGGTACCGGCAGCGGCAGTTCGCGGGCGATACGGTCGAGATAGGCGGCGAGTTCGGGGTCGAGGCGCATGGGACCGCAATTATCGCCGATGTGCGATTCCGGCCGGCTGAAGCCGGCCCAACAAGCATCGTTGCTGCTTCGCCCCCCTGCAGGTCAGGCTTCAGCCTGACGCGGGACGCCGACCCGCAGCACCGCCGCCGTCCCCGCGATGATCATTGCCGCGCCCGCGATCATCGCGGCCGTGACGCGCTCGTCGAGGAACAGCACGCCCCACGCCATGCCGAACGCGGGCATCAGGAACGTGACCGTCATCGCGCGTGTCGGACCAACGTCTGCGATCAGCCGGTAGTAGAGCAGGTAGGCAACGCCGCTGCAAATCAGCGCGAGCGCCAGCATGTCGATCACCACAAGCGTCGTCAGCACGCCGGGCATCGTCGTTGCACTCGCGACCGGCAGCAGCACGAACGACGCGAAGATCTGGCTCCAGCCGGCGATGGCGACGGGCTTCAGGCGCGCGCCGTGACGCTTGATCCAGACGCCGGCGAGCGCGTAGCAGAGCGAGGCGCCCAGGCTTGCGGCGATCGCGACGACGATTGTCGCGTCAGGCGCGATCGGCCCCGCGCGGCTTACCATCGCCACGCCGGCCGCGCCGAGGGCGAGCCCCGCGACTTTCAGCGCGGTCAGCCGATCGCCGAGCCACACCGCCGCGACCACTGCCGCGAACATCGGCGCCGCCGCGTTCAGGATGACGAGATACGACGCCGGCAGGTACAGGGCCGCGTACGCGAACAGCGCGAACGGCAGTGCGCTGTTGAGCGTACCGATGAACAGATAGGCGCGCCAGTGGCGCCGCACGTCGGCATCGACGTGCGTCACCGCGAACCATGCGACGAGCGCTACGCCGGCGATCAGCACGCGCAGCGTCGTGGTCCACATCGGCCCGAGCACGGGGACGAGCACGCGCAGGAACACGAACGACAGGCTCCAGATGATCGCCAGCGCGACAAGACGCGCGATGTCGGCGCCGCGCATCTTCAAGCCGCGAGCGTGAAGCTCGCCGGACTCTGCTCGAGCGCCAGCAGCGCGCGCTTGCGGTCGAGGCCGCCGGCGTAGCCGGTGAGCGCCCCGCTCGCGCCGACGACCCGATGGCATGGCACCACGATCGACCATGGGTTGCGGCCGGTGGCGGCGCCCGCGGCGCGAACGCTCCCCGGATGTCCTGCACGGGCGGCGACCTCGGTGTACGTCGCCGTGCTGCCGCAGGGGATCGTCGCGATCGCGTGCCACACCGAGCGCTGGAACGCCGTCCCCGGCGCCGCAAGCTGCAGATCGAACTTCGTGCGTGCACCCGCGAAATATTCGCCGAGTTGCTGCCGCGCCGCGCGCAGGACCGGCTGGCCTGCATCCTCCCGCCAGTGGGGCGCGGCCGCCGGAAAGTACTTCTGCCCGCTGAAATAGACGCCGGCGAGCGCGTCGCCATCGGCGACGAGCAGCATGTCGCCAAGCGGCGAGGGGATGGTGCAATGGCTGATCGAGTTCACGTCGAAGCTCCTTTCCACAGATGCATGACCGCATAGGCACGCCACGGACGCCATGCGGCGCTTGCCGCCTCGGCGCGCGCGGCGCGTGTTTCGTTCATCGCGCGCAACACGATGAGGTCGTTGGCGAGGAACGCGTCGGGCCAGCGCAGCGCGCGCATCGCGATGTAGTGGGCGGTCCACGGACCCACGCCCGGCAGCGCGCGCAGGCGCTCGACCGTCGCGTCGACGTCGACGCCAGGCTCGATCACGAGCGTCCCGCCTGCGACCGCTTCCGCGAGGGCGATCGACTGTGCGCGCCCGCGCCGGCGTCAGGCCGCAACGCGCGACCGCGTCGGCACCCGCCAGCGCAATGTCCGCCGCCGACGGAAAGAGCCGCGGCGCCTCCGCATCGCTCCACGCCGCGCCATCGAACGACCGCCCATGCGCGCGGACGATGCGCCCGAGCAGCGTTCGCGCGCCGCGCACCGAAATCTGCTGCCCGACGATCGCCCGCACGCCGAGCTCGAACCCATCGAACGTGCCTGGTACGCGCAGTCCGGGATGCGCGGCGGCGAGCGCGCCGAGGTGCGCGTCGATCTCGCCCGGATCGCACGCGAGATCGAATGCGTGCTTGACCCGCGCGAGGGCGAGCGGGACCACGCGCGCGAACGACGCCGAAAGGTTCACCGCGAGCGCGGCCTTGCGCGGTACCCGACGTACTTCGACGATCCCCGCGTGCGTGGTGCCGCGATGGACGATCGCCAGTGTCCGCGCGTATCCATGCGCCGTGACGCTTTCGACCCCCGGAATCGCGCGCTCGCGCAGGAAATCGAGGAGCGCGTCGAATGCGTAGGGCGGACGGTACGCGAGCTCGAAGCGCAGCATGTCGGGCAGCGCACCCGGCATGCGCTCGCGGCGCAGCCGTCCGGGCGCCATCCGATAGCGATTCTTGAACAGGGCGTTGAAGCGGCGCACGCTCTGGAAGCCGCTCGCGAGCGCGATCTCGGTCACAGGCAGCGCCGTATCGGTCAGCAGACGCTTGGCGAGCAGAAGCCGCTGCGTCTGCGCGTATTCGATCGGCGCGACGCCGAATTCCGCGAGAAACACGCGGCGCAGGTGCCGGCTGGTCACCCCGACGCGCTCCGCCAGGTGCTCGAGGCCGCCTTCCTCGAGCACGCCATTTTCGATCAGGCCCACGGCGCCTTGCGCGAGTCGCGCCGTCGCATCGATGCTGGCCATTCCCGGCGCAAGCTCGGGCCGGCACCGCATGCAGGGTCGGAAGCCTTCGACCTCGGCCGCCGCTGCGCTCATGAAGAAGCGACAGTTCTCCCGCCGCGGTGTGCGCACGGTGCATACCGGGCGACAATAGATGTGCGTCGACGTGACGCCGACGAAAAAGTGTCCGTCGAAGCGCGCGTCGTGCGTGGCGAGCGCCCGGTAGCAGCTGTCGGCATCGAGGTTCATGGCCCGGATTATGCGCCGGAGATTCCAACCCGACTCGCCGTTTTCGGACCTGGAAGTCCAGCGCCCGCCCCGCGCCGACGCTCGCGTGCCAGCGGTGCGAACCGAAGTTGCGCATAATCACGGCTTGCCGCGCACCTCGCGTGCCTTCCATCCGGAGAACTCCGATGATTCGCCCCCTTCCTCGCGTCGCGCTCGCCGTACTCGCCGTCGTTGCACTTGCCTGCACGAGCGGCCCGTCCGCGCAAACGCTGGACAAGCTCACGTTCTCCACCGACTGGCTCGCGCAGGCCGAGCACGGCGGCTTCTATCAGGCGCTCGCCGAAGGCACATACAAGCGCTACGGCCTCGATGTGACGGTCAAGTCCGGCGGACCGCAGGTCAACGGGCTGCAGCTGCTCGCCGCCAAGCAGATCGACGTCGCGATGGCAGACGCGCTGCAGGTCACCTCCGCGATCGAGCAGAAGGTGCCGCTGGTGACGATCGCCGCGACGTTCCAGAAGAACCCGACGGTGATCATCGCGCACATGGGCGTGGCGGGGTTGGCCGACCTGAAGGGCAAGCCCGTAGCCGTGGCCTCTGCCGCAAACACGACGTTCTGGCCGTGGCTCAAGGAGCGCTACAGCTTCACCGACGATCAGAAGCGCCCGTACGCATTTTCGGTGCAGCCGTTCCTCGTCGACAAGAACCTGTCGCAACAGGGCTTCGCCACGTCGGAGCCGTTCATGATCGAAAAGGGCGGCGTGAAGCCGGCGGTGTTCCTGCTCGCAGACCTGGGCTATCCGCCATATTCCGAAGCGCTGGTGGTCACCCGCGACACGCTCGCGCAGCGCGGCGATGTGCTGCGACGCTTCGTGCTGGCATCCGCCGAGGGCTGGCGCAGCTATCTCGCCAATCCTGCGCCAGGCAACGCGCTCATCAAGAAGGCCAATCCCGAGATGGCCGACGATCTGCTCGCTTACGGTCACGCGAAGATGAAGGAGTATGCGATCGTCGCCGGCGAGGACACGAAGACCGGCGGGCTGCTCACGATGACCGACGCGCGGTGGAAGAGCACCGTCGACTTCCTGCGCAGCGCGGGCCTCGCGAAGCCAGACGTCGACTATCGCCAGGCATGGACGCTCGACATCGTGAGCAAGGTGAAGGTATTACCGTGAGCCCGCCGGGCCGTCCCAAGGGCGAACTGCGCCGGAGTGCGCAGCACGAAGGTCAGCCAAATTAGCGAGAGCCCGGCGTCCGCCGCGAGCGACGCCGTGGTGGTCGCACTGCGCGGCGTCGACAAGCGCTTCGCGAACGGGACGCAGGCGCTCGCCCCGGTCGATCTCGCGGTGCGACGGGGCGAGTTCGTCACGCTGCTCGGCCCGTCGGGCTGCGGCAAGTCGACGCTGCTCAATCTCGTTGCCGGCCTGCTGACGCCTACGCACGGCGAGATTCGCTGGTGGGGCGGACCGCTGGCGGCGTCGGGTGGCACGGGACGCCGCGTCGGTTTCGTTTTCCAATCGCCGACGCTGATGCCGTGGGCACGCGTCGACGCGAACGTGCGCCTGCCGCTCGATCTCGCGCGGGTGCCGCGGACGGAAGCGGAACGCGCGGTCGCCGAGGTGCTGGAGCTCGTCGGCCTTCGCGGGTTCGCCCGCCATCTGCCGCGTGAACTGTCCGGTGGCATGCAGATGCGCGTCTCGATCGCACGCGCGCTCGTCACCTCGCCCGACCTCCTCCTGATGGACGAGCCGTTCGGCGCGCTCGACGAGTTCACCCGGCAGCGGCTCGACGACGAGCTTTCCGCGTTGTGGCGCGCGCGCGGGCTTACGGTCGTGTTCGTGACGCACAGCATCGTCGAGGCGGTATTTCTGTCGACGCGCGTCGCGGTCATGGCTGCGCGACCGGGCCGCGTGCTTGCCGACGTGGCGATCGACGCGCCCTTCCCACGCGGCGACGCATGGCGCGTGTCGACAGTCGCGGCGGCGCACGCGCAGCACCTGTCCGAAATGGTCGCCCACGCCAACACGCAGGGCGCCGACGCCGGCGTTTCGACATGACCGAGGACGACCGCGCGTCGCAAGCGCTGCGCTTCGTCGCGCCGGCGATCGTTGCGCTCGTCGTGATCGGGTTGTGGCAGGCACTGACCACCGCATTCGAGGTGCCGACCTACATCGTGCCCTCGCCGTCCGTCGTGGCGCAGACGCTCGTCGCCGATCGCGAGCTCCTGCTGCGTTCGCTGGGGGTCACGCTCGGCATTGCGCTCGCCGCGCTGGCGATCGCCGTCGTCGCGGGGACGCTCGCGGCGCTGCTGTTCGTGCAGAGCCGGTGGATCGAGATGAGCCTGTTTCCCTACGCCGTGCTGCTGCAGGTGACGCCGATCGTCGCGATCGCGCCGCTCATCATCATCTGGGTCAAGGATGCGCGGACGGCGCTGGTGCTGTGCGCGGTCGTCGTCGCGATCTTCCCGATCATCTCGAACACGACGCTCGGGCTGCGCAGCGTCGATCCTGGATTGCTCGATCTCTTCCGCATGGCGCGCGCGACGCGCTGGCAGACGCTGGTGCGGCTGCGCGTGCCGAGCGCGCTGCCCTATTTCTTCGGCGGGCTGCGCATCGCGAGCGGCCTGGCGCTGATCGGCGCCGTCGTCGCCGAGTTCGTCGCCGGCACCGGCGGCAGCGGCGCCGGCCTCGCCTACCAGATTCTGCTTGCCGGCTTCCAGCTCAATATTCCGCGGCTCTTCGCCGCGCTGGTGCTGATCGCCGTCACCGGCGTCGCGCTGTTCGGCCTCACGGTGTGGCTGTCGCGGCTTGCGCTTTCGCGATGGCACGAAAGCGAGCTCGCGGTGCGCGAATGAAGACGCGCACGATTCTCGTCAGGAACGCTACGCTCGTCGCCACGATGGACGACGGCGGGCGCGAGATCGCGGACGGCGCAGTGTTCATCCGCGGCAACGTCATCGAGGCCGTGGGTCCGACCGCCGCGTTGCCGGCCACGGCCGACGAGGTGATCGACGTCCATGGCCAAGTCGTCCTGCCCGGCCTCGTCAACACGCATCATCACCTGTTCCAGACGCTGACGCGCGCCGTGCCTGCCGCGCAGGACGCCGAGCTGTTCGCGTGGCTCACGACGCTCTATCCGCTGTGGGCGCGGATGACGCCGGAGATGATGTTCGTCTCGGCGCAGGCCGGACTTGCCGAGCTGATGCTCTCCGGCTGCACGACGTCGAGCGATCACCTCTATCTGTATCCGAACGGCAGCCGCCTGGACGACACGATCGGAGCGGCGCGCGAGATCGGCATCCGCTTCCATGCCTGCCGCGGTGCGATGAGCGTCGGCGAATCGAAGGGCGGCCTTCCACCGGACTCGCTGGTTGAGGACGAAGCGGCGATCCTTGCCGATACGCGGCGCGTGATCGAGGCGTTCCACGATGCCGCGCCGTTCGCGATGTGCCGCGTGGCCGCCGCGCCATGCTCGCCGTTCTCCGTGTCGCGCGAGCTGATGCGCGACGCCGCGGCGCTCGCCGCGAGTTACGGTGTCGGCCTGCACACGCACCTGGCCGAGAACGACAACGACGTCGCGTATTCGCGCGAACGCTTCGGGTGCACGCCGGCCGAGTACGCCGACGCCCTCGGCTGGACCGGGCCGCACGCGTGGCATGCGCACTGCGTCAAGCTCGACGCGCACGGCATCGACCTGTTCGCGCGCACGCACACCGGTGTCGCGCACTGCCCGTCGTCGAACATGCGGCTGGCGTCGGGCATCGCCCCGATACGCGCGATGCTCGACCGCGGCGTTACCGTCGGTCTCGGCGTCGACGGCAGTGCGTCGAACGACGGCGCGCATCTCCTCGCCGAGGCGCGCCAGGCGCTTCTGTTGCAGCGCGTCGGCTTCGGACCCGCTGCGCTGTCCGCGCGCGAAGCGCTCCGGCTCGCCACGCGCGGCGGCGCACAAGTCCTCGGCCGCGACGACATCGGGCAACTCGCGCCCGGCAAGGGCGCCGACCTGATCGCGTTCGACCTCAACGCGATCGGCTTCGCCGGCGCGGCCGAGCACGACCCGCTCGCCGCGCTGGTGTTCTGCGCGCCTGCGCAGGTGGCGCTGTCGATCGTCGACGGCAAGGTCGTCGTCCGTGACGGCGTGCTCTCGACGATCGATCTGCCGCGCGTTGCCGAGCGCCAGCGCGGGCTCGCGCGGGCGCTGATCCGGCACGAATAGATGACGACCCCCACGCTCACTGCGTTCGCTGCCCCCATAGGGGGAGCAAGCCTCCCTTGGGGCGGCCCGGCGGGAGGCTGATGGAAGCTTTCGATTTCGTCGTGATCGGCGGCGGCGTCATCGGCACGTCGATCGCTTTCCACCTCTCGCGCTTCGGGGCGCGCAGCGTCCTGCTGCTCGAACGCACGCAGCTCGGTGCGG
This sequence comes from uncultured beta proteobacterium, assembly GCA_963851465.1. Lineage (GTDB taxonomy): Bacteria > Pseudomonadota > Gammaproteobacteria > Burkholderiales > Casimicrobiaceae > VBCG01. Next base: position 86,921 of record CAWKPJ010000008.1, read on the forward strand.
GGACGACGGCGCAATCGTCCTGTCTGGTGCGTACGCACTACTCTGTTCCCGAAAACGTGGCGCTCGCAAAGGCCGGCCGCGACATCCTTGCCGATTTCTCCCGCTACCTCGATGACGCGGACGCCGACAGCGGCTTTCATCGCTGCGGGATGATGATCGTCGCGCCGCCCGGCGAACGCTCGACCGCGCTGTCCGAGAGCCTCGCCGTCGCGCGCGCCGCGGGCGTGGACGCGCGCAAAATCGCCCACGACGATGCAGCCCGCCTGCATCCCCTGCTCCGGCTCGACGACATCGCGACGATCGGCTGGGAGCCCGATTCCGGCTACGCCGATGCCTATCTGACGCTCACTGCATTCGCCCGCAATGCGCGCAAGCTCGGTGCAGTCATTCGCGAAGGCGTCGCGGTGACGGCACTCAAGCGCGACGCCGCGGGCCGCGTGACCGGCGTGCGCACCACGCAGGGCGATGTCGCGGCGGGCACCGTGATCGCCGCGCAGAACATCTGGACCGGCGAGCTCGCTCGCTGGATCGGCATCGACCTTCCGCTTGTGCTGTCGCGCCACGCGGTGTTCACGCTCGAAGGCGCTGTGCCCTATCGACGCGATCTCCCGGTCATCAAGGACCTCGCGTCCGCCGGCAAGCTCTATTTCCGGAGCTACGGCGGCGCGCAGGTGCTGGTGGGCGACGGCAACGAGGGCGACACGATCGCCACCCCCGACATCGAGCAGGCCGACGTTCCGCTCGACTATGTGGTCGACATCGGCGCGCAACTGGCGCATCGCGTACCTGCGTTCGAGGACGCCGGGCTCGCGGCGTCATGGACCGGCGTCTACGATGTCACGCCCGACTGGAATCCCGTGCTGGGCCCCATCGACGGCGTGCCGGGATTGCAGGTCGCCTACGGTTTTTCCGGGCACGGGTTCAAGCTGGCGCCAATCGTGGGCCGGCTGCTTGCGCAGTCGGCGCTCGGCGTCGCGACGGACCAGCCGCTTGCGCCGTATGCGCTCGGGCGCTTCGCCGCCGGACGACTGCTGACAGGTCGCTACGGCGCAGGCGCAGTTTCCTGAAGCCTGCGAGCTTGGCTCGCCCGCGACAAGCCGTCATACTTGCTGCGCGCCTTGCATCGGGCCAGCGCGCACCTTGGGGAGGGTTCATGGCACGACCATCACGCATCGCCGGCGCGGCTGCCATCGCGGCGGGTCTCGTCTTCGCGACATCGTCACTCGCACAGGAGCGCGTCTTTTTCGGCATCGCCACCGGCGGCACCGGCGGCACTTACTATCCGCTGGGCGGCATGCTCGCGCAGCTCATCTCGAACAAGGTGGTGATCGGCGGCAAGAAGCTGTCGGCCACCGCCGAGACCGTCGGGCGCCTCGGTCGCCAACGCGCAGCTCCTCGGCCGCAAGGACATCGAGAGCGCGTTCGTCGCCGCCGATATCCTCGACGCCGCATACAACGGCAAGGGCCAGTTCGACGGCAAGCCGCTCAAGAACCTGCGCGCACTGGGGGCGCTGTACCCCGAGCAGGTGCAACTCGTCACGCTCGCATCGGCGAACGTGAAGAGCTTCAAGGATCTCAAGGGCAAGTCGGTGTCTTCGGGCTCGCCCGGATCGGGCCAGTGGCAACTGCTGGGCGATCTCCTCGAAGCGCACGGCATGACGCGGCGGGACATCGGCGAGGACCTCTCGTCGTTCGCGCAGTCGGTCGACAAGATCAAGGACGGCAATCTCACCGCGTCGCTGATCACCGCCGGCGCGCCAACGTCGTCGATCACCGATCTCGCCAACGCGCGCGACGTCCGCATGGTTCCGCTGTCCGGTCCGGAGATCGACGCGCTGCGCAAGAAGCAGCCGTACTACGCGATGGTCCAGTTGCCCGCCAACACCTACAAGGGCCAGGCCGCACCGGTCGACACGCTCGCGGTGCTGGCGATCTGGTCCACGCACGCGGAGCTGTCCGATCAGATGGCCTACGAGGTCACGAAAGCGCTGTTCGAGAACACCGAGACGCTGGGCCAGGTGCATCCCAAGGGCAAGGAAATCGCGCTCAAGACGGCGCTGCAGTCGATCTCGATTCCGCTGCATCCCGGCGCGGAGAAGTATTACCGCGAGAAGGGAATGATCAAGTAGGCCGCGCTCCGCATCCCCGGGAGTGAAACTGACGAGGACCCCGCGGCTCAGGCGCGACGCGAAACGGATCTCTCGCCGCGCTCGCGATGGCGTGGTGGACACTGTCCGCGCAGGCGGCGTGCGTGATCCTTGCGCCGCCTGACGGTGCGCCGCTCGCGCGCATCAGCGTCGACGAGCGCGACCCGACGTTTCGCCTGACCTACATTCATTCCGTCACGCGCACGCCCGTCGACGAGGTCTATCGGGTCGAAGGCTTGCGCATCGTGGAGACCGAGATCCGCTTTGATCAGCACGGCCCCGGCCTGCCGACGGCGCCCGACGCCGGCGGCACCTTCGAGCATCGCGACGGCAAGTTCGTCGCGCGTGTGAATCGCAGCTTCGACACCATCGTGATGCGCGTCCACGCCGACCAGCAGCCCGCGCTGATCGCGGGCGCGCAATCCCTCGACCTCGCGCGCTGGGGCAATCGCGCTCTCGCGCTGACGGCGCACGCCGGAAACTGCGCTGCGCCATGAGCACATCGGGCCAATCAAAGGGCGAACACGCGCAGCGAGCGGCGCGAAGCGAATCCGGGCGCGCCGCTGACCCACGGCGGCGCGCTCGTCGCCGGCATCGAGACGATTTCCGCGGAAGAGCAGGCGGCGCTGATCCGCGAGTTCGATCACGAGTCGAACTTCCGCCGGTTGATCGGGCCCGTCGGGCTGCTCGTCACGACGATTTCCGTCGTCCTGTCGTCGTTCCACATCTACACCGCGGGCTTCGGCCTGCTGGTGGAGATCAAGCATCGCGCCTTCCATCTGGCGCTCGTGCTCGCGCTCATCTTTCTGGTCTTTCCGCGCCCGCTGCCCGCGAACGGCACGCGCGCCATCGCGCGGGAATGGGCGTGGGCTGCGATCTTCGGCGTGTTCTATCTCTACCTCGCGCACGACATGACGGCTTCGCTGGTGACGTCCGGCGAGCTCGCCGGCAATGGCCGTTCCTGGCGCTCGTCGCGTTCGTCGTGTTCGTCTCGCTGCCGCTGAAGCTCCTGGGCGGGACGGACGACGGCGTGTCGTGGGCCGACTGGCCGCTGGCGTTCGGCGCCGCGGCGGTCTCGCTCTACTTCGTGGTGTTCTTCGACGACGTTTTCATCGCCCGCGTCGGCGCGCCGATCGCGCAGGACTACATGATGGGCGTGCTGGCGATCATCCTGGTGATGGAGGCCACGCGGCGCACGATGGGGCCGCTCCTGCCTGCGATCGGCATGGCGTGCCTGCTCTACGCGCTCCTCGGCCGCTACATGCCCGGCGTGCTCGCGCATCGCGGGTACAGCGTCGTTCGCGTGGTCAACCACATCTACGTCGGCACCGAAGGCATCTACGGCATCGCGGTCGGCGTCGTCGCGACCTACGTCTTCCACTTCGTGCTTTTCGGCGTGCTCGCGCAGATGACCGGACTGGGCCGGCTGTTCATGGACCTCGCCACCATCGTCGCCGGCCGGTTCTCCGGCGGGCCAGCGAAAGTGTGCGTCGTGTCATCGGGCCTGTTCGGGATGATCTCCGGCTCCGCGGTAGCGAATGCCGTCACCACCGGCTCGCTGACGATCCCGCTGATGAAGAAGTACGGCTTCTCCGCGCGCTTCGCCGGCGCCGTCGAGGCCTCCGCGTCGTGCGGCGGACAGGTAACGCCGCCGGTGATGGGTGCGTCCGCGTTCGTGATGGCGGAACTGCTGGGCGTTCCGTACAAGTACCTCGTCATCATTGCGATCGTGCCGGCGCTGTTCCACTACTTCGCCTGCCTGACGATGGTTCACCTCGAGGCGAAGCGCCTGAAGCTGCACGGCGTCGAGCCGCACCTGATCCCGAAGCTGTCGAGAGTGATCGGCGAGAGCTGGCACCTCGTGTTTCCGCTGATTGCGCTGGTCACGATGCTGCTGCTCGACTTCACGCCGTTCATGTCGGCGTTCTGGGGCATCGTGCTGTGCTTCGTGTGCTCGTACATTCCGCTGATCGCGCGGAAGATGGGCTGGGGCGAGCTGCAGGGCCAGACCCTCACGTGGAAGCCGCTGATCGAAGGCCTCGAAGTCGGCGCGAAATATGCGCTGGCGATCGGTGCCGCGTGCGCCTGCGTCGGCCTGATCCTCGGCACGCTGACGCTCTCCGGGCTCGGCTTCAAGTTCTCCGGCGCGGTGATCGAGCTCGCGGCGCATGTTGCCGATTGGTTCCGCGCCATCGATCCGTTCAACCTCTTCACCGAGACCGGCGGCAAGATCTTCTTCGGCCTGCTGTTCGTCGCCATCGCGTGCATCCTGATGGGCACCGGGGTCCCGACGACGCCGACGTACATCATCCTCGCGTCGATCGCCGCGCCGGCGCTGGGTACGCTCGGCGTGCCACTGATCGCGACGCACTTCTTCGTCTTCTATTACGGCGTGCTCGCGGACGTGACGCCGCCGGTCGCGCTCGCCGCGTACGCCGCTGCCGGGATCGCGCGCTCGGAGCCGATGCGCACGGGGCTCACCGCCTTCCGCCTGTCGATGGGCAAGGCGCTCGTGCCGTTCATGTTCGTCTACACGCCGAGCCTGCTGTTCATCGACTTCAAGTGGGACGCGTTCGCGTCCGCGATGTTCTGCGGCGTCGTCGGCATCGTCGCGCTGTCGGCAGCGTACATCGGCTACTTCCGCGCGCCGCTGTCCAGGCTCTCGTCGGTCGTGCTGACGTTCGCCGGCCTCGTCCTCGTCTTCAACCAGTTCTGGCCGAACATCGTCGGCTGCGCGATCGTCTTCGCGGTCCTCGGCGCGAACGCGCTGCGCGCGCGGCCGGCGCGCGTGAGTCCGGCCTAGGATCGGTCCGTCGCCGCGATGGCGTCGAGCAGGACGTCCGGCTCCTGCGCGCCGCCCACCGCGACCTTGCCGTCGAATATGAAGAACGGCACGCCGTCGATGCCGGCCGACTGCGCGCGCTCGTTGGATTCGCGCACCTCGGGCGCGAAGCGATCCGAATCGAGCAGCGCTCGCGCGGCGGCCGCGTCGAGACCGCTTTCCGAAGCGATCTCGCACGAGCTCGGCCGGATCGCCGACGAACCGCCCTTCGAGGAAGTACGCGCGGAACAGCCGCTCCACGAGCACGTCCACGACGTCCGGCGTCGCGGTCGACTGCGCCCAGGCGATCAGCCGGTGCGCGCTCTGCGTGTTCGGCTGCCGCGTGATCGCCTCGAACGCGAACGGAATGTCGACGGTCCGGCCCGCCGCCCGCACGCGCTCGTAGATTTGCGCGGCCCGCGCCGGGCCGCCGAACTTTGTCTCGAGGTACGTCCGGCGATCGATGCCGTTCGGCTGGCAGGTCGGGATTGAGCTGGAACGGATGCCAGCGGACGAGCGGCGTGCGGCCGGGCTCGCGCGCCGCCAGCGTCGCGAGCGCGGCTTCCAGCCGCCGCTTGCCGATGTAGCACCAGGGGCACACGACGTCGGATACGACGTCGATCGTCAGTGCGCGGGCGGGGTCTGTGGCCATCGTCCGCATTCTATTTGCGATCGCGGTCGACAGCGACCGAGCGCCGATGGTCAAATCCGGCTGCCCCTCCCATTTTCTCCCTGACATGGCTGCGCAGCGCTGGGACATCTTCTGCAAGGTCGTCGACAACTTCGGCGACGCCGGCGTCTGCTGGCGACTCGCGCGCCAACTCGTCGCCGAGCATGACCTCGCCGTCACGCTCTGGATCGACGTGCTGGCGAGCCTTGCGCGGATCGCGCCGACGCTTTCCACCGACCTCGACGAGCAGACGATCGCCGGCGTCCGCGTTCGCCGCTGGCCGCAGGATCGCGCGGAGGTCGCGCTGCCGCAGGTCGTCGTCGAGGCCTTCGGCTGCGGCCTGCCGGAGCGCTATCTCGAGGCGATGGCGGACGCGCCGCGCGCGCCGGTATGGATCAACCTGGAGTACCTGTCGGCCGAGCCGTGGGTCGACTCCGCGCACGGCCTGCCGTCGCCGCAGCCGCACCTTCCGCTTACGCGCCACTTCTACTTTCCCGGATTCACCGGCAACAGCGGCGGGCTCCTGCGCGAGCGGGACCTGGTCGGCGAGCGCGAACGCTCGCGGCGCGAGGGCCACGCCCGTGCGTCGATGCTGCGCGCGCTCGGTGTCGCGAAGCCGCCGGCCTACGCGCTGGTCGCCACGCTCTTCTGCTATCCCAACCTTGCGCTGCCCGCCCTGCTCGACGCGTGGGTCGAGGGCGACGCTCCGCTCGTCTGCCTCGTCCCCGAGGGCGTAGCCACCGCCGCGCTGGACGCATGGACCGGCGGCAACGTTCCGCAGCCCGGCCAATCCATCACCCACGGCCCGCTGACGGTGACCGCAATTCCGTTCGTCGACCAGGACGCCTACGACCGCCTGCTGTGGAAGAGCGATCTCAACTTCGTCCGCGGCGAGGATTCTTTCATTCGTGCGCAATGGGCGGCTCGACCGCTCGTCTGGCACATCTATCCGCAGGCGGACGACGCCCACCGCGTCAAGCTGGACGAGTTCCTGGCGCGCTATCGCGCCGGCCTCGACGCGGCAACCTTCGAGGCGATCGAGGCGTTCTGGCACGCCTGGACGGAAGGCGACGGTGCGCGAGCAGCCTCGGCGTGGCCCGCCTACCGGGCGTCGCTGCCCGCACAGGCTGAGCACGCCGGCGCCTGGGCCGACCGGCTTGCAGCCCAGCCGGATCTGGCGGGCACGCTGGTCCAGTTCGCCTCCGATCGGTTATAATTTTGGGTTTTCCGGAATCGTTTCCGGACCTTACGAGCCAAACTTTACAAGAGTGCGCGCGGCAATCGCGGGCACCCAACCACGCGGAAACCCAGTCATGAAGATCGCTCAGGAAGTGCGCGCCGGCAACGTAATCATGGTCGGCACGAACCCGATGGTCGTGCAGAAGGCCGAGTTCACCAAATCCGGCCGCAACGCCTCGGTCGTGAAGATGAAGCTCAAGAACCTGCTGTCGTCGGGCGGCACGGAAACCATCTATCGGGCGGACGAGAAGTTCGACGTCATCCAGCTCGAGAAGAAGGCCGTCAACTACTCGTATTTCGCCGATCCCATGTACGTCTTCATGGACGACGAGTTCAACCAGTACGATGTCGAAAAAGACAACATACTGGACGCCCTTCCGTACCTGGAAGACGGGCTGGCCTGCGAACTAACGTTCTATGACGGGCGGGCGATTTCGGTCGAGCTGCCGAATTCGGTCGTGCGAGTGATTACTTACACCGAACCCGCGGTGAAGGGGGACACTTCGGGGAAGGTCATGAAGCCTGCCAAGATCGGCAGCGGCCTGGAAGTGGCGGTACCGCTGTTCGTCAGCACGGGGGACAAGATCGAGATCGATACCCGGACGGGGGAGTATCGGCGGCGCGTCTGAGATCGCAGTCCCGGGCACCGCAGTGTGCGAGACCCGGCGCGGCAACGTGACGGTCGAGGTCTTTAAGCCGGCACCCGGGGCTCAAGTGCGACGACATTCCGGCTCTGTCGCGACACCTGCGAGTGTAGACGCCCCTGTCGTTGCCACGCAAGCTTTCGACCGTACGACGCTGGAGCATCCGATGACCGCAACAACCTATGTTTAATAGATGAATTTATAGGGTGGCACAGCGCCTGCTTAGAATATCGTGGGGTTCCAATTTCGACCGGTGGAGGGAACAAAATGCAAAGCTTATTCAGCAGAGTTCTGGTAATCACGGTGGTAGCAACGGGTCTCGCCTTCTCCGGTGCGGCTTCGGCGATTCCAATCAGCGTCGGGTTCAACTTCGTTCCCGATGGACACACTCGACGCCAAACACGGGCGACGTCTACGACAACGCGTCACCATCACGTGCCGGCGCACCGCACGCGGTCACCAGATTATTCCTGACTAACAACATCGACGTGACATCAGGCACCATCATTACGCTGACCGACTCCGACGCCGGTGACCTGGCTGCGTCTTCACTGACGAACATTACTAGAATCTGACGGTCTACACCGGACTCATCTGACGAGTCTTCGTCCGGTCGAATCCACGGCCTCGGGACCGTCACAGGTCGACGAACGTCGCTGGTCTGATCCGATCGCCGCGTCTTCTACTCCGCTGCCTATACGCAAAACGCTGGCCCGGGCCGCAGATCAACGTCTCGTACAACAACTCGACCCCCCCGCCGACGACGGTGCCGGAACCAGCGACGCTCGCGCTGCTTGGCGCGGCGCTCGCCGGTCTGGGATTCGTCCGTCGGCGTAAGCAAGCCTAGATTCATAAGCCTCAGGCAGTTGAAACCCCGCCCGCGTGGCGGGGTTTCTTTTTCTGCTTGCTTCCACTCCCTCGCGGACGACGGGCACGACATGAAAACCGCGCTGCTCGGCGCCGGCCACATCGGCCAGACGATCGCCCGCCTGCTGCATCATGCCGGCGACTTCGACGTCACGGTGCTCGACCGCAACGCCGATGCGCTCGCCGAAGCTCGCGAGCGAAGGCATCGCGACGCGCGTCGTCGAGACGGCGGACAGCCACGCGCTGGCCGCGGCGCTCGAAAGCAATCAGGCCGTGGTGAACGCGCTGCCCTATCACCTCGCGGTGAACGCCGCGCGTGCGGCGGTCGCGGCGGGCTGCCACTACTTCGACCTCACCGAGGACGTCGCCGCCACGCGCGAAATCAAGCAGATCGCCGAAGGTGCGAACACGGTCTGCATGCCGCAATGCGGTCTCGCGCCCGGCTTCATCGGCATCGTCGCGCACCACATGACGAAGGCGTTCGACAAGCTCGACGAAGTGAAGATGCGCGTCGGCGCGCTGCCTGCGTTTCCCACCAACGCGCTCAAGTACAACCTGACCTGGAGCGTCGACGGGCTGATCAACGAATACTGCCATCCGTGCGAGGCGATCCACGACGGGACGCGCATCGAGGTGCTGCCGATGGAAGGTCTCGAGCACTTCTCGCTCGACGGCACCGAGTACGAGGCATTCAACACGTCGGGCGGGCTCGGGACGCTGTGCGAAACGCTCGATGGCCAGGTGCGTACGCTCGACTACAAGACCGTCCGCTATCCCGGCCACCGCGACCTCATGTGCATGCTGCTCGAGGACCTGCAGCTCAAGACCGATCAGCAGACGCTGAAGAACATCATGCGCCGATCGATGCCCGCGACGATGCAGGACGTCGTGCTCGTGTTCGTGACGGTGTCCGGCATGCGCGGCGGGCACGCTGATGCAGGAAGTCTTCGCACGCAAGATCTTCGCCGAGCGCGATGGCCCCGAGCCGCTATCGGCGATCCAGATCACCACGGCCGCCGGGATCTGCGCGGCTGTCGACCTCGTGCGCGAAGGCAAGCTGCCGCAGCGCGGCTTCGTGCGCCAGGAGCAGGTCGACCTTCCGGCGTTTCTCGCCAACCGGTTCGGACGCGCGTACCAGCAGTCGCGTCTCGTCGAATCGATCGGCTAGGGATGACCGGTCGTCTCCCGGAAGTCGACATCGTCATCGAAATCCCGCGCGGAAGCTTTCTCAAGCGAGGGTCCACCGGCCACATCGATTTCGTCTCGCCGCTGCCGTGTCCGTTCAACTACGGGTCGGTGCCGAGCCACATCGGGCTCGAAGGCGACCTTCTCGACGCTGTCGTGCTCGGACCGCGGCTTGCGCTCGGCGCACGCGTCCGCCTCACCGCGTGGGACGCAATTACGCTCACCGATCGCGGCATGTCCGACGACAAGCTCGTTTGCAGCGCCCGCCCGCTCGAAGCGGCGGAACGCCGCCGCATCCTGCGCTTTTTCCGCTTCTACGCGAAGTGCAAGGGCCTGCTGAACATCTGGCGGCGGCGGCCGGGACGCAATGCCTGCGAAGGCTGGTGCGGGGCCGCCTTTGCGCTCGCGCGCGCGCACCCACGCGACGTGCGCTGGCGCGGTCCGCCGGTCGAGTTCTGACGGCAGCACCGACGACAAGGGCCGGCCGTCAACGAGGCAGCGGCGGCCGAAAGCTCGCGCGCGCGGCGCTGACCTCTTTTCGAATCGTGCACCCGTGCACATGGTCGTTCACCAGGCCCATCGCCTGCATGAACGCGTAGACCGTCGTCGGACCGACGAACGTCCAGCCGCGCCGCTTCAGGTCCTTTGACAGCGCGACCGATTCGGGCGAGGTGGTCAGCGCGCCCAGCACTTCGGGTGTCAGCCTGCGCGGGCGTGATCGGGCTTCGGGCTCGAATTGCCAGAAGTACGTAGCCAAGGTGCCGAACTCGGCGAGCGTCTCGCCGGCGCGCTTGGCGTTGTTGATCGTCGACTCGATCTTTCCGCGGTGCCGGACGATTCCCGCGTCGCGCAGCAATCGCGCTACGTCACGCCCGTCGAAGCGCGCAACGCGAGCGATCTCGAACCCGGCGAACGCCGCGCGAAAAGCCTCCCGCTTGTAGAGGATCGTGCGCCAACTCAAGCCAGCCTGGAATCCCTCGAGGCACAGCTTTTCGAACAGGCGCACGTCATCGGCGACGGGGAATCCCCATTCGTGATCGTGATAAGCGACGTACGGAGGATCGTCGCCGCACCAGGCGCATCGGCGTATCGACATCGGCGCCCTACTTGCGCACGCCCTCGTTGTTCAGTGCCGCGATCAGCTGTGCATTGCGCAGGAACTCGTTCTCGATGTAGGCGCGTGTGCCGCGTCCGCTCAGGCCGAGGAAATTGAGGCCCGCAGCGCGCAGGCTGTTCGCGTGCGCCGGCTCGCTGAGCAGCACGCCCACCGCCGGGGCCAGCCTGGCGTACGCGTTTTGCGCGAGCGCCTTCGGCGCCACGATCCCGACGAATATGTCGAACGAGCGCTGCCACAGCTCTCCGAACGACGGAACACCCGGAAGACCCTGGACCCGCTTCTCGGAGGTCACCGCGAGAATGCGATGATCGCGCAGCCGCACCTCGGTCATCGCGTTGGGCGCGCCGTCGAACAGGACGTCGATGAACCCCTCGCCGAGCAGCTTGTAACCATCGTCCAGATTGTCGACCACGGTGTGCGTGAGGCGGGCGCCCTTCTCGACGCGCAGGTAAGCCCCGGCGAGATGGCCGGCGCTCCCGGTGCCCGCCGACGCGTAGACGAGCGGCGTGGGCGCCTTCCTGGCGAGCTCCAGCCATTCCGTGATGTCGCGTGCCGGCGAGCGCTGCGCCACCACCATCGCGTTGGGATAGGTGCCGAGGATGGTCAGCCAATCGAAGTCCTCGATCGGATTGAAGCGCGCGCTGCGCGACAGGAGCTTGCCGCCGATGATCGCCGTGCTGTTGGCGAGGCCGAGGACGGTCCCGTCGCCGGGCGCGGCGGCCACTGCGTTCATCCCGGTGACGCCGCCGTCGCCGGGCATGTTCTGAACATCGACCGGTGATTCGAGTATCCGTGACAACGCGTCGGCCACTATGCGGCCGAGCCGATCGAGCGATCCTCCCGGTGCAGCAGGGACGATCAGCTTGATCGGACCCGGCGCACTGCCCTCCGCGGCGACGGCCCGGCGCGCGGCAACCAACGCGACCAGTGCGAGAAATGAACGGCGCGTCCATTGTGGGGCGCCCGTGCCACCGTGCATCGCCAAGTCTCCCTCGTTCTGCGCGCGCCCGATTCGCTAGCCGTGCGTCGCGGATGCGGCCTCATTGTGCATCAGCCGATAGGAAAGGGGAGGAAAGAATCACGGAGAGCAAGTATCGCGTGGTGCAGGCTCGTCGCAAGTTGGAGTTCGCGTTTCAGCCGCCCGTCGTCTCGCCGCCCAGGATCTGGAGTACGGTGCCGGTGATGTACGACGAGTCGCCGTTGGATGCGAGAAACACGTAGGCGGGCGCGATCTCTTCCGGCTGCGCCGGCCGGCCCATCGGCGTGTGGCTGCCGAACTTCGCGACCTCGGCCGGCGTCAGCCCGGAATCGGACGGATTGAGCGGCGTCCATACCGGACCGGGCGCAACGGCGTTGACGCGAATTTTGCGCTCGATCAGCGCCCCGGCGAGCGATTTTGTGAAGGCGTTGATCGCGCCCTTCGTCGCCGAATAATCCGGCAACTCCTTCTGGCCGCGAAGCCCGGTGACCGAACTCGTTGCGATGATCGCCGCACCCGGCTTCATGTGGCGCAGCGCCGCGCGCGCCAGCCGAAAGTAGGCGTAGACGTTGGTCTTGAACGTCTCGTCGAAGTCTGCATCCGACACGTCCTCCAGTGTCTCGCTGCGCTGCTGGTGCGCGGCGTTGGAGACCAATATGTCGATCGCGCCGAGCCGGCTGACGGTTTCATCCACGGCGTGATCGCAGAATGCCGCAATGGTGACGTCACCAGGAATCGTCAGGCACCGGCGGCCTTCCACCTCGACGGCGCGTTTCGTTTCCTCGGCATCGCCCTCCTCCTCGGGAAGGTACACGATCGCCACGTCGGCGCCCTCTCGCGCGTACAGCACGCTGACCGCGCGCCCGATGCCCGAGTCGCCGCCGGTGATCAGCGCGACCTTCCCTGCGAGCTTGCCCGCCGCCTTGTAGTCGTTCGCCTCGAAGCGGGGCTTGGGCCGGATACGCGACTCGAGCCCGGGCGGCGACTGATGTTGCGCCGGAAACGGCGGCATGGGTTCGCGCAAGGCGCCGGTCCTTGAGTTGGATTGCGACGCCTGTGTCTGCCTGCGATTCGTCATCGAAGCCTCCGTTCTAGAGCGTGTCATCGCCGACCTGGCGACGCACTGGCAAGGTGGCCGGCGCTCACGCGCCAGATGGCGTTGCCTACGTCGTCGGCCACCAGAAGCCCGCCGCGCGTGTCGAGCGCCACGCCGACGGGGCGGCCATAGGCCCCTCCATCGGCGGCGAGAAATCCCGTGAGGACATCACGCGGCGGCCCCGCGGGCTTGCCGTCGCGAAACGGGACGAAGATCACTTTGTAGCCGCTGCGCGGATTCCGGTTCCACGAGCCGTGCTGGCCGATGATCGCGCCTTCCGGCAGGAACGTTGGCGCGCCGCGTGCCTCGACGAAGACGAGTCCGAGCGATGCCGTGTGCGGGCCCAGCGCGTAGTCGGGGACACGTGCCCGCTCGACCAGATCCGGCCGCTGCGGCACGACACGCGTATCCACGTGCTTGCCGAAGTAACTGTACGGCCAGCCGTAGAAGCCGCCGTCGACGACCGACGTGAAGTAATCGGGTACGAGATCACTGCCGAGCTCGTCACGCTCGTTGACGACGGTCCAGAGCGCGCCTGTGCGCGGCTCCCAGCCCATCCCGTTCGGATTGCGCAGTCCCGACGCGAAGATGCGGTGCGCTCCGGTCCGTGGGTCCACTTCCCATATGGCGGCGCGGCCCTCTTCCTTGTCGAGCCCGTTTTCCCCGACGTTGCTGTTCGATCCCACCGTCACGTACAGCAGCCTGCCGTCGCGGCTCGCAATGACGTTCTTGGTCCAGTGATGATTGAGCGGACCGGCGGGGAGGTCGACAACCTTCGCGCCACTGTTGGTCACTCTCGTGGCGCCCTCGACGTAGGGGAAGCGCCGGATCGCGTCCGAATCGGCGACATACAAATCCTGGCCGACCAGCACCATGCCGAACGGCGAGTTGAGGCCCTCCAGAAACACGAAGCGCAATTCTGCGACGCCATCGCCGTCGGCGTCGCGCAGCAGCGTGATGCGGTTCGCGCTTGCGCTCGCTGCGCCCGCACGCTTCATGAAAAGCTTCATGAACCACGCCTTGACGCCTTTGCCGTCGTCCGGCTTCGGGGGCGCGTTCGTTTCCGCGACGAGAACGTCCCCGTTGGGAAGCACGTGGAGCCAGCGCGGATGGTCGAGGTCGCGCGCGAAGGCCGTGACGACGGTGCCGGCGATCGGCGCAGGCATGAGGCCTTCGGGCCAGCCTTTGGCCGCTGCCACGTTGACGGTCGGGATCAGCGCGTTCGTCGGCGCGGGCAGCTCGGGGGTGGGGCCCGTTCCCGCTTCGACCGGCAGCTTCGCCATGTCGCCGCAGCCCGCGAGCGTGACGATCAGTGCCAGGATGCCGGCGCATCCCGGGCGTGCGAGTCGCGTCGCGAAGTTTCGCTCCACTTGCATGCGTTTTGCCCTTCGTGTCGACGGGTGACGGCGGCCGCGGGCCGCGCAAAGAGCACCCGCTTCGCACATTGCACCAGCCGGTTGGATGCATCCGCCGGCCGATTGCGGGTTCACGGGTCGGCGCCTTTGCGCCCCGATGTAGGCGCCACGCTGACATGCAGTCGCGCTGGCGACGGATAGCGCGAGTCGCGGTCCGGCCGAAGAATGGCCCTGTTGCACTTCATGCCGACAGGAGACGTCTGATGGCGCGCTGCGATCACTGCGGAAACGACTACGACAAGGCGTTCTCGATTGCATTGGGCGATCGCCGCCACGTGTTCGACTCGTTCGAATGTGCGATCCACATGCTTGCGCCTGTATGCGCGCATTGCGAATGCCGGATCATCGGCCACGGTGTCGAGTCGAACGGCACCATGTACTGCTGCGTCCACTGCGCGAAGCAGGCGGGGACGCGCGGATTGCGCGACCGCGTCGACAATCCCGCCGCGGCCTGAAGCGATGGCGGCACGCGCGCAGAAGGAGCAGCCGCGGGCATCGGGTCGCGCGCTGTGGAAGGGTGCGGTCTCGTTCGGGCTCGTCAACATCCCCGTCGAGATCCATTCGGCGGAGGATCGCAAGGCCTTCCAGTTCGCGATGCTGGACAAGCGCGATTTCTCGCCCGTCGGCTACAAGCGCTACAGCAAGAAGAGCGGACACGAAGTCGAGTGGGACGACATCGTCAAGGGTTATGAGTACGAGAAGGGTCAGTACGTCGTTCTCTCCGATGAGGACTTCAAGCGCGCGAACGTGAAGGCGACCCAGACGATCGACATCAAGGCGTTCGTCGACACGGCAGCGATCGCGCCCGAGTACTACGAGACGCCCTACTATCTGTCGCCAAGCGGACGCGGGACCGCCAAGGTCTACGCGCTGTTGCGCGAAACGCTGCGGACGACGGGCCGTACCGCGATCGCGCAGGTCGTGATCCGCACGACAAATCACCTCGCCGCGATCGTCGTGGACGGCGCGGCGATGCAATTGATCACGCTGCGCTACGCCGACGAGTTGCGCTCGGCCGACGGGCTCGATCTGCCCGCCGCCACCGCGAAGGGCGCAGGCATTTCGGCGAAGGAGATCGAGTTGGCCAAGCGCCTTGTGGACGACATGACCACCGAATGGACGCCTGGCGACTACGAGGATACATATCACAGCGATCTCCTCGCCCGCATTCGCGAGAAGATCCGCAAGCGGCAGACTCACGAGATCACCGCCCCCGAGAAGGAAGCCGAGGGGAAGCCGCGCTCGGCAGAGATCGTCGATCTGATGGCGCTGCTGAAGCGCAGCCTGAAGGCGGCCCCGGCAACCCAGGCGACCCGATCGCGTCCGCGGAAAGCCGGCAAGGCCGATCTGCGCGTCGTGGAAGCCGCAACGAAAGCCGCGCCGAAGCGCAAGCGTGCCTGACGCTGCAGGCGAAACACCGCCGCGTCGGGAATGTTTACGATGGAAGCGTGTCGTCGTTGAGTCGTGCCACGCAACTCGTTGTTCAATCAGCGTACGTGGCTTCCGGCACGACGCGTGCATTGCCGCGTGGATTCGGGAGCCGTCATGATCGTTTCCTCCGTGTCGAAGGGCCAGAAGGGTCGTACGCTTCATTTCGTTCGGTATCTGCCGGATCGAATGTCGTCGGTCTATCGCCGCACGGCCGATCCTTCGCACGCGGTCCTGACAGTCGGATGGATACCAGCGCACGTCTCCGACCGTTCCGTCGAGATAGCGGTCAATCTCACGGTCTTCGCCGGACCTTTCGGCGTGCGTAACGTCGTGCACTACGCGGAAATCGGCCGGAATCGCCTCGTCTACCTCTTCGCGCCGTGAACGGGCCTCAGCGCGCTTCGTGACGCACTCGCGTTAACGTATCGCGCACCGCACAAGTCGCTTTTCGCCGCCGTCGGGGATCGTTGTAGTAGAGCGCCCCTCGTTCATTCGCATACCCACGCGGACGTCAAGGACACATCGATTCCGCGTAAGCGACGCGCGTACGTCAGCCCGTCTCTGCGGCGGCGCAATATGCATTTGTCGTGAAATTTTCTTGCCTGTGGCGGGAATGATTCCTATCATCGCCCGTGAAGGCGGCCCCGTCTTCAATCGATTCAAATCCCACAGGCAAGGAGGAATTATGGCCAATGGTCAACTGGGAATGGCGGTACGACGATTCATGCTCCAGGGAATCGCCACCGCCTTCATGCTCACCGGACTTGCGACGCCTGCATCGGCGCAACCGGGCAACATCGATGTCTACGAGCATCGAACAACACCGGTCCCTCACGTGTACATCCACGGCCGGCTGGGCGACGCACTGTTCCAGATCGCGTTGCCCGACAGCTGGAACGGAAAGCTCATTATTGGCGCACGCGGATTCTCCGGCAACGAGCTGTCGGCAGGCGCGTTCAAGACGGTCGGGCTGCAGAAGGGCTACGCCTACGCGTTGAGCGATCAGGGCTGGTATCGCTTCGACATCATCGACAATCCGGAGGACAAGTACGCCGAGTCGCGTCGTCGCATTCTGCAGCTCACTAGCTACACGAAGTCGACCGTTCGCCGGTACTACGGTCAGGCTGCGGAGCGCACGTTCATGGCTGGTGGCTCGAACGGCGGCCACAACACGAAGATGATGGTCGAGGATTATCCCGGCGAGTACGACGGAGGCGTCGCCGGATACGGCATCACGTCGCACCTCGAGTGGATGGGCTCGAACACGCGCTTTGTGCGCAACTTCGACGTGTTCGGGTCGCGAATTGCCGACATCGTCGCGCGACGCGCCGCGGATCCGGACTGGGATGCGGAGACCGAGCCCCTCAGCCCGCCGCTGACCGCGGCGCAGCTCCAGGCGCTCCTCGACGTGTATACGATGCCCGCGCACGTTCGCGGGTCGCCGCACACGTTCAACTTCGGGCGGTTCGAAGGCTCGGAGTATCGATGGGGGACTGCGCCGGCGTGGCCGCTCGGCCAGTACGACGCGATCCTCGGCTACGCAACCACGTCGGTGGCGAAGTTCGATCGCTTCTACGATCCCGATGGCGACGGCGTTCTGTCGGTCGACGAAATCAAGGCGTGGGATCCGAACAACAGCCCGAAGCCGGTGGCCAATGATCTGCGGCGTTTCGACAACACGGGCAAACTCCAGCGGCCGGTCATCATCGTCCATGGTGCGGACGATCCGATCGTGTCGCCCGGCGAATCCTGGGCCTACAAGCAGCTCGTCGAAGACCGCTATGGCGTATCGGGCGCGCGCGATCTGCTGGCGCTCTACTTCATCCCCGGCATGGGTCACGGCGGCGGCCCGTACGACGCGTCGTTGGGCGCACAGCTCGACGCGCTGGAGGCGT
Organism: uncultured beta proteobacterium; assembly: GCA_963851465.1. GTDB lineage: Bacteria > Pseudomonadota > Gammaproteobacteria > Burkholderiales > Casimicrobiaceae > VBCG01. The sequence goes on from CAWKPJ010000008.1 coordinate 104,427, forward strand.
GGGTGGACTGGAGGAAGAGCGGTGGCACGGCGGGCTCGCCGCCACCTGAAATGTTGATGGGGTTGTATCCGCGCGAGTAATGCACTCGCAGCGGCAAAACAACGGCCCCGCGTGGGGCCGTTGTTCTTGCTGATGGCGGAAGCGGTGTACCTGTTCTTCCCTTAGGCTTGCTTGGCGCGGTATTGGTCGCGCAAGTCGCGAATCTGGTCGTGGTTCCGAATCACACCGTCGTACTGATGCTGCACAACCGCCCGGATGTCGTCCGGCAGCGTCGTGTCCTCAAGCGCCTTGCGATAGTGAGCTTTGGCCACGTCCTCGCCCCGTTCGCATTCTTCGAGGATCGCGAGGTCGCTGCGGTCGACTACGGCTGCCTTGAGATTCACCCAACCCCGATGGAGCGCGCCTGCAACGCTGCCGCCCTCGTCGGGTTTGCCGCCCAATGCAGCCACCTTTTGCTGCAATTCGGCCGCTCCCTTGGCGCAGTCTTGGGCGCGTCCCAGAAACAGCGTTTTCAACTCGCCACTCTTGGTGTCTTCTGCGGCAGTGCGAAAACCTTGTTCGCCATCTTTGGAAGTTTCAACGAGATCATTCAGAACGGAAGTAATGTTGGACATCGAGCGCACCTTGAATAAAGTGGAATGAGAACGACCAACTGGGGTCGTCGTTTCGGCCCAAGTGCACGACCGAAATAGCAACATAGGGAGAAGCGAGATCGCAGTCTGTAGGCGACAGTCTGATTCTCGTCCTGATCCCCTTTACGTTGATCCGCGTGACATCAGACGGCTCGCGCTCGGGTGTGCGCGCCCGAGCGGATGTTCAGAGCAACTCGTCGATCGGCAGCAGCGAGTAGAGCTCGATCTGCGCGCGTTTCCAGGGCGTCGCGTCCGGATCGTCGTTCTCTCGCCCCGATAGTGGAATGGGTTGAACAGGCGCAACTCGATGTTGCGATGATCGCTCAACGCCATCAGCGTGTCCCGCGAGCTGCGCTCTCCGAACGAATTGGTGTCGTCGACAAGCATTCGAACATGCACACCGCGATCGGCGGCAGCGAGGATCGACTGCTGCAGCAGCTTCCCGGTGTGGTCCTCGGCGAAGATGAAGTACTGGATGTCGATCGTCCGTTCCGCAGCGGCGATCAGTTGCGTACGCAACATCAGGCCGGCCGGACCATGCTGGAGCAAATGGAAACCGGAAAGACCGGGATGTCGATTGGCTTGCGCCGCGAGCTCTTTACCCAGCCGTGTTGACTCCGGCTGCGCTAGTGCGGTGCTGTGCTGCTTGGGATGCTCCGCGCCCGGCGGCAGCGACGTGCACGCCGCGAGGAACGCAACCATCGTCAGCGTTGCTAACGTTCGCAACGGCGTCGCCAGCTGCGCGAGTGTTCGCGGCGAGCGCATTTCCATCGCGCGTCGTTCGCCTCGCGGCGCAGGAACTCTACCGCCCATAGCCCGCGCACGCGCCGGCCGCTCGCTGTGGTCCGAAGAGCGTTGACCTCACCAATATCCATTGCGCCAACGCGACGATCACCAGCAGCAGCCCGCATTGGGCAAGCAAGGACACCAAAAAGGGCGCAGGCGACCTCATCTCATCCGGAATTGCTGTTGGTTCGATGATCACCGGGATTTTGTGGGGTCGCCTGCAGCAACGTAAGTTACGGGAGTCCATCCCGCACGTTTGTCGGCGCACGACGGACGTTGCTGTCGGACATCTCTCACGGGAGAGACTATGTCATCTACAACCCTGGTTCGCGTGAAGCGCGGGCGATGACGAGCAAATGCCGTAGGACGCCGCCGCGCGGCGTGGCAGGCGCTCAGCCGACACCACGTTCAGCCACGTCGGACGTGCGCGTGCCTGTGCGAGTGTGTAACGTCGACGAACACTTGGGGCGAGGAGCGCTGATGTACGTTTGTTGGATTGATCTGGAGCCGTGCCGCTGCGCCGCGTGCCGCGAGCGGCAGGCGCCGGCCATGCGCCGTTCCGTGAGAGGGAGCGGACGCGCCCGCGACAACGTCGTTCGCGGTGCGCGGCGCGTGGGCCACACGCGTGTTACGTCGTGGCTTCGAGCCTAGACCGCGTATGGCACTCGAACAAGTCGGCGAACGTGCGCTCCGGCGCGGTGGCGCCGTCCACCACGCGCGCGGCGGCCTCCGTTCGCGCAACAAAGTCCACGCGGAAGGCGCATTTGCCGGAGCGCATGGCGCCGATGCTTGCAACACTGGTCGACGAAGCGCCCACCGGCGACGACTGGTACCACGAGATCAAATACGACGGCTACCGGATGATGTGCCGGATCGCCGGCGGCAAGGCGCGTCTCTATTCGCGCAACGGCAACGACTGGACCGACCGCTTCACCGCAGTCACACGCGATCTCGCCAAGTTGCCCGTCAGCGAGGCGTGGATGGACGGTGAGGTCGTCGTCGTCGACCATCGCGGCCGCACAAGCTTCCAGGCGCTGCAGAACGCGCTTGCTTCGCCCACGGCCCGTGGCATCGCGCTGTTCGTATTCGATGTCCCGTTCCTCGACGGACGCGACCTGCGCGACTTGTCACTCGAAGATCGCAAGCGCGTGCTGCACGACGTTGTAGGCGACGGCCTCGGCACCGTCCGGCCGAGCCCGGAGGTCCGCGGCAACGGCCGCGAGTTCATCCGCCAGGCGTGCGCGCTCGGACTCGAAGGCTGCGTAAGCAAGCGCGCCGATTCGCGCTACCTGCCAGGTGTGCGAACGCGGGGCTGGGTCAAGGTTAAGTGCGTGCAGCGGCAGGAGATGGTGATCGGCGGCTACACCGAACCGCGCGGCACACGGACGGGGTTCGGTGCGCTCCTGCTCGGCTACTACGCCGACGGCGCGCTGCGTTATGCGGGCAAGGTGGGCACCGGCTTCGACGCGAGGCTGCTTGCCACGCTCGCGCCGCAGCTCGAGCGGCGCGAGCGCGCGTCGCCGCCATTCGTCGACCCGCCACGGGGCTTCGAGGCCAAGGGCGCGCACTGGGTGCGGCCAGATCTCGTAGCAGAGATTGCGTTCACCGAGTGGAGCCGCGACGGCGCGCTGCGCCATCCATCCTTCGAGGGACTGCGCCTGGACAAGAAGGCGCGCGACGTCGTGCGCGAAGCGCCCGCGCACGCGCCCGACGCCGACGCTCCGTCCAAGCCGCGCCCCGCGCGGAAGCGCCAATGACGACGGCGCGCACGGTCGCAAGGCGCGCGCGTCCCGCCCCGGCGGCGGCACGCGCGCGCAAGGCCGCGGCGCCGCCGGCCAGCGTCGCCGGCGTGCCGCTCACGAACCCGGACAAGCTCTACTTCCGCGACGCTGGCATCACCAAGCGCGATCTCGCCACGTATTACGCGCGCGTCGCCGAACGGCTGCTGCCGCATCTCGCAGCGCGGCCGCTCAGCCTTGTCCGTTGTCCCGACGGCTGGGAGAACGCGTGCTTCTACCAAAAGCACGCGGATCGCAGCGTGCACGCGAGCGTGACGCGCGTCGAGGTGCCGGAGGGCGATGGCACCGCCACGTACATGAGCGCTGGGTCGGTCGCGGCCGTCGTCGCGCTCGTTCAGTGGGGCGTGATCGAGTTCCATCCGTGGGGATCGCGCGTTCCGCGGCTTGAGCGGCCGGACCAACTTGTATTCGACCTCGATCCGGACGATGCACTGCCGTGGAGTGAGAGCGTCGCGGCGGTGCGCCTCCTGCATGCGCTGCTCAGCGACCTCGGTCTCGTCGCTTTCCTGAAGACGACCGGCGGCAAGGGCCTGCACGTCGTCGTGCCGATCCGGCCGGTCACGTCGTGGGACGACGCCAAGGCGTTCGCTCGCGGCGTCGCCGACCTGATGGCGCGCACCTTCCCGGACCGATTCACAGCCACCGCTGCGAAAGCGCGCCGCAAGGGACGTATCTTCCTCGACTACCTGCGCAATGCGTCGGGCGCGACCGCGATCGCCCCATACGCGGTCCGCGCACGCGCGGGTGCGCCGGTCGCAACGCCCATCGGCTGGAATGAGCTCGGTCGCGACTTGCGCTTCGACTACTTCAACGTCCGCACGCTGCCTGCGCGACTCGCCCGCATGCGCAGCGATCCATGGGAACCATTCTTCAAAACGCGGCAGTCGATCACTGTCGCGATGCGCCGGCGGGTCTCTGGCTGAACCGGAGCGATGCGCTTTTCAGTGTCAAGAATCGGCGATCGAAGCAGCAGGTGGGAAGGATGCATTTCGCCCAGCCCATGTCGGGCGCCGTCCTACGTTCGGAGCCAAAGGAGTCTGATACACGCGTTGGCGTCGGAAGGAGCATCTTCTCCTTCCCACTCTTCCTTCCAATTGAGTACAGCAGACCCATGAGGACTCTTATCACGCGTTTCCGGCGTCTTCATGTGAACGTGCACAGCGCCGCGCATCCTGACGGCGAGATACGCGCGCAACTCAAGTAACGGCGATTTTGAGAAGAGCCGCCATAACGCCGCGTCCGCAACTGGCGTCTTCAGCCGTTCCCGGACATTGGGCGGGCGCTACTCAACAGGATCGCTCTTCGACGCCGTTTCTGGGCAAAGGACATTTCGATGGCAACGAGAGATCTATGCCAGGCATAGAGGCCGGTCGCGCTTCCGCGACGAGCGACACCCCACGGAGCACCCCATGGCCAGGAAACCAAGTCGCAGCCAACAACGTTCGGACGAGATAGCCGAACTTATTTCCGAGGCCGGCGAGAAGTTGGTCGGGCTTGCAATCAACTGGTTTGAGCTGAATGACAAACAAGGACTATCGCACGCCCGACGATTGTTGGACTCCCACGAGGTCACACTGATGCTCTCGGCGCACGTGGGGCAAGATGGGATGGGGCACATATCGCTCAATCTTCTTCGAACGAGCGTGCCAATGCCGCATCCATTCTTCGAAATCAAAACGCCGATGCTGCCCTGGACGCTCGACTCGCCCGCCGATCCGTTGGGCACGGAGCGGCTTGCAAGTGACGCTTCGCCCACTTGGCGTCTGTGGCCGAACAAGCGGACGAGATAAGACTTCGTCCACAATGATGAGCAAGGCGCGTTAGGCGTCTCGGCGCAAGAGAGGCAGCGATGGAGATTCACGGAAGCTGCCACTGCGGCAGCGTGAAATTCGAGGCCCTCGTTGATCCAGAAAGAACAGCTATCTGTCACTGCACGGATTGTCAGAACCTTACAGGATCAGCATATCGGGTCTCAATACCCGCCATCGAAGGTTCGTTCAGACTTGCTTCGGGGAAACCGGCGCTTTATATCAAAGTCGGTGACAGTGGCTCAAGGCGAGCTCAAGCGTTCTGCACGAACTGCGGTTCCCCGCTCTACACGTATGACGCGGACAACCCCCGGACATATGGTCTGCGCGTGGGCTGCATCGCTGAGCGCGCAGCACTCGTCCCAAGAAAACAAAAATGGTGTCGCTCAGCTTTGAGGTGGACGGAAAGCCTCTCCGGTATCGAGCGACGGGAGACCGAATGAACGCCACGCCCACCGTTCCGGGCAGCGCTTCGACGAAGATATCGTGCATCTCGCGCGCGTGGCGGATGGTCTAACGGACGTCATACTCGGCGCATTGACGATGTCATACAGCGGGAGCGTGCATTGTCGGCGCATCTTTGCCCTTGTGATGCACAACTAGTGAATTGGCGTTTGTCCTACGTAAAATTCCGGCAGCCACGCATTGCGGGACTTTATCCCCTCACGCAGATTGAGCGCGGTTCTTAACCAAGGGGAGTTCCATCATGTCTAGACTGCTTATTTCTATCGCGATAGGGGTTGGGCTCGGCGTCGGTGGCTGCGCGACCGATCGGCCGGTTACCGCTTCCGCTGCAAGACCCGCGGCGACGCTCGCGCCGATATCGAAGGATTCGTACGATGCAGCGGTGAGGAATGCAGAGAATCAATACAGGCTGGACCGGGAAGCGTGCAACGCTCGCAGCGGGAACGCCAAGGACATATGCGTAGCCGAGGCGAGTGGAAAGGAGAAAGTCGCGAAGGCAGATGCGGAAGCCGCATACCGTGTGACACCGAAGGCCCGTGAAGATGCGCGCGTCGCTCGCGCAGAAGCGGTCTACGCCGTCTCCAAGGAGAAGTGCGACGACTTGGCCGGGAATCCGAAGGACGTGTGTGTACGCGAAGCGGACGCCGCCCTCACGAAGGTTAAAGCCGACGCCAAGGTCGATAGAGTCGCCGCGGATACACGGCAGGACGTGGCGGCGAAGGAATCCGAGGCGCGGAGGCAAGCCGCCGCGGATATGCGTGACGCCGACTATAAAGTAGCCGTCGAAAAGTGCGACGCCTTGAGCGGCTCGGCGAAGAGCACCTGTGTCAACGAGGCGAAGCTACGTTTTGGCAAGTAACGTCGCGCCGGCGTCAACGCAGACCCCGCTTCGGCGGGGTTCACTAATTGTGGCGCCCGAAGAACCTTTTTAAGTGCGTCGCCCGCGCCGTCGCCATGAACGGCTTGGTGATCGCACTCGTTCGGTTCGTCTTGGGGATTACGAAAGCGCGCTAATGGTAGACGACAAATCAAATCGCGGGCCAGCAGATGCCACGCGCGTCAACGTCAACCAACCCCACGAGTTGCGATACTGGTGTGAAAAGTTTGGTTGTACGCCCACAGAGTTGCGCATGGCGGTCAGAGCGGTAGGCGTGATGGCTCGCGCCGTCGAGGCTCACCTGAAGCAGACCTAAGCGCGAGCCAACTACCTAGTCCTTCTCGATTGAAACCAGAGACTGGATTGGCGTCGACAGGATCGTGTCCGTACTTGTTGCCAATGAAGGAGCGGACGGCGCGGGCGCCTGGAGATGAGTCACATATGAGAGGGGCTCGATTGCGCGCATTCCAGGATTCCCGCGTGCCGTCCGCGGAAAGAACTCTGACAGCAAACATTGCTGTCACATAGCGGCTCGGTAGCTGAATATCAAAGCCGGATAAATCCTACATTCCTATTCATTCGTCATTAACAGTCGACTGTCGAAGGCGGCGCGGGGCAAGGCACGTTCCTCGCCGCGGCTCCTTACTTCGCCCATGGCCTTACGCGCTTGAACTGGCATTGCCGAGGAGTCGACGAACCAATTCCATCAGCGCCTCAATTCTGAATGGCTTGCGCAAGAACGCCGAGAGAAGTGACTCATGCTCCTTGATTGCAGCCTCGGCGACGCTGCTGGTCATTAGGATCGGCACGGTGCTATATGCCGGCATCGTACGAATTGCCTGTGCCATCTCGATTCCATCCATCACCGGCATCATGTAGTCAGTGATAATCAACGCCGGCTGCACTTCTTCGAGCACTTCTATCGCCCGCTTTCCGTTTGCGGCAAGCGTCACGTGAAAACCTTCCAGCTCCAGTATTGTCGAGTTGTTGGCGCAGCACGAAAATGCCGTCGACCATCGTCTGCTCGGGACCAGCACTATTCAAGAAAGCAAAGCTATTGAGGAGCAGCGTGCTGCAGTCGGCCAAGGTCGACATGGCCTGAATCTGGCCGACGAATAGTTTGAGATCCTGCGGCGACGGCGAGGCGGCCGCGGCAGTCACGAGTCCATCGAGCACGATCAGAGATGCCTTGCGTTGCCGCATCTCGCTGCTAAGTACCTTCACGACACCAGGGAGTCCCTCTTTCATCAATTCAGTAAACGCGCTGACGTAATGAATGCCACTCGGAATCGCGTTTTCGACGTAAAAGGAAAACAGTTCCATGTGTTGAATCATGCGCGCATGCGATTCGGCAAGCAGCGTAACGTATGCAACCCTGCCGCCGGCGGCAACGTGGTTGAAAGCAATCTGATTGGCAAGTATTGTCTTGCCGGTCCCCGCCGCCCCCTGGACGATGTACACCCCGCCCTTGAGCAGCCCCCCGCCTATAAGTTGATCCAAGGTCCGGATGCCGGTCGACGTCTTTTCCAGTCTCACGCAACACTCCCGGCAATCATCGGCTGTCCCATTGGCAGCGTGACTACAAAGGTTGATCCGCTGCTTGTGGGCTCGAGATTGAGCGAACCTCCATGCAGGCGCGCAAATTCCTCGGCGATCCATAAGCCCAGCCCGTATCCAACATTCGACTTGCTGGACAGCAACCGGTTGAATTTCTCAAAGATGTGCGTCCGTTGGTCCTCTGGTATGCCCGGTCCAGAGTCGGCTACACGTATGACGGCGCTGGCGTTGTCGATCGTTCCTGAGATTAGGACCGGAGTTCCCTCGCCATACTTCAAGGCGTTGGAGACCAGGTTGGCCAAGATGGTTTCGACGGCCGCTCGATCCCAAAGTCCTACTATTCCTGGCGCGATGTCGACGTCGATGCGGGCACGCTGATACTCGGCCTTGGCGGTGTAAAGGTCAGTGACGGCTGATACGAGCTCGTCAACTGCCACTGGCTCCAGGTTTAGTCTGAGGACGCCTCCAGTCAAGCGGGCCGCATCAAGCAGCACGGAGGTTCGAGTGACGTAGCCGTTCAAGACTCGCTTGGCGCGCTCAATATGCATCTTGCGCGCCGATTCATTTTCGCTGCCTGACAGTTTGCTGATCATTTCGAGTAGAAGCAGGATCGCGTTCAGAGGCGTCCGCATTTCATGAGCTGCCGCAACGAGCAGGTTGCGATACCCACGATTATCGCGCTGCGCTGCGGCAAGATCAGCCGCAAGCCGAGCGTTCTCTTGGCGAAGGGTTTCCGCCGACGTGGGCTTAGCCGGGCCAACCATGCGTCACTATAACGCTGCTTCGGCGACGCCCACCGTCCACGTGCTGCCGAAAACGATTCTCGTGTCGTGATGTGTCTTGCGATCAGTCGGATTAACGAGAATGCGACCGAGAAGGCGAGGCGGAACTTGGCGTGAGAAGTCGCGTGCTGTCCTACAACGAAAGCGGATTTCGGACGACGTTCCGACGGATCGCGGCACGGCACATTGGCGAAATGCGGAACGTGCCGTCGGATGGTTCTTTGGTCGCGATCCCGGCTGGAATACGCGTAGCCCTATAGGACAGGAGATCCGCCTTGACTTGACGCCGGTCGAAGTCCTTGCGCCGAAAGGATGCAGATGCGTCGTGCGAACAAGGTCAGCCAAAAGGATGTCCCGCCAAGGCGTCGTGCGATTTCGGACCCGGCGGCGATAGTGGCCCCTGCGCTGGGGCGTCCAGCCCGTTCTACTCTGGTGGGCGTACGACTGCCGGCCGAACTCGCGGGATTCGACCTTCGCCAGGCGTTATCAGCGCTAAACGGCAATCGGCATCTGCACGCCGAACTACTGCTGCAATTCGTCAGTGAGTACTGCGACTGCGCGGCTTCAATTGCGCGCTCACTGTCGTCTCTGCGTCCGGCGGAAGCAGCAGCCACGTTGCACCGATTGCGGGGTGCGGCATTGATTGTCGGAGCACGCGACGTCGCGGATGCTGCGCGCGACCTCGAGCATGAGGTGATGCGCGGTGCAGCGCCCTCCGTCGCTCGTCTTCGCGATTCCGTGCACGCTGCGACGGCGCTGATATGGGCGAATGTCGCGTTGCAGGAGCAATCCGACGACTCCGCCCGCGCGACCTTCGACGGCCGGCCGCGCGTGCTTGCGGTGGACGACGAGCCGATCAACCTGCGCGTTCTCGTCGACGCGCTCGGCAGTGAGTATCGGATGCTCGTCGCCAGCGACGGCCCGGAGGCACTCGGGATCGTCGCCGCCGAGCATCCGCCCGATATCGTCCTACTCGACATTAGGATGCCCGGCATGGACGGCTACGAAGTCTGTCGCCGGCTCAAGGAACAGGCAAGCACGCGTGACATTCCGGTCATATTCGTCACGACGCTGGACGACGTGGAAGAGGAGGCGCACGGCCTCGACATAGGGGCCATCGACTACATCACGAAGCCTGTGAACCCGCGCGTCCTGCAGGCACGAGTGCGAGCTCATCTCAACGCGAAAGGCACGCAAGATCGCATTACCGCGCTATCGCGCACCGACGAGCTGACCGGCATAGCAAACCGGCGCCGGTTCGACGAGGCGCTCGGCGTTGAGTGGCGACGCAACCTTCGTCAGCGCACCCCGCTCGCCCTCGTGATGTGTGACATTGACTACTTCAAGGCCTTCAACGACAGGCATGGGCACGTCGCGGGCGATCGATGCCTTCGACGCGTTGCGCTGGCGATCGCGGGCGCGATGCGGCGCCCGAGCGATATTGTCGCGCGCTATGGCGGCGAGGAGTTCGCAGCGCTGTTACCCGACACGGACGCTGCCGGGGCGCGGCTCGTCGCGGAAGCCATGCGGGTAAACGTTGCGGGCGCGGGATTGATAGACGGCTCCGGGACAGGCGAAGGTGTCACGCTGAGTTGTGGATTTGCGTGTGTCGTGCCGTCTGACGAGGTCGTCCTTCCCATGACACTCGTCGAGCTTGCAGACGCCAGGCTGTACGAGGCCAAGGCCGCCGGCCGCGACCGGGTAGTCGGATGATCATCGACCTAGCATAAGCGGTCATAACCCGTGCGCCATCGAACCTCACGGCGACCGCGTCGCGGACTTCAAGCGCGCCCGAGCGCCGCGCTTCGGTATGCGTTGCTCTCGCGAAACCGTGCGATCGGCACTGGCTGTCGGCGCGATGCTGTAACGCGGTGTGATCTCGGGCGGGAACTTCGATCCAAGTGCGAGCGCTATGGCCACTGGGTGGTGCAGCACTCGTAGCGGCCGCACATACGTGCATTTTTGTCCGCCAGACGAGTTTACGGATGTCCGCTTCCGAACCGAGGCAGCCGCTGGGACTCCGTCAAAGCAGCCATTCAAATGGACGGTATCCGGGGCGAAGCTTCATTCGGCGACGGCGACGACCCGCGTCAGGGAGTTGTGCCGAACGGGGCGGGGGACGCGCACCTCCAAAAAAACACAAAGCCCAGCGCTGTAGCTGGGCTTTGTGCGTTAACGGTACGTGTTTAACTTCGATCCGACGGTTATTGCGTGCAGCTGGCCTTCACACCTGCTTCGCCGTCGGCAAAGGTACCGAATGACGACGCCTTTGCCGCCCCGAAGACACACGACGCCGACGTGCCAAAGAGCTTAGGACCTGCCATGCCACTCTGGTTCGTATAGCCCCAGGAGTTGACGGAAATGATGGGACCGTTGCCCGTGGTCGTGTTCATCGGCTGGACCCATGGACCGCCCGACGAGCCGCCGCTAAGACCGCAGTTATCGAGCCACCAGTCATCCGCATCGAGCGACTCAATGACGTCTGCACAATACATGAACTGCGGATCCACATCGTAGGAGTAGCCCAGTGCATGAGTGAGGATTGAGGTCGGCGGTGAGAAATTGATAGTCATCGGAACGACCGCCATATCCAAGACGTTGGAGACCGTCGTGGAGCCCGCCTGATGCGCGCCAGTGTCGGACACGACGTAGAACGCGTAATCCCAATGCACGTTGTCCGGAAATGTGCGGGTGGTCCAGTTCACATCTACAACGCCAAAGTTTGGAACCCAGCACCCCAACAGATCATTGCTGCACGAGAGGTCCGTGCCTGCGCCGGTCGTGTCGGCCTGGTCTGGAATAAAAAGTACGTGACGGGCGAAGGCCTTGTTTGCATCGTCATAGATGCAATGTGAGGCCGTCAGGATGATCGAGCGTCCGCTAGTGGAGTCTGTCACCACCGTGCCCGAGCAGACATAGCCACTCCACCTGGTACGCCGTTTGGAATCCGGCATTTCGAAGTAGATTCGGCCCGCCGCCAGCTGCACGACACCATCGTTCCCCCATTCCGCATTCGAGACCTCACCAGCGCCGCCACCACCACCACTCACGACCACGCTAAACGCAACCGTCGTCTGAGGTGGTGGTATTGCCGCCGCCTTGCTTCACGCCATCTTTGGCGACTACCCACCAGCTCCATGCACCATCGGTCAGGCCCGAGATGGTAACGGTCCAGGAGTCGCCGGAGCCCTTGCTCGCCAAAAACGACTGCGCGGCACCACTGCCCTTCTGGACGCTGATGCTGACCGACTTCACGCCGCTCTGATCAGTGACCTTTGCGGAAAACGTGGCGGTCCCGCCGACCGTAGCGCCAGGGCCGGGAATCATGCTCAAAATAATCGGGCCGGTCGTGTCGCCCGAGCCACCTGGTGCGGCATTTGGTTTGACCTGGTTGGAAGCCAGCGGGGCGACGTTGTGACCGTAAGGAACCAGCACGTCGCCGGTGTATCGCATATAGCCCAAGCCGCGCGAATCGATCACGAGGTCGCGTGGGATCGAGGCGGCGCGGCGCTCGGGTGTCCAATGGTCGATGACCGCCGCGGCCCGCGCATCGACCGCCCGTGCGCTTTGAGCAGTGGCGTTGTCAGGTGCGACTGCGGAACAGAGGGACGCAACGAGTCCCGCGAGGATGGGCGAAAAAATCCGGGCGGCAGCCATGAAATTTTCCTCAGTCGATAGGTATAGGATTTAACACGCGTTTGAAAGCTAGGTTCATTTTCCCTTGTGGCGCACGAACGGGGCGCGCCTCGGCTTAAGACGCGCCCCGGGGACTATCGGGCCGAGTAGCGAGCTATTGCGCCACAAGCGGCTCCGCGCCATCGCAGTGTCCCGGACCGGTCGCACCCTCGTTGTAGCTGGAAAGCGCGCTAACAAGTCCGCTCGTGAGGCTAGGGACAAGATACCCGCCGCCCAGCGGTGGGATCACGAGACTACCGATAAGCGCATCGGAGGTCGCGATGTCCGCAGCGATCGCAGTTGGATCGGCGCCAGCGGCAACGTTGAGCTTGGCGGCGATCAGTTGATGCGCGAGCGCGACCAGCCCATTGCCCGCGGCCGGCTTATTCAGAATGGTAAGGAGATCCGCGGCGGTATACGAGACGCTTCCGAGCTGCAAGCCGCTCCCCTTGGCCGCATCCGGCCACGCGTACACGTTGTTCCCGGTCGGAGCGACGCCGTGCGTCTTCCAATATCCCTGAGTGAACGTGCAGCTGGCGGAGTGGCCGCAATCAAGCGTGGCACAGCCGAGGACCGCCGTGTCGTCGCTACGGTTGTATGTGCTGTTGCCATGACCAAAGGTGCGAAATACGTACTGCGTACCGCAGTCGAGGCCGGTCGCGCAATTCGTGCTGGCTCCGTTGTCGAAAAGGAAGTCACCGACGTTGACGGTTACGCATTCGTACGGGCCGAGATTGTAGCGGCTCAGGTTGGCGCTACCCGAAAACCCCGCGCTACACGCGAGCGGACTGTCGCCGGACAACCAATGGTTTGCGTTGGCGGCGTAGTCAGACGCTTTCAGCCAGTCCAGGCTGAACCCGTTGGGCAAGCCGGTGGCGCCGGCGCAGACCTGAATGTTGATCGAGGTCTGCGTCGCGCCTGCGCACGAGATTGCCGGCGTGGAAAGTTTTGGCTTCGGACCGGCCATGGCGCTCGGAGATCCCAGCACCGTAAACATTGGAAGGGCGACGCATGCCGCGCAGCGAAGGATTCCGAGCATTTTCGGCATGGCGTTTATCGACGTTGCGTTGAATGTCATGTCCGCTCCATTGGGGTAGTGAAGGCATGACCGAGTCTACGGATAACGCCGCCGGGTTCCATTGGACCTTGGTACATCCGGCTGTCCGGTACAACATCGCGGTGAGCCTCCGGCGCCGTGCGCGAACTGCGGCACTGTCACGCGATGCCGGATTCGGCGAGCAGCAGAGCGAGCTTCAGCCGGTCGCTGATACCGAGCTTGCGGAAGATCCCAGTAAGGTGGGCCTTGACGGTCCGCTCGCTGATGTCGAGCTGGCGCGCGATCTGTTTGTTGGTGCCACCGCCTCCGACTAGCGCGGCGATCTCATGCTCGCGCTGTGTTAGGCACACGAGCCGCCCGACGACTGCGCGCTTCTCGAACGCCGCACCCACCGGCAGCCGCATGCCTAGCCCATCGAGAAGCCGCGGCATTAGTGATCGACGGATCCACAGTTCGCCGATTTGAATCGCGACGACGACGCGCTTGAGAAGCTCTGGGTCGATGTCCCTCCGGCAACACCCGCGTACCCCGGCCTTAAATAGCTCCAACTCCTCGGTGTCCGACAACGGATCGCTCAGTGCGACGATGCCCGTCGCCGGGCTCAGGTTCCGGAGCTGCGTGACGGCTTTGGGGGTGCCGATTCCCGGAAGATCAAGGTCGAGGAGAAGGCTCTGGGGCCGTTCCGTAAGCATTCGCGCGCGAAGTGCATCGGCTTGGGTGCAGAACTGGATCGCGCCGAATCCGCGAAGCGCTCGCTGCCAGCGGAATCCCACATCGTGGCAGGGACTGGCGATGATGATCACGACATGCCCGTACGGTCTCGTGGATGCGGCGTCGAAGCTGCGCGTGTGTGCGATACAGCCTGTACAGGCATGCGCGCGGCGGGCCGCCGTTGCCAAGCCCAACCGCAAGAGACATGCCACGGGGCCGTGACTCCTCGCCACTGGACATACGGCTGAGAAGTGCCGCAACCGCAGCTCACTACGGAAGCGATTCGCAGGCGTCGTATGGCCGCTGTCAGCGAATGCGCCGTACGGCAACGCTTGGCCGGTCTGCGACCGTCGTGTCCGACAGTGGCGACCAGCAACGACGGTCAGGGCCGCAATCCGCCAGTTAGCCAAGAATGCAAAGTCGGATCACGACCCATTGCGGGCTGTGGCACGCTCAAGAGCGGTCGTTCGCGAATTCTCTGTTTGGCCAGCAGCGTTCGGACACCGCACGATAGCCAAGCGCTACACTCAAGAACAATATAGGACGTTGCGTCCGGGATTCGCCGCAAGGGTGCGGGTTGCGCCATAGCACGCGGTGGGGCCTTGGCGATTCTCGGCTTCTAGGATACGTGGGCAACTTTGCCTCGCCCTGCGAGCCGCGTGTTTATTTCTTGCCGCCGACGCGCCGGCCGACCTCGATCGCGGCGGCGGAAAGCGCGCTATCGAACGCAACGTTGGTCGCCTCGATGACACGGCGCGTCGACGCTCGTTCGAGTACCGTGGCGTAGTCGCGCAACTCGTCGTCTGACAACGGCGCGTATACGGCAGCGACGTACGCTAGCGCCTCTGGCGCGTGCTCGATGGTGATCTGTCGGCGTAACGGTTCGAGCCTATCCTGCTTGGGATTCTTGAGCATATCCTGCGCGCCATATGCGGGCGGGATGTCTCGCACCGGCACGCCCGCCGCAAGTGCCATGGCCCGAGCCAGATTGAGCGCCATCGTCGCCGTTCTGTCCTCGATGCCACCTGCCTTCAGAATCCGTTCAAGTTCAGCCTTGCGCACGGTAGGCAACCCGGCAGGCCCTTGTGGGCTTTCGGCCGCGCGCTTGGGCGCGCCGGCTACCTCGATCGCGGTCACACGTCTGCCGAAGGGCGTATCCAGCCACTTCAGAAACAGATCGAGGTCCCCTTCCGGCAATAGCGCGTCTAGATGCGATCGTACGGCGAGGCGCAGTCGGTCAGCGGCGAACGCAAACTTAACGGCACTCCGCAATCGCTCCGTCTGATCTGCAGTAAACCGAGGTGTCTCTGCCTGCGGCTGAGCCCGTGCTTCTTCAATCTGAAGGAGCCATTTGCCCTCGATAAGGCCGAGCTGTTCCGCGAGGCCCGATTTCTGCATATAGTCGTCGACCAAAGTGACCGACGCCAGTAGAGATGATGACAATAGGAAGTACAACACCGCGACGAGGCTCAGACGTGCAGCGAGGCCAACATTCATATTCCGCTCCGCAGGCGTTCTTCACGTATCCATCGTACTACCGCTCGTCATTCGTCCCATTGGACGGAGGGTGTCGCACCTTGCACTCCCTTCACCACGCGCGCGTTGCACCCGGAAAACCGTCGCGGCGGGTATTTCCGCTCCGGGAGGCGGGACGCGTACCAGGTCGCAATTAGCCAACCTGTTGGCGAGCGCGACGGATACTGGGATCGCCGCGCACCTGGATGCCGATTTGATCGTTCGCGAGGTTGATGCCGGCGATGGCCGCGGACGCGAAACGGCTCGCGATTTCACGCGCAGATTATTTCCCCTGGGGTTGAATTCAGATCAGCAAATCAAACGCCACATCTGATGGCCGACCGGTTGAATCCGCCACCCTGAGTGGTCGTAACGTTCTTCGGAAAGCGGACTCAACGCTTGGCTGCACGCCTTTAGCTGACCGCCTGCCTCAACTAGCGAATTAGCAGATCCAGCTCGCGCACATCGAAACCCGCCTCGCGATAGTACTTACGAGTCAGTTCGAGAAGCGTGAATCCATCTTCGTAGGCGGCAACGCCACCATTGATGGGCTTGTCCAGATAGATGAGGCCACCATCAACGACAAACATGACCAACGCCGGTTCTGGTGAGTCCTCCGTGATGACCAACGTATGGGCTTCTCCGGCCGGTTCATAAATGAAGGTTCCAGGCTTTGCGACCCAGTCGTGCTCGAGGTAGCGCCAGTGCCCACGCATCGTATAACCACGCACAGTGCCAACGTGGTAGTGAGTGCCCAGCGCGGCGCCGGGGAGCCCTTTCAGAACGACGCTGAATCCACCGGATGTGCAGTTGAAATGGCAGGGCTGGAACCAGACACCATCGGCATAAGGCACCCAGCGACGGTCGTTCGTTATGTCGACATTGGTAACGAAGTGCTCGCGGGTTCTCTGGTTCGGGTCGAGGCCATCGGTGAAGCTATTGAACGCGGTGATGGGCATATCTCACTCCTTTATCAGTCAGCGATTGCTGATGATAGTAACCGATACCATCGGAGGAAATGTGCGCGAGGTGACCGAATTTCGAGAGTCTTCAACAGGCCGCTCTTGGCGGCGGATTCAACCGGTCGACGCAACAGCCTCTTGGAATCGTTGTGCTGGCGTCTCGTAGTCCAGCGTCTTTCTGGGTCGCTCGTTGAGGCGCCGAGCGATCGCATTGAGCTTGGCTTGCGAATACCCTGAGAGGTCGATCCCCTTGGGCAGATATTGCCTCAATAGCCCGTTCGCATTCTCATTCGACCCACGTTGCCAAGGGCTTCGGGGATCACAGAAGTAGACCTTGATGTCGGTGGCGAGCGTAAAGCGTCGGTGGTCTGCCATCTCCTTGCCGCGGTCCCAGGTCAGCGACTGGTATAGCTCGTGGGGTAACTTCTGTGCGTGCTTGATCAGCGCGTTCACGACCGTCTCAGTATCCTTCTTGCCGACTTTCGCCAGCATCACGTAGCGCGATTGACGTTCAACCAGCGTCGCGATCTGGCTGTTCTGGCTGCCGAACAGCAGGTCACCTTCCCAGTGGCCAGGAAGCGCACGATCTTCGACTGCAGGGGACGCTCGCTGATCGATACCGCATCAGTGATTTGGCCGTGGATGCTGGTCTTCTGCGTATGGTGTCGCGAGCGACGCGTACCTCGGGTGCGCCGCAGGTGGGCCATCAGCTCCTTCTTCAGAGCGCCACGCGCCTGGATGAACAGGCTGCGATAGATCGTCTCGTGGGACACCTGAAAGGCTTCTTCATCAGGGTGGGCACGCTTCAACCAGCCGGCAATTTGCTCCGGCGACCACTCGAGGCGAAGCTTATGTGCCACCAGGTGGGCCAGCGCTCGGTTCTGCACCAGTTTACAGACCTGCGGACGACAGCCTCGATCCCACGCCGCCTGATCGGCCTGGCTGGCTCGATAGCCTCGCGGGCCATCATTGCGACGGATCTCGCGACTGATCGTAGACGGCGCCCGGCCCAGCGTCACCGCGATCGCCCGGATCGACTTGCCTGCCACAACGCCGCGAGAGATCTCCTCTCGTTCGATCAGGGTCAGCGCCGCCTTTGACCGGTGCCGCTCAGCTGGGCGTATTCCGCCCGACTCCGCCACGATGCGTTGGATCGACGAGTGGTACCGGTCAAACAATCGGGCGATCTGGTGAAGGGTCTCGCCCTTCCGCCACCGCTCCCAGATGAGCGCCCGTTGGCTGGCCGAGTAGTAGATGCGCGGTCTTCTCTTCATCTGCAACACTCCTTCCGCCGCAATGGCGTCTAGTGTGTTGCATCGACCAGTTGAATCCGCCGACCCAAAGCGGGCGTTAGGGCCTATTCCATGAAGAGCGGTAGCACAAAGGCGAAGAGCAGGCCTGTTCCGAAGAATGACAACCGAAACGACATAGATCATCCTCGAAACGCGCCGCGTCCGCGCGCACGCTGCCGCCAGCGCCGAGTCGGCCGGACAGGGCAACAAGCGCGTCCGCCATTGAAGCACTCCGGCGAACAACAACATCAAGCCTGCAACGCCGAACACTGCAAGCTTGTACTCCGACAGCCAAACCAACGCAGGGAAGGCGGTGACAGCAGCGGCCAACGCCGCCCCGGCGCCGATTGCTACCAGCAGCGCCGGGATCGTGCAGCAAACCAACGTCCCGGCGCTTGTGAGCAGGCTCAACGTCCCGGCGACTTCTGCCTGGCGCAGTTCGGATGGGACGGACTTCATTTCTTACGCGTTTCTGCCTTGATCTGAGCTGTCGTCTTGTTGACGATTTCAATTGCCGCGACTTCATACCCGGCATCCTTAACCACCTCTCGAACGACGTCCGGTGAAAGGGTTGCGCCGTCCTTCACCTGCACCGCAACGATCTTCTGCGCCAGATTCACGTAGACGTCGCTGGTCTCAGACAAGGCGCGCAATTTCTTCTCAATGCCCTGCGCGCAGAACGCACAAACCATTCCGTTGACCTTTGCCTTCACGCTTTGCGTTGCGAACGCGGGTGAGGAGGTCACAAGTCCTGTGAGCATTACTGCGACAAGCTTTTTCATTAATATCTCCTAGAATACATACATGAAATTGAATCGGACCTGGCGCATATTGTTGACGCCGGCCTCGACAAAGAAATTGCGACTGACTACCCGCAGCATGGGGGTCACCTCGACCTTGTCGGACAGGCCTTGCATCCGACGCGCTTCCAGAACGAACCACGGCTGCAGCTCGTCGTACTCGGCTTCATAGAACGAGAACCCGGCCCTGACCGCACCGTAGTCGTTGTTCACGCCGGAGGCGCGATACAGGCGTCCCATCGCCGAGAAATAGACCCGTGTCGTCTCGTAGTCGACTTGGATGCCGGGAGTGATCGATGCTTCAGTCCCGTTGATACCCGTCCCACGGATTCCTCCCAGCCCGATCACAAACCACAGATTGGCTTGCGCGTCCGGCAGGTTCGCCCGATATAGCAGCCGGGTGTAGTTGGCCTCCAACAGCTCGCGTGTAGTTTCCTTGTCGTCTGATCGCATGAAGGTGTAGTCGGCACCGAATGCATCGGTTGGGGTCAAGGCGTAGTTGACGGAGAACTCCCGCCAATTCGGACTGAAATCGCCCATCGACATCGTGCTTCCCTGGTATCCCATGGGGGCCGCGAAGGCCGCCATAGACCAAGGAAGGAGCGCAATGAGAACGCGCGCGCCGGCAATACGCATGACCACCCACCATCTCGTTGCCGCGGGACGAGCCGCGAACAGGCCGCTACTGCGGCGGCACACTTCAACGCAACGAAAACGAGTTACGCCGGAGGCGGCTTGAGGGGTGGCGCAGGATCAACGCCGGGACCGATTGCGCCGGTGAAAGGCGGAATGTAGGTCCCGGGGACCGCGACGATCAGCGCGCCGTCGGAAATGACGGCTGCCGCAGAGGCGAACGCGCAGAGTTGCGAGAGCGGGCACGCGCTCGGAGAGGGAGAGTCCTGATCGTGACAGGGCGGCGCATGAGAAGCTAATGCTTGCTGTACTTCGAAACACGTAGTGGCGCAGGCTGATGCCGCCAGCGTCGTCGCGGAGAACGCGAGGAGCAACACGGCGATCAAGCGTTTCCACCTCAGGGCCATCGGCAGATGATACGCCAACCCGCTTTGCGGCCGCTCTCGGGCAACTTCGCCAGACGGCCGGTGTTGGCCGCATCCTGTCATTGCTTATTTCTGCCGCGCTTTGCGCGCGGCGTATTTGGAGTCGCGCGCGGCCTTCTGATCCTGTTTGAGCGCTGCATCGGCCTCCGCTTGGGCAACGCGCTCGGCGTCCTTCCGCGCCTTTTCTTCCGTGACAGCGTGTGCTTGCCTGGCTTTCTCAGCCGCGCGTTGTGCGTCTCTCTGTTCGGCGGTGACCCGGTTCGAGTATTTGCGTTCGGCCATGCGAATTTTGCGCGCTTCTGCCGTTTCGACCCGTGTAGCCTGCCGCTCGGCGGACTGTGCGTCGTTAGCCAGCGCCGTTGCCCGTATCTTTTCCAACTGGGCTTGCTTCGCCTTGGCCGCCGTCTGCAGGCGTTCCGCGAAACCTGGTTCTTTACGAGACATGTCTTTGGTTTCTCATTTCAAAGCAATCGCATAGGCGGCTGATATTGCCCATGTTGCTAGCGGTCAGGGAAGTGGACCCGCTTTTTTGATCAGATCTTATGGCGCTGCCGGTGTGAGTGTGCGTCGCGCGAATACATGCCAACTGGCTGCCATTTCGATATGCACGCGAGGCTCAATCGAGCAGGAGTTTACGCGCCGCGGCACCGGTCGTGCCGACTAGTTTTCGCTTCTCGGCAGCAGGCAGTCTTTTGATCGCCGCCTCCAGCTTGCCTGCCACCGATTGATTCGGGCAGACGAACTTGGTGAGCAGCCGACGTGGGGGATTCGCGCGCGTATATCGCGCCCCAGTGCCGGCAAGGTGCTGCGCGTAACGCGCCGCCACGTCAAGCGCGATCCCGGTGTAGATCGCGTTGCTGCGGCACAGAATCAGGTACACATACCAGCGCTTGGCCGCCCGCTCTCGGGCCGCTCGCGACCGAGGCGCTGGGGTCGGCATGACCGGATTGTAGGGCCGTTCACGCAGGACCGTCACCCACGATTTCGGGGTGAATGACAGCTATCGGAAATCGGCCCCGACGGAACAAGCTACAGTCGCATTCCATCTGTCATCCGTCGGAGGTCGAAATGAGTCACGCGTCAATGCTGAAAGCCAGACGGCAACACCAAAAAACAAGAAAACTTCTCGATGTCGCAGCTAAGCAGGCCAAGCGGCTGGCGAAAGAGGCATTGGCGGGGCCCGCCGTGAAGAAGGAACGGGTAAAGCGCGTCGTAGCCTCCGATCTCGGCCATTCCCTTCCGGCGTCGGGGCCGGGCTAGCCAATCTCGTTCAACGCGGGTAGGCAGGTCCAGCAGCGCTTCCAAGAACTCGAGTGCGCCTCCACCGTGCGCGAACGACGCACGAACGGCGTAGGTGCTCCTATGCTAACGGCGTCTGCTAATCCTTTGGCAGTCTGGCCTTCGGCAGAGACGCAAGGAGCTTCATGAGCGCCGGATAGTCCACCGGCTTGACCATATGGAGATCGAACCCGGCTCCTTGCGACCGGCGACGATCCTCTTCCTGTCCCCACCCGGTCACGGCCACCAGCATCATGTCCTTGCCCGCTGGCTGCTCGCGGATCTTCCGAGCCGCTTCATAGCCGTTCAACTTCGGCAGGCCGATATCGAGCAGGACCAAGTCGGGCTTGAACGTCGCCGCGGCTTCCACCGCCTCCAGGCCGTCGTAGCGCGAGTTGCGTCTCGTTGCCCGTCCAGCTTCAGCAACATGCGCCAGAGAGGTGGCCGAGTCCCGGTTGTCATCGACGACCAGAATGCGACGGGCGATCGCGTGCAGTTCGACGTACTGTCGGCCGGTTCAGGCGGCGAGTGGCTTGTCCATCTTCGCGAGTGATCGGCAGACGGACGACGAACTCACTCCCCTGCCCGACGCCGTCGCTGTGGCCTTCCACTGTGCCGCCATGCATCTCGACCAGGTTCTTCACCAGCGTCAGGCCGATGCCCAACCCGCTCTGCGCGCGCTCCAGCGATCTGTCGACCTGCGTGAACATGTCGAAGATGCGAGGAAGCTGGTCGGCAGCGATGCCGATGCCGTTGTCCCGTACCCGGATCACCGCATTCGCTCGCCCTCGCGCTCGACGCGTCAAGCGAGATGCGACCGCCCTTGTCGGTGAACTTGCAGGCGTTGTTGAGCAGGTTGCCCACCACCTGAGCCAGCCGGGTCGGGTCGGCGTTCAGGAAGATCGGCTCCGGCGGCAACGTGACGGTCAGTTCTTGTTGCATGCGACTGCGCACAGCGGGCGCGCGGCTTCGACGGCGTGGTCCACGACCGACGCCAGTTCGACCCGCCCCCTGCGCAGTTCGATCTTGCCCCGGCTGATGCGGCTCACGTCGAGCAGATCATCGACCAGCCGGACCATCTGTGCCGACCTGACGCTCCATGAGTGCTCGATGCCGCCGGGACGGCCTCGCGATTGCCGTCTGACCAGCCGCAGGATTTGCACGGCGTTGCGGATCGGCGCGAGCGGATTTCGGAGTTCGTGGGCGAGCATCGCCAGAAATTCGTCCTTGCGCCGATCCGCGTCGGCGAGGGCTTGATGCGCTGCCGTCAGTTGCTCGTGATGCCTCTGGCGTCGTCAGGTCGGTGACAAGCACGCCGATTGCCGCTCCGCAATCTTCCGGCAGCGCGTTGAACGTCAGGAACACCGGCACCAACGCGCAGTCCGTTCGTTGCAGCCGCGCTTCGCCATGGCCGGATCGATTGCGCCCTTGCCGTAGCAGATCGTTGTAAGCCAGCGCGGTCGGCGGGTGCGACAAAGTCGTGCAACGCCGCGCCGATCAGTCTTTCGTGCGGGACGTCGAGCAATTCCGCGAGGCGGCAGGTTGCAGTAGACGATCGTGCCGTCGCCTCAGCGTCGCCGCCCCTTGCTGCATTTGCTCGACGAGCAGGCGGTACGGACGGTCGGCACCCTCCAGCGTGTAGATCCGGTGCCCCGCCGGCTTCCTCGACCACAAAGGCATCGACGGCCCGCTGCTGGATGGCGCGGATCGTCTCCTCGGCCTCCTCCAGCCGGCGCCGCAGCTCCTCGATTCTCCGCTTGCAGGCTCTGCGATCCGTCATGCGACGGTGTTTCAGCTCGTCTGCGATTTGCGCCGCAGATCCAGGCCCAGCAGCACGCGCTCCTTGTCGGACAGGTCGCCGATCAACCGCCGCAGGGGCGCCGGCAGTTTCTTGACCAGCGTGGGCACGGCGATGATCTGCTCGTCCTTCGCCAGTGCGGGATGCTGGTAGATGTCGATCACTTCCAGGTCGTAGCGTCCCTGCAGGTGCTCCTCGCAGATGGCCTTGATGGCGGCGAACGCCTCGCGTGGAGCGCGGCGTCATGCCGGTGACGTAGAGCCGCAGCACGTAGCGCTCCTCGGCCGGGGACTCGGCCAGCATTTCTCGAACGCCTCGCGGTCGCTGTCGCGTCTTCTTCCTCATCGGCATCGATCCGTCTTCTCGCTCGTCACCGATTCGGCTGGGCCGCAGTTGCAGACCCACCAGCGTGCGCTCGGTGTTCGACAGGTCGCCGACGATCCTGCGAGCGGCTCGGGCAGCTTCCGGACCAGCGTCGGGATCGCCACGATCTGGTCGCCCGCGGCCAGCTGCGGGTGCTCCAGCAGGTCGACCACTTCGATCTTGTAGCTGCCCGGCAGGTGCTCCTCGCACAGCTTCTTGAGGTTGGCGAAGGCGGCGACCGACTTCGGCGTCTGCCGGCGACGTACAGGCGCAGCTCCCACACGTCCGGTCGGCTGTGGCGTCCGCTGGCGCTCGCCTGGCGGTCGGACTTGGCTGGCTTTTTCATTTGCGACTCCCTGGACGTCTTGCGCGAACGGCGGCGCGGCGCGCTCGGCGTCGTCGGCCTGGCGGCTGCGGCCCATCGCCTCGCGGTCCTGGCCGATGACTTCCTCGCGGCGCTTGTTCCTGGGCGATGAGCCGCTTCGGCCTCTTCCTCTTCCGCCTCGAATTCCTTCCGCAGCGCGGCGATCCGGGCTTCCAGCGCCTCGCGCTTCCGCTCCAGCTCGCGCTGCTTGCGCTTCGACCTCCTGCTGTCGCAGCGAGGGCGGCGGCCTGCTCGCGGGCTTCCTGGGCCAGCCGCGCCGAGCCGGTGAGCACGCCCTCCGGCCCGAGGTACACGTCGCTGCAGCTCGATGCCGCGGTCGGTCAGCAGGAACTCGCGGATCTGGTTGGAGTGGGCCATGCCGCGCGACTTGAGGACGTACATCCCCCGGTTGCGCTCGCCGCCCAGCTCGATGTCGCGCAGCAGCAGCCAGGTGTCGATGAGCGACGAGATGTCCACGTCGGTCTGTCTCCAGCGGCCTCGTCGCCGCGAGGTCAGGTTGGTGAACAGGGCGGTGATCTGCTGCACCTTCAGGAAGTCGATCAGCGCATCAGCATCGCCGTCGCGTCGCTGCGACGTGCCCGCCTGGATCAGGCTGCTGATCGGATCGACGACGACCACGCGCGGCTGGAACTCGCTGACCAGCTTGTGGATCGTCGCCAGGTGCATCTCCAGGCCGTGCATCGCGGAGCGGATGGCGTGGAAGCGCAGCAGGCCCTTCTTGACCCACGGCTCCAGGTCGAGGCCGATCGAGCGCATGTTGCGGACGATCTGGCCCGGCGACTCCTCGAAGGCGAAGTACAGGCAGCGCTCGCCGCGCCGGCAGGCCGCGTCGGCGAAGTGCGCGGCGAGGCTGGTCTTGCCGGTGCCCGCCGTGCCGGAGACCAGGACGCTGCTGCCGCGGTAGTAGCCCTCGCCGCCGAGCATGGCGTCGAGCCGCGGGACGCCGCGTCGAGATCCGCTCGTCGCTGACCTCGTGCTGCAAGCCCAGCGAGGTGATCGGCAGGACGGAGATGCCGTCCTCGTCGATCAGGAACGGGTACTCGTTGGTGCCGTGCGACGGTGCCGCGGTACTTGACGATGCGCAGCCGGCGGGTCGAGACCTGGTCGGTGACGCGGTGGTCGAGCAGGATCACGCAGTCGGAGACGTACTCCTCCAGGCCCTGGCGGGTCAGCGTGCCCTCGCCGCGCTCGCCGGTGATGACGGCGGTGACGCCCTTGTCCTTGAGCCAGCGGAACAGCCGGCGCAGCTCGGCGCGCAGGATGGCGGCGTTCGACAGGCCGCCGAACAGCGTCTCGATGGTGTCGAGCACGACGCGCTTGGCGCCGATGGAGTCGATGGCGTGGCCCAGGCGGACGAACAGCCCTTCGAGGTCGTACTCGCCGGTCTCCTCGATCTCGCTGCGCTCGACGCGGACGTAGTCGACGACGAGCTTCTTCTGCTCGACCAGTTCGTCCAGGTCGAAGCCGAGCGAGCGGACGTTCTGCGTCAGTTCCTCGGCGGTCTCCTCGAAGGCCATGAACACGCCCGGCTCGCCGAACTGCGTGGCGCCGCGGACGAGGAACTCCATCGCCAGCAGCGTCTTGCCGCAGCCGGCGCTGCCGCAGACGAGCGTGGGCCGGCCGCGCGGCAGGCCGCCGCCGGTGATCTCGTCGAGTCCCTCGATGCCGGTCGGCGCCTTGGGCAAGTCGCGGTTCGCGGTCTTCAGATTTTTTTTGGCGAGTCGGGCCATCTTCCTGGTCGTGTCCCTTATCGTCGCGTACGGCGGTCGTGGTGCTTGCATTCTCGAGATCCGTGTCCAACTCGTCTGTGCGAAAGGCACGGAGCGGGATTGTCGCGGAATGCCCATGGCGCGTTCAAACCGCCATGGCTCTTCCGCGCTCGAGGAAATCGATCGCTACACCCAACGTGAGGTCGGAGCCGGTCGATTCCGGCTGAATGCGCTCATGGGAACCTCAAGGACGCAGCAGCCGACACCATACACCGGGCGCCGTCCCAGGACACTTCTGACCTAAACGCGCTTCGACTTCCGCATCCCACGTACCGCAGCGCATGCGAAGTCCACTCGCCGGCGCAACACGCGGAATAGGAGGCGGAATCTTGGTCCTGTACCGCCCATTTCCGGCGGCGAGAGGCGCGTCAACCCAGACCGTGGCCGCCGTTCGCGCACGACGGCGGACAGCCGCATGCGTGTTGGTCAGTGCGACTTGCGGCGCGCGAGCCCGAGTCCGGCTAGGCCGAGGCCAAGCAGTGCGAGCGTGGCGGGTTCAGGAACAGTTGATACCGCAGGAGACGTACCGAGAGTAGGAGACGAAACCAGGGTAACTGTCGCGTTGAGCTGCTGAGAACCCATTCCGGAAAACGAAAGATTGGCGAGATCAATTCGGTACTGACCGCCATTTCCGAAGTTCACAACGACAGGCGTCCAGACCAATGTGTAATCAGAAGCAGAGTCCGATACTGATCCCGTCGTCGCAGTGCCCACGGCGATGACATTTTGAGTGGCGCCGACCGGACTGGTAAATGTAAGACTTGCCGTCAACCCAAGGTTGTCTGTTTCGCTGGCCTGGATACCCGAATGCCCGTTCGGCTCTTCCAGATCGATCGTTCCAAAAAGAAAAGTTGAGCTACTGGGCGAAGGAATGTCCAGGCTGAAACTCTGCCCAACGAAACCCGCCGTGCTGAAACGTACGTCGAGGAGCGTGGGGGAGCCTTCGTCGATGTCTACGCCGTACCCCGCTCCCGCGACAAACGCCGCACCCGTGATGTTGAACAATACTGGGGTGGCACCGACAGATCCCGACCCCAGGAGTACAGCGGCAAACACGCCAGTGAGAGTACGACACACATTGTTGCTTCGCATGTTCACGACCACCTGATTGACGGAATGTCGCATACGGAGCAGATACCATGCCATGCCAGCATTTCATTGATATTGCTCGGCAATTCTGTGTTGCTCAAAATGAATACCAAACTGCTAGTAAATTGTCCCGACCATGTAGTGACGGTGGTGAACAAATTGCTCTGTGCATGCCCAAAGAGCATATAGACGACGCGCAGCCCAATGACGTTGCCGCATATCGCAGTGAGCAGCCGAAGCCGTCCTCCGGCACCCCGATAGGAGCCTACGTCGGCACGCCCTGCATCTGCACGCGTCCGGCGGCGTGCGGAACGCTCGTATCAACGTTTAGGGCAGGACAAGGCTCGGTGAGGCGCGCCGCGAAGCCCGGAGGCAGGCGGCGACAGCCATTGCCAAACGACCTGGCGCTGCGCATCATGCGCGTTTCGGGCCGTCGTCGGCGCCCTCGGCGTACCCCGCCGAAAGGGAGCTTCGCAACCTGGAGGAAACACATGACGTCACGATTCCTGGCAACAAGGCTGGCCGCCGTCGCGGCCGTGATCGGTTTCGCGTCCGCGTGGCAGATGGCGAACGCCGCGAAGCCCGACGGCGATTGCCCCAATGGTCGCGAGCTGATGCTCGTCAATGGACGCATCCACACGATGGACGCGTCCGGCAGCGTCGTTTCTTCGGTCACGATCCGCAACGGCCGGTTCGCGTCGGTGGGCCACGACAGTGGTGGCAACGGCGGCGGCGATCCTGGCTGCAAGCAGGTGATCAACCTCGAGAACCGCCTGGTCCTGCCCGGGCTCGTCGACAACCACAATCACATCCTGTTGCTCGGACTGAGGCCCGGCTACCACACGCCGCTCGAATCCGCGACATCGTTCGCGGACATCCGCGCGATCTACCAAGAGCGCATCCAGTCCGCCCCGTCCGGAGTCTTCATCACGACCATCGGCGGGTTCAATCCGGTCCAGTTCGCCGAGAAGCGTCTGCCGAATCTGACCGAGCTCGACGCCATCGCGCCGGGCAACCCGGTTTACCTGCAGGTCGCGTTCACCGGGCCTTCGACGACGAACTCCGCGGGCCGCGCGTTCTTCAGCAGCAAGGGCGTGACGGTCGGCGCCGACGGCTCGATCGCCGCCAACACGCAGACTGTGGCGGCGCTGAACGCACTGCGTTCCGTGCAGACCTTCGACGACAAAAAGCGCGGCACGATCGACGCGATGACCTATGCGGCGAAAGTCGGCGTGACCACGCACATGGACATGGGCGGCTTCCTGATCCCGGGCTCCCCCAATCACGAAGACGAGTTCACCTTCGACGGAGCGGCGAGCTGGGATCCGTACGTCGCCTACGAGCCCATCCTCGAGCTGAACCGCCAGGAATTAATGAAGGTGCGCATTCGGGTCAACTATCTGACGATGGACAACGCCTTGTCGGTTCCGATCCTTCAGCGGCGCATCGACAACGCGTTTCGTCAGTTCGGCAACGAATGGCTGAGCGCCGCGGGACTCGGCGAATTCATCACCAACTGGCCGCTGTTCGGGCAGGTCGTGCCGCCCGCGAACTATGCGACCGCGATCAGGAAGGCAGCGGAGCGCGGCTGGATCTATTCGCAGCACACGCTCTCGTCCGCCGAGGACAATGTGGCGATCACCGCCTGGGAGCAGTTGAACACGCAGATCCCGATTGCGCCGCTGCATTGGTCGATTGCCCACGCGATGACGATCACCCCTCAGAACGTGCAGCGCCTCAAAGCCCTCGGCGGCGGACTCGCGCTGCACGGTTTCCGCTACCTGGCCGGCACGCCGACCGCGAACGGTCCGCCGTACCGGATGATCGTCGACAGCGGCATCAAGGTCGGCGCCGGCTCGGACAGCGCGCAGATCTCGGCGCTCAACCCCTGGCTGATGCTGTACTACATGGTCACCGGCAAGAACAGCTCCGGTCAGCTGATCAACGCCGGGCAGACGCTGTCGCGCCAGGAAGCGCTTCGCCTGTACACGGCGGAGAACGGATGGTTCAGCAAAGAGGAAGACAAGATCGGCACGATCGAAACCGGCAAGTTCGCCGACCTGATCGTCCTCAACGGCGACTACTTCGCGGTGTCCGAGGAGTCGATCAAGCAGCTCGGGTCGATCCTCACCGTGGTCGGCGGCCGCATCGTCCATGACACGGGCGTCCTCCGCGTCAAGGACCGGTAACGCCGGGGCAACAGCATCACCCGCGCTCACTCGCGGCTATTCAACGATAGCCTAGCACCGGCGCATTTGAGCGCCGGTGCGCCGGACGCCACGCCGGCTCGCGGTCCTACGCGTTTGGCAGTCGCGCTAGTACTACTGTAGTCCCGCCTTCCGCATGCCTTCGAGAAATTTCGTCATCGGTCCCGGCGTATAGGGAACATTCTGCTCGATCCATGCAATGGAGAGGCCGGGATGCGACTCCTTCACTCGTGCCAGTGCAGCTCGCGCTTCCTCGAGCCGGCCCAGCTGCGCCAGGCTCGCGACATAAATGCGCGCTCCTCGCGCCACTCCTGACCTCTGCTGGAATGCCTTATGGCATGCGGCGACAGCTTCAACATAGCGCCCGGCGAGGTAATGAGCGATCGCGAGACCGGCATTGAAGATCGCGTTCTGCGGATCATGGGGACTCAACCGGATCGCCTCCTCGAGATGGGTGATCGCATCGTCGGATCGGCCATCGAATGAGAGTGCCCAGCCTAGATAGCCGTGAGCGGCGGCAAAGTTTGGATTGAGCCCCAGCGCCCGCAGGAACTCCGCCGTACTCTCGTCAGTCCGTCGCAACATGAATGCGACATATCCGAGCGCGAGATGCGCCCACGGATCGCTGTCATCGAGCTCCGCTGCACGCGCCCCGAGTCCGGCCGCTTGGTTCAACTCCGTTCCCGTCGAATAGCTCAAGTTCAAATGGCTCGATACCAGCAGCATGAAGGCCAAGGTGCTGTGTCCCGGCGCGTAGTCGGGATAGCGCCGAACCACTTGTTTCAGTAAATCTATTGCGATCGCACTCTCGGACTGAGTCATTCGCCAGAACAAAGAGTTGGCTTGAATCACCATCTCCCAGGCGCCCAGGTCTTCCGGTGAGCGGCTTTGTGAGCGAATACCCTCAGCCTCAAGCAGCTTCGGCTCTATCGCGGCGACTACCTTCCTGGTGATCTCATCCTGCAAAGCGAAGACATCGGTCAGATCACCGTCATAGTGATCAGCCCATATGTGGTTCCCAGTCGCGGCATCGATCAGCTGCGCTGTGATGCGCACGCGGTTGCCGCCCTTGCGCACGCTGCCTTCAAGCACGTAGCGCACCCCAAGTTCGCGCGCAACTCGTTTCACATCGACTGTTTTTCCTTTGTAACTGAAGGAGGAGTTCCGCGCGATCACGAAGAACCAGCGCAACTTGGAGAGGCTGGTGATGATGTCTTCGGTAATGCCGTCGGCGAAGTATTCCTGCTCGGGGTCGCCACTCATGTTGGCGAAGGGCAGCACCGCGATCGACGGGCGATCAGACTGGGCGGATTCTCGTCTTGTTTGGGGAGTAGCGCTTCTTGCGACACTCACAGCAGATTCAGCCAGGTGGACTCGATGAACGCCGACCGGGCGGGTGATGTTCTTGACCGTCTGCTCCCCCAAGTCCTCAAAGGCGAAGCTCAGCTTGTCACGCACCTGATCGTGCACGACGCTCGAAACCATGATTCCGCCTGGATCGGCGAGGGCTTCGAGCCGCGCCGCCACGTTGACGCCGTCGCCAAAAATATCGCCGCCGTCGATGATAATGTCGCCGACATTTATACCGATGCGGAACTGAATGCGACTGTCCGCCGGGAGATCGGGGTCGCGTTCGGACATGCCGCGTTGGATGTCGACCGCGCAACGCACAGCGTCGACGACGCTGACAAATTCCACCAGCATGCCGTCACCGGTGGTTTTGACCGTCCGGCCGCGGTACTCCGCAATCTTCGGATCGACCAGCTCCTTGCGGTACGCCTTGAGCCGGCGCAGTGTGCCTTCTTCGTCGGCACCCATCAGGCGGCTGTAACCCGCAATATCCGTCGCCATAATCGCGGCCAGCCTGCGGTCTAGGCGGTCTTCGAGCATTTGGTTACCCCGCGTGCGCCAAACCTCGAACCATACAGCGTTTCAGACGCGAGCATCGAGGAGGCTTCGACCGGCGTCGCTGCCGATCCGGGGCGGCGGCCGTTCGCTGCATTCGTCGAACGAAATGGCAATTCGGTGTGCGCATTTATTCGCGGGCCCTTCGGCGCGATACAAATTCAATTTGATCGCTGTCTGCCGAGCATCAAGCCGGCAGTGACTGCGACGTAGCCCAGCACCAGACTGACCACGACGTAGGCGAACGGGACCACAGCGCTCGTAGCCGATGCCGTCGCCAACACGGCAACGCCATAGGCAAAGCTGGAAAACGTTGACAGTCCGCCCGCAATACCCGTTCCCATTAGCGAGTTGACGCCGTCGGACAGTACCTTCCGGCCGTGCAGCGCCGTAGCGAACCCGAGCAGGAACGAGGCAACGAGATTGGCGGCGAGGATATCCAGCGGAAAACCGTCTGCCAGACTTGGCACGATCAACATGAGGAATTCTCGCAGAATGGCCCCCACGGCGCCCCCGACGAACACAACGGCGATGATTTTGATCACGGCAACTCCGCTCCTAACCCTGCGCGCGCGCGATCGAGGCGCCAAGCCACGCGGCCAGAATGCCGACCATTACCGAAAGCAATAGATAGAACACGGCAACGACGCTCCTCCTCTTTTCGGCCAACTCGGCGGCGCCGAGCTGCATGCTACTAAAGGTCGTGTAGCCGCCGAGGAAGCCCGTTAGAACGCCGGAATTGAGGGAGGTACCGTAACGGTCGCGCCAGTCGACTCCGAACAGGACGGACAGATAGCCGATGAGTAGCGCGCCCGAAACGTTGATCAGGAACGTACCGAGAGGAAAGTCGCCTTGATAACGCTCGCCGACCACACGGCCGATCCACCAACGCAGCACTGATCCCAGGCCACCGCCCAGGCCGATCCACACGATATCGATCGACCTCATTTCGATCCTTCAAGGCGCCACGCCGGCCCACCGACCACTCCGAAACATGTGTCAGGGCGCTGTCGAACCCAAGCGATTGTTGCCATTCTCGGGCTACAAGGGTCAATCCCCTGTGGGAGCGATTCGGAATTCCTGGATGTACTCGGCGTTTTCCAATGTTACGGCCAGTCGTCCGGCAGCAGCCCTATCGGTCGATGCAATCGTCATGCTGTAACGTCGAATTCGTCCCTCGGCGTCCAGGCGGTAGCTGAAATTGGCAATGCTGAATCCTCCGCGCTCCACGACGCTGCGGATCTGACTCTCGCTAACATCCCCGTCGCGTGAACAGCGTACTTCAAAAAGGTAGTATGCCTGTGTTGGCATACGCGCCTCGATCCAGCGGAACAGGGACAAAACGCCCAACGTAAGAACTACGGACAATGCCAGCGGAAAGTAAAAGCCGATTCCGGCCAAGATGCCGATTGCTGCGGTAATCCAGATTGACGCCGCAGTCGTTAAACCGCGCACCGAGAATCCTTCCTGCATGATTACCCCTGCCCCGAGGAAACCAATCCCAGTCATGATTCCCTGCGCCATACGCGTTGGATCGAGGCGAACAGATTCGCCGACCGCGCGTACCCAATGTGCCTCGTAGACCGTGATCAGCATCAGCATACTGGACGCCATGCATACCAGCGCATGGGTGCGAAATCCGGCAGGTCGGCCACGATAGGACCGCTCGTAGCCGATGAGCGCCCCAGCCATCAACGCGGCAATGATGCGAACGGCCATCTCGTAAAAATCCGCGTCCACGGACAAACTCTCCTCAGCAACCTCTTTCATTTATACCACTCACGCGCCTGTGCGAAGTTGGGCGCAGGCAGAACTTTCAAGACGCTGAACGACTTCTCTATGACAGGCTCACTTCTGGCGATTGTGGATCACCCAAGCGCCAAGCCGAGTGCAGGGTCGAGAATCGCAAACGCGCCCAACGTATGAGGAAAAACACCAGCCATTGCAAGTGGCACGAGTACTACAGGAACGAGTCATCACCCGATAGGCACTGAGGCCGGTCCAGAGTTGTCGAGAGCCTGAACGGCCGCCGAACAAGTAGAGCACCCAATGACAGCGACCGCCATGCCAAGCACACGGAAGAGTGCACTCTCGTTTCCGGCGAATGGCGCATCCATGAAGATCGCCTGCACCGAGCCGGGCCAAACGAGAAACATGACTCCTAGCGCAATATAGATATAACCATTCATTGCCGAGGTATTTCGATGCAGTCGATGGCGGAGTTGCCGGCAGGTGTCTCGAGAAGATCGCTGAGAAAGGACATAGCGTTGCCTCTTTGGCGCGGGAAAAAGACCGCGGCGGATCACGAACGCCGCGGCACCAGGTCGTCGAGATCATTGTCGAGCCACGATGGCGTACACGCCTCGCATCCGCAATGGCCGTCGCCAGCGGCGGGACTTCGCGGGCACTGTGAAGGGCCTGCGTCTTGACACAATTGCCGACAAAGCGCCGTCACACCGGCAACTGGTGCAACGGAACTCCGCGCCAGGGAAGCAGGACTATAATGAGAGCGCGTCGATTGGGGACAGATCTCAATGCCGCGTGCGATTCGCATCCTAGTTGTTGACGATGATCGGGCGGTGCGCGAGTCCGTAGCGGAAATGCTCACCACGCTTGGTCTGCAGGCGAAATCCGCTATCAGCGGGCGCGCCGCGCTGAAGTTGTGCGCCGGGTCGTGTCCATTTGACGTAATTCTTGCTGACGTTGTAATGGGGGATATTGGTGGTGTTCAACTCGCCGAAACGATGCGAGAGGCATATCCCGCGGTCCCGGTGATCCTAATGACCGGCCGCGACAGCTTGGTCGACGGCGTGATCGATGCCGGTGTCGTGCCGCTCTTCAAACCCTTTGGTGCCCTGCAACTCTGGCGAGTAATCCACGACGCCATGGCGCCATGGAATCACACACAACAATCGACATAGGTCTGCAGCGCCCGCGGACGCGGCGACCGCTGCACACAGTCACGTAGCGCCGCAGGAAAAGGCGCGCCAGCATGCGCGCGCAGGCCCCGATCTATGGCTCTGCATATCGGGTCGTTCCGCAACTTCGTGTCGCGCGCAAATATCGGCAGTAAGGTATTGAGCATTGCCACCGGCTCGTTGGCGCGCACCTCAGGGTCACCTACAACGTCCACCTTACCTTTGTCCACGGGCGTAGTACTTGCACCTGTCACCGATTCCCGCCTCCACGAGAGGTATGTGTTTGTCGCGGTAATGTTCCTGGTCAAGCCGCGCGCCAGGCGGGTTCGTGTACATCACACTGACCTTGATCACGCTTCGTCGCGTCGTGAGGGGCTTTGAGCCCGAGAGAGCCAATCGTGCACGCGAAACACATACCAGCGCAAGCCTTCCGATAGCCAGTCGTATCCGCAACCAGTTCCGACAGCGACGTTGAGTTTGACCCAATGCGCTCCGTCACGAATGCGGGCGCCGCGGCACCCGAGGGCATTTGCGAAGCGGTATCCTCGCCCCGGTCCCTTGAATCCGCCAGCCATCGAAATCCCATGCTCCCGCCCGCTCTGAAGACGGCTTCTACGGATTTGTGGCCCCTTTTCAGGGCGTCATGCGAAAGGTACGCCCGTCGCGAGGCTTACCGGGTCAAAGGCGAATGGATCACTTACGCAGACCTGTTCGAGAGGGTCTGCGCGCTTGCGCGTTCCTTCGACGAGGTCATCGGCAGGTCCGTCGATCCCCGGTCGTCACCGACACCTTCGCCGATCATCGCGGCGATTCTGCCTAACGACCATCCCTTGTTCGAACTGTTCTTCGTTGCCGCCGCGAATCGCTCAACTCTGTTGCCGGTGAACACGCGGCTTTCCCCATCCGAGATCTCTCGGGTCCTTAAAAGTTGTAATCCGTCGCTTTTGGTGATTGACGCGCAGTGGAATGAACTGCTGGAGCAGATGGACTTGCCCGAGCAACTCAACGCCGTGGTATGGGTCGGCGGAGTTCAGAACCTGCCGCCGGATCGGCGACTCTACTCGCTGTCTTATGAGGCGCTCGTGAGCGGGCAGCCGATCCACATTGCCGGCGGAGCGTATCAGGCCGTAGAGATTGCCGACCCGGCCTCGGTTCGTGTCGAACTCTTCTGCACTTCCGGAACCACCGGCCTGCCGAAATTCGTGCCCCACACCCACGCCAACGTTTTGGAGCATGTTCGCATGACGCTTCAGGCATTGGAGTTCGACGCAGACGAGCTCGAGTGCTGGGGGCATTTTGGGCCGATGTATCACGTAGGCGATGTCGCTTTCGTCTGGGGTGGCGTGTTCATCGGCGCCAAGCACGTATTTCATCCCAACCAACTGCGATTCGAAGACGTCGCCCGTGTCATTTCGGAGCAGAAAGTCACGATCACCAAGCTGGTTCCAACCATGGTGCGCTTCCTGGTGCAATCAGACGTGGTGGCACGTCTCGATTTCGCGGAGCTCAAGTGGATTCTCACCGGGGGAGACAGGCCTGAACGCGCGCTGATAGACAAGACGTGCGAGGTGTTCGGCTGTCAGTTCATCCAGGGGTACGGGATGACCGAGGCGACTTGCCACGTCGCCTTTCGCAATGAGAGCCGGTCCGAAGCCGATGGCGGCCTGGCGGTTCTCGCGGGTCTCGAGGTCGAAATCATCGACGACGACGGTGAGCCGATTCCAACGGGGCAAACGGGCGAGATCGCGATCAGAGGCCCCAGTGTCTTCGGTGGCTACCTGAACGACCCCGACGAGAACGCGAAACGCTTCACGCCGAACGGCTTCTTTCGAACCGGAGACGCCGGTTATTTGAACGACGCGCACGAGCTCTTCGTATCAGGCCGGAAGAAAGACATGATCAAGGTGGGGGGCGAGAACGTCTTCGCCCAGGACGTCGAGAGCGTGGCTAACGCGCTCCCCGGCATCCGATTCAGCAGCGCAATCGGCATCGAAGACAGCATCTTCGGAGAAGTCGTGGCGCTGGCCGTCGTCCTGCAAGATCCGGCCCTCACCGAAGCCGCCATCATCGACCGGCTGCGACCTCAACTCGCCGGCTTCAAGCTGCCGCGCCGCATCTATGTCTTCGATGAATTTCCAGTGACGCCGACCGGAAAGATCAAAAAATTCGAGATCCGCGACGAAATAAGCCGGCGTCGGGCGAAGCTCGCAGAGGCGAAGCTCGACGGGACTGATGCGTCGTTGTCGGTGGCCGCAAAGGTGCGAGCCGTGCTGCACGATGCGTTGGGCGAAGAGTTCATGTCGCGCTGCGACCCCGACCGATCACTGCTGGAACTCAACGTCGACTCGCTGGCCATGTCGACGTTGATCGGGGGCCTCGAGAAGGCCTTCGGGGTCGAACTGCCGTATGAGTTCATCCTCGAACACGACACCGTCAATGCCTTGATCGAGTTCTTCGAGGCCCCCCCCGATCAGCGCGCGAGGCTCTTGGCGAGGCAGATCGACGCGACTGCTCCTCCGGGTCAGACGCCATCGGAGGACTCGTCGCTTCCACCATCGAGGCCGGCGCGTGCGTTGGTGAACGTCCTCTTGCAGTTCGCGGGCCTGTTACTCCGTCCCGGCCTGGCGATCGTAAGCCTGCTGCCTGCCGTATGGATCACTGTGGAGGTCGTGCAACGTCACGGCTGGGGTACGGCCTTCGCGATTGCGCCATTGGTGTTGCTGGGCAGTACCGCGCTTTGCATCGGTTATCTCGTGCTCGCCAAGTGGCTCATCGTCGGCCGCCTGCAGGCGGGTTCCTACGAAATCGGTACGCCGTTCTATTACCGCTGGCTGATGATCCACAACCTGTTCAATGCGACGGCGTCTTTCCTGGGCCCGTACCGGGGGACGGCGCTCTTGAACGCGTTCTATCGCCTGTGCGGCGCCAGGCTCGCGCGCGGCACCTACATTGAGACGCTGTTTATTGCGGAGCCAGATCTGGTCTCGGTGGGCGCGGGGACTGTCGTCGAGCGCAAGGCGAGTCTACAGCCGAGTCTCGTCGCGAATGGTCGAGTCGTCTTGGCGCCTATCACCATCGGCAGTCATTGCGCGATCGGCTTTGGCGCGTCCCTGGGCCCCGACAGCCATATTCCAGATCACGCTTATGTGCCTCCGTTGGCCACGGGGGTGACCGCGCCGCGCAACGGCGTCGACCAACCGCATCACGTCCGGGTCAGCGCCTTGCGGACCACGATCGCGTTTGTCGCCATTGGCTATGTGTGCGCCGCTGCGCTGCTGCTGACGTTCTTCGCGGCACAAGCGCTGCTCGCAGTTCTCGGCATCGATTTCACCCTGTTTCATTT
Source organism: uncultured beta proteobacterium (assembly GCA_963851465.1). GTDB lineage: Bacteria > Pseudomonadota > Gammaproteobacteria > Burkholderiales > Casimicrobiaceae > VBCG01. Next base: position 141,258 of record CAWKPJ010000008.1, read on the forward strand.
TTATGGCCCGCTGATCGATACGGCCGTCGTCCTGGGCGTGTTCGCGCTTGCGCGGTTCGGAATTCTGCCGACTGCTCTACTTCGGGCTCGTGGTGCTGATCAAACGCTGTTTGCTGCGACCGCTCGTCGCCGGCCTGGATTTCGCTGAGCAAGGTGCATATCGCCAGTACGGAAACTGGCTTTACGGGCGCCTGATCGACGTTCCGTTCTTCGACTGGGCCCTCCAACTCGCCAACATGAGCGTCCTGACCGTAGTCCAGTACCGGCTGCTGGGGGCGAGAGTCGGCCGCCAGGCATTCTTCACCGCACCCTATACGACCGAGCCGGAGCTGCTCGACATTGCCGACGAAGCGATGGTCGCGGGCAATATCGCGATGTTTCCGGCCAACCGCGGCGCTGGGCGCGTCGCCACCGTCACTCTCGCGCGCAGGGGGGTAGTGGCGAACTCGTGCGTGTTGTACGCCGGCGTCGTGATCGGGCGCGACAGCCTGCTTGGAGATCTTTCCGTAGCGCCTCCGGGATTCGTCTTGCAGCCGCAAGCGATCGCGGCCGGCAATCCACCTCGGATCATCGGCCGTACCGACTTCGCGTCTACCGCTCTGCGTGGCGCGCGTTACCTGACGATGCAGACGGCGTTGGTCGTTCTGCAACTCACCTTCGGCCTGGGCGCCACCATATTAAGCTGGATGGCGCTCGCTCCCGTCATCGCGTTGCTCGACGAGACCGGTCCCTATTGGTGGGAGGTCTTCACCGTCGGCCCGCTGTTGCTGCTCGTGCCCAGCATCCTCACGCTGGCGGCCATTCCGCTTGCGAAGATGCTGCTCGTGCGTCGCTTCGCCCCGGGCGACTATCCGCTGTTCGGCGGGCTGTACATCCGATGGGTCCTGCTGGAGACATTGCTCGGGCGGGTCGAGGAGAGCACGACCAGTCAGTTCAACGGCACGCTGTTCGCCCGAATCCTTTACGAGAGCATGGGCGCGCAGGTCGGTGATTCAGCCGTTCTCGCGGGGTCACCTATCGGCGGAGAGTTCGACCTCAAGACCATTGGCGCAGGCGCGTCGCTCAATCATCAAAGCAAGATCTTTGCCCACTCCATCAAGCGCCATTCGCTGATTTTTCAGGCCACGCAGGTGGACGACGCAGCGACGGTACGGCCCTTTGCCATCGTGGAAGCTGGCGCAACGGTGCACGCCAACCAGGTGGTGGGCGATGCGATCGCCTTTCATCCGGCGCGCGACGCCGCCGGCAAGAGCCTCTACGAAAAGCACTACTACAATCTGCACGAGATCGAGGAAGCCGCTGCGAGGACGTTGCCGCGGGATATCTTCGAATATTTCGCCGGCGGTGCGGCGGATGAGCTTACGCTCGAGCGGAACGAGCACATTTACGCGCGGTATCAGATCGTGCCTCGCGTTTTGCGCGACGTTACCCACGTATCGACGACAGGTCGGTTGCTTGACACCGACATACCGCTCCCGGTGATGGTCGCGCCGATGGCCATGCAACGGCTTGCACATGTCGAGGGCGAACTCGGCATGGCGAGGGCCGCATGTTTGCTCGGCGTTCCATACGTGTTGTCTTGCCTGTCGACGACGGCGCTGGAAGATGTCGCCGCGTCGGGACGGCGAGGCAACCTGTTCGCGCTGTTCCAGTTCTACTGTCTCCGCAATCGAGCGGAGGTCAAGAACATGATCAGCCGGGCGGAGCGCGCCGGCTACCGGGGCTTGGTGCTCACGGTTGACGCCCCGGTGTCGGGCAAACGCGAGCGTGACATGCGAAATCAGTTCGCAGTGTCCAGTGACATTCGCTTTCCCAATCTCGAGGCACTGGCTGGGCCCGGCCCCTTTCGGTTGGCGCGGTTCGATGACGAAGTAGACCCGAGCCTGACATGGGACATCGTTCGCTGGGTCCGCGATGTCACGAAACTTCCCGTATTCCTGAAAGGGGTTCTCAGCAGCGCAGACGCCGCACTGGCCATCGAGCATGGCGCGAGCGGCATCATCGTTTCGAACCACGGCGGTCGCCAGCTGGATACCGCACCGGCAGGCATCGAAATGCTGCCCGAAATCCGGAAAACCGTACAGTCGCTCAAGCCGGAATTCTCGATCTACGTCGATGGCGGGATCAGACGCGGTACGGACGTGTTCAAGGCGATTGCTCTCGGTGCCGATGGCGTCCTTGTCGGACGCCCCTGCATCTACGGCCTTGCGGTCGACGGATATCCGGGTGTCGCGCGGGTTCTGACCATCCTCAAGGAAGAATTTGTGCAGACGATGAAGCTTGCTGGATGCAGGTCACTGGCGGAGATCGAGCCCGACATGGTGCGATGGGTCGACGCAGTGAAGTGAGCTTGCGCGGCAACGTGCCGAATTGGGCAGGCCGGGTTAGAACCAACAGATGATCGGGATGCAACTGCGTGGCGACCGGCGATCGCTTAGGGGTGCGACGGCGGCGTTGACCCGGATACACGCGAACTTTAACTCAGTCGAGTTATGAGCGTACGACCATATCGCTCCACGATTCGCGCCGCTCTTTGGATGAGCGGCTGGCTGACCGCCATGGTCCTGCTCGCTGTTGCGGCGCGTGAGGCCGGCAAGCTTCTGCACGTGTTCCAGATCATGGAACTCCGCTCGCTTCTCGGCATCGCACTCTTCCTACCAGTGATCGCGGCGGACGGCGGCGTTCGCGCGATTCGAACCCGTCATTTTGGTCGCCACTTCAGCCGCAACGCGGTGCACTATGTGGCGCAGTTCCTGTGGTTCCTCGCCATTACAATGATCCCGATTGCCGAAGTCGTTGCAATCGAATTCACTGGGCCGGTGTGGGTCGCACTGCTGGCGGTTGTAGTCCTGGGTGAAACGATGACGCCCGCGCGCATCGTAGCGGTTGCCTTAGGAGTCGTCGGCGTCGTTATCGTCGTCCGGCCGGGGCTAGACCACGTCGAAGTCGGCCAGGTCGTCGCGCTTCTGGCGGCGATTGGCTTTGCTGGCTCGATCATCCTCGTTAAGTCCCTGACGCGTACCGAAAGCGTCGCGTCGATCATCTTCTGGATGTTGATCATTCAATCGTTGATCGGCGCGATTCCTGCGGCGATGGTGTGGCAGACTCCGCCGATGGCAGTATGGCCGTGGGTTGGGGTAATCGCTGCCTGCGGTACCTATTCACATTTCTGCATGGCGCACGCGCTGCGTCATGCAGATGCAACGACCGTCGTGCCGCTCGATTTCCTTCGCGTTCCACTTACTGCGCTTGCCGCGTGGCTAGTCTTCGGCGAGCGTTTCGACATCTTTACCGTCACCGGTGCCGCGGTCATTCTTGGCGGCAATCTGCTCAACCTCAAGCGCGGTGCTTCGCAGCCTCCCGTGGAGCCATACAAGCGTGGGGCTTACCCACACACGCAGGCGGGCCCGAGGGTGCGCGACGACACTTGACCGCTTCTGGCTGAAGCAGACCCGGCTCGACGGCAGCTTCCGACCCTGGGCAGACGGTCGCGCTTTTGAGAAGCAGACTGTCAGCGGACCAAATTAGTGGTGAGCGGTCCAATTGCCCGGCGGTCGCGCCTTGTGGGCGCACTGCCAAGGGCGTAGAGTGAATCGCCCCTACTCGGGGTGTTCTGCCTTCCAGGCATCGGGCAACGGCAGGAACCTCCCGACACAGTCAAGGAGGCACCCATGGCCACGTACAAAGTCGGATATTTCGTCGGCAGTCTCTCGTCGAGGTCGATCAACCGTCTGCTCGCCAAGGCCCTGGAGCGGCTCGCGCCGCCCGAACTGGCGCTGACCGAGATCCCCATCAAGGACCTGCCGCTCTACAGCCCGGACTTCGATGCTGACTACCCGCCAGTGGCGCGCGCGCTCAAGCAGTCCATCGCCGACGTCGACGCGGTGCTCTTCGTTACGCCCGAATACAACCGCTCGATCCCCGGCGGGCTGAAGAACGCCATCGACTGGGCCAGCCGACCCTGGGGCAAGAACTCGTTCGCGCGCAAGCCCTCGGGCGTGATCGGAACCTCGCCGGGCGCCATCGGCACCGCGGTGGCGCAGCAGAGCCTGCGCGGCGTGCTGTGTTACTGCAATTCGCCGCTGATGAACCAGGTCGAGGCCTACATTCAGTTCAAGCCCGGGCTCATCACCGACGACGGCGAGGTCACCGACGACGGCACCGAGGAGTTCCTGCGCAACTACATGACGGAAATGCACGCCTTCATCGTGCGCGTGCTGACCGTGCTGCCGCGCAACGCCTGACCGACAGCCCTTGGCCGTACGCCGCGCTCGCTACCGCGTCGGCCCAATCAAGGCCAACGCCTTTCTTTCAACTCAACTAGCGGAGCAAAAACGATGAGCACGGTTACCACGCACGAAGGCGTCGAGATTTTCTACAAGGATTGGGGCCCGAAGAATGCCCAACCGATCGTTTTCCATCACGGGTGGCCGCTTAGCGCCGACGATTGGGACATTCAGATGCTTTATTTCGTCGACAAGGGATACCGCGTCATCGCTCTTGACCGGCGCGGACACGGCCGGTCAACGCAGGTGAGCGATGGCCACGACATGGATCACTACGCAGCCGATGTTGCCGCGGTGGTCGCTCATCTCGACCTTCGCAAGGCGGTCCACATCGGACACTCGACCGGAGGCGGAGAGGCGACGCGTTACGTCGCCCGATTTGGCGAGACCCGCGACGTCGCCAAGCTGGTACTGATCGCCGCCGTGCCGCCGATCATGGTGAAGACGGCCGCCAATCCAGGGGGCCTGCCAATCGAAGTACTCGATGGGCTTCGCAAGGCCCTTGCCGCCAATCGCGCGCAGTTCTACCTCGACTTCGCCGGTGGGCCTTTCTACGGCTACAACAGGCCCGGCGCGACGGCGTCGCAGGGCGTGATCGAGAACTGGTGGCGCCAGGGCATGATGGGTGGTGCGAAGGCGCATTACGACGGCATCAAGGCATTCTCGGAGACCGACTTTACCGAGGACTTGAAGACCATCAAGGTTCCTACGCTCGTGATGCATGGCGACGACGATCAAATCGTTCCAATCGCCGATTCCGCGCCTCTTTCGGCGAAGCTTCTCAAAAATGGCACGCTAAAGATCTACGAGAAGTTTCCGCACGGCATGTGCACGACACACGCCGACGTTGTGAACCCGGCTCTTCTTGCATTCATCAAGTCCTGAGCGGCGCTTTTCCTCCGGAGTTGAAAAGCATGAAGCGATTCCTGTGTGCGGCATTGGACGCGAATGCGATTTAGCAGCTGCTTTGTTCCGACGCGGTAAGAACATGCGCTGAACAACGTCCCAGCATTCCTTGATCGGCCCGCAACTGCGCGGGCCGATTGTTCTGGTGACGTCCGCTCCTGGCCGCACTCAGACCGTCGCCTTCGACCCGTTGCCGCCTGTCCTGCGAGACCTATCCTTCCGGGCAAACTGTTGACGTTCGCCCTCAACGTGGAATCCTCGTTCGCTAGAGGACGATGTTGTTCTGCGGCTGCAGGGCGGGCGGCAGGTCCGTCTCGCCGAGAAACTGCCGCAGGTCGATCTCGATGGCGCGGCTCATCTGCGAGATCGGGACATCGTTCGCGGTGCCCTCAAACGGATTCTCGGTGCTCTCTCCGACCTGATCCAGCGAGGTGTACACCCAGGAGATCACGACGCTGACCGGGATGACCAGCCAGACCATGTTCCCCTTCATCAGCCCGTCTACGCTCTCATTGAGCTTGTCGAATTCCCTCAGCAGGCCGAAAGGAAGCAGGAAGCAGAACAGCTTGACGAACATTGAGCTGACGACCACGAACTGTCTCGGGAACGGGAAGTCCTTGATGCGCTCGCTTCGTCCCTGCTGCAAATGAAGATCCCGCACCGCTCTTTGCATGTCGACAAACTGCAGCACGACGATCTCCTGGCCGGCGAAGAGTTCCTTGAGCGTGCCGCTCTGCAGGCCCAGTATCTGAGTAGCCTTGTTGCTCGCCGCGAGGATGCCCTTCAGCTCGTCGGCGGCGAGGTATTTCGCCAGCTCGGCTTCCAGTACGGCTTCCTTCTCGGGGACGGTGTAGAGCTTTCCATACTCCACATTGTTCGGCTTACTTGCGGTCTCCCAAGCCCGGCTGTCCCTCATCTGGTACCGCATCGCGGTCAGCCAGGCGAGATGCCGGTAGATGAGAAGCCTGGCATTCTCGGGGCGATTCACGAAATCCCGGCTCATCGTTCCCCAAGCTCTGCTGCTGCCTGCTATTTCTCCCCAGATCTGACGCGCCTCCCAGGTCCGGCTATACGTCTGGATGTTCTTGAATCCCACGATGAACGCCGTGGCGGTTCCCAGCAGCGCCACAGCCGTCCAGGGAATGCCCAGCCATTTCAGACCGGCAACCTGGTATAGCACCACAGGCACGGTGCCGAGCACGACGAGGACGTAGATATCTCTTCTCGTCCAGACCAGGAATTCCCCGAGTTTGTAGGATTTGCCTACGTGCATGGCCGGTCCTTTGCGGGAGGGATCACGGTCGCATTGTGTCGTAAACCAGCTTCACTGCGGACCACGGTATCAACCGTCCCTGCTCAAAGGGTGCACGAACGTAGCCGCCAATGGGACCTTGGTCCTCATTTCCTCAACGCTCTTCCTCGCGTCGGCACGCGGCAATGTCAACGACGCCGGTACGTACTAGTCATGACCGAGACAGCACCGACGCGTCCACTTCTTGGGCCGACAGGGCCATCGAACGACCGCTATCAGCAAATTTGTTATTCGGCCGCTCCTCGCCGCGAGCAGCCCGATCATCGGACAGCCGCCGTTCGACCCGTCGCTGTCCTTCGACCGATGGCCATGCACGACAGCAATGCGGCGTGAGGAGTCGTTCGCGCTGAGGCCAGGGAGTGACAGGTGATCCTTCAGAGATCACAATCTGGGTACGAGAACATGCTGTCCGCCTGATTCCAAATCGGCCCCAGATCACCAAGCTAAGAGGAGGGCCACATCATGACTGATCGGCGCATCCTCATCGTGGCGCAGCGGACCGCGGCCTCGCCCAAGCTGCTCGCCGCCGTCGCCGAGCGCGCCGCACGCGGGCCGTGCAGGTTCACACTCCTGGTCCCTCGACCGTATTGGGACCCGGACACCGAGGAGGCAGCCATCACCCTCGAGCTCGCGATCCCGCTGCTCGACGCGGCCGCGGGCTCGCATGTGCAAGGGATCGTCGGAGCCACCGACCCGTACGAGGCCGTACGTCAGACGCTTGAGCGCGAGAAGTACGACGAGGTCATCGTCTCGACGCTGCCAGAGCGAGTCTCCCGGTGGTTACGCCTCGACCTCGCCCACCGCATCGAGCGGTTCGGCGTGCCCGTGAGTGTGGTGACTGCGGAGCAGGCCCAGCGCACCCTCTCGCCAGGAGCCGGGGCGGGCTGATCGACGCGGCGCGCCGATGCGAACGGCGCCCGCCGCCGTCTGGGTCAGCAGACGCTGCCGAATCAGCTCTTTGTCTTTGCACTGCGCAACGGCAGCTTTGGGACCGGCAATTCTGAACCTCGAACAGCGGCACTGGGTCGACGAAACTAGCTCGTCGTGCCGCGACGAACGACCGCAGCCAGTATGTTCCCGCCATTCGGCCCGCGACTTCGGGTGTCACCACTATATGGTCGAATGGAGACCGATGCGTTCGCGATTAGCGGACGTTACGCCCAACGTCTGCGATTAGGATGATCGACCGGGCCGTAGTCGACCCGTTGCTGCCTGTCAGGCGGTGGATAAGCGGACGTTTTGCGCGCGCTGGCACTGGCGAGAAGTCACAGGTTCCAACTCTGCATTGGCAACGATGACGACGTTCGATCTCGAAGCACGAATCACCGCGCTTCCATGTTGGCGCGGCAAGGTGAAGCTTGAGCCGCTGCACGGAGGTCTTTCCAACACGGCATTCGTCGTCGATGACGGGAGAGATCGTTATGTTGCGCGTTGCGGAGGCGACATTCCAGTCCACCATGTCTTCCGCGATCGTGAGCGGGCTGCCAGCGTTGCTGCGCATGCGGCGGGCCTGTCACCCGAATTGATCTATGCGGCGCCGGGCGTGATGGTGTTTCGGCATATCGACGGCAGGACCCTCGCTGAATCCGGATATACGAGCAAACATCGCACGCATTGTCCCGCTCCTTGCGACGTGTCACCGCGAAGTGGGGCGCCACCTCGCGGGTCCGGCGAACATGTTCTGGGTCTTTCACGTCCTCCGCGACTACGCACGGACACTGCGGGCCACACGAGGGGACAGAGACGGCGAGCTTACGCGATATGTGGCGCTTGCCGACGCTCTCGAGGCGCAGCAGATTCCGCTGCCAATCGTCTTCGGCCACCACGACCTGCTTCCCGGCAACTTCCTCGACGATGGCGAGCGCCTCTGGCTTATCGACTGGGAGTACGGCGGCTTCGGTACTGCGATGTTCGACCTCGCAAACCTCGCCACCAATGGCAGCTTCTCGCCGGCCGATGACCGGCTGCTGCTCGAAGCGTACTTTCGGCAAACCGTGAGCAATGAAATCTGGCGCTCGTTCGCCGCGATGAAGGTGGCGAGCGCGTTGCGCGAGGCGGTCTGGGCGATGGTCTCCGCGGTTCATCTCGCCGTGCCCGGCGCGGACTATCCTGCGCACGTCGCCGATTATCTTGCGCGCACCGACGCAGCGCTGGCACGCTATGTCGAATCGCACGGAAAGCTGGTCGCGGCGTCGTAGCCAGGGATACAGGCGAGCAGAGTCGATGCGCTTACATCTGCTCATGGCCGCACTGATACGGAGGCGCTCACCGAGAGCGGACGTACTGGCTTGTGTCCGCTTCGGAGCGCGGCATCAGGCAGGTGTCGACCCGTTGCTGACATCGGCGGCGATTGAAAGCAGTTCCCTCGCGGGCTGAACGACGATTTCGCCGTTCCGGTCGGACCGCGACCATGGAGGAACGGATCGCCACCTCCGCAGCCGCGCGCGACGATGGTGACGTCCACCTCCTACCGCGCGAGCGACATCGCACAGGCTGTTACTACCTCCTTGCTCGCCGCGCAGACGGGCGCCGACCGGCGCTTGATTCCAAGATCAACTACTGCGTTCGCCCCCGCATCGACGCCGGCTTGCCCGGCAGCTTGACCAGCGTGCCGGTGTTGGTGACGGTGTCGCCGTCGACGCGCAGCACCGAAATGTCGGAGTCCATGTAGTTGCCGACGTACAGCCAGCTTGCCGTCGGGGCTGAACACGGCGCCTTCGGGCAGACCGCGCACCTCGACCTCGCCGACCTTGCGTGACCTTCTTGCCGTCGATCTTCAGGACCACGACGCTGCCGTTGCGGTTGTAGAACCAGTCGGTCTTCGCGTTGTTCGAGCCGCGCAGCAGCACGGCGACCGCCAGCCTGCCGGTCGGGCTGATCGCAAAGCCCTCGGGCGCGTCGCCGACCACGACCTTGTCGATCACGCGCGGCGGGTTCGCTTCGAGGTCGATGACCGACACGGTGTCGACGTTGCCGTCGGAGCCGCCCGCGTTGCCGTTGTCGGCCGTGAGGGCGAGCCTGCCGTCGGGCGTGACGTCGAGGTTGTACGGCCACAGCCCGACGGCGAGGTCGCGCTTCGTGTAGGTGACCTTCTGGCCGTCCACTTCGAGCAGCGCGACCTTGTGGCCGGGGAACTTGCGCCGCCAGCGCGCGCTTGCCATCGGGCGTGAACGCAACGTGCGCGACCTGCTCGCCGATCGTCACCGTGTCGACCAGCTTCACCTGCTTGCCCTGGATCGAGAGCACGCTGATGGAGTTGTCGGCGCGGTTCGCGATGAGCGCGAGATTGCCGGCGCGGTTGATCGACATGCCCGAGGGCTGCTTGCCGACGGCGACGGTGTCGATGCGCGCCGGGCGGATTGGTCGTCAGGTCGATGACATAGAGCTTGTTGTCGGGCGCCGCCTTCCAGCCGGCGCCGTCGGCGACCCAGTCCATCGAGTTCGCCACCAGCGCGAGCTGGCCGTTCGGCGTGATCGCCAGGTTGGTCGGCGGGCCGAAGATCGAGTTCATCAGCGGGAGGTTGGCGACGATCTTCGGATTCGCCGGATCGGTGCCGATGTCGACGATCGTCACCGCGTCCTTGCCGGGCGCAAGGTTCTGCACCTTGCCGTCGTCGCCCCAGGTGACCTTGTTGTCGATGCCGACCACCATGTACTCGGGCTTGCCCGGGCCGGACCGCCGGTGGTCGCGCATCCGGCCATCGCAAGCAATGCGGCCGCGATCAGCCCCGAAGCACCAATGCGATTGTTCATGGTCTCCCCCGTTTTCGAAAGAAAGAGGACAGCAAATCCAACGCCATGATGCGCCGGCCAGAAAGCCTAGCACTTCTTGACTCGACCGGGCGGACGGAGAGGTGCATTGGTTGTGCCCGACCAAAGGACAGTTGTTTGCCCCGAGGGTGGGTGATCCGCCCTCGACCGACTGCATTGGAGGATGAGGCGCTACGTCTGGTGGTGGCCGGTAAGCGACCGTCGAACTCGGCGGTCGCGACCGGACGACGAGACTAAACCTCAGTCTGCTCGGCAATCTCTACGACATCGTCAACCTCGATGCCGAGATACCTGACGGTACATTCGAGCCTTGTGTGCCCGAGCAGCAGCTGCACAGCTCGGAGATTTCTGGTCCGTCGGTAGATCAACGTAGCTTTCGTGCGTCGCAGCGAATGCGTACCGTAGGCTGCCGGGTCCAGACCAATACACTCAACCCACGACCCAACAATCCGGGAATACTGTCGAGTTGAAAGATGCGGCGACTCCGACACGCGACTCGGAAAAAGGAACTGCTCTGGCCTCAGATGCGTCGCAGTGATCCAGGCTGCGATCGCGTCCCTCGTTTGCTCGGTGATCTCAAATTGGACCGGCCGCTCGGTACGCTGATGGGAGGTTGCATTAACATCTGGATATCCCGCGCATCCTCGCAACGACTCTCGATATGAATTGCCCGCACTGCAGCCACGTGAACTCGGGTGCTGCGCATTTCTGCGCGAATTGCGGCGCATCTCTCGAGAAGAAGTGTGCTGCCTGCGGAGCGGCACTGTCGAAGGGACAGAATTTCTGCTCGGCGTGCGGCCAGGCACTGGGTATCTCCAATGCACGGAAACTCGAGTCCGACGCCGGCGAACGGCGCCAGGCGACGGTCGTCTTCTCCGACCTGTCCGGATACACCGCACTCAACAGCGGTTGGATCCGGAAGAGGTCGAGGAAATCATGGGACGGATCAAGCGCAGTGCGAGCGCCATCATCGAAAGCTATGGGGGCATTATCAACCAGTTCGTCGGCGACGAAATCGTTGCGCTCTTTGGCGTTCCGATCGCGCGTCGCGATGATCCACAGCGGGCCGTGCGTGCGGCTCTACAGCTGCATCGCGTCGTGCGCGAGATTAGTGAGGAGGTTACATCCCGGGTCGGTCGCTCGCTCACGATGCACACGGGCGTAAATGGTGGCCTTATCGTAGTGCGTCGCAGCGATGCGCGGGATGGGCGCTTCGCACTCACCGGGGATTCGATCAACACGGCGGCACGGCTCGTCGGACTCGCGGGTGCCGACGAAATCGTTGTCGGTCAGGACACATGGCGTCAGATCTCCGGTGAGTTCATTGGCGAGGCGGATGCACCGATTGAGGTCAAAGGCAAGGAACGCCTCGTTACGGCTTAT
>CAWKPJ010000009.1:0-1104600 GCA_963851465.1 uncultured beta proteobacterium
CGCATCGCGTGCGTGGAGAACGTGGTCCTGGCGAGGCGGGTCGCCGACCGCTTGTCGGCCGCGCCGAGGAGGTGCGCCAGTTCGCCGCGCTTGCCCAGGCGTGCCTCGACCGGAAGCGCGGTCGCCTAATCATTCTCCGGGGCGACCCCGGCATTGGGAAATCGCGCCTGGCGCAGCAGTTCCTCGCGATCGCCGAAGAACAGGGATTTGAATGCCATTCGGCGCTGGTGCTTGATTTTAGCGCTGAACGTGGCCGTGACACGATTCGGAGCCTGGCGGGTGGACTCCTCGGAGTGCGGACCGCCGCGGACGACGGCGCAAGGCGCCAGGCGATTGTGGACGCCCTAAGCAAGGGGCTCGCGACGCGTGAGCACGAACTATTTCTGTGCGACCTGCTCGATGTCGCTCCGCCGCCTGCGCTGCGAACACTACATGCTGCGATGACCGAGCAGGCGCGAAATCGAGGTACGCTCAATGCTCTGTGCGATCTCGCGCGGCATGTCTGTGCGAACTGTCCGCTGATGTTGCTGGTCGAGGACATTCACTGGGCGGACGGCTGGACACTCGAGCGGCTGGCCGCGCTGGCGGCGCTTGCATCAAGCCATCCGCTACTGCTCCAACTTACCACCCGCTTTGATGGTGACCCCAGCATCGGTGCATGGCGCACGACGTTGCGCGGCGTGCCCACGACGGGGATTGATCTAGGTCCGCTACCACTCGACGATGCGCTTCACTTCGCCGAGCAGTTTGGGATGCTCCCGGAGAAGGTGGCGCGTAGCTACGTCGACCGGTCCGAAGGCAATCCGCTCTTTCTCGAACAGCTGCTGCTCAACCCCGCGGAAATGGCGCAGGGCGGCCTGCCGGGCTCGATCCAGGCGCTCGTGCTCGCGCGCATGGATAGACTCGCACCGGTCGACCGCCAGGCGATACAGGCTGCTGCGGTACTCGGCCAACGCTTCTCACTTGACGTGCTCCGCCATCTAATGGAGGACCCCGAATTCCAATGCACTCTGCTGACCGAGCACTTTCTGGTTAGGCCGGAGGGAATGGATTACTTCTTCTGCCATGCGCTCATTCGTGACGGCGCTTACGAATCGCTTCTCAAGTCGCGCCGCCGCCAGCTGCATGTCCGTGCCGCGGAGTGGTTTGGCATCCGTGACCCGGTATTCGCGGCCGAGCATTACGAGCGCGCGGAGCACGCGCAGGCCCCCAAAGCCTATCTCGCGGCGAGCGAGGCGGAAGCGGCTCGATACCATTACGATGCCGCGATCATGCTTGCCAAGCGCGGCCTTGCGCTTGCTGCGAATCGCGAAGACAGGTTCGCGTTGGCGAGCACACGGGCGAGAGTTTTGCACGATGCCGGCCGGGCGCGTGAGTCCATCGATGCTTGGCGTGCAGCCCTCGATTGGTCCGAAGGCGGAGCCGAGCGTTGTCGCGCGTTGATCGGTCTCGCTCAGGGAATGCGCATCGTTGATCAGATTGAAGATGGCTTCGCGACGCTGGCAGAAGCTGAGCTGCTTGCGGCGGACGCCAATCTCTCTCTCGAGCTTTCTCGCGTGCACCATCTGCGCGGCAACTACTACTTTGGACTCGGCCAGCAGGACGTGTGCCTGCGAGAGCACACAGCGGCGCTTGTTCAGGCACGCGAGGCGAACTCGGTCGAGGCGGAAGCCAATGCGCTTAGCGGCCTTGGCGACGCCTACTACATGAGTGGTCGCATGCGCTCTGCGCACGAGCAGTTCAAGAACTGTGTCGAGCTCGCGCATCTGCATGGATTCGGCCGCATCGAGGTTGCAAATAGGCAAATGATGGGCGTGGCATTGCGTTACTTGAACGACCTCAGGTCTTCGCTCGATACGGGGCTCGAGTCCATAGAGATGGCCGCAACGATTTCGCACGCGCGCGTAGAGGTGCTTGCTCGACAGCACGTCGCCTACGTAGGAGGCTGGCTGATCGGGGACACTGAATCGGCGCGAGGGCACCTCGACTCGGCACTTAAGATCTGTCAAACCCTTGGTGCAAAGCGCTTTGAAACTCAGAATATGGCCTATCGGGCCTTACTCGCGCTCAGGGAAGGCGATCGAGTACTGGCCGAACGGTTCGCTCGAGAATCGCTCAAGCTGTGTCGGGCGCACGGGATGGAGTATTTCGGGCCTGTCGCACTTGGCTTGGTTGGCCGATTGGCAGCCGACCGAGCCGAGCGCAGGACGGTCAATGGCGAGGCCGAAGCGCTGCTCGCGCGTGGCTCTATCGGCCACAACCACTTTCAGTTTTATGCGACGGCGATCGAGTCGGCGCTCGAATGCGGCGAATCCAGCGAGGCCGAGCGCTATTGCGACGCTCTTGAGCGATACACGGCGACCGAGCCACTCCCATGGAGCGATCTGCTGATTACTCGTGGACGGCGACTCGCTCAGTACGCGCGCGGGTCGCGCGACGGCGATTTATTTGTTGCCCTCGCGCAGCTTCGCGAGCAGGCTGCTCGGCAGGAATTCAATGTCGTGGTGCCGGCCCTTGACGCCGCGCTTGAGCAGGCCGTAAGGATTGCGCCTTGACGCAGCGATGAAATCTACGTGGCAAATGTGCGAAGGGAGGAGCAGCGCACATGAGCCGACTCGGTTACAAAACGGCGGCTTTGGGTCGAGAGCACCATCCAACGACCGCTATCGATGACTTTTCGGTACGGCTGCTGTTGGCCGGTCAGCGACCATCGAGTCCGGCGGTCACAACCGGCCCTTCTGACTAGCCCTCAGTGTGTTCGGCGATCTCTAGCGCGTCGTCGAACTCGATCCCGAGGTATCGGACGGTGCTCCGAGCTCGGGTGCCCGGGTGGGTATGGGGTTTGTAACAGCCGCACATACCGCAAGTTTAGCGGCCGCCGATGTGTGCTTCCGAGCCGAAGCGGACGACCGCACTCACGCTCTTGCTATGCCGCCGTCACCTGTCAAAATCGACTGAATCCTGCATGCCTGTCAGGGTCTTTTTGTCGTCGGAACTTTACCTGTACAGAGGCCTCAAACTATTCGGGGCGGCACCGCGGTAACGAGCACACGTACGTGCTATCCCTCGCGACAGTTGTCAAATGGACTCGAATCAAAAGAATGCGATTCGAGTCGGAAACCTCTCCTCAACCAAGACGGGAGAATTGCCATGAATCTGACGCCCGAACAACGTACTCAGGTTGCTGCTGAATTGAAGAGGTTTGGCGCCGATCTGCAACTCAGCGACGACCAAAAAAGCAAATTGGAGACATTCCTAACTGAGGCTCGCGGCAAGGTTGAGCAGTATCAGCAAGCCAATCCGAGTGCTACGAAGGCCGATATGAGCAAGCAGGTATCTGCCAATCGTGATCAGCTTCGCCAGAAACTGGTGAACTTTCTGACCCCCGAGCAATTGAACAAGTGGGATGCTGAGGTGAGTAAGGCCAAGGAATTCTTTGGCCGACAAATGGGATGAGCGAGTAAAGCTATCTCGGTGGCCCGCCATTGAATCTCGGCCGCCACCGAGTCTTTTAGAAGTACCAACGTCGCAATTTGTTTACCTGCTAGGCTCCGCCGCAGTACCTGAACCTGGCCTCACGTTAGTGAGGCGACGCGATACGCGCTTACAACTATT
This sequence comes from uncultured beta proteobacterium, assembly GCA_963851465.1. GTDB lineage: Bacteria > Pseudomonadota > Gammaproteobacteria > Burkholderiales > Casimicrobiaceae > VBCG01. The sequence continues at coordinate 3,616 of CAWKPJ010000009.1, forward strand.
GGCTAAAGACTCGGCCGGCGCAATTGCCGGCCGATTTGTTTTGCGCGGTCCCGTCCGCTTCTGGCCGATCGCCGACACGCGCCCGAGTCTGCTGACGACCCACTCCAGCCGTTGCGCCTGTCAGAGACCGGACATTCAACGACGATCGCTTCGAGGCGCTCGTCTACTGAATCACCTCGTTCGCGCGCAGCAGTAGCGACTGCGGGATCGTGAGGCCCAGGTTCTTCGCTGTCTTCACGTTGATCGCTAGCTCGAAGGTGCTCGGCTGCTCCACGGGCAAATCGGCTGGCTTCGCTCCCTTCAAAATCTTGTCCACGTACCGCGCCGCGAGCCTCCACCCTTCGGCGAAACTTCCTCCGTACGAGAGCAGACCGCCATCGACGACGAATTGCCGGCCTCCTCCAATCGCCGGCAATCGATATTTTTCGGCGAACTCGGCGATACGAGCGCCGTGCCTGCCGGCCAGAGGATCGGGCTGGACAACGAGCCCGTCCGGCCGCTCGCGCGCGATGGCGGCGAACACCGATTCGAGCGCGGCCGTATCCGTGCTGATCCCGAAGGATCGCACGCGAACGCCAAGCGTTCGGGCGGCAGACTCCGTCTCCTCCAGGCCTTTTCGCAAGCCCGGAAGGGCAAGATTCGACAACACCGCGACGTCCTTGAGCTTCGGGACAACCTCCCTTAGCAATTCGAGGCGCTTGGAAGAAAGCTCGATCAGTTGGGAGGTAACGCCGGTCGTATTTCCGTCAGGCTTCGCAAGACTCTTGATCAAGCCGAACTCGACCGGATTTGAGCTCACGCCCATCACAATCGGGATTGTCGAGGTGGCTTGCTGGACGGCGCGAACGCCGATCGCATGCGACACGAGCACGTCGGGATTGAGCTGCACCAACTGGACGGCAAGCTCGGGAAGACGCTCTTCGCGTCCGTCCGCCCAGCGATACTCAATGACGATATTCCTCCCCTCTTCGTACCCCAGTTCGCGGAGACCAAGGAGGAACGCGTTGAGGTACGGCGCGTAGTCCGATGGCGAAGACAGTCCGAGGAAACCGATCCGGTACGCCTTCGTCGGCTGCGCCTTGGCGACGAACGGCGCCACAAGAAACGCTGCGGCGACGATCAGGAAGTCCCTGCGCTGGACGCGGCTCATGGTTTCCCCTCCCTAGGAAGACCGCCGTGAAGTCTACCCTTGATCGACTACTGCGGGCCAATAGCGCTATTGAACGGCGCTATCAGCGACGTCGGTGCATGGCTGCTTCTGGGCCGGAAGCAGACGTTGGCGCCGTGGGGTTCTCGCCGGTCGCCAAGGCCGTTCGCGAACAATAACCCTTGGCACACGTCGCTCGTTCTAGAAACGAGCTACTGTGCTGCCGCCCATCGTCGCACTCGGTCTTTCGTTCGACGCGCGAAGAACTTCGCACGCCGGTCGCGAGTGGCGCGACCAGCGGAAGAGGCGCATCGTTCGGTTGGGCCTTTCAAGTTTTGACCGCATATGTGGAACGCGGCAGTCGCGCGACGGTCCGCCTGGACAAGCGAGGTTTTGGAGAAAAGGACGATGGATCGGAAACCATTCACACCGAAGGCGTATTTGAAGGTTGATTGCCCATTCTCGTTCAAGTACCTCCTGTTCATGGCCGAGGCCGGGCTGCTCGATCGTATCGAAGTGATCCGGTGCGATCCCGAAAACGCCGGATTCGAAGGGGTCAAGGCCAAGCTGGCGGCTGCGACCAACCAGCCAGCGACGTTTCCTACCGTCGAGGTCGAACCCGGCCGCTATCAGTCGGACTCAGATCAGTTGATCGAGTACTACGCGCAAAAGAGCAACATTGCCCTGAGTGATCTTCCGGCACTAAAGTTCTACAAGGAGGGCATATTCCCGCAGTTGCAGGAACTGCACACGAAGGCAGAACCAGGAGGCTAATGGCGACCCGTGGTACGTCGAGAGCCGACGGGCTTCCTCGCAGCGAACCTGCCGAAAGCACCGGGGAGTGTTAGCGACGAGTCCGGCGGGCCACGTTGTCGACACGATTTGATCGCCAGAGCAGCAATCACACAGCGTCAACACTAGGCTTGGGAACAACACTTGAGGATAGCCGCGCGCGACCTGCTTAAACTTCCTCGCATGGGCGTCCCGATGCTGGCCATGTTGTTGTCGAACGCGTGCGCTCCGATCGGGTCGCGACCGGCAGCAGAAGCGACGGATAGGATTGCGCTGGTGTCCTGCCCGGTTGCCGGCCTCGACACTCCGGCACGTTGCGGAACTGCTCGAGTGTTCGAGGATCGCAGTACCGGGCGTGGGCGCACCATCGCGCTGCGCATTATCGTTGTGCCCGCAAACGGGCCACGCACAAACTCCGATCCGGTCGTCTTCCTCGCAGGCGGGCCGGGACAAGTCGCGACGGATCTCGTTTCCGACATCGTTGACGGCCTGGCCGAGGCACGCGTTAGGCGTGACATCGTGTTCATCGACCAGCGCGGTACCGGCCATGACAGCCCGCTGCGCTGCAACCTACTTGCGCGAGAGGATGATCTTGATCATCTAGCGAGCGGCGCACTTCCGGAAGCAAGGCTGCGCGCGTGCCTCGCGACGATGGAGGCAAATCCGGCGCTCTACACGACACCGATCGCAATGCGCGATCTCTACGAGACCCAATCGACTCGGGTATGCGGACATCAATTTGATAGGCGGGTCCTACGGCTCTTACGCGGCACAGGCGTTCACGCATCTGTACCCGTCGAGGGTACGAGCTATTGTGCTTGATGGCGTGGTGCCGCCGCGTACGGACTATCCGCTTCGCTTTGCCGAACGGACTCAGCGAGCATTCGATCAGGTAGTCGACGAATGCGCGAACGACGCGCGCTGTCGCCGCGAATTTCCGAGTATTCGCGACGATCTTGCAGCGGCGCACGAGCGACTTCGTGAACATCCCGTATCGCTAAGGACCAGCCGCGCCGCCGTAATCTTCGATGGTGATGCATTCGCGATGCTCGTGCGCGCATTCGTGGGCAGTCCTGACGCGCGCGGCATGATGCCGGCAATTGTGCACGCTGTGGCTTCAGGAAACCACGACGCTCTGGCTGATATCGTCGTCAACTCCCAGTTTGGCGTGCTGCGCTCGCAAAGCGTCGGCATGTATCTCACCGTCAATTGCACCGAAGTTCTTGCCGGTGCGACCATTGCTGACGCCGAACGCCTTGCACGCGGTACGTTCCTCGGCGTAGCGCGTGCGGGGCCAATGTTGCGCGCTTGCGACCTCTGGCCGAAGGGGATCGATATTCCGGAGCTTCATCAGCCGCTGCGTAGCCATGTACCCGCGCTGCTGCTCTCGGGGACGGTGGATAACGCCACCTCGCTCGATGATGCCCGCCGTGTTGCTGTGACATTGCCGCTTTCACAGCACGTCGTGGTGCCTGGAGGTGGGCACACCGTGGGAGGCACGCCATGCATGGGGAGCGTGATCGCCCATTTTTTGGATGCCCCGTTGGCCCCCATCGACGCCTCCTGCGTGAGGCCCATTGCAACCGAATTTGTGACGTCCCTCCCAGGTCAATAGAGCCACGTACGTACCGGCGCAGGAATAGACGCACGAGGATGACCTGCAACACTCGGGAAACGGGAAAGAAAACGGCCCGCGAGGGGCCGTCATTCTTGCTGATGGTGGAGGTGGCGAGAATCGAACTCGCGTCCGGAAGCACTCTACAGTCGGGACTACATGCTTAGTCGCGTCATTTGGATCTCGCCCTCCCGTCGCCGGCGGACAGGCTACGGTCGGGCCAGTCACCTTGCTTTAGCGTTACGCCCAAGTGACCCGGACGCGCGCGATCGCTCAAAGGGTCCCCGCTGTGACTTAGTAGTTGCCTACTCCATCACCCAAGCCGAGCGCTGCCTGGTGCGAGGTCCGGCGGGTTAAGCCGCCAGAGCGTACGTTTCGTCGTTCGCAGTTAGATTTGCGATTGCTCGAGTTTAACGAGGACAAGCGCCTCGGCATGCCCCGCGCTGCTTCGCAACCCCCGTCGAAACCAGTTCACCCCCGGTATTCGTTCGGACGGCACCGCGAACGGTACCGCAAAGCGACGCTTGGATCATCATTCTACCAGCCGCCGTCGCCAGCAGCTGGTGTCTGACCCATCCATATGGCGACGCGCCGGTTCGGTTGCAAGCTGTGGCGTCGATCGATCCGGCAACCGAAACGTGTTCAAGCGACCTTGAGCCCCTGCAGCAGCGAGTTCAGGTCTTCGGCGTGTTCTTCCTCGTTCGCGAGGATGTTCTTGAGCATCTGAGACGTGGTCGGGTCCTTGCCGTCGAGCCACGCGATCATCTCGCGGTAACTTTCGATCGCAACGCGCTCTGCCACAAGGTCCTCCCGGATCATATCCACCAGCGAGCGTCCCTCGACATACTCGGAGTGAGATCGTGAAACGAGGCCCGCGGGATCGAGGTCAGGTTCGCCGCCGAGCTGCACGATTCGCTCGGCAATCTTGTCGGCATGCGCCTGTTCCTCGTTCGCATGCTCCAGGAATTCCTGCTTGACGGAGTCCGACGACAGCCCCTGCGCCATGAAGTAGTGTCGCTTGTAGCGCAACACGCACACGATCTCCGTCGCGAGCGCCTCGTTCAGCACCTTGCACACGAGGCTGCTGTCCGCGCCGTAACCCGGCGTAACGGCACCTTCGTCGATGTGGGAGCGTGCGCGCTTTCGCAGCGTCTGGACGTCGGTCAGGAAAGGCGTTGAAGCGGATTTCTTCGCGGTCGTGACGGCCATGACGATCCCCTTCTTGAGGGTGACAACAGGAAAATGCGCAGCAGCCTGCGTGCCATTCGCGCGTGCAGCGCAAACGCCTTTGCCGTCAATCACTTCCGTTCGAACGCTGATCGAGCGCCTCCTAGAACAGCGCAACTCGTGCGAACGCGCATTGCAGATATCGCTCATGCGTCGGCGCCCTCCTACGCGGACATGCGGCGAGCACTTATCGCCGCAGCCCGAGTTCGCAGCTAGGGTGTGCGGCAGGCCCGGGACGGATTTACGCGATGCGCTCGCTCCGGCTCGAACGATCATTCAAAGGAACCGCCATGAAACTCGCAACGCTGCTGATTCCACTGGCCGCGGCCGCCCTCGTCACCGCGTGCGACGAACGGCCCTCCGCTTCGGCGACCGTAACTCCGCCAAGCGTCGCTTCGCAATCGCCAGGACCAACGCCGATGGCGACGCCCGCGCCGACGACGGCACCTGATCCCACGCCACGCGCCACGGCAGGCGCCAATGCCGCAGAGACGGCGACAGCGCAAGACTCCAAGGCGAACAATCCGACGGGGACACTCACCAAGGAAGAGGAATCTTCAGCCATGCCCAAGGCGGGCCAGGCCAACAATCATTCGAGCCCGGCACTTGAAAAGGCCAAGCCCTGAGCGGGGAACTCAGCGGGGAAAAAAGACGCCGCGCGTGCGCGGCGTCGAGGAACCCCTCGCCAGTTCGCGAGGGGAGGGAGGAGGAAGGACCCGCGCAGTCCGCGTACAAGGGCGCCGCGAACAACACGCTTCGAATCCTCGACATCGTCGCCGCATCAGAGTTGCGATGCCGTAGGACCGTCGCGTATTCCCATGTAGGACAGCGCCTACAGCCGTCGGAAAGGAGCCTGATCGACGGGTGCTATAGTCGGGACAGCCTGTAGCCAATCCATGCAACCGGTCTACGGCGCCATTTCGCACATGACGTCCCGCTTTCCTCTGAAAGTCCTGCTGCCGCTCGCTCTCGGCGTCGCGGTGTCGCTGGCAATCCTCGTGTTCTCCGAGATCGGTTACCAGCGCCTGGAACATGCGAACCGGCAAGGTACCGGCGCTCTGGAGATCGAGGCGAAGCTGAACGACCTCGTCGGACTCACCGCGGACGCCGAAACTGGGCAGCGCGGCTTTCTCTTGACCGGCGATCCGTCCTATCTCGAACCCTACAAGGCCGCCGTGAAGAAGCTCGATGTCGCTCAGGCCGACCTGCGCGAGTCGATCACGCTCCATGGAACGGCCGCGCAGCGCGATCGGATGTCGAAGCTGTCCAACCTGATCGGCAGGAAGTTCAATGAGCTCGAGGTCACGCTTGCATTGAACGAGAAGAGCGGCCGTGAGGCAGCGTTCCAGTTGATCGACACAGGCATTGGCAAGCGGACGATGGACGACATCCGTTCCGAGGCCGCATCAATGACCGAGGAGCTGCGCGCCTCCATCGCGACGAATGCTGCGCGCTGGCGGCGCGACATCGAGTTCGCGCGCGTCGGCATGGCGGCGATGACCGCATTCACCGTCCTGCTGCTGCTGATCGTGTGGATGCTGGCCAAGCGCGAAATCGCACGGCGGGAGGAGGAGCAGCGTCGCGTGATCGAGGAAAAGGCGCGCTTGGAGAACGTCGTCTCGGAACGGACCGGCGAGCTCACGGAACTGCTCAACTACGTGCAGAGCGTTCGCGAGGAGGAGAAGTCCCACCTTGCGCGCGACATCCACGACGAGCTCGGCGGCATTCTAGTCGGCGCCAAAATGGACGTGGCGTGGGCCGCGGACCACATCAAGGCACGCGAGCCCGCGATCGCCGCGAAGCTCGCGCGGGCCCTCACCATGCTGGACGAGGGTGTCGAAATCAAACGCCGCGTGATCGAAGAGCTGCGCCCGACCTTGCTCGACAATCTCGGCCTCGCGGCCGCCCTTGACTGGCAGGTGCGCCAGACTTGTGACCGCGCGGGTCTCAAGTGCGCACTCAAGTTCGTCGACGTGGATGCCGACCTGCCGCCGGAAATGTCGATCGCGCTCTACCGCATCGTCCAGGAAGCGATGACCAACATCGTGAAATACGCCAAGGCGCGTAACGTCACGGTGGAGATGTCGCGCTCCGCGACGGGCATTACGCTGGTGATGACCGACGACGGCATCGGACTGCCCGCCGGTGCGGAAACGAACCGACTGTCGCATGGCATCAGCGGCATGCGACAGCGGATTCGCGCGTTGAACGGTGACTTCAGGATTCGCGGCGCGCCGCGGCAAGGCACGACGATCGAGGTACATCTCCCGCTCCCGCCAGCGACACCGGTCCCGCCGGAAGAAGCGCAGACGACGCAGGCCGGAGCGCAGAGCGCCCCGGCCTGACGGTACTGCTCGCGAATCGGCTTCAGCTCTTGCCGAAACGCGCCTTCGCGTCCTGCACGCACGCGTTCTTCGCCGCGCCCGACAGCGCGTCGCACTTCTCGACGGCCACCTTGTATTCGGCGTCGCGCTTGTCGTCCATCGCGTCCCTGCGGACGTCATCCTTCTTCACCGCGGCGACCTGATTGGCATCTGACGACACGTGCGCAACCTTCGCGTCCGCCTTCGCCTTCACCTCAGCCGCCTTCGCTTCCTTGACGCAGACGTCCTTCGGATTGCCCGAAAGGTCGTCGCACTTCTCCTTCGCGACCGCGTAGTTCGCTTCAGCGCGCGCGATGCGGGCGTCGTAGCGCGCCTCTTCGGTGTTCTTGAACGCGGCCTCATTCTCGGCCTTGGCGATCTTTTCCTTCGCCTGGGCTTCCTCGGTGCACACGTCCTTCGCGTTACCGGAGAGTCTCGCGCACGCGTCCTTGTCGGCCTTGTACGCTGCAGCAATCCGATCCTTCTGGGCGCTGTACGCCTCCTTGGTGATCGGCGCCGCACCGGCGGCACTCGCGAACGCGATTCCCGCGCCTGCGAGGAGTGAGATCAAAAGTTTCGACATGATGGGCTCCTGATTAGCGGCGGGGCAGGTCTTCGGTTTCATAGTCCGCGTAGCGGTCCCCGAACGCCACGATCTGACGCTCGGCTTCGTCCTTCGACACGCCGTACTGTTCCTGCAGCTTGCCGACGAGCTGGTCCTTCTTCCCGGCGATGACGTCGATGTCATCGTCGGTCAGCTTGCCCCACTGCTCCTTGACCTTGCCCTTGAGCTGCTTCCAGTTTCCTTCGATGCGATCCCAGTTCATGTGATGACTCCCGATGATGGCGCGGGCGACGATCGTCCGCTCACGAGCTAGTGTTCGCAACCGCCGTGCCAGCGTCATTCTTCCATCCAATCAATTACTTGCCGAAGAAGCCGACGCCAGCAGGTGTAATCGGCGCATTGCGACTGGAGAGAACGCACACGGGCGTAGGACGCGTCCCGCAGCGCAACGGGGTCGAGGGGAAGCGGGAGGTGCGAGAAACTCAGCGGCCGAGCATCGCGCCGACCGGCGCGAGCGCAGGAATGCGATCGGCGATGGTCTTGACGATCGACACCAGAGGCGCGGCCAGCAGCAAGCCCCAACCACCCCACAGCCAGCCGAAGAACAGCAGCGCGACGAACACCGCAACCGTATTGAGCTGCGTCGCGCGTCCTTGCAGCCACGACATGAAGCCCATGCCGAGCGCTACAGCGATCGCAAATACCACCAGGGCCGCGCCCGCCGCGGCGCCGAGCGTGCCGAACTGCAGGAATGCCGCGATGCCGACGGCGATCGCGGTGAGCGCGGAACCGACGTACGGGATCACGTGCAACACGCCGGCAATCGCTCCCCACATCGCCGCGCGATCGAGGCCGAGCGCGAAGAGTGCTCCCCACACAGCGATCGCGATGAGCACGTTGGTGATCAGCATCACCAGCAGGTAGCGCTGCACCTGCTTGTCGATCTCGTCGAGGATCTCCACGGTGATGCGCCGCGCGGCGAGCGTCGGCCCCGCGAGGCTCACCAGCTTGCGGCGAAACGTATCGCCGGCCGCGAGCAGGAAGAAGGCGAACAGCGCGGCCAGTCCGAGCTCGGACAATGTGTCGACGAATCGCGACGACTGCACGGCGCCCCAGGCCTCGAGACCTGAAGGCAGACCGTCCGCGCGTGCCGGCGGCGCCGGGCCTACAGGTTGGGGCGTCGTTCCCACAGCCTCGGCGGCCGCGCGATTCAACTCGGCGGCAGCCTCGCGTACATGACCGATCGGGTTGGCGGGCTCCCGCGCCTTTTCCTGCGCCGCCATGCGCAGCTTGCGCGCGGCATTTGGAAGCTCGGCGAGCGCGGCCGCCGCGTCATCCTTCACCCAGGCGCCCACGCCCACCAGCGCTGCGGTGACGGCTGCCAGCACGAACGCCGACCCGGCCAGCCGGGGGACGTGAAAGCGTTCGAGGCCTTCGACCAGCGGTCGCAACGCATAGGCGAGCAGAAGTCCGGCGGTCAGCGGGATGAGCAGCGTATCGGCAGCCTTCGCGGCCGCGACCGTCGCGATGAAGGCGAGGACGACGAGTGCGCGCTCGGCGGCGCGCCATTTGCGGGGTGGAATGGAGGGCGTCGTTTCGGGCATTGGACACGACGACGGCATCGCGGGCACGTGCCCGCGATGCCGTCGCATCCAGTTTGCGGCTATCAGTATTTGTTGGCTTTCTGCGCTTCCGATTGGCTCTTATTTCCGCAGCGCTCTTTCGAGTGACCGATGGTCAGGCACGCGCGCACAGCCCTGTCTTGCGCCTATTGCACGCGCCGTGCCAGCGTTCGTGACAAGGTGAATCAACGCCTTGTGAGGTTGCACGCTCATCGGCGTGCACGAGCGGGCAACATGCGTTGCCCACGCTTGCCGGTACGTCAGCGGGCTTCGGACAGCGGGGTTCCGAGCAGTCCGTCGAGCACGTCGCGCACGCGATGGTATTCGCGCGCCTTGTCGAAGAAATAATCGGCACCGAGCGCGAAGCTCTTCTCGCGATACTGCGGAAATGCGTAGTTCGTAAGCACAATCACCTTCGTTTCCGCGCGCCGCGCGGGCGCGAGTGCTCGGAGCACGCCAAGCCCCGTCCCGCGCTTCAGCTGCAGGTCGAGCACGAGCACGTCCCACGGCTCGTCGCGGACGAGCGCCACCGCGGAATCCTCGTTGTCCGCATGACCGATGATTTCGATACGACCGGGCTCGACGAGCAGGTCGACAAGCCGCTCGCGGATATACGGCGAGTCCTCGACCAGGAGCACTCGCAATGGCAGTTTGAATGGCACTTCGCCTACACTTTGCCGCTCACGAGCGCTGTTCCAACTATCCGGACTCGGGAAGTTACCAACGTCCAGCATGATTTTCTGTCGGCGTCTGTCCTACGCGCTCCTCCCAAGCATGCAGTTCACGCCACCTTTTCGGGATGTCGGGTTGATGGGGACCTCGATCAATCACTCGATCAAGCCGTTCTTGATCGCATAGTACGTGAGGTCCGCATTGGATTTCATCGCCATTTTCTCCAATACGCGCGTCCGATAAGTGCTCACCGTCTTGACGGACAGATTGAGCTCGTCGGCGATCTTCGACACCGCCGCGCCTGCCGCCAGCTTGCAGAAAATCTGGAACTCGCGCTGCGAAAGCTCACCGTGCAGTGGCCGATCCGCGTCGCCCGACACGCCGTCCGCGAGGATCTGCGCCAGCGAAGGGCTGACGAACTTGCGGCCGAGCACGACCGTGCGAATGGCGCTGACGAGCTGCGATGACGCCGCTTCCTTGTTGAGGTAGCCGGCTGCGCCCGCACGAAGCAGGTTGACCGCGTACTGATCCTCGGCGTACGCCGAAAGCATCAGCACAGGCAGCTCCGGACGAACATGCTTGATCGTCTTCAGCGTGTCGATGCCGTTCTTGTCGGGCATCGAGATATCCAGCAGGACGACGTCGAACTCCTGCGCACGCACCGCGGCGATCGCTTCGGTGCCGGTCGCCGCTTCGGCGGCGACCTGCATGTCCGCGTGGTCGGCGATGAACTGCTTGAGTCCGGCGCGCACAATGGCGTGATCGTCGGCTATGAGAATTCGTATCATTGTTCTGGCCGAGTTGGGGCGCGGTGCGCGCGCGTCGAGGGTTGGGGTAAGCATGTTAACCCGGGCCGCTGACGGCCTGCAGCATCGGCCGGGCGGGCGCTGTCTCGTCGTGGTAGGCCGAGAGACGGTTATAGAGCGTTTTCAGGCTGACGCCGAGGATCTCGGCCGCGCGCCGCTTGTTGCCGGCGCAGTGGTCCAGCGTGGCGAAAATAGCCTGGCGCTCCATCTCGGCCAGCGAGGTGCCGATCGGGATACGCAGGCATTCGCCTTCGACCGGCGGGCACGCGAGCCCCGCCAGGTCAAGCTCGACAACGTCGTCCGCCATGATGAACGCGCGATGCACGGCGTTGCGGAGCTCGCGCACGTTGCCTGGCCACTGGTGCGTGCGGATGGTGCCGATCGCGGCGCGCGAGAAGCGCTTTGCCGTGCCCGATTCCGCGTTGAACCGCTGCAGGAAATGCTCGGCGAGGAGCTCGGCGTCGCCGTCGCGCTCGCGCAGCGGCGGCAGCGCAAGCAGGAAAACCGCGAGGCGATACATGAGGTCTTCGCGCAGGCGCCCGTCACGCACCGCCTGGTGCGGATCGCGATTGGTCGCAGCGACGATGCGCACGTCGGCGCGCAGCTCTGCGTCACCGCCCACCCGGCTGTAGCGGCCCGTCTCCAGCACGCGCAGCAGGCGCACCTGCATGTCGAGGCTCATCTCGGTGATTTCGTCGAGCAGCAGCGTTCCGCCTTCGGCACGCTCGAAGCAGCCGCCGCGGCTGCGCGTGGCGCCGGTGAACGCACCCTTCTCGTGGCCGAAAAGCTCGGCCTCGATGAGGTTGGACGGAATCGCGCCGCAGTTGATCGCCACGAACGGTCCCCGCGATCGGCGGCTGCGCTCGTGGATCGTCCGCGCGACCAGCTCCTTGCCGCCGCCGGATTCGCCGGTGACGAGGACTGTCGCGTCGGTGGGCGCGACCTTTTCGATCTTCTGGTATACCTCTTGCATTGCATCCGAACTGCCGTACAGCGGTCCGAATCGCCCGAGCGCGGGCGCCGATGCCACGCTCGCCGCGACGAGAAATGGCAGCGGAACGACGTTCGGGCGTTCGCGATCGTGGTCCTGCGCATCCATTCAATGCTCCGCTGTCTCGTGCCGGGAATGTGTGAATCGTAGGGAACGGGTTGCAAAGCACCTATCGGCGCGCACCCCAAACCCCCGTCGCGGTTTGTCCTACACGCGCCCCGACGGTAAAGTGCTGCCGCGCATCACCTTTCCGTAACCTCCCAATCTCATGAGCGACTCCGCAATCATCCCAATGATCCTCGCCGGCGGCGCCGGCACGCGGCTGTGGCCGCTTTCGCGCGAGGCTGCGCCCAAGCCCTTCATGCCGCTGCCCGACGGCGAAACGCTGCTCGGCAAGACCGCCCGTCGCGCGCTCGACCTGCCCGGGGCCGACGCGCCTCGTGACGATCACCAACCGCGACTACTACTTCCATACGAAGGACGTGTACGCGGAGCATGGCGATCGCCCCGGGCGCGGACGCGTCGTTACCTGCTCGAGCCGTTCGGCCGCAACACCGCGCCCGCCGTGGTGCTGGGCGCGCTGTACGCGCAGGCGCGAGGATGGGACGACGCCGTGCTGCTGGTGCTGCCGGCCGACCACCTGATCCGCGACCAGGCGGCGTTTGACGCCGCCGTCGCACGCGCGGTCGCAGCTGGCGAAGCGCGGAATGCTGGTCACGTTCGGCATCACGCCGACGCATCCGGAAACGGGCTTCGGCTACATCGAATGCGGCGAGATGGTGATGCCAGCGTCGCACGACCAGCCCGCGGCATATCGCGCGCAACGCTTCGTCGAGAAGCCGCCGCTGCTGACGGCCCGGCAATATCTCGCGGCTGGCAACTACCTGTGGAACTCGGGCATGTTCGCGTTCACCGCCGGAGCGATCGTCGCGGCGTTCGGCCGCCACGCGCCGGGCGTCCTCTCCGCGACGCGGCCCATCGCGGCGGGATTGTCAACCGCAGCCAACGGCATGGTCGAGATCGACCCGGCGCTGTTCGCCGCGGTGCCGGACATCTCGATCGACTACGCGGTGATGGAGCCCGCCGCCACGGCGGGCGAAGTGGCGGTCGTCCGCGGCACGTTCGACTGGAGCGACGTCGGCTCGTGGCAGGCCGTCGCGGCACTGACCGAGGCCGACGACCAGGGCAACGCGGACACGGCGAGCGGGTTGCCATCGCGACGCGCGGCACCTACGTCCATTCGGAGGATCGCGTCGTCGCGACGGTCGGCGTCGAGAACCTGGTCATCATCGACACGGCCGACGCCGTGCTCGTCGCGCATCGCGATCATCTGCAGCGCGTCAAGGATGTCGTCGGCGAGCTGAAGGCGCGCGGCCACGAAGCGTACAAGCTGCATCGCACGGTCGCGCGGCCGTGGGGCGCTTACACCGTGCTGGAGGAAGGGCCGGGATTCAAGATCAAGCGCATCGAAGTGAAGCCGGCGCGGCTCGCTGTCGCTGCAACTGCATCACCGGCGCAGCGAGCACTGGGTCGTCGTGAGCGGCACGGCGCGCGTCACCTGCGGCGACGACGTGTACGACATCGGCGCGAACGAGTCGACCTACATTCCGGTGGAGACGCGGCACCGACTCGAAAATCCCGGCACCGTGCCGCTCGTGATGATCGAAGTGCAGTGCGGCGACTACCTCGGCGAGGACGACATCGTCCGCTTCGACGACAAGTACGGGCGAGCGCCGGCGTAGCGCGGATCCGAAGCGTGTCGGGCGGTACCCGTGCGAGGCCGCCTGAACACTGAAGGCCTCGCGCGGGTACCGCCCGGCGCGCTGCGCGCAGGCCCGCCTACTCGGGCGCCGCCGGCGCTGGCGCTGGCGTACGCCGGCTGGTGATCATGATGCCCGTCAGGATCAGCGCGATGCCCACGAGGTGATATGGCAGCAGGCGCTCGCCGAGGAACAGCCACGCGAGCACGACGCCGAACACCGGCATCAGGTGCACGAACAGCCCGGCCACAGGCGCGCCCACCGCCTCGACACCCCGGTTCCAGAAGATGTACGCCAGCACCGACGAGAACAGCGCGACTGCGACAAGCGCCGCGAAGCCCGCGAGCGTCCAATGCATCGTCCGGCCGAACGCGATCTCGCCCAGGTAGAACGGGAGCACCACGAGCTCGCCGATGCACGCGATGACGAACAGGAACGCGATCGTGTCGAGCCCTTGCGGACGGAAGCGGAGGCAGATCGTGTAGATCGACCACATCGCCATCGACAGGATGACGAGCAGGTCGCCGGCGTTCAGGCGAAAAGCGGCGAGCGCCGACAGCGATCCCTGCGAAATGATCGTCAGCACGCCGGCCAGTGATACAACGACACCGGCGAGCCGCGTTCTCGACAGGCGCTCACGCAGGAACAGCCAGCTCATCGCGACGATCATGATGGGGATGAACGAGTTCAGGATGACGCCGTTGGTCGCCGTCGTGTAATTGAGGCCGAGATACGCCAGCGCGTTGTGCATGCCGATTCCGATCGCGCCCATCGGCACCAGCACCCGCCAGTGCCGGCGCACGATCGCCCAGTCGCGCGCGACCCGCGGCAGGGCGAATGGTGCGAGGATGACGAGCGCGAACAGCCAGCGATAGAACGTCATCGCGAAGGGCGGTATGTCGTGCGCTAGCCCGCGCCCGACGATCCAGTTGCACGCCCAGAAGAACGGCGTCAGTGTCAGCAGCAGATAAGGCGACACACGCGGCCGCGCGGTGGAATGCTCCGGCATCGAGCAATTATCCCACGCGTATAATTCGCCTCGAACCCAGCATGCCATCCTCGATGTCGCCGGCCGCAGCATCTGTCGGGGCGGCCGCGGCGATCGATCCGCCGATTCCCGATTCCGCCGCGCCTCCCGCAGTTTCGTCCGCGTCACCCCTCGTGACGCTGCCCGCGCTCGCGCCGGCGCCGCCCGCAGCCGCACGCAAGGCTGCGCTGCCGCCGCTTCCCTCCGGCGCCGACGCGCTGGCGCTCGCGCAACTCGCGATCGCCGCGAAGCGCGAAGGCCGCGTGCTGGCGATCGTCTGCGCCGACGCACTCGCCCTGCAGCGGCTTGCCGACGAGATCGCGTGGTTCGCGCCTGCGCTCGTCGTCGCGCAGTTTCCCGATTGGGAGACGCTTCCCTACGATCACTTCTCGCCGCATCAGGACCTCGTCTCCGCGCGGCTCGCGGCGCTCTACCGCGTCACGCGGCATCAGTGCGACGTCGTGCTCGTCGCTGCGCAGACGGCGCTCTATCGGCTGGCGCCGCTGTCGTATCTCGCTGCGCACACGTTCTTCCTCACCACCGGCGAGACGCTCGACGCCGACGCGCTGCGCGCGCAACTCGGCCTCGCCGGCTACTCGAACGTGACGCAGGTCGTCTCGCCCGGCGAGTTCAGCTTGCGCGGCGGACTGATCGACCTCTTCCCGATGGGCTCCGCGCTGCCCTACCGGATCGACCTTTTCGGCGACGACATCGAATCGATCAAGACGTTCGACGTCGACACGCAGCGCACGCTCTATCCGGTCAAGGACGTGCGGCTGCTGCCAGCGCGCGAGTTCCCGCTCGACGAGCCCGCGCGCGCGCGCTTTCGCACGCGCTTTCGCGAGGTGTTCGAAGGCGACCCATCGAAATCGCCGCTGTACAAGGACGTCAGCCATGGCGTCGTGCCCGGCGGCATCGAGTACTACCTGCCGTTGTTCTTCGAGGCCACAGCGGCCTTTTTCGATTACCTCCCGCAAGGTACGGTGGTGGCATTGCACGGCGACGTCGCCGCCGCGGTCGACGGCTTCTGGCAGGACACCGAGTCGCGGTGGAAGCTGTTGCGCGGCGACAAGGCACGCCCGCTGCTCCCTCCGCACGAGCTGTTCCTCGCACGCGATGAGTTCAACGGGCTCCTGAAGCCTTTCGGCCGCGTCGTCGTGGAAGCGCTCGATCCCGCGTCCGCCGAGCCGGTGGACGCGCCAGCGCGCCGCCTGCCGTCGATGCAGGTCGACCGGCGTGCCGACGATCCGCTGGTCGCGCTCAAGCGCGCGATCGCGATGTTCGACGGCCGGATGCTGATCGCCGCCGAAAGCGCGGGCCGCCGCGAAACGATGCAGCAATATCTCGCCGAGTACGGATTGCAGCCCGAGTTGCTCGACGATTTCGCCACGTTCGCGGCGAGCGACGCCAAGCTCGCGCTCGTCGTCTCGCCGCTGGCCGCCGGCTTCGTCTGGCCTGCGGCGAGGCTCGCCTTCGTCACCGAGGCGGAGCTCTACGCCAACGTCGTCCGGCGCGCACGCCGCGACGCCGCGCGACGCTCGAACGTCGACGCAATGGTGCGCGATCTCTCGGAAGTGCGCATCGGCGACCCCGTCGTCCACGAGCAGCACGGGATCGGCCGCTATCTCGGCCTCGTCACGCTCGACGTGGGCGACGGCGAAACCGAGTTTCTCCAGCTCATCTACGCGAATGACGCCAAGCTCTACGTGCCGGTGTCGAGCCTGCATCTGATCGGTCGCTACAGCGGCGCGTCGCCCGAAGCCGCGCCGCTGCACGAGCTCGGCAGTGGACAATGGGAGAAAGCGAAACGCAAGGCGGCCCAGCGCGCGCACGACACGGCGGCGGAGCTGCTCAACCTTTACGCGCAACGCGCCGCCCGGCAGGGACACGCGTTCACGTTCAAGCCGCACGACTACGAGGCGTTCGCGGAAGGCTTCGCCTTCGAGGAAACGCCCGACCAGCAGGCGGCGATCGAGGCGGTGATCAAGGATCTGGCGTCGGGCAAGCCGATGGATCGGCTGGTGTGCGGCGACGTCGGCTTCGGCAAGACCGAGGTCGCGCTGCGCGCCGCATTCATCGCCATCGCCGATGGCAAGCAGGTGGCGCTGCTGGTGCCGACCACGTTGCTCGCCGAGCAGCACTTCCAGGTATTCTCCGACCGCTTTGCGGAATGGCCCGTGAAGCTGGCCGAGCTGTCGCGATTCCGCTCGGCGAAGGAAGTCAAGGCGGCGCTCGACGGCATCGCCACCGGGGCGATCGATCTCGTGATCGGCACGCACAAGCTGATTCAGCCGGACGTGAAGTTCAGGAACCTGGGCCTCGTCATCATCGACGAGGAGCATCGCTTCGGCGTCCGGCAGAAGGAACGACTGAAGCAGTTGCGCGCCGAGGTCGACGTCCTGACGCTCACCGCCACGCCGATCCCGCGCACGCTCGCGATGTCACTCGAAGGCATCCGGGACTTCTCGGTGATCGCCACCGCGCCGCAGCGGCGGCTCGCGATCAAGACGTTCGTCGCGCCGTTCTCGATGGGCGTCGTGCGCGAGGCTGCAATGCGCGAACTGAAGCGCGGCGGCCAGATCTATTTCCTGCACAACGACATCGACACGATCCGCACGACCGCCGACCGCCTGCACCAGCTGCTGCCCGAGGCGCGAATCGCGATTGCGCACGGCCAGATGGGCGAGCGCGAGCTCGAGCACGTGATGCGCGAGTTCTACGCGCAGCGCGTCAACCTGCTCGTCTGCTCGACGATCATCGAGACGGGCATCGACGTGCCGACCGCCAACACGATCATCATCGACCGTGCGGATCGCTTCGGCCTGGCACAGCTGCATCAATTGCGCGGCCGCGTCGGCCGCTCGCATCACCAGGCGTACGCGTACCTCCTGACGCCGCCCGAGGATGCGCTGTCCGTGCAGGCGAAGAAGCGGCTCGAGGCGATCCAGATGATGGAGGACCTGGGTTCCGGCTTCTATCTCGCGATGCACGATCTCGAGATCCGCGGCGCCGGCGAGGTGCTCGGCGAGGAGCAGTCGGGCGAGATGCAGGAGGTCGGCTTCCAGCTGTACGCCGACATGCTGAAGTCGGCGGTGTCGGCGCTGCGCGCGGGCCGCGAGCCCGACCTGTCCGAGCCGCTCGGCGTCACCACCGAGATCAACCTGCACGTGCCGGCGCGGCTGCCGGAGGATTACTGCAGCGACGTCCACGAGCGCCTCGTCCTGTACAAGCGGCTCGCGAGCGCCGAGACCGACGACGATCTCGACCTCTTGCGCGAGGAGCTCGTCGACCGGTTCGGCACCGCCCCCGAGCCCGTGCAGGCGCTGATCGCCTGCCATCGGCTGCGCCTCGTTGCGAAGGCACAGGGCGTAACCCGGATCGACGCTGGCCCCGAGCGGACGACGGTGCAGTTCGTCAAGCATCCGCCGTTCGATCCCGGCAAGCTGATCCTCGAAGTGCAGCGCGACGGCCGCACGCGCTTCGCCGGTCCCGACCGTGTGCGACTGGAGCGCGCGGCACCGACGCTCGACGAGCGCTACGCGCTGGTGCGCGATTTCCTGAACCGTCTGTGAGCGCCGCCGGGCCGCCCCAAGGCGCGAATTGCCCCGGAGCGCGAAGCGCGGAGGGTAGTCCATGAGCGCCGCCGGGCCGCCCCAAGGCGCGAACTGCCCCGGAGCGCGAAGCGCGGAGGGAAGTCCATGACCGCCCCGCTTCCCCCGCAAGTCCGGGTGTTCGTCCGCGACTGGCTGTCGTCCAACAACATCCTGCTGAAGAGCACCGCCGGCCACGTCCTGATCGATACGGGCTACGGCCGCCACGCACCGCTCATGCTGGCGCTGCTCGCGTCGCGTCAGGGGCTCGACGGCGACGGTCTCGCCCGCGTCGTCAACACGCATTGCCATTCCGATCACATGGGCGGCAACGCAGCCGTCGCGCGTGCGTACGGCTGCCCGATCGCCGTGCCGGAAGGCGAAGCGCCGATGATCGAGCGGTGGGATACGAAGGCGCTGTGGATCGACTACGCGGGACAGTCGGCGGAGCGGTTCAACGTCGACGACGTCATCGTGCCGGGCGCGACGTACGTGTGGGGCGACCTGGAATGGCGCGCCCTGGCCGCGCCGGGCCACGACATGGGCGCCGTCGTCTTCCACAACACCGAGCATCGCATCCTGATTTCCGGCGACGCGCTGTGGGAGAACGGCTACGGGCTGATCATGCCGCCGCAAGTCGACCCCGCCGCGCTGCCCGCGACGCGAGCCACGCTCGACATGCTCGCGAAGCTCGACGTCGCGGTCGTGATTCCCGGCCATGGCGAGCCGTTCACGGACGTCAATGCCGCGCTCGAGCGCGCATACGGACGCACTGCCGCGTTCGAGGCGGACGAGATGCGCATGGTCCGCCACGCCCTCAAGGTGCTGCTGACGTTCACGCTGCTCGACCGGCAGCGCATGCCGCTCGATGAATTGCCCGCGTTCGTCGAGCGGGTGCCGATCTTCCGCGACTTCAACGCGCGCTACCTGCGCCTCACGCCGCCCGCGCTGGCCGCGCGGCTCGTGGACGAACTGGAACGCGCCGGCGCCGCACGGCGCGACGCCGGCGCGCTGGTGCCGCGCTAGGACCGTCGCGCGCCGGAACGCGCGACCGTCATTCCTTGTACCCCTCGACGGGGATCAAAAGGCGGATCTCGTCCGACGGGTTGCCGACGTTGAGCCCGTCGGTCATGCCGTATTCCGACCGCTTGATCGTGCCGGTCGCGTCGGCGGCGCACATGGGCTTCTTGTTGAACGCCTGTTCGCCGCATTTGAAGTCCGCAACCTGAAGCGTGAGCGGCTTGGTGACGCCGAGCATCGTGAAGTTGCCGTTCACGCGCACTACGCGGTCACCATCGAAGACGACGTCGTCCGACTTGAACTCCAGCGTCGGAAACTTCTCGACGTTGAAGAACCGCGGACCGCGCAGGATGGGGTCGAGCCGCGCGTCGAATGGCTTGATGGAGTTCGCGTCGATGGTGATATCGACCGTCCCTTTTTTCGCCGCGCGGTCGAGCGTGATCTTGCCCGAAGCCTTGCCGAAACTTCCTCGCTGGAGCGACATGCCGATGTGCCGAGCCTCCCATGTCGGCTGCGAATGCGCCGATTCGAGGACATACGATTCCTGTGCGGCGGCGGGCAGCGTGCACAGAGCTGCGGCGATGACGACGAGCTTGCGAAGGCTCATGGGTTCCTTCCTCTCTGGATGGTTGGTGGGGGACGGTGAACTGCGGCGCCGCGGCGAAGCTATTTCGCCGGCGGAAGAACCATGCGGAATTTGACGACGACGTCGTTGGCGACGGTGGTCGTATCGGCCCACTCGCCTTCGCCGAGCTTGAAATCGAGCCGCTTGACGGCGAACGTTCCGTCGGCGACGGTGTTGCCGGCAGCGTCCTTCGACACGGCGATCGGCACCACGGCGGGCTTCGAGATGCCCTTCATCGTGAGCGTGCCCGCGATCTCGTACTTGCCGCCGCCCGCGTCCTTCATCGATGACGATGCGAAGCGCGCAACGGGGAACTTCGCCGTGTCGAACCACACCGGTCCCTTGACCTCGCTTTCGGAGTCCGCGCTCGCGAGATCGATGCTGGCGAGCTGGATCTCGAACGATGCGGACGATTTGCGGAAGGTCGGCCGGCAGGAAAACGATGTTCGCTGTCCACTTGGCGAAGCGGCCGTCGACGTTGACGCCCATCTGCTTCGACGTGAAGCGGATTTCGCTCTTGTCAACGAGCACGCCCTGCGCGGTGACGGTGCTCGCCGCGACGAGCGCAGCGAGGGCAAGCACGCGCGCGGCGGGGCGAAAGGAATGGCGCGAGGATGCGGTCATTTCGGTCTCAGAAAGGGGAGCATTCGACGGAGCACGGCGTCCCGCTGGACGAAATGATGCCGCAGCGCCGCTCCGGCGTGGACACAAACGAGCGTGAAAAGTGCCGCGTTCAGCGTGATATGCGTCGCCCGCAGCACGGCGGCGAGCGCGCGGTCCTTCTCCACGAGGTTCGGCAGCGGGAAGAGACCGAGGTAATTCACCTGGACGCCGGTCGCCGAGCTGTAGATCCACCCTGAGAGCGGCACGAGAAAGAGCAGCGCGTATAGCGCGCGGTGCGACAACGACGAGGCGCGGTGCTGCCAGGCGGGCATCGGCACCGGTGGCGGCGGCGGGTTCCGCAACCGCCAGAGGAGGCGCAGGCTGGTGAGCAGGAATATCGTGATGCCGATCCATTTGTGCCAGAGATACCACTGGAGCTTCGTCGGGCTGAGCGACAGCCGCACCATCGACAGCCCGAGCAGCAGGTTGGCGAGGATCAAGAGCGCGGTCGCCCAATGCAGCGTCATCGCGACCGCGCCGTACCGGGCCGCCGGCGTCGTCATCGGCCGTCGACTCCCCGCGAGCTCGCGCGCGCCATTCGCGGGCTAACACGCGAAGCTCCCGGTTTCTTCCCCGCAAGCATCTCACGCAAGGCAATCAGCGCAGGCGACTGCTCGGACGCGCGCCAGACCAGCGGCGTCACGACGTCGCCGTAGACCTTGGGCAACGGATGGCGGGTGACGGTCGCGTGCTGCACGGTCTCCAGCACCGACTCCGGCGCCAGCGCGATCCCCGTGCCCGACGCGACGCACGCGACGATCGCGTGATACGAGCCCAGCTCCAGCACGCGGATCGACGGCAATCGCCGCTCGCCGAGCCAGCGCTGCAGCACCCTGCGATAGTGGCAGCCGTTGGGGAACGCGATCACCGAGTCGCCATCGACGTCCTGCGGCCGGCGAATCGGCGCGTGACCGGCCGCCGAGATGATCACCAGGCGTTCGCGGAACAGCGGCTGGTGGGCGAGATCCTTGCCCGCCGGGGCCTCCGCGACGAACGCGGCTTCCACGCGACGATCGAGCACGGCCGCGGTGAGCGCATCGTTGGTGCCCGTAATCAATTCGACGCTGACGTCCGGGTATGCCTTGTGATAGGCCGCGAGTATCGCCGGCAGCCGGCTCGCCGTGGTGCTCTCGAGCGCGCCCAGGCGCAGCACGCCGGACGGCGCATCGCCGGCGATCGCGCTCCTGACTTCGTCGGCCATGCGAAGCATCCGGTCCGCATGGACGAGCAGCCGCTCGCCGCTCTGCGAGAGCGCCAGGCGATTGCGCTCGCGCGTGAAAAGCTGCACGCCGATCGACGCTTCCAGCTGCTGGATGCGCGTCGTGATGTTCGACGGAACGCGATGCAGCCGCCGGGCCGCGCGAACGATGCCGCCTTCGCGGGCGACGGTGCGGAAAATGTGCAGGTCGGAAAGCTCCATCGTCGCGCCTCGCCTCGATATTCTCTATTGAAGAATTGATTGTTCCAACTAATTCATTATACGTGACTGAATTCCGCTGCTAGCATGCCGTCACCATGCAGACGAAGCAAGCAATTTCTCCGGTGGCCGCGGTCGCCGTCGGCATGCTCGGATTGGCGGCAGCGATGGGCATCGGCCGCTTCGCGTTCACGCCGCTCTTGCCGCTGATGCAGGCGCAATCGGGCCTGTCGCTTGCGCAAGGCGGATGGCTCGCGGCCGCCAACTACGCCGGCTACCTCGCCGGCGCGCTGTGGTGCGTGCTCGCGAACCCGAATCCCGGGGACCGCCGCGCGCGCGGGACTCGCAGGTGTCGCGCTCTCAACACTCGCGATGGGCCTGACCGGCGACGTCCCTGCGTGGCTGCTCTGGCGAGCGCTCGCCGGCGTTGCGAGCGCGTTGGCACTGGTGGGAATCTCGGCCTGGGCGCTGCAAAGGCTCGAGCGAGCCGAGCGTCGCGCACTGGGCCGGATGGGTCTTCGCCGGCGTGGGCGCGGGAATGGTCTTCGCCGGGCTCGTGAGTCTCGTCGTCGGGGTGCAGGGAGCGACGCCGAGCGCCGGGTGGCTGGTGCTCGGCGCGGCAGCGGCGGTGGTCCTGGTGTCGACATGGCCGTGGTTTGCATCCTCGCAAGCCGCTGACCCGACCCGCGTGCCGGCCGGCGCGAATCGATTCGACGCGGAGGCATGGCTGACTGATCGGCTGCTATGGCGTCTTCGGTTTCGGCTACATCATTCCAGCGACGTTCCTGCCTTCGCTCGCGCGGCAGCTGATTGCCGATCCCGCGACGTTTCGCTGGATCTGGCCGGTGTTTGGCGTGGCCGCGGCGGTCTCGACCGTCGCCGCGTCGCTCGCGCTGCGGAGCGTCGCGCCGCGACGCATCTGGGCGACAGGCCAGGTCGTCATGGCGGCCGGCGTCGTCGCCCCCGTCGTCGCGTCCAATGTCGGCATGCTGCTGTTCGCCGCGATCGCCATCGGCGGAACGTTCATGCTGATCACGATGGCCGGCATGCAGGAGGCGCGGCGCATCGCTGGAAACGCCGCCGGACGCCTGATCGCGGCGATGACGGCCGCGTTCGCACTGGGCCAGTTGCTCGGGGCCGCTCGTCGTCAGCGTCCTGTCGTCGCGGCCCGATGCACTGCACCTGTCGAGCCTCGCCGCCGCGGCGTTGTCGCTCGCCAGCGCGGCAATTCTCACCACGTCACGCCGTCTCGATGACGCGCGTGCCCATCGCTGACACGAGGACTCCATGGAACTCTTGCGTGACCGCATGCCGCCGCTGGCGCCCGACACGATGGATGACCTGCAGCGCGCGGCGTCCGCCGCGTTGATCGCGGGTCCGAGGAAGGGCGTGAAGGGCCCGTTCATTCCGCTTTTGCGCAGTCCGCGGCTGCTCACGCCGTTGCAGCTGGCCGGCGAGTACCTGCGCTTCGACAGTGCGCTGACGCGTCGCGTGTCCGAGTTCGCCACGCTCGTCGTGTCGCGGCAATGGACGCAGCAGTTCGAGTGGCGGGTCCACGTCCCGCTGGCGCAGCAGGCGGGGACGAGCCCGGAAACGATCGAAGCACTGCGCGTCGGGCGGCGTCCGCCTGCGATGAGCGCGGAAGAGGCCTTCGTCCACGACCTCATCATCGAGCTGACGACCCAGCGCGGACTCAGCGATGCCACCTACGCGGAATGCATCGAGCGCTTCGGGGAGCGCGGCATGATCGATCTTGTCGGCCTGATCGGCTACTTCACGCTGATGTCGATGGTGCTCAACGTCGCGCGAACGCCACCGGACGATGCGCCGGGCATCGCCGCGCTGCCATCGCTGCCTGGATGAACCTTGCAGCACCCGGAAACTAAAGTGTGACTACCGCGGGATTCCCGCGACGAACGTCCGCACGCCGTCGAGCAGCATCTGGACGGCGATCGCCGTCAGCAACAGTCCCATCAGGCGCTCCGCCGCCATCATGCCGCGCTCGCCCAGCCACGCCTGCAGGCGATGCGCCGCGAGCATCACGACCGTCGCGACCGCCATCGCCGCGGTGAGCGCGGCGAGCCAGGTCGGCAGGTGCGCGGGATCGCGCGACACCATCAGCATGACCGTGGCGAGCGCCGACGGGCCTGCGATCGCTGGCACGGCGAGTGGCACGAGGAACGGCTCGGCGCCGGGCGGATCGCCGAAGATGCCCTCGGGATGGCGGAACACCATCCGCAGCGCGATCAGGAACAGGATGATGCCGCCGGCGATCGCGAGCGACGTCTCGGTCAGTTGCAGCCATTGCATGAACGTACGTCCGCCGAGCATGAATGCGACGAGCACGACGTACGCCGCGACGCACTCGCGCAGAATGACGCGCGTCCGGCGCCCGGGTGCGACGTTCTGCAGCGCCGAGATCACGACGGGCACGTTGCCGAACGGATCGATGACGAGCAAAAGCAGCACGGCGGCGGAGAAGAATTCGGTCGACATATGCGCTCGATTGTCTCTTGCTTTGACGCCCTGGCGCGCGCCCTACTCGCCCATCACGATACCTTCTCGGCGCGGGTCCGCGCCGCCGATCCACCCGCTCCGCGTGCGCACCAGCGCCTGGATGCCGCTCGTGTGCTCCAGGACCCGCACCTCGTGGCCAAGCGCGCGCAGCTTCGGCTCGAGCAGCACGGCAGCGGTATCCGCCTCGAGCTCGGTCGGTCCGTTGCGGCTGCCGATGTTGGGGAGGTCGATCGCCGCCTGCGGATCGAGCTTCCAGTCGATGACGCCGAGAAGCGTCTTCGCGACGTAATTGATGATCGCGCTGCCGCCCGGCGACCCCGCGACCATGAACAGGCGGCCGGCGCGGTCGTAGACGATCGTCGGCGCCATCGCCGAGCGCGGCCGCTTGCCCGGCTCGACGCGGTTCGCCACCGGCTTGCCATTCTCCTCCGGCACGAACGAGAAGTCGGTGAGCTCGTTATTGAGCAGGAAGCCGCTCTTCGTCATCAGGCGGCTGCCGAACGCCTGCTCGATCGTCGTCGTCATCGATACGGCATTGCCGTAGCGATCGACGGCGACGATGTGCGACGTCGATGGAAAGTCCGCGGCGGCGCTTTGCCCCCACGCGACCTTGCGCGCCGTCGCTGGCAGCGTCGCTGGCGGATCGCCCGGTTCGGCGCGGCCGAGGCTCGCCGTCGTCGTGATGAGTCGCGAGCGCGTACGCAGATACGCCGGGTCGAGCAGGCCTGCCGGCGGGGTGTAGAAATCGGGGTCGGCTTCGTACACGCCGCGATCCGCGTATGCGAGCCGCCCCGCTTCACTCAGGAAATGCACGCTCCAGAACGACGCAGGTCCCATGTCGGCGATCGAATACGGCTCCAGCAGCTTCAGGATCTGCAGCACCGTGAGGCCTCCGGACGATGGCAGCGGCATGCCGCACACGCGATAGCGCCGGTACGTGTCGCACACCGGCGCGCGGGCCTTCACGCGATACGCGGCGAGATCGGCGAGCGTGATGTCGCCCGGATTGCCCTGATGCGCGCGCACCGTATCGACGATGTCCTGCGCGATCGCGCCTGAATAGAACGCGTCGGCGCCTTCGGCGGCAATGCGACGCAGCGTCGCGGCGTACGCGGGATTGCGCAGGATCGAGCCGACGGCGCGCGGCTTGCCGTCGGCGTCGAGCAGATACGCGCGCGCGGCCGGCGGAAGACGCGTCTCCTTCGCGATGAGCATATGAAGGCGCGGCGATACGGCGAAGCCGTTCTCCGCCAGCGCGATCGCCGGCGCGAACAGCGAGCGCCACGGCAGCCGGCCGTGCTTTCGATGCGCGGCTTCGAGC
This sequence comes from uncultured beta proteobacterium, assembly GCA_963851465.1. Classification (GTDB taxonomy): domain Bacteria; phylum Pseudomonadota; class Gammaproteobacteria; order Burkholderiales; family Casimicrobiaceae; genus VBCG01. The sequence goes on from CAWKPJ010000009.1 coordinate 29,356, forward strand.
AGGCGCACCGTTCCCGGCACGCCGACGGAACGTCCGCCGACAACCGCCTCGTCGAACGGAAGCGGCGAGCCGTCGGCGGCGAGAAAGCGATCGGGCGTGGCCGCTGCGGGCGCCGTCTCGCGGCCGTCCCACGCGACGAGCCGGCGCGTGCGCGCGTCGTGCACGAGCAGGAACGCCCCACCCCCCAAGCCCGACGATTGCGGTTCGACGAGGCCGAGCACCAGCTGCACGGCGATCGCAGCATCGACCGCGGTGCCGCCCTGGCGCAGGATGCGATAGCCGGCCTCGACCGCGAGCGGATTGGCGGCGGCGACGATGAACCGACGGCTTTCGACGGCGCGCTTCGCCGTCCATCCCGACGCATGCTCGGGCGCCTGCGGCTGCGCCGACGCTGCGGCGGCGATCGTGCACGCCGCCGCCAACACCACCCGCCGCCAGCCGCCCGACTGCATCGTCATCCGCCGGCCCTGCAGAGTTGCGAATCGGCTACTTGACGCTGACCTCGACGCGACGCGCTTCCTTGTTGTCGCCGGAGCCTTCGGTGACCATCGGCTTCTGCATGTCGAAGCGATCGTCGGCAACGCCCGCCGCCTTGATCGCGTCGCGCACCTTCATCGCGCGCTGCTTCGCGATCTCCTCGTTCTGCTGCAGGTTGCCGGTCGAGTCGTGGAAGCCCGAGATGACGACCTTCGCCGCGGGCTTGGCCTTGGCCGCCTCGACCACCGCGGCAACGTCCGCCGTGCCTTCCGGCGCGATGTCGGTCTTGCCCGTCTCGAAGTAGAACTTCTTGACGACGATCACCGCCACCACCGGCGCCGTTGCGGCGGGTGCCGAAATGACCGGCTGCGCCGACGGCGCCGCGACCTTGGTGATGCCCCACGTGCCAAGCAGCGGCACGATCATCAGCGCGACGATGTTGATGATCTTGATCAGCGGGTTCACCGCGGGACCTGCGGTGTCCTTGTACGGATCGCCCACCGTGTCGCCGGTCACCGCCGCCTTGTGCGCGTCGGAGCCCTTGCCACCGTGATGGCCGTCCTCGATGTACTTCTTCGCGTTGTCCCACGCGCCGCCGCCGGTCGTCATCGAGATCGCGACGAACAGGCCCGTGATGATCGTGCCCATCAGCAGGCCGCCCAGCGCCTGCGGGCCGAGCAGCAGGCCGACGACGCACCGGCACCAGCACCGGCAGCAGCGACGGCACGATCATTTCCTTGATCGCGGCCTTGGTCAGCATGTCGACGGCCACGCCGTATTCCGGCTTGGCCGTGCCTTCCATGATGCCCTTGATCTCCTTGAACTGGCGCCGCACCTCGACCACGACCGCGCCGGCCGCACGACCGACGGCTTCCATCGCCATCGCGCCGAACAGGAACGGAATCAAGCCGCCGATGAACAGGCCGATGATGACCATGTGATTCGACAGGTCGAAGGTCGTGGAGAGGCGCGCCGATTCCAGCGCGTGCGTGTAGTCGGCGAACAGCACCAGCGCGGCGAGACCCGCCGAGCCGATCGCGTAGCCCTTGGTCACTGCCTTGGTCGTGTTGCCGACCGCGTCCAGCGGATCGGTGATTGCGCGGACTGAATCCGGCAGCTTCGCCATCTCGGCGATTCCGCCGGCGTTGTCGGTGATCGGGCCGTACGCGTCGAGCGCGACGATGATGCCCGCCATCGACAGCATCGCGGTCGCGGCGACGGCGATGCCGTAGAGGCCCGCCAGCCAGAACGACAGCCAGATCGCGACGCAGACCGAGAGCACCGGCCATGCCGTGGCTTTCATCGAGATGCCGATGCCCGCGATGATGTTCGTCGCGTGGCCGGTCGTCGACGCCGCGGCGACGTGCTTCACCGGCGCGAAATCGGTGCCGGTGTAGTACTCGGTGATCACCACCATCGCACCCGTCAGCGCGAGGCCGACGAGCGTCGCGCCGAAGAACCGCGTCGGCACGGAAAGCGGCGAACCAAACAGCGTCAGCGGCGCAAGCCCGACATCGCCGAGCGAGAAACCGCCCAGCATGCGGTCGGTGATGAACCAGAAGCCGACCGCCGACACGAGGCCGGCAACGGTCAGGCCGCGATAAAGGGCGTTCATGATCTTGCCGCCGGTCCTCGCCTTGACGAAGTAGCAGCCGGCGATCGACGCGAGGATCGAGAAGCCGCCCAGCACCAGCGGATAGGTGACCGCCGTCTCGGCGATGGTCGGCATCAGCAGCGCGCCGAGCAGCATCGTCGCGACGATCGTCACGGCGTAGGTCTCGAACAGGTCCGCCGCCATGCCCGCGCAGTCGCCGACGTTGTCGCCGACGTTGTCCGCGATCACCGCGGGGTTGCGCGGATCGTCCTCGGGGATGCCCGCCTCGACCTTGCCCACGAGGTCGGCGCCGACGTCGGCACCCTTGGTGAAGATGCCGCCACCCAGCCGCGCGAAGATCGAGATCAGCGAGCCGCCGAACGCGAGACCGACGAGCGGCTCGATCGCGTGGTGCAGCCCCTCGCGCATCAGGTTCGGCGCGCCGTGCGCGGAGCCGATCAGGAACCAGTAGAAGCCCGCGACGCCGAGAAGGCCGAGTCCCACGACGAGCATCCCCGTGATTGCGCCGCCACGGAACGCCACCGACAGCGCCTCGTTGAGGCCCGTACGCGCTGCTTCGGCAGTTCGCACATTGGAGCGCACCGACACGTTCATCCCGATGTAGCCCGTGAGTCCGGAGAGGATCGCGCCGAGCGCGAAGCCCCCGGCGGTACGCCAGCCGAGGAAGACGCCGATGATGATGAAGAGGATGACGCCGACTATGCCGATCGTCGTGTATTGGCGATTGAGGTAGGCCTTGGCGCCGGCCTGGATCGCTGCGGCGATCTCCTGCATGCGCGGATTGCCGGCCGGCTTGGCGAGGATCTGGTTGATCCAGATCGCGCCGAAGACGATGGCCGTGACCGCGCAGACAAGCGCGAAGATGAGACCGTAGGACATGGCTTTATGACTCCCGAAGAGTGGCTAGGTAGCGCAAATGAGGGACCTGCATCCGCGGCGCCCTCGTTCGGGGAACCGTTCGGACCGAAGTGCACGCCGATAGCATCCGCGCGCACCGCGACGCCCCGCGCCTGCCGGACCACCCGGCAGGCTGGAGGCGAAAAGCACGCTATTTTGCCAGTTTGCGGGCGAGGAAGTCGAGCCGATCCTGTCCCCAGAACGACTCGCCCTCGCAGACGTACCATGGCGCACCGAAAACGCCGGCGTCGATCGCCTGCTGCGTCTGCTGCTCGTAGCGCGCCGCGACGTCCGGCGCGGCCGCTCGCGCGGCGAGCCTTTGCGGGTCGAGACCGCTCGCGCGGGCCAGTGCCGCAAGCGTGGCTTCGTCGGCGATGTCGCCCTCTTCGGCCCAGCGCGAGCGCATGACGGCGCCGGCAAGCGTCAGGGCCGGCGCGGCGCCGCCTTCGAGTGCAGCGAGGATCCAGTGCGTCGCAAGATCGCCGGACGAGGCGGCGAACTTCGGCGGGACGTTGATCGGCATGCCGAGCGCGTCGCGCCAGCGCGCGAGCTCGACCAGCCGGTAGGCCTGCCGCTGCGGCGAGCGCTTCGGCAGCGGCAACCCGCCCGACACCGGAAATACTTTGCCGAGATCGATGAGGCGCGGCTCGATGGTCGCGCCGTGCTTCGCGGCCATCGCGACCAGCCGATCGTGCCCGAGGTACGACCAGGGCGACACCGGCGTGAAATAGTAGGTGATGACTTTGCTCATTGCTTCTCCTGCAGGGTCGGCTTCATGCCGCCGCATCAGGCTGAAGCCTGACCCGCCGGGGCCGCCTCAGACCTTGAATTCGGTGGCGAGCTTCTTCGGCACCGGGACGTTCTTCAGCCGCACGTACTGCGGCAGCCCGTCGCGAAACGGCGGCGGCGCCTCGCCGCGGATCAGCGGCGCGAGATACGCGCGCGCCTTTTTCGTGATGCCGAAACCGTCGGCGGTGATGTAGTCGCGCGGCAGCATCTTCTCCGCATTGGCGACCTTTTCCAGCGGGGCCTCGACGATCTTCCAGCGATACGGCTTGTCCGAGACACGGGCGATCGCCGGCATCACCGCGTTCTTGCCGGCGAGCGCGTAGAGCACGGCCGCCTTGCCTACGGCGTACGACTGCTCGAGGTCGGTCTTCGATGCCAGGTGCCGAGCGGCGCGCTGCAGATAGTCGGCGACCGCCCAGTGATACTTGTAGCCGAGCTTGTCCTTGACGAGCGAAGCGATCAGCGGTCCGACGCCACCCAGCTGCGCATGGCCGAACGCGTCGCGCGTGCCGGCCTCGGCCATCAGTTTGCCGCTCGCGTCCTGCAGACCCTCCGACACGCCGACGCAGCAGTAGCCGAACGCTTTGGTCTTCGCCTCGACTGCGGCGAGGAACTTCGCCTCGTCGAACGCGATCTCCGGGAACAGCAGCACCAGCGGAATCGGCGTCGTCGCGTCGTCCGCGAGGCCGATCGCCGCAGTGATCCACCCCGCATGGCGGCCCATCACTTCGAGCACGAACACCTTGGTCGACGTCTTCGCCATCGACGCGACGTCGAACGCCGCTTCGCGCATCGACGTGGCGACGTACTTGGCGACCGAGCCGAACCCGGGCGAGACGTCGGTCACCGCGAGATCGTTGTCGACGGTCTTGGGCACATGCACCGCCGCGAGCGGATAGCCCAGCATGCGCGCAACCTGCGCGACCTTGAGGCAGGTGTCCGCCGAGTCGTTGCCGCCGTTGTAGAAGAAATAGCCGATGTCGTGCGCGCGGAACACGTCGATCAGCCGCTCGTAGTGCGCGCGCGACTCGTCGATGCTCTTGAGCTTGTAGCGGCACGACCCGAACGCGCCCGACGGCGTATGCATCAGCGCGGCGATCGCGCGCGCCGGCTCCTTGCTGGTGTCGATCAGGTCCTCGGTCAGCGCGCCGATGATGCCGTTGCGCCCCGCGTAGACTTTGGCGATCCTGGACTTGTGCTTGCGCGCGGTCTCGATCACGCCCGCCGCGCTGGCGTTGATGACCGCAGTCACGCCGCCCGACTGGGCGTAGAACGCATTCCTCGCCGCCATGGTCAGGACTTGAGCGCCGCGAGGCACGCGTCGCGGACGTTCTCCACGCTGCGCCAGGCCGTTCACGTTCCTGTATTTCGGCGCACGCGGATCGCCGGTCGCGGCCCACTTCGAGTAGTACGCGACCAGCGGCTCGGTCTGCGCGTGGTAGATCGACAGGCGATTGCGCACTGTCTCCTCCTTGTCGTCCTCGCGCTGGATCAGGTCCTCGCCGGTGGCGTCGTCCTTGCCCGCGGCCTTCGGCGGATTGTATTTGTCGTGATACGTGCGCCCCGACGCCAGGTGTACGCGGCGGCCGCTCATGCGCTCGACGATCGCGGCGTCGGGTACGTCGATCTCGAGCACGTAGTCGATCGCCACGCCGGCGTCCTTCATCGCGTCCGCCTGCGGAATCGTCCGCGGAAAGCCGTCGAACAGATAGCCGTTCGCGCAGTCAGGCGCCTTCAGCCGCTCCTTGACCAGACCGATGATGATGTCGTCGGAGACGAGCGCGCCGCTGTCCATCACCTTCCTGCGCCGCGAGCCCGAGCGGCGTGCCGGCCTTGACCGCGGCGCGCAGCATGTCGCCGGTGGAGATCTGCGGAATGCCGCAGGCCTCCTTGATGTAGCCGGCCTGCGTCCCCTTGCCGGCCCCGGGCGGGCCCAGAAGTATCAGTCGCATGATCGCGTTCTTTCAACGTGCGGATTCGAGGGCGGGTGGATTCTGCGGGCTGCGCTGCGGTGCGGTCAATGAGGGCGGATGCGGATCGATGACGTGGATCAACGCGCGGCTGCATACAGCGCGCGCACGCGCTCGAGGTCGGCCGGCGTGTCGACCCCCGGCGCCGGCGTGCCGCCGGTGATCTCGACGACGATGCGGTAGCCGTGCCAGAGCGCACGCAACTGTTCCAGCACCTCGAAGCGCTCGATCGGCGCGGGCGCAAGCGAAGGATAGCGCTCGAGAAACGTGACGCGATACGCGTACAGGCCGTAGTGGCGATAGAGCGGCAGGCCGTCGGGGATCGTCCGCACCGGTCCCCCGAACGCTTCGCGTGCCCACGGGATGGTCGCGCGGCTGAAGTACAGCGCGTAGTTGCGTGCGTCGAGCACGACCTTGACCACGCTCGGGTTGAATGCCTCCTGCGGATCGTCGATCGGGTGGCACGCGGTCGCGATCGCCGCGTCGGGGGCGGCCGCAAGCACCTCGGCCATCCGCCGGATCAGCGCGGGTTCCAGCAGGGGCTCGTCGCCCTGCACGTTGACGACGATGTCGTCGCCGGCGAGACCGAGTTTTTGCGCCGCCTCGGCGAGGCGATCGGTGCCGGTGGGATGGTCGGTGCGCGTGAGCACGCGCGTCGACGCCGCAGCGCAGTGGCCGCGTCGACGATTCGCACATCGTCGGTCGCGACGACGACGCGAGTGGCGCCGCTCGCCTGCGCCTTCTCGGCGACCCGCACGATCATCGGCTTGCCGCCGATGTCGGCGAGCGGCTTGCCCGGCAGCCGCGACGACGCGTAGCGCGCCGGGATCAGGACCGTGAAGCCGGTCATTCGGGTGCGGCCACGCCGGCGCTACGCGCCGTCACGCTCGCACTCCTCGGGCGTCAGCTTGCGTGCTTCTTCTTCGAGCATCACCGGAATGCCGTCACGGACCGGATACGCGAGCCGCGCTGCGCGCGAGATCAGCTCCTTGCGCTCGCGATCGAAGATCAGCGGGCCCTTGGTGACCGGGCAGACGAGCATCTCAAGCAGCTTGGCGTCCATGAAGCCTCGCGAGCACGCATTCGACCAGCGCCGGATCGATCCGCGCCCGCACCGGCAGGCACCAGCAGCGATCGTCGGCGAACGCGGCGCATTTTACCGCGTCCTTTGCGGTCATCAGGATTACCGCCGCACCAGGGAAGGCGATGTCGGCGGGCGTGAACGCGTGATGGTCGGGAAACGGATGACAGATCGCGTCGATCCCGAGCGCGCGCACCTGAGCAAAGAAGCGCTCCGGATGCCCGATGCCTGCGATCGCGTGCACGCCGCCGCGCGGCCATCGCGACGGGTCGGCGTGAACATCCGATCGGCGCAGGTTGCGCCACGCCAGCGGCTCGAGGCGCATCGGCGTATCGCACACGGTCGCGGCGGGCACGGCCGGGGTGCCCGCTGCCGCGCTCGCGCCCGTCACCAGACGCACGATCGCATCGACGCTCGCGAGTCGCGATGCAGGCTCGCGCAGCGGACCCGCCGGCAGCAGCAGCCCGTTGCCGAAGCCGCGCGCCGCGTCGATCACGACGATCTCGCAGTCGCGCGCGAGTGCGTAGTGCTGCAGGCCATCGTCGGCGATGATCACATCGACGTCCGGATTCGCTTCGAGGAGCCCGCGCGCCGCCTCCGCGCGCCGCCGTCCGATCCACACCGGAAAGCCCGACGCCGCGAGCAGCAGCGGCTCGTCGCCGACCACGCGCGGATCGTCGTCACGCGCGACCGCGCGCGCGGCTGCCGCGCTGCCGCCGTAGCCGCGGCTCACGAATCCCGGCCGGCGCCCGCGCGCGGCCAAAGCATCGGCGAGCGCCAGTCCAAGCGGCGTCTTGCCGCTGCCGCCTGCCGTCAGGTTGCCGACGACGACCACCGGCACGCCGACGCGCTCGCTGTGCAATACGCCGGCGCGGTAGAGCGCACGCCGCGTCGCGGCGATCACGCCGAACACGGCGGACAGCGGCCACAGGACGATCGCGATGAGCGTCGGGCGCGGGGCGTACCACGCGGCGGCGAGGCGATCGGCGAAACGGGTCACTTCCCGGCCTCTTTGCCGCTGCTCGCCATTCGATGCAACGCGCGTCGGCCTCCGGAAGCTCGCGCGGCGCCGGCCCTCCTTCGCGTCTGGGCTGCGCCCGCCGCGCTCACTTGCCCGGGGGGGCGGATTGCGTGGCGAAGGTGATATGAACGAGGCCGGCCAGGCGCGCAGCTTCCATCACGCGCACGACCGACTGGTGCGTCGCCTGTCCATCGGCGATGATGATCAGCACCGGATCCTTCGCGTCGCCCGCCGCGCGCTTCAGCGCATCGGCGAGTGCGCCGGGGGTCGTGAACGGAATCACGGTGCGGTCGATCACGTAGCGCCCGTCGCGATCGACGCCGATGTTTACTTCCTTCGGCCGCTGCTTGGTCGCGTCGGCGTCGGCCTCGGGCAGCGTGATCTGCAGCTCGGAGATGCGCTGGTAGGTCGTCGTCACCATCAGGAAGATCAGGATGACGAGCAGCACGTCGATCAGCGGGATGAAGTTGATCTCGGGATCTTCACGAATGCGCGTGCCGCGGAGGTTCATCGCTCGACCTCCCTATTTCCGCTCGCCGTGCGCGAAGTCGACGAGCTTGATCGCCTGCTGCTCCATCTCGACGACCAGCGCGTCGACCTGGGCGCGGAAGTAGCGGTAGAAGATCATGCTCGGGATCGCGACGATCAGGCCCATCGCGGTGTTGTAGAGCGCGATGGAAATGCCGTGGGCGAGCTGGATCGGGTTCGACCCCGCGGACGTCTGCGAACCGAAGATCTCGATCATGCCGACAACGGTGCCGAAGAGGCCGAGCAACGGCGACATGGCGGCGATCGTCCCGAGCGTGGTGAGGAAGCGCTCGAGGTCGTGCGTGACGACGCGCCCCACCTCCTCGATTGCTTCCTTCATCACGGGGCGCGGGCTTTTCACGTTGGCGAGGCCCGCCGCGAGGATGCGGCCGAGAGGGCCCAGCTTCGCGGTCTTCGCGAGCAGTTCGGGCGTCGCGCCGTGGCTGCGGTACTCTGCCAGCACGCGATCGACCAGGCCGGCCGGCGCGACGACGCTCTGCCGCAACGAGTAGAGGCGCTCGAAAATCAGCGCGAGCGCGATGATCGACGCGAGAATGAGCGGCCAGATCGGCCAGCCGGCTGCTTGAATGATCGACCACACGACGTCAGGCACTCCCTTGAGGAAAACTGCACGACTGTAGCGTGCCCGTCACCGATTGCGCAACCGAGCGCATCAGTCCGTCCGCCGCTTGGGCGCCTCGGCCAGCGTGGCGCTGATCGCGGCGCCCGCGAGCACGATGATCCAGCAAAGATGAACCCACAGCAGGAACACGGGCAGCGCGGCGAGCGCGCCGTACACGACCTCGTACGTCGATACTTTGGCGACGTACCACGCGAAGCGCATACTTCGCGGCTTCGAGCGCAAGCGCCGCCGCGGCGCCGCCGATCGCCGCCGGCAGGACCGGAACCTGGCGCGCCGGCACTGCCTTGTAAAGCAGCGCAGGCCCGTCGTCGCGAACAGGAAGGGCAGCGCACGAAAGACGGTCCGGCCCAGTGTGCGGCTCGGGATGACCGCGCCCAGCGATTCGCCGATGAGCCACGTGGTGAGCGAGATGCTGGCGCCGACGAGCACCGGCCCCGCCGTCATCACCAGCAGGTACGTTGCGATGCGCCGCGGCCATTTGCGGCCGCGCCGGATGCCCCAGATCAGGTTGATCTCGCGATCGACGGTGGCGATCGCCAGCGCAGCGGTGATCACAATGATCACGATCGATACCGTCGTGAGGCGGGCCGCCTGCTCGGCGAAGCTCAGCACGTACTGGTGGACGATCGTCGCGGCTTCGCCGGGCAGCGCGTTCTTCACCAGGAACGTCTCGAGCGTCCCGATCCAACTCTCGAAGATCGGGAACCGCGCGACGACCGCGAGCGCGACCGTCACCACCGGCACGATCGCGAGCAGCGTCGTGAACGACAGGCTGCTCGCCGTGCGCATCAGGCCGATGTCGCGCATCCGCTTGACGACGCGGACGGTGAAGTGCATGAAAGTCAAAGCGGTATCTTGGGCGAGCCGGTCGGCTGCAGGGGCTCGCGCGGCGGCGCGCGACTCCCATCGATTATCGCAGACTGACTCGGCGGACGTCCGGCGGCGTAAGCTCTTGCGCATGCATGCGACTCACCGTCATGCGCGCCGCCCCGGATGCAACCGGCTGGGCGCAGCGTTCCCGTAGTGTTACTTCTCCCGCATCGATCACGGAGCCCACATGAATGCAACGACTTCCTCCCCCGCCGTCGCCGTCCTGGGCGGCGGCTGCTTCTGGTGCCTCGACGCCGTGTTCCGCGGCCTCGCCGGCGTGCTGAAGGTCGAATCCGGCTACGCCGGGGGCAAGGATGCCGATCCGTCGTACGACGCGGTCTGCTCGGGTCGCACCGGGCACGCCGAAGTGGTGAAGATCACGTTCGATCCCGCGGCGATCACGTTCCGCGAGATCCTCACCGTGTTCTTCACCATCCACGACCCGACGACGCGCGACCGGCAGGGCAACGACGTCGGCACGCAGTACCGCTCGGTGATCTTCTGCCAGACGCCGCAGCAGCGCACCGACGCCGAAGCCGTGGTTGCCGAGCTCACGACAGCAGAAGCTCTGGCGCGATCCGATCGTCACCGAGATCGCCGACGCCTCGACGTTCTATCCGGCCGAGGGCTACCATCAGGACTACTTCACGCGCAACAGCTCGCAGCCCTACTGCCAGGTCGTCGTGGCGCCGAAGGTCGCGAAGTTCCGCAAGGCGTTCGCCGAACGGCTGAAGAAGAACGTCGCTGCGTGATGCCCTTGTGGGCCAGGCTTCGGCCTGACGCGATGCCGCAGTTCACGTCACCCGGCGGGTCAGCCACCCGCCGGTGGTGAGGAACGCGCCGACCGACCAGAGCACGGGCGCTACGCCGAACGCGCCGCCCACCGCGCCGAAAAGGAGCGGCACGACGACTGCCATCGCGTTGATCAGCGCCATCCGCACGCCGGCGGCCTCGCCCATGCGGCCCGGCGGCGCGTGGCTGTGCAGCAGCGCCATCACCATCGGCTGGCCGGCGCCAAGCGCGATGCCCAGGCAGAACGACAGCGCCGCCAGCATCGCCACGCTGCGCGAGAACGGAATCGCGAGGTAGATCGGCGCCACCGAGGAACAACGCCACGGTCAGCACCTGGTACTCGGACAGCCGGCGCGCGATCACCGGCATCGCGAGGCGCACGACGAACGTCGCCGCCGCGAACGCCGAGAGGATCGCGCCGATCATCGACGCCGACAGCCCGATCGAGTTGCCGTAGATCGGCACGAAGATCGTGTGCATGTCCCACGCCATCGAGATCAGCGCGTTGATGACGAACACGCGCCGCATCTGGCGGTGCTTGACGAGCTCGAGCGCACGCGACAGCGGATGCGGCGCATGTGCCGGATGCGGGCCCGGCAGGCGCAGCCGGTCGGCCGCCAGCACCGCCACCGGCACCAGCGGCAGCAGCATCAGCAAGGCGAACGAGGCGCGAAAACCGAAGTGATCGATGGCGAAGCCCACGGTCAGGGGCGCGACGATCGACGACACCGAGTAGCCGAGCGCCAGCAACCCGAAGTTGCGCACCCGTCCCGCGGCGCCTCCCATCTCGCCCGTCGCGTTCTGCGCGGCGACCTGGAACGCCATGAACGAGACGCCGATCAGCGTCGCGGCGACGAACAGCGACGGCAGGCCGGGGACCGCGAACGCCGCGCCGGCGCCAAGCGCGATGCCGCACGAGCCGACGAGCATCGGCTTGCGCACGCCGATCCGATCGGTGAGACGGCCCGGACTGGATCGCGAGCAATCGGGCAGGAACGCGTAGAGCGCCATCAGCACGCCGACCGTCGCAGTGCCCGCGCCGAGGGACAGCGCGTACAACGTGACGGCGACGCGCGACCCCGCCAGCACGATGTGATTGGCGATGCCCAGGGCGATCAGGACGCCGAACGGGGACGGGCGCAGCGCTCCCGATCGGACTCGAGAACCTTCGTGCTCCGCACTCCGGTGTTCGCGCTCGGGGCGGCCCGGCTCGCTCACGGCGCGAGCCGCTGGATCGACCACGCATCGCCTTCCCTGCGATACGCGATGCGATCGTGCAGCCGCGAGCGCGCGACCCTGCCAGAACTCGAACGCGTCGGGGACGACGCGATAGCCGCCCCAGTGCGGCGGCCGCGGCACCGCGTCGCCGGCCGCCGCGTAGCGCTGCGCGACGTCGTCGAAGCGCCGCTCCAGCGCCGCGCGGTCCGCGATCGGCGCGCTTTGCGGCGACGCCCACGCGCCCAGCCGCGAGGCGCGCGGCCTGCCCGCGAAGTAGGCGTCGGCCTCGGCGTCGGCGACCGGCTCGACGCGTGCCCTCGATGCGCACCTGCCGCTCGAGATCGGCCCAGAAGAACAGCAGCGCGGCGCGCGCGATTGCGCCGCGAGCGCGCGGCCCTTGCGGCTCTCGTGATTCGTGTAGAACGCGAAGCCGCGCGCGTCGACGCCCTTGAGCAGAACGATGCGCGCGGACGGCCGGCCGTCGGCGTCGACGGTGGCGAGCGTCATCGCGTTGGGCTCGGCTAGCGCCCGCGGCGACCGCCTCGTCGAACCAGCGCGCGAACTGGCGGAAAGGATCGCGGTCGACGTCGCGCTCGTCGAGCGCGGCGCGCTTGTATTCGGAGCGAAGTCGCGGCGGGGTCGGTGACGGGAACTGTCATCGGCCGTCGAAGAGGCATTCTACGCCGCGCACGGGCAACACTGCGGCGCCGACGGCAATCGTCGCGGCAAGGTAGTGCAACCGTATCGCGTCGCGCAACGCTCGCCCAGAGTGAAAAATCGCTTGCGACGCTTCCCTCACTGGTGAAAATGCGGTATAGTCGCCGCCGATGGAGCGTTGCGCCCACGACAGGAGGCGTCGCTTCAGACCGAACGAGTCGTCCGTTCGCGCCAACCAACAGGAAGGAGAACTATGGCTACTGCCAAGAAAGCTGCGAAGAAGCCCGCCGCCAAGAAAGCCGCCGCCAAGAAGCCCGCCGCGAAGAAACCCGCCGCGAAGAAGCCCGCGGCGAAGAAGGCCGCCCCGCGAAGAAGGCCGCCTGCGAAGAAAGCCGCCGCGAAGAAACCCGCATCGAAGCGCAAGCCGAATGCCGCATTCATGAAGGCGATGACGCCGTCCGCCGACGCTCGCCGCGGTCGTCGGCGCATGCCGCTGCCGCGCACCGAAGTGACCAAGAAGATCTGGGACTACATCAAGAAGAACAAGCTGCAGGACGCCGATCAACCGTCGTCTGATCAATGCCGACGAAAAGCTGAAGGCCGTCTTCGGCGGCAAGGGCAAGGTCTCGATGTTCGAGATGACGAAGCTCGTCTCGAATCACCTCAAGTAACGATCACGCGCTTTCGCGCGCGACGGCCGGCCGCGCTGCGAAGTCGCGCCGGCCGTCGTGCTTGGGGCGCCAGGAGTCACGCCTTCGGCGGCTGCGCGCGCGCGCTTCGGCCAGTCGTCCTCGTCCTCGAGGATGCGGATCACGCGAGTGCGCTTGCCGCCGGCATATTTTTCCATCTGCACGAGCACCGGATAGCGCTCGGCGAGCGCCGCCCGCGCCGCACCTTCATCGTCGAAGACGAGGATGTTGCCGTCGGCGCCGCGCACGTCGCTCCAGATGCCCGTCTCGTCCTGCACTTCGATCTTGTAGCGCATCGCTATCCCCGTTGCATGCCTTGCAGCGCCGCGATCCGCTCCTCGATCGGCGGGTGCGACGCCAAGAGCGCCATCAAGCCGCCCTTCGGCGAAGTGATTCCGGCCGCTGCATCGACTGCGGAAGGTTGCCCGGCTCGAGGCCGCCGAGGCGCGCAAGCGCGTTCACCATCGGCGTCGGCGAGCCGAGGTATTGCGCGGAGCCGGCGTCCGCGCGGAATTCGCGGCGGCGCGAGAAGTACGCGACGATGATCGACGCGAGAATGCCGAGGACGATCTGCGCGACGATCACGGTGATGAAGAAGCCGGGCCCGGTGCCGCGCTCGGTGCGGAAAATCGGTTCGGTCGACGACATAGCCGATGATCCGCGCCAGGAACACGACGAACGTGTTCACCACGCCCTGGATCAGCGTCAGCGTGACCATGTCGCCGTTGGCGACGTGCGCCACCTCGTGGGCGAGCACCGCCTCGACCTCTTCCTTGTTCATCGACTGCAGCAGGCCCGTGGACACGGCGACGAGCGCGGAATTCTTGAAGGCGCCCGTCGCGAACGCGTTGGCCTCGCCGTCATAGATCGCGACCTCGGGCATGCCGATGCCCGCCTTGGCGGCAAGCTTGCGCACCGTCTCGACCAGCCACGCCTCCGCGTCGTCGCGCGGCTGATCGATCACGTGCGCGCCGGTCGACCACTTCGCCATCGGCTTGGACAACAGCAGCGAGATGATGGCGCCGGTGAAGCCGACGACGAACGAGAACGCCAGCAGGCCGCCGACGTTGATGCCCTCCGCCTGCACGACGCGGTCGAGGCCAAACACCTTGAGCACGACCGACAGCACCAGCACGACGGCGAGGTTGGTGGCGAGAAACAGCACGATCCGCTTCATGACGATCCCCGATGTGAGATGGCGGGCGCCATCTTAGCGCGCCCCGTGCGTTGTGCAACGTGGGGCCGGCCCGCATTCCGTACAAGGGCAGGGACGACGGCGGTCGGGGGCGCTTGCGAGGGGCCCGGACATTGAAGCCTTCGCGAGCGCACCCGACCCGCGCCGCGCTACGACAGAACGCTCAGCCGGACTTGGACCAGGAATCGCGCAGCGTGACTGCGCGATTGAACACCGGATGGCGCGCGTCGTGGTCGAGGAGATCGGCGACGAAATAGCCGTGCCGCTCGAACTGGACGCTCTCCTCCGGCAGCGCGGTGACGAGCGCCGGCTCCACGTAGGCGGTGATCACGCGCTTCGAATCCGGGTTCAGGTCGTCGAGAAAATCGCGCTCCACCTCGTCGGCTGCGTCGTCTTCTTCGCCCGCGACGACCGGCGCGTGACCCGGTACGACCGCGGCATCCTCCGTACGGCTGCCCCTTGGGTTGCGCGCGCCGGGGAACGGCACCGCGAACAGCCGGTCGTAGAGGCGAACCTCCGCCTGCACGGCGTGCGCGGCGGACAGCCAGTGGATGTTGCCCTTCACCTTGCGCGTGTCGGCGCCCGCAGTGCCGCTGCGCGTTTCCGGGTCGTACGTGCAGTGGACCACGGTGACGTTGCCGGCGGCGTCGCGCTCGACGCTCGCGCAGCGGACGATGTACGCGTAGCGCAGCCGCACCTCGGCGCCCGGCGCGAGCCGGAAGTAGCCCTTCGGCGGCGTGTCGGTGTAGTCGTCGCGCTCGATCCAGAGCTCGCGCGTGAACGGCAGCGCGCGCTTGCCGAGCTCGGGCTTCTGCGGATGGTTGGGGGCGAAACAGTCCTCGGTCTTGCCCTCGGGATAGTTGTCGATGACGAGCTTCACCGGGTCGAGCACCGCGATGCGGCGCAGCGCGCGCGCGTTCAGGTCCTCGCGCATCGCGTCTTCCAGCGTGCCGATGTCGATCCACGAGTCGGATTTGGACACGCCGATCCGCTCGTTGAAGAGGCGAAACCCTTCCGGCGTGAATCCGCGTCGGCGCGCGCCGACGAGCGTGGGCATGCGCGGATCGTCCCAGCCGTCGACGAACTTCTTCTCCACGAGCTCGATCAGCTTGCGCTTGGACAGCACGACGTAGGTGAGGTTGAGCCGCGCGAACTCGTACTGCTGCGGCAGCGGCCGCTCCAGCATGCCGCCGTCGGCGAGCTTGCCGATCACCCAGTCGTAGAGCGGACGGTGGTCCTGGAACTCCAGCGTGCAGATCGAGTGCGTGATCCGCTCGAGCGCATCCGAGATCGCGTGCGTGTAGTCGTACAGCGGGTAGATGACCCACTTGTCGCCGGTGCGGTGGTGCGGCGCATGGCGGATCCGATAGATCGCCGGGTCGCGCAGGTTCACGTTCGGGCTGCCCATGTCGATCTTGAGCCGCAACACGTGCGCACCGTCGGGAAACTCGCCGGCACGCATCCGCCGGAAGAGATCGAGGTTCTCCGCAACGCTGCGATCGCGGAACGGGCTGTTCGTCCCGGGCTGCGTCAGCGTGCCGCGCGTGCGCCGCATTTCGATCGCCGACTGGCTGTCGACATACGCGAGCCCCTGCTGGACGAACCACTCGGCGAATCGATAGAGGTCGTCGTAGTAGTCGGACGCGTGAAAGCGCCGAGCGCCCCAGTCGTAGCCGAGCCAGCGGACCGCGTCGGCGATCGAGTCCTCGTATTCGACGTCTTCCTTGAGCGGATTGGTGTCGTCGAAGCGCAGATGGCACACGCCGCCGTTCTCGGCGGCGAGGCCGAAGTTCAGGACGACGGATTTGGCGTGGCCGTAATGCAGGTAGCCGTTGGGCTCGGGCGGGAAGCGCGTGACCACGCGGCCGCCGTACTTGTCGCTGCGCTTGTCGTCGGCGATGACCGTGCGCAGGAAATTCGACGCCGGCGCATCACGCGGAGCCGGCGCCGTCGCGGCGCGCGCACCGGCAGGCGCTGCATTGTTAGCGCGCGTCGCCGACTCGCGCAGGGCGACCTCGGCCAGCGTTTCGCCGCCACCATGCGGCGCCGCAGCATTCATCGACGTTTGTTCATGAACAATGGACTCTATCGTCCATTCTAACCGCGGGCTGCGCGAGCGCGTTCCATGCACTTAAGACGGGAAACGGACGATCCCCCGGAAAACCGCGACTGGCGCGGCTTTCCGGCCGTTCGGCCGATCGCCGCAGCGAAGGTTTTCCACAATTCCTGTGGATGGAGATGTGCATATCTTGTAAATTCGTTCGCTAAGTCGTGCCGTGGCCGGGATTATCCGCCGGATGACCAAAATGACGCCGGCACTTTTCACTTCCGGATCATGGGCTTGGACTTACGTTACCGCGCGGCTGCCCTGCCGGTTCCGCCAGCCTTTCGACCCGTGAATGACACTCCCATGACGATCGTGAGACAGCCTGTCGTCCAGGACAAACGCTATGCTGCGCTTGCGTTGTCGAACGCGGAAGCCACCTCCTTTTCACTCAAACGCTCCGCGCATCGTGCAGGATGACGGCCATGGATGATCCGCTGGCTCGCGCCCCCTCGCCGACGCGACAGGCGCCGGTCATCCCCGTCTCGCTGCTGGTCTCGTCGGCGCGGCTGCTCCTCGAGCGCCACCTGGGCCTCGCCTGGATCAGCGGCGAGATCTCGGGTTTCACGCGCGCCGCGTCGGGACATTGTTATTTCACGCTCAAGGACGCGACGGCGCAGGTGCGCTGCGTGCTCTTCCGGCAGAAGGCGCAGGGGCTCGGCGTGGCGCTGGCCGACGGGCTCGCGGTCGAGGTTCGCGCCACCCCGACGATCTACGAGGCGCGCGGCGACTTCCAGCTCAACGTCGAGACCGTCCGCCTGGCCGGCCTGGGCGCGCTCTACGAACGCTTCGTCAGGCTGAAGGTGCGCCTGGAAGCCGCCGGCTGGTTCGATGCCGGCCGCAAGCGCGCGCTGCCGGCGTATCCGCGCGCCGTGGGCATCGTCACGTCGACGCGCGCGGCGGCGCTGTCGGACGTGCTGACGACGCTCGCGCGGCGCTGGACCGCGGCGCGCGTGATCGTCTATCCCACGCCGGTGCAGGGCGATGGTGCGGCGGCGGACATCGCGGCGGCGATCGCGCTGGCGAACGAGCGGCGCGACGTCGACGTGCTGATCGTCTGCCGCGGCGGGGGCTCGCTCGAAGACCTGTGGTCGTTCAACGAGGAGGTGGTCGCCCGCGCAGTGTTCGAGTCGGTCCTGCCGGTGGTGTCCGGCGTGGGCCACGAGACCGACTTCACGATCTGCGACTTTGTCGCCGACGTGCGCGCGCCCACGCCCACGGGCGCGGCGGCGCTCGTCGTGCCGGATCGCGCGGCGTTCGCCCACAAGCTCGGCCAGCTCGCGCGCCACATGGAGCGGGCGACGTCGCACGCGCTGGCGACGCGCGCGCAGCGTGTCGATCACGCGGCGCGGGGCCTCGTGCATCCGGCAGCGAGACTCGCGGCGCAGCGGGAGCGCGCCGCCGCGCTGGCGCAGCGCCTGGCGCGGGCGTGGCTGCGGCGGATCGGATCCGACAGGGAAACGCTCGTTGCGCTGGCGGGCCGGCTCGCGCGCGAAGCCCGTGCGCCGCTGCCGCAGCGCGCACGGCTCGAGCGAACGCTCGAGCGCTGGCGCCGCGCGGCACGCGACGACCTGGCGCGCCGCACTGCGCGCATCGACGGTGCAACGCGCGCGATCGGGCATCTCAATCCGCGCGCCGTGCTCACGCGCGGCTACGCCATCGTCACCACGGCCTCGGGGGACGTCGTCTACGACGGCGCGCAGCTCGCGAAGGGCGATGCAGTGGCGCTGGCATTTGCGCGTGGTGGCGCATCGGCGGACGTCACCGACGTCGAGGCCGGCTGAAGCCGGCCCCACAAGGATCGCCGCCGATCACCGGCGTTTCGCCGTCCTTGTAGGTCAGGCTTCAGCCTGACGAGGAACTGCGCCAACCCTTGCAGGTCGGCCTTCAGCCTGACGCGTTGCCCGCATCAAGCTTCGTCGGGATCGGGATCCTCGACGCTTGCGGCGCGGCGCTTCGCGACCACGTCAGGCGGTGCGGCCGCCGCGATGTGCGGCGTCGAGGTGCGCACGTCGGCGTTCTGCGCGCGATGGCGCAGCGCCTGGTCCATCAGCACGAGCGCCATCATGGCTTCACCGATCGGCGTCGCGCGAATGCCCACGCACGGATCGTGGCGGCCGTGCGTGTTGACGGTCACCGCACGTCCCGCCTTGTCGATCGAATGACGGTCGAGGCGGATCGAGCTCGTCGGCTTGACCGCGAACGCGACGACAATGTCCTGACCCGTCGAGATTCCGCCGAGGATGCCGCCAGCGTTGTTGGACAGGAAGCCTTCGGGCGCCATCTCGTCCGAATGCTGCGTGCCGCGTTGCGTCACCGCGGCAAAGCCGGCGCCGATCTCGACGCCCTTGACCGCGTTGATGCTCATCATCGCGTAGGCGAGGTCGGCGTCGAGCTTGTCGTCGACCGGTTCGCCCCACCCCACCGGCACCCCCGACGCGACGATCTCGATGCGTGCACCGACCGAATCGCCGGACTTGCGCAGCGCGTCCATGAACGCTTCGAGCGCGGCGATCTGCGACGCGTTGGCGGCGAAGAACGGGTTCGCGTCGACGTGCGCCCAGTCCTCGAACGCGATCGCGTGCGGTCCGATGTGTGTCAGGCAGCCGCGGATGCGCACGCCATGACGCTCCGCGAGCCACTTGCGCGCAATGGCGCCCGCAGCGACGCGCACGGCAGTTTCGCGCGCCGACTGCCGCCCGCCGCCACGGTAGTCGCGAATGCCGTACTTCTGCCAGTACGTGTAGTCGGCGTGGCCGGGACGGAAGGTGTCGGCGATGTTCGCGTAGTCCTTGCTGCGCGCGTCCTGGTTGCGGATGAGGAGCGCGATCGGCGTGCCGGTCGTGCGGCCTTCGAAGACGCCGGAGAGGATCTCCACCGTGTCCGGTTCGCGCCGCTGCGTGACGTGCCGCGAGGTGCCCGGCCGCCGGCGATCGAGGTCACGCTGGATGTCGGCCTCCGACAACTCGAGATTCGGCGGACAGCCGTCGACGACGCAGCCGATCGCGGGACCGTGCGATTCGCCGAACGAGGTGACGCAGAACGAGCGGCCGAACGTATTGCCTGACATGGCGCGGCAGACGGAAGGGTCGATCGACTATAGCACGCGCTTTCGCAGCATCTTCGCGTGCGAAAATCCGTCGATGGACGATGCAACGCCTCGGCTCGATGCGGAGATTCGAGCGGTCGCAGCGCGGCTCGCCGGCGCACAGTTCGTCGCGGTCCTGACCGGCGCCGGCGTGTCGGCGGAATCGGGCGTGCCGACGTTTCGCGACGCGTTGACCGGGCTCTGGGCGACGTTCGATCCGCACGAGCTCGCGACGCCGTCGGCGTTCGCGCGCAATCCGAAGCGCGTTTGGGACTGGTACGCCGAGCGGCGCGCGCAGGTCGCCACCGTGTTGCCGAATGCCGCGCATCGCGCGCTGGTCGAGATCGAAGCGCGCGTCCCGCGCTTCCTGCTCGCGACGCAAAATGTCGACGGCCTGCACGCGCGCGCGGGCAGCCGCGCGCTGGTCGAGCTTCACGGCAACATCGCGCGGGTCAAATGCTCGGCGTGCGCGCGGGTCTCGCAACGATGGGACGAGCCGCTGGACGCGCTGCCGCCGCGGTGCGCGCGTTGCGACGCGTTCCTGCGTCCGGACGTCGTCTGGTTCGAGGAGCTGCTGCCGGACGACGCGCTCGCCGCGGCGGAGGACGCAGCACGCGAATGCGACGTGCTGCTCGTCGTAGGCACGTCCGCCGAGGTGTATCCGGCGGCGGCACTGCCCGAGACCGCGCGTGGCGCCGGTGCCTGCGTCGTCGAAGTCAACGTCGAACCGACGCCGCTCACGCCCTACGCCGACCACGCACTGCGCGGCGCCGCGGGCGTGGTCCTGCCGGCACTCGTGCGCGCTGCGTGGTCGGACCGGTTATCGCTGCTCAGTTGAACGAATTGACGACGCTGCCGCGTGTGACGATCGGCGGCGCGGTCGATCCCTTGCGATAGACGCGAAGCTCGTACTCGTAGGTCAGGTCGTTGTTGTTGAGATCGTCGAGCGCGTACTTCGTCGGCGAGATCAGCCGCACGGGAAACTGCGTGCTGGCGCCCGCCGCGTTGGTGCCCGTCGCGACGACGCTGTCGGCCCGAAACTCGTAGTCGGGGCTTCCGAGCAGCTCCCACACAACCGTACCGCCGGCAAGCTTCTTCTGCATCCGGATCTGTTCCCACTCCATCATCGCCGCCGGCGTCGCGCCGGAGACCACGACGGAGTTATAGCACCACGGATACGCACACAATACCGAGTTGCGCGGCGCGGACTGCGCAGCAGCCTGTTGCACCGAACCGGCCAAAAGCGCCGCCGCGACGATCGTACCGAATGTCTTGCCTGTCATGACCAACCTCCCGTCGAGTTCGCAGGTATCCCCAAGTCCCACACCCACAATCGAGAGCCGTGGGATTCTCAGTATGCCGCCAGGAATCCCTTCGAGTCCAGCAGGTTTCGCCTTAGGGGAATCGAGGCGACTGGGGAGACGGCGGGCCGAGGGGCGCGAGCGCCCGTCCCGCAAGCCCGTGAGGATCGCCTCGCCATCGGGCGCGACACGGAACTCGCCATAGCGCGCACCGGCATACCGATCGCCGGTGCCTTCCTCGAAGAAGAACGCATTGGTCCCGAGTTTCGGCAAGCTGTCGCGAATGCGATAGCGCAGCAACAGCTCGTCATCGGCGCGCGGCGCGCCGGTGTCGAGGCGGCGGAACGTGCCCACGTCGCGCGTGTCGACGCCGAGCACCATGCGCCCATCGGCATTCGCGCGACCAGCACCCACGCGACGATCGCGACGGCCCACGCGGCGAAGAGCTCGAACGTGTCGGCGCCCGTCTGATAGACCTGCCCGACCAGCGCGAGCAACGCGCCCGCCAACAGAGCCGCGACGACGAGTGCCGCCTTGCCGGGCAACGTGTCGAGTCCTCGCCATACCGCGAGCGCGATCGCGACGACGAGCGCGATCTCGACCATGCCGAACTTGGCGAAGCGCCCGAGCGCCTGCCAGTTCGCCGCGACAAAGAACGCGACGCTCGCGGCGAGGCTGACGGCGCCGAGCCACAGGAACAGCGTTTCGAGAAATTTTCGCCATGCGGCCGGGCCGGGCGCCACGCCCGCGACGCGCAGCGCGGCGCCAAAGCGCTCGCGCGGCAGCGCGCCGAGGTCCAGCCAGTCGAGCAGCGCTGCGCGAGGGTCGATCACGTTGATTCTTCGGTCGCTTTGGGCGACCTGCCCCCGCCGACGCTGTCAGCTGCGCTCGTCGCGGCGTCCGTCGCGGGGCTTGCGGGGCCGCGCATTTGCCTCCCCAGCGCATAGGCCATCCACCCGAGCACCAGCGTCGCGAGCCCCAGCGCGGCCCACAGGAGCCAGCGCTTGAGATCGATCGGCTGCTTCAGCGCGGCCATCGCGGGCGGTGTCGTCGCTGCGCCGGCCGTGGCCACTGCGAACGTTGCCGGCGTGACGCGCGCGTCGAAGCCGGGTACCAGCGTTTCGATCGGCAATGCGACCGGTTTCGCCTGCGCACTGCCGTACGCCAACTCGAACGGCCCATTGCCGCGCGCGGCGAACACGAGCGCCTGCGGAATCCAGAGCGCAGTGAGCGCCGGCGGTTTGCTGCCAAGCCCGCCGGAACGCGCGTCAACGCTGATTTTCCAGTATCGCGCAGGTGCCGTCGCGACGGGCCACGGCGGGCTCGTCGTCTCGTTGGCGTCCTGATGCTTGAGTCGATAGAACACCGTCGCGCCCACGGCGCGCCATTCGTCCTTCGGGTCCCGGCGTGAATAGACCTGCGCGGGCGCGACGGTATTGAGCTCGGGCAGGTCGAGCGCGATCCGATCGACCGGGAACGTGCCGCCGAGGTCGAAAATGTAATCGCCCGGGACTCGCCTTGTCGGCTACCCCTTCCACCTTGCGAAACTGGCGCGCCGGATCGATCATGCGGCCGGCGAATTCACCGCGCACGCCGGCGATCTCGAGCGGGGGCTCCGAGCCCACCGTCGTGATGCGCAGGTACTTCGCCGGTCCGGGCGCGAGATCGACGCGATCGAGCGCCAGTCGGCGTCCGCCAAACTCCACGGCAAGCACGGGCGCGAAGCCGTTCAGCACGCGCCATGCCGCCAGATCGTCGCTGCCCTCGACGCGCACACGCGTCGAGACGTTCGCGCCGTCGGGCAGCATCAGCGTGAGCACGACGGGCGGAGCGCTGAGCGCGCTCGCATCGACCAGATAGCCCGCGAGCCGCTCGCCGGCCACTGCAGCGCCGTCGCGCGTGGCGAGATTCACGGTGGTTCCCGCCGCGTCGCGGCGCACGGACATCGTCAGGTCGCCGAGGTCGCGTCGATTGCGATCGACGCGCAGCGGAAACAGCGGCAGCGCGACGGGCGCCGCAGCTTCGCGCGCCGCCGCCGGACGCGCGAGAAACGCAAGCGGCACCGCTGCGCCCTCGCCGTTGAACACGCGGACGTCGCCGAGATCGGCGCGCACCGCGCCTTCGTACAACGAAGGGGGCACTTCGACCCGGAAAAAGGCGCCGTCGCTCGCCGTGGACAGCGGCAGACGCCACGCGAAATCCGCCGGCGACTGCGCCTGCGCGGCGAGCGCGAGCATTGCCGCGCCGACCGTCATCATCGATCGCCATCCGGGATGACTCACGCGCTGCGCGCTCCGATCCACTTCGCATTTGGGACGGCCCGGCAGCGGGCTCATGGTGCGCTCTCCTTGCGGTGCGGCGGCACAGGTGCGAGGTAGCCGATCAGCAGCAGCAGCAGCCCGACGCCGATGAACGAGACGATGCGCTCGATGCCGCCGATCCGCGACAGGTCCACTGCGAACAGCTTGACGACGACTACGGCAAGCAGTGTCGCGCCGGCAATCCAGCCCGTGCGCGTGGCCATCCGATTCGCGACGACCATCGTCGCGAGCGCGATCACGGCCCATAGAATCGACAGCACCGCCTGCACCAGTGTCGACGACCACATCGCATCCGGCGACCATGCGACGCCGAACCAGTGGTGGATCGAACGCAGCACGATGGCGTTCATCCACAGGAACGCGAGCACCGCCGGCACGCCAATCACCGCCTCGCGCGGCGCGAGCTTGTGCACGTCGATGCCCTCTTGCGCGAGCCTGCGCACCCACGTGACCAGCGCGACGGCGATCACGCCGAGCGTCAGGTCGATCGGATTGACGATCGGCACGTACGGCAGCGGTGCGGGGTTCCCGTCGCTGACGATCCCCACGACGAACGCCCACGCCAGCATCCACAGCACCAGCGGTATCGCGCCGACGACGAGGTAGGCGCGCGAGTGCGGCGCCACCGGCCAGCCGCCGCGACCCGCGAGGCTGCAGACGCCCACGAGCGCGAGCGCCGGCACCACGCCCCACGGAATGTGGCGCCAAATGCCGTCGCGCGCGACATGGCGCACGACGAGCCACGCGAGCTCGTGCGCGGCGACGATCGCGACCACCCACAGCAGCACGGCGTGCGCGCCACGAAACACCCATCCGTCGGCGGCGTACGCGCCCTCACGCTCGAAGCGCCGCAACAGGAGCGCGTAGACGACGATCGCGAACGGCCAGGCGATGAATCCCCCGCCGCCGAACAGGTGCCCGATTGTGGCAAAACCATCGAGCGCGCCCACCACGGCCGCCACGAGCAGCGCGACGCCGAGCAGCAGCGCAGGAACGCGCGCCATCGGCCACGCAAGGCGCCGCGACGCGAATGCGAACGCGAGCGCCGTGACCGCCGCGAACGCCACGAGCGCGGCCAGTTGCCGCGGCGGCGCCACGAAACGATCGATCTCGTTGCCGCCCGCGAAGAGCCACCAAAGCACGCCCCAGCCGAAGATCGCCGGGATCAGTGCGCGCTCGATCGGCTTCACCGCCTCGCCGCCGCGTTGATAGACGAATGCCGTGATCAGGCCGCCGAGCGCCACCAGCACGGCGCCGACGAATTCGCGGTTGAGGATCGGCAGCGCGCCGGCGGGCAGCTGCAGCATGAACCACGAGCCGCCGAGCACGAATGCAGCGCCGGCCGCCAGCTGCAGCAGGACGCCGAATGCCCGCGCCAGGACGCGGCCCTGTCGCACGCCGACCCAGACGATGGCGGCACCTTCGAGCGCCCAAGTCGCCGACGTCACGCGGGCGTCGAACGCGAGCGGTACCGCGAGCGTCGCGAACACGATGCCAAGTGCAAGAAACGACTCGGTCAGAAGGCGCAGATCGTCGCGGCGCGTGGCCCACAGCACGCGAGCGAGCACGAGGTAGAGCGCCGACATCGCGACGGCGGAGATCGCCATCCCGAATTCGTAAGGGCGTACCAGCGCCTGCTGCAGGCCCGCCGCGACGAGCGGCGTGCCGAAGACGATCGTGCCGTCGACGTAGTGCCGGACCTCGACCGAGCGGCGCAACGCGTACAGCACCGCGATGCCGACGTAGAACAGGAAGAACAGCACCAGGAACGGCTCGGTCGTCGCGAAGTCGCCGGCGCGATAGCGGGTGACGCCCCACGCGGTGCCGACGATGAACGTGCAGACAAAGCCCAGCAGGTTCAGGAGCCGCCATGCCTTGAACCACGCGATGCCGAAAATGCCGGCATTGAGGAGCGCGTAGTACCCGAAGAGCACGACATGGTTGCCGGATCCGCTCGACGTCAGGATCGGCGCGGCGAAGCCGCCGATGACGCCGATCGCGGCGAGCGCAAGCGAGTCCTGCTTCACCGCGAGCACGGCGGAGAAGGCGGCGATGGCGACGAGCAGGCCGAACGCCGCCGGCGCGGGTACGAGCGCGTAGAGCTTGAGCGCGGCGAACACCGTAAGATAGAGCACGCCCACACCGCCACCCTGCAGGATCATCGCGTAGGCGCGTTCGGCGTTCGCGCAGCATCCATCCGAGCACGAGCAGCGCGACACCGCCAATCGCCACGCCCGCGATGCGCAGCTCGAGCGGCACGGTGACGTGCTCCGCGGCGTACTTCAGCAGGAAGCCGACGCCGATGAACAGCAGCACGATGCCGACGCGCGCCAGCGTGTTGCCGCCGGTGATCCACGCCCAGATCGGGTTGGGCTTCGACGGGGCCGGGGGCGTGAACGCCGGCGGCGCAGCGTCACTGGCCGATACACCGGCCGTGGCCGCAGCGGGCGCGCCGCCCATGTATGCCGGGACCTGTGCCGCGCCCGCAGGCGTCATGTAAGCCGGTGCGGACGGCGACGGCGTGGCGAGCGCGGGTACCCGCATGGTGGGCACGAGCGTTCCGTCAGGCGCGCGGGTGAGCGCGTCGTCGCCTGGACTCACCGGCAGCGGCGCAACGGCAGCAGTCCGCGCGGCGGCGGCAGCGAGCGCCGCGTCGCTCGCCGCAGCAGACATCGTCGCGTCGCTCGTCGCGGCGGGCTGCGCACGCGTCTGTACGCCGGCACCGAGACCCGCGCGCGCCAGCGCCGCCTCGACGTCGGCGAGCCTGCGTTCCAGCACGGCGACGCGAAGGTCGATCGACAGCATCGGTGCGATCGCCGGTGCGTCCGCCTGCGCCGCCGCGGTGACCTTGCCGGCCGCCTGCCGCTTCGCCTTCACGATCAGCCCGGCGATGAAGCCGATGAACGCGCCGGTCAGCGCCGGCTCGAAGCGTCCGCCGATCAACGCGCCGAGCACGCCGCCCACTATCAAACCGATCAATGGAAACACGAGACCTCCCCGATGCTCGCGTTGCAACCTAGCGCGCGTCACCTCGCAGCGCCAGCACTTCGTCCTGCAACCGTTGCGGCGTAGCTTCCGCAGGCTCCAGCGGATTTCCGACCGCCAGTGTTATTCGTAGATACAGCCCGCGCAGGCGACGCATCGCCTTGCCGTTGTGCGAGCGCGAGAAGAAGCTGCCCCACAGCCCGCGCAACGCCATCGGAATCACCGGTACCGGCGTCGTCTGGACGATCTGCTGGACGCCAGGGCGGAAGCGATTGAGCTCGCCCGAATCGGTCAGCGAGCCCTCGGGGAAAATACCGACGACCTCGCCCGCAGCCAGCGCCTTCGCGACTTCCGCGAACGCGCGGTCCTTCATCGCCGCATCTTCCCTCGCGCCCGCGATGGGAATCGTCCGCATCGTCCGGAAGAGGAACGACAGCACCGGGATGCGGAAGATGCGGTGATCCATGACGAAGCGGATCGGCCGGCGCACGCACGCGGCGATGACCACGGCGTCGACATAGCTCACGTGATTGCAGACGACGACACACGGGCCTTCCGCCGGAATGTGCTCGAGGCCTTCGCTGCGGACGCGATAGAAGGTGTGGACGAGGATCCACGCGAGGAAGCGCATCAGGAACTCGGGCACCAGCGCGTAGATGTAGATCGCGACGGCGGCGTTCATCAGGCCGACGACGAGGAAGAGCTGTGGAATGGTGAGGCCGGCCTGGAGCAGGCCGATGGCGATCCCGGCCGACGCGACGATGAACAGCGAGTTCAGGATGTTGTTCGCGGCGATGATCCGCGAACGATGCGACGGCGCCGAGCGTTCCTGGATCAGCGCGTACAGCGGCACGATGTAGAAGCCGCCGAACATGCCGATGAGCAGGATGTCGACGGCGACGCGCCAATGCGCGCCGACTCCCGAGGAACGCGCCGAGCCCGCCCTGTGTGGTCGCGCTCATCCCGCGCGTCGCCAGCCAGAGGTCGAGCGCGAACAGCGTGAGGCCGATGGAGCCGAACGGCACGAGGCCGAGCTCGACCCTGCGGCCGGACATCTTCTCGCACAGGAGCGACCCGACACCGATGCCGACCGAGAACAGTCGCGAGCAGGAACGTGAACACGTGCTCGTCGCCGCCCAGCACCGAGCGCGTGAACACCGGCAGCTGCGCCAGGTAGATCGCGCCGTAGAACCAGAACCACGAGATGCCGAGCATCGAGCGCCATACGACGATCTCGCCCTGCGCGAAGCGGATGTTCTTCCATGTCTCGGTGAACGGGTTCCAGTTGATCTGAAGGTCGGGCGCGACCGCGGGCGTGACGGGAATCGCGCGGCTCACGAGCCACCCCGCGATCGCGATTGCGATGGCGAGTCCGCCCGCGAGCTCGGGGCCTCCGGGGCGGACAGCCACGACGAGACCGCCGGCGATCGTCCCCAGCAGGATCGCGACGAACGTCCCCATCTCGACCATCCCGTTGCCGCCGACCAGCTCCTCGTTCTTCAGCGCCTGCGGCAGGATCGCGTACTTGACCGGGCCGAACAGCGTCGAATGGACGCCGAGAAGCGCGAGCGCCACGAACAGCAGCGTGAGGTTGGAGAGCGCGAAGCCGGCGAAGCCGACACCCATGATGGCGATCTCGAAGAGCTTGATGAGGCGGATGAGCCGCGACTTCTCGTATTTGTCCGCGAGCTGGCCTGCGGTGGCAGAGAACAACATGAACGGCAGGATGAAGACGGCGCCGATCAGGTTGACGACCATGCCGGCGTCGATCGACGTCATCGTCGCCGCCTCGAAGGCGACGAACACGACGAACGCGTTCTTGAACACGTTGTCGTTGCCGGCGCCGAGGAACTGCGTCCAGAAGAATGGCGCGAAGCGGCGTTGCTTCAGCAGGTCGAACTGGTTCGGCGAGGGCATGGCGGCGTCAGGTCGGCGTCAGGTCTGGGGTGGCGAGAGGGTAATGCATCCGGGCAGAACCTGCGCTCGATCTCAAGCCGCGCGCCGCCGCACCGGGAATTGCTCGTCGAGGTACTCGCGGACACCGGCGAGCGCAGCGCGCACGGTATCCGGCTCGGGCCGGTAGTACACCTCCTTGCCCTCCTTGCGGCACGACAGCACACCGGCGACGCGCAGCACGCGCAGGTGGTGCGCGACCGCCGACCGCGACAGCGTCGACGCGTCGACGATCTGCCCGACGGACAGCCGCTCGTCACGCTCGAACATCAGCAGGATCCGCTGCCGGTGTGGATCGCCCAGCGCCGTGAAGATCAGCGCATTGCGCTGCCAGGTGCGCGGCAGCGGGCGGGAATACGAAGGCCTCATCCGATTTCTATATGACTAAATAATTAGTCGCGTTGTTGCGTAGTCTACGCCCGATCCACGCGCCGTCAAGCGACCGTCCGTCGGCTGGCGCGAGCCGATCCGCTACAATCCGCTGTCGCCTTCGCGACGCGCGGATCCCCATGCAGGCGTACCTCGATTTCATGCGGCACGTGCGCGACCACGGTCAGCGCAAGGATGACCGCACGGGCACCGGCACGCTGTCGGTGTTCGGCTACCAGATGCGCTTCGACCTCGGCCGACGGTTTCCCGCTGCTGACGACGAAGAAGGTGCACACCAAGTCCATCGTGCACGAGCTGCTCTGGTTCCTGCGCGGCGAGACCAACGTGCGCTCACTGCAGGCGAAGGGCGTGACGATCTGGGACGAGTGGGCGGACGCCGACGGCGAGCTCGGTCCGATCTACGGCCACCAGTGGCGAAGCTGGCCCACGGGCAACGGCGGCGAGATCGACCAGATGAAACAGGTCCTCGCGGAGATCCGGCGCAACCCGGATTCGCGGCGCCTCATCGTCTCGGCCTGGAACGTCGCCGACATCCCGCGGATGAAGCTGCCGCCATGTCACGCGTTCTTCCAGTTCTACGTCGCGGACGGACGCCTGTCATGCCAGCTCTACCAGCGCAGCGCCGACATCTTCCTCGGCGTCCCCTTCAACATCGCCTCCTACGCGCTGCTGACGCACATGATCGCGCAGCAATGCGACCTCGGCGTCGGTGACTTCGTCTGGACCGGCGGCGATTGCCATCTCTATCTCAACCACATCGAGCAGGTGGAGATGCAGCTTTCGCGGGCGCCGCTGGCGTCGCCGCAGCTGCTCATTCGGCGCAAGCCGCCCTCGCTGTTCGACTACGCGTACGAGGATTTCGAGATCGTCGGCTACGCGCCCTGGCCTGCGATCAAGGCGCCGGTGGCGGTCTGACGCGCCAGGCGAGCGGAGACGCGCAAACCAAAAAAAAGCCCGCCGGGAGGAATTTGGCGGGCAAGGGGGATCGACATCGCCGCGGCGCACTGCGCCCCGACGTGCCCGGACGCTCTGCGCCCGGCAATTAGTTACGTGATGCTGCGTGCCAGCGACACCCGCTCCGCCAACTCTTCCAACGCGGCCTGCTGTGCGGGCGTGTCGTCGTCGCCACGGTCGGCTTTCGCCTCACCCGCACCCGCCCCCTGGCTCGGCAGCCAGAACCGGGCGAACTCGGGGGCAAAAGATTGCATGCTGCGCCTCGACCGTTGAACGGCACCTGAATGGTCATCACCAAAGCAAGCGATGTGCCATTCATTGGTCGCGGCCGCCAACATACGACTTACGTTCACTTTTCAGCGGTGAACGGTCATCTCGGCACATAGCTTGCAGACGACAACCTGACGCGGGCTGGCCCAAATGTCGTGATTCAGCGACATGTTGTGCTGCATGTGCGTTAACTGGATGATTCCTGAACGAAAAGCGTGTCTCCGTTCAGCGACATAATGCCGTCGTCATGCCGGCGCGCGGCCCGCTGCATTCAGGTCTTCGCCTCCTTGAACTGCGCCGGCTCGAGCCGGTGTCGCTGGAGCAGCTTGTAGAACTCGGTGCGGTTGCGCTTGGCAAGCTGCGCCGCCTGCGTCACGTTGCCTCCGGTGATCTTCAGCAGCCGCGCGAGATAGTCGCGTTCGAACGACTTCCTCGCCTCCTCGAACGGCACCAGCGCCGCCGCGTCCTCCTTCAGCGCGTTCGCGACGAGCGACGCCGGGATGACGGTGGTTGGCGTCAGCGCGACGGCCTGCTCGAGCAGGTTGAGCAGCTGCCGCACGTTGCCCGGCCACGGCGCCGCGACGAGCAGCGCCATCGCGTCGGGCGCGAGCGTGGGAACGGGCTTCCGGTACCGCTCGGCGAGCCGGCGCAGGATGTGGGCCGACAACAGCGGGATGTCTTCCCGCCGCTCCGACAGCGGCGGCAGGTTGAGCGAGACGACGTTCAGCCGGTAATACAGGTCCTCGCGGAAGCGCCCTTCTGCGCGCTGCACCTCGAGATCGCGATGCGTCGCCGAGATGACCCGGACGTCGACCGGCATCGCCTGCGTCGCGCCGACCGGCCGCACTTCGCCTTCCTGCAGCACGCGCAAGCAGCTTGACCTGCAGCGGCAGCGGCATGTCGCCGATCTCGTCCAGCAGCAGCGTGCCGCCATCGGCGGCCTGGAACAGGCCCTTGTGCGCGGCGACGGCGCCGGTGAACGCGCCGCGCGCGTGGCCGAAGAGCTCCGACTCGAGCAGGTCGCCGGGAATCGCGCCGCAGTTCACCGCGACGAACGGCTTCAGCGGCGCGCCGGCTGGCGCGGTGGATCGCGCGCGCCAGCAGTTCCTTGCCGGTACCCGAATCGCCGTAGATCAGCACGCTGGCGTCCGATTCCGCGACCAGCCGTGCCTGGCGCAGCAGATCCTCCATCTTCGGGCTGCGCGTGAGGATGCCTTCGCGCCACTCGCCCGCCGCCGTGTCGCTTTCGACGGGTGCGTTGCCCGACAGCTTGAGCGACGCGGCGACCTTCTGCAGCAGCTCCTGGCTGTCGAACGGCTTGGTCAGGAAGCCGAACACGCCGCGCTGCGTCGCGCTCACGGCGTCCGGGATCGTTCCGTGCGCCGTCAGGATGATGACGGGCAGCGCCGGGTGCTGGCGGTGGATCGCCTCGAACAGCTGCATGCCGTCGATGCCGGGCATCTTGAGATCGGTGATGACGAGCCCGGGCCGCGCCAGCGCGAGCGCTGCAAGCGCCGTCTCGCCGCTGTCGGCCGTCCGCACGCGATAGCCGGCGGAGGTCAGGCGCAGGCTGATCAGCTTGAGCAGATCGGGATCGTCGTCGACGAGAAGGATTTCGCCAGGATTCATGAGAGTTCCTCGGACGTCGCGTCAGTGGCCGCTGCCACCGCCGCCGCCACCGCCACCACCGCCGCCCCCTCCACCGCCGCTGCGGACGCGGTCACGCAGCAGGCTGCGTTCCATCTGCCGCAGCGCCTCGAGCTTCTGGATGGCCGCGTCGGCCTTCTGCTGCTCGTCGCGCACCGCCTTCTGCCGCTCGACGACCTGCGCCTGCAGCACGGACGCGAGCTGCTTGTAAGGCGTCGGCCCCGGATTGCTGCGCGCGACGTTGTCGAACAGTTGCAGCGCGCGCAGATCGTCCTGTGGCGTCACGCGGACCAGCGTGAAGAGGATGGCGAGTCGAATCCGGTTCGCATCGGTGCGCTGGCGCGCGAGCGCCACCGTCACGCTCGCGTGCTCGCGGCGCAGCTCGTCGGGGGGCATCGCGCCGTAGCGCTGCAGATCGGCGAGCAGCGCGACAAACTGCTGATCCTCGCTCGGCTCGGCCGGCGGGCCGCCCGGCGCCGCTGGTCCGCCCTCGGGCGGCGGCTCCCGCAATGGCGCGGCCGGGGGCGCCACTGTCGACGGCGAGGGCGACGGCGGCGACACGACGCGCGCGGAAGACGACGGCGGTGACACCGGGGGTGCCGCCGCGGGCGTCGTCGGCGCGGCCGGCTGCATCGGCGGCTCGACGGGCTCGATCGGCGGATACTCGACGAGCGGCGTCATCGGCGGCACGGTGACGAGCTCGGGCTCGTATTGCTCCTCGGGCGTCAGGAGGACCGGTGGCGCGGTCGCGCAGCCCGCAAGCAGCGCCGCCAATGCAAGCGCTGCAAAGCGCCGGCATCCGGGGCGAGCGCTCTGGGTCTGCCCTGTAGCACTCATCGGATATCTGCGAGCGTCGCGGCCTTCGCCAGCGAACGCGCCGGCGCCCCGCCGGCGGCGAGCGGAAGCCAGAGACGAAAGCGCGCGCCGCGCGCGCCGTCCGCGCGATCCAGAAGCTCGATGCGTCCGCCTTGCGCGACCGTGTATTCGCGCGCGATCGCGAGGCCGAGGCCCGAGCCTTTCACCCGGCCGTCGAGCGGCGCGGGGCCCTGGTAGAACGAGTCGAACACCCGCTCGCGGTGATCGGGGGGAACACCCGGCCCCTGATCGGCGACATCGAGCACCGCGTAGTCGCCGTCGACGTCCAGCGCAAGGGCGATCGCGCCCGAGCGCGGCGAATACTTGATCGCGTTGGAGATCAGGTTGTCGACGATCGTGCGGATGCGCTCGCCGTCGCCGACGACGATCGCGGGCTTCAGCGACGCGTCGAACGAGATCATCCGCGCGAGTGCGGCGAGCTTCTGCTCGCGCACGACCCGCGTGACCACCTCGGCGAGCGGCACCGGCCCGTGCGTCGCGGGCTCGAGCGCGCGCGTCTGGTGGTAGGCGAGCAGATCCTCGATCAGTTTCTGGAGCTGCAGCGTGTTCTCGCGCACGATCCGCACGATATCCCGCTGCTCGGCCGACAGCGGACCCCCCACGTTGTCGCGCAGGAGCTCCGCGCCTTCACGCACGGCGGTGAGCGGCGTCTTGAGCTCGTGCGAGACGTGGCGCAGGAAGCGCGTCTGCTGCTGCTCGAGCTCGGAGAGCCGCGCGCGCAGCCATTCAAGCCGTTGCGCGACGTAGCGCAGGTCCTGCGGCCCGGTGACGCGGATCGCATGCGTGAAATCCGCCCTGCCCATCTGCCGGATCGCGAGATCGAGCTGCCGGATCGGGCGTGCGATCAGCGTGGCGAAGAAGATCGCGAGCGCAATCGCGATGACCACCGTCGCCAGGCTCAGGTAGAACCACTTCTGGCGGCCTTGCGTCGCGGTTTCCTGCAGTCGCTCGATCGCGCGCTGCGTCAGCTGGTTGGTCGCGGCGAGCATCGCGCGCGTGCCGTCGACGAGCCCGCCGTAGCCGTCCGCGATCTCGGTTGCGAAGGCCGGCGTGCGGTCGGGCGCGCGCAGCCGCTGGTAGAGGCGAGATTCACGCTCGATCACGTCGTTCAGCGCCTGCACCTGCGCGGGCTCGAGCGGCAGCGCGGCGAGTTGCTGCGCCGTCTGGCGAAAGTCCTGGCGCACGGGAAGGTAGTCGTCGAGCAGCGCGTTGTCCTCGAGGATCAGGTGCTGCCGCGCGATGCGCTCGAGCGTGGTCGACTGCTCGAACAGCAGGCGGCTTTCGCGCCCCGCCTGCGCCGCCTGCAGCACTTCCGTGCTCGCCTGCGAAGCCAGACGATCGAGCGACAGCGTGAGTTCCGCGAGCGCGTAGATCAGCGGCAGGCTGACGAGCAGAAAGCCCAGCAGAATGAACTTGAGAAAGGAGCGCGGGTAATACACGCGGCGTCGGGGCGCTAATCGCGCCACTGGCTATAATCGGGCGGATTATGACACTCCCCTCGCGCGCGCACGCGTTCGTAACGCGCTCGCGTCGGCCCGTCCGGTGACGCCTGCCGACGGCGCGCCGCCGACATTCGCACTGATCGCCGCGGTCGCGCGCAATGGCGTGATCGGCGCGAACAATGCGCTTCCGTGGCGTCTGCCCGCCGATCTCAAGCGTTTTAGGTCGCTCACCACCGGTCACTCGATCGTCATGGGACGCAGGACCTGGGAGTCGATCGGCCGCCCGCTGCCCGAGCGGCAGAGCATCGTCGTCACACGCTCGCCCCGCTATGCCGCCGCCGGGGCACTTGTCGTGACGTCGCTCGACGCGGCGCTCGCGGCGGCCGCGTTGCCGGCGCCTGTCTTCTGCATCGGCGGCGGCGAGTTGTATCGCGCGGCGCTGCCGTACGCCGACGCGCTGTATCTGACGGAGATCGATCGCGACTTCGACGGCGACGCCTCGTTTCCCGAGTTCGATCGGCGTGTCTGGCGCGAGACGGCGCGCGAATCGTACGCAGGCGAATCGCCCGACAGTTTCGCATATGCGTTCGTCACCTACCGTCGCGCTCCGGCAGCTCGCGCATAATCTGCGGTCGCTGTATCACGCACGAAACGATCAGGGGAGAACAACGATGTCCGGGAGCACGATCCACGTCCACGGCCCGCACGATCACGAGCTCGAGCACGCCGCGCAATCGGGCGACCGCTTTGCCGGCCGGCTCGCCGTGTTGACGGCCATCTTCGCGACGCTGGGCGCGATCATGGGCTGAAGCCGGCCCCACAAGGATCGCCGCCTTCACAAAACCCTGTAGGTCAGGCTCCAGCCTGACGCCTCACCAGAATCGCGAAGCCGTTGCAGGTCAGGCTTCGGCCCGACTACTCACCAAATCCCGATGTGAACCCCATGACGGCGATGGCCGTCGGTGCGGCGCGCCACTTCGTCGTCGTCGACGGTCGTGCGCCGCTTCGACGCCGCGAGCATGTCGAAAAGACGCGCCTGCATCTCGTCGGCGATCGCGTCGTAGCCGGCGCGCCCGCCATGGTCGACAAGCTCCAGCGGGTCGGCCTCGAGGTCGAAGAGCTGTGGGCGAAAGCCCTGCCAGCGAACGTATTTCCACCGCCGCGTGCGCACCATCCACGCGCGGCATTCGCGCACGCCGCGGCCGAGAACCGTGCGCGCGCGCCGAAAGCCGTAGTCCAGCTCCGCGAACGCGGCGTCGCGCCAATCGGGCGGCGTCACGCCGTGCAAAAGCGGCAAGAGCGAGCGGCCTTCGACACGATGCGCCGGCACCGCCAGCCCGAGCGCATCGAGGATCGTCGGCACGATGTCGACGCCCTCGACGAAGTTCGCATCGCACGCGCCACGCGTTGCGTCAGCGCGCGCCGACGGATCGACGACGATCAGCGGTACGCGGACGATCTCGTCGTAGAAGAGCTCCTTCTCGCCCAGCCCGCGGTCACCCATGAACTCGCCGTGGTCGGTGGTGAAGACGATCAGCGTGTCGCGCATCCGCCCTGCCGACGTCCAGCGCGGCGACCAGCGCGCCCGATGTGATGGTCGAGTTGCGCGACGAGGCCCATGTACGCGGGCCGCACGTGGCGCGCAACCTCCTCGCGCGCGAAGCTCACGCATTCGTCGTGCGTCGCGGTAGGCGCGCACGCACCGGGTGCTCGTCGAGCGTGCCGTCCTGCGGGCCGCGCACGATCGGGCCGGTGTCGCGGCCGCGATACAGCGCGTGCCACGGCGCGGGCGCGACGTACGGCCAGTGCGGCTTCACGTACGACAGGTGCAGCACCCACGGCGTTTCGCCCTGCCCGGCGATCCACGTCGAGCGCGCGATCGGTCATGTACGCGGTCTCCGAATGCCTCCTCGCGCACGCGCGACGGCAGATGCACGTTGCGCATGTGCCAGCCGGAGACGACCTTGTCGCCGTCCTCCATCGCGATCACGTAGTCGGTCCACGGGTCGGCACTCGCGTAGCCGCGCGCGCGCAGATAGTCGGCGTAGCCTGACTCCGGGCCCGGGGGCAGATGACCGTCGTAGCGGTCGATCGATGCGAAGCCGCCTTCGCGCATCAGCGCGCCGCGCTCCGAATCGGTTTCGACGCCGAAGCGCGCGAGCGCTTCGCTGTCCGGCAGAACGTGCGTCTTGCCGGCGAGCGTCGCGGTGCGCCCGGCCGCGCGCAGGTAGTCGCCGAGCGTGTACTCGGCGGCGGACAGCGGCACGCGATTCCACGTCGCACCGTGCGAGGCCACGTAGCGGCCGGTGTAGAACGACATCCGCGACGGGCCGCACACGCCCGACTGCACGAATGCGTTGTCGAAACGCACGCCGCGCGCCGCGAGCGCGTCGAGATGCGGCGTGTGGCACGCGGCCGCCGTAGCACGACAGGTGGTCGCGACGGAGCTGGTCGCACATCACGAACAGCACGTTGCGGGCGGACGTCATCGGGAGGTGGCGCCGCTGCCGTGCAGACGCGGCATTGGCAAGCGCTGCCGCCGCGCGCGTCAGGACGGCGTGCGCGTCGGGTCGTCCACTTCGGCGACCCAGCGCTCGAGCAGCCGATACGTGACCGCGAGCACCACCGGCCCGACGAAGAGCCCGATGATGCCGAAGGCGAGCAGCCCGCCCAGGACGCCCGCGAAGATCAGCAGCAGCGGAAGATCGGCACCTTTTTTGATCAGCATTGGCCGCAGGAAGTTGTCCAGCGAGCCCACGCCGACCGACCAGATCAGCAGCGCCGTGCCCCAGCCGGACGACCCGCTCCAGTAGAGCCAGATCACGGCGGGCAGCAGTACGAGGACCGGGCCGAGCTGCGCGATGCAGAGCACGAGGATCAGCGCGGTGAGCAGCGCCGCGAACGGAATACCGGCGATCGCGAGACCGATCCCCGCGAGCGCCGTCTGCGCCAGCGCGGTGACGACGATGCCGAGCGCGACGGCGCGAACCGCCTGACCCGCGAGGCGGACGACTTCCTCGCCGCGGTCGCCGGCGAGACGGCGGCCGAACCGGATCAGGCCGCGGGCGGCCATCTCGCCGTTGGAATAGAGGATGGCGGCGATCAGGACGGTCAGCAGCATCTGGAGCGCGACCAGCCCGAAGCTGCCGAACTCGGTGCCGATGATTTTCGCGGCATCTGCCACATACGGGCCGAAACGGGTGACGAGCTCGTCGCCGCTCGCGGCGGCCAGCACTGTCCAGCGTTCGGCGATTTTCGCGCCGACCAGCGGGATCCTGCCGACCCAGTCGGGCGGCATCGGAATCCCGTGCGTCGCGATCCACTGCGTCCATTCCTTGATCGTGTCCAGGTTCGACACGATCGCCTGGATCGCCAGGAATACCGGCGCGACGAGGAGGACCAGCATCGCTGCGCTCATCACTAGCACCGCCACCCAACGCCGCCGGACGCGTTTCTGCACGCCGAGCATCAGCGGCCACGTCGCGACGACGATCATCGTCGCCCACACCGTCGCGAGCAGGAACGGCCGCAGCACCCACAGCGATGCCGCGATCAGCACCGCGATCAGCACGACCGACAGCTCGATCCGCGTCAGGTCCCGGGTTCCAGACATCGCAGGCTCCATGGAGGTCAGCGCGTGCCGGATGTCGACGCGAACGGTGAATAGTCGACCGGAATCACCGGCGGCGACACGCGCATCGTGCCGAAGTCGCCGCCGAGCGCGAGGTAGAGGTTGACTCGCTGGACGCGCTGCTCGCCCTCGACACGCACGAGCGCGGCTTGCGTCCCGTACAGCGCGAGCTGCTGCTGCAGCACGGCGCGAAGATCGCCGGAGCCGACCTGATAGCGCACGCCCGCGAGCTCGACTGCACGCGCATTCTCGGCCGCCGCCCGCGCCAGGATCGGCGCGCGATCGCGCGCCGCCAGTTCGCTGGCGAGCGCGTTCTCGACTTCGCCGAACGCGCGCTGCGCGATGCGCGCGTAGTCCGCGACCGCCTGCGCCTGCTCGGCTGTGCGGACGTCGATGTTCGCGCGGAGCGCGCCGCCCTGGAAGAGCGGAGCGACGAGGTTGGCGCCGAAGCTGAATGCCGGATTGTTCTGGTTCTGCAGCACGAAGAGTTCGCTCGTAAGGCTGCTGACATTGGCGGTGAGCGCGATGCGCGGAAGCTGCGCCACTTTCGATTGTTCGACGAGGTTGAACGACGCAGCGACACGGCGCTCCGCGGCGACGACGTCGGGGCGGCGTTCGAGCAGCTCCGAGGGCAGTCCCGCGGGTACCGGCGGCGGCAGCGCCGTGAAACGCGGCGGCGCGTCGAGCGCGGCGGCGGGGTAGCGGCCGAGCAGCGCCTCCAGCGCACGCAGCGACTGGACGTACGCGAGATCCGCCTGGCGCCGGGCATCGCGCAGCGTCTCGAGGTTCGCACCGGCGACCACGACGTCGTAGGTGTCACCGCGGCCCACGCGTTCGCGCTCCTTCGAGAGGCCGAGGAAGTGCTCGCTGTCGATGACCGACGCGCGGGCGAGCTCGCGCTGCTGCCGCGCCTCGCTCGCGAGGAACCAGCTTTTCGCCACCAGCGCGGCGATCGACGCGCGCGCGTAGTAGTAGTCCGCTTCCGTGGCGCCCAACTGCGCGGTCGCGGCCGCCGCGCCGTAGCGCACGCGGCCCCACAGGTCGAGCTCCCACGACGCCGAGACCAGCCAGCCCTGCAGACCGGAGCTGTCGCCGCCCATCTTGCCGCCGCCGTGCGCCAGCAGGTCGACGACCGGAAACAGGCTCGCGCCTGCCGATCGCAAGTAGCCTGCCGCCTGCGCGACACGCGCGCCGGCGATGCGCAGGTCGGCGTTGTATTGCAATGCCTCCGCGATGAGCGCGTCGAGTACGGGATCGCCGAACGGCGCGAACCAGTCGGCCGCGGCGGGGCCGGCAGGCATCGCGGCGCCGGTCCACTGCGGCGGCAACGACATGTTGGGCAGCGCCTGCCGGCGCGTGTCGTCGACCGGCGGCGGCGGCTTCAGCGCGCACCCCGCAAGCGTGACCATGAAGACGGCGAGTGTTGCGGCGCGCTTCACGTCAATGCAGCTTCAGCACGAGGTAGTTCAGGTACGAACCGACACGCAGGATGATCTTGCGGATGATGTGCAGGAATTCCGCGTGATTCGTGTAGATCGCCGCGGCGCCCGCCGCGCCGGCCGCGAGGAACAGCTCCCGGTCGCGGTCGGCGACGTCGAACTTCACGGCGAAGCGCTGCGGCGGTGCGGTGAGCACGCCGGTCATCGGCAGCGTCCCGCTGACCTGTACCTGCCCCGCGCCCTGCGCCCAGATGATCGAGTCCACCTTCCCCTTGACGATGCGGCCCGGGTGCGTGATCAGTGCGAACTCCGCCTCGTTCCCGTTCTCTACCTGGTGCAGCTCGTTCTGCGAGAACAGCGCCACGAGCGGGCCCGTCGCCTCGACGAGCGTCATCACCGGCGCGACCGGCAGGGCGGCCACGAAACCGCCCGGCCGAAGCTGCAGGTTGACGACATAGCAATCGCAGGGCGAGCGCGTCGTGGTCTGGTCGAGGTCCCATTTCGCGTTCTCGAGCTGCGCGCGGATCTGCGCAACCGTCGCGAACTCGCCGTCGACTTTGGCGCCGAGCTTCTGCTGCACCTGCTCGCGCCCGGCCGTCGCCTGCGCCTCGCCCGCGCGGGCCTGCACCTCGGCGCCGCGCGCCGCTTCCAATTGTCCCGTAAGCTGGCTGACGTCGGTCTCGGCCTGCTCCAGATCGAACTTCGATCCCGCGCCGGCAGCGACGAGCTGGCGATACTGGACGACGCGCTTGCGCGCCAGGTCGAGCTTCGCCGTCACCTCGGCGGTCCTGGCCGCGGCCTGCGCGATCGCGCTCTGTGCGCCAGCGACACCTGCCTGCGCGCCTTTGAGGGATTCCTGGATCTCCTTCTGCTGGGCGCTCGCGCTCGCGAGCTGCGCCGTCAGCGTGTTGACCTGCAGCTGATACGGCGTGGGGTCGATGCGAAACAGCACGTCG
This sequence comes from uncultured beta proteobacterium, assembly GCA_963851465.1. GTDB lineage: Bacteria > Pseudomonadota > Gammaproteobacteria > Burkholderiales > Casimicrobiaceae > VBCG01. The sequence continues at coordinate 69,155 of CAWKPJ010000009.1, forward strand.
CCCTTCTTCACCGGCCGGTTGCCCTCCTCGACCGGCACCTCGATCACGCGGCCGCGCACCTGCGAGACGATGGGCACGGTGTAGCGAAAGACGCGAAGGTCACTCGACGACGGCGCGAAGACGTTGAGCGACAGGATCAGCGCCGCCAGCGCGACGATCGGGATGACGACGACGGTGACCTGCGAATAGATATTCCACGGCAGCCACTTGAACTTGATGAAGATCAGCCAGACGAAGAACGAATAGATGCCGAGGAGGATGATCTCCATTACGCGCGGCCCCCTTGCCGCGGGTGCCGCGCCAGCGGGCGGCGCTTCTATCGTCGCGAGATCGTCGCGCAGGCGCTTCAGCGCCGGCGGCAGCGCGCCTTTCGCGGCCATCGAGTCGAGCTCCGCGCGCAGGTGCTCGAGTTCCTGCGGCAAGCAGCTTGCCGGCCTTCGCCTGCTCACCCATCGCCTCGTGATACCCCGCGTCCTTGTCGGTGCCATACGCGAGCTTGTAGCCGACCGGGCGCGTGAACGCCCACAACCACGCGATCGGCCACAGCAACCCGCCGAACACGAGCGACAGCAGGCACAGCGTCTGGATCGCCTGCGCCTGCGGATGATGGCGCTTCTCGGCGAACACCTCGGGCAGCACGTGCACGAGCCAGAAGACCACGATCACCACGACCGGCACGAGGATCAGCACGACGACGGCCATGATGTCGGCGACCTTGTCGAGCGCTTCGCCGGAGAACATCGCCGCCTTCGCCTGCGCGGCGAACGCTGCGAGTGCGAGGCCGAGCGCGGCGCGCACAGCCGCGTACTGCAGACGATCGCGCGCGACGCGCCTCACTCAGTGGTTTTGGAATCTGCATGTGCCTGCCGTTCCTCGAACGTTGCGCTTTGCCCTGTGCGGTCGCGTTGCGTCGCCTGCGACCGGCGGCCTAAATGATACGCGACGCCACGCCACGCGCGCCCTGGCGATAGGCGTCGCCGCTCGCAGCGACATCCCGCTCATTGCCTTCCAGGGGACGGCGGCGGCGCCACCAGCGTGGCGCCCAGGTCCTTCAGCAGACGCTTGAATTCGGGCGAGTCCAGGATGATGGTGCCCGGCGCGGCGCGCAGTCGATCGACCGCCTCCGGGTGGCAGGACAAATGTCGTCGGCTGCAGGTTCAGATAATCGAGTTCCGCCTTGTCCTTCAACGCCGAGAACGACACGTCGATCGCGTAGATCTCGGCGGCCGGGATGCGCAAGGCAGCGGCCACCGCGGGGTCCTTGTTGGCGGCAAAAGCGGCTGAATCGCGAAGCATGCGCATGGTGCGCCACCGCGCTGCCGTGTCTCTCAACAGCTCGATCGTCTCGTAGGAAAACGCATCGATCGGCGTGCCTGCCGACTTGAGCAGGATGTCGACAGTGCCCGGCGGAGAATACGACTCGTCCCAGTTGGTCGGCGGTGACGACAGCGAATTCACGACGAATATGATGATCCTGCGCACACTGTCGAGCGGCGACGGCAAGCCGGCCTCGTGCAGCGCTTCGAGGACTTCCATCGCATCGAGCACGCCGCGCATGCCCACGTTGTCCGACACGCCGCCGTCGACCAGATGGAGATAGGGCCGACGGACGCTGTCGCCATAAGCCTGCAGGTTCTTCAGCGATCGAATCGCGCGTGCGGCGGGTCGCGGCGGGTTGTCGTTGTCGAGGAACAGCTTCGCCCATGCCGGGGACGTCGCATTGCAGTTGCCGCCATAGTTCTTCATCGTGATGGACGAGAGCACGACGGGCACCGCCGACGAGGCCGCGGCTGCACGGGACAGTGGCACGGCATTGAGATCCGAGCAAATGATGTCGAACGTGCCCTGGTTGAAGACGAAACGCGAGCCGGTCGAGATGTCCGTGGCCGAAGCCAATATCATCGGGCCTGTTCCGCGATTGAGATCGCCGAAGGTGGCGCCGTTGAAGAGGATTTCGTCGTAGAGCTGCGACGCCAGTTCGGACCTCCCCCACCCTTCCGACGAGAGGTCGCCCCAGTAGCGCGGACTAAACGCTCGTGCGATGAGTTCGCCCTGGACATTGCGCTTGAGGAAGCGCTGCTCGTAATCGTCGAACAGCTTCTCGCCGTAGAGGCCGTAAGCCAGCGCCGTGAAGCTGCCGCCCGACACACCGGTGATGACGTCGATCGAGTCGAGCAGGCGAAACTTGGCGCCGCTCGGCGCAACGATCTCGGTACGCCGGAGGAACTCCAGAACCCCGTAGGAGAACGCGGCAGCCCGCGTGCCGCCACCGGAGAAGGCAAGGATGACCAGATTGTCCTTGCGATTGGTGCTTACGGCCTGCCGCGTCTCGAAGCGGTATCCGGTGCTCGGCTCGGTCTGCGTGATCGGCGGGTTGATCGGGCGACTGGCGCAGCCGCCAAGCAAAACCAACGACGCCGATACCAACATCGACGCCACCTGTAATCGAGTCATGGTTTTCCCCGACGGGCGCTCAGTACGCGAACGACAGTGGTACTCACTTGACGGTGTACCCGCGACCTTCGAGACACGCAGCGCGCGCCTTGCCGCCCCTTCGGGGTAGGCGTTCATGGGGCCTGCCCCTCCTCCAGGAGCCTGGCGCTGAAGAATTCCAGCGAGGACTTGGTCTTCGCAGACTGGTCGGCACCGAGCGCGATACCGTTGCGAGCAAGGTAGGCTTTGAAATCGGCGACGACCTGGAAGGCTTCTTTCGGAATGCCCTTGGTGGAGATTTCCATGACGCGCGCACCATCAGGATACAGCCACATCTCCACGGTGATCGGGCGGTCGAACTCCTTCGCTTTCGGCTGGTGCTTGGCCTTGAGCAGGAAGGTGGGGCCCAGGATGACCAGCTTGTCCATCGTGATGCCCGCCGGCGCGTGCGCGTCATAGAAGGCGCGCTGTTCCTTGGAGAACAGCTTGCGCAGAGGCATCGCGCCTAAGCTCACGTCGAGCACTTCCTGGCCGGTACAGACGCCCTTGAATGAAGCCGAGCATACGAACCCGCCCGGCATTGCATCCACCTCGATCTTGAACGCGTTCGATCGGGCAAGCTCCGGGTCGATGGTGGACGGATTCACGGGGCGCAGCTTGATGACCGTATCGGCGTCACCGCCCTGGATACGCCGGGCCCGGACAACCACGCCGGCCCGGTTCAAGGCCAGGTCGGGCGTATCGAAGAAGAACGCCTGCCGCGGCTGCGCCTCGACCGGGTCGAGTCCGATGCTCTTGATCGTCGCGCGCTGGCCTGTAAGTGGAACCGACAACTTCAGTTCAACGCTGGACGCCCCTTTGATGAGCTTGAAGACTTCGACTATTTGCTCCTTCGTAAATGGTTTTGCCAGTGCGGATTGATCGACGTTTGGCCGCTTTCCGGGCCGTTGCTGTCTTCGCTGATCTTCACGGGCTTCGTTGTCTTTGCGGGCTTCGCTCGCGCCACGCGCTTCGCGGTTTTTCCGGCTGTCCTGGCAATCATGGCTTGCATCCCTCTCGTTGTAAGAAGTGAAAAGCTCGTCCTGTTCGGCAGGGCCTTCGGCACGCAGCGCAACATGCCCGTCAAGCTCCGAAACGCTCGGCCAGCACGCCGTGGCGCAGGCCGCGGTCGCTGACGGTGAAGCTCTGCTTGCCCAGCTTCTCCATGACGGTGCGGACAATGCAGGCACCGGCGAGGATGACCTCCGCCCGCTTCGGCTGGAGGCCGACGATGGCGCGGCGGGCGTCGGCATCCTGCGACCGGTAGAGCTCGATCTGGCGATCGATCTCCGCGCGGTCGAGGACGGTGCCCTGAACGACCTCGGGGTCATAGGTGGCGAGCCGATGCATGACCGCGGTGATATTGGTCACCGCGCCGCCCATTGCGACCAGCGCGTCGGGAATCGGGCGTCCCTCGATGCGTGAGAGGTCGGCCGAAATCGCCGCCATGGCTTCGCGCAGCACCTCGGGCGAAACGGCGTGGTCGAGCTGGTAGCGCTCGGTGTACCGCACGGCACCGACATCGACGCTGAAGCGCTCGTCGACGCTGGCATCGTGTCCGAACGTGAACTGGGAACTGCCGCCGCCCGTGTCGAAGACGACGAGCGAGCCCTCGTTCAATCCGAGACCGGCCTTGGCGGCCACGTAGGCCAGCCGGCCTTCCTCTTCGCCCGAGATCACCTCGATGAGAACGCCGGTGCGCGCCTGGATGGCGGCTACGACCTGGTTGCCGTTTGAAGCGATCCGAAGGCCGGCCGTGCCCACGGCGGCGATCGCCCGCACGCCGTTTCGCTTCGCTTCGTCGACCATGCCCGCAATCGCGGCTGCCGTTCTCTCCAGCGCGGCGTCGGTGATCGACCCTTGCTGCGCCAGCCCTTCGCCAAGGCGGGTCATTTCCGCGCGGTCGACGACGGTGCGCCACGTCCCGTCGACGTCGCGCTCGCCGATGTGGAACTTGACGGAATTGGTGCCGACGTCGATCACGGCGTAGCGCGCCGGTACGTCATCGACCAGGGCCGTCAGTCCAAGGGGATAGCTGGTGTTCCTGTAGCCCGCCAAGGCCAAGCTCCCGGACGGCACGGATGACGCCTGCCGCATCCTCCGACTCGACGGCGATCGTGCGGGTGGGCTTGCCGTTCGCAACCACGTCGGACAGTTCAGCCATGCAGCCGCCGACCGTGTAGCGCGTCCGCCGCTTGTGGACCTTCACCGCGCGAATCGGCCCACCCGGCGCGGCGAACTCTCCCATGAACTCGTCGAGCGTGTAGCTCTTCGAGGACAGGCGAAGGTATCGGGAGTTGCAGCGCTTCGAACACCTTCGCCGCGTCTTCTGCGCCGAATCGGAAATCCCGCCTTCATGACCGGCGTCCACTGCTCGAGGCCGTCGGCGTTGACCTGCCGCAGCACCTTGATGTCCATCAGCGCCGCGCGGATCTTCACGTTGCCGCCGGAGCCGGTCAGCAGGTAGATTTCATCGCTCTCCTGTACCCCGCTCGGCGCAAGCGCTGCCAGCCGCTTCTCCGCTTCCCCGAAACGCGGACCGAACGATCGCCATTCCCAGCGTGGGGTGATTTCACTCATTGCGCTGCGTCCATACGAAACAGCCTCGAAAACCAAGAGCGTCGGTAGAGCCACAGTTCACGTTCCACCACCGCCGGAGTCTACGACGAGGCCGAAGCGCGAAACACAGGTTGGAACGCACCCACAGACGCTGACGGCTATCTGTGTCTGGAGCAAGGTACACCTTCCCCGAGGCCGCCCTCGCTTCCGCTATCGCGACCGCTTGCGTCGTGACCTCACCGGCGCTGGTAGATTCCGGTGAATTATCCCGCAAGTCTTCGAGCACCCGGCGCGCGCTGGTTCGGCTAGTATCCGCCCCATGGGCTACAGATCGCCGCGCTACGACGTGAGGATTCGATGCAAGGGTGTCCGCACTCGCCGGTCAGACACCGCCCAATAGCAATTCCTCCGGCAAGTGCGGCTCGAATCGAGGGAAATGACGATGGAAGCCAAGCACCTCAAGTATCAGAAGCTGCTCGATTTCTGCAAGTCGTTGCCCCCGACGCCGACGGCGGTCGCCCATCCCTGCGACGAAAGCTCGCTGCGCGGCGCCGTCGAAGCCGCGCGGCTCGGCTTGATCACCCCGATACTGGTGGGGCCGCGGGCACGCATCGAAGCGGTGGCCAAGCAGCACGGTATCGATCTGGCAAACATTGCGATTGTGGACGCGCCCTACAGCGAGGCCTCAGCCACAAAGGCGGTCGAGCTCGTGCGCGAGGGCAAGGCCGAGGCCCTGATGAAGGGCAGCCTGCACACCGATGAGCTGATGGCTGCGGTCGTCCGGCGCGAGACGGGGCTGCGCACCGCGCGGCGCGTCAGCCATTGCTTCGTGATGGATGTGCCGTCCTATGCCGAGACGCTGATCGTCACCGACGCCGCCATCAACATCGCACCGACGCTGGAGGACAAGGTCCACATCGTCCAGAACGCGATCGACCTGGCGCACGCGATGCGCTTTCCGGAGGTCCGCGTGGCGATCCTGTCGGCCATGGAGACCGTCAACCCGAAGGTCCCGTCGACGATCGAAGCCGCCGCGTTGTGCAAGATGGCCGATCGCGGGCAGATCACGGGGGCGATCCTCGACGGTCCGCTCGCGCTCGACAACGCCATCAACCTCGAATCGGTGCGGATCAAGAAGATCGACTCACCGGTGGCCGGCCGCGCGAACGTGCTCGTGGTGCCGGATCTCGAGGCGGGCAACATGCTCGCGAAGAGCTTGTCGTTCCTTGCCGGCGCCGACGCCGCCGGGATCGTGCTCGGCGCGCGCGTGCCGATCATCCTGACGAGCCGCGCCGACTCGGTGATCGCTCGACTCGCGTCCTGCGGCATTGCCGCGCTGGTCGCGAACGCGCGTCGAGAGGCGGCCAACAAGGCCGTCGCCTGAGGCGCAGCGCCATGGCCGATGCAATTGTCGTACTGAATGCGGGCTCGTCGAGCTTCAAGTTCTCGTTGTTCGCCGACAGCGCGCAAGGCCTCGCGCTTGTATCGCGCGGGCAGGCCGAGGCGTTGTACACGTCTCCGCGCTTTCTTGCCAAGGACGGGGCTGGCGCTACGCTCGACGAAAAGTCGTGGGGTGACGGCGTCTCGCTGGGTCATGCCGGCGCACTCGACCATCTGGTCGGCTTCCTGCGTCAGCGGCTAACCGAGCACCGGCTCGTCGGCGTTGGCCACCGGGTCGTGCACGGCGGACCCGAATACGCCCAACCCGTGCGTGTCGATGCGTCGGTGCTCGCGGCCCTGGAAAAATATGTCCCGCTTGCGCCGCTGCACCAGCCGCACAATCTGGCGCCAATCCGGGCGCTGCTGGAACGCCTGCCGCAGCTCCCGCAGATTGCCTGCTTCGATACGGCGTTCCACAGGGGCCAGCCGCCCGTCGCGCAGGCGTTCGCACTGCCGAAGACCATCACAGATCGAGGCGTTATCCGCTACGGCTTCCACGGGCTGTCGTACGAGTATGTGGCAGGCGTCCTTCCGGAGTACGATGCACGTGCCGCCGCCGGCAAGGTCGTCGTGCTGCATCTGGGAAATGGTTCGAGCATGTGCGCGATCGCAGGCGGGCGCAGCATTGCCAGCACGATGGGATTCACGGCGGCCGACGGACTCCCGATGGGAACTCGCTGCGGAAGCCTGGATCCAGGCGTGGTGCTGTACCTGATGGACGAGCTCGGGATGGATGCGCGCGCGATCGAGAAGCTCATCTACCAGCAGTCGGGTCTGCTCGGCGTGTCAGGAATTTCCAGCGACATGCGCACGCTCGAGGCCAGCAGCGAACCCGGGGCCAAGGCGGCCATCGACCTCTACGTCTACCGGATTGGCCGCGAGCTGGGCTCACTCGCTGCCGCGCTGGGCGGGATCGACGCGATCGTGTTCACGGCGGGAATCGGCGAGAACAGCCGCTCGCTGCGCGAGCGCGTCTGCCGCGAGGCCCACTGGCTCGGCGTGGAGCTGGATGCCGATGCCAGCCCGCGCGGCGCTGGACGAATCAGCACCGCCGCGAGTCGCGTGTCGGCGTGGGTCATTCCAACCAACGAGGAACTGATGATCGCTCGTCACACCCGCAGCGTACTTGGCACGTAGTCGTCAGAGGAAACAGGATCCAAACCGGCGCCGAGCCCATGAACCAGGTGCGCGACTACTCTGTGGGTGAGGTGCTGAAGGATGGCACGCGCGTGACCATACGCGCGATCCGGCCCGCAGACCGCAACCCTTTTCTGGAGGCGTTCCGGTTGCTGGAGAAGGATTCCATCTACACCCGGTTCTTCAGCCTCCGCGGCGATCTCTCCGACGCCGAGCTCGATCGCGCGGTCAACGTCGACTTCGTGCACGAAGTGGCGCTGGTCGTGACGACCGAAACGGCGCGCGGCGAGACGATCATCGCTACGGGGCGCTACATCGCGAGCGAAGCGCCGAACACCGAACAGCTCGGCTGAGCTTGCGTTCGTCGTCGAAGAGGACTATCAGGGGCGAGGAATCGCGTCTCGCCTCCTCACCCATTTGGCGGCGCTTGCCCGCCGCCAGGGCCTCGTTCGATTCGAGGCGGACGTGCTGAGTCAGAACAGTGCGATGCTCGCGGTCTTCAAACGCTGTGGCTTTCAAATGCGTCAACGGCGCGAAGGCGGCGTCGTTCATCTCACCCTAGAACTGACTGCGAACGACAGCGCGGTCGGCTAGATCCTCCGGAGGAGACATCATGGCAACCATTCAGAAAGTCGCAAACGAACGGTGGGACGTCGCATGGCGCGGATTCGCGCCCGGGAGCTGGCAGAGCCGCGTCAACGTCCGCGAATTCATCCAGCGCAACTACACCCCTTACGAAGGTGACGGAGACTTCCTGCAAGGCGCTACGAAGCGCACGCGCGGCATGTGGCAGACGCTGCAGCCGCTGCTCGCCAAGGAGCGTGAAAAGGGCATACTCGATGTATCGCAGATCCCCTCGAGCATTCTCGCGCACGGGCCTGGCTATATCGACAAGGCAGAACGAGATCATCGTCGGGCTGCAGACCGACGCGCCGCTCAAGCGCGCGATCATGCCGTTCGGCGGCTGGCGCGTGGTCGCCGCGAGTCTCGAATCCTATGGCTACAAGCCGGACGAGCGTCTCGGCGAAATCTTCACCAAGTACCGCAAGACGCACAACGACGGCGTATTCGACGCCTACACGCCGGCGATCAAGGCGCGCGGTCCTCGGGAATCGTGACCGGCCTGCCGGATGCCTACGGCCGCGGCCGCATCATCGGTGACTATCGTCGGGTGGCGCTTTACGGCGTCGACTTTCTCATCGCCGACAAGAATCGCGAGAAGGGGGAGCTGGACAGCCGCCATTCGACCGAGGAGGTGATCCGGCTGCGCGAGGAGCTGTCCGAGCAGATCCGCTCGCTTGAACGAGCTGAAGGAGATGGCTTCGAGTTACGGCTATGACATTTCCGGGCCGGCGGGCAACGCTCGCGAAGCGGTGCAGTGGACCTACTTCGCTTATCTCGCCGCCATCAAGCAGCAGAACGGCGCGGCGATGTCCGCCGGGCGGCTGTCCACGTTCTGGGACATCTACTTCGAGCGGGACCTTCGCGAAGGCACGCTCACAGAGGCTCAAGCACAGGAAATCGTCGACGACCTCGTCATCAAGTGGCGCATCGTGCGCTTCCTGCGCGCGCCGGAGTACAACGAGCTCTTCTCCGGCGACCCGGTGTGGGTGACGGAGGTGGTGGGCGGGATGGGCGAGGATGGCCGCACGCTCGTGACCAAGAGCGCGTTTCGCATGCTGCACACCCTCAACAACCTCGGTCCGGCGCCCGAGCCGAACCTGACGGTGTTCTGGTCGCCGCGACTGCCCGACGGCTTCAAGCGCTTCGCGATCCAGACCTCGATCGATACCAGCGCGATCCAGTACGAGTCCGACGATCTCATGCGGCCGAAATCCGGCGATGACTGCGCCATTGCGTGCTGCGTCTCGGCGATGCGGATCGGCAAGCAGATGCAGTTCTTCGGCGCGCGGGTGAATCTGCCCAAGACGCTGCTGTACGCCTTGAACGGCGGGCGCGACGAGGTGACCGGCAAGCAGATCGGTCCGAAGCTCGCGCCAGTCACGGGGGACGTGCTGAACTACGACGAAGTCATGGATCGCCTGGACCCGATGCTGGACTGGCTTGCCGAGACCTACGTCAACGCGCTCAACGTCATCCACTACATGCACGACAAGTACTGCTACGAGGCAGTCGAAATGGCGCTGCACGACCGCGACGTCCTGCGCACCCTCGCTTGCGGCATCGCCGGGCTTTCGCACACGGCCGACAGCCTGTCCGCGATCAAGTACGCAAAGGTGAAGCCGGTGCGCGACGAGCGCGGACTCATCGTGGACTTCAAGACCGAGGGCGAATTCCCCTTCTTCGGCAACAACGACGACCGCGCCGACGACCTCGCCAAGCTGCTGGTGTCGACGATGATGAACAAGATCCGGATGTATCCGTCCTATCGCAACGCGACCCATACGCAGTCGGTGCTCACCATCACCTCCAACGTCGTGTACGGAAAGAAGACGGGCAGCACGCCGGACGGCCGCAAGCTGGGCGAGGCCTTCGCGCCTGGCGCGAACCCGTCGAACGGGCGTGACACGCACGGCGCGCTGGCGGCGCTGCTGTCGGTCGCGAAGATCCCGTACGACGATGCCGAGGATGGCATTTCACTGACGCTGTCGGTGGTGCCCGCCGCGCTCGGCAGCAAGGAGGAGCGCCTCGCGCGCGGCGCCAGCGCGCTCGACGCGTATTTCTCGAGCGGGGGCTTCCACGTCAACATCAACGTGCTGAACCGCGACACGCTGCAGGACGCGATGAAGCACCCGGAGAAGTATCCGCAGCTGACGATCCGGGTGTCCGGCTACGCGGTGAACTTCGTCAAGCTCACCAAGGAGCAGCAGCTCGACGTCATCAACCGCACGTTCCACGGTTCCGTGTAGGGGGCGAGCCATGAGCGAGCCTCGCGACGGAAGTCGTTACGAGCTTCACGTCGCACGCAAGGGAACGGACGAGAGCAAGGCGGTGCACGACTATTTCGCCGTGCATCCCGGCGACATCGAGGAGGCGAAGGACGAAGAGGACGACCTCGTCGGCTATCGTGCACTCGTACGAAGTCGGCAGCACGGTGGACGGCCCCGGCATCCGCTTCGTCGCCTTTGTCACGGGCTGCCTGCTCCGCTGCCAGTACTGTCACAACCCGGATACCTGGCACAAGTACAACGGCCACCCGGTGACCGTCTCGCGCGCGATGCGGCAGATCGGCAAGTACGCGCATGCCCTCAAGATCGCCAAAGGCGGCATCACGATCTCCGGCGGCGAGCCGATGCTGCAGCGGCCGTTCGTGACGCAGGATCTTCCGCCGCTGCAAGGAGCTCGGGCTGCACACGTGCATGGACACGTCGGGTCGACTCGGCGACAAGATGACCGACCAGGAGTTGATGGACATCGACCTCAACCTGCTGGACATCAAGTCCGGCGACCCGGCCATCTACGAGAAGGTCACGCGCCAGCCGCTGCAGCCGACACTCGATTACGCGCAGCGGCTGTCCGCGCTGGGGCGCCCCATGTGGATACGGTACGTGCTCGTGCCGGGCCTCACCGACGGCTACGACAACGTGCAGAAAGTGGCGGACTTCGTCGCCGGCCTGAAGACCGTCGAGCGCGTGGAGATCCTGCGCTTCCATCAGATGGGCAGCGACAAGTGGCGCAAGCTCGCCCTCGAGTACCATTGGAGAACTTCGAGTCGCCGGACGCGGAGTTGACCGAGCGCGTGCGCGGTCAGTTCCGCAGCCACGGGTTGACTGTCTACTAAGAACAGAAGGAGGCAAGGTGGAATACATAAAGACATTGCTCGAACAGCAACCGTTGATGACCCTGTTTCTCACGATTGCCATCGGCTATCTCGTGGGGGAGATCAACATCAAGGGGTTCTCACTCGGTGTGGGGGCAGTGCTCTTCGTCGCGCTCGCCATGGGCTGGTTCGCGCCCAAGTCGGTCCCGGCCCCGATGGTGGGCACGCTGGGGCTCGCGCTCTTCCTCTACGGTGTAGGTGTGCAGTACGGCAAGCAGTTTTTCATCGGACTGACGAGCGCCCGTGGGTTAAGGCAAACGGCATGGCTTTGCTCGGAGTGCTGCTGGCCGGCGCCGTGAGCCTCCTGTTCGTGAAGGTGATGAACTTGAACCTTGGCTATGCGCTGGGCCTGTTCGCGGGATCGGGAACGAGCACGCCCACGCTCCAGGCCGCCATCGCAACGCTCGGCAACGACGATCCCGCGGTCGGCTACTCGGTGTCCTATCCATTCGGGGTGGCGGGGCCGATCCTGCTGCTCTACATCTTCTTCATGTTTCTCAAGCCGAAGATCGAGGTGCCCTCGGCCTCGGGCCTGGAGCTCCTCGAAATCGCGCTGCGCAATCCCGAGTTGTCGGGCAAGTCGCTCGGCGACGTCATGGCGGCACTGCCGGCCGGCGTGCAGATCGTGGCCCTCCGGCGGGCGGGCCGCAACGAGGTGGCCTCCCCCAACTTCGTGGTCGCCGAGAACGACGTCGTGCTCGCGTCCGGCGCCAGCAAGGAGGCGCTCGCGCAGGCGAGTCGGAGCCTCGGGGAGGCGGCACCCGGCCGCCTGCTCAAGGATCGCACCGATCTCGATTACATGCGCGTGTTCGCCTCCCGCCCCGCCGTGGTGGGCCGCACGCTGGGCGATCTCGACCTGCCGGGAGACAAGGCGGCCATCCTGGTCCAGGTGCGCCGCGGCGACGCCGACATCCTGCCGCGCCCCGATTTCGTGCTCGAGTTCGGCGATCGCGTCGGCGTGCTCGCCCATCGCGGCGATTTTGCCGCCATGCGCAAATATTTCGGCGACTCGATCAAGGGCACAGCGGAGTTCAGCTACATCTCCATCGGCATTGGCATGGCGCTCGGCTTCCTGATCGGTGCGATCCAGATTCCGATTCCCGGCATCGGCAAGATCGCGGTCGGACTGTCGGGCGTGCTGATCATGGCGTTGATCCTCGGCAACCTGCGGCGCACCGGCGGCATGAACTGGACCATTCCGCTTTCAGCCAACCTCGTACTGCGCAACCTCGGGCTGACGCTGTTCCTGGCGCAGGTCGGGATGGCCTCAGGCCCCAAATTTGCCGCGACGGTGGCGGACACCGGATTTCTGATGCTGGGCCTGGGCGCCATCGTGCTGATCGCGCTCGTCCTTCCCATCCTGATTCTGGGGCTGTTCGTGTTCCGCATGCCCTACGACGAGGTCGCCGGCATCGTTGCCGGCGCTTGCGGCAATCCGGCCATCCTTGCCTACGCGAACAAGCTCGCACCGACCGACCGACCGGATATCGGCTACGCCATGATCTTCCCGGGTATGACGATCGTGAAGATCCTGTTCGTGGATATCGTTCCGGCGCTGATGAAATGATGAGTCACGCGAGAATTTCGGTGAACCTGCGGTCGCCTCGCGCGAGGCGGCGGTGCCGGGCTGGGACGGGGTCCGGCGCGGTCTCTCACCCTCATAGGCATCGCGCTTGTTTTCGGTGGCACGACCTCCGCCTTTGGACAAGCGCCCTCCCCCGGCTCGGTCGAGCAGGGCGCCACACCGATGGACCAGATCGACTTGGGCCTGCCCTACCCCGGAATGCAAGTGTTTACGACACCGCCGCCGGAAGTGAAGACGCCGTTCATCGACGATGCCAAGTTCGACGTCCACTTGCGAACCTTCTACTTCAACCGCGACCAGTACACCAGCAGCCGCAGCGAAGCGTGGGCGCTCGGAGGCTGGATCGGGTTGCAGTCCGGCTGGCTGGCCAACTTCTTCCGCGCTGGCGCGGTCGTCTATACGTCGCAACCGCTGTATGCGCCTGATGACCGCGACGGCACGCTGCTTTTGAAGCCCGGGCAAGAGGGCTACACCGTCCTGGGCCAGCTGTACGGCGAGTTCAAGTTCACCGATCGAATTTTCGGAGCCGTCGGCCGCAAGGCGTACGACACCCCGTATATCAACACGGACGACGTCCGCATGACGCCAAACACTTTCGAGGCAATCACCGTTTACGGAAAGGCGGGCGGCAAGGAAGGTGGCAAGGATGGCATACCGGAGTGGCGATTCGGCGCTGGCTACTTCACAAAGATCAAGGAAAAGAATTCCGATCAGTTCAAGTGGATGTCCACCGTCGCCGGCGCCAGCGTGGATCGCGGCGTCTATGTCGCGGGCGCCAATGTCGATGGCAAGGATTTCTCGTTCGGTGCAATCAACTATTACTCGGACGATGTCATCAACATCTTCTATACGGAAGGCAAGTATTCTTTGCCGCTCGCCAATGAATACAACCTGAAACTCTCGGCACAATATTCGGATCAGCGCAGCACAGGAGACGATCTGCTCACCGGCCAGTCATTTTCCACGCACCAATGGGGGATCAAGGGCGACCTGAAACTGGGCGCAGCGCTGCTTACCCTGGCCTACACGGACACCGCCACAGGCGCCGACATGCGCAATCCCTGGAGCGGGTATCCGGGCTACACGAGTGCCCAGGTGAAGTTCTTCAACCGCGCCGGCGAGTCGGCGGTCATGCTCCGGGGGGCATACGATTTCTCTTCTCACGGCGCGGAGGGCTTGAGCGCGTACGCGCTCTGGGTCTACGGCTCGGGGCGCAGCGCGCCGGCGTTCAACGAAGACGAGGCAGACTTCAACCTTCAATGGGCGCCCAAGACAGGGGCGTTACGCGGCGCGTCATTCCGGATCCGTTACGCCCACGTGTCGCAGCGGGGCGGAGGCGATCCGAACATCAACGATTTTCGCGTGATCGTGAACTACGCTTTCTAGCATCTTGCAAACGTGAGGTCGGCAGAAGCTTCGAATCAAGGCGTCCTTATTTCATTCGACAGGGGAGCATTGGCGGCGAATTCGGACGCGCTGCGCAAGGTGGTCTCGCTGATTGTCGCAATCGCTTCCCTGGTAAGGAAAGCTTGATGACCGGTTACGATGACGTTAGGAAAGGCGATCAGGCGCTGCAGCACATCGTCGGTGATGATGGTGCTGGACAAATCCTGGAAGAACAGTCCTGCCTCCTGCTCGTAAACGTCTAGGGCCAGGCCACCCAGCTGTCCGCTTCTGAGCGCTTCGATCGCTGCTTCCGTATCAACCAGGCCGCCCCGGCTGGTATTGACCAGCAGGGCACCGCGCTTCATCCGCGCCAGCGACCTGGCATTGACGATATGGTGGGTCTCGGGTGTCAGGGGGCAGTGCAGGGAAATGATGTCCGCGGTGGTACCGATTTCTCCCGGCCCGGCATAGCGTCCACCAAGCTTCTCGAATTCCGCGGAAGGAAATTTGTCGTAACCGATTACGCCGCATCCGAAGCCAAGCATGATCCGTGCAAAGATTCGGCCAATCTTTCCCGTGCCAACCACCGCAACGGTCTTTCCGTGCAGGTCGAAGCCCATCAAGCCGTCGAGCGAGAAATTGAAGTCCCGGGTACGGTTGTATGCCCGGTGAATTTTCCGATTGATGGCGAGCAACAGCGCGACGGCGTGCTCGGCGACCGAATAAGGCGAGTAGTCGACGACGCGGACCACCTTGATCCCGAGACGTGCCGCTGCCGCCAGATCGACATTGTTGAACCCCGTGCACCGCAGAGCCACCAACTTCGTGCCCCCGTGCTGGAGCACCTCGAGCACGCTGGCGTCGGCGACATCATTGACGAAGATGCAGACTGCGTCATGACCGGCAGCGAGCGCGGCGGATGCCGCGCCAAGCGCCAGTTCGAAATACTGCAGCTCGTGCCCTTCTGCAACATTCGCTGCGTCGAGAAAGTCGCGGTCATAGCGCTTGGCGCTGAATACGGCAATCTTCATCGGGCTCTCCCATATTTCGCTGGGACGTGCGGTGCCAGGCGAGCGCCGCTGCGCGGGGCTCTGCGATCGGCATGATAAAGAGAAATTGTCCCATAGCCGATTCCGGGCATGCGTGAGTGCAACGAGGCTTAATATGGGACGGCAGTGCGGCGAAGTGTCGTGGTTCAAGACTCTCTATGGATCGGAATGACCGGTGATGGATATCAAGGATGAGGCCTCCCATGTAGCGACGACGCGCGAGCCCGTGCTCAGCCCGATAGACCGAGTATCGGAGATGCTGTTCGGGCTGTTCATGGCGCTCACTTTCGTTGGCGCGATCTCCGTCGCCGAGCCCGGCGACGCGCAGATCCGCGCAATGTTCATAGCGGCGCTCGGCTGCAATCTCGCGTGGGGCCTGGTCGATGCCGTGATGTACCTGGTGCGGACGGTCACCGATCGCGGCCGGTTGCTCACGCTGATCCGCTCGGTGCGGGATGCCCCGGACCCGACAACGGGGCGCGTGCTCATCGAACGTTCGCTGTCGCGCGTCGCGGCCGGCCTCGTCTCCCCCGCCGAGGTCGAGGCGATGCGCGGGCGGATTGTCGCGTTGACCGATCTCCCGGCGAAACCCACGCTCGATCGCCGCGACCTTGTCGGTGCGTTGGCGATATTCCTGATCGTCGTCGCAGCCACCTTCCCGGTCGTGCTGCCCTTTGCGCTGATCGACGACGTCGGAATGGCCAAGAACGTATCCCGGGCTGTCGCAGTCGCCATGCTGTTCGTAGGAGGCTTGGCGCTGGGGCGCTATGCGGGCTACGGCAGCTGGAAGGTCGGGTTGCTGATGGCAGGGTTGGGCACCGCACTCGTGGTCGCGATCAACGCGCTCGGCGGATGAAGACCGCGCCGTGCGCTTTTGCGGTGGTCGCGGCCGTTGCGGCCACGTCCGCCCTCGCCGCCGACGACGAACAAGGCGGCCCACGCGCTTCCCCTGCCACGAATCCGTCGTGGGAGTTCGCGGTCACCGCGTACCCCACCGTCGTCCGCGGCGGCGAGAACTACACGTCGGCGATCGCGATCGCCGACCGCGGGCCGCTGCACCTCGAGGCAAGATACAACTACGAGTCGATCGGCGCGCGTTCCGCTTTTGTCGGCTGGAACTTTTCGGGCGGCGAAGCGATTACATGGGAACTGACGCCGATGCTCGGCGGCGCATGGGGCACGACACAGGCGTTCGTACCCGCGTTCGAGGCAAGTGTCGCCTGGAAGCAGTTCGACTTCTACATCGAGGCCGAATATGTGCGAGACAGCAATCAGCGAGACGACAGTTATTTCTACGCCTGGAGCGAACTGGGTGTCCGGCCGGTCGAATGGCTTCGCGTCGGCATTGCCGGCCAGCGGACGACGACTTACGGCAACGATCGCGAGATTCCAACGCGGTCCATTCGCGCAGGTAACGTGGGGGCCAGTCACCATCGGTGGTTATTGGTTCAACCCAGGGGCGACTGATCAAGTCTTCGTCGGGATGATCGGGGCCGCGTTCTGAGTGCGGGCAGATTTGGTCAGCCTCATTTGGATTCGTTCCCGATCGATCCCGCGGCGCGCCGTGGAACCCGACTGAGCGACCTCGCGCGCCAACAAAGGGGGGGCCCATGAAACAGCCGCAGGCCGAAACGAACGCAAGGGAGCCACGCCCCGCGGCGCTTCGCTTCGATGTCGTCGCGGGTCTCACGGGTGCCGCGGTCGTGCTTGCCGAAGGCAATGGCCTACGCAACCGTAGCCGGGCTGCCCGTCGCCGTGGGTCTCTACACCGCGTTCGTCCCGATGGTGATCTACGCGCTGCTCGGCTCGTCGCGTGTGCTCAGCGTCAGCTCCACCACCACGCTGGCGATCCTCGCCGGCACCCAGCTCGGCCTGGCCGTGCCGGACGGTGATCCGGCCAAGCTTGTCACGGCGACGGCAACCCTCACCGTGCTCGTCGGTGCATTGCTGATTCTCGCGCGGCTGCTGCGGCTGGGATTCGTCGCCAACTTCATTTCCGCGCCGGTGCTGACCGGCTTCAAAGCGGGGATCGGATTCGTGATCGTGCTGGACCAGGTGCCCAAACTCCTGGGCATCCATATCGCCAAGCAGGGATTCTTCGCCGACTTCCTCCAAATCGTGCAACACATCCCGGAGACTTCGCTGATCACACTCGCAGTGGCCGCCGCGACGTTCCTTGTTCTCATCGGAATGGAGCGCCTGTGGCCACATTCTCCCGCGCCGCTCGTCGCCGTCGGCGGCGGCATTGCCGCGGCGTGGTACTTCGGCCTGCAGGCACTGGGCGTCTCGACCGTCGGCCTCATCCCGCAAGGATTTCCATCGCTCACGATGCCCGATCTCGCGTTGATCGAGCAATTGGCGCCCGGCGCCATGGGGCTCGCGCTGATGAGCTTCACCGAAACGATCGCGGCAGGTCGCGCCTTTGCGCGCCCCGGAGATCCTCCAATCAATGCCAATCGCGAATTGATCGCGACCGGGGCCGCCAATCTCGGTGGCGCATTCCTTGGCGCGATGCCGGCGGGTGGCGGCACTTCGCAGACCGCGGTCGTGCGGGCAACGGGCGGACGGTCGCAATTGGCATCGCTTGTTACTGCCGGTGTCGCTGTCGCGACCATGCTGCTGCTCGCGCCGATCCTGGGCTTGCTGCCCCAGGCCACGCTCGCAGCGATCGTCATCGTCTACTCGGTCGGACTGATCCAGCCAACGGAATTTCTTGCCATTCGCAAGGTGCGCACGATGGAGTTTCGCTGGGCGATCGCAGCCGCACTGGGCGTGCTGCTGCTCGGCACGCTGAATGGCATCGTCGTGGCGATCGTCCTGTCGTTGATCGGCCTGGCCAGCCAGAGCGCCGACCCGCGCGTGTCGGTCATCGGGCGCAAGCGCGGAGCCGATGTGCTGCGACCGTTGTCGCCCGAAAACCCGGATGACGAGACCTTCGAGGGCCTGCTGATCGTGCGGCCGGAGGGGCGCCTCTATTTCGTCAATGCGCAGAACGTTGGGGCGCAGATCGACGCGCTGGTTACGAAGCATGAGCCCCGCGTGCTTGTGCTGGATATGAGCCGGGTGCACGATATCGAATACTCGGCATTGCAAGCGTTGATTGCAGGTGAGGTACGCGCGACCGAACACGGCGCCGTCTTATGGCTTGCGGGCTTGAATCCCGACGTACTGGCCGTCGTGCGGCAATCGGGGCTGGCCGAACGACTTGGCCGCGAGCGCATGTTTTTCAACGCTCGCGCGGCGATCGAACGCTATCAGGCAATTCCGACCGATGCGAGTCCTGAGCAACATCGAACCTAGGGCGCAAACTCCGACGTTCCGAGGGAAACATGAGGGCAGTTTTGGTTTGCGCAGTACATCGGTGATGTTCGCCGCCCATGCGGCGGCCGCCGATTTCGGAACCAAGGGCGGCCCCGAGCCCGCCAACATCGACGAGATTGCGAACGTCCTGCGACAGGACCCGTACGACATGGAGTTGCTGATCAGCTACGGCACCTCCAAGGGCGGCTCGGCGGGACACCTGGCGCTGGCCATCCGCGACCAGGCGCCCGGCGATGACATGGTCTACACGGCCAACTTCTACGCCGATCGCGCGCCCAAGCATGCCAAGGGCTTCTATACCGACGATCTCATGGTCAGGATTCCGAAGAAGGAGTATCTGTTCCGGACCAGCTCGTCGCTCGGTGACACGGCCTCGTTCGGCCTCGACTTCGGCGAGATCTACAAGCGATCGGTCATCGGCGTGCGCGTCTATGGCGTTCCTGCCGCGGAGAAGGAGGCCCTCGCGGCGTTCTTCAAGCGCATCAACGACGACTATCACAACCGGGTCAGAGACACCGAGTACCACCAAGGCGAAGTGCGGTACGACTACCTGCGCCTCAACTGCGCCAAGACCATCGGCGCCGCATTCAAGTACGGCGCCGGGTACCAGGACCTCGAGGTCACGAGCGCGAGGCTGTTTTCCGGGCGGAGGGTGGTGGCGGCCGCCAACGCCAACATTCCCACCGAGATGGCGATGAAGCTCCTCGAGCGAGTGGAACGAGCGCGGGTACAGGTTGGACGTCGTGTGGTACAGGAAGTACGCGGGCTCGACCTACGTGGACCCGCACGAAGAGGAAAAGGTGGCGTTCAAGGATCTGCCGAACCGGTTTCCTTCGGTCCTGTCGAGCGACTTCCGGAAAGAGCAGGGTCGCTACGAGGACGTCGACAATCTCTTCGCGATGTACCTCCTCTACAACCTGGGCAAGTACCGCGTGCGCGTGAACGACGAGACGAAGTTGCTCGAGATCGACAAGAGCAAGGATCCCATGGCCTATGCGGAGGCGGCCGAAGCTCGCCGCCCAGAGCGCCAAGTCAGACAGCGAAAAATTTCGTCGGCGCCTGCCGTTTCGGCAGAAGGGCACGGAGATCGGGCGTCCCGCGGACGAGAGCGCCAAGACGACCGTACCTTAGTCCCCGCGCTCGATTCCGCTGAGTGGCTGCAGCGGCCGCGACCGGTACCGGTACCGGTACCGCAACTCGTGTAGCGTGTAGTCGCGGCCTTCCTGCGCCTCGCGTTCACATCGTGCAACGGTCAACGCGCAACGGAAGCTTGCGGGAGATCAATAGGACTCCGGCACGAACTTGTACGGGTACGCGGGCTCGCGGTAATCGCCGGGCTTCTGCCGCTTGGGCAACTTGATCTTCTCGCGCGGTGTGTGCTCGTACGGAATTCGCGAGAGCAGGTGCTTGACCACGTTGAGGCGAAGCTTCTTCTTGTCGTCCGAGCGCGCGACGTACCACGGCGCCCACGCCGAATCGGACGCCTGGAACATGTCGTCGCGGGCACGCGAGTAGTCGTACCAGCGGCTGTACGACTTGAGGTCCATCGGCGACAGCTTCCAGAGCTTGCGGCCGTCCTCGCCCCGCGCCTTCAGACGACGCGTCTGCTCGTCGGGGCTCACTTCGAGCCAGTACTTGATCAGGATGATGCCGGATTCGACGATGGCCTTCTCCACCGGGGAGACCATCGCGAGGAAGCGCTTCGCCTGGTCATCGGTGCAGAAGCCCATCACGCGCTCCACGCCCGCGCGGTTGTACCAGCTGCGATCGAAGATCACGACCTCGCCCTTCGCGGGCAGATACGTCAGGTAGCGCTGGATGTACATCTGTCCCTTCTGGCGTTCGGTAGGCGCCGGCAGCGCGATCACCCGGAAGACCCGCGGGCTTACACGCTCGGTAATCGCCTTGATCGTGCCGCCCTTGCCGGCGCCATCGCGACCCTCGAAGAGGATGCAGACCTTCAGTCCCGCCTTCTGCACCCATTGCTGCAGCTGGACGAGCTCGACGTGCAGCGCCTTCATCGCCTTCGCGTACTCCTTGTTGGAGAGCGGTCCGGCGGGCGCTTCCGCGCTCTTGCGCGGCGCGCGCGGCGCAGGCGGGGTGGATTTCTCGACCTTCGCGCCGGCCTTGCCCGATGCCTTGGCGCCCTTCTTTTCCTTGCCCTTCTTGTTCTTGCCGTCGTTTGCCATGGTAGCGACTCCTTTGTGCGCACTCGTTTTCCAACGTTCCCCTTGTGGCGTCCTCAATGAGGCGCCCCCTCGACTTGAACCTGCCTGCCTTTGTTGTCACACTGCGCGCCGCGAAGCGCCGCATCAAGAATCCCCAATTGCCATGATCGCACCGTCCGTACCGCCGCGTCACGCAAAACGCGCGCACGCGTCCCATCGGCCATGCCGGTAGACGGCGTCATCCCGGGGTACATCCTCACGCTCGCGGCGACGGCGACCGTGTTTACCGTGATGTTCGCACTCGGCCTTGGCATCGCCATCGCCGAGTTCCGCTGGGTCATCGGTCATCCTGCGCTCATCCTCCGCGGCCTCTTCGCCGTATTGGTCGCGGTGCCGGCGATCGCGCTGGTCGTGACCCGTGCGCTCGACCTGCCGCGGATGGCTGACATAGGCATTGTGTTGATGGCGATCTCGCCGGGTGCGCCGGTCGCACTGCGCCGCTCGCTCGACGCCGGCGGCCACCGCGCGTTCGCGCCCGCTCTTCAGATCATGGTCGCGCTGCTCGCCGTCGTCTCGATGCCGCTGTCGATCGCGGCGCTCGGCGTCGTGTATGCCGGCGAAGCGACCATCAACCCCGCGCAGCTCGCAAAGCAGGTGTTCGTCGCGCAGCTGCTCCCGCTTTCGCTCGGCATGTCGGTGCGCCACTTCGCATCCGCGCGGGCGGAGCGCATCGAGCCCGCGCTGACACGGATCGCGAAATGGATGCTGATCACGCTGGTGATCATGGCGCTGATCGACGCGTGGCAGGCGGTGCTGGGAGCCGGCTTTCGGATCGCCGCCGCGATCGTACTCGTCACGGGCTGCGCGCTGGCCGTGGGGCATCTTCTCGGCGGACCGGTGCCGGCGACGCGCACCGCCGTCGCGATCACCAGCGCCGCGCGCAATCCCGGCCTGGCACTGCTCGTCGCCGCGCTGAACGGCGCACCGCCGGAGGTGGGGCGCACGGTGCTCGCGTATCTGTTCGTGTCCGCGCTGACGGTCGTTCCGTATGTAGTCTGGCGTCGACGCGCGGGCGGCGCAACCGGGGGCGGGACGTGAGCGGCGCGCGAGCGGGTCGCAACTGAACCAACGGCAGGACGGCGGTGTCGTGCATCTCACGCAGGCGCTGCGACCGCCCGACTAAGGAACGGTGTCGACGATTCGCGCGCCGGCGTCCTGGGGGATGCAGCGGTCGTCACGCCATGATGTTGACGCCGCCGTCGACATAGAGCGTTTCGCCCGACAGCCGCCGCGCATACGGCGTCGCGAGGAATGCGCAGGTGAAGCCAACATCCATGATATCGACGAGCTCACCCAGCGGTGCGCGCTGCGCCGCCTCGGTGAGCAACAGGTCGAAGTCCTTGAGGCCGGACGCCGCGCGCGTCTTGAGCGGTCCCGGCGAGATCGCGTGCACGCGAATGCCGGCGGGCCCGAGCTCGAACGCCAGATAGCGGCAGCACGCCTCGAGTGCCGCTTTGACCGGCCCCATTACGCTGTAGGTCGGCACAACTTTGTTGGCGCCGTGATAACTCATCGCGAACATGGAGCCGCCGTCCGTCATCAGCGGCGCCGCCAGCTTGGCCATCCGCACGAACGAGTGGCACGACACGTCCATCGCGGTTGCGAAGCCTTCGGCCGAGCAGTTGAGAAGGCCGCCCTGCAGATCCTCCTTCGGTGCGAACGCGATCGAATGGACGAGGATGTCGAGCTTCCCCCATTTCGCGGCGATCGCGTCGAACACGCGCTCGAGCTCGCCTGGCTTCGCGACGTCGAGCGGAAGGAACAGCGGTGCGTCGAGCGCCTTCGCCAGCGGCTCGACGTACGGTCGCGCCTTGTCGTTCAGGTACGTGATCGCGACGTCGGCGCCGAGCTCGCGGAACGCCCGCGCGCAGCCATACGCGATCGAATGCTCGTTCGCGACCCCGATGACAAGCGCCTTCTTGTCCTTCAGAACCTGCCGTGGAGTTTCTTCAGCCATCCTTGCGTCCTTTCGTTCGGGATCAATGCGCGAGCAGCGCACGCGTATGCCGCGCGATCATCAGCTCCTCGTTGGTCGGGATGACCCACGCGGCCGTGCGGCTCGCGGCTGTGCTGATGCGCGCAGCACTGCGCGCCGCGGCGTTTGCCGCGGAATCGAGCTCGACGCCAAGCCACGCGGCGTCGCGGCATACACGTTCTCGCAGCGAATCGCTGTTTTCCCCGATGCCGGCGGTGAACACGATCGCGTCGAGGCCACGAAGCGCTGCCGCCAGCGAACCGAGCTCGCGCCCGATCCGATAGGCGTACAGGTCGATCGCCGCTGCCGCGCCCGGGTCAGCGCTCGCTTCGAGCGTGCGCATGTCGCTCGAGATGCCGGACACGCCGAGCAGCCCCGATTCCTGATAGATCATCCGCTCGATCGCGCGCGCATCCATCTTGAGCTCGTCCATCATGTAGAGGACGACCCCAGGATCCAGGCTGCCGCAGCGCGTGCCCATCGGCAAGCCGTCCGCCGCGGTGAATCCCATCGTGCTTGCGGCGCTGCGCCCGCCGGAGATCGCGCACATGCTCGATCCGTTGCCGAGGTGCAGCACGATGCACTTTCCCGCCGCCGCGCGCGCGTCGAGTGCGGGCAGCACGCTCGCCACGTATTCGTACGACAGGCCATGGAAGCCGTAGCGAATCACGCCGCGGTCGGTGATGGACTTCGGCAGCGCGAACGCCTGCGCAACCGGCGGCTGGCCGCGATGGAACGCGGTGTCGAAGCACGCCACCTGCGGCAAGCCGGGCAAGCGTTCCAGCAGCAGCCGGATCGGGGCGAGATTGTGCGGCTGATGCAGCGGCGCGAGCGGCACGTACTTTTCGAGCTTGTCGACTGTTGCCGCGTCGACCCGCACCGGCGCCGCAAATTCGAGCCCGCCGTGGACCACGCGATGCCCGACGCCGACGAGACGATGAGCGGCGAGCCGCTCGCGCACGAACCCCATCAGGTGATCGAGTGCCCCAGCGTGGCCGAGGGCGATGCCGTCGCCCCACGCCTTCTCGGCGATTACGCCGCCGTCGTTGTCCTTCGCCACGAACCGCGGCGAGGTGAACAGCGCCTCGGCCTGTCCGCGCGCGACGAGTTCGAGCCCGCCCGCGCTTTCGGTGAAGAGCGAGAACTTGACACTCGACGAGCCCGCGTTGATGACGGCGATCGCGTCGGCCACGTCAGGCTCCGTCCGATGGTACGGGCATCTAGGCGACGGCCTTGTTCGCGGCTTCGCGCCGCGCGTTCGCCACCAGCGCCGCAATGCCGCAGGACGCGAGTCGAGCGATCACCGAGTCGGCGCGGCTCGTCAGGATGATCGGCACGCGCGCGCCGAGCACGATCCCGGCGGCGTCGGCGCCGGCAAGGAACGACAAGCTCTTCGCGAGCATGTTGCCCGCCTCGAGATCCGGCACCACGAGCACGTTCGCGCGGCCGGCCACCGGCGAGTCGATCTTCTTGATCCTCACCGATTCGAGGTTGATGGCGTTGTCGAGCGCGAGCGGACCGTCGAGAATCGCCCCGTGATCTGCCCGCGATCGGCCATCTTGCACAACGCGGCGGCCTCGATCGTCGACGGGACCTTCGGGTTGACGGTCTCCATGGCCGACAGGATCGCCACGCGGACCTCCGGGAAGCGCATCGCGTGCGCCAGGTCGATCGCGTTCTGGACGATGTGGACCTTGTCCTCCAGCGTCGGCGCGATGTTCACGGCGGCGTCGGTGATGATCAGCGTATCGGGGTGTTTCGGCACGTCCATCACAAAGCAGTGGCTGACGCGCCGCGCGGTGCGCAGGCCCGTCTCGCGCCGGACGACCGCAGCCATCAGCTCGTCGGTGTGCAGGCTGCCCTTCATCAGCGCTTCGGCCTTGCCCTCGCGCACGAGCTCGACCGCCTTGGCGGCGGACGCCTCGCTGTAGGGCGCGTCGACGATCGGCAGGTTCGCGATGTCGATGTTGTGCTGCCGCGCCAGCGCCTCGATCCGCGCGCGCGGACCGACGAGGATCGGCGCGATCAGCCCGAGCTTGGCGGCATCGACGGCGCCGCGCAGCGAGCTCTCGTCGCACGGATGCGCGACGGCGGTGGGGGTCGGCGGCAGCGCCTTGCAGAAATCGAGCAGCCGCTGGTACTTCTCGTGCGTCGCGTTCCATGGGGTTACGTCCGTTTCTTCGTCGTGCGCTTGCGCGGAGCGCTCGGCGTGCGCTTGGGCACGACGCGTCGCGCGCGCTTTGCCGCCGGTGCAGCGATCTCGAGCGTTTCGCCGATGTTCGCGATCATCGCCAGCTGTTCGGTCGACGGCTTCTCGCGCTGCACGCGCTCGTCGGCGAGGAGCCGCCGCACGAGCGCGACCAGCCGTTCGCGGTCGGCGTGGTTGGCGAGCAGCGCGGGAAGCGTCGCGAGCGCGCGGTCGGGCTCATAGCGGACCACGATCTCCTGTTCGCCGCGAATCCGGCGCCACTCGTTCCACGGTATCGCCGGCAACAGGTCGCTGGTACTCGTCGATCAGTGCCTTTTTCGTCTGCAGGCGCGACAGCAGCAGCGGCTCTCCCTTGCGCGCCAGCAGGCACGCGACGCGCGCAAGCGCTTCGGGATAGCCGCCCTCGGCGATCGACTCGAGCGCCTCCCTGACGAACGGCAGCTCGCGCGGCTCCGCGATGCGCTCGGCCGTCTTCGCGTCCGCCGCGTGCTTGTCGGCGATGTACAGCGAGAACACGTTGCCGTAGGCGAGGAAGAACGCGGCCTCGCTGGCGGCGTCGCGCATCGCGCGGTAGTAGTCGAGCGACGCGCTGATCGCCGCGGAGGCCGCCTTTTCCATCTTCAGCGCAGCGTTGTCCTTGCCGACGGCCTTGCGCTGCGCCTTGACGCCTCTGCGCGGCCGGCCCGAGCCAGCCGAGCCACGGATTGAGGTCGGACATCGCCCAGCGCTGGAAGCGCAGCGGATGGAACTGTCGCCGCAGCTTCGCCGTGTAGTCGTTGGCCGTCGCCTGCACGAACGGCTGCGCGAAGAGCTCGTAGGCGCGCTGGTTGAACTCGGAGATCGCGGCCACCGCCTCGAACGGCTTCTCGTCGCCGCGCTCGAACTTGTTGAGGCTTGCGCGACGACGTCCTCGAGCCGGCGCTCCTCGAACGACACGTCGTACGCGATCGCGCCGTCCTTGCCCTTGCGCTCCGTCGATCTTCATGCCGTACAGCCCCGGCGGCAGTGCCTCGATCGACTCCAGCACCGACACGATCTGCTCGTGCTCCTTCTTCGCGACCTTTCCGGAAACGAAGATGCCGAGATGGCCGACGTCGGCGTGCACGAGGCCGACGATCACCTGGCCGCGCGCCTTGATCTCGTCGGTCGAGCCGTACACGTCCGCCACCCAGTTGAACGCCTGCTGCGGCGGCGTGATGTTGTCGCCCATCGAGGCGAACAGGATGATCGGCGCCTTGATGTTGCGCAGGTCGAACGCGCCGCCCGCCCTTCATCTTCGTCTCGCCGGTCCAGAGCTTGTTGCCGACGAAGAGATTGCGCGTGATCCACTCGATCTCTTCGCGGTTCATCAGGTAGAACCCGCCCCACCAGCGCTCGAACTCGAGGAAACGCGGCGGCTCGGTGTCGACGTTCGCGTAGAGGTGGTAGTACTTGTCCCAGAAGGTGTTCGCGGGATTGAGGTTCTCGAAGTTCTCGACGAGATACGCGCCGTCGAACACGCCGTCGCCGAGATCGGCCGTCAGCGAAGAGAGCCAGGTTCCGCCGAGCATGCCGCCCGAATACCGCATCGGGTTGTCGCCGCCGCCGTCCTGCCATGCGCCGCCCCAGTACGACATCGGCGCGCCGTTGATCACGATCGGGCCTGTCTCGTCGGGGTCGGCGGCGGCGAGCATCATCGCGGCCCAGCCGCCCTGGCAATTGCCGATGATCGCGGGCTTCTCGCTCTTCGGGTGCAACTGGCGCACCTCGTGCACGAACTGCTTCTCCGCCTCGCAGACGTCGAGCAGCGTCTGCCCGGGCTCGGGATCGCGAAAGAAGATGACGAAGTAGACGGGGTGGCCCCCGCGCAGCGCCACACCGACCTGCGAGTCGTCCTTGAAGCCGCCGATGCCCGGGCCGTGGCCGGCGCGCGGATCGATGATCATGTACGGGCGACGCGTCGGATCGACCACCACGCCCTCGGGCGGCACGATGCGGACCAGCGCGTAGTTGACCGGCCGCGCCAGCGTTCGGCCGTCGACGACGGTTTCGTAGTCGAAATGGAGCACGGGCGGCTGTCCTGCGTTCACGTGCTCGACGTACTTGTTGCCGCGCTCGCGCAGCGTGTCCCAGAACAGGATCGAGCGTTGCGCGCCGTCGATCGCGTAGTCGTACCAGTCCGCCCACAGCCGCGCCGCCGCCGTCGGATCACCCATCAGCGTGCCGACGTTGGCGTCGAACGCACTGCGCAGCCGTTCGGCGAAATGCTCGTGCGCAAGCGTGGTGCGCTTGCGCAGCACCATCGCCACCTTGGTAGCGACGTCCTGCGTATGTGAAAGCTGGCGCGCCGCCGTCCATGGCGTGATCCTTTCGCGGTGGAAATGCATCGCCGGGCGACCCGCCCGGCGGGCTTACTTGGTCGGCGTGCCGCCCCCGAGCCGCTCGCCGATGCGCGCGCGCAGCCGCTCGACGATCTCGGCAATGAGCATCTGCGTCTTCACCTCGCCGATCTGGCCGACAGCTTCCTCGCGCAGATGATAGTGCAGCTTCAGCGCGTTCCGCAGCTTGTCGAAGGCGAGCGGATTTTTCGAGCCGCAGACGCTGCTGTCGTTCTGCAGGACCCGTTCGATGACCCCCGGGTCGAGTATGCGGACATTGCAGGCCGCCGCGAGACGCGCAACCTCGCGATCGACGTCGTCGAGGCTTTTCCCCCAGAAGGTTCCGCCGAGTTCGCTCATATGCACTCTCCCATTGCGCAATATAGCCCCGAGCGGCTCATACCTGCTTTGCCCCAAATCAAAGCCGGTCGTTGGCCGCCCGGGCATAGTGAACGCGCTCCATGTGAGGAACACCGGTACCGCTAGGAGCGCGTACGCGAGCGAGTTTACCCCCAAGCGCGGGGCAAGCAGCGTCGCAGATGCGCGGCGAAAACGTCGCCGAGCAGGATCAGCGTCAGGCGGCGCCGTTAGTTCGGCGCGACGGCCTCGCGGGCATGGCGCTCTCGTGGGGAGAGCGGGGACCGCCTCGCATCCCCAACGTTGCGGAGCGTGTCCATCGCCGCGATAATGCCGTGCTTGCCGGCGCCGGGCAATCGCAGCCCGGCGCGAGAACGCTGCCGGGGTGGCGGAATGGCAGACGCAGCGGACTCAAAATCCGCCGGTAGCAATACCGTGAGGGTTCGACTCCCTCTCCCGGCACCAAAGAATCAAAGCGGGCAGGCGCGCCGCGGTCGGCAACTATCCGATGGGCCTGTACCGCTCGACCATCGTACTACCCGAAAAGAAGTGCCGACCCAAAGATAATGAACCCTATCGGCGCCCATACAAACACGAGCGAGATGGCAATGCTGTAGAGCAGGCCCCGAATTCCGTCAAAGTCGTGTTCGGTCGAGGCTTCGTTGTGCCACGTGGTCGCCGGCCAGTCGTTAGACGCTACGGATGCGCTCATGTTGGTCTCCTCGAGGCATTGATGGGATCAACGCTCTCGCAGGCGCTGCAGCGGGTCAGTCGGACGGACCCTGAGCCTTCGGTAGGACAAGCTGGAATGCCACGCCAGATCGTTGCGCCTTCGACGAAAAATCAGCGCCTTACCGTTTCGCGCGCGTTTCGGCAGAATGCCGCCACATGGACGCCGCCGAGCTTGATCGCATCGTCGCAGCCCTCAAGGACGCAATCGCCAAGGCGCGCGTTCTCGCCGCTACCGATCTCGCCATCGGTCCTGGCGTGCGCGGGGTCATTCGCCACGCGCGCGAGATGCATGACCTGTTTGTCGAGGCTTTGATTGCAAACGAGCCGCTAGCGACGGTGCAGTACCGCGGCATCGCAGGCGCTACCGGCAACGCAATCGGCGAGTTGGAGGCGCTCGTTGCGCGCGCAGACGGAAAAATCAACTAGTGGCGCTATTTCGAGATTCGAAGATGAAACTCCGTTGACTCCGTTACGGGTCAACAGTCCACCACAAACGGGTAAGCCGACTCAAAATCCGCCGGTAGCAATACCGTGAGGGTTCGACTCCCTCTCCAGGCACCAAGAAGACCTGGCTACACCCATAGTCACGCCGGAAATCCATCCATGAGGTGATTGCGCAGCAAGCCGTCCGGACCGGCCGCCCTCGGCGCGACTTTATATGCTGGGGGCACGTCCCAGTCGCAAGAACAGCTCGGAAGCGGCATCATCATCGAGCGTTGATGCCAGGGTCATTGCCCTATGCGCCGCGGCTTCGTCAAGCTTCTCGCGAAGTGCTCGTGACACATGCGCGCGAAGACGTGCCTCGTTCGGCTCGCGAACGCCAATCCCTCTCCTTGCGTGCTCCGCATCCGAGAAGCCCGCTAGCAACGCCGCGAGGTGGTAGTCACCGCTGAGTAACGCAATGAGCGAGAGGGAATCATAGGCGGACCACATGCGTCCGGAAAAGCGCAGCAGCGGCACGGCCTCGCGCGCCAACACCAGCGCCTGATCAACGTCGCCCTGCTCGGCAAGCACGCTGGCAAGATTCAAATGAGGAACCCCGGTGCGATCAGTGCTTGTGGTCATATCCGCGGCAACAGTGGCGACGATTCGCCGTAACAGTGTCTCGGCAGAAGGCAAGTCGCCCGCCGCCCACATGTGGTCGGCGACGTCGTTGCGCGCCATGTCGCCCAGCGTCCCTGCCTGGGCCAAGTCGAACTGGGCCACCGCATTGCCAGCGTGTTCGAGTGCTTCGGCCGGACGTCCCTGGAGGCTGCGTAGAAGCGCCCACGCAAGATTGATCAGGCCGTCGAGCATGGGTATCGACAAGGCACCGCCGATACAGGTGGCGTTCGACAACGCGCGCTCGGCGGTGGAGAATTCGCCGGCACGCGCGAGCACCCGCGCATACTCCAGCAGAATATGGGCGCGATCCCGCGCCCCGAGCTCACCTTCGGCCAACTCCACAGACCGTCGAAACGCATCCATCGACACGCGAACGTCCACGCCTCCGTAGTACACGCCTCGTCCAAACTGAAGTCGCGCTTCGGTCGCCCGATCGGTCGCGCCCACGACCAACGCACGATCGGCAAGCGTCCGTGGCTCCGCTTCTTCTTCACCCAACCGCAGCCAGGTCAGCAGCGCAGCTGCAATGACGCGGACGGACGCCTCACGTGCGCCAGCCTCCTCGAAGGCGTCGCTCAGCGCCGAACGCAAGTTGGGCAGCTCGGGTCGAACATCGGCACGCCAGATTCGTTCCGACGTCGTCCACGAACTGTCATCGGCCGCAACGAAGAAACCCTGCAGCCAGTGCAGCATGCGCACACGGATCATTGCCAGCTCGCCCGCCGCGACAAGCTTGTCTCGTGCGTAGGCGCGAACGGTTTCGAGCAACCGATAGCGTGGTGGCTCGGTTGCCTCGGCGACCACCACCGATTTGTCAATGAGAGCCGCCAACGCGTCCGCCACGGCCCAGTGGTCAGCGCCCGTCTCGGTCGCAACCTCGCGCGCCGCGTCCAGGGTGAATCCATTGGCGAACAGAGCGAGGCGGCGCAGCGTACGCTGCTCGTCCGCGTTCAGTAGGGCATGACTCCAGTCCAGAGTGGCTTCGAGTGTTTCATGGCGCGACGGCGAGACTCGGGCGCGGGAGGTAAGCAGTCGCCAATGCTGTTCAAGACCAACCCTGAGTCCTGCGACTCCAAGGCTTGCGACTCGAGACGCAGCCATCTCGATTGCAAGCGGAAGACCGTCAAGACGCCTGCAGACGGCGGCGATGTCGGCAAGCGCACCATCCGGTCCGAACTTCACGTCAGCGTTTTCGGCACATCGAATGAAAAGCGCGACAGCGCCTTTCCGCCGTATCTCTTGCTCGGTGACGACTCCGGGTTCGGGCACCTCAAGTCCGCTCAGCCGAGATACGCTCTCGTTCCGAACGTGCAGCGGCTCTCGACTCGTGATGAGCAGACGTAGATCGGCTTAGCCTCTCCCGGCACCAAGTGATCAATACGAGAATGGCGCGGCGCCCGATCATCCGGCGCGGCAAGCAGCGCGCCGCGCGACGTCCTCGCAGAACCGACGACTCATTTGATCTCGCCCGTCGGCATGGCGCGGGCTTTCGCGCCTTTCGGCGGCTCGGTCATCGCGCCCGTGGGCATTTGATCGCCGCCGGCCTTGGCGCTGCTCTTGCGAGTTGCCTTGGCTCGTTTTGCGCCGCCCCCTGCTTTCTTCCCCGCTTTCAGGGCCATGGCCGCACTCCTTTCACGCTGCGACTTTTGCTCGGCCTTCGCGAGCACGGTTGCCATGCGCCCGACTGCGCGCCCGGCCTTCTTCGAGACGGCGGGATCGGATTGCCGGCTCGCCGCCCGCGTCGCGAACTTGACCACACCGATGTCCTTGTCGTCGAGCAGCTTGCTCACCACGCGCGCGGCCTGTGGACTGTCCGGCAACAGGCTCGCGGCATGGGCGGCCGCGACGCGAACTACCACGTGGCGCGACTTCGACGCGGAATCGACGACAGCGACACTGTCGGCGTCGCCCATGATGCCGGCGAGCGACACCGCTTTGGATGCCAGCGACTCATCGGGGGACGCGGCTAGCTTGCGCACGTGCTGCATCGCACCGGCGGCCATCTCGGCAAGCGCCGGATAGTCCGGCTCGTCCACATCGAGCAGCGCCTTCAGTTTCGCAAGGGTGATGGGCATCGTCGTCTCCTTGTGCGAACGGTCCGCCTAGCCGAGGTTCTTGGTAAACGGACTGTTGTTCATCGTTTGCACTTCGCTGGCTATGAGATCGGGCGGCGGATTGGTGATGTTGTTGGTGCCGCTGCCCATCATCAGCCTGTCGGTAGGCGTCACATGCGAGAGGCCCAGCACGTGGCCGACTTCGTGCCCCAGCGTCCACTCGCTCGCGATCGACGCCACCACCGCAGAAGGCCGGTTCGCCGGGTGGGCGGCGCAGCCGTTGAAGCTCGGATTGGTCGAGCGCACGAAGTACGCAACAACGTCGTTTGTACTCGACGCCGTTGCGGTTGGCCATCAGCTGCGTCTGCTCCGTCGTGACACTGCCCATCGTGCATGCGCCAACGTCGAGATCGTTGAGCAGCGGCAGGTTCAGGGTTTCATCGCTGACGCGATGTACGCGTATGCCGAAGGTGGCATATACGTCGATCATGTCGTCGACCATGCGGTCGATGGTGAAGCGCGTCGGCTGGCTCAGCACCTTGATATGCAGGCGGACCGTGGGAAGCGTCTGGGTCCACCACTTGTGCCACATGGCGTTGTCCATGCCACGAGCAAAGACGTCGATGCGTCCCAGGCTCCAGGAGACGGCTGCCGGGGTGTTGTCGATGACACCGCCCAGGGATTCCCAGCCGCTCCAGCCGCCGGCATACCATTTGTGCCACAACGCGTTGTCAGCGCCTTTGGCGAATACATCGAGCCGCCCCGGTGCCCACGAGCTGGCCGCGGGACCCGCGGTGATCGTACCGCCGAGCGACTCCCAGTTACGCCAGGTACCGTCGAACCACTTGTGCCACAGCGCGTTGTCCATGCCGCGCGCGAACACGTCGATGCGCCCCGATGACCACGAAACCGCTGCCGGTTCGTTGTCGATCACACCGCCGAGCGACTCCCAGTTATCGCCAGGTACCGTCCCACCACTTGTGCCACAGCGCGTTGTCAGCACCCTTGGCGAACACATCGAGCCGCCCAGGTGCCCAGGAACTTACCGCGGGGCCGGCGGTGATGATGCCGCCGAGCGATTCCCAGCTGCTGCCAGCTACCGTCGAACCACCTGTGCCACAGCGCATTGTCCATGCCGCGCGCGAATGCATCGATGCGGCCCGACGACCACGACACCGCGGCCGGAGAGCCGTCGATGCCGCCGCCCAAGGATTCCCAACCGCTCCAGCCCCCAGCGAACCATTTGTGCCAGAGCGCGTTGTCGGCACCTTTGACGAAGGTGTCGAGCCTCTCACCCGCCCATGAACTGACTGCCGGTCCGGCGGTGATGATGCCACCGAGGGATTCCCAGTTGCTCCACGCCATGGTGAACCTCCTTGTCGAGCCGACCTCCGTGGTAATCGGTGCGCAAACGCTGGAGAGACAATGACAGAGGCGAGATCGTGACCGCCTGCATGGGCTGAACGTGCCGGATCGCTATCTAGCGCCGGTGCAAGGATTAAGTCAACCAAAAAACTGAGTCGCGCGGCGCATCGATTGTGGGTTCAGCGCGAAGCCATCTGGTGTTGTCTTGCGGCGTGCTCCTGTTTAGATTGACCACGCGCGTCACAATCGATTCGACCGCTCCAAGTTGATCGTCCGCTGCTACCCGAATAGGTAGGATTGGGATCGTCCGCGGTCAAGGTCTGCTCAGTTGCCCCACTCCCTCTCCGATTTCGACTACGCGCTGCCGGCGGAACTGATCGCGCAGGCGCCGCCGGCGACGCGTGCGGCGAGCCGCCTGCTGCACGTCGACGGCGCTTCGCTCGACGACCTGCTATTCACCGATCTGCCAGCGCACGTCGCCGCCGGCGATCTGATGGTCTTCAACGACACGCGGGTGATCCGCGCGCGACTGCACGGCGAGAAGCCCACCGGCGGACGCGTAGAGGCGCTGGTCGAGCGCGTGATTGCCGACGACGCTGCGTGGGTGCAATTGAAAGCGAGCCACATGCCGAAGCCGGGAGCGACGATCACGTTCGGCAGCACGGTCGCCACCGTGGTCGCGCGCGACGACCGGCTGTTCCATTTGCGCTTCGACCTCGATACGCCGCTGCTCGATTGGCTGGAACGGCACGGCGAGGTGCCGTTGCCGCCGTACATCGCGCGCGCCGCCGGTGAGGATGACGCGGCGCGCTATCAGACGGTTTACGCGCGGCACGCCGGCGCCGTCGCAGCCCCGACCGCCGGCCTGCATTTCGATCAGCAAACGCTGGACGCGCTGCAAAGGCGCGGCGTGACGCTCGCCTTCGTCACGCTGCACGTCGGCGCCGGCACGTTCCGGCCGGTCGAGGTCGACGATATCGGCCTGCACAGAATGCACGCCGAGCGCTACGAAGTTCCGGCCGCGACTGCGGCGGCCGTCGCGATGACGCGTGCCCGCGGCGGCCGCGTCCTTGCCGTCGGCACGACCTCGCTGCGCGCGCTGGAATCCGCTGCTGCCGTCGACGGCACGGTGCATGCGGGCAGCGCCGAGACCGCGCTTTTTGTCACGCCGGGCTATCGCTTCCGCGTCGTCGACCGCCTGCTCACCAATTTCCATCTGCCACGCTCGACGCTGCTGATGCTGGTGTCGGCGTTCGCCGGCATGGACACGATCCGTACCGCGTACGCGCATGCAATCGCTGCGCGCTATCGCTTCTTCAGCTACGGCGACGCGATGCTGCTCGAGCGCGCGTCGCCGTACGGCGACCACAACGTGATCTGATCGACTGCGCACGTCGTCAACTGTCGCCCCTTGGCGACACTTCGCGCGTCGACTCCCCATAATCGCAACGTTTATGGCGTGAAACGCGTTCCGGCGGGGGCTTCTCGCTTGGCATAAGCGCGCCAACGCGCTACTCTTGCAGTCATCGAATTTCGTTGTGGAAATCGGGCTCCGCGGCTCCACTGCCCCCGAAATCCACATTTCCATGCAGAGTCATCTTCTCCGTCGTTTTGCGACCGGTGCGCTCGTCGTTGTCGCCGCGGTCACCGGTTTTCCCGGCGCCGCGTCGGCCGCGCGTGTGGCCGTGCTCTCGAACTTCTACCAGAACGAAACCGCTGCCGCCTTCGCTTCGAAGATCGGCGGCCACACTTTCACGCCGATCGACGTCAGCGTAAGCCTGCCGACGCTCGCCGAGTTGACCGCGAAATACGACGTGCTCCTGCTGTTCGAGGACAGCACGTTCGGCAACGCACCCGCGGTCGGGAACGTTGTCGCCGCGTACGCCAAGACGGGCCGGGCCGTGGTGCTCGGCACGTTCTACGACCAGGACCGCACCGATGGGCCGGTCGCCGCCACGCCGCACGGATGGGGGGCGCTGGAGACGATCGACCCGAACACGACCGACGGTACGGGAACGGCGTACAGCCCGCGTTCGCTCGACACCGCAAGCATCACCGCGCATCCGCTGACCGCGGGCGTCACGGCGCTGTTCGGCAATCGCTTCGTCGGCGGCAACCAGCCGAAGGCGGGTACCAGGGTCGTCGCCAATTGGGTGCAGAAGAATGCGCGTGGCGGCGCCGATCCGGCGATCGCCTACCGGTTCTCCGACGGCGCCTGCGTGATCCACATCGCCATCGCACCGCAGTACCCGGTCATCGACACGACGAACACCGAATTCGGCGGTGACTTCTACCGCGTGTGGGCCAATGCGTTCGACTTCGGCGCATCCAATTGCGCCTCCGGCATCACCGACGTAAGCGCGGTGAAACAGCCGACCGCGATACCCACACTGTCCGCCGCGGCTCTCGCGCTGATGGCGCTCCTTCTCGCCGCCCTCGCCGCGCTGCCGCGCGTGCGCGCCCGACGCCGCTGATCGCGGCGCTCTCGCGCCGTCCATGCGCTTTTCGATCCTCGCCACCGCGGGTGCGGCACGCCGCGGCCGGCTCGACCTCGCACACGGCAGCGTCGAGACGCCGGTGTTCATGCCGGTGGGCACCTACGGCACGGTCAAGGCGATGGCCCCCGATGAGCTGGAGACGATCGGTGCGCAGATCGTCCTGGGCAACACCTTTCACCTCTGGTTGCGTCCCGGTCTCGAGGTCATCGCCGCACACGGCGGGCTGCATCGCTTCATGGGATGGAAGCGGCCGCTGCTAACTGACTCCGGTGGCTTCCAGGTATTCAGTCTGGGCGCACTGCGCAAGGTCCACGAGGAAGGGGTGGCGTTCGCCTCGCCGATCAACGGCGATCGCCTGTTTCTGTCGCCCGAGCTGTCGATGTCGATCCAGCGCACGCTCGACTCCGACATCGTCATGGTGTTCGACGAGTGCACAGCGTGGCCCGCGACGCGCGAAGAGGCCGCGCGGTCGATGGAGCTTTCGCTGCGCTGGGCGAAGCGCTCGCGCGCCGCGCACGGCGACAATCCCAACGCGTTGTTCGGCATCGTCCAGGGGGGCATGCACGACGAGCTGCGCGATGCCTCGCTCGAAGGGCTGACCGCGATCGGCTTCGACGGGTATGCGATCGGCGGGCTCTCGGTGGGCGAGCCGAAAGACGAGATGCTGCGCGTGATGCGCTCCGTCGCACCGCGGCTGCCCGCCGACCGGCCCCGCTACCTGATGGGCGTGGGAACGCCGGAGGACCTCGTCGCGGGCGTGGCGGCCGGCATCGACATGTTCGATTGCGTGCTGCCGACGCGCAACGCACGCAACGGCTGGCTCTATACGCGCTTCGGCGACCTCAAGATCAGGAACGCCCGCCACCGCGACGATACCGGCCCGATCGAGCCCGGCTGCGCCTGCTACGCCTGCCGCGGTTTTTCGCGCGGCTACGTCCATCACCTGCAGCGCGCCAACGAGATCCTGGGCGCGCGCCTCGCGACGATCCACAACCTGCACTATTACCTCACGCTGATGTCGAATCTGCGCGCGGCGATCGCCGAGGACCGGCTGCCGGCCTTCGCGTCTGCGTTCGCCCGCGACCGGGCGACCGGCGCATCGTCCGGCTGAAGCCTGACCCACAGGGAGTGGGCGCCGCCGTGGTAAAATGGTGAGCTTTTCTGGAGGATTGTCCGTGCTGATTTCCCCGGCCTACGCCCAAGCGGCAGGCGCCGCTTCCCAAAGCGACACGCTGCTCACGTTCCTGCCGATGATCGCGATCTTCGTGGTCTTCTATTTCCTGCTGATCCGTCCGCAGCAGAAGAAGGCCAAGGAGGCGCGCGCGATGCTCGATGCGCTCGAGAAGGGCAACGAGATCGTCACCGCCGGCGGCATCGTCGGCCGCATCAACAAGCTCACCGACCAGTACGCGACGATCGAGGTCGCGCCGAATGTCGAGATGACCGTCCAGCGCGGCGCGATCGCGCAATTGCTGCCCAAGGGCACGATCAAGACGATCTGACGTGACCCAACGATCTTCGCGCTGCGCGCTCGCGCGCAACCCGTACTGCCTCAAATGAACCGCTATCCCGCCTGGAAGTACGTCCTCATCGGGCTCGCCCTCGTGGTGGGCTTGCTGTACGCGCTGCCCAACCTGTTCCCCGAAGTGCCGGCGGTGCAGGTGTCGTCGTCCAAGACCAGCGTGAAGATCGACAGCGCGCTGCTCGCCACCGTCGAGGAGGCGCTCAAGGCCGCGAACATCCCGTTCCGCGGCGACGCGCTCGACCCGACCGGCATCAAGGTGCGCTTCTCCGATCCGGACACGCAGCTCAAGGCCAAGGACATCCTGCAACGGAAGCTCGGCGACAACTACATCGTCGCGCTGAACCTGCTGTCGTCGTCGCCGCAGTGGCTGGCGTCGATCGGCGCGCTGCCCATGTACCTCGGCCTCGACCTGCGCGGCGGCGTGCACTTCCTGCTGCAGGTCGACATGAAAGGCGCGCTCGACAAGGCAGCCGACCGCTACACGACCGACATCCGCTCGCTGATGCGCGAGAAGAAGATCGCTTACGGCGGCGTGTCGCGCGAGCAGTCCAACGTCGTGCTGCGCTTCTCGAGTGAAGCGGAGCGCACCAAGGCGCGCTCCGAGATCGAGAAGGCGTTCCCCGATTTGCTGGTGCGCGAGCAGGACGGCACCGGCGGCGAGCTCCGGCTCGTGGCGGGGCTGAAGCCCGAGGCGCAAAAGCGCATCCAGGACGGCGCCGTGCAGCAGAACATCACGATCCTGCGCAATCGCGTGAACGAGCTCGGCGTCGCCGAGCCGATCATCCAGCAGCAGGGCGCCGACCGCGTCGTGGTTCAGCTCCCCGGCGTGCAGGACACTGCGCGGGCGAAGGACATCCTGGGCCGCACGGCGACGCTCGAGATCCGCATGGTCAACGACGAGCCCGGCGCGCTCGAAGCAGCGCGCGGCGGCGCCGTGCCGCTCGGCAGCGATCTGTTCCAGGACCGCAACGGCGAGCCGCTGGTGGTGCGCCGTCAGGTCGTGCTCACCGGCGACCGCATCAACGACGCGCAGTCGGGCTTCGACAGCCGCAGCAACGAGCCTGCCGTCCATATCAACCTCGACGGCACCGGCGCCCGCATCTTCAAGGAAGTCACGCGCGAGAACGTCGGCAAGCGCATGGCCATCGTGCTGGTCGAGAAGGGCAAAGCCGAAGTCATCACGGCGCCGGTGATCCGCGAGGAGATCGGCGGCGGTCGCGTGCAGATCAGCGGCCGCATGTCGACGCGCGAGGCGAACGACATCTCGCTGCTGATGCGCGCGGGCGCGCTCGCGGCGCCGATGGAGATCGTCGAGGAGCGCACCGTCGGTCCGTCGCTCGGCAAGGAGAACATCCAGAAGGGCTTCGACTCGGTGCTCTACGGGTTCTGCGTGCTGGCGCTCTTCATCTGCGCCTACTACCTGCTGATGGGCGTGATCTCGACGATCGCGCTGTGCATCAACCTGCTGCTGCTGGTCGCGATCCTGTCGATGCTGCAGGCCACGCTGACGCTGCCCGGCATGGCGGCCATCGCGCTGACGCTCGGCATGGCGATCGACGCCAACGTGCTGATCAACGAGCGCATCCGCGAGGAGCTGCGCTGGGGCGCGACGCCGCACGCGGCGATCCAGGCCGGCTACGAGCGCGCGTGGGGCACGATTCTCGACTCCAACGTCACCACGCTGATCGCGGGCATCGCGCTGCTCGCGTTCGGCTCCGGGCCTGTGCGCGGCTTCGCCGTGGTCCACTGCCTCGGCATCCTCACGTCGATGTTCTCGGCGGTGTTCGTCTCGCGCGGCTGGTCGCGCTGATCTACGGCGGCCGCAAGAAGCTCGACAAGATCTCGATCGGCCAGGTCTGGCGGCCGGCGCCGAGCGTCGCGAAGCCGGCCAAAATCGTAATCGCGGACGAGCAGGCACCATGGAATTCTTCAGATTCACGCGCGACATCCCGTTCATGCGGCACGCGCTCGTGTTCAACGTGATCTCGCTGGTCACGTTCGTCCTGGCCGTGTTCTTCCTCGCGACCCGCGGGCTGAACCTGGGCGTCGACTTCCGCGGCGGCACGGTGATCGAGGTGACGTACTGCCCATGCGGTCGACTTCGGTCGCGTCCGCGAACGCGCTCGACAAGCTGCAGCTCGGCGAATACTCGGCGCAGAGCTTCGGCGCGTCGCGACACCGCGCTGATCCGGCTGCCGCTCAAGGAAGGCGTGTCGACGGCGCAGCTCTCCGACCGCGTGATGGCGGCGCTCAAGGCCGACGATCCGTCGGCCGTGCAGAAGCGCGTCGAGTTCGTCGGGCCGCAGGTCGGCAAGGAGCTCTACGAGAACGGCGCGCTGGCGCTGCTGCTGGTGTCGCTCGGCATCGTCGCGTACCTCGCGATGCGCTTCGAATGGCGCTTCGCCGTGGCGGCGATCATCGCGAACCTGCACGACGTCGTGATCATCCTGGGCTTCTTCGCGTTCTTCCAGTGGGAGTTCTCGCTGCCGGTGCTCGCCGCGGTGCTCGCGGTCCTCGGCTACTCGGTCAACGAATCGGTCGTCATCGCCGACCGGATCCGCGAGAACTTCCGCAAGATGCGCAAGGCCTCCGTCATGCACGTGATCGACAACGCGATCACGAGCACGATGTCGCGGACGATCATCACCCACGGCTGCACGCTGCTGATGGTGCTGTCGATCTTCTTCTTCGGCGGCGAGACGCTGCACC
The DNA here is from genome assembly GCA_963851465.1 of uncultured beta proteobacterium. Lineage (GTDB taxonomy): Bacteria > Pseudomonadota > Gammaproteobacteria > Burkholderiales > Casimicrobiaceae > VBCG01. The sequence continues at coordinate 108,998 of CAWKPJ010000009.1, forward strand.
ACTTCGCGCTCGCGCTGGCCATCGGCATCTGCTTCGGCATCTACTCGTCGGCGCTCGTCATGGCAGCGCTGGTGATGTGGCTCGGCGTGTCGCGCGAAGACCTCGTCAAGCCGGAGAAAAGGAAGACCGGCCTCGAAGGCGAGAAGATCCTGCCATGAGGGCGGACCTTCGCAGTTTCCGTACGTAAAGCGGCAGGGCGCGCGCTCGATGCGCGACATGCATTGTCGCCGCGTGGCATGATCGGTCGATGAGCGCGGATTTCCTTCCCGCCTGGCCGCCCGCTGCCAACAGCTTCGCGTTGTTCGGCCTGCTGCTGCTCGCCGGCCTGCTCGGCGGCCGCGTGGCGGCGACGACGCGCGTGCTGCCCGCGATCACCGGGTACATCCTCACCGGGTTCATCCTGGGGCCGGGCGTTCTTGGCTGGCTCACCGAGGATGCCCTCAACGACGCGCGCATCTTCGCCGACATCTCGCTCGGCCTCGTCGTCTTCGAGCTCGGCCGGCGCCTCGACCTCGAATGGGCGCGGCACGATCGCTGGCTCCTGCCCACGGGCATCGCTGAGAGCGTGCTGTCCTTCGCGGCGATGTTCGCGCTGCTCCGCTACTTCGACGTGCCCGCGCTGGAGGCCGCCGTTGCCTCGACGATCGGCGTCGCGACCGCACCCGCCGTCGTGCTGCTGGTCGCCGCTGAGCTCAAGGCCGAAGGCCCGGCGACGCGGCGCGCGCTGTGGCACGTCGCGCTCAACAACATCGTCGCGATGCTGGGCCTCGCGTTGCTGCTGCCGTTCGTGGAGGCGCGCGCCACCACGAGCCCGTGGAACCCGATCGCCCGCGCGCTTTGGTTGCTGGCGGGCTCGTTCCTGCTGGGCTACGTCGCGTTCCGCGTCGCCCGCATGCTGGCGCGGTTCGTCGGCAAGGGCGACGCGTCGCAATTCATTCTCGTCGTCGGCATGATCGTGCTGACCGTCGGCGCTGCGCAGGTCGGCAAGCTTTCCGTGCTGCTCGCGCTGCTCGTGTTCGGCATCTGCGCGCGCAACCTCGATCCCGCACGGCGCCTGATCGACATTCGCTTCGGCCACGCGGCACGCCTGTTCTTCGTCGTCCTGTTCGTGCTGACGGGCGCGACGCTGCGGCCGGAGCAATTTGGCGCCGTCGCGTGGCTGGGCCTCGCGTTCGTGCTGGTGCGCCTCGTCGGCAAGGCCGTTGCGCTGTTTGCATTCTCGCGGCCGGCGGGCATCTCGGTGAAACAGGCGGCGACGCTGACGCTGGCGCTGACGCCGATGGCCGGCCTCACGATCGGCATGACGCAGCCGATCTTCGACATCGCGCCGGAGTTCGGCGCACACCTTGCCGGCATCGTCGCATCGGGCATCGCCATCCTCTCCGTCCTCGGCCCGATCGCGACGCGCTATGCGCTCATCAAATCCGGCGAAGGCGAGCCGGCGGAGCGCGACTAGATGAAACGAGCCCTACGCTCACTTCGCTCGCTGCCTCCCGAGGAGGAGCATCAGTCCCTTGGGACGGCCCGGCGGGACTGACATGCCCACACTGGAATTCAAGCAGTCGCAAACCCCTGACCTTCGGCGTCGAGCTCGAGCTCCAGCTCGTCAACACGCGCGATTTCAATCTCGCGCCCGACGCCGACGACCTCCTGCGGCGCGCGGCGAAGGACGAGGGCGCCGGCGAGCTGAAGCCCGAGATCACGCAGAGCATGATCGAGATCAATTCCTCGGTGCACGAACGCTACGAGCCGCTGCTCGCCGAGCTCCGCACCACGCGCGACAATCTCGCGGCGCACGCGCGGCAGATGAACGTCGCGATCGCCGGCGGCGGCACGCATCCGTTCCAGAAATGGAGCGACCGCAAGATCTTCCCGACCGAGCGCTTCCTGGACGTTTCGGAAAAGTACGGTTTCCTCGCCAAGCAGTTCACCGTGTTCGGGCAGCACGTCCACATCGGTGTCGCAAGTGCGGACGACGCGATCTACCTCACGCACGCGCTGGTCCGCTACCTGCCGCACTTCATCGCGCTCGGGGCATCGAGCCCCTTCTACCAGGGCGTCGACACCGCTTTCGACTCGTCGCGGCTGTCGGTGGTGAACGCGTTCCCGCTGTCGGGGACCATGCCGTTCGTGCTGGACTGGGCGTCGTTCAACGCCTACTTCGACACCATGTACGAACTCGGCATCGTCAAGAGCATGAAGGACTTCTACTGGGACGTGCGCCCGAAGCCCGAGTACGGCACCGTCGAGATCCGCGTCGTCGACACGCCGCTCACCGTCAACCGCGCCGCGCAGATCGCGGCCTACGCACAGGCGCTCGCGCGGCGCCTCCTCGCCGAGCGCGTCGACTGGATCACGCCCGACCTCTATCTCGTGCACAGCCACAATCGCTTCCAGGCGTGCCGCCATGGCCTCGCCGGCACCATCGTCGATCATGCGACGCGGCGCAGCGTCCCGCTCGCCGAAGACATCCGCAATACACTGCGCGAGCTCGCACCGCATGCCGCCGCGCTCGAATCCGCCGGCGCGCTCGAGCGCCTGACGACGCTGACGCTCGCCGACGGCAACGACGCGACATGGTTGCGCAAGGTCTACGCGGAAACGGAGACGCTGCCCGACGTCGTCCGCCGGCAGGCCGCACGCTGGATGGGCGAGCCATGATCACGACGTTCGTCTACTCGATGCTCGCGCTCGACCAATCGCTCGCGCAGCTCGCCGCGCAATACGGCACCTGGCTCTACGCGATCCTGTTCGCGATCATCTTCGCGGAAACGGGCCTCGTCGTATTCCCGTTCCTGCCGGGCGACTCGATCCTGTTCATCTCGGGGACGGTCGTCGCGATCGCCGGTCTCAACGTCCACATGCTGGTCGGCCTGCTCATCGTCGCGGCGATCCTCGGTGACTCCGTCAACTACACGATCGGCCATTACATCGGCCCGAAGGCGTTCCGCGAGCCCGATTCGCGCTGGTTCAAGCGCGCGTACCTCATCAAGACGCAGGCGTTCTACGAGAAGTACGGCGGGCTCACCATCATCATCGGACGCTTCGTACCCATCATTCGCACGTTCGCGCCGTTCCTCGCGGGCGTGGCCGGAATGTCGTATCCGCGGTTTCTCTGCTACAACATCGTGGGCGCGGTCGCGTGGATCGCGTCGCTCGTGTACGCCGGCTACCTGTTCGGCAACATCCCGTGGGTCAAGCAGAACCTGACGTGGATCGTCGTCGGCATCATCGTTGTCTCGCTGCTGCCGGCGATCTCGACGTTCGTCAAGGAGCGGCGCGAGAGCCGGGCGAATCGCTCGACGTAACGAACGCGCGCCCGGGCCATGCCCTCGCCGGTTGCTCGCGCCGCTACACCCGTTTAGCGAGCTGCGCGGCGAGGCCGGTGTAGGTCGCGGGCGTCAGCGCGCGCAGCCGCGCCTTCGCGTCGTCGGGCAGCGCGAGTCCGTCGACGAACGCCGCGAGCGCCTCGCGCGTCATGCCGGATTTCCCGCGCGTCAGCGCCTTCAACTGCTCGTAGGGCGTCGGCAGGTTGTAGCGGCGCATCACCGTCTGGATCGCTTCCGCCAGTACCTCGAGATTGGCGTCGAGGTCGGCCGCGATGCGCGCCGGATCGACGTCGAGCTTCGCGAGCCCCTGGCGCAGCGCAGTGAAGCCGAGCACCGCATGCCCGAGCGCGACGCCGAGGTTGCGCAGCACCGTCGAGTCGGTGAGATCGCGCTGCCAGCGCGACACCGGCAGCTTTTCGGCGAGATGGCGCAGGAGCGCATTCGCGACGCCGAGATTGCCTTCGGAGTTCTCGAAGTCGATCGGGTTGACCTTGTGCGGCATCGTCGACGAGCCGACCTCGCCGGCCACGGTGCGCTGCCGGAAATAGCCGAGCGAGATGTAACCCCAGACGTCGCGATCGAGGTCGATCAGTACGGTGTTCACCCGCGCGAGCGCGTCGCAATACTCCGCCACGCAGTCGTGCGGCTCGATCTGCGTCGTGTACGGATTGAGCTCCAGCCCGAGCGCGTTCACCACCTTCGCGGCGAAGCGCTCCCAGTCGACTTCCGGATAGGCGACGGCGTGCGCGTTGTAGTTGCCGACCGCGCCGTTCATCTTGCCCTTGATCACCACCTTGGAGAAAGTCGCGATCGTGCGGTCGAGTCGCGCGACGACATTGGCGATCTCCTTGCCGAGCGTGGTCGGCGTGGCAGGCTGCCCGTGCGTGCGCGCGAGCATCGGGCGCGCCGCCTCGGCATGTGCAAGCGTGCGCAGGTCGCCGACGACTTCGCGCAACAACGGCAGCAGCACGTCGCGCCGGGCCTCGGCGAGTGCCAGCCCGTGCGCGAGGTTGTTGATGTCCTCCGACGTGCAGGCGAAGTGGATGAACTCCGCAACGCGCGCCACGTCGGGCACGTTCGCGAAGCGCTCCTTCAGCCAGTATTCGACGGCCTTGACGTCGTGGTTCGTCTGCCGTTCGATCGCCTTGACGCGCGCTGCGTCCTCGGGCGCGAAGCTCGCGGCAACGCCGGCGAGCGCCTGCTGTGCCGCGGGAGAAAAGGGCGGGACTTCGGCGATCGCGGGTTCCGCCGCGAGTGCCCCGAGCCACGCGATCTCGATGCGCACGCGATGGCGGATGAGCGCGAACTCGCTGAACTGTTCGCGCAGCGCGCCGACCTTGGCCGCATAGCGTCCGTCGAGCGGCGACAGCGCGGTGAGAGCGGCAAGTTCAGCGGCGGTCACTGCTGAATCTTAGCATGGGCGAGGTGCGCGACCGGACCCGCGCCGGGCCGCCGGACACGGCGGCGATGCTATACTTTTCCTCCGCTTCGCCGCATCGCCGAATTTGAAACTGATCTTTTCCCCGACGAGTCCGTACGCACGCAAGGTGCGCATCGTGCTCGCCGAGAAGAAGATCGAATGCCAGCAGATCGAAGCTTCGCCGTGGACGGCGGACAACCCGGTCCACGGATTCAGCCCGCTCGGCAAGGTGCCCGTGCTCGTGCTCGACGACGGCACCGCACTCTACGATTCGCGCGTCATCGTCGAGTATCTCGACAACGTGAGCCCCGTGTCGCGGCTGATTCCCGAGCCTTCGCGCCAGCGCATCGCCGTACGCCGCTGGGAGGCGCTCGCCGACGGCGTCAACGACGCTGCGTCGAGCATCGTCCTCGAGCGCCGGCGCCCCGCCGCGCAGCAGAGCGGCGAATGGATCGCGCGGCAGGAGCGCAAGCTCGGGGAAGGCGTGGCGGAGATTGCGCGCGAGCTGGACGAAAAGGCCTGGTGCAACGGCGAGGGCTACTCGCTCGCCGACATCGCCACCGGCTGCACGCTCGGCTATCTCGACCTGCGCCACCCGCATCTGCAATGGCGGAACGCGTACCCCAACCTATCGCGTCTCCACGATCGCCTCGCAAAGCGCGCGTCGTTCGCGGACACGCTGCCGCCGCCCGGCTGACGGCGCCGCCCGCTAAACGCGCCGGCGGCGACGCAGATCGCGCGGCCGGAAACGCGCAGTCCAAAACAGAAGGCCCGCATCGCTGCGGGCCTTCGCTCTTGCGGCGGCGACGTGCTTCGGTCGCCCGCCGGATTGCACGACGCTTCAGGTGCCGAGCGTCTGCATCGTGTCGCCCGCGAGGTTCGGATAGCGGACGTGCTCGACCAGGTCCTGCGTCTCCCGGTCGGGCGCCGGCGTGAGCAGGCTCACGATGATGATCACCGCGAAGCCGAGCGGCACGCCCCACAGTCCGGCCGAGATCGGCTGGATGCCCCACCACGATGTTGTCGGCGATCGGGCTCGTCACGCCGAACACGCTGCGCAGCCACGGCTGCGTCGTCGCCATGTAGTAGAACGTGATGCCGAGCCCCGCGATCATGCCGAGCGTCGCGCCCCACTTGTTGGCGCGCTTCCAGAAGATGCCGAGCACCAGCGCCGGGAAGAACGCCGCCGCCGCCAGCGAGAACGCCGCGGACACCAGGAACAGGATGTCCGCCGGCTTCTGCGCCGCCACCGACGCCGCGACCAACGCCACGACCAGCAGCAGGATCTTGGAGATCGTCACGCGGCGCGCCGTCGACGCGTTCGGGTCGAGCATCTTGTAGTAGAAGTCGTGCGACAGCGCGTTGGCGATCGTCAGCAGCAGGCCGTCGGCGGTGGACAGCGCCGCCGCGAGACCGCCCGCCGCGACCAGGCCGGAGATCACGTACGGCAGGCCGGCGATCTCGGGCGTGGCCAGCACGACGATGTCGCCGCCGATCGCGATCTCGGCCAGCTGCACGATGCCGTCCCGGTTGACGTCGACGATCGACAGCAGCGTTGGATCGACCTGTCTGCCACGCCGCCACCCACTGCGGTAGCTTCGCGAACTCGGAGCCCGACGAGGAACGTAGTAGACGTCGAACTTCGCGAGCACCGCCGAGCGCCGGCGCGGTGAAGTACAGCAGGAAGATGAAGAACAGCGACCAGAACACCGACTCGCGCGCCTGCCGCACCGACGGCGTCGTGTAGTAGCGCATCAGGATGTGCGGCAGCGCGGCGGTGCCGACCATCAGGCAGAACACCAGCGCGAGGAAGTTGCGCCGCGAGACGTCGCGCGCGGCATCGTCCTTGCCCGGGAACGCCTCGGCATGCCGCAGCGGCGGGCCTGCGCGGGCGGCGAGTCCGGCGTCCTTGGTCCACTGCGCCTTGGCGGCGGCCGCGTCCTTCGGATACGCCGCGAGCGCCTTCTCGGCGGCCGCGAGCCGCGTCCGCCGGCGCGTTGTCGGCCTTCAGCTTGTCGACTGCCGCCGTGCAGCTTGGCCTTGCCGGCGGCGAACGACTTGTCGACGTCCTTCAGCTTCGCGCTGGCGTCCGTCGGCGCGCGCCTTGAAGATGTCGCGGACCTGCGATCTCCTTCGGGTCCTTGATGAGCTCCTCCTCGCGCGCCGTCACCTTCTCGAGCAGCTTGCCGTAGACGAGCTGCGGCATCGGGACGCCGGTGTGCTTCACCGACAGCCAGACCACCGGGATCATGTAGGCGATGATCAGGATGATGTACTGCGCCACCTGCGTCCACGTGACCGCGCGCATGCCGCCCAGGAACGAGCAGACCAGGATGCCGCGCGAGGCCCAGGAACACGCCGAGCTCGAACGGCACGCCGGTCAGGCGCGTCGTGATGAGGCCGACGCCGTAGATCTGCGCCACCACGTACGTGAACGAGCACAGGATCGCCGCGAAGATGCCGACGAAGCGCGGGATGTTGCCGCCGTAGCGCGCGCCGAGGAAGTCGGGAATCGTGAACTGGCCGAACTTGCGCAGGTACGGGCGCGAGGAACAGCGCGACCAGGCACGTAGCCGCCGGTCCAGCCGATGATGAACGCGAGGCCGTTGAAGCCGGTGAGGTAGAGCGTGCCGGCCATGCCGATGAACGACGCCGCGGACATCCAGTCGGCGCCGGTCGCCATGCCGTTGAACAGCGCGGGCACGCGGCGGCCTGCGACGTAGTACTCGGCGGCGTCGGACGTCCGGCTCATGACGCCGATGCCGGCGTACAGGCCGACCGTGGCGAGCAGGAAGATGTAGCCGATCCACTGCCGCGGCAGCCCCATCTGCTCGGCGATGGCGAGCACGATGACGAAGACGATGAAGCCGCCGGTGTACCAGGTGTAGACCTTCTTCAGCTGCGAGTTGAATGACCTTCTGCGAACCCGCGGAGAATACGCCCGCCGGTGCCTTGCTTGCGCCGGGCTGGCCATTATTCGTCCTCCCCTTCTGCGACGTCGTACTCGCGGTCGAGATTGTTCATGTAGCGCGCGTAGTACCAGATGATGATCACGTAGATGATCAGCGATCCCTGCGCCGCCATGTAGAACGCGAACGGCCAGCCGAAGAAATTGAAACTGAGCTCGCGGGCGAAGTAGCCGATGACGAACGTGACGACGAACCAGATGAAGAGCAGGATCGCCGGTGATGCGGAGATTCTTGCGCCAGTATTCCTGGTGCTTCTCGGTCAACTGCATGGCGGACCCCTCCTGAAAGTGAAACAACGACAAGCTTCCGAATGCATCGAGAGCGCAGCCTCTTTTCGGGCCGTCGCCTGCGGAACGCACGAATGGTGTCGATCCGCAAAATTTCGGCGAGTATAAACACCTCGTGACGCGCGCGAACTACGGGCCACTACGTAAGGGGAATGCCTGATGCGCTGCAGCATCGACACTTTGTTCCGTGTCTCACGCGTTGGCGCGCTGCAGCGAAAGTGCGGCGGACCTCAGGGTCTCGGCGGCGCGCGCAGGCCCGTCTCGCGGGCGATCTGCGCGGCGACCTTGGGCTCGAAGCCGGACAGGTGATCGATGATCGCCTGTGCCTTGTCGGTCTTGCCGCGATCGAACTGCGTCGCGCGAGCTGATACCAGCCATACGGGCTCATCGGCTGCAGCTTCGTGTTGCGCTCGAGCGGCGGGACGGCTTCGTCGAGCCGCCGCAGGTGAATGAGCGACAGTGCCAAGCCCGTAGTAGCGCGCGGTCGTGCTTCGGATCGAGTGCGATCGCGCGCTCGAAGCCCGCGATCGCCTCGTCGTGGTGGTTCAGCTCCTGCAGCAGGAACGCCGCGATCGAAATGCAGCTCGGCGTTGGTCGGGTTTCCGGCGATCGCGCGGTCGAAGTACGTCGAGCGCCTCGCGCTTGCGATCCTGCTGTGCAAGCGTGAAACCGATGCATGCGAGCACGAGCGGATCCTCGGGCGCGACGCGCAGCGCGGACTCGTAATGCTTGATCGCCGTGTCGCGCTGCTTGAACGCGTTGCACCAGCCGGCGAGCTCGAGATGGAACCGCCGCGCGATGCGCGCGCCGGGCGTGAGTGCCGCAGGCGCCGTCATTTGACCTGCGGGATCGCGAACGCGAGCCAGAGGAACAGCGCCGACAGGCCGCAGAACGCGGCGAACGGCACGAAGCGGTCCTCGATCGCGCGCGGCGTGATCAGCCGGAACAGCTTGACGAACGGCATCGGGATCGTCTTGACGATCTTGTAGAACAGGTTGTTCTCGCGATCGCGGCCGGCGAGCACGTACAGCACCCCCTGGCCGAGCAGGCCCATCAGCGCGATCGCGATGATGAGCTGTACGAAGCCAAGCAGCTGCCTCACGTGGCCAGCACCTTGGCTGCACGCGCCGCGCCCATCCGCACCGTCACAGGCTCTGCTTCAGCTGGTCGAGGATGTGCGGGTTCTCGAGCGTCGACACGTCCTGCGTGATCTCCTCGCCCTTGGCGATCGAGCGCAGCAGCCGGCGCATGATCTTGCCCGAGCGCGTCTTCGGCAGGTTGTCGCCGAAGCGGATGTCCTTGGGCTTGGCGATCGGGCCGATTTCCTTGCCGACCCAGTCGCGCAACTGCTTCGCGAGCTTCTCGGCGTCGCCCGCCGGACGGCCGCGCCTGCTTCAGCACGACGAACGCGCAGACGGCCTCGCCGGTCATGTCGTCGGGACGGCCGACGACCGCGGCTTCGGCGACCAGCGGATTCGACACCAGCGCCGACTCGATCTCCATCGTGCCCATCCGGTGGCCCGACACGTTCAGCACGTCGTCGATGCGGCCCATGATGGTGAAGTAGCCGGTCGTCTTGTCGCGCACGGAACCATCGCCGGCGAGGTACAGCTTGCCGCCCAGCTCCTCGGGGTAGTACGCCTTCCTGAAGCGTTCGGGATCGCCCCAGATCGTGCGGATCATCGCCGGCCACGGCTTCTTGACGACGAGGATGCCGCCCTGCCCGTTCGGCACGTCGTGGCCCGCTTCGTCGACGATCGCCGCGATGATGCCGGGCAGCGGCAGCGTGCACGATCCCGGCACGAGCGCGGTGACGCCGGGCAGCGGCGTGATCATGTGGCCGCCGGTTTCCGTCTGCCAGAACGTGTCGACGATCGGACAGCGCCCGCCGCCGACCGTGTTGTAGTACCACATCCACGCTTCCGGATTGATCGGCTCGCCGACGGTGCCGAGCAGGCGCAGGCTCGACAGGTCGTAGTTCTTCGGCGCCGCCGCGGGATTCGTGTCCGACGCCTTGATCAGCGAGCGGATCGCCGTGGGCGCCGTGTAGAAGATGCTGACCTTGTGATCCTGGATCATCTTCCAGAAGCGGCCGGCGTCCGGGTACGTCGGCACGCCTTCGAACACGACTTCGGTCGCGCCGACCGCGAGCGGTCCGTACGCGATGTACGTGTGCCCGGTCACCCAGCCGATGTCGGCGGTGCACCAGAAGAGATCCTGCGGCTTGATGTCGAACGTCCACTTCATCGTCAGGATCGCCCACAGCAGGTAGCCGCCCGAGCTGTGCTGCACGCCCTTCGGCTTGCCGGTGGAGCCCGACGTGTAGAGGATGAACAGCGGATGTTCGGCGCCGACCCACTCGGGCTCGCACGTGTCCGCCTGCTTCGCCGCGAGCTCGTGCATCCAGACGTCGCGCTTCGCGTCCCACGCGACCTTGCCGCCGGTGCGCTGGTAGACGATGACGTTGCGGATCTTTTCGCAGCCGCCCAGCGCCAGCGCCTCGTCCACGATGGCCTTGAGCGGCAGGTGCTTGCCGCCGCGCGCCTGCTCGTCCGCCGTGATCACCGCCACCGCGCCGGCGTCGATGATCCGCTCCTGCAGCGACTTGGCGGAGAATCCGCCGAACACGACCGAATGCGTCGCGCCGATGCGCGCGCAGGCCTGCATCGCGACCACGCCCTCGATCGACATCGGCATGTAGATGATGACGCGGTCGCCCTTCTGGATGCCGAGCGACTTCAGGCCGTTGGCGAACCGGCAGACGCGGTGATAGAGCTCCTGGTAGGTGACCTTCGTCACCTTGCCGTCGTCGGCCTCGAAGACGATCGCGACCTTGTTCGCGTTGCCGTTCTGGAGGTTGCGCTCGAGGCAGTTGTACGACACGTTGAGCGTGCCGTCCTCGAACCACTTGTAGAACGGCGCGCCGGAGTCGTCGAGCGACCTTGGTGAACGGCGTCTTCCAGATCAGGTGCTCGCGCGCGAGCGCCGCCCAGAAGCCCGGATAGTCCGCGCGCGGCGGCGGCGTTCATCCGCTCGAAATCCGCCGGCTTGACGTTCGCCTGCGCGGTGAAGGCCGCCGGCGGCGGAAACACCCGCGATTCCTGCAGGACGGATTCGATGTTGGCCATGACGGTTCTCTCCTCCTCAGCCCGGGGTTCGCGGTGGAATCGCGCGCGGGTCGAGTCTACTCAAAGCAGGAATGCGTGCGCAACGAAACGACTTGATCCAGCGCAAGCGCCGGCGGCTTCTCCTGGCCGCTTGGCCGAATGATACAAGGGCTGCCGCACCCCGGGGCACGCCGGGCGACCCCCGTCGCAATGCTAAAATCAAGAGTTACCCTCTGCGTTGCCGATCCCATCGATGGCCCTGACGTCCCGCCCCGACCCGCAGCTGAAGCCGCTGCCCCGTCTCCTCTTCATGAGCCGGTGGCTGCAGCTCCCGCTCTACCTCGGCCTCATCGTCGCGCAGGGAGTCTACGTCTATTACTTCATGGTGGAGCTGATCCACCTCGTCGAGGCGGCGGCGGGCTCGAAGACGGCACTCGCCACCATCCTGCGCAACGCGACGCCGGTAGGCGCCGCGACCATCGAGGCGCCGCCGCGAGACCGTCGTCATGCTCGTCGTGCTCGGCCTGATCGACGTCGTGATGATCTCGAACCTGCTGATCATGGTCATCGTCGGCGGCTACGAGACGTTCGTGTCGCGGATGGACCTCGAGAAGCATCCCGACCAGCCCGAGTGGCTGTCGCACGTGAACGCGAGCGTGCTCAAGGTGAAGCTCGCCACCGCGATCATCGGCATCTCGTCGATCCACCTGCTGAAGACGTTCATCAACGCGGCGGCGTACGAGCCCAAGGTGCTGATCGCGCAGACGGTCATCCACGTCACGTTCCTGCTGTCGGCGCTCGCGATCGCGGCGGTCGACCGGATCATGCCGGAGCGCGGGCCGCGCCGCGGAACCGGAGAGGAGCACTAGCATGGCTACGATCCGCCAGCAGGATTTCATCCAGAGCATCGAGGACGCGCTCCAGCACATCTCGTATTACCACCCGATGGACTACATCACGGCGCTCGGCGACGCGTACGAGGCCGAGCAGTCGGAAGCGGCCAAGGACGCGATTGCGCAGATCCTGACGAACTCGAAGATGTGCGCCGAGGGCCACCGGCCGATCTGCCAGGACACCGGAATCGTCGTCGCGTTCGTCAGCGTCGGCATGGACGTCAAGTGGGATGGCGCGACGATGCCGATCGCCGAGATGGTCAACGAGGGCGTGCGCCGCGCGTACAACCATCCGCACAACACGCTGCGCGCGTCGATCCTCCACGATCCCGCCGGCAAGCGGAAGAACTCGAAGGACAACACGCCCGCGGTCGTGCATTTCGATATCGTTCCCGGCGGTACCGTGGATGTGAAGATCGCGGCCAAAGGCGGCGGCTCGGAGAACAAGTCGAAGTTCACGATGCTGAATCCGTCCGATTCGATCGTCGACTGGGTCGTCAAGACCGTGCCGACGATGGGCGCGGGCTGGTGCCCGCCCGGCATGCTGGGAATCGGCATCGGCGGCAGCGCGGAAAAGGCGATGGTGCTCGCCAAGGAATCGCTGATGGAGCCGATCGACATGCATGCGCTGCGCGCACGCGGCCCGGCGAACCGGCTGGAAGAGTTGCGGATCGAGATCTTCGACAAGGTCAACGCGCTCGGCATCGGCGCGCAGGGACTCGGGGGCCTCGCAACGGTGCTCGACGTGAAGATCCTCGATTTCCCGACGCACGCCGCGAGCCTGCCGGTCGCCATGATCCCGAACTGCGCGGCGACGCGACACGCGCATTTCACGCTCGACGGCAGCGGCGTCGCGAAGCTCGATCCGCCCGACCTTTCGAAGTGGCCCGACGTCCACTGGACGCCGTCGCCCACCGCGCGGCGCGTGAACCTCGACACCCTCACGCCGGCGGACGTCGAGGCGTGGCAGCCCGGCGAGCGCCTGCTGCTGAACGGCAAGATCCTCACCGGCCGCGACGCCGCGCACAAGCGCATCCATGAAATGCTGGCGCTCGGCCAGCCGCTGCCCGTCGATTTCCGCAATCGCGTCATCTACTACGTCGGCCCGGTCGATCCGGTGCGCGACGAAGTCGTCGGTCCCGCGGGACCGACGACTGCCACGCGGATGGACAAGTTCACCCATACGATGCTGTCGCAGACCGGCCTGATCGCGATGATCGGCAAAGCCGAGCGCGGCCCGGTCGCGATCGAGGCGATCCGTCAGCACAAGGCCGCGTACCTGATGGCGGTGGGCGGCGCCGCCTATCTCGTGTCGAAGGCCATCCGCGCGGCGAAGGTCGTTGCCTTCGCCGATCTCGGCATGGAGGCGATCTACGAATTCGACGTCAAGGACATGCCGGTGACCGTCGCCGTCGACGCGCGCGGCACGTCCGTTCACGACACCGGCCCGCGCGAGTGGCAACGGAAAATCGGCAAGATCCCCGTCGCCGTTGCGTAACGGCCGCCGGTCGCCCGGCGCTAATACGCGCGCCCGTCGTGGGCCGGCGCTGTGTATGCTGCCTTTCTGCGTCGCGCGCGCGCTCGCGGCGTTGTAGTCCACGCATGACGAACGTCCGCCAACGTCTCCGCAAGCACCTGTCCCCTCTCGCGGCGGACACGGTCACGACGCTCAATCTGCCGCCGGTGCGAACCGGGCTGTTGACCAAGCTGAACCTGCTCACTGTCGGCCTGATCGCGCTCACCGCCTTCACGATCACGTCGTACTACTTCTGGCGGCAATGGCGCGACGACCAGCAGCAGTTGCGCACGCAGGGCGCCATCGTGCTGTCGATGCTGTCCGAGCTCGCCGCGCCGGGACTCGCCACGCCCGACAAGGCGCAGATCGAGCGGATGATCGGGGGCATCGCCGACGGCGGCGACATCGCGTTCGTCGCCGTGCTGGATAACGCCCGCAACATCGTCGCCGAGCGCCGCTTCTCCGCCAGGCTCGGCAACGCCGCATTGCCGGCGATGCCCGAGGCCGTGAGTGCGCTTGCGCACGGGGCCACTACGAGCGTCGAGGGCGCGATCGCGGGTCAGCGCTATGTCGAGCTGCTGACGCCGGTGTTCGCGAAGGACGGCGTACCGCCGGTCGGCTACGTGCGGCTCGGCTTGTCGTTCGAGCGGCAGGCGCAAAGCTTCCGCGCGCAGGTGCTGGGCGCGCTTACCGTCGTGGGGCTGCTCGTCATCCTTGCCGTCGTCGCGACGCTGGTGCTGACGCGCCGCCTGGTAGCACCGATGCGCCGGCTGATGCGCGCGGCGCGCGCCGTGGGTGCCGGGCGGCTGGACGTCTACGTGCCCGCAAAATCGTCGGACGAGCTCGGCCTGCTGACGCACACGTTCAACCACATGACGCAGCGGCTCGCCGAATCGCAGGCGGAAGTGGGGAACTACCAGAAGACGCTGGAGGAGAAGGTCGCGCAGCGTACGAAGGAGCTGGAAGTCGCCACCGCGCACGCGTACAAGCTCGCGCAGCACGACATCCTCACGGGGCTGCCCAATCGGTCGCTGCTCAACCAGCGACTGAAGCAGATCCTCGCGCAGGCGGTTCGCGACAACCTGCAGGTCGCATGCCTGTTCCTGGACTTCGATCACTTCAAGCGCATCAACGATACGCTCGGCCACGACGCCGGCGACCAGCTGCTGCAGTCGATCGCGCAGCGGCTCACCCGCGCGGTGCGCGAAAGCGATACGGTGGCGCGCCTGGGCGGCGACGAGTTCGTCATCGTGCTGCCGCAGCTCGCCGCCGAGGACGGCACCGTCGAAGTGATGGCGGTGATCTCGCGCATCCGCGAATCGTTCAAGGAACCGTTCCAGCTTTCCGACCAGATCCCGACGCTGACCTGCTCGATCGGTGTCGCGATCTATCCGTCCGACGCGCCCGACGCCGTCGAGCTCATCAAGCAGGCCGACACCGCGATGTACGCCGCGAAGGAATCGGGACGCAACGCCTTCCGCTTCTTCACCGCCGACATGAACGCGCGCGTGCAGAAGCGCCTGCAGATGGAAACGGACATGCGGCGCGCGATGGAGAATCGCGAGTTTTTCCTCGTCTACCAGCCGCAGGTCGACATGCAGACCGGCCGGCCCCGCGGCGTCGAGGCGCTGCTGCGCTGGCGCGATCCGGCGCGCGGCCTGATTCCGCCGTCCGAGTTCATCCCGATCGCGGAGGAGTCCGGCATGATCCAGGCGCTCGGCGAGCGAGCGCTGCGCGAGGCCTGCCGGCAGGTGATGGCCTGGCACCGCCAGAACATGATCCTGCGGCTGTCCGTGAACCTGTCGGTGAACCAGCTCCGGCAGGAGAACTGGGTCGATATCGTGCAGGACGCGCTGTCGTCCTCCGGGCTGTCGCCGCACTTCCTCGATCTCGAAATCACCGAGAGCGTGATCATTTCGCACGCCGACAAGGCGGTCGCGACGCTGGCGCAGTTGAAGGCGATGGGCGTGTCGATCACGGTCGACGATTTCGGCACCGGCTACTCGAGCCTGTCCTATCTCGCGAGCCTGCCGATCCAGGGCCTCAAGATCGACCAGCGGTTCGTCCGGGGGCTCGAGCTCAACAAGAACGACGAGGCGATCACGCAGGCGATCATCGCGCTGTCGCATTCGCTCGGCCTGCGCTGCACGGCCGAAGGCGTCGAGACCAACGCGCAATACAACTTCCTGCGCGTGCACGGCTGCGAGGAGGCGCAGGGCTACCTCATCACCGAGCCTCTCGCGGAGAGCGAGTTCCGCAGCTGGTGGGACGCGCATGCGACGGAATTCGCGAGCGCCCAGCGCCAGCGGGACCTGTGGCAGTCGCGCGTGGGATAATGGACAGGCGCCGCAGAGCGTGACGTAACGCCAAATTCGAGAACCAATCAGCGCCCTTCGCAAACCTTCCAACGATCATTCCTTCGACCATGGCCAAAACGTATTGGATTTCGTTCTACCGCGCGATTCACGACCCCGAGAAGCTCGCCGCATACGCCAAGCTCGCGGGACCCGCGCTGCAGGGCGCCGGCGGACGCTTTCTCGCACGCGGCCTTCCCGCAAAGGTGTACGAGCTCGGGCTCGAGCAGCGGACCGTCGTCGTCGAATTCGCAAGCGTCGCGCAGGCGATCGCCGCGCACGACAGCCCGGCGTACCAGGAGGCGTTGCGCGCGCTCGGCAACGGCGTCGACCGGGAGCTGCGGATCATCGAGGGCGCGGAATGACACTTGCGCTCCCGCATTTCACGAACGTCGGAATCATTTCATGAGCCGGCGCAGCAACAATTCGCTGGCGCAGCACTCCGCGGCGATCGCCTGGACTGCGCCGCAAGTCGTCGCGCACAGGCTCGCTCGGATGGCGCTCGCCGGCCCCGTTCTCAGCGCGCGCGACCGGCGCGAGTTTTCGCGCATGAGCGCCGAGAAGGTCACGGCGTTCTACGAATCGTGGAATGCCATGTTCGCGCAGGGCCTGCGCATCCAGCAGGAAATGTGGTCGGCGTCGCTGCGCGACATGTGGTTTCCGTGGCAGGCGCGCACATATAGTCCCACGCGACAAATGCTGGCGCTTCAGAGCGCCACGTCGCGCATCCTGGAGCAGGGCATGTTGCCGGTGCGCAAGCGCACAGTGGCCAACGCGCGCCGACTCGGCCGGACGCGTCGCCCCCGCTAGGCGGGCGCCGGCAGCCGTCAACGCGGACTGGCTGGCTCGATGTCGTCGCGATGGTCGACGTCGCGGACCACACCTGCATCAGCGACCGCGAGCGTTCGTATCGATGCCTTGTGCGCGGCGAGAATCGCACGCGCTCCTTCGTCCCCCTCGAGCGCCGCCAACGCCACGCCATGGCGGCGCGAGAACGCCACCGGGTGACCGCGCCGGCCGTCGAACTCCGGTGCGGCGATATCCGCGCCAGCGGCGATCGCCGCGGCCACTGCACGAATCGTCGCAGCCTGGATCCACGGCATGTCGCCAAGCGCGATGACCCACCCGGCCGCGTCCGCCGACGCGCTGACCCCGCACGCAAGGCTGGCTCCCATCCCCTCGTCCGCCCTTGCGCATTCGATCACTCGCGCGCCCTCGGCGGCGAGCATCGCGGCAAGCAGCGAATCGCCGGGACGCACGACCGCGATCGTCTCGGGCAGTGCCGCCACGAGGTGACGGCAAGCGGCGGCGCCGATCGGCGTGCCCGCGGGAATGTCGTCGAACGCGGTGCGCAACGGCGCGAGCAGCTTGCCGCCGCCGAAGCGCGCTCCCTTGCCGGCCGCGAGCAGGATGCCGACGATGCGCAGGCCCGAGGGTTGCGCGCCCGGTCCGGTGTCTGTCACTCCGGCACGAGCCGGAACTTGCCGTCCTTCACCGTCACCAGCACGCGCGCCCGCTCGTCCATGCCGTTGTGGTTGTCGGCCGACATGTTGAACACACCCTGGCAGCCGACGACCTCGCGCTCCTTCTCGAGCGCGTCGCGCAACGCCACGCGGAACGCCTCGGTGCCGGGCTTCGCGACCTTGAGCGCAACGGGAATCGCGCGCTCGAGCAACAGGCCCGCGTCCCACGTGTTGGCGCCGAACGTCGCGGGCACGCTGCCGAACTGCTTCTGATACTGCGCGATGTAGTTCTGCGCGATCTTCTTCGTCGGATTCGAATCGGCGATCTCGTCGATGACGAGCATCGGACCCGCGGCGAGGATCGTGCCTTCGACCTTCTCCTTGCCGAGCTTGATGAAGTCCTCGGTCGCCACCGCGTGCGTCTGGTAGATCGGGCCCTTGTAGCCCTGGTCGCGCAGCGTCGCCTGCGGCAACACCGCGGGACCGCCGACGGCGGCGATCAGCATCGCATCGGGCTTCGCCGAGATCATCTTGAGCGTCTGTCCGGTCACGCTCTGATCGGTGCGGTTGAAGCGCTCGGTGGCGACGACCTTGACGCCCGCCTTCTCGCCCAGCGCAGTGAACACCTTGAGCCAGTTGTCGCCGTAGGGATCGTTGAAGCCGATGAAGCCGACGGTCTTCACGCCGTTCTTCGCCATGTGCTTCAACAGCGCCGCGGCGATCAGGTCGTCGTTCTGCGTCGTCTTGAACACCCAGCGCTTTTTCGCGTCCAGCGGCTCGACGACGGCGGACGTGCCAACGGTCGCCATCATCGGCACCTTGTTCTCGGCGATCACGTCGAGGATCGCGAAGGCGTTGGGAGTCGTCGACGGGCCGATCAGCGCGTCGATGTTGTTCTCCTGCACGAGCTTCTTGACGTTCTGCACGGCGCGCGTCGTGTCGCCGCCATCCTCGAGCGAGATGTACTCGATGGTGGCGTCGCCAATCTTCTTCGGCAGGATGTCGCCGGTGTTCTTCTGCGGGATGCCGATGGCGGAGGTCGGGCCGGTGGCGGAAACCATCAGGCCGATCTTGATCTGGGCGGAGGCCGCTGTCGAAAGCAGCAGCGGTAAGGCAAAAAGCGATTGCGATGCGGGCGAGCACGGACAACTCCTGGGCACGGTAAGGGGGATCGGCAATGCTACCGCACTCGCGGCACGACTATGGATGGATCGCCCATCGCGCGAGGCGCATCGCCAAGTCAGTTTCGAGCCGTATTGCGTCGACCCACCTCAGTACCAATAATCCGCGACACATCTCCCGTCCCGTGGCAGGTCTTCGAAGCTGACGAGCCCTTCGAAACGGTCTATCGGAATCCGCGCGACAGCCTCCGGTTCCGTCAGCCGCAGGTTGACCGCGATGCGGCGCCGTCCCTCCTTGTTGGCTTTCAGCGATCGCCAATAGGCCACGCACCCGCATGCGGCGCAGAAATGAAAGCCGATCGCCTCGCCCCGGATGTAGGTTTGGGTCGGACCCGAGACGTTGATGCCTTCGCCATCGAAGTCATAGGCCCACAGTGCGCCGTAGCGGCGACACATGGTGCAGTTGCACGCCGTTGCCGACTCCGGCATCCCTTCGAACCGCCATTGAACTGCGCCGCAGTGGCAGGAGCCCTGGATCATTTCGGTTTCCTCAGGACTGGAAATCCGCCGATACGCGTTTCGTCTGCAGCGCTTTGGCGTAGGCGTTTCGCGCGCGAAGGCGCGGGTCCCGCACGATGTCCCAGATCGTTCCCACGACGGCGCTGACCACCCCGGCGACCGGCAAAGCGAGGATGAGTCCGGGAATGCCCGCGACGGCGCCACCGATGAAGACCATGAGCACGGTGGGAAGGGGGTGCATCTGGATGCTGCGCCCGACGGTGAGCGGGATGAAGAAGAAGTTGTCGAGCATCCTGTTGAAGACGAACAGTCCGATCACCGCATAAACGACCCAGGGATCGTTGGGAAACGCCGTCGCCGCGACCAGCACCACCATCACACAGCCTACGATCGAGCCCACGACGGGGACCCACTCCATCACGGCACATGCGACGCCGAGGAACAGCGCACCGGGGACCCCGATCAGCCACAGGCCGACGGTGAGAACCAGCGAGTCGATCGCCGTGAGCGTGAGGAGTCCCTGGAAGTAGTTGCGGGCTGTCGCGTCGACACGATCGAACATGTAGATCGTGCGTTCGAAGAATGCGTTGGGCACCTCCCGGATCAGGCGCTTCAGGAAGCTGCGGCCATCGCGCAGGAAGAAGAACGCGAAGAATGGCGCGAGCAGCATCGAGGGCAGCCAGACGGCGGCGCCGCTCAGTGCCTCGCTCAGCTGCGTCAGCACAAACGTATCGCCGAACTCGGCCGCCTTCCTGCTCATTTCCGCGTGGAAGCCAATCCGTTTCAGGAAGGCGAACTGCGACTCCAGCGTCACGAGCGTCCGGTCGACGAGCACGCGGCCGCCTTCCAGGTAACTGTAAAGCGTCTGCTCCCCCGAGACCGACTGGGCAATGAGCCAGGGTAACAGCGGGATCATGGTGCCGACCGCAAACAGCGTGACCCCTCCCGCGACCAGGGCGGCCGCGGCTTCCCGTCCAACGCCGAACACGACCAGGCGGTGCACGATCGGAAGCAGGATGTAATACAGAATGATCGCCACCAGAAAGGGCACCACCAGCCACAGTGCCTTCGTGGCGGCGACCAGAAGCAGCGTGGTGATGCCGATTGTCACGAGCCAGATCGCTGGCCCTGACGTACGGGAGGCGTCCTTCAAAGCGGTCGCGTCTCCATTGCGGAGTTGGCCGCCACGAGCTTTTGGCCCAGATCGCGCGCGAGCTGCAACGCGACCTTGGAGGCGATCGCACCGTGCGTCTCCACCAGACGCGTGAAGTCCGCGCGGGAAAGAGCAGTGAGCACACAGTCCTCGGCAGCGCGCGCCTGCGCGACGCGCGGCGCACCGCCGAGCAAGGCGAGCTCGCCGAAAAGTGCGCCTGCCGGAATCTCGGCAATCCGGCCTGTCGCCGGCTCTCCCTGCCTGCAGATCAACACCCTTCCACTCAAGACGACGTAGAGCGCCTGGCCCTCTTCTCCAGTGTCGAAGACGACCTCGTCCTTGAGGTATTGCCTGTCGTGCAGCAGGCCGTCGATGACCCGCAACTCCCTGTGGCTGAGCGTGGCAAACAGGCTGAGCAAACGAATCTGGCCGATCCGCGGAGATTCCGTTTGCCGCTTGAGGAAACCGAGCATTGGGAAGACACCTTCGTCCGGGTTGTGTCCGACGCTGGAAAGCATTATGTCACCGCGACAGTGCATGGAACACCGCCGCGGGTCGAGGCCGCGTCTATCGCGGAACGGATTCGCTACACCGCCGATCCCGCCGCGTGCGCCGACGCCCAGGCCCACTGGAAATTGTAGCCGCCAAGCCAGCCCGTGACGTCAACGGCCTCGCCGATGAAGTGCAGGCCGGGAACGGCGAGGGCCGCCATCGTCTTCGACGACAAGTCGCGCGTGTCGATTCCACCCACGGTGACTTCGGCCTTGGCGTAGCCGAGCGTGCCCGAGGGCAGCACCGGCCAGCGCTTCAACCGCGCCGCGTGCGCGGCGAGTTCGTCGGCAGTGAATTCGCACAGCGGACGTGCCGCGTCGTGCGCCTCGCACCACTGCTGCGCAAAGCGGCGCGGCAGCTTCTCCGAGAGCAGCGTGTCGAGGCGCGCGCTCGAACGGCGATGATCGGCAAGCCACGCGACGGCGTCGACATCGGGCAGCAGATCGATCGACAGCGGCGAGCGGCCGTCCCAGTACGACGAGACCTGCAGGATCGCGGGACCCGACAAGCCGCGATGCGTGAACAGCAGGTTCTCGCGAAAGCGGGCCTCGCCGAACGCGATCTCCGCATCGACCGACACGCCCGCCAGATCGCCGTAGCGTGCGAGGGCATCCGGTGCGAACGCCAGCGGCACGAGCGCCGGCCGCGGCGGTACGACGCGCAACCCGAACTGTTCGGCAATGCGATACGCGAACGGCGTGGCGCCGATCTTGGGCACAGTGAGCCCGCCGGTCGCGACGACCAGCGCCGGCGCGCTGGCGACCCCGTGCGACGTGGCGACGCGAAACATCGCGCCGTCGCGCGACACCGCGTCGACCGGACAGGGCATCCACCACTCGACGCCGCCCGCGTCGCATTCCGCGCGGAGCATGTCGATGATCTGCGTCGACGGACCGTCGCAGAACAGCTGGCCGAGCTTCTTCTCGTGATACGCGATGCCGTGGCGCTCGATCAGGTCGATGAAGTCGCGCGGTGTAAAGCGCGCGAGCGCCGAGCGGCAAAAATCCGGATTTCCCGAAAGATAGTTCGCCGGGCCTGCGCCGATGTTCGTGAAGTTGCAGCGGCCTCCGCCCGAGATGCGGATCTTCTCGCCAAGCTTGTGATAGTGCTCGATCAGCAGCACACGACGGCCACGCTGACCGGCCGTCGCGGCGCACATCATGCCGGCGGCGCCGGCGCCGATGACGACGGCGTCGTAGTGCGTCAAGCGCCGGTTTGGCTTGTCGAGCGCGCGCCGTGCGGCGTTACGCGCCGCCTCTCCGGAAGGGCGCGAACCCTTTGGCGCGGCCCGGCAGCGCTCACGCCGTGGCGATCGCGGGCAGCATGCCTACCTGCTGATAGAGCGACATGAAGTCCCATGCGTTCCAGCCCTCGACGATCTGGTCGCCGGCGACGCGCGCCATGCCCATGCCCCACATCTCGATGCACTTCTGCGTCGGCGCGCAGCCAAGGGCCGCGCCGCCGTGCGTGCCGGTGACGTGGCACAGCGCGACGACCATGTCGCCCTCGCTGACCGTGCGCACGACCTCGATGCGGATGTCGGGAAATGCCGCGCAGAACGTGGCGTGCATCTGCTTGAAGTCCGCCAGCGTCATCGGGGCGGCGCCGAGGCCGTGCATCCTGGCGTCGGGCGCGAGATAGCGGTCGATCGCCGAGGCGTCCTTCCTGTTCCAGACGTACTCGAACCAGGCGGTGGCGACTTCCCTGGGCGACATGGGCATCGGCGTCTCCTCTCGGATGGAAACGAGATGGTACGCGGATGCAGCCGCGACGCATCAACCCGAACGGGCGGGAATCAGGGCCCGAAGAAGTCCTTCACCTTGTCGAAGAACGACTTCGCGCGCGGGCTGTGTGCGCCCGGGTCCTCCTGGTTGATCGCCTCGAGCTCGCGCAGGAGTTCCTTCTGGCGCGCCGTCAGCTTGACCGGCGTCTCGATCGCGACGTGGCAGTAGAGATCGCCCTGCACCGAGCCGCGCACCGGCCGGATGCCCTTGTTGCGCAGGCGGAAGACCTGTCCGGTCTGCGTCTCCGTGGGGATCTTGATCTTGGCGTGGCCGTCGAGCGTCGGGATCTCGATCTCGCCCCCGAGCGCCGCGGTAGCGAAGCTGATCGGCATCTCGCAATGCAGGTCCGCGCCCTCGCGCTGGAATACCGGGTGCGGCTTGAGGTTGACGACGACGTAGAGGTCGCCGGTCGGACCGCCGTTGACGCCCGCCTCGCCTTCGCCGGTGAGCTTGATGCGGTCGTCCTGGTCGACGCCGGCGGGAATTTTCACCGACAGCGTCTTGTGCTTCTTGATGCGCCCTGCACCGTGACACGTCGCGCAAGGGTCGGCGACCACCTTGCCGCGACCGTGGCACTGCGGACACGTCTGCTGGATCGAGAAGAAGCCCTGCGACACACGCACTTCGCCGCGACCGTGGCAGGTCGGGCAGGTCTTCGGCTCCGTACCGGGTTTGGCGCCGCTGCCATGGCATGTCTCGCACGCATCCATGGACGGGATGCGGATCTTTACCTCGGCCCCGCGCGCGGCCTCCTCCAGCGACAGGTCCAGGTTGTAACGAAGGTCGGCGCCGCGGTATACGCCGTTGCCGCCGCGCCCGCCGCGGCCCTGCTGGCCGAAAATCTCGCCGAATATGTCGCCGAACGCGTCGGCGAAACCGCCGAAACCTTCGGGACCGCCGCCGCGCGCCGAAGCCCTGGGACGGATCGACACCGGCGTGGCCGAACTGATCGTAGGCCGCGCGCTTCTTCGGCTCGGTGAGGATCTCGTACGCCTCCTTCGCCTCCTTGAATTTCTCTTCCGAGGTCTTGTCGTCCGGATTGCGGTCCGGATGGTGCTTCATCGCGAGCTTGCGATAGGCCTTCTTGATCTCGTCGTCGGAAGCGTCGCGGTTGAGGCCGAGCACTGCGTAGTAGTCGCGTTTGGCCATCGGGTTCAGCCCTGGGCAGCGCCCAACGGCCGCTGGTTCGAAATGTTGAAAATCAATCCGCACTCCCCTGATTCAAAACCGTCGGCGATGAAACGCGGATCGCCGCAAGACGCCAAAAGGCCGAGCTGACCGGCGCCCGCGGCGCCGGCTTCAACTCGGCCACATATTTCGTCGCGCGCCGATCAGCGCAGCGGCGCAATGCGCAAACGCGACGGAATACGGTTACTTCCGATCCTTGACTTCGGTGAACTCGGCGTCCACCACCTTCTCTTCGCCGTCCTTCGGACCTGCGCCGCCACCCGCGCCCTGCGCCCCGGCGCCGCCGCCGGCCGCGCCAGCCGCCGCCTGCGCGTCGGCGTACATCGTCTCGCCGAGCTTCTGCGCCGCCTTCGCGAGCGACTCCGACTTCGCTTCCATCGCGTCCTTCGACGCATCGGGCTGCTTCAGCAACTCCTCGGCATCCTTCACCGCGGCCTCGATCTTCGCCTTCTCGTCGGCGCCGACCTTGTCGCCGTACTCGGCCACCGACTTCTTCACGCTGTGCACCAGCGCGTCGAGGCCATTGCGCGCCTTGACCGTCTCCATCAGCTTGCGGTCTTCCTCGGCGTGCGACTCGGCGTCCTTCACCATCCGCTGGATCTCGTCCTCGTTCAGTCCCGAGTTCGCCTTGATGGTGATCTTGTTTTCCTTGCCCGTCGCCTTGTCCTTCGCGTTGACGTGCAGGATGCCGTTCGCGTCGATGTCGAACATGACCTCGATCTGCGGCATGCCGCGCGGCGCCGGAGGAATGCCTTCCAGGTTGAACTGGCCGAGGCTCTTGTTGCCCACCGCCGATTCGCGCTCGCCCTGCAGCACGTGAATCGTCACCGCGCCCTGGTTGTCGTCAGCCGTCGAGAACACCTGCGTCGCCTTGGTCGGGATCGTGGTGTTCTTCTGGATAAGCTTGGTCATCACGCCACCGAGCGTTTCGATGCCGAGCGACAGCGGCGTCACGTCGAGCAGCAGCACGTCCTTGCGCTCGCCCGCCAGCACCGACGCCTGGATCGCAGCGCCCACCGCGACCGCCTCGTCGGGATTCACGTCCTTGCGCGGCTCCTTGCCGAAGAACGTCTTCACCGTGTCCTGCACCTTCGGCATGCGCGTCATGCCGCCGACGAGGATCACGTCGCCGATGTCGGTCAGCTTGACGCCGGCGTCCTTGATCGCGATGCGGCACGGCTCGACGGTGCGCTCGATCAACTCGTCGACGAGCGACTCGAGCTTGGCGCGCGTGAGCTTGATCGACAGGTGCTTCGGACCCGACTTGTCGGCCGTGATGTACGGCAGGTTGATGTCGGTCTGCTGCGACGACGACAGCTCGATCTTCGCCTTCTCGGCGGCTTCCTTCAAACGCTGCAGCGCGAGCACGTCGTTCTTGAGGTCGACGCCCTGGTCCTTCTTGAACTCGGTGACGATGTAATCGATGATCCGCTGGTCGAAGTCCTCGCCGCCGAGGAACGTGTCGCCGTTGGTGGAGAGCACCTCGAACTGGTGCTCGCCGTCGACGTTGGCGATCTCGATGATCGAGATGTCGAACGTGCCGCCGCCGAGGTCGTAGACAGCGATCTTGCGGTCGCCCTCTTTCTTGTCGAGGCCGAACGCGAGCGCAGCGGCGGTCGGCTCGTTGATGATCCGCTTCACTTCCAGGCCCGCGATGCGGCCGGCGTCCTTGGTCGCCTGGCGCTGCGAGTCGTTGAAGTACGCCGGGACCGTGATCACGGCCTCGGTGACTTCCTCGCCGAGATAGTCCTCGGCGGTCTTTTTCATCTTGCGCAGGATCTCGGCCGACACCTGCTGCGGCGCGATCTTCTTGCCGCGCACTTCGACCCACGCGTCGCCGTTGTCGGCCTTGACGATCCTGTAGGGCATCAGGTCGATGTCCTTCTGCACTTCCTTCTCTTCGAAGCGCCGTCCGATGAGCCGCTTGACCGCGAAGATCGTGTTCTTCGCATTGGTGACGGCCTGCCGCTTGGCGGATGCGCCGACGAGCACTTCGCCGTCTTCCGTGTACGCCACGACCGAAGGCGTGGTGCGCGCGCCTTCGGAATTCTCGATCACCTTCGGCTGTCCGCCTTCCATGATGGCGACGCAGCTGTTGGTGGTGCCGAGGTCGATGCCGATGATCTTGGCCATGATTTTCAATCCTCCGATGCCGGAAATAGGGTTGCCTGTGCGCTAGGTGGGGTTTTGGCGGCGCGAATCAACACGGATTGCCGTGGAATCGCGCGCGTTTATTGGTTGCCCTTGGCGACGGTCACCAGCGCCGGGCGCAGCGTGCGGTCGTTGATCAGGTAGCCCTTCTGGAACACGTTGACGACGGTGTTGGGGGGCTGCGCCGACTCGACCATCGTCATCGCCTGGTGGCGGTGCGGGTCGAATTTCTCGCCGACCGGATTCGAGCTCGACGACCTGCGCCCGATCGAACGCCGACTGCAGCGCCTTCAGCGTGAGGTCGGCGCCGGACTTCAGCGTTTCGGTCGAGACGTTCTCGGCGGCGAGCGTCTGCTCCAGCGCATCCTTCACCGGCAGCAGGTCCTCGGCGAACTTCTCGACGGCGTACTTGTGCGCGCGCGCGACGTCGGCCTGAGCCTGCTTGCGGACGTTGTCCGTCTCGGCCCGGGCGCGCAGGAACGCGTCGCGAAGGCCGGCGACTTCCGTCTCGGCCTTCTTGAGCAGGTCCGCCAGGTCGGGAGCGGGGTCCGCCGGGGCGGCGTCAGCGACGCTGTCCGCGTGTACGACGAAGCCCATCACCGGCCGCGGCCGGCAGGTCGTGCGAATTGGGGTCGTTGGAGGTCATCGGTTGGGGAGAATTCGTAGCGACTTCAGTAACATACGCAAAATGGGGTCTTTCGCGGGCGTTTCAATCGCCCACGGCGAAGAAATGTGGCGGTGATGGGCCGAGGGCGCCGGGTCGGGACGGTCGGCTCCGCTCGCTACGCGGACTTTCGCGTGCCAGGGCAGGCCCAGGTCCTCAAGCGGCCGGCGCCGCCGGACCTGCCGATTCCGACGATCTTTCGCCGGAGCTCGACCGAAGCCGCCAGGAGGCCTTTTCGAGCGCCATGCTGGTCGCATCCAGCACACGGCGTGGCGAAGCTCGCTCGAGCGCATTTGCATATTGGCGCAGTTCGTCGTCCGACAATGGCGCGTAGACCACGGCGGAGTTGGCAAGCAGCTCCGGCGCGATTGTCTTGGCCACGTGCTTGCGGAACCGGTCCATGTCGGCTTCCTTCAACGGAGCATCCGACACGGGCGTTCCCGCCGCTTGCAGCATGCCTCGCGCGATCCCGATCTCCTGCGCAAGGACGATGGCGGTGGACACGTTCGCGGCGCCGCTCGAGTTGATCAGTCGCTCGAGGTCGTTCTTGCGGGACGGCGTCATGTCGGCGAGGACCTTCGGAGCAGTCTCCATCGCCCGTTGTGACGCTTCCGGCGTCGACCCGGCAATTTCGAGCGCCGTGACACGCTTGCCCAAGGGGCTGTCGAGCCACTTCACCATGACTTCCGTGTCTCCGCTCGGCAGGAGCGCGACGAGCTGCGAGCGCACCGACGCGATGAGCCGGTCGGCCCCGTAGGCCACTTTCACGGCGTTTCGCAGGCGCTCGCGTTGCTCCGGGGTGAGCTTGGGCGTTTGCGGCTGCGGCTGCGCCTCCACGCGATCGATGCCGCGGAGCATTCCGCCCTCGATCTGGCCGATCACGTGGTCGAGGCCCGACTTCTGCATGTATGCATCCACCAGCGCACTCGATTGCGCGAGTGCGGGCAGCGGCAACGACGCGACGCACGCGAGCATGCCAACGAACAAACCTGCAGCGAAGCTGTTGTTCACGATCACTCCAGCAGTCGACGCCAGCAACCCAGTATCGCCTCTGGCGCGCAGCGAATCAATGCTTGGCTCCCAGCGCCTTCGCGCGCGCAATCGTCAGCGCGCGGGCGTCGGTATCGGGCGGCGCGTCGAGCCAGCCTTCCAGGTTGCGCATCGCGATGTCGGTCATCGCGGCGATCCACGCCGGATGACCGTTGAGGCACGGGATCGCGCGAAGCTCCTTCCCGCCTGCCTTCTCGAACATCGCGCGGCCCTCGATGCCGATCTCCTCCAGCGTCTCGAGGCAATCGGCGACGAAGCCCGGGCAGAACACGTCGACGCGCCGAACTCCGTCTTTCGCCAGCGCGACGAGCTTGTCGCCGGTGTACGGCTGCAGCCATTGCGCACGGCCGAAGCGCGACTGGAACGCGAGCGTCCACTGCGGGTCGGCGAGGCCGAGCTCGCGCGCGAGCTGGCGCGCCGTCGCGTGACACTGGCAGTGATAGGGGTCACCCAGGTCGAGCGTGCGCTTCGGCAGGCCGTGGAACGACAACACCAGATGCTCGCCGCGCCCTTCCTTCATCCAGAAGTCGTTGACCACCTGCGCAAGTGCGCGGATGTAGCCGCGATCGCGGGGGAACGAATCGACGAAGCGCAGGCCCGGCACCCACCGCACGCCGCCCATGTGCTCGGCCACCGCATCGATGACCGTCCCGGTCGTGCTCGCGGCGTACTGCGGATAGAGCGGGAACACGAGGATCTTCTCGGCGCCCGCGGCGCGCAGCGCGTCGATTGCGCTGCCCATCGACGGATTGCCGTAGCGCATGCCGAGCTCGACCGGGCAGAAGTCGGACGCCAATCCGAGCGCCTTCAGCCGCTCGCCGAGCGCCCCGCGCAACAACGCACGCTGCCGCAGCGAGTGAACGAGGAGCGGCGAACCGTCCTTGGTCCAGATTTGCTGGTACTTCGCCGCAGATTTACGCGGCCTCGACGGCAGGATGAGACCGTAGAGCAACGGCTTCCAGATCGCGGCGGGGATTTCGACCACCCGCGGATCGGAAAGGAACTGCGCGAGATACCGGCGCACCGCGCCGGACGTGGGCGCGTCGGGCGTCCCGAGGTTGACGAGGAGCACGCCGATCCTGGGCACGCGATCGTGCGCGAACGGCGGCTCCGGTCGATAGCGCGGCATCGATTCAGTGCCGCGCCTTTGGCAGATTCGTCACGCCGGCGCGTTCGACCGCGCCATCCACGCGTCGAGGCTCTTGCGCGCCTGCGCGCGGATCGCCTTTTTCACGGCGCGCGTCCAGCCCAGCGCCGCGCCCTTGGCGCCCAGCGCCATCCGGCTCCAGCGCCACAGGTCGAAGGTGTCCTGGTGGCGCAGGATGCGGCCGTCGTCGTCGAACTCGAACGTCGCGTCGATGACGTTGTGGACGGGGCGGCCGGTCTGCGTGAACGTGTACCACGCCTCCCAGTGCGCGCGACCGCGGTCGCCGTCGGCAGCGATGTCGCGCGCCTCGACGCGCAGATCCTTGCCGCGCTCGCACAGCATCGCCCACATCGCGCCGATCTCGGCCCCATGCAATTCGAACACCGGGTCGACGAAGTGCGCGTTCGGCGCGTAGCACGCGGCCATGGCCGCGCCGTCGCGCCGCGCGAATGCCGCGTAGAACCGTTCGATCACCTGCGCGTTGGCGTTTGTCATACCGCCGTACTCACTCGTCGGAAAGTTGCTGCGAAAGCGCGTTGGACAGGAGCTTGGACGTCAGGTCGACGATCGGAATGACGCGCTCGTACGCCATCCGCGTCGGGCCGATGACGCCGAGCGTGCCGATCACCCGGCCGTTCGCTTCGTATGGCGCCGTGACGACGCTCATCTCGTCGAGTGGCGCCAGCCCGGACTCGCCGCCGATGTAGATCGACACACCCTGCGCCTTTTGCGAGATGTCGAGCAAATGCAGGAGCGAAGTCTTCTGCTCGAACAGGTCGAACAGCTGGCGCAGGCGCTCCATGTTCGACGCGAGATCGTGCGCCGTCAGCAGGTTGCGCTCGCCGGTGACCACGAGCGCCTCGTTCTGCTGCAGCGCGCCCTCGCTGACGTCGACCGCCGCCTGCATCAGGCCGCCGATGTCGTCGCGCAGCGCGTGCAGCTCTTCCGCCAACCGCTCGCGGATCGCGGGAAACGACTGGCCGGCGAAATTCTGGTTGAAGTAGTTGGTCGCCTCGATGAGCTGGGTGGGCGTGTAGGAATGGTCGGTGTGGAGGATGCGATTCTGCACGTCGCCGTCCGGCGTCACGACGATCAGGAGCACGCGGCGGTCGGACAGGCGAAGGAATTCGAGATGGCGGAACAGCGGCTCGCGCCGCCGCGGCGTCATCACGACACCGGCGAAGTGCGTGAGCTGCGACAGCACCGACGCGGCCGCGTTGACGATCTGCTGCGGGCGATCGGCGGTGAGGCCGTCTTCGAGCCGGTTGATCTCCACCTGCTCGAGCGGTTTCACCACCATCAGCGAGTCGACGAAGAAGCGATAACCCTTGGGCGTCGGCATGCGGCCCGCGGACGTATGCGGACTCGCGATGAACCCCATCTCCTCCAGGTCCGCCATCACGTTGCGGATGGTCGCCGGCGACAGCTCCAGCCCGGAATGCTTCGACAGCGCCCGCGAGCCGACGGGTTGCCCGTCGGCGATGTAGCGCTCGATCAGCATCTTGAGCAGGAGCTGGGCGCGGGGGTCGAGCATGCGGCTATCTTACAGGGGCGCGCTGTTGCGCCGACAAGCCTTGTGGGGTCGGCTTCGGCCGGCCGCAACGTCGACCGGATGGCCGAAGCGGA
Source organism: uncultured beta proteobacterium (assembly GCA_963851465.1). Lineage (GTDB taxonomy): Bacteria > Pseudomonadota > Gammaproteobacteria > Burkholderiales > Casimicrobiaceae > VBCG01. The sequence goes on from CAWKPJ010000009.1 coordinate 139,291, forward strand.
TCGTCGCGGGGGCTGTGGTTTAATCGACGCATGCTCGCGCCCCTGCCCGCACGCTTCGCCCGCGTCGCGCTCGTCGGACGCCCCGGGACGCCGGGCCTGGCCGCGCCGCTGGCACGCCTCGCGGCATTCCTCGAGGCACGCGGGCACCAGGTCGTGATGGCTTCGGATACGGCCGCGGCGACGACGGGCCAGGAGTTCCCCACCGTCGATCCCTCGGTGCTGGGCGCCGCGGCCGACCTCGCCATCGTGCTGGGCGGCGACGGGACGATGCTCTCGATCGCGCGCCAGCTCGCGCCGCACAACGTCCCGCTGATCGGCGTCAACCAGGGCCGCCTGGGCTTCCTGACCGACATTCCGCTCGCGCGCATGGAAGCGACGCTCGGCGCGATGCTCGACGGCCGCTACGTCGAGGAGCGCCGCACGATCATCGCCACCACCGTGGAGCGCGCGAACGGCGCGCGCGAGCACGCACCGGCGTTGAACGACGTCGTGGTGAACCGCGGCGCGCTCGGCACGATGATCGAATGCGCGATCGAGATCGACGGTCGCTTCGTCTACGCGATGCGCGCCGACGGCATCATCGTCGCCACGCCGACGGGTTCGACCGCGTACGCGCTGTCTGCCGGCGGCCCGATCCTCGCGCCGGAAGTGCGCGCGTTCGCGCTGGTGCCGGTTGCGCCGCACGCGCTCACGCATCGGCCGATCGCCGTGCCGGACGGCAGCCGCATCACGATCGCCGTCAATCGCGGGCGCGACGCGTCGGTCCATTGCGACGGGCAAGCGCATTTCGAGCTGGCCGAAGGCGACCGCGTCGCGCTCGTCCGCGCGGATCACAGCGCGCGCTTCCTCCATCCCGAAGGCCATGATTATTTCGCGATGCTCCGCGAAAAGCTCCACTGGAGCGAAACGCCCGAGCGCATCCGCAAATCGGAACCGCCATCCGGGTCAGATACGCAACAATGAACCAATGGCGCGGCGCCCCTGATCGGAAAGAGTTGCGTATCTGACCCCGATGCTGCGCCTGCTGTCCATTCGCAATTTCGTCGTGGTCGAGGCGCTCGACGTCGAGGTCGCGCCGGGCTTCACGGTACTCACCGGGGAAACCGGCGCGGGCAAGTCGATCCTCCTCGACGCGCTGGGCCTGCTGCTCGGCGATCGTTTCGAGTTGCGCCAGCTGCGCCCGGGCGCGACGCGTGCCGAGCTCGCCGCCGAGTTCGCGGTGGCGGACGCTCCCGGCGTCGGCGCCTGGCTGGCGGAACAAGGCATCGCGGCCGACGACGGCGACGTGCTGCTGCGCCGCGTATTCGACGCGCAGGGCAAGAGCCGCGCGTGGATCAACGGGAGCCCCGCCACGCTCGCGCAATTGAAGGAGCTGGGCGAGCGCCTTGTCGACCTCCACGGCCAGCACGCGCATCAGGCGCTCGCCGCGCCGGCCGCGCAGCGCGAGCTCCTCGATGCATTCGGCGGCTTCACCACGCTGACACGCGAGGTCGGCGCGAGCTGGCGCGCATGGCAGGCGGCGGTGGCGTTGCGCGACGCCGCTGCCAGCGCGGCGGAGGCGTCCGCGTCGGAGCGCGCCTTTCTCGACGCGCGCAAACGCGAGCTCGCGGCACTCGGCGTCACCGCGCAGGAGTGGGCGGAGCTCACCGGCGCACAGTCGCGCCTGGCGCACGCGGCGACGCTGCTCGACACCGCGACGCACGGCGAGGAGATGCTGACCGAAGGCGACGACGCGCTGTCCGAGCGACTCGCGCAGCTCCTGGCCCGGCTCGAGTCTGCCGCCGCGCACGATCCGGCAGTCAAGGACATCGCGGCGCTGCTCGAACCCGCCGCGATCCAGATCGACGAGGCGGCAAGGGCGCTGCGCGACTATCGCCGCCGCCTCGATCTCGATCCGGCCGAGCTCGCGCGCGTCGAGGCGCGCCTCGCGGCGATTCACGACACGGCGCGCAAGCATCGCGCGCGTCCGGACGCGCTGCCCGCACTCCTCGCCGAAACCGAGGCGCGACTCGCGGCGCTCGCCGAGGCCGCCGACGCTGGCGCGTTGGCGAAGCGCGCGGCCGAGGCGGAGGCGCACTACCGCGCGCTGGCCGAACCGCTGTCGTCGAAACGCAAATTCGCCGCCACCGAGCTTGCGCACCGCGTCACCGCGACGATGCAGGACCTCGCGATGGCCGGCGGCCGGCTGGAGATCGCGCTCGTGCCGGAAGCCGCACCCGCAAGTCACGGCCTGGAGCGCGTCGAGCTCAACGTCGCGAGCCATCCGAAGCAACCGCTCGGGCCGTTGGCGCGCGTCGCGTCAGGCGGCGAGTTGTCACGCATCGCGCTCGCGATCCAGGTCGTGACGAGCGAAGTCGGCCACGTGCCCACGCTGGTGTTCGACGAAGTCGACACCGGCATCGGCGGCGCCGTGGCCGCCACCGTCGGACGCTCGCTGCAAGCGCTCGGCCGCGAGCGCCAGGTGCTGTGCGTCACCCATCTGGCGCAGGTGGCGGCGCATGCCGACCAGCACCTGCGCGTGACGAAGGCCGGCCGCGGCAACGGCGTCGCCACGACGCTCGAGCGGCTCGACGGCGCGGCGCGCGTCGACGAGCTGGCGCGTATGCTCTCGGGCAGCGAAATCACCGCGAAGACGCGCGCCCATGCGAAGGAGCTGTATGAGCAGCATCGCCGCCATGCCTGACACAGTCGACTTTCGCCGGCGCCGACTGGTACTTGGCGCCCCGCTGCTGCTTTCGGCGTGCTGGATCGACGACTCGTCGAACAATCCGTCGCCCACTCGACTGCGCGCCGCCGTCCAGTCGGTGCTCGACCGCTACAACGCGCCGGGCGCCGTCGCCGGCGTGTGGCGGCGGGACGTGCCGCCCTGGAAAGCCGCGTTCGGCGTCGCCGATGTCGCAACCGGCCGTTCGATGACGCTCGACGACTTCTTCTCGATCCGCAGCATCACGAAGTCGTTCGTGGTGACGGCGCTGCTGCTGCTGGCGCGTGACGGCGCGCTGTCGCTGGACGACCCGATCGGCACGTACGTCCCCGGCATCCCGAACGGCGACAGGATCACGCTGACCCAGCTCGCCGCAATGGAAAGCGGCGTCAAGAGCTACACCGGCATCCTGGCGTTCGTCGAAGAGTTCCTCGACCACCCCGAGCGCGTGTGGACCGACGCGGAGATCGTGGGCTACGCGATTCCGGCGTCGCCGGTGTTCGACCCGGGCGCGCAGTACGACTACAGCAACACGAACACGATCCTGATCGGCATGGTCATCGAGAAGGTGGCGAAGGCACCGCTCGCCGACGTGCTGCGGACGCGAATCTTCGAGCCGCTGGGCTTGCGCTCGACGTCGTATCCATCGGCGATCGATCTGCCGAGTCCGCACCCGCTTCCCTACGCGGCCAATCGCTCCGCAGGACCGCCCACGCTGTTCCCGTTCTGGGACCCCAGCGGCTTCGGCGCAGCGGGGGCGATGGTGTCCACGCTCGACGATCTCGGGGTGTGGGGTGAAGCGCTCGGCACCGGCCGCCTGCTAACACCGGCGCTGCAATCGCTGCGGCTTTCGCACTCGCGTCCCGCGACGGACGGCCCGGTGTATGACCACTACGGTCTCGGCATCGGCGAGATCCACGGCTACTGGGGTCACACCGGCGAGGCGCTCGGCTTCCAGTCGGCCGTGATGCACCATCCGGAGCGCGGCATCACCATCGCGGTGTTGGTCAATGCGACCCCCGCCATCAGCGAAGGCCGCTCCGACAACATCGCGGAGGACATCTTCGAGGAACTGGCGGACGCCGTCGGTCAGTAGCGGCGCCCGCGCTCAGACGCGGCGCACCGGCTTCGACTTGCGTGCCGCGAGCTTGGTCGAGGTCGCGGTCTTCGCGACCTTCGCGCGCGGCGGAAACGTGCCATTGTGACGGCCACCCGCGGCGGGCGGCGGGGCAAGCGCCTCGCCGGTCTCGACCCAGTGCTTGATGCGCTGCGCGTCACCGAGGCGCGTGAACTTGCCGTTCGAGTCCAGCAACACGATCACGAGCGGCCTGCTCGCGATGTTGGCGAGCATCACCAGGCAGCGGCCGGCCTCGCGGATGTAGCCGGTCTTCTGGAGCTGGATGTCCCACGCTGTGTTCTTCACCAGCGCGTTCGAGTTGTTGAAGCCGAGCATGTGGCCGGCAGGAGAGACCTCGACGAAATGCGCGGGCGTGGTCGAGAACTCGCGGATCGTCGGATACTGCGCGGCGGTCTGCACGAGCTTCGCGAGATCGTTCGCCGAGGACACGTTGTCGGCGGAGAGTCCCGTGGGGTCGGAGTAGTGCGTGCGCGTCATGCCGAGCGCCATCGCCTTGCGGTTCATCGCGGCGACGAACGCCGTCGCGCCGTCGGGATAATGCCGCGCCAGCGACGACGCCGCGCGATTCTCCGACGACATCAGTGCAAGCCGCAGCATTTCGCGCCGCGACAGCGTCGAGCCCATGCGCAGTCGCGAGTGGCTGCCCTTCAGGAAGTCGAAATCCTCGGTGTCGATGTCCAGCATCTCGTCCATCGGCTGCTTGGCGTCGAGCACGACGATGGCGGTCATCAGCTTGGTGAGCGACGCAATGGGTGTCACGTCGTCGGCCGCCTTCGAGTAGAGGCGACGCTGCGCGGCAGTGTCGTACACCACCACGTTCGCCGAGCCGAGGCGCAGCTTGCCGGGGTCGAGCGTGTCCCCGCCGGCATGGGCTACGCCGCCGGGAAGCACTCCGACTAATGCAGAAAAAACAAACGGTAGCGAGCGTTTTATCACTTCGATTCTCGATTCATGCAGCGCGCGTTATCTCACACCGGTGTGAATCCTGTCAATCACACCGCCAATTCAATGACTTAGGGTGTGCTACGCAACGCCGCTGCGGCCACCGCGGTTGACGCCGGCATGGCGTCGGCCGGCGTATCCGGCCCTTCCGGCCCCCGGGAAGTCCCCGGCGGCGAGCCTCCGGAGCCCTCGGGCGCCTCGCTTTGCTGCAGCCGCCACATGCGCGCGTACACGCCGTCCGCTTCCAGCAGAGCAACATGCGTGCCCCGCTCGACGATGCGGCCGCCGTCGAGCACGATGATCTCGTCGGCGTCGACGATCGTCGACAGGCGGTGGGCGATCGTCAGCGTCGTGCGGTCGCGCGCGATCTCGCGGAGCTCCGCCTGGATCGCCTTCTCCGATTTTGAATCCAGCGCGGACGTGGCCTCGTCGAAGATGAGGATCGCCGGATCCTTGAGAATCGCGCGCGCGATCGCGACGCGCTGCTTCTCGCCGCCGGACAGCTTCAGTCCGCGCTCGCCGACCGGCGTCGCGTAGCCCTGCGGCAGCGCCGCGACGAAATCGTGGATCTGCGCGAGCCGCGCCGCCGCGACGATCTCGTCGTGCGTCGCGCCCGGGCGGCCATACGCGATGTTGTACTCGATCGAGTCGTTGAACAGCACCGTGTCCTGCGGCACGATGCCGATTGCCGCGCGCAGCGACGCTTGCTGCACGTCGCGGATATCCTGGCCGTCGATCGTGATGCGCCCGGCCGCCACGTCGTAGAAGCGATACAGCAGGCGCCCGAGCGTCGACTTGCCCGAGCCCGAGGGGCCGACGACCGCCACGTTGTGGCCGGCCGGAATCGCGATGGAGACGTCGAACAGGATCTGCCGGTCGGGCTCGTAGAAGAAGTCGACGTGCTCGAAGCGCACCGCGGCGCCGTCGACCTTCAGCGCCACGGCACCGGGCCGGTCGGTGATTTCCGCGTGCTCCTCGATCAGGCCGAACAGCCGCTCCATGTCGGCGAGCGCCTGCTTGATCTCGCGGTAGATGACGCCGAGGAAGTTGAGCGGGATGTAGAGCTGGATCATGAACGCGTTGACCAGCACGAGATCGCCGATCGTCATCTTGCCCTCGACGACGCCGACGGTGGCGCGCCACATGATCAGCGTCACCGCAATCGCGATGATCGAGCTCTGGCCGATGTTGAGGCCCGACAGCGACGTCTGGCTCTTCACCGCCGCCTTCTCCCAGCGCTGCAGGCTCTCGTCGTAGCGCCGCGCTTCCCAATCCTCGTTGCCGAAGTACTTGACGGTCTCGTAGTTCAGCAGGCTGTCGATCGCGCGCGTGTTCGCCTTGCTGTCGAGCTCGTTCATCTCGCGGCGGAAGTGCGTGCGCCACTCGGTGATCATCACGGTGAAGCCGATGTAGGCGGCGAGCGCGCCCGCGGTGATGGCGACGAACGTCCAGTCGTAGCGGGCGATGAGGATCCCCGTCACCAGGGCGATCTCCACCAGCGTGGGCAGGATCGAGAACAGCGCGAAGCTGATCAGCGTCGAGATGCCGCGCTGGCCGCGCTCGACGTCGCGCGTCAGGCCGCCGGTCTGGCGCGCGAGGTGGAAGCGCATCGACAGCGCGTGCAGGTGCCGGAACACGTTGAGCGCGATCTTGCGCACCGCGCGCTGCGTGACCTTGGCGAACAGGAACTCGCGCAGCTCGGTGAACACCGTCGTCGACACGCGCAGCAGGCCGTACGCGACGAGCAGAACGAGCGGCACCACGAGCGCGGCCGTCCGCGCGTCCAGGCTGTCGACGATCTGCTTCATCAGCAGCGGCACGCCGACGTTCGCGACCTTGGCCGCGACGAGGCACACGAGCGCCGCGATCACGCGGCCCTTGTACTCCCACAGGTACGGGAGCAGCGTGCCGAGCGTGCGCCAATCCCCGCGGCGCGTTCGCGGCACGCGGGTTTCGACAGGAAGGGGAAGGGAGGGACCGTGGTGCACGGATGGATGAGGATGGGGCTGGAAGTGGGCCAGCGCAAGAGTCGATGGGGGTCAGGACCCGTCGGCGTCGTATGCATGTCAGCTTCCGGGCGCCTTACGTATCCGACCCCGATTGGCCGCGCCACGCATCGCGTCCGCGCCACCACTCGTCGCCGCCGTAGCGCAGCATGCCCATTCCCACGCGAACGATGCCGTACGCGACCCAGCTCAGCGCCTTGGCGAACCGCGAACGCCCGGCCCAGCGCTCCGGCGGCACGGGCCGCGCGCCGGCGTCGATCATCGCCAGGAGCTCGAGACGGAGCCGATCGGCAAACTGGGGGTCTCGAACGAACACGTTCGCCTCGCGGCCCATCAGGAACGAGAACGGGTCGATGTTCGACGACCCCACCGTGGCCCAGCGGTCGTCGATCACCGCGACTTTCGCGTGCAGGAACGAGCGGTGATATTCCTGGATGGCGACACCCGCGGCCAACAGCTGGCCGTACAGCGCACGCGACGCCCAGTGCAGCAGCTTGTACTCGACCCGCGCCTGCAGCAGCAGCGTGACCTTGACGCCGCGCCGCGCCGCGACCATCAGCGCGTGCCGGAAATCCGCACCCGGAAAGAAGTACGCCGTGGCGATCACGATCTCGACGTGCGCGGTGCGTATCGCGGTGAGATACGCGCGCTCGATGTCGCTGCGGTAGCGCAGGTTGTCGCGGATGACGAACTTCGCGGTCTGCGTGCCCACCCGGCGGCCCTTCGACTCTTCGGGAAACAGCGGCACGTCCGAGCTCCGCAGCTGCGCGATCTCGACGATCGCCCATACGCGCTGCATCGTATACATGATGGGCACGAGCAGCGGGCCCTCGACACTGACCGCGAAATCGACGCGCGGCGGCTTGTGCCCCGGCGTGTGCATGTCGTCGATGATGTTGATGCCGCCGACGAATGCGATACGGCCGTCCACATGGCACAGCTTGCGGTGCAGGCGGCGCATCCGGTGCGAGCGGAACTGCCAGGGCGCGACTTCGGGGCGGTACTTCATCAGGTCGACGCCGCCGTCGACCATGCGCTTCTCCAGCGCGGCAGTGAGGTACTGCTTCGCACCCCAGCCGTCCACGAGCACGCGGACCGTGACGCCCCGCTGCGCGGCGCGCACCAGCGCATCCGCGACGGCGCGGCCCGCGGGATCGTCGGCGAAAATGTACGTTTCGAGCCAGACCTCGGCCTGCGCCCCATCGACCGCCTTGATGAGCGCCGGGAAGTACTCCGTGCCGTTGCGGAGCAGCCCGATCGCATTGCCGGGCATGAACCGGTTCATCGTTCAGCGGCTGCGCCGCGACACGATCTCGAACGTCGCCCCCAGGGCGGCGTGGTCGGACATGCGGTTGCCCCTCGTCGCGTAGTGGACGCGTGCGTCTACGATGCGAAGGCCGCGCGCGTAGATGCGATCGAGCCGGAACACCGGCAGCACCGACGGAAACGTCCGCGCCGGGCGGCCCTTCACTTCCTCGAACACCTCAGTGAGGCCGAGGGCGTCGGTGAGTGCGCGGTCGCCCTTGCTGCGCCAGTCGTTGAAGTCGCCGGCGATGATCAGCGGCGCCTCCTTGGGGACCGTGGTCCTGATCCGGCTCGACCAGTGCGGTGATCTGCCGCTGTCGTCCCCGCTCGAACAAACCGAGGTGCACGTTGAGGCAATGCAGCACCGGCATGCGCGCGCCGAGCTTGATCTCGCAATGCAGAACGCCGCGGCTCTCGAACAGGTGCGCGGAGATGTCGCAGTTCTCCTGCCCGATGATCGGGAAACGCGACAGCACCGCATTGCCGTGGTGGCCGTCGCGATAGACGGCGTTCTTGCCGTACGCGACCTCGCGCCACTTGGCGTCCGCGATGAACTCGTGCTGCGACTTGCCCGGCCACTCGCGGTAGCGGTGCTGGTGGCGATCGTGCGTGCCGAGCACTTCCTGCAGGAACAGGATGTCGGCGGACAGGCCGTGGAGACGCTCGCGCACCTCGTGGATGACCATCCGCCGCGAGAACTGCGTGAAGCCCTTGTGGATGTTGTACGTCGCGATGGTGAAGCGCATGAGGAGGCAGACCGAAAGGCGGACTTGCGCCGACATTCTAGCCGCACGCGCCGATGCGGCAGGCCGGCCGTGCGTGCGCGTGACGAGCGGCTCACGCAGGCAGGCCGTGCGCAGGCGCGAGCGAGTACCGCGCCATTGGATTTGTCTCCTTCTGAAGCGTAGACTCGATCCGGGCACGCCGCAGCGTGTCTATCGCACTTCAAGGGAGGTTCTTCGACTCGATCATTCAGGGAGGCAACAATGAGCAGAAATGCGTCCGGTTTCGCACGGCTGCCGATCGCGGCTCTCGCGTTGGCACTGTTCGGGGAGGCAACGCCCGCAATCGCGGAACAACGGCCACTCGAGGATTTCCTTGCCCGGCAAAGCACGTGGTGCCTGGTCCCGAACGAAGAAGGGATCGGATGTGGATTGCGCGGCCAGCTACTACGGCGGTCCCGACTGCCTGAGCGGCGGATTCGCCCTGACGTTCCCCCTGTTCTGGACAGACCAGAAGACGGGAATCACGGCGCTGGTCGACGTGCTCGGCGACCTCGACGAAGGCAGCTTGGGCACTTCGGTCACGGGATCGATCTCCGAGGGCGGCGGGCCCGACGGGTCGGCGCAGGTCAACGTCAAGCTCGATACGGCGAACGCGGTGGTGCGCGCGTTCGATCCCGAATTCGCGCCGCTGTTCGGGTTCGGCGAGGGCAACCCCCTGGGGCCGCCGACGCTTGGCGACGCCTCCGCCCAGCTGATCTTCAAGAACACCGCGCGCGGCGCAGTATTGCCCGACACGGCCCAGCTCGACTTGTGTCCCGAGCCCGGCCAGGCAAAGCAGATGCTGTCGATTAGCGCCCGCGCCCGCGGCCCACTACGCGAAGCGTCCGGGTTTCCGGTAGGAACGCCGGGCCGAATGCACATGACGGGGCACGTCAATGGGCCAACGTGCACGACGAACGTCATCGTCCAGCCATCCGGACCTTGATCCTGCGGTCGGCGCAAGCGTGCGATTCGCCGCGGGCCGGATCGCACAGCTTGCGGGGCGGATGCGCGCTACGCCTTCGCCGCCGACGCGATGCGCGACACGGAGCGTAGCGTGACTCCGTGGCGCGATGCGACATCGCTCGCGCCTTCGATGACGTCACCCTTCGCGTAAGCAAGGGTAAGCGCTCCATAGGTGGCCGCGAGCGGATCGGGCGACCGGGCCTGAGCCTCGAGCGCCTCGATCGGCACGAACTCGCGCGCGATATCGCAGCCGAGGACGCGTTCGAAGATGGCGATGACGTCGAGCTGAGAGAGGGCCTCGGGACCGCCGAGATCGAGCGTTGTCGATCGTGTCGTGTAGTCACGCGCGGCTGCCGCAACGGCGAATGCAGCCACGTCGAACGCCGAGACGTAGCTCACCTTCGCCGTGCCGGGGCCGTAGACGCGCGCCTTGCCGTTCACCGCGTCGAATCCCAGCGCCGGACTCAGCCATACTTCCGCAAAGAACGATGGACGCAGGATCACCGTTTGCATCGGGCTCTCGCGCAGGCGCGCCTCGCAACCGCGCTTCGCGAGCGCGAGCGGCGAAGGCTCGGTGATGTTGCCCGAATACGAGACGTAGACGAACTTTCCGACGCCCGCGCGCTCGGCGGCGTCGATCAGCGCTAGCGTGCCCTCGCTGTCGACGCGCCGCAGGCCGTCGTTCGCGCCGGTAGGCATCGACGTCGCGGTCGATATCACTACTTCGGCACCGCGACAGGCGGCGTCGAGCGTTTCGGGCAGGGTCAAGTCGCCTTCCGCGATCTCGATGCCCGCTTCGGTCAGCGCCTGCCGCTTCGGATGCGACGCGCCACGTACGAGCGCACGCACAGGTGCGGAACGCTGGCGGAGCCCCAACGCAATCTGGCCGCCGACGACGCCTGTTGCACCTACGACAAGGCAGGCCATCGTGCCCCCGATCTGGCTTGCGGTATGGGCGGAGATGCAGCGGTCACAGCATAGCGCTACAAGCCGCGGCTCGCCATCATCACTTCCGGCCGCCGGCGCGTGTCGCCGTCCTGACGAACGCCTTCCGGTCGCGCGCGGTTTGTTCGAACTGGCGCGCAATGTTGCCGCATACCAGGTCGCATAGCGCATAGATATGGTCATCGGCGATGCGGTAGTAGACGCTCGTGCCGCGGCTTTCCCGGGCGACCATGCCGTGCTTGGTCAGCATGGCCAGGTGCCGGGACACGTTCGCCGCCGTGTAGCCGCAGAGCTGCGCCAGTTCCCCGACGTTTCGCTCGCCTTCGCGCAAGTAATTGAGGATCTGCAGGCGCGTCGGCTCGGACAGCGTCTGAAAATACGCCGCAACTTCCTGCAGCGCTTCCGGGGGAAGGCCTTTCATATAGGCACAAATCGGCTGTTGACTGACGCTCATGATGCCTCAAGGACGTCTTGCGCTGCCGCAATATTGACTAATTTTGTACTTGACTATTTGCGTGATTAGCTAAATAATACACGAACAGGTCGCGACAGCCAGAGGGGACCGACTCCCTCGCGGCCAGTCGAGAAGGAGAAACGGGATGCTGAGGGCATGTCTGTTGGGCGTGGCGATGATCGCGGGCCTGTTCGGCCCGGCCGCCGGCTCGGCCGCGGCGGCGAACTGGCGACCGCCGTCGTGCAGTCTCCGGGCGCCGGTGAGTCCGCGAGCTTCGACGGTGTCGTGGAGGCCGTCCGGCAAACGGTCGTGTCCGCGCAGGTGTCCGGCGCAGTTGTCGCCGTCGAGGTGAAGGCTGGCGATGTCGTCAAGGCCGGCCAGGTGCTGGCGCGGATCGACGCACGGGCGGCGGAGCAGAACGTGGCCGCCAGCGACGCGCAGGTCAATCGGCGCGCGCCACGCTCGAAGTGGCGATCAAGGAATTCGACCGCCAGAAGCAGCTGTTCGAGAAGAACTACACCAGCCGGGCCGCTCTCGAGCGCGCCGAGGCGCAGTTCAAGGCGACCGAGGCCCAGGTTTCGGCGCAACTGGCTCAAGCGGGCGCGGCGCGCGCGCAATCCGGCTTCTTCGTCGTCAAGGCGCCGTATGGCGGCGTGATCGCCGAAGTCCCGATCGACGCTCGGCGACATGGCGATGCCGGGCCGCGCGCTGCTCACCATTTACGATCCGGCCGCTGCGGGTTACCGCGGCGGTTCCGCAAACGGACATCGCAAGGATCGCCTCGGGCAAGCCGGCGAAGAATCCAGTTCCCCGGGCTGCCGGCGGAACGCCAGTGGGTCGCCCCGATCGCACAGACGCTGCTGCCCACGGCCGATCCGGCCACCCACACCGCCCAGATCCGGCTCGACCTGCCGGCGACGGCCGGCAACGTGACACCAGGAACGTTTGCGCGCGTCTGGCTGCCGATGCAGGGCGCGGCCACGCCCGCGCCTCTATGTGCCCGCCAGCGCCATCGTCCGGCGCGCCGAGATGACCGGCGTCTATGTCCTCGACGCGAAGGGGCATCCCATTCTCCGGCAGGTGCGCCTGGGGCGCGCCGTCGATGACCGCGTGGAGGTATTGAGCGGCGTCAGCGCGGGCGAGCGCGTCGCATTGGATCCGCAGGCCGCGGCTCGTGAGCACTGAACGCGACGACATGCGCAAGGCGCTCGGCGTCTCCGGCCGCATCGCTGCCTATTTCCAGACGGCGCAGATCACGCCGCTGCTGGCGATCGCCGCGCTTCTCCTGGGCGTATTCGCCGTGCTCGTGACGCCGCGCGAGGAAGAGCCGCAGATCAACGTGACGATGGCGAACGTGCTGATTCCGTTTCCCGGCGCATCGGCGCGGGACGTGGAACAGATGGTGGCGCGCCGGCGGAACAGGTGTTGTCGCAGATCGCCGGCATCGAGCACGTGATGTCGGTCTCGCGGCCGGGCCTCGCCATCCTGACCGTGCAGTACAAGGTGGGAGTACCCCGCACCGAGGCGCTGGTGCGCCTCTACGACACGGTCAATTCCAATGCCGATTGGCTGCCCAGGGGCCTGGGTGTGCTGAGCCCGCTGATCAAGCCCAAGGGCATCGATGACGTGCCCATCGTGACGCTCACGCTGTTCAGCAGGAACCCCGCGATCAGCGCCTTCGACCTCGAGCGCGTTGCCCACAGCATCGAGAGCGATCTCAAGCGGGTCGCCGGCACGCGCGAGGTCAATACCATAGGCGGACCCGGACGCGCCGTGGTCGTCGAGATCGATCCGGCGCGAATGGCCAGCAGCGGCGTGACCGTGCCCGACCTTCGCACCGCATTGCAGTCGGCCAACCTCGGCCTGCCGGTGGGCGAACTGCTCGTCGCCAATCGCGCGGTCGCCGTCGAATCCGGCCCCTTCCTCAAGGATGCCCGCGATGTCGCGGAGCTGGTGGTCGGCGTGCGCGACGGCAGGCCGGTCTTCCTGCAGAACGTGGCCACCGTCCGCGACGGCCCGCTGCCGGCGAGCCGCTATGTCTGGCACGGCGTGGCCGGCAAGGACGGCGGCGAGTATCCGGCCGTGACCATCGCCGTCACCAAGAAGCCGGGCGAGAACGCCATCGACGTGGCCAATGCGGTGATGCGCCGCGTGGAGATGCTGCGCAACACCGTCGTGCCGCACGACATCGAGGTCGCGGAAACCCGCAACTACGGCGCCACCGCCAACGACAAGGCGCAGAAGCTCATCCAGAAGCTGCTGTTCGCCACCGCGTCGGTCGTCGCGCTCGTGTTCCTGGCGCTCGGCAGGCGCGAGGCCGCCATCGTCGGCAGCGCGGTGATCCTGACGCTGGCGGCGACGCTGTTCGCCTCGTGGGCGTGGGGCTTCACGCTGAACCGCGTGTCGCTGTTCGCCCTGATCTTCTCCATCGGCATCCTGGTGGACGACGCGATCGTGGTCGTCGAGAACATTCACCGGCATCAGCAGCTGTCACCCGGCAAGCCGCTCGTGGAGATCATTCCCGGCGCGGTCGACGAGGTCGGGGGCCCCACGATCCTGGCGACGCTGACGGTGATCGCGGCGCTGCTGCCGATGGCCTTCGTCTCCGGCCTGACGGGGCCGTACATGAGCCCCATCCCGATCAACGCGAGCATGGGCATGCTGCATGTCGCTGGCGATTGCCTTCGTCGTCACGCCGTGGCTGTCGCGGCTCTGGCTCAAGGCGCCGCATGCGGCTGCCGATGGCGAGAAACCGCAGGGCCTCGCGGGAAGCTGGCGCCGGTCTTCGCTCGCATCTTTCGCCCGTTGCTCGACGACACCCGCGGCAAGCGCAACCGCCGGCTGCTGGGATCGGGCGTCGCGGCGCTGATCGCCGTTTCGCTCGTGCTGCCGGCCGTCGGACTCGTGCAGCTCAAGATGCTGCCGTTCGACAACAAGTCGGAATTCCAGGTCGTCGTCGACATGCCGGCGGGCACGCCGGTGGAGCAGACGGCGGCGGTGCTGCACGAGCTCGGCAACTACCTGGCCACCGTGCCCGAGGTGACCGACTACCAGGCCTACGCGGGCACCGCCGCACCGATCAACTTCAACGGCCTGGTGCGCCAGTATTACCTGCGCGCAGGCGGCGAGGTCGGCGACATCCAGGTGAATCTGGTCGACAAGCATCACCGCAGCGAGCAGAGCCACGCCATCGCCACGCGCGTCCGGCCGGCGTTGCAGAAGATCGGCGGCGCTTCAACGCCAACGTGAAGGTCGTCGAAGTGCCGCCGGGCCCGCCGGTGCAGGCGCCCATCGTCGCGGAGATCTACGGCCCCGAGGCGCAAGGCCGCCGCGACGTCGCCAAGGCGGTGCGCGCGGTGTTCGACAAGACCGCGGGCATCGTCGATGTCGACGACAGCAGCATCGCCGCAGCGCCGAAGACGCTCCTGCTGGTCGACCGTCGCAAGGCCGCGATGCTCGGGGTGCCGCAGGAAGTCATCGTCAGCACCTTGCGGACCGGCTTGGCCGGCGAGGCCACGAGCTATCTCCACGACGAGACCAAGTATCCGGCCGCGGCGACCCTGCAGCTGCCGGCCGAGCAGCAAGGCGATCTCGATACGCTGCTGCAACTCGGCGTGCGTTCGAGCTCGGGCAAGCTGGTCCCGATTCGCGAGCTGGTGACCGTGACCGATTCGCTGCGCGAACAGCCGATCTACCACAAGGACCTGCTGCCGGTGAACTACGTCGTCGCCAACATGGCCGGCCGCGTCGACAGCCCGCTGTACGGAATGTTCGCGATGCGCGGCGACGTGGGCGCGATTGCGACTCCCGGCGGCGGGACGCTGGCCGAATACTTCATCCGTCCGCCCGAGGACCCCTACCGCGACTACTCGATCAAGTGGGACGGAGAGTCGCAAATCACTTACGAGACGTTTCGCGACATGGGCGCCGCCTACGCGGTCGGCCTCGTGCTGATCTATCTGCTCGTGGTGGCCCAGTTCGGCTCGTACCTCACGCCGCTGATCATCATGGCGCCGATCCCGCTCACCATCATCGGCGTGATGCCCGGTCATGCGCTGCTCGGCGCGCAGTACACGGCGACCAGCCTGATCGGAATGATCGCGCTGGCCGGGATCATCGTGCGCAACTCGATCCTGCTGGTGGACTTCATCAACATCCAGGTACGCGAAGGCGTCGGCTTCAAGGAAGCGGTCGTCCATTCCGCGATCACCCGCGCGCAGCCGATCATGCTGACCGGCCTCGCGGCGATGCTCGGCGCCTTCTTCATTCTCGACGACCCGATCTTCAACGGGCTCGCCATTTCGTTGATCTTCGGGATATTCGTTTCCACCCTGCTGACCCTCGTCGTCATCCCCGTCCTGTACTACGTGGCCTATCGCAAGCGCCTCGGCCCAACCTCTCAAGGAGAACCAGCATGACCTCTTGGCAAATCGTCCGTCTCGTCGCCGGTATCTTCATCCTGGTGTCGCTCGCACTCGGCATCCCGGGCAGCCCGATATTCGTCAGCCAGTGGTGGCTCGCGTTCACCGCGTTCGTCGGCGCCAATCTGCTGCAGAGCGCGCTCACCCGTTGGTGCCTGATGGAAACCATCGTGCGCAAGCTCGGCGCGCGCGAAGGCTGCTAAGGAGATAGCGGCCAGGCGTGACGCGCCGGATGAAGGTCGGGGCGGATTTCCGTCCCGAGCCTTTTCCGGTTAACCGGCGCGCGCGCCGAAACGCATCCCGCCGTGGCCCATCATCCCGCCGTTCTGATCGACGATCGCCTTCTGTTCGGGCGTCAGTACCGCATAAAACGCACCGAACGCGTTGGCCATCGTCGCCATCGAGGCAGCTCGTTGCTGCATCGCGGTCGCGCGTTGGCTCATTTGCTCCGGAGCCGTTCCCGCGCTCGTCTGCATCCGGGCTCGCATCGCCTGCATGCTTGCCGCTTGCTGCTTCGCCTCGGCGGCGAAGGCCTGCCACGCGGTTTCCTGGGTCGTGGTGAGCTTCAGTTGCGCCTTCAGGTCGCTCAGGTGTGCTTCAGCCATCGCCGCGGGATCGAATCCTGCCATTGGCCCATGACGGGCCCCCATCCCCATACCTGGACCATGACCGGCCCCCATTCCCATACCTGGACCATGACCGTAACCCATGCCGCCATACGGCTGGGCATGGGTGACACCGGTGACTGCCAACGCGACGCCGGCGACGACGCCGGCGATAAGACCGTGAGTTCTCTTCATGATGAGCCTCCAATGTGGCGGTTGCGAATCTGTTCGAAGGACCTCCAGCACTTCCGCTGAACAATCCCTCGCAACGGCTATGATTTGAGCACCCGCGTGTAAGCGCAGCATGTCAACGCAAGACCTTTTGGTAGCGCAGTGCAACCAACAGGGGGGATGACACACTGCGTTACTTTTCTCTTCCCCGGCGCGCCGGGAACCATTCGAAGATTGCGCCATGGACGCGCCCGACCATATTCTGATCGTCGACGACGACGCCGAAATACGCAGCCTGTTGAGCCAGTATCTGGTGAAGAACGGTTTGCGCGTAACTGCGGCGGCCGACGGTCGAGGCATGTGGCAGGCACTCGACGCGGGACAGATCGACCTGATCGTCCTCGACCTGATGCTGCCGGGCGACGACGGATTGACGCTATGTCGAAACCTGCGGGCAAAGTCCGACATTCCGGTCATCATGCTTACCGCACGTGGTGAGGAGACGGATCGAATCGTCGGTCTGGAGATGGGCGCCGACGACTACCTGGCCAAGCCATTCAGCGCGCGCGAGCTGCTGGCTCGCATCAAGGCGATCCTGCGCCGCGCACGCAGCCTTCCGGAAAACCTCCAACCCGACAGCGCGCGGCACATCCGCTTTGCCGACTGGGTTCTCGACACCGCGCGTCGACAGATCATCTCTGCCGCGAACGTCGTCACGCCGTTGAGCGGTGCCGAGTACCGGCTGCTCAGGATCTTCCTGAGTCACCCGAATCGCGTGCTCAATCGCGACCAGCTGGTGGACCTCACGCAGGGCAAGGAGGCCGACCCGCTCGACCGCAGCATCGACGTGCAGGTGAGCCGCCTTCGGAATCGGCTTGGCGACGATCCACGCGAGCCGCGTCTGATCAAGACCGTGCGCGGCGAGGGCTACGTGCTTGCGGTCGACGTAGCGGCAGAGCCCTGATGCACCTGGTGCCACGGTCCCTATTTGGACGGCTGATGCTCGTGTTGTCGGCCGGATTGATTCTCGCGCAGCTGCTCAGTGCCGCCATCAACCTGGTCGAACGCGATTCCCTGCTCGTCCGCGCGAGTGGCATGCAACCGGCGCAGCGGATCGGCGACATCGTCACGCTGCTGGACTCCTTGACTCCTGCCGAGCGCGCCAGGATCGTGGGCATACTGAATGTCCCGCCCCTGGCCGTATCGCTGCATGGAGCGCCCGCGTCCGACGAGTCGGCGGCGACCGGCGGAGCGCACGCCGCGATGTTTTCCTCGGTGCTTCGCACCGTGCTGGGCGATGACCGGCCAATTCGGGTTGCAATGAGCGGGACGCCCCCGGAGTGGGCGGCCGGTGCTGGACGCGGACGCGGTCACGGCCCCATGGGCACCGGACCGATGGGCGGACCGGGCATGCACCGCTTTCCCCCGGATGGGGTCGCATTCCTGATCCAGGTGCGCCTGCAAGACGGGACATGGGCGACCTTCGACACGCAGGTCAGCACGGCATCGGCATCGGTGCCCTGGCGGGTTGTGCTGACGCTCGCGACGTTGCTCGCCGCGGTGCTGGTCCTGTCCTGGATTGCCGTGCGCTGGGTCACGCGCCCGCTGCAACTGCTCGCAACCGCCGCCGACGAACTTGGGCGAGACATCAATCGCCCGCCGCTGGCCGAAGGTGGTCCGACCGAAGTCGGCCGGGCGGCCCGCGCTTTCAACACCATGCAGACGCGGTTGGTGAAGTTCATCGACGAACGGACGCGGCTTCTTACCGCCATTTCCCACGACCTCAAGACACCGCTGACCCGGATGCGACTGCGCGCCGAGCTGCTAGAAGACGGTGTTCAACGCGAAAAATTCGAAGCGGACCTGCTGGAAATGGAAACCATGGTGACGCAGACACTGGAGTTCATGCGAGGCCTCTCCAACCGCGAGCCGGCGCAAGTTGTCGACATCATGGGACTGCTTGAAAGACTTCGAGCCGAGAACGAGGCGATGGGACGTATCGTCACCATCGAGGGACGTGCAACAAGACCGCTGACCGCCGAACCCCGACTGCTCAAGCGCTGCCTTGCGAATCTGGTCGACAACGCCGTCCTCTACGGGCAACGAGCGGAGATTGCTGTCGACGACGGGCCCGACACGCTGGCCATTCGAGTACGCGACCGCGGTCCCGGCATACCAGCGAGCGTACTCGACAGGGTCTTCGAGCCGTTCTATCGCCTGGAAGGCTCGCGTAGCCGGGACACCGGGGGAACGGGACTCGGCCTCAGCATCGCCCGAAACATCGCTCGGGCGCATGGCGGGGATGTCCGTCTGCGCAATCATGAGGGCGGTGGATTGGAGGCGATCCTGACGCTATCGTGGGATCAGCAAGCAGCAGATTCATCGAAGAGGCAGCATGCGTAACGACCGGTCAGTTTTTTTCGCCTTGGCAGGATTGGCAGCCTGTGCCTTCGCGTTGTCAGCCGGAGCACAGGACCATCAGCACAAGATGACCGAGCGCACCGCCGGAGCGGATGCCCGACAACTGGTCAAGTTCCCCGAGCCGATGCGCGTGCATACGATCACCAGCATGCGCGATCACCTTTCCGCTTTGCAGGAGATCAATGTCGCGCTTTCCCGTAACGAATTCGACCGGGGCAGCGTCAATCGCCGAGCAACGGCTCGGCATGAGTTCGCTCGGACTTCACGGAGCTTCGCACATCGCACCTTTCATGCCGCAGGGAATGCAGGACATCGGGACGCGGATGCACCGGGCGGCCAGCCGCTTTGCCGTCGAAGCACAGAATGCCAGCGTGAGTAACGATGTCCGGCCAGCGCTGGGGGCGCTCGGCACGGTCATGCAGGAGTGCGTGGCCTGCCACGCGGCCTATCGTCTGCATTGAGTGCCACGTGGACGCAGGCGGATAACGTGCTTCGCCACCTGATCCTGCAGCGATGAATCGCGCTCAAGCGCCTCAGCGCCATACAACGTCGATCCATACCAACGGCTGAAATGCGAGTAGAGATGGGGTGGCTGATGGGACTCGAACCCACGACAACCGGAATCACAATCCGGGACTCTACCAACTGAGCTACAGCCACCACTGGACTTGCGGTCGCATGCTTGGAGCGATGTGGCGCGCCCGACAGGACTCGAACCTGTTACCCCCGGCTTAGAAGGCCGGTGCTCTATCCGAATGAGCTACGGGCGCTCGGTTACGCTCGATGCCTGTCGAAGCGGGCGTCACGAAGGACCGCCCACGCGGGGCGTGATTTTAACACAGCGCCTTGCCGCGTCAGGGCGCGAGCGTGCCCCGCTTCGTCCTTGCGGCGCGCGCGGCGGCGTCGCGCCCGGCGAGATAGCCGAACACGAGCCCGGGACCAATCGTGATGCCGGGTCCGGGGTACACGCCGCCCATGATGGAGTGCATGTCGTTGCCCACCGCGTACAGTCCCGGGATCGCGGCGTCCTCGCCATCGAGCACGCGCGCTTCGCCGTCGGTGAGAAAGCCGGTGGCGGCCCCGATGTCGCCCGGGTAAAGCTTGACCGCGTAGTACGGCGCATGCGTGAGCGCGCCCAGCGTCGGATTGGCCCCCGTCCACGCGGCGTCGCCGAGGTTGCGCTGATACGCCGTCGTGCCGCGCTGGAACTCGGGATCGACACCCGCTTCGGCGTAGCTGTTGAAGCGTGCCACCGTTGCCTCGAGACGCGCTCCATCGATCCCGAGCTTCGCCGCGAGCAGTGCGATCGAAGGCGCGGTGATCAGATAGCCCTCGGCGATGTACGGGTCGAGCCCGCGCCCGCCCGGGCGCACCATGCCGATGCCGTACTTGCGCAGCGCGTCGGCGTCGGCGATCAGGAACGCAGGCACCGCCGATTTTCCGGGCGCCTGCATCGCGAGCCCGAACAGATGGTAGGACGTCGTCTCGTTGACGAAACGCTCGCCGCGCGCGTCGACGGCCAGCATGCCCGGCTTGCCGCGATCCATCACAAAGTGCGGAAACGCCGCGGTGCTGCCGTCGGCGCGCTTGCGCACCGACACCGGCGCCCAGAAGGCATGGCTCATCGCGCCGGTACCGTAGCGGCCGCCGGCCGCTATCGCGACATCGTGCGCTTCGCCGGTGTGGCCCGGCACGCCGGGGCACCACGCCGGGTCGATGCCCGGCAGCAATTCCGCGCGCCGCTGCGGATGGAGATTGAACCCGCCGGTCGCGAGAATGACGCCGCCGGTGACGCGGACGCTGCGGCGCTCGCCTTCGTGCACAAGGGTGACCCCGGTAACGTCCTTGCCATCGCGGACGATCTGCGCCACCGAAGTCTCCAGCAGCAGCGTCACGTTGTCGCGCTGCGCGAGCGAATGCAGCAGCCGGCCGACGAGCGCATTGCCCATGACGAGTCGCGTGCCGCGCGGACGCCGCAGCCGGTCGACCGCATGGCGCAACAGGATCTTCGTCGAATACCGGAACGACGCCATCGAACGCTTCAGGCGCAACAGGTGGAAGATGTCGTTGCGGTCGACCATCATGCCGCCCAGCACCGTGAATTCGGGGATCGGCGGACGCACCCGGGCGAACAGCGCCCCCAGCTTGCGACCGTCGAACGGCAACGGCTCCAGCGCGCGGCCGTTGAGCGCGGAACCTTCGAGCTCGCTCAGGTAGTCGGGGTGGTGCGGATAGGCGCGAAAGCGCACGTCCGAGTGCTTCTCGACGAATGCGACCGCTTCGGCGCCCCGCTCGAGAAAAGTCCGGCGCAGCGCAGTCGGCGTGCGGTCCCCGATCGCGCGCGTCAGGTACTGCTCGACCTGCGCGAGCGAGTCGGTCGCACCCACCTCCCCCGCGTGCGGCGTGCAGGGGATCCAGGTGGATCCGGCGGACCACGCCGTCGTGCCGCCCACGTACGCAGTGCGCTCGACCAGCAGCACGCGCGCGCCGTCGATCGCCGCCACCAGCGCCGCCGCCATCCCGGCGCCGCCGGCGCCGAGCACGACGACGTCGTACGTCGCGCCATCGGCTGTCGCCTGGTCGAATCGGGCTTCCACTGCACGCTCCGCCGTGTTTGCCATGGGCTGGCGCGTCAGGCGCCCAAGCGTCCCGCCCACTCCGCTGACTCGGCGAAGGCGCTGCGCTCGCGCAAGCGCAGCGCATCGGCCGCATTGCGCCAGAACAGCTTCGGCAGCAGCTCCTCCTTCCAGCCCAAGCCACGGAAGCGCTCGAGTTGCGGCTTCAGCGCATTCAGCGGATACGCGCTCGCGAACAGGAAGCGGTCGGCAAACCCGAGCAGATTCGAATTGACGGCATGCAGCCAGTCGTCGCGGCCGAGATGGAACACGTAGCTGTCCGGCGCGAGCCAGACGTTCGTGCGGCGCGACGCCATCAGGATTGCTTCGCGCACGTACGGATAGCAGCCGTGGCCGCAGATGATGTTGAGCTCGGGAAAGTCGTCGGCGACGCGCTCGACGTATTTCGGGTTGGCGTAGTCGACGAGCGTGCCGCCGAGCAGGCCTGACGTTTGCGGGATCAGCGTCACGCGCCGCGTCGCACAGAATTCGTAGATCGGATACAGCCGTGGATCGTCGAGGTTGCAGCCGGGCGCACGGCCGGGCTCGATGAAGACGGCGAACAGTCCGAGCTCGTCGACGGCGCGTGCGAGCTCCGTCAGCGCGTCGTGCATCGTGTTGCTGGCGTCGATGCCGGCGACGCCGATGAAGCGGCCCGGTTGCGCGCGCTGCACCTCGGCCATGATGTCGTTCGACGTCGTGCGCGCCGGGAGGTCGAAGCGCCCGAGCTTCGCCCCCGGATTCATGCCGGACACGGACACCGCGGTCGTGACGCCGGCCGCGTCGAGCTCGGCGAAGAAGGCGGCGTGGGTTCGCTCGGCGAGTGCCGGCACGCCGGCCATCTTCCCGGCCAGCGTGACGCGGTCGACGAAGTAGTCGGCGGCGCCTTCGACGGTGAGCCGGCATCTGCAGTCGATGATCATCGCAGCGGTCCGGATTTCATATCGTCATCATACGTGCGTCCCGCATGGACGCTCACACGGCGCGCTGTCATAATCGCCGCCCACATTCCCCTCGCGGCGCGGCGATGTTCGCCTCCCGCCGGGCACTCGCGGCCTCCGTGTTGACCTTGCTCTTCCTGTCGGGCGGTGGCCATACCGGCACCAACGTCATGGCGTCGCTCGCCGCACGCCGCGATGGCCTGCGGCTGGTCGCGACCAGCGACGTGCCGGACGAGCCCGCGCTGTTCGCGTTCGACACCGTCTATCTCGCACCGAAAGTTGCCGACGATCCGGCGGGCTTCGAGCGCCGTGTGCTCGACATCGTCGCGCGCGAGGCGCCGGATCTCGTCGTGCCATGCCGCGACGAGGACGTCGAGTGGCTCGCCGGCCTGCGCGAGCGGCGCGACGATCTGCGGACACGGTTGCTCTGCGGGACCCGCGCGATGGCCGCAATGGCGAACGACAAGTGGACGAGCCATGAATTCGCGGTCGAGCACGGTCTGCCGTTCGCGCCGTCGTTGGCGTGCGCGGACGACGCCGGTGCGCGCGCGCGCGTCGAGGCATTCGTCGGGAAGAACGGCCTGCCGCTGGTCGTAAAGCCGCGCCGCGGCGCTGACTCCAGGGGCGTCGTCATCGTGACGACCGCGGCGCAAGCGGAGCGCGCGATGCATCGGCGCGATCATGTGCTGCAAAGGTACCTTGGCGATCCGTCCGAACTCGACGCCTGGCTGCGCGAGGTCGCGCAGGACGGCATTCCGCTGTTCCATACGTTCCAGGGCGTCAAGCGCTCGCTGCAGGTCCTGATCGGCCCCGAGGGCGCGGTGGAGCACATCGTCTGCACCCGCAATGCGGTGACTGCGCGCAACGCGCGCTCGATCGCAATCGACGACGACGCACGCAGCGCACGCGATCGGCGCGCGCTGTGCGGCGGTGTTCGCCGCGGCTGGCTGGCGCGGACCGCTGAACGTTCAATGCCAGCCCGACCGCGACGGGATGCTGGCGATCCACGAGTTCAACGTGCGCTTTACCGGCGCCACCGGAGCGCGCTGGCACATCGGTCACGACGAGATCGGCGCCGCCGTGCGCGCATTCACCGGCCGCGCGATCGAGCCGCGGTTTGCCTGGGGCGAAGCGCCGCGGGCGGCAGTCGAGGGCTTGTGGCCGCGTGCTGCCGACCCTGCGCACGTTCGCGCGCTTGCCGGGCACGGCGAGTGGAAGCGCCATACGTGACGGCGCCGCCGGAGACGCCCATTCGCGTCGATCTCCAGCTCGTGGCACCAAGGGGCGACGGCGCCGTCGATGTGTCGACGCGCGCCGGCGCCGATGCGAGGCTCGACGTTGGCGGCGTGCTCCCGTTCGCCGATGGCGCGGTTCGAACGTTGCGCGCCGGCGACGGCCTCGCGACGCTCTCCGTGCGCGACCGAGTGCAGTTGCTGCTCGAGTGCCGGCGCGTGCTGAGCCCCGGGGGATCGCTGCTGCTGACGGAGCCAGGGGCGCGGGAGACGCGTACAGCGCTCGCGCGCTGGGCAGCCCTGGTCGGCCTGATTCCGCTTTCGGACGACGCGCCTTCGCCGGGCTGGCACGCGCAGCCGCGCGACCCGGACCCGGCTCCGCTCGTGTCCATCGTGATTCCCTCGTCCAATCCGCGCTATTTCGCCGAATGCATCGACAGCGCGATCGCGCAGACCTGGCGGCCGATCGAAATCGTGGTGAGCGACGACTCCGACACCGACGCGATCGGCGCACTCGTGCATGCGCGCGCCGGGCGCGCCGACATCCGCTACGTGAAGAATCCCGTGCGCCTCAAGACCCGGGCCAACTACGAGCAGTGCATGGAGCTGGCACGCGGCGAGTACATCAAATTCCTGAACGACGACGACGTGCTCGAAGCAGATTGCGTGGCGACGCTCGTCGACGCTTTCGTTCGCGTGCCGGGATTGACGCTCGCGACGTCCACTCGACGGCGGATCGACGGCGACTCGCGGCCCCTGCCCGACATGCCGGCGACGCGACCCGCGGTCGACCGCGACCTGGTCGTCGGCGGCGTGAGCCTTGCCAACGCCACGATCATGCATGGTCTCAACTTCATCGGCGAGCCGAGCACGGCGCTCATCCGCAAGCGGGACTTCGCGTTGCGCCCGGACATCGACGACGACCATCGGTTCAGCTTCAACGGCGAAGAGGTGCGGGGCGCGGTCGACTTCGCGATGTGGTCGCGCGTGCTCGTCCAGGGCAATGCGGCGTTCTTCGCGCGGAGGTTGTCGCGCTTTCGCAGCCATGGCGAGCAGGCGCAGGCAAACGCCGAGGTCGTCCAGCGCTCGATCGTCGGCATCCGTGCGCTGCAGCGCCACTGGATCGAACTCGGCTTGTTCCGGCGCTGGCCGCCACATCTGTTGCAGGCCAGGGACTTCGAGGCCGCCGCGTCGTC
Organism: uncultured beta proteobacterium; assembly: GCA_963851465.1. Classification (GTDB taxonomy): domain Bacteria; phylum Pseudomonadota; class Gammaproteobacteria; order Burkholderiales; family Casimicrobiaceae; genus VBCG01. The sequence continues at coordinate 164,117 of CAWKPJ010000009.1, forward strand.
GGCCGGGGCGCCGTGGCGTCTCACGCCGGTGTTGTCGGTACCGTTACCCGCCATCGCCCCAGGTGAGGCGGTGACCGCGTGGCGCGCCACGAAGCATCACGCGTTCGAGCCGCAGTAGACGGCCTGTCCTTCGGCCTACAATTGCGCAAACCCCCGGGAATCACGCCATGGCCACACTCTTGTCCCCCACGCCGCATCGTCACGAAACCGACTTCGCGCGCGAAGACGTTCGCCGCCTGCGCGCCGACCTCGCGCTATCGTTGCGGGCGGCTGCGTACCACGGACTCGGCGAAGGCGTATGCAACCACTTCAGCCTCGCGCTGCCCGACGGCAGCGACCGCTTCCTCATCAACCCGCGCGGTTTCCACTGGAGCGAGATCGGCGACGACGACATCGTGATGGTCGACGGCAATGGCGCGGTGCTCGCGGGACGGCATGAAGTCGAGCCCACGGCGATGTTCATCCACGCCGCCGTGCACCGCATCGCGCGCAAGGCCTGCGTCCTCCACACGCACATGCCCTACGCGACTTCGTTGACGCTGACCGGTGCGCGCGGCCTCGACACGACGCTTTCGCAGAACGCGATGCGCTATCACGGCCGTGTGGCGCTCGACCCGAACTACAACGGCTTGGCGCTCGGCCACGCCGAAGGCGAGCGCATCGCCCGCGCGATGGGGACTGCCGACATCGCCTTCCTTGGCAACCACGGCGTTGTCGTCTGCGGCGAGCGGATGGACTACGCGTATGACGACCTCTACATCCTCGAGCGCGCCTGCATGGTGGAGGTGCTGGCGCGCTCGACGGGCCTGCCGCTGGTGGCGGTCGACGCCGCGCTCGTCTCGAGTGTCGCGGAACAAATCAACGGCGAACGGCTGCAGTCGACGCTGTTCTTCGAGGCGCTGCGGCGCCTCGTTCCAGCCGCGCGCTAGCGCCGGCCGCGTCGGTGCAACGCAAGCTCACTGTCATCCTGTCGGCCGACGTCGTCGGCTACAGCGCGCTGATGGAACGCGACGAGGCGGGAACGCTGGCGCGGCTCAAGGCGAATCGCGCGACGATCTTCGACCCGCGCGTCGCCGCGCACGGCGGCCGCGTGTTCAAGCTGATGGGCGACGGCGCGCTGGTCGAGTTCGGCAGCGTCGTCGCCGCGGTGAACTGCGCGCGCGAGATCCAGGCGGCGAACCGCCGCCAGCGCGCCCGATGGCGAGCCGCTGCGCTACCGGATCGGCCTCAATCTCGGCGAAGTGATCGTCGAAGGCGACGACATCTACGGCGACGGCGTCAACGTCGCGGCGCGGATCCAGGCGCTGGCGACCCCGGCGGCGTGACGCTGTCGCGCACCGTGCGCGACCAGGTGGCCGGCAAGGTCGCGGTCGCGATCGACGACCTGGGCGAGCACACGGTGAAGAACATCGAACGGCCCGTGCATGTGTTCGCGCTGCGCGCCGAAGTTCCTGCCCCGATGGAAACCGCGACGCCGGCGCGGCCGCAACGGCTGTCGATCTGCGTGCTGCCGTTCGCCAACATGAGCGGCGATCCCGAGCAGGAGTATTTCAGCGACGGCGTCACCGAGGACATCATCACCGACCTGTCCAAGGTGTCGGCGCTTTCGGTGGTGTCGCGCAACAGCGCGTTCAGCTTCAAGGGCAAGCACGCCGAGATTGCGCAGGTCGCGCGCACAGCTCAAGGTAAGCCACGTGCTCGAAGGCAGCGTCCGCAAGGCGGGCAATCGCGTGCGCATCACGGCGCAGCTCATCGAGGCCGCGAGCGACAGCCACCTGTGGGCGGAGCGCTACGACCGCGACCTGAACGACATCTTCGCGCTGCAGGACGAAATCTCCGAGGCGATCGTCGACGCGCTGAAGCTCAAGCTGCTGCCCGCCGAGAAGAAGGCGATCGAGCAGCGCTCGACGACCAACCCCGAGGCCTACAAGCTCTTCCTGATGGCACGGCATTACAACGCGATGGGGAATTCGCGCCACCGCGACATTGCGATCCGGCTGTGCCGCCGCGCGGTCGAGATCGACCCGACCTATGCGCGCGCCTGGGCGATGCTGGCGCTGTGCCAGTCGAACAAGCGCCTCGTCGACGCGGTCCCCGGCGACACGGGCTGGGACGCGGCCGAGCGTGCGCTGGCGCTGCAGCCGGACCTCGCGGAAGCCCACGCTGCGAAGGGCCGCATCCTCGGCGACCAGGGTCGCTACGACGAGGCGATAGTGGAGCACCGCAAGGCAATGGCGCTCGACCCCGATTCCTACGAAGTGAACGCGCCGGCCGCGCGGTGCTACATCGGAATGAAACGGAATGCCGAGGCGATCGTCTGCCTGGAAAAGGCCGCGGCCGCAATGGAGAACGACTTCTGGGCGCTCGGCATGGCGATCCAGTGCTACGAAGCAGTGGGCGACATCGAAGGGGCGAAGTCGGCCGCGCGCCGCGAGCTGGAGCGCGTCGAGAAGATCATCGTCGCTGAACCCGACCACGGTCTCGCAATCGGCTGGGGCGTGAGTGCGCTGGTTACGCTCGGCGAGGCCGAGCGCGCGCGCGAGTGGACCGAGCGTGCGATGCTGCTCGACCCCGAGAACTTCAACCTGCTCTACAACCTGGGCTGCAACATGGTGTCGCTCCACGACTTCGACAAGGCGATCGAGCTGCTCGGCAAGGTGATGGCCCATGCGCAGCCGCAGAACCTGGTCTGGTTCGAGACCGACACGACGCTCGACCCGATCCGCGACGATCCGCGATTCAAGGCACTGGTCGCGCAGGCGGAGGCGCGGCTCGCGGCCGGCGGCTGACCCATCACCGGAGACCACATGAGCACGCCCCAAGCGGATGCGACCGGTCCTGATCTGACGCTGGGTTTGGCCACCGATACCTTGGCCGATGGAAAGATGCTGGCCGGACACGTCGGCGAGGACGCGGTGCTGCTCGCGCGTCGCGGCAACGAGTTCTTCGCGATCGGCGCCACGTGTACCCACTACAACGGTCCGCTCGCCGAAGGGCTGATGGTCGACGACACCGTGCGCTGCCCGTGGCACCACGCGTGCTTCAGCCTGCGGACCGGCGAAGCGGTGCGGGCGCCGGCGCTCAGTCCCGTCGCGTGCTGGTCGACCGAGCTGCGCGACGGCAAGGTGTTCGTGCGCGAGAAAGCGGCACCGACACCGGGCAACCGTGCCGCGCCCACGTCTGGAGGACCGCAGAAGATCGTGATCATCGGCGGCGGCGCGGCCGGCTTCGCCGCCGCGGAAATGCTGCGTCGCCAGCGCTTCCAGGGGAGCATCAGTGATCCTGAGCGACGACGACGCGCCGCCGGTGGACCGGCCGAACCTGTCCAAGGACTACCTGGCGGGCACCGCGCCGGAGGACTGGGTTCCGTTGCGCGCAGAGAGCTTCTACACAGACCAGGGCATCGATCTGCGACTGAAGACCGCCGTCGCCGGAATCGATGCAGGTGCGCGCGAGGTCACGCTCGGCGATGGCAGCAAGGTCGCCTACGACCGGCTGCTGCTTGCAACCGGCGCGGAGCCAGTTCGATTGCCGTTGCCGGGCATGGACCTGCCGCACGTGTACACGTTGCGCACGCTCGGCGATTCCCGCGCCATCATCGCGCGGGCGGCGACAGCACGGCGCGCCGTCGTGATGGGCGCGAGCTTCATCGGCCTCGAGGTTGCCGCGTCGCTGCGCGCGCGCGGCATCGAAGTGCACGTCGTGGCGCCGGAGAAGCGGCCGATGGAGCGGGTGCTGGGCGCGCAGATGGGAGACTTCGTGCGCAGCCTGCACGAGGAGCACGGGGTGATCTTCCACCTGGAGGACACGGCAACGGCGATCGACGCGCGCCAGGTCACACTGAAAAGCGGCGGCACGATCGACGCGGACCTGGTCGTTGCCGGCGTCGGCGTGCGACCGCGACTGGCGCTGGCCGAGAAGGCGGGCCTCGCGATCGACCGCGGCGTCACGGTCAACGAATACCTGGAGACCAGCGCACCCGGGATCTTCGCAGCGGGCGACATCGCCCGGTGGCCCGACCCGCACAGCGGCGCGGCGATCCGCGTCGAGCATTGGGTGGTCGCGCAGCGCCAGGGCCAGACGGCCGCGCTCAACATGCTGGGCGGCCGGGAGAAGTTCGACGCCGTACCGTTCTTCTGGAGCCAGCACTACGACGTGCCGATCAACTACGTGGGCCACGCCGAGACGTGGGACGAGCTGACGATCGACGGTGACATCGCCAGCCGCGACTGCGTCGTGCGATACAAGCGCAACGGCCGCGTGCTGGCCGTCGCCTCGATCTATCGCGACGCCGACAGCCTGATGGCCGAAGCGGCGATGGAGCGCGCAGCAGCGGCGAAGTGAATCAGCAGGTCGCGATACGCCTCGTGCGGGCCGTCGCGGTCGCCGTCAGCGAAGCCACGCGGCCACGTCGCGCTTCAGCTTCATCATGTCCGCCTCGCGCGTGTACATCATGTGGCCCGCGTCGTAGTAGTGATGCTCGACGCGCGTCAGGACGTCGGGCGGCACGTCGAGCTGCGCGAGCGACCAGTCGGTGGCACTGTACGGCGTGCCGAGGTCGTAGCGGCCGCTCGCGACGAACACGCGCAGATGCGGATTGCGCCGCAGCGCGCGGGACAGGTCAGGGCTGGTGCAGGTGAAGTTGTTGCCCTTCGTTTCCCCGCGGCTCCAGTTCCACTGCTTGTGCGCATCCGCCGAGATCACGTCGTAACGCGCATCGGTGTCGATGCCGAGCGTCTCGCTCATGTACGCGTGCGCGGCCATCGTGTACGGACCGTACAGCGCCTCGATGCCGGGGTCGAATTCCCACATGCGCAAGCGGCTCGCTGCCATCGGGCCGGTCACCCGGGACTCGAGCCTGCCGACGATCTGGCCGCGATCGCGCAGGAGCTCGACGAAGAACGTCGAATCCCCGATCCGCAGATTGCTCTCGTCCACCAGCGTCGCCGAAATACCGCTCAACTCCGCCACCCGCTTCACGACGCGCTTGCGCGCAGCCGCCGGGAGTCGCGCCCCCGCATGAAGTGCCGCAAGGTACTCCTCCGCGACGAACTGCTCGGCGGCTTCGCGCGCGTCCTGTGGCGAACGCGCGAGCGTTCCCGACAGCTTGCCGTGATACTGCGCGGCACAGGCGAAGCCCGGCAGGAACAGCGCATACGGCAGGTCATTGCGTGCCTCGAACACGAGGCTCTGCAGGTCCATCGCGCAGGAGACGAGGATGACCCCGGACAATGCGACACCGTTGTTCTGCAGCTTGTCGGCGAGTGCGGCGCCGCGCGTCGTGCCGTAGCTCTCGCCGGCCAGATAGATCGGCGAGCTCCAGCGCTTGTGCCGGCCGAGCCAGGCGCGGATGCACTCGGCCAGCGCGTCGACGTCGCCGTCGACGCCCAGCATTTTCTTGCGCGCATCCTCCGACGCGGTGATCGAGTAGCCGGTGTGCGGCGGATCGATGAACACGAGGTCGAAGTGCTCGAACCAGGTCTCGGGATTGTTCGTCACCGTGTAGGGCGGCGGTGGCATCGTCCCGTCCTCGCGGATGACGACGCGCTTCGGCCCCAGCGCGCCCAGATGCAGCCAGATCGACGACGAGCCCGGGCCGCCGTTGAAGACGAAGCACACCGGCCGCGTTCGCGGGTCGGCGTCGGCGAGGAAATAGGAGGTCGTGAAGATCGCCGCTTCGGGATCGCCGCGCTTGTCGTCGACGCCGCCGGCCGTCACCGGAACGAACGCGGCGACCGCGCTGTAGTTGAACGTCTTGCCGTCGAGCGTGATGCTCGATTCGCTCTTGTGCGGCGCTGCCGCGAGCAGCTTGTCGACCTTGTCGCGGAGGCGTTTTTTAGCGTCGTCGTCGGGGACAGGCGTGGGTGGTGGTTTCGTGTCGGTCATGGCTGGAGGAAAGTCAGGGGCGCGGCGCGAATGCTAGCAGCAGGTTCCCCGGCTGTCCCCGTGAAGCGACCACAGAAATCCAAAGGCGGGGTTGTTGTTAAACGATAACTGATGTATCGTTTATCGATATACTCAGAGTCGGAGGCTCCCTTGGAGACAACATTCGTCGGCACTGCGTCTGGCGTCGGTCGCGCTGCGCATCCTGATCGTCCTCAACTGGCTGGTCGGCGCGGGCATTCTCGCGCTGCTGGTGGCGACCCTCGTCGCCGAGCAATGGACGTTCACGGCGCTCGGCATTCCACCGTCTTCTGCGATCCGCCCCATGATGACGGGGTTGCGCGCGATTGCCGTTTTCGGCCTGGTCGCGATTCCGCTCAATCACGCCGTCCTCGGGCGGCTGCTGGCGATCGTCGAAACAGTGCGCACCGGCGATCCATTCGTCGCGGCGAACGCCGAGCGTCTGCAAACCATCGCCTGGGTGCTGCTGGCGCTCCAGCTCATTAGCATTGTCATCGGCGGAATCGGCAAAGCGGTTTCGACCCCCGCATACCCGCTTCACCTCGATGCCGGCTTTTCGGCCAGCGGCTGGCTGGCCGTCGTTCTGACCTTCGTCCTCGCGCGCGTCTTCGCCGAAGGCGCGCTGATGCGCAAAGACCTCGAAGGGACGGTTTGACGTGGCGATCATCGTCAAGCTCGACGATCTTCTCCACGATCGGCGGATGACCCTGACGGAACTCGCCGAGCGGATCGACATCACGCTCGCCAATCTTTCGATCCTCAAGACGGGAAAGGCGCGCGCGATCCGCTTTTCGACGCTCGAAGCGATCTGCGAGGTATTGCATTGCCAGCCCGGTGACGTGCTGCAATTTCAACCCGATTCCCACCCTCGCTAGGCGCGGAGCGACGGTTCCAATTCAGGAGAAACGATATGGCTTCGACTGCTGCAGCCGTTTCACTTTCGGCCGCCGACAGCCTTGGCGAGGTATCGGTGGTGCGGCTCTACGTCCTGCGCGCCACCTATCTCTTGCTCGTGGTCGGGTTGGGCGCGACGGTCGTGCCTGTGCTTTTCAGTCATGAGCCCATGGCGCGCGGCGTGATCCCGAGCCTGCTCGGCGCTGTCTGGCTGCTTGCGTTCGTCGGCCTGCGCTATCCGCTGCAGATGCTTCCGCTGCTGCTGTTCGAGTTCGTGTGGAAGGCGATCTGGCTGATCGCTTTCGGCTTGCCGCAGTGGTCCTCCGGACAGCTCCCGGCGACTTTCAGCGAAGACTTCACGGCCATTGTCGCCGGCGTGATCCTGATGCCGATCGTGATCCCATGGGGCTACGTCTACCGCCACTACGTCAAACGGCAGGCGGATCGGTGACGGCGGTCGACGCGCCGCCGAGTGTCCGCGTTCGACCCAAGCAAAGAATCGCGACCCAAGTCGTCAACGCCAACATTGATCCAACGAGGCCTGCCATGAGTGCAAAATTATGGACGCGAGCGGGTGACAGGCCTCATGCCTGGCCCAAGCCGGCCGCTCTTTCGACGGCGCGACTCGCTGACCCCTATCTCACAGGAGATCATCATGGCCGACAGCGCTACTCCGGCAGTCGTTTTGGTCCACGGCGGTTTCGTGGACGGCTCTGGTTGGGAGGACGTCTACAAGATCCTCAGGAAGGACGGTTACAACGTGAGCATCGTCCAGAATCCGACGCTGTCGTTGTTCGACGATGTGGCGGCAACGAAGCGGATCGTTGCCCGGCAGCAAGGGCCTGTCATCCTTGTTGGCCACTCGTACGGCGGAGTCGTGATCACCGAGGCGGGTAACGATCCCAAGGTCACCGCCCTGGTCTATATCGCTGCCTTTGCTCCCGACAAAGGCGAGTCCGTCGCCGCACTCATCAAAGACCCGCCGCCCGGCGCGCCCGTCCCGCCAATCTTGCCGCCGCAGGACGGTTTTTTATTCCTCGACAGGGCGAAATTCGCTGCCTCCTTCGCGGCCGACGTAAACCAGGAAAAGGCTGAGTTCATGGCCGATTCGCAGGTTCCATGGGGCGTGGAGGCCCTGAGCGGGTCGATCAGCGTACCCGCCTGGAAGAACAAGCCGAGTTGGTACTTGATCGCAACCGACGACAGGATGATTCCTCCGCCGGCCCAACGGTTCATGTCCCAACGGGCGGGCTCGACGATTGTCGAGGTCGCGGGCAGTCACGCGGTTTACGTGTCGAAGCCGGAAGCGGTGGCCGCGCTCATCAAAAAGGCCGCGAGAGGTGTGAAGCCGGCAACGAACTAGACTGGGCGAAAAACCGCCGTCGGCAGACTCTTGAGCCGGAGCATGCCGGCGGCCTCGGCATGTACAGTCCGATTCACGATGGGTCTCGCGGACAAACTCGACTGGACCGTCTTCGCGGCGCTGATCGTCGTACTGCTCGGCGCCGACATCATCAGCCGCGGATGGCAAGCGGCGGCGGTGCGGCGAGCGTGGATGTCGAGCGCCGTATGGATCGCCGTCGCGATCGCCTTTGGCGTGTGGATCTGGACGCGGCTCGGACGCGATGCGGCGCTCAGCTACTACACCGCCTATTTTCTCGAAAAGTCGTTGTCAATCGACAACCTCGCCGTCTTCGCGCTGATCTTCGCCCAGACCGGCATCGTCGGACCGCTGCAGCGCAAGGTGCTCATGTGGGGTGTTGTCGGCGCATTGGCGATGCGCGCCGCACTTATCGCGGTGGGCCTCTACATCCTGCAGAAGTTTCAATGGGTGGTGTATCCGTTTGCCGCACTTCTTCTCTATGCCGCTGTACAGATGATGCGGAGCAATACGCAGCGTCGCCTGTGGGTCGACACGACTTGCACGCTGTGCAGAAGCTGGGTTGCGAAGTTCATCCCGATCACTCCCGAACACCACCACGATCATTTTACGGTTCGTTTGGATGGCAGACGCTACGCCACGCCGCTTCTCGTTGCTCTTGTTGGAATCGAGTCAGTCGACCTGGTCTTCGCGATCGACTCCGTACCCGCCGTTTTTGCCGTGACGCGGGAGCCTTTTCTCGTGTATACGTCGAACGTCTTTGCGCTGCTCGGTCTGCGGTCGCTGTATGCAGTCGTCGGCAATGTGTTCGAGCGATATCCGTACTTCCGCTTCGCTCTTACCGCGATGCTGGTGTTCGTCGCGATCAAGCTCGGCGCGTCGGCGTTCATTCACATTCCGGCCGGCGTTTCGCTTGGGGTGATCGCGTCGATCATTGCCCTCGCCGCGGCCGCGACGCGATGGCTGCCCGAACCACGGCTACAGACGCCGATGGTCGCGCAATGTTCCCATCGCGATCAGGAGCGCCGCGTTGAGCCGGCCGACACCGGATGTACCCAATGCCGGGCGATCGGCGACACATGGACGCACCTTCGCATGTGCCGGACCTGCGGCCACGTCGGTTGTTGTGAAAGCTCGAAGAACAAGCACGCCGAGGCGCATTTTCGAGAATCCGGCCATCCGATCATCCAGTCACTCGAGCCCGGCGAGCATTGGAAGTGGTGTTACCTCGACAATGCAGTAATCGCGTACGACGCTCCCGAGCGCCGCTGACCGCGCATTGTCGACGTACTGGAGCGTTGCACGTGTCCAATTGTCGGGTGATCGTCGCATTTCGTAGCCTGCGGCGCTCGTCCGACGTCAAAAAAGGTGGCGCGCCTACACACGCGGGGCTACACCCTTGTCGGATGATCGTTTAGTAACCCATCGAATGTCGCCCTGACCGCGAAGGATACGGCTCGCGCATCGCTTGCGTAGGGCTCTTGCTTATGAAATCACTTGGAATCTTCCTCGCCGGACTTTTGCTTTCTAGTGCGGCGCACAGCCCAAACTCCGACGGTGAAAGTGGTGGAGTTCTACTCCGCCACAATGGATCATTATTTTTTGACCCCACATGTTGACGAACAGGATGCTATAGATCGGGGAGCGATCAAAGGCTGGCAACGCACAGGGTATTCGTTTCTTGGCTATCTCACCGCTTCGGTGGGTTTGAGCGGGGTATGCCGTTTCTACTACACCAACTACGTGGTGGATTCGCACTTCTACACAGCCAATCCGGCCGAGTGCGGGAAACTAATCAGCGAAAGGATTTGGCAGCTCGAAGAGACCGGCTTTTTTGTGCGCACTCCCGACGCTTTTGGCCGATGTCCGGCAACGACGCAGGCCATCGAACGCCTGTACAACAATGGCCAAGGCGGAGCTCCGAATCATCGTTACGTGAGTAACGCGGCACTGATTCAACAAATGCGCGACCGCGGGTGGATTCCGGAAGGCCCCGTCTTTTGCACTCCGACGGAAGAGTCCAGTTCACCTGCGCCACCCATTCCAATTCCGGAGCCGCCGCCACCGCCGCTGCCACCCGCGGCTGATCCCACCAACTCCCTCGGAATTTACTGCCCCGGCGCTACGGGCACGCGGATTCTTCGCATGGATTGGCCCACGCCAGGGGCTTTCCAGAGGGTCGCCACTGATTCGTTGGCGGGTGAGGCCATGGTGTTCGTCCTGGACGTCCCCCATGGCATCGATCCCGCCAATCTTTACAGACTTGTCGGAATCTACCAACAAGCAAATGCGCGGCCCGTGCGCAGAGCCTCTTTGTCTGCCACGCCGTGCGACTTCTCCGCCTCGTTAGGGCCCGTTTCATACATTGAGGGTACCCAGCTCAATTTTCCTTTTATGGTAGGGAACGGGAGCACCTACGTTATTCGGCTGGAACCCGGACAGACCTATTACATCAGCGTTCAAAATCTTACGTGCGGATCTGATGAAAATTGCCGCTTCGTTCTGGATCTCTACCAATGAGCATGCATGCTCAACGCGCCGATTGCGTCAGTGCCACGGGTTGGCGCGCAGCCATCCAAACCTGTTGTTGGTGGCGGTCATGCGCACGGCCTCGGGCAGGAGCGCGGCAAGCATCTCGCCGTATTTGACCCGATCGAACGTGGCTGCAGTGGCCTGCACGCCATCCGGACCGATGTCCAGCACGAACGCCAGCGGCGTCACCGCCACCGGGTACCGTACGTATACCGGGCCGTAGCCGGTCTCCAGCCGCACCATGGCACCGCTACCCGGCGAGATCACGCGACTGATGCCCACTGCCTGCAGCTGCTGGGCATAGGGCTGCACAAACTGGGCGAGCTCCGGCTGATCGGCCGTAGGTAATTGCACCGTCGATGCACAGCCGCAGAGCAGGAGGAACGGGAGCGTTTTGGCGAGCATGGCCAAGTGTAGGCCCACTTCGTCGCTCTCCTTCCTGACCACAGCGCCAGCCTTGAAATCGAGGTGGCCCGGGACTAGCTAATACGCGGCAGCCGCACCGCGAACACCGTCCCGTGAACGTCAGAACGCGCTTCCGCTGTGCCGCCATGACCCTTGGCGATCTCGCGGACTATGTAGAGGCCAAGGCCCATGCCAGGATGCCGTTCGTTTGCATCGCCGCGCCTGAGCGGCTCAAAAAGTTGTTCCAGGGTCTGCCCCATCAACTGGGGGACCGCTGTTGCTTACCTCGATGCGTACGTCAGTATCTCCGCCGACCACGGAGACGCGTACCGGGCCGTCCGGGAGCCCGTAATGGAGTGCATTCACGATGAGATTCGCCGAGCAACTGTTGCACGCGCTTCCCATCCCAGGAACCGTGACAGTCGCCAACGACATCCAGATGCAGTCGGCTATCCGGATAGGCAACGCGCAGCTGCTCCAGCTCTTGCGCGCAGATTTCCCCGAGGTCCAACCGCGACGGAACGATGCTGATCCCGAGACCGAGGTTCGTTCGGTTGAAGTCCAGTAGATCATCGAGCAGAGATTGCAGGCGCGCACCACTGCGAATCAGCCGGCCGGCGGCGACCGAGACTTCGGAGCCAGCATTGAGTTGTCCAAGATACATGGCCGTCATCTGCACAGTCTGCAACGGGCTGCGCATGTCATGGCCGAGCATGCCAAGCAAAAGGTTTCGCGCCTGCTCCACCTGCGCGCTGAAATGCCCTATGGACTCGGCCACCGCCTGATCGATCGCCTCGTTAAAGCGAATGACATCCTCAAAGTGCGGGACGCCGGGCAGGCAGGCTTCTATCCACATGGACAGGACGCTGGCGCGCAGCGCCCGGTACTCGGAGGCCAGTTGCCTGATGTCGTATCCGCTTCGCGCTCGCATGACGGCGTGGGTCTGGGCGGCAGTCTCCCATGCCGGGAACGGGGCGGGGGCGAGTCCCATCGACTTCGCGGCTTGCTCCTCCGGGGATTGAGATACCGACAGGTCCGCAGCGACCGCCTCGAGAATCTGCTGCGCGTGATCGCGGAGTTCCAGCGATGCCATGGACGCTGCCGCCGGCAAGCGGGTGGCGGCGAATGCCTCCCACTTCGCAAGAATGCTTTCCATGTCGCGCAAGATGAAGTCGGCTAGTCGCACGTTTCTGCTCCTCGATGCCCGTACGTCCAACGGGCCTGCACTACGTGCGCTGCCGCACAGCCGCCCAAGGATGGGCGGTGGTCTAATGATGCCGGTCCGGCTACCTTGCAGCCGCCTTGAAGCCTACAGGGATCGAGATGTCATCCTCCCAAATAACCCTACGGCGTCGCCCCCTCATTGTGGGCCTGATAGGCTCCCGAACCTAGGAGCGGAGCGAAGATGGTGAAATCGACTCGAATTCTGGTGGTAGATGACGATACTGACATGCGCGACTCCGTTGTCGCCATGCTTGCCGCATCCGGCATGGAGACAGCTTGCGCCGACAGTGCGCGCGCGGCGTTGGCGATGTGCGTTGGCGAGTGCCCGTTCGACGTGGTCCTGTCCGACGTCATGATGCCCGGGATTGACGGCGTCCAATTCGCTCAGATGCTGAGGGAACAGCACCCCAAGGTGCGCGTGATCCTGATGACTGGCCGCGACAGCATTATCGATAGCGTGATCGACGCCGGCGCCGTCCCGCTCGTCAAGCCGTTCAAGCCGCAACAACTCAAGCGCGTCATAGACGACGCGCTGGGAGCAACCTAGACAGATTCACCGTACTGCTTTGTCGCGCGGCAGCGAAGCAGACGCTTGCGGACGCGGCTGAAGGGCCGGGGGACCGCAGCCTTCGGTCCAGCAGTCTCACGGCTGAAGAGGCGGTTCGGTGTTCTGGTACAGTGCCGGCCCCTATCCACTGGTGCTTACCGTGACCGAAATCCTGCAGTGCCTCAAGAAACATGGTCAACGCCTTGACTCGGAACTCGCCACGGAGACAGGTTTACCGCTTGCGACGGTGCGCCAGGAGCTCGCCGAATTGTCCGCCACGGGCGCCATCATTACCTGTAATCAAACACGATTCGAGCACGGTAAGAGAATCGAGGCGTTGCTGTGCCGGCTGTCGGGTTGGGTCCCACCTCCAGCGCCCGGTCGAAAGGCAAAGCACCCCGCGTAGTCAGCTGTCCTGTAGCGGTAGCGACCTCGGCTCCCAACACCATGCTCACGCGACGCCGCCCCATCATCGTCGACATCGAGGCTTCGGGCTTCGGCACAGGGAGCTATCCGATCGAGGTCGGCGTGGTGCTCAATGATGGCAGGAAGTACTGCTCGCTGATCGCGCCCGCTCCGGGCTGGACTCATTGGGATGAGGATGCGGAACGGGTGCACTGCGTATCGCGCGACATGCTCGAAGCCTATGGCAAGCCGGCCCTTGAGGTTGCACGCAGCCTGAACGAGCTGCTGCCGCAGCGCATCGCCTATAGCGACGGATGGGTGGTGGACAAGACCTGGCTCGACCAGCTTTACTTCGCGGCCGGGATTCCCAGCGCGTTCTCGTTGAGCGCCCTCGAAATGATCCTGACCGAGTCGCAGATGGAAATTTGGCACGCGACCAAAGACGAGCTATTGCGCGAGCTCGGACAGCATCGCCACCGCGCGAGCTTCGATGCATACGTGGTGCAGGAGACCTGGCAGCGCACGTGGAGCGCCACTTCTGCACGGAAGGCCGCGCGCTGACATAGCCCGATCCATTCGTCGGCCCGTGGCAGGATCACCCGGCCGCCCAGACGTTACCGCGTGTAATAACCCACACCGAGAACGAAGGGTTCCACCCTCTTCAGAAAGGTGCGCTTCTTTTCAACCTTGTTGGTCTCGTAGTTGAGCCATACATATTCCACCGGTGCACTCTGCTGAGTTACGACTGCCTCCATGACTATGTTTCCGAGAGGCTGTCCAGCAGCATCTCTCGTATCGCGCAACGACGTTCCTATGAGGGTCGGGGCCGCACTGTGTGCGAAGTAGACTCCGTCCATGTTGATGGCAAAAACATACAGCGGACCCTGGTGAAAGCTGCCTTTGGTGTCGTTGAATGCGCAGAATGCCCGTGCCACTCCGTTGTCGTTAAAGTAAGCCACCGCTCTGTCGAGAAGTGCCTTGGCTTCGGTGGCGTCGGGGCTCTCCGCAGCCAAGGCAGAGCTGTTCCCCGCGAACATGAAGATAGCCGCGGCGGCGCCGACAAACATTGCTCGAAATTTCATGGCACGCCTCCTTCCTAGTTACAACACCGAGGCCAGGCTCGCACAGAGTGTGGCACGAATGCCCGAGCCTGTGCCACGGTCGTGCCGGCACGGCCGGCGGACGTCAATCCGCGCGGCAGCCCAGTAATTCGCGTATCACTGTGGCGTCGGCGACCAGGTCCGCGGCCTGGTCGCTATCGAGCCTTTTGTCCGTTTGAGCGCGGACCTCATTGATGTAAGCGCCGAGGCTGCCGCAGGCCGCTTGCAAGCCCCCGGCGTCGAGATTTCGCTGAGCGGCGCCAAGCTTTGCGAGCAGACTGTTCTCCGTGCCCCTTGGCCATCCGAGTCCTTGAACATCCGCCACCAGACCCGTGATCGTCGGCGGCGTCGCACCCGGTCCCGGGGATGGCGTCGCGAGGGCATTGACCGCCACTCCCGCCGGCGTGGAGAGCGCGGCGATGAAGCTTTGGCTGACGCCCGTGCCGTCCAGGTTGGCGCGCCCGATCGAATACAACGGAGCGCCATTCGTCCACCAGACATGCGCGCTGTCGACCGCGATCCTTTCGGGCTTGCCGGCGAAGAGGAAAAATTGATTGACGCCGGTGCCGTCGAGGTTGGCGCGCGCGATGGTGGCGGAGTTGCCGTTTGCCCAATAAATGTGGGTACCGTCGACCGCTACGCCTTGGGGATTCTCAGCACCGGTGATGAAGACCTGGTTGGCGCCGGAGCCGTCGAGGCTGGCCCGCCCGATCGCGTTGATTCCGCTGTTGGTCCAGTAAATATGGGCGCCGTCGACCGCCACATCGGCCGCGGCGACCACGGTCATGATGAAGTTGGGATTGACACCGGTGCCGTCAAGGTTCGCGCGCGCGATCCGGTCGCCATTCGGCCCGCTGATCGTCCAGTAGACATGAGCGCCGTCGACCGCCACCGCCTGGGCACCCAAGGCGCCGATGATGAAGCTTTCATTGACGCCGGTGCCGTCGAGGTTCGCGCGACCAATCGATCCCAAACCTGTAATCCAGTAGATGTGGGCACTGTCGATCGCCATCCCTTGCGGTCTGTCGAGACCTTTGATGAAGGTCATGTTTACCCCGCTACTGTCGAGGTTCGCGCGCCCTGTTGTGCCAATCGCACTCTCCGTCCAATACACGAAGGCATTGGCGCGGCCCACAAGCGTGGTGGCCGCCAGCGTCGCGAGGGCCACTGCGCAACCCCGCACAACAATCCACCGCAGACTCCGCGTAACCGCGACCCCGTCGATCAGACCGGTGGATCCCGACTCCGCATTCTCTGAACCCATGCCACCTCCCCGTCTCAGCGTCCTCGACCTTGCGCACATAACTTCCACGAGCGCCAGCCTACATCAGGATCCAGCCCAATCAACAGGTCGAGTTATCTCCGGATCGATCCGACAGCCGCCTTGGCTGTCCGGATGTGGTCGCATCGTGAGCGTGACGACGAACGTGATCGCAGCGATTGCGACCAGATACCAGGCCGGGGCCGCGAGATTGCCAGTCGTCTTGATCAGCCAAGTCGCAACGAGCGGAGCGGTACCGCCGAAGATGGCGAGCGCGAAGTTGTAGCCGATGGCCATGGCGCTGTACCGCAAGCGCGCCGGGAACAGCTCCGCCATTGCGACCGGCATCGCTCCCTGGAGGAGGCCGTTGATCAGCGCAAAGATTGCCAGTGCCACCGCCGTCGCCACCATCGTTCCAGAGTCAATCCACCTGAACAGTGGATACACGAGAACGCCGGTCACGAGAGCACCGGCGCCAAGAATCCTCTTGTACCCGAATCGATCTGCCAACAACCCCGCGATCGGCATCGTTGCGATGAGCAAAACCATGCAAAGGGTATTGATCAGCAACGCATGGGGCACGGGCGGTACGACGAAATGCATCAGATACGTCGGCATCCAGACGAAGAGCGTGTAGATCGACACTCCGAAAAGCAGCACGATTCCTGCCAGTTGCAGGACTCGCACCGGCATCTCGCGCAGCGCCTGGAGCGCGGGGCGTTGTTCGATCTGTCCGGCACCCTGCAATCGTGCGAATTCCGGCGTCTCTTCGGTACGGCGCCGCATTTGCCAACCAACAACACCTACCAACAACCCGCCGAGAAAGGGTAGACGCCAACCCCACGCGTGGATCTGGTCGGTGGTAAGTAAGTCCTGGATGAGTGTCGCGACCGCCGAGCCGACCAGCATCCCGCCGACGGTGCCAAACGTGGACCAGCTTCCGAACAATCCCCGTTGGCCAGGGGGCGCGGATTCGACGAGATAACAGCACGATCCAATGAACTCTCCACCCACTGAGATTCCCTGCGCGAGGCGAAGAATGACGAGAAGCACCGGGGCCAGAATGCCGACTTGCGCATGGGTGGGGAGAAACGCGATGAGCGTCGTCGGCACAGCCATCAGAAATATTGAAAGCTGAAGGGCGCGCTTGCGACCAAGACGATCTCCGATCTGTCCGAACAAAACGCCACCGATGGGACGCGCAAAGTACCCGGCCGCAAAGACTCCGAAGGTGTTGATGAGCCCCGAAACCGGATCATCTGTCGGAAAGAACTGCGCGCTTATGAAAGGCGCGAAGTAACCGAAAACTGCGAAGTCATACCATTCGAGGAGATTGCCGACGCCGCCGGCCATCAGAACGCTTCGCCGCGTGATCACTGAATGACCTCGTCGAAGACGGGAAAACCGAGCCGTCGTACGCCGCTGGCTAAGAGTCTGGTTGGCAGCGTACCGTCGCTCACGTTGGCGGGGCTGCTTTACGCCCGGTCGGGTCTAGCACTGGCGCTCAGACGGCGCTGCTTGCTTGGATCCTGTTCCGTGGGCAAGCACTGCCCTCCCTTGGCGTACTTAGTCTCGCCATGGCGGTCGGATTCCTCGGCTACGGAGACAGCCTCGTTCTGTTTGTACTCGCGCTACGCTATCTCGGCACCGCCCGCGCCGGAGCCCACTTCTCCGTGGCCCCCTTCTTTGGAGCCGCACTAGCGGTGCTGATTCACCGCACCCACATTACTTACCGGGCGGCCCTGGCGACTGCCGTGAGCAGTGGCGTCGACTTCGGGCTTTGTACGGTCTTGCGGATCAGGATGTCCGGCGGCAACAGGTTTCTGCCTCCGTAATAGGCATCGTTCCAGTCGCCATTGACGCTCACGACGGTGCCGTCCAGATTGAGGCCGCCATAAACACCCTTCGCGCGCGCAAACGAGATGAGATCCGCGGTGACTGTGGACTTGGCGCCGGCACCCACGGGACCTGCAGCAATGCTGGCGTCCCCACCGATCTTGAAGGAACTCGACAGCAGGGAGTTCAAGCCCTTGTCAGTCATGACGACGATGATCACTTCCGATACTTCCACACCCGCCTGGAATCCCACGCTGGCGGTCGCGAGGTTGTAGAACGCCGGGCCGGTCCACGGGACAGCGATGGCTGGGTGCGGACCAGCCTCCCTCACGAGGAGCACGGCCCTTCCACCCGATCCGCCGAAGATGAAGCCCGCCTTTACGATCTGCGGAGCGATCAGGATCGCCTTGGCCTGATTGAGGTTGTCCTGGATCCACGTCTGGTCGGGATCGCGCACGAAGTTGCTGAGCGTCACCTGGGCGTCGGACACCAACTTGTCCGGTTCTGCGGAGGACATCGACTTCCCTGAATCCGTCGTTGCGCACGCGGCGACGGTTGCAGCGACCAGAACGAGCAAGGCTGTGCGGCGCGAAGCGTCCATTGGTTTGCTGGGCATCATGGTTTCTCCTCTCGAGAAATTGCCGGTCGGAAGTCGCTGGTCTCGTCAAGCAACGGATGGCTATGCCTCTGGCTGCAACGTCACGTTGGATTTGTGGCGGCGAGGGTCGTCCCGCTTGAGACCCAAAGCGTACACGCACGCGGACGCTCCGTCAGCAACGGGCGCCTATCAGGGTTCGCCAGACAGCCTCCTGCGTCAGGAACCTGGTTCCTGCCAGGCAGGACTTGGACGCGCCTCGGCGTCGCTACGGTTGGGTAAGAACAGGTCACCCGTGCCGGGTTTCAGCACGACGTAGCAGCGACGCCAAGGATCGTCGTCGATCAGGCGCCAGCGATGCCCGCTTCCAGCGGTGTCTGTCGCGATCAGCACATCGCCTGGAGCGAGCACGAACGTCGCGCCGTCGCGGGTGGTGAACTCCAGAGTCCCAGTCAGCGTCAGGACGTACTGCATCTCCGGAGCATCGTGCCAATCGAAAGAGGAATGTGGCGGTGATTCCTTGAAATGAACGGCGACGACATCGGCGCGAGCGTCGAGCATTACCGTTCCTTCGGAGACGTGCGAGGCATTGTCCGGACCGGTCGTGAGCTTGGAAGTAGGCACGTAACATGATGGCGCGCTCACACTGTTGGGACGTGGCCGATCCACCGTGACCGCAGGCGAGCGAATTCGCCGTTGCTGCGCAGCGTTTGGATTGCTGCGTCGACCGCATCGCGTAGATCCGCTCGATCCCGGGCATAGGCGATGCCCAGCTGCTCATGGGTCGGTACCTGCATCGCAACTGTGAGCTCAGGCCGATCTTTGACCAGCCACGAGATCACTGGGAATAGCTTGATGATCAACCCGATGGTTCCCGCTGTGAGGTCGTCCAGCGCCGCCGTGATGCCGTGATAGGGGTAATAGCGGATGCCCGCGATATGGCCCTGCGCGAGCAGACGCTTTGCCACTGCATCCGACGTGTTGCCAATCTGAATGCCCGCTGTCAGGGAGGCCGCGCAAATCCGCCGTCGACACCGCATTCGGAGACAGCCGCCGGTTGACCGCGATGCCCTGGTCGAACTCGAGATAAGGCTGGGAGAACAAGACGACGGCGCCGCGCCCAGGCGTAATCGTCGTGCCCGAGATTACCGCGTCGCATGTCCCATCGGCGAGACCATCGAAGATTCCGTTGAAGTCGTCGCCGATGTACGCAACTGGCCGCAGCACGAGGTCGAGCTCCTCGCTGACCGCTCGCATGAGCTCGATGTCGAAACCACTCTGGACGCCGCCCTGCACGACTTCGAATGGTGGATCGGGATAGGCCGATTGGACCACGAGAGTGCCGGAATTCAGGGTGCGAATCATCAGTTCTCCCGACGCATGGTGATCTATTTCTTCTCCAGGAGAAGCGTCGCTTCCTTACGCAATATTGGAAGAAGGCGTTTCGCTGCCTTCGCCAGGAGCCAAGGCAACGACACTTCGATACGCAGCGCGTCCTCCAGCACTTCAATGCTCGCCGCCGCTGTTTGGCCGAGCGCGCGCATGCGGAACCTCACCGTATCTCCTTCCCAGGAATGTATCCATGCCTCCATCGCGATCAGTCGGTCCGAACGGTGGACGCTATTGGTGCTGCCGACGGCAACCTGACCATTGCATACGGCCGGACCGACCGTCAGGGAGCGCTGTTCCGCATCGCACGATCGGCCGGCTTATCTTCGCGAGCTCCGTGCAACGGTCGCATGCTGACTGCTCCCGTCGGAATTGTCCATCTGCGATAGCATGACGTGCCAGCGACTGTATACCGTATCGATCGACTCCCGGCGAGCGCGCATTGCTGCGGCAGCCGATCAGCTGACCGCGCTGTCGCGTCGAAGGGAGACTGTTCCACTTCCAGCTTTGGGAAGCGCTTAGAAGTGCGGCGGCAGTTCGAAGCGACGAGCGCGCGGCGCCCTCCGGATTACCGCCGCGATCGCGGGCGAAGGTGCCGCCTGCGGCCGCGAAGCCGGTGAACCTCTTCCCCTTCCACCGGTAAGTGGGCCAAAAAAACGCCCCGGGGGTCCGGGGCGTTTCGTCGGCGTTGGAGCTTCGCCGATCAGAGCGCTTCGAGTTCCTTGATCAGCGTATTCGTCTGATCGATCAGCAGCGTCGAACGTCTCCGTTACCAGATGGCCAGCGGCCTGCCGTTCCTGGACTTGGGCAATATAGTTCCGCAGACCCGCGATCGCCTTGGCGAAGCTTTGCTTGGCCTTCGCACCGCTCCCCTGCGTGTATCCCGTCGCGATGTTCCGCGTCACGCCTTCGAGTGTCTCGACCAGGTCGTCGCTGCCGACGAAATGGAGAGCAGCCGTCTGGTCGCGCAACAGGTTGGAAGACGGATGGATCGGAAATGCGTCCTCGTCGATGCACAGGTACCCGCACTCGAGACCGAACCCGATGATGGACCCCGCTGCCTTGTCCTTGGTTATCTCGGCGTCCTCGGGCAGCAGGAAGCCGGCTTTCACTGCGGCATTCGTCGCATGCGAAACCTTCGATACGTACGACCCGTGGTTGCGGTACAACGCATTGAGCTTGGCGGTTTCGAACATCTCGTGATTGCCGCCCAGGCCGCAGGTCACCGCCGCGTTTCGCGCGACCGGTACTTCCATCTCGGCCAGACGAATGCTCCCCAATCCATTGCCGTGTTCATCACGGGCTAGGCTCAGCGGCGTTCCCGTGTACTCCGGCGGCGGAGCGCTTGGCGGCTCAACCCCGGTACGGATCCACTTCACCAGGTGGTCGGTCGCGGCATTGATCACCATGAAGAACGGGACGCGGCTGCGCGCCGGCGTCGCGCAGGTGTCGAACGCCTGCAGACCGTGATCGCGCAGCAGAATCGGCGCGCGCGCGATCATCGTGTAGTACTCGGAATGCGTAGAGCCCGCCACCGTCCAGGTCCGTAGCGTGCTGGTGTCCGGCTGAATGGTCGGCGAAGTGCGGAATTCGTTCTCCGAGTACAGCTTGATGATGGGCGGCGTGGGGATGTCCGCGCGGATGCTGTTGTTGTTGTGCGTGATCATCGCGCCGTCGAACACGGGGTCGAGGTGATGAATCGCATTGAAGTAGACGAAGAGACGCTGGGCCGATTGCGACTCCCCCTTGGCGATCACGCGCTCGACCGGAAGGCCTCCCAGCACGCTGGGGACATTGCGTACGGCCTGGCCCGCCTGCGAAAAGATGTCGTAGCCCAGCAGGTCACCGCCCACCGCACCGTTGTCGTTGACATTCAACGTGCCATAGCGGGTCGGGCTCCACGCCTTGAGGCCGCGCAGCGGTGACCCCTGGCCGGAGACGCCGGCGTTCTGGACCGACACACCGATGAACGCGTAGCCCTCGCGGATGTAGTAGGCCATCGATTCCTGCCAATGGATCTCCACATCGTAGCCATTGGTGACGTTGACCCATTCAACGATCGCGATGCCGTTGAACTTGGCCGGATCGGTTGGGCGTCGCACCAGGAGACGCGTCTTGTACGGATGGCCGGTACTCGCGACGACCGCGGTCGTCGTGTTGTTGGGCGCCCCACCCGTCGGTGAGCTGTAGCGCGTGGCGGTGCCCTCGTAAGAAGAATTCCTGCTCGACGTAACCGTAATCCGACATGACGATATGCGTCGCAAAGAACGGCCAGTTGTGCGCGGGGCTCGTCCCCGGTACGTCGCCCGGTATCGGCCCGGTGACGACGGGAGTCGGCACGACGGCGCCGGCGACCATCGCATGGGCAGCGAATCCGATTGCCATCAGACTGCGCATGGCCCAATGGCGAATCCGGTGATCCGTAGCTGGAGGTGCGCCGTCGAAGCGGGCGCGGTGGTTGTTTGCAGAAATTTCGAACATCGTTCGTCCTCCATCCAATGGTGAAGTTACGGGCTTGCGTTCAGTTTCCCGCCGTACGCTCGCCGCGGACTTCGCGGGGCGCTCGTTGTTGTTCTGGTTCAATGAATCGAGCAATGCGTAAAGCGCTGCTCGATGGGCTCCAAGATTGCCTTAATGCAAGATCGATCCGGTCCCGACCTGCGGCACTGTCATACGGACCATGTTATGCAAGCATCGAATGATCACGTCGCTCTTAAAATAGAACAACGTTCCACTCTTGAAACGCGAGAATAGGTCGACCGGACCAGAAAGTCAATGAACAGTTGGAGCAGGCAGCGGCCGCGCAATGGCGGAGCGGAGCGAACCGCTCCCATCACGCGGTCCGCGTCTCCGCTTCATGGCCGGTGGACTTTCGGATCCGCGAGGAGAATGATGGTTCCGTTCGAACGCCGGCCACGCGCTGCGGACATCATGAACGCGCTGCGACGACTCCTGACCACCGCATTGCTCGCGGGCCCTGTGTATTCGTCGGCCCAGGACTCGTACGTCGACCAGCGCCAGCGCCTCGTCGATCAGATCGCCTTGGAGATGCAGGCGACGTCGCGCGACACCGGAATCGACAAGCTGCGCGATTCGGTCCTGCGTGCGATGCGCACGGTGCCGCGGCATCGCTTCGTGCCGCCGGAGCTCGCGGCGGAATCGTATCGCGACCGGCCTCTGTCGATCGGCCTCGGCCAGACGATTTCCCAGCCGTTCATCGTCGCCCTCATGACCGAGCTCCTCGATCCGCGTCCCGATGCACGCGTGCTCGAGATCGGCACGGGCTCGGGCTATCAGGCGGCGGTACTCGCGGAGTGCGTGGCGAAGGTGTACACGATCGAGATCGTCGCGCCACTGGGCGAGCGCGCGCGCGAGGTGCTGAACGGACTCGGCTACAAGAATGTGGAGGTGCGAATCGGCGATGGCTACAAGGGCTGGCCTGATGCCGCGCCCTTCGACGCGATCATCGTGACCGCGGCGCCCGATCACGTTCCGCAGCCGCTGGTCGAACAGCTCGCGCCCAAGGGCCGCATGGTGATTCCCGTCGGTGCGCGCCATGGTATCCAGGATCTCGTGGTCATCACCAAGGATGCCGAGGGTCGTGCGGTCACCAAGCGCACGATCGCGGTCCGGTTCGTGCCGCTGACGAGAGGGAAATAGAAGCTTCGGGGTTCGACTGTGCTCGGATCGGTGATCGAGAACGGACCGCCCACACCGTCGCCTATAATTCCGAGGTACCGTCGTTCGCAGCCACACCGGCGAACGGACTTGCCGGGCGACGTTCGTGTGACCCTGTCGCGACGGCAAAAGGAGTCCTGTTTGGACAAGGTACAGACCATCGTCGTCGTTGCCGTGGCGTACCTTGCGCTCGGCGCGTTCTCCGCCTTTTTCGCGTATTCGGACCAAGACGCGTGGAGCGTGTGGCTCACCAGCGGCCTGGGGCTCGGCCTGGTGCTGGGCCGGGTCCGTTCCGACTGGATGCCCGTGCTCGCCGGCGCCTTTCTCGGCGCGCTGATCTTCGAACCGCTGGTGGGTTCGTCGCTGGGCGAATCATTCGGCTACGCGCTCATCGAAGTCCTCGTGACCGTCGTCGGCGGCCTGGTGGCGGCAAGGCTCTCGGCGACGCCGCTGCGTTTCGAATCGCCGCGCGACGTCGCGCGCGGTCATCGCCGGAGCGTTCGCACTGGCGCTCACGGGCGCGGTGTTGGTCGGCTTGTGGGATTACTTCACGGGACAGCCCGACGCCTGGCGCACGTTCCGCGTCTGGCTGGTAGGGAATTTCGCCGCCATCCTGCTGCTCGCGCCCTTTATCGCGGCGTGGGCGCAGTTCCAACTCAAGCGCCCGGACACCCGGACGCTGCTTTCGATCGCCGGCGGGGTGGTGGCCTGTGCGCTGTTCGTGCTTTGCGTCCATGCGCTCTTCGGCGCCCCCGCTGGCCGGAATCCCGGGTGGTTTGCGGTGGGCTTCACTTGCCTTTCGGTCATGCTCTTCGTCCTCGTCGCGCTGCTGTGGGGTGCCCGCGGCGCGACGCTGGCGGCGCTGGTCGCGGCGATGATCGCGATCACGCAGACCGTGCGGGGCTTCGGCCCCTTCGTCGGCAGCGACGAACCCTTCGGCGACGCTGTCCTCAACGCACAGGGCTACGCGGTTGCGCTGTCGATGGCCGGGCTGCTGCTGGCGACGGTCGTGGAACGTCGGCGCCTGGCGAGGGTGCAACCACCAGGCTGAAGATTCGCCTCGCCTCGACCGACCCGCGCGAATCAGCTCCCCAGATCCGCGGCGAGCTTCTTGAAATCCGGCGACCCCAGCAACAGCTTGCGCGCGACCGCACGCAGGCGGTCGACGGTCGCAGCGTCGAGTGTCAGCGCAGTTGGAATGGTCTGGAAGCTGTTGCGCTCGCTTTCGTCGGCGATGCCCTGCAGCGAAACATCGATGAAATAGAACTGCGGGCCCTCTCCGCCCGTCCTGCCCGCCGCACCGCTCGTGCCCTGGCGCGCCTTCCTCACTTCGTTGCGCCAGCCCTCGAAACTCGCCCGGAGTTGCTCGGCCACTTCGGAGGAATGCGCCGACCCCGGCAACTTGAGCGCGTTCAGCGTCTGGAGGAAGTTCGGCGTATTGGCGTTTTGATCGATCGCATGGTTGGAGGCGGTCTCGGCGTTGACCGAGATGAAAACCACATGGGAAACGTCACGATAGCCGAGGGCCTCCACCAGCTCGAAGAACCCTCCCTGCTCGACCGCGAAATCGCCCGCCACGCGCAACCCCAGGTTGTCGATCAGCCCGCCGTCGACCAGGTGGACGTGCGGTCGTCGCGAACGATCCAGGTAGGTGCGGGCTTCTTCGAGACGGACAACGCGCGTCGGCGTGGTCGCATCGATCTTCGCGGCGATCCCCGGCAGCGACACCGGACCACAGGAGCCGGCAAAGCTGTCGATAGTGATCGCGCCAAAGAAAGGTGGCAGCGCTGCGGACGCGGCGACCGCACGCCCGACCGACACGCTGCCCAGGTCCGAGCAGAGCAGGTCGAATTGCGCCTGCGTAAACGGAAACCGCGCACCGGTCGCCAAAGCGGAAGCGTTGATCACCACGTACGGCCGCATGTTGCCGCGCGCCAGGTCGCTGTACGTTGCGCCGTCGAACAGTTCCCGATCGAAGTATTCGGCGAGGAGTTCACCGCGCGAGAACTGCGGCTGGGCGAGCCGCGGCAGATTGGCGAAGACCTCCGCGCGGATCTGGCGCTCCACATCGCGCTTCAGGAATCGGGACTCGAAATCGCGGAAGAGTCCTTCCCGATGGACCGCGTAGTAGCCGGCGACGATGCTGCCGCCGGACACCGCGTTGATGACGTCGACCTCGTCGAGCAGCCTGCGGCTTCGGCCCCCCATCCTGAGCTTCACGTCCCGCAGCGCTTCCATCGTTCCGTACGCCAGCGCCGCCGCGCGCGTGCCTCCGCCCGACAAGGTCAGGATGACCAGCACATCGCCGGGGTTGTCGGGATCGGCCTTGACCCGCTGGAGCCGGTAGCCCTTGGTGAGATCCTGGGTGGCGATCGGCGCATTGGCCGGATGCTGGGCGTCACAACCGACCAGCACGATCGCGCCGGCGAGGATCCACGCGAGGCATCGGGTGCCGAGCATTGCGTCGAGTACAGAGCGCATGGGAGCGGTTCGCCGGGTCCTTGACGGTGGGCAAACACTATACTTTGGTTCAGGGATCGCTCAGGCGCGCTGGATCCCGCGACGGTTAGCGCGTCCGAGCTCGACCCTTCGCAGCCGTTACGCCGCACGGACGGGCTGAATCACGGGCTGTCGGGCTCCGTCCTACAGCGCCGTCGGCTTTAGGCCTACAGACGACCTCATGACACCGGCATACGGTAACGCGGTGCTGTTGCGCGTGTGAGCGTTCGCGGCAGCGGCATGGAAGTCTTCGAGAGCCGGGAGCGACTCATCGAACGAAAGCGCGAGACGGGCACCTCGGGTCCGGGAAAGAGTAGCCACACGAGGAGGCCCTCTGATGACGATTGCCTTTTAATCGATTCAAATCCGATACACAGGGAGGATCGCCGCTTCCGTTCACGCCGCACTGTAACGAATGCAAGGAGGAGATCATCATGAGTGGTAAGCGCTATGTTTTCGCAGGCGCCGTAGGACTGGCGGTAGCCGCTGCCTTGGGCCTGTCGGTGCCGAGTACCCAAGCCGACCCGCCCAACAAGCCCAAAATTCCGAAGTTCGTGCCCGATGGATCGTGGCCGAAGATGCCGCTGCCAAGCGCCGGTGATTGGGGAACCCCGCTGGTGATCAGCACTTCGACAGGCAAGCCCAAGCCATGGTCGACCGGCGAAGTCGCGGGAACGTGCATCGATTCACACGATCACGTGTTCATCGTGACGCGCGGAAATCTCGTCAACTCGCCCGAGACGCTGGATTCGGTTCCGGCGGCGCCCGTCATCGAATTCGACGTCGCCGGCAACGTCGTGAACGCGTGGGGCGACCGGGATGTCCTCCCCAATGGCATTCATGGCTGCTTCGTCGACTACCAGGACAACATCTGGATCGCCGGCAACGGCGACGGCATCGTGCAGAAGTACTCGCACGATGGCACCCAGCTGTTGCTGCAGATCGGGACGCGCGGCGTGTGCGACAATCCGCTCAATCCTGCCGCGACCCCTCCCGTTATCGTCGCCGGCACATGTGGCAACTCAGGAGGCAACCCGCTCGCCAACCAGAGCAAGACGCTGCTGAACCAGCCTGCGACCATGTGGGTCGATCCGAACCCGGATCCGGTGAACGGTCAACGCGGCAGCGTCTACATCGCCGACGGCTATGGCAATCACCGCGTCGTCGTGTTCAACGCAACCGGCACTTGGCTGCGGCAATGGGGTGGCGTGGCAGGGGTCGTGAACAATCCCGCTGACCGACTCGCCCGGCCTGTTCGCGTCGGGCGACGGCGGCCATCCGCATTGCATCGTCGGCGGCAACGACAATCTGCTTTACGTGTGCGATCGCGCCGACGACCGCATCCAGGTCTTCAGCAAGACCGGCGAGCTGCAACGTATCATTCCGGTCGTTCCCGGTACCGGCGTGACGCTGGGAATCGGCGGCGCACCTGGACTCGGCACGGCGGGCTCGGCGTGGGACCTCACGTTCTCCAACGACGCGTTCCAGACGTACATGTTCGAGGCCGACGGAGGCAACGAGATCGTGCACATCATGGACCGCGTGGCGGGCACGATCCTCACCGGATTTGGCGCGCCTGGACTCCAGTCTGGCCAGTTCACGTTCCTGCACACGATCATCAAGGACTCGAAGGGCAACCTCTACACCGGCGAGACGATCAACGGCCGCCGCATCCAGAAGTTCACGCACATCGAGTGCAACAACGGCAACGGCAAGGGCAAGGGCAACGGCAACTGCGATTGATGCAAGAGTTCCGGCCGGAAGCGAGGTGCTTCCGGCCGTCGACTCGTGATGTCGTCTACCCGCGTCACCCGGCAGTAGTGCCGGCTGTCGCGGGTTCAGTTATTGAGCGCCCGACCCAATCCACCAGCGGCAGCAGGTGAGGATGAACCTTCGCGTCTTGCGAGTCGCGGCCTGGAGTCTCCTGGCAATTGCCGCAGCGTGCGCGCAAATCGTGCGCGCGCACGAATTCAAGCTCGACGCGGTGATCAACGCGTTCGTCAAGATCGAACCGGGCGAGGCCCAGCTCGTCATCCGCGCGCCGCTGTATCTGTTCAAGTCGGCCAAGTTTCCGGTCAACAATATCGAGATCGACGTGCGACAAGTCGGCACCGGCGGTCGAGCGAGCCCTCGCCGCGTTCCAGCAGGACATCGCGCTCTTCGAAAATGACCGGCCGCTGGTCGCATCACGCGCGAGCGGGCGATTGTCGCTGCCGTCCGATCGCTCGTTCGAAAGCTACGACCAGGCCGTTAGCACACGTTGCCGAGCCGCTGGAACGCGGCACCAGCATTTACATCGATCAAGGCTACGTCGACGCCCGGATCACCTATCCAATCGACTCACCGGACTCGGTGTTCTCTATCCGCACGACCGCCGGCCGGGAACTCGGGGACTATCTCAAGCTGGCCCTGCGCTACATGCCTTCCGGCGAAGGCGGTCGAGCGATGGTCATTACCAGCAGCTCGGGAACTGTTGCGCTCAACCCCACCTGGTTCGGCGCCGCCGCTGGCTTCATCGGTCTCGGCATCGCGCATATCCTCACCGGCTACGACCATTTGCTCTTCCTGCTTTGCCTGGTGATTCCGCTGCAAGGCTGGCGGCAGATCCTGGCGGTGGTCACCGTTTTCACCGTCGCGCATTCGTTCACGCTGCTGGGCACCGCCTTCAATCTGGCGCCGTCGGGCACATGGTTCCCACCCTTCGTCGAGACGGCGATCGCCGCATCAATCGTCTATATGGCGCTTGAGAACATCATGGGTGTCGAGCTCAAACGGCGCATCCTGATCACTGGCCTGTTCGGCCTGGTGCACGGCTTCGGCTTCTCGTACGGCCTCCAGGAGAACTTCCAGTTCGCGGGGACCCATCTGCTCGTTTCGCTCTTCGCATTCAACGTCGGCATCGAACTGGGCCAGATCGCGGTCCTGGTCATCATGCTGCCGGTGCTTGCCGTGCTCCGTCGCTACGTGCTGCCTGGCCGGGTCGGGATGATCATTCTCTCCGCGATCGTCGCCCATACGGGATGGCACTGGATGCTCGAGCGCGCGGACCTGCTGTGGAACACGCCGTGGCCGCGACCAAGCGCGGCCGGCCTCGCGATTCTGGCGTTATGGGTCGCCGGCATGTTGTTTGCCGCAGGCGGTCTCAGCGTCATCGCCAAGCGGCTGCGGTTCGCACCACCCAATGTGGTGCCGCCGCCGCGAAGGAGCGTGGCAGACTGAATGTCATATCCGCGAGTTTCCTGATCGAGTCGATCGCTGGAATCCGCTTTCAGACAGACTGGGTTACGGCGGCGCTTGGTGAACGGTGAGTACTGCGCTCACGCCGAGCGCACATATGTACAGACCCACGCCGAAGGAGGCGTGCGCCATGAGACTTCTCACCCTGGCTTGCGTTGGACTAGACGCTTTGGATGAGCGATGCCGAGTCCGAACGAAGGATGCATGACGAGAAACGGCACCAGCACGCTTCCGACGCCAAAGAGCAGCGCGGGCAGCACAGTCGGCCGCGCAAGCCAGCTAACCGAAACAATGGCGATGAGCCCGAGTGCGTATGCAACGCCAATAACATAGTGTGCGATCCAGCCCACCACGCATTCAGAGCGTTTTGACGGCGCGTTGGCGATGCTCACGTGCACGAACCTGCCTTCGGGCATATAGCAAAGCCAGCGCCCGACCAAACAATAGTTCCCCGGAGGAACGTTGAAAGCGCGCTTCAGGAACAGTGCCCAAAGATCCATGAACAGCGTCGCGCCAATGCCAATCGCAACTGCGCCCAGGAAGTAGGTTTCTCCACTGCTCACAACCTAGGTCGACATGGAATTTGCGCCGGAGAGAATTGGCAGCAGCGCCGCTGCGAGGTCTATGGCACTTTCTTCACTGCCGGCGGGTTCCATTTGCCGGTGAGCGCATCCGCCTTCGGACCGTAGAGACGCATGGTCAGGTTGAACGGCCCCGTCGGCGCGGGCAGCCAGTTGGCTTCCTTGTCCTTGCCGGGGCTCTCGTTTTGGAAGTACAGATCGAGTGACCCATCCGCGTTGGTCTTGAACGGCATCCAACTGCTGACCGCGAAACGGTTGAGCACGTTCGCCACCTGGAATCCTTCGGCATCGTAGAGCGTGATCGACCAGAAGGCGTTCACGGGCGGCGCGGCGCCCTTGTCGAAGT
The DNA here is from genome assembly GCA_963851465.1 of uncultured beta proteobacterium. Taxonomy (GTDB): domain Bacteria; phylum Pseudomonadota; class Gammaproteobacteria; order Burkholderiales; family Casimicrobiaceae; genus VBCG01. Next base: position 193,931 of record CAWKPJ010000009.1, read on the forward strand.
GGATCGTGTATTTGTTCGCGCCGTCGAGCGGTTTGCCCATGTCGTCGGCGAGGTTCAGCGGATAGATGGCATCCTCGGGCAGATTGGCACCAAGGCCCAGCTGACTGACGATGGCGCGCTTCAGATAGTAATTGCCGTAGACGCCCATCGTATCGGTGTTCATCGACCATCCATTCGCGACTCGGGCGAGCGTCGCCACCTTCCACGTCATGAGTGCCTGGGCTTCCGCGGGTACGCTCGCGAGGGCCTTCTGCACGACGGGATCAAGCTTGTCGAAGTCGAAGCTCTTTCCCGGCTCGATGCCGATCCGCTTCATCTGCGCGATGATCGGCTGATCCGTGAGATGCGGCGGGTGCAGCTTGAGGAGTTCGGCCGCGTAGGCGAAGTACTTGGCCGCCGGCATGGTATCCACCTGAGTCTTCGGCGGCGTCTTCATGTCCACGGTCGGGTCGATCTTCACAGTCACCGGCAACGGGTGCCTTGCCCCAGCGCGAGAGCGGCGTGACTTTGTAGCCCGCCTGGATCTTGTTCACCGCAGCGTAGTCCGCCGGTCCGTCCGTCTTGGTGCGCCCGATGATCCAGACATAGGGCGTGGGCGCTGCGATTCGCGTGAGCCCCTCGGGAACCGTTCCGGTCCAGCCAGGCGGGGTGACGAGGAAATTGCCCGCCTTGGTCCCGGTCGTGCGCCAGCCCGGCGACGCGAACACGTCGGTCCACATGTCGAGCATTGGCAGAAGGTAAAACCGACCGTCCGTGTCGGGCGCGGAGACGACCTAGCGGTTCCTTGGTGAGATCGAGCCACGCGATGGAATAGAGCGTGTCGAAGTTGACCCGGACGACGCACTTTCAAATCGGCGGGCGGATAGGCCGGGACGTTGACGAACATGTTCATCGGGCCCTTTGCCGAACTCCTTGCCCGGGCTCGATGTTCGTGGATTGCTTCCGCGTGATGTCCATCGACAGCAGCGGATAGAAGTAAATATAGGCATCGACGCCGATCGCACGAGCTTCCTGCTCGGAGATCCTGGTGGTTTCCATGAATTCAGTTCCTGTTCTGGCTTGTGTAAAAAGCTGTTGAATGAGACAAACCCAAAGTTGCACGGTCTAGACGCGTGGAACCCGGACTGAAAGCGGACACGGAGACCGTGTCCACTTGCGGGCGATGACCGTCAGCGCCGCACCGCCGGCGGCAGTGCCGACAGCGCGGACGGAGTCGTACCGGACGGCTCAATAGGGCGAATTGACGACCACGTATTGCGTGCCCTGCGGCTGATACCAGGTGCTGCCGCATTGCTGGTAGACCATTCCGGCGTAATTCACAGGTACGCAGTTGGCAGGCACCGTGCGCACCATCGAGCCCACGATGGCGGACGTCACGGCCACCGTAGCGCCGACCGCTGCGGCAGTCGCTACCGGGTGATAGTCGTTGTCCCAGCCGCAGCAACCGCCGTTGTTATCGACATTCACGTTGACGTTCCGCTCGGCGTTGACGTTTGTGTTCCGGTTGACGTTCGTGTTTGTGTTCCTGTTGGCGTTCACGTTATTGACGCTGCTGCTGCGGACATCGTTGGTGCGCGCATCGGCCCGACTGTTGTTGGCCTGCACGTTCTGCTTGGCACCGGCACCGCCGCCACCGCTGGCACGGGCACCGCCCCCGCCGCCGCCACCACCACTGGCACGGGCACCGCCCCCGCCGCCACCACCGCCGCCACCACCACCGCCACGACCGGCCGCTGCCTCGGCCACCGATGCCATGGCGAAGCTGGCGAGCGTGATCAGGATCATCAGAAACCCGTATCGGGAAGTATTGTTCATGTCCGGACTCCTTTACTTGGTCGCGCGGGGACGAATCTCGATCGAACGTGCGCCCTTGGGCGGTGTGAACTTGAACACCGCGTCCGTGAACGTCGGCTTCAGGTTCCAGTCGAGCAGGCTCACCGACTGCGGGCGCGCGTCGTCGGCCCGATTGGTGATAACGATCTTGCGCGGCAGCGGCTTGCTCCCGGCCGTGATCCAGATCTGCCAGTCGATCTGGCCCTGGCGAAAGGCGTAGTGGTCACATAGCTCCTCGTCGATGAAATCCTGGCCGGCATTCATCGCCGAGTCGATCTTGTCGAGCGGCGCGGCTGGCGTACCCCAGACGAACAGGTCGGACAACGGGACCTCCAGGTCGTACCTTTCCTTCAGCTTTTCGACCAGCTCACCGAGCGTTCCGGTAAACGGGACCGTCGAGTAGTACTTCTGCGCCGGCGTATAGAGCGTGACGGTCTTGCCGTCGTAGAAGAGTTGGCGTTCGGAGCGTGCGCTGCCCATGTGGACGCGCATCCTGTTCGGACGCGCGACGTCCAGGTCTGCCGTCGCTACGTGCTGCAGCTTCTGACCGTCGGCCAGAACCCGCTCCCCGGTCAGTTCGGTCGATACCCGAAAGCGCTTGAGCGTCTGCAAATGCGCGCCCATGTCCTTCAAAGCCTGGATCGCGCCCGGATCGACAGGGTTCATCGCCGGCTTGGTCGCGCCCGCCGGTGAAGTCTGTGCATGGACGACCGGCGCTGCGAGCAAAATTGCAAGCAGGCCAATTGCCAGTTCTTTTCTAGTCATTTTGGTCTCCTGGGAGGAAGCGGTGAGTGAACATTCACACCGTGTCATTGACGCTGGCTTGGCTTTGCTTCGGAAATCAACCGCGAATCGGACCGGCACCAAGGGGGAATGATCCGCGCATTGGCGGGCCCCGGCTAGGGGTCGGTGGTGCCGTACGACTGTACTTTCGTACAGATGGCGGACATAAGCGCGGCGGCGCGAGGCAACAGCGTCAGTTCAAGTCCGCGTCTTTGAAGTAACGCGTGCCGGACACAGTGATGGAGGCGGAGAGCCCCGTCTCTGTCAGCTGATACAGGTAGACGCCGGGGGCCACCGCAGCGGCGCCGCTGAACATTGCACCTTGGCCGCGGGCCATGGCGGACAGGTTGGCCTGGCCCCCGAACTCCCAGCCCTGATCGACGAAGTTGCGCAGCGCCTGTTCGGTGGTGAAGACGAAGATCAGACGATTCTTGTTCACGCCGAATCCCAACCCTCCCTGCACCTGCACCATCTTCATGAACGTCTGGCGCTGAGTGCGATTGTTCACGACCAGGCCCTTCCCGGTTGTGCCGCCGGCGAAGAAGAGCTTGAGTCCAAAGGTACTGAACACTGCGTAGCCGGCCGCCTTGTCGATGGCGCGGCGTGCGCCGGGAGCGGCCTCATAGAGCGCGGGCAGCGCGTCCTGCGCCATCTCCCGAACCTGCTGCCTCGCTTGAATGATCCGACTTTCGTTCGGCGCACCCACCGGCAGCGCGCTCTCGACATCCTTCAGTGGATCCCACGAAAATATCTGAGCCGCAATCGGCGGCGATTCGAGACACATGGCCATCGCCAACACTGCGAGTTGCGCTCTCATGTTTGTTCCTTTCGAGGGTTACGGAGGCTGGCCAGAATTTCTTGCGCAGAGCGTCGCGGATCGGGCCAATATCGTATTAGCCGCATCTCACTTGCAATCACGCGTTGCACGTGATTGATTTTCCGCGGGATATTGGTCGGGGTGACAGGATTTGAACCTGCGACATCTTGCTCCCAAAGCAAGCGCGCTACCGGGCTGCGCTACACCCCGCCGAAAGTTATTATGCCATCCGGTAGATACCTTGGTGACATCAGGGGCCGGAGGCGAGCATGCGTACGTCCGTTTTTGTCTTCGCGCTAGGCGCCGCGCTGGCTGCCCCCGCGTCCACGGCGGCAGACATGCCGATCTTCGACGCGCACGTCCACTACAGCCACGACGCGTGGGACAACCTGCCGCCCCCCGACGCAATAGCGATCCTGCGCAAGGCGGGGCTCGTGCGCGCGTTGATCTCGAGCTCGGGCGACGACGGAACGCAGCGGCTGGTCACCGCCGCACCGGGGCTGGTGATTCCGTCGCTGCGCCCCTATCGCACGCGCAGCGACGTGAGCACGTGGGTGCGCGACGACACCGTGGCGACGTTCCTGGAGGATCGGTTGAAAAAAAGCCGCTACGCGGCGGTCGGCGAATTCCATCTGTACGGCGCGGACGCCGACCTGCCGGTCCCGCGGAAGATGGTCGCGCTCGCGAAGCAGTACAAGCTCGTTCTGCACGCGCACTCGGACGTCGACGCGATCGAGCGGCTGTTCAAGCAGGATCCGGATGCGCGCATCCTGTGGGCGCACTCGGGGTTCGACGCGCCGGACCGCGTGCGCGCGATGCTGCGCAAGCATCGCAACTTGTGGTGCGATCTCGCGTTTCGCACCGAGCACGGATCAGGCGGCAAGGTACCGGCCGACTGGCGCGCAGCGTTCGAGGAGTTCCCGGATCGCTTCATGGTCGGCACCGACACCTTCACGCCGGAGCGCTGGCACTACATCGTCGAGCACGCGAACTGGTCGCGCGCGTGGCTCGCCGACCTGCCGCCAGCGCTCGCCGAGCGCATCGCATGGCGCAACGGCGACGCGCTGTTCGCATTCTGGAAGCCCGTAGCGCCGTGATCCGGACGCGCGCCGCGACGGGGCTCGCGACCGCCATCTTCGTCTTCACAGCCGGCGCAGCCACCGCGCAATCCTGCGGCGCCGATCTCGTGTTTCCGCGCGTACTGGAAAGCGATCGCTACGCCGTCGCCTACCGTACGCTGCCTTCGCCTGTCGTCGCCGGCGAGCATTTCGTGGTCGAGTTTGCGGTGTGTCCGCGCAACGGCGCACCCGCGCCTGATGCTGTGCGGGTCGACGCGAGCATGCCGGAGCACCGGCACGGCATGAACTATCGCCCGGTCGTTGTGGCAAGCGGCGGCGGCCGCTACAAGGCGGAAGGACTCATGTTCCACATGAGCGGACGCTGGGAAATGACGTTCGATCTCGTGTCGGCAGCCGGAACCGAGCGCCTCGCCGGGCCGCTGCACATCGAATGAGCGTCGCGCGCGCGACCGCAGCAACGCGCATTCTCGCGCGTGCCGCGGTGGCGGCGGCCGGCAGCGTGGTCGCGCTTTGCGGATTCGCACAAGCGCCTCCGCTCGATCTGCCGCAGGGCGACGAGTTGCGACGCATCCTCGCGCACGGGCCGTGGCCGCCGGCGCGGCGTGCCGATCCGTCGAATAGAGCGTCGGGCAGCGTCGACGCGATCGCCTTGGGCGCGACCCTGTTCGCGGACGCGCGCCTTTCGCGAATGCACGCGGTGGCGTGCTCGACCTGCCACTTGCCGGCGCGCGCATTCACCGACGGTCGCGCGCGCGGCGAGGGCATCGCGACCGGCGATCGCAACACGCTGGCGCTCTTCGATGTCGGCGGCCAGCGCTGGTACGGGTGGGACGGCGCGAACGACAACCTGTGGGGGCAGAGCCTGCGGCCGATCGTCGATCCGCGCGAAATGGGCGGAGGCATTCCGCGCCTCGCGGCACTGATCCGTGAGGATGATGCGCTGCGCCTCCGCTACGAAAGGACATTCGGGACGCCGCCCGGCGCGAACGATGAAGCCGTCGCAGTCGACGCTGCCAAGGCGATTGCCGCCTATCTCGAGACGCTGGTGTCCGCGCGCACGCCGTTCGACGAGTATCGCGACGCGCTCGCGCGCGGCGATCGCGATGCCGCGGCGCGCTATCCCGCCGCCGCCCGCCGCGGCCTCGCGATCTTTGTCGGCAAAGGCCGGTGCGAGGTGTGCCACACGGGGCCGCGCTTCACCAATGGCGAGTTCCACGACGTCGGCGTGCCGTTCTTCGTCGAGCGCACACGCGTGGACAGCGGCCGCCACGACGGCATCAAGCGATTGCGCGCGAGCCCATACAGCCTCCTCGGCCGCTGGAGCGACGATCCCACGCGCGGCACCGCGACGAGCACGCGCCACGTGTCGCTCGAGCACCGCAACTTCGGCGAGTTTCGCGTGCCGTCGCTGCGCGGCGTCGCGCGCACCGCACCCTACATGCACGACGGCAGCCTGGCGACGCTCCGGGACGTGGTCAAGCATTATTCCGAGCTCGACGAGAACCGCCTGCACGCGGACGGCGAGGCGATACTCCGGCCGTTGCGGCTAACGGACGCGGAGATTGCCGACCTCGTCGCGTTTCTCGAAAGTCTTAGCCCGGACAGCTCACCGCGCTGACTCGCCACCCCGTCAGGCTGAAGCCTGACCTGCAAGGACCGCGCAGCGCTTTCCTTGTGGAGCCGACTTCAGCCGGCCATGCGTCAGCGCCCGAACTTGCGGATGACCGCCAGCGCCTCGGTGATCGCGCGATCGCCGTCGCCCGAGCGCACCGCGTGCTGGACGCAGCCGTGCAAGTGATGTTCGAGCAGCTCGCGCGCCAGCGCGTCGAGCGCCGACTGCACGGCGCTCACCTGCGTCAGGATGTCGACGCAGTAGCGATCTTCCTCGACCATGCGACCGATGCCGCGCACCTGCCCCTCGACGCGGTTCAGGCGCCGCGCGAGGGCGGCCTTGCCCGCCGCCGCACGAGGTACCCGCGGATGCGCCGGCGCCTTCGCGGCGCGCTTCGCCGCATTGGTCGCCTCAGGCCGCGGCATAACCGGCATCGTCGATCGCAGCCTTCAACGCCGGGACCGACGTGCGCGCGGGGTCGAACGTCACCGTCGCGCTTTTCGCTTCGAGCCGGACCACGGCGTCACTGACGCCTGGCGTCGCCTTCAGCACGCGAGTGACGCTGGCGACGCACCCGCCGCAGGTCATGCCGTCGACTTTCAGGGTTACCGTTTCCATCGCGTTTCTCCTTTGATGGACATCATTGCGCCGGACGCCAGCGCTTCAACAACAACGCGTTGCCGACCACCGATACGGAGCTCGCGGCCATCGCTGCGCCCGCAATGACCGGATTCAGGAGGCCGAGCGCCGCAAGCGGAATGCCGAGCACGTTGTAGGCAAATGCAAAGAACAGGTTCTGCCGGATCTTCGCGAGCGTCGCGCGCGACAACAGGATCGCGTCGACGACGGCGTTGAGATCGTTGCGGATCACGGTGATGTCGGCGGCCTCGATCGCCACCGCGGAACCGGCGCCTATCGCGAAGCTCACATCGGCCGCGGCGAGCGCCGGCGCGTCGTTGACGCCGTCGCCGACCATGCCCGTCACTTTGCCGGCGGCCTTGTACGCCGTCACGGCCGCCGCCTTGTCCGCCGGCAGCACGCCGGCCTTGAACTCGACGATGCCCGCTGCGGCCGCGATCGCCTGCGCGGTCGCCGGATTGTCGCCGGTCAGCATCACGACCTCGATGCCGAGCGCGCGCAGGCGCGCAATCGCGGCGGGCGTGGTCTCGCGCAGCCGATCCGCGAGTGCGATGAGGCCGATGCAGCGGCCGGCGTGCGCAATGGCGACGATCGTGTTGCCCGCTTCGAGCAGCGTTTGCGCAGCGTCGTCCGGGACGAGGACGCGCTCTTCACGCAGGAAGGCGATCGACCCGGCGAGTGCGGTCTCGCCATCGATCGTTCCGCGCGCACCCTTGCCCGGTATCGCCGCAAAGTCGGCCACGGGCGGGATCGCGAGCTCCTTGGCCCGCGCCCGCGCGACGATCGCGGCAGCGAGCGGATGCGTCGAGCCCTGTTCGAGCGCGCCTCCGATCCGCAAGACGTCGTCCGCGCCGTACCCTTCGGTCGCGACGATCGCGACGACGGCGGGCCGGCCTTCGGTAAGCGTCCCGGTCTTGTCGACGACCAGTGTCGCGAGGCGGCCCGCCTGTTCCAGCGCCGAGGCGTTGCGGATGACCACGCCGCGCTGCGCACCGCGGCCCGTGCCGACGATGACCGCCGTCGGTGTCGCCAATCCCAGCGCGCACGGACACGCGATCACGAGCACGGCGACCGCGTTGATCAGCGCAGGCGAAAGGTCGCCGCCATACGCCCACGTCGCAGCGAACGTCGCGACGGCGATCAGTACGACGATGGGCACGAACACGCCGGAGACGCGGTCGGCAAGCCGCTGGATCGGGGCTTTGGAGCCCTGCGCCTCGCGCACGAGCCGGACGATGCCGGCGAGCAGCGTCGCCTCGCCGACACCCGTCGCGGCGCAACGCAGCGCGCCGTCCAGATTGACCGTGCCGGCGTAGACCGTCGCGCCGGGACCTTTCGCCACCGGACGGCTTTCCCCGGTCAGCATGCTTTCGTCGACCGTCGACGCGCCGCTGGCGACGACGCCGTCGACGGGAACCGCGTCACCTGCGCGCACGACAAAGCGCTCGCCCGCGCGCAGTTCGTCGAGCGGCACTTCGACGAGCACGCCGTCGCGCTCGACATGCGCAATCCGGGGTTGCAGTCTCAGCAGTCCTTCGAGCGCCGCGGACGTGCCTGCCTTGGCGCGCGCCTCCAGCAATTTGCCGAGCAGCACCAGCGTGATCACCGCCGCTGCCGCCTCGAAGTAGACGTGCTCGTGCGCCAGCCGCGTGAGGGCAGCCGCCATGCCGGACGCCTCGAAGTACGCCGAGCCGAGCACGAGCCCGGCCACGGTGGCGACGGCGGAGAGTCCCCAGGCCATCGTCGTGCCGAGCGCAATCAGCACGTCCATGTTCGCGCCGCCGCCGCGCAGTGCGTGCCATGCGCCGACGTAGAACCGGCGCCCGATCCAGAACTGCACGGGTGTGGCGAGCGCGAGCTGCAGCCAGCGCGGCAGCAGATCGTGGCGACCTTCGCCGCTCATTCCACCACTCAGCCCCCCGCTCACCAGCATCGGGATCATTTGTGCGAGGAGTGGAAGTGTGAGCAGCGCCGCGATCACGAACTCGCGCTTCAGCGCGGCGTAGGCTGCAGACTTCTGCGCGTCGTCGAGACGCCGCTCCTCCGCCGAATCGCGCTTGACGCGGGCGTGATAGCCAGCGCGCTCGACGGCGGCGACGAGCGCGTCGACGTCAGTCGCCGATCCGTCGATGCGCGCCGTGGCGGTTTCCGTGGCGAAGTTCACCGACGCGTGCGTCCCCGGCACGCGGTTCAGCACCTTCTCGATGCGAGCCGCGCAGGCGGCGCAGGTCATCCCTTCGAGCGCGAGCTCGACCCGCCCTCCGTCCGAGGGCAGAGGCGAGGCAACAACATCGATGTCGGGAGGGCTCATCTCCCCAATGTATACCCGGGCGGGGTATGTTTCAACCGGCAGGGCGTGTCGAGTTGCCGGGCCGGACCCTTGCGAGGGCGCCTCAACACCGAGCCCTCGGGAGGAGCCGCCCGGCCACTCCGGCACTACGGCTTACGCCTCCGGCTTGAGCTGCGGGAACAGGATCACGTCGCGGATCGACGGCGCGTCGGTCAGCAGCATCACGAGCCGGTCGATGCCGATACCCTCGCCCGCCGTTGGCGGCAATCCGTATTCGAGCGCGCGCACGTAGTCGGCGTCGTAGTACATCGCCTCCTCATCGCCCGCTTCCTTCGCCTTCGCCTGCGCGTTGAAGCGCGCCGCCTGGTCCTCCGGATCGTTGAGCTCGGAGAATCCGTTGGCGATCTCGCGGCCGGTGATGAAAAGCTCGAAGCGGTCGGTGACGGCGGGATTCGCATCGTTGGCACGCGCGAGCGGCGATACGTCGGTCGGATGCGCGACGATGAACGTCGGCTGCACGAGCTTGTCCTCGGTGGTCGCCTCGAACAGCTTGAGCTGGAGCAGGCCCACGCCATCGGTGGGGAACACCTCGACGTCATGCGGCGCGAGCGCGACGCGCAGGTAGTCCGGCTTGGCGAGCTCATGCAGCGGGTACTGCGGGTGGTACTTGTGGATCGCCTCGGCCATCGTCAGCCGGTCGAACTTCGCGGCGAGGTCGATCGACTGCCCCTGGTATGAAATCGTCGTCGTGCCGAGCACCTGCTGCGCGAGGCCACGGATCAGTTCCTCGGTCAGGTCCATCAGGTAGTGATAGTCCCGATAGGCCTCGTAGAACTCCAGCATCGTGAACTCGGGATTGTGCCGGGTCGAGATGCCCTCGTTGCGGAAGTTGCGGTTGATCTCGAACACCTTCTCGAGCCCGCCGACCACGAGGCGCTTCAGGTACAGCTCCGGCGCGATCCGCAGGTAGAGGTCCATGTCGAGCGCGTTGTGATGCGTCCGGAAGGGCCGCGCGGCAGCGCCGCCCGGGATCGGATGCATCATCGGCGTCTCGACTTCGAGATAGCCGCGCACGACGAAGAACTCGCGGATCGCCTGCACGATCTGCGAGCGCTTGACGAAAACGTCGCGCGACGCCGGGTTGGTGATGAGGTCGACGTAGCGCTGGCGGTACTTCTGCTCCTGGTCGGTCAGGCCGTGGAACTTCTCCGGCAGCGGCCGCAGCGCCTTGGACAGCAGGCGCACCGCATCGCACTTCACCGACAGCTCGCCGGTCTTCGTCTTGAACAGCGTGCCGGTTGCGCCGACGATGTCGCCCAGGTCCCAATGCTTGAACGCGTCGAGCGTGTCGGCGCCGACGCCGTCGAGCGTCACATAGAGCTGGATGCGCCCCGACATGTCCTGCACGGTCGCGAAGCACGCCTTGCCCATCACGCGCTTCAGCACCATGCGACCTGCCACGGCGACGCGCAGTGCTTTTGGCTCCAGCGCCTCGTTCGACTCGGCATCGTGCGCCGCGTGAAGGTCGACAGCGAGCGCGTCGCGCCGGAAGTCGTTCGGATACGCGTGCCCGGCGGCACGCAATGCGGCGAGCTTGCTGCGACGCTCGGCGATGATCTGGTTCTCGTCGACGGCGACCGGGGCCGCATCGTTCCTGTTGTCGGCCATCTACACTCCCTGCTTCAGGCTCGCCGCAATGAAGTCCTCGAGACCCCCGTCCAGCACGGCCTGCGTGTTGCCGACTTCGTAGTTGGTCCGCAGATCCTTGATCCGCGACTGATCGAGCACGTACGAGCGGATCTGATGGCCCCAGCCGATGTCGGTCTTGGCGTCTTCCAGCTTCTGCTGCTCGGCCTGGCGCTTGCGCAGCTCCAGCTCGTAGAGCTTCGACTTCAGCATCGCCATCGCCTCCGCGCGATTGCGGTGCTGCGAGCGATCGTTCTGACACTGCACGACGATGTTCGTCGGCAGGTGGGTGATGCGAACTGCGGAGTCTGTCTTGTTGATGTGCTGGCCGCCCGCGCCCGACGCGCGATACGTATCGATCCGCAGGTCGGCCGGATTGATCTCGACCTCGATCGAGTCGTCGACTTCGGGATAGGCGAACACGCTGGCAAATGACGTGTGCCGGCGCGCGTTGGAGTCGAACGGGCTCTTGCGCACCAGGCGGTGCACGCCGGTCTCGGTGCGCAGGTAGCCGTACGCGTAGTCGCCCTCGACTTTGAGCGACGCGCTCTTGATGCCGGCGACCTCGCCCGGCGATTCTTCGAGCACCTCCACGCGATAGCCCTTGCGCTCGGCGTAGCGCAGGTACATGCGCAGCAGCATCGCTGCCCAATCCTGCGCTTCGGTGCCGCCACTGCCCGCCTGGATGTCGATGAACGCGTTGCCCGGGTCGAGCGGATTGTTGAACATCCGCCGGAACTCGAGATCGGCCACCGTGCGCTCGAGCTTGGCGACGTCGTCGCGCACCGCTTCGAGCGTGGCGTCGTCCTCTTCGCCGCGGGCGAGATCGAACAATCCGCGGGCATCGTTGAGGCCGCTCGCGAGGGTCGTCAGCGTGCCGACGACCTGGTCGAGCTCCTTCTTTTCCCTGCCGAGCGCCTGCGCGCGCGGCTGATCGTTCCAGACGTTCGGGTCTTCGAGCTCGCGGGTCACCACCTCGAGGCGTTCACGCTTCGCCTCGAAGTCAAAGATACCTCCGCAGCTCGGCCGTGCGCGTATCGATGCCGCCAAGCGTGTTGGCGATGAGGTTGATCTGTTCGGCTTCCATGGCAGCGTCGTTTCCGCGTGATTTTCGAGCACACGATTATAGCGCGCTGCGCCTTTCGTCCCCGGCGTCGGTAGGGACATCCGCAGCGGCGTGACGCAAGGATGCGCGCTGTCGCATGGCCAACGTGCGCGCATTCGCCTACCATTGCCGCTTCGCCGCATTCGCGGCGGTTCATTCCGGAGCACCCGATGGCCACCTTTTTCGTCAACAAGGAGCGCGTCGACATCGCGTCGAGCATGGCGCCCGATACGCCGCTGCTGTGGATCCTGCGCGACGGCCTCAATCTCACCGGCACCAAGTACGGCTGCGGGATGGCGCTATGCGGCGCCTGCACCGTCTACGTCGAAGGCCTGCCGGTGCGCTCGTGCCAGACGCCGCTGTCCGCGCTCAAGCAAGGCGCCGATATCACGACGATCGAAGGCCTGAAGTCGCGCGAGGGGCAGGCGGTGCAGGCTTCATGGCAGAAGCTCGACGTGCCGCAGTGCGGCTATTGCCAGTCCGGCCAGATCATGTCGGCGGCCGCGCTGCTCGCGAAGAACAAGCGTCCGACCGACGCCGACATCGATGCCGCCATGGCCGGCAACGTCTGTCGCTGCGCAACGTACGTGCGCATTCGCGCGGCGATCAAGGACGCGGCGAAGAGCCTCGCGTAAGGAGCCGACATGAACCCGAATCGATTCGTACCGCAAGCAGCGGGCATGTCGCGCCGCGTGTTTCTCAAGGTCGGCGCCGCCGCGGGCGCCGGATTGTCGCTCGGCATCTTCACGGGCGAGGCGGCCGCGCAGATGTCCGGCCCCGGCAAGACCGCCGGCGCCGCGTCCGCGGGCGGGACGTTCGAGCCGAACGCATTCCTGCGCGTCGGCAAGGACAACAGCGTCACCGTCGTCGTCAAGCACCTCGAAATGGGCCAGGGGACTTACACGGGCCTGCCGACGCTCGTCGCCGAGGAGCTTGACGCCGCGTGGTCGCAGGTGAAGGTGGTGGGCGCGCCGGCCGATGCCAAGCTCTACAACAATCTCTTCTGGGGCGAAGCGCAAGGCACCGGCGGTTCCACCGCGATGGCCAACGCATTCGAGCAATATCGTCAGGCCGGCGCGGCGGCGCGCGCGATGCTGGTCGGCGCCGCCGCGGAGCGCTGGAAAGTCGGCCCCGACTCGATCGTCGTGAAGAACGGCGTCGTGTCGCACGCGAGCGGCAGGAAGGCGACATTCGGCGAGCTCGCCGACGCCGCCGCGAAGCAGCCGGTGCCGGGCGCAGTCAAGCTCAAGGACGCGAAGGACTTCGTCTACATCGGCAAGCACGCGCCGCGCACCGATTCACGCGCCAAGTCGACGGGGACCGCGACGTTCACGCAGGACGTGAAGCTGCCCGACATGCTGACGGCCGTCGTCGCGCATCCGCCGCGTTTCGGTGCGAAGGTGAAAAACATCGACGCCGCGGGACTGAAGGACGTGCCGGGCGTGCGCTACGTCGTCGAGGTTCCAAGCGGCGTCGCGGTGCTCGCCGCCAACTTCTGGACGGCGCGCAAGGGGCGCGACGCGCTGAAGATCGAATGGGACGATGCGCCGGCGTTCAAGCTGTCGTCGTCGGACATTCTCGCCGAGTACCGGAAGCTCGCGGCCACGCCGGGCAAGCCCGCGCGCAAGGACGGCGATGCCGCGAAGGCGCTCGCCGGCGCGGCGAAGACGCTCGACGCCGAGTACGAGTTCCCGTATCTGGCGCACGCGTCGATGGAGCCGCTCAATTGCGTGGTCAGGCTCGACGCCGATCGCTGCGAAGTGTGGAACGGCGAGCAGTTCCAGACCGCCGATCGACTCGCGGTCGCCAAGACCGTCGAACTGAAACCCGAGCAGGTGTCGCTCAACCAGCTGTTCGCCGGCGGCAGCTTCGGCCGGCGCGCCAACCCGCAGTCGGACTACGTCGTGGAAGCCGCGGCCATCGCCAAGGGACTGGCGACGCAGGGCAAGCTCGGCGTCCCGGTGAAGCTCGTGTGGACGCGCGAGGACGACATGAAGGGCGGCTATTACCGTCCGGCGTATCTCCACACGTTCAAGGCGGGGCTCGACGCGTCGGGAAACGTCGCGGGATGGCAGCACCGGATCGTCGGGCAGTCGATCCTCGTCGGCACGCCGTTCGAGTCGATGATGGTGAAGGACGGCATCGATCGCACCAGCGTCGAGGGCGCGTCGACCCTGCCTTACGTCATCGCTGATCTCACCGTCGAGCTGCACTCGCCGACGGTGGGCGTGCCCGTGCAATGGTGGCGCTCGGTGGGCTCGACGCACACGGCGTTCGCGACGGAGTCATTCGTCGACGAGCTCGCAACCGCCGCGGGCAAGGACCCGGTCGCGTTCCGCAAGGCGCTGCTTGCGAAGCATCCGAAGCACGCCGAAGTGCTCGCGCTCGCGGCCGAGAAGGCGGGCTGGGGTACGCCGCTCGCGCCGGCGAAGGTCGCCGGCGCCAGGCGCGGTCGCGGCGTCGCCGTGCACGAATCGTTCAACACGACGGTCGCGCAGGTCGCCGAGGTAACCGTGACGCCGGACAACAAATTCACTGTCGATCGCGTCGTCTGCGCGGTGAACTGCGGCCTGGCGGTCAACCCCGACGTGGTCCGCGCGCAGATGGAGGGTGGTATCGGCTTCGGGTTGTCGGCGGCGCTCTACGGCGCGATCACGCTGAAGGACGGCATGGTCGAGCAGTCGAACTTCCACGACCACCCCGTCCTGCGGATCAACGAGATGCCGGCAGTGGAAGTCCATATCGTCGCGTCGACGGACAAGCCGACGGGTGTCGGCGAGCCCGGCGTGCCGCCGATCGCGCCTGCGGTTGCCAACGCGATCGCCGCCGCCACCGGGAAGCGCCTGCGCAAGCTGCCGCTGTCGCTCGCGTAAGACGTGGGGGCACCCGCGCCGGTGCCAAAGGTCGCGATCGTCGCGCTTTCCATCGCGGCGTTCGGCGCGGCCGCGGGGACGCGCGTCACCGACCCGATGCTGCCGGTGCTCGCGCGCGACTTCGGTGTGGGCATCGGCACCGCCGCCAGCGTCGTGACGATGTTCACCGCCGCGTATGGCGTGTTCCAGCTTGTCTACGGTCCCGTGGGCGACCGTCTCGGCAAGTACCGCGTGATCGCGTGGGCTTGCGCAGTGTCCGCCTTGACCACGCTCGCCTGCGCGCTCGCGCCGACGTTCACGCTGCTCGTCCTCGCGCGCTTCCTCGCGGGCGGCACGGCGGCGGCCGTGATCCCGCTGTCGATGGCGTGGATCGGCGACAACGTGCCGTACGAGCAGCGCCAGCCGGTGCTCGCACGCTTTCTCATGGGACAGATGCTCGGCTTCGCCGCGGGCTCGCTGCTGGGCGGCCTTGGCGCCGAGCATCTCGGTTACTGGGCGCCGTTCGTCATCCTGGCCGTCTGGCAAGCGCTGGCGAGCGTGATCCTGTTCCGTCTGCTCAAGGGCCACAAGGTGACCGACGGCGTGACCGCGCACCGCTTCACGCTCCGCGAGTTCGTCGCCGGCATTGCCTACGTTTGGCGCCAGCCGTGGGCGCGGGTCGTGCTGATCACCGTGTTTCTGGAAGGCACATTCATGTTCGGCTCGTTCGCATTCATCGCGACGCACCTGCACCTTCACTACGGCATCTCGCTCACCTTCGCGGGGTCGATCGTGATGCTCTATGGCGCGGGCGGCATCGTGTTCGCCGTGCTGTCACCGGTGCTGGTGCGCCGCCTCGGCGAAGTGGGCCTCGCGATCGGCGGCGGCGCGATCATCTGCGCGACGCTCGCCGCCGTCGCGATGGCGACGTCGTGGCCGGTCGCAGCACTCGCCACCGTCGCAATGGGCATGGGCTTCTACATGCTGCACAACACGCTGCAGACCAACGCGACGCAGATGGCGCCGGAGCGGCGCGGTACCGCGGTGTCGCAGTTCGCGGCGTCGCTGTTCATCGGCCAGTCGGTCGGCGTCGCCATCGCCGGCATCGTCGCGCAGACGTTCAACACCGGCGTCGTGCTGCTTTGCGGCGCGGCGGGCGTGCTGGTCGTCGCCCTCGCGTTCGCCTGGCGGCGGCGACACCGGCGCGCCGCGGTCGCGGTTTCGCCCTGACGGAATTGCACCGATAATCCGGGTTCCGTGCACACTCCCGATGGCTTTGTCCCCTCGCACGCCCTGCCCTCGCTGCTGGCGGGGACGGCGCTCGCATTCGCGTACAGCGACGCCAAGATGCTCGTCGGCGGCGACGATGACGCGCCTGCGATCCCGACGCTGGACGAGCTCGCCGCGGCGGAAATCGACGGCGCGCGCCATTACCTCGGCGAGCTTTCGGGCGTGCCCTGCGTCGCGATCGTCCTGCCGAACGACTTCGCACCCCCACCCGGACTCCGCCTTGTCGGCTTGCGCGCGCTGTTCTTCCGCGTGCCCGAGTCGCTGGTGGCGATCGGCGCGCGCGCGTTCCAGGTCGTCGAGTGGGACCGCACGCATCGATATTGCGGCCGCTGCGGAACGCCGACGCGCGACAAGGCGGGGGAACGCGCGAAGGAATGCCCCGCGTGCAAGTACGTCGCCTACCCGCGGGTATCGCCGGCGATGATGGCGCTGGTCACCCGCGGCCGTGAGCTCCTGCTCGCCCGCGCGCACCGCTTTCCGCCGGCGATGTACAGCGCACTCGCGGGATTCGTCGAGCCGGGCGAGACGATCGAGGACTGCGTCCGGCGCGAAGTGAAGGAGGAGGTCGGCGTCGACGTCGGTACGCTGACGTATTTCGCGAGCCAGTCGTGGGCATTCCCGCACTCGCTGATGATTGCGTACACCGCCGAGTACGCGGGTGGCGAGCTCGTGCCCGACGGCGAGGAGATTGCCGACGTCCGCTGGTTCCCCGCGGATGCACTGCCGGACATGCCGCCGTCGCTCTCGATCGCGCGGCGGCTGATCGACGCGACGGCGGCGCGGCTGCGCGCGAGTTGAGCAAGACGACCCCCACTGCCGGTCTGCCGCCCGGAGGGGCCGCGCGCGCAACGCTGATCATGACGGCACGCGAGCGTCACTCGCTCGCCGATATCGCGATCGATGGCGTGCTGCGCTACACACGCCCGCCGTACCGCTTCATCTACCTCGACGTGCAATCGCCAGTGTGGCTGCGCAAGCGCCTCACCGAGCGGGCAGCGGCGGGAGAGATCGAGGTCGTGCGCTTCGACGAGCCGCTCTGGCCGCAGGAAGCGCGGCTGCGGATCGCCGCGGCCGTCGATACCGACTATGTCGTATTCCTCGACAACGACGTGCAGGTCGCCGCAGGGTGGCTGGACGCGCTCGTTCGCTGCGCCGACGAGACGGGTGCCGGCGTCGTGGGGCCGCTGTACCTCTGGGGCGATGGCGTCAAGCCTCCGACGATCCACATGGCCGGCGGCGTGATCAGCGAGCTTTCGGCAGCCGGAGGCCGCGTACTCGTCGAGCGGCATCACCTCGCTGGCGCCGATCCCCGCACCAAGGCCGCAGCCTTGGCCCGCCGGCCGTGCGACTACGTCGAGTTTCACTGCATGCTCGTTCGCACCTCGCTGCTGCGCGGCGATCCGGTGCTCGACACCCGCCTGCGCTGCGTCCACGAGCATATCGATGTATCGCTTGCCGCAAAGGCGCGCGGCTACGCGACCGTGTTCGAGCCCGCGGCACAGGTCACTTACCTCGCCTTCGCCGGCTACCGCCTCGACGAGCTCGCGTTCTTCCGCGCGCGCTGGTCAGCGGAGGAGGCGGAAGCGAACATCGCGACGTTCTGCCGCAAGTGGAACGTCGTCGACGATGCACGCTCGTTCGGCGGGGTCCGCGCGTTTCTGCGCGAGCACGTGGCGGCCATCGATCCGCTGCGCGCGACGTCGGCAGCGCCGCGGGACGCGCCGATGACGCGCGCGTCACTTCGCCAGACGCGCTCGGAACTGCTCGAGTCCGCGACGCAGTCGGGCTATCGCGCCGACGAGCTCGCGCTGATCGCCAACGCCTATCACGTCGCGCAGGTGCTGATGGATGGCGGCTACCGGCCGTGCGGACGCCCGTTCATCAACCACCTCGTCGGGGCCGCCAGTGTGCTGGTCCACTACGGGCTGCGCGCCGAAACGGTCGCGGCCGGCCTGCTCCACGCCGCGTACACGCACGCCCCGCCGCACAGCGGCGGCGTACGCGCGGCGCTGGCTGCAGTGCGCGCGGCGCTCGGTGGTCGCGGCCACGCGATCGAGTCGCGCGTGCGCGCCTATACGCGCGCCGGCGTGAGCGCTGCGGCCACGCACAGCGGCGGGGTTGATAGCGCCCAACTGTCGATCCTCGACGCGGAGGTCGCGGTCATCACAGCGGCGAACACGCTTGACATGCACTGGAGCGGCGAGTTCCGCTACTCCGGCCGGCGCGACGAGATTGGCGAGGATGCATTTCGCCGCATTGGCGACGTATGCGCGATGCTCGGGCTTCCGGGCCTGTTCGAGGCGTTGGCGATCGCGCGCAGCGATCACTCGGAAGAGGTCACCAGGACGCTGATAACCGGCATCACGGCAAGCTACCGGATTGGTGCGGATCGCGGAAGTGCCGTCGCGATGGCCGTCAATGACATGGCGACGCTGTCGGATCCGGATTTCTGAGGCGGCTGTCGCGGCGATTCACGCTGATAGAATGTGCAGTTCGCCGCCTGCCCCGATTGCGCTCGTCATGTCTGCCGCCCGCCGTTACCGATACTCCCGCCCGTTCGCACTCGCCGTTTGCGTTGCGCTCGCGCTGCCGTGTGGAGCGCAGACGGCGGTGCCGCCCGATCCCGCGAATGCCGCGGCCAAACCGACACCGCGGGCCCCGTTCGAGATCTCGGAAGCGGAGCGCAAGGCATACGCGCAGACCATGGCAGACGCGCGCGCCCTGGTTGCCCAGAAGAAGTACGACGATGCGATCGCCAAGCTGGACGAGCTTACGCGCGAGCGGCCGCGCGAGCCGCAGGCGCGCTTCCTGAAGGCCGTGGCGCTGACCGACCAGAGCAAGGTGGACGCCGCCATCGCCGAGTACCGCAGTCTCGCCGCCGACTTTCCCGAGATGCCCGAGCCCCACAACAATCTAGCCGTGCTGTACTCGGGCAAGGGCGAACTCGGGCTCGCGCGCGACGAGCTTCTGCTCGCCGTGCAAACCGCCCCCGATTACGCCGTCGCCCGTGAAAATCTGGGCGACGTCTACGCCGCGCTCGCCGCCGAGCAATACGAGAAGGCAGCGACGCTCGACAAGCGCAACCGCAGCGCGTCCGCGAAGCTCAAGCTCGTGCGCGACGCGGCGGCCCTGACACCGTAGTCCGCAATTCGCATCGACTCAAGTTCGAGGAGACTCCAGATGATTCGCCGTATCGCCGCACGCTTCGCTTCTTCCGTCGTCCTCGCCGCCGCGCTGGCCGCCATGCCGGCGCTTGCCGCGAATCCGCAGGTGGAGTTCGACACCACGCTCGGCAAGATCCGCATCGAGCTCTATCCCGACGCCGCGCCGAAGACCGTCGCGAATTTCATCGACTACGTCAAGGCCAAGCAATACGACGGCACGCAGTTCCACCGCGTGATCGACGGCTTCATGATCCAGGGCGGCGGCTTCACGACCGACTTCAAGCCGAAGCCGACGCGCCCGCCGGTCGTCAACGAGGCGGAAATGAGCAGCAAGGCCGGCATCCTGAACGTGCCCGGCACGATCGCGATGGCGCGCACATCCGATCCGAATTCGGCGACCAGCCAGTTCTTCATCAACGTCGCCGACAACAAGGCGCTCAACTTCCGCTCGCCGGACCCGGGCGGGATCGGCTACACGGCGTTCGGAAAAGTTGTCGACGGCATGGACGTCGTCACCAAGATCGCCAAGGTCGCGAAGGGCGGCGGCAAGCCGGTGCCGCCAGGTACGCCGCTCTCGCCGGCGGACGTGCCGACCGAGCCCGTCGTGATCACGGCAGCGCGCGTCATCGACGCCGCGAAGTGAAGGAGGCATGAGATGAGCAACGTGATCCTGCACACCAACCACGGCGACATCACACTCGCGCTCGACGACGAGAATTCGCCCGCGACCGTGGCGAACTTCCTGCAGTACGTCCGTGACGGCCACTACGACAACACGGTGTTTCACCGCGTGATCGACGGCTTCATGATCCAGGGCGGCGGCTTCGAGCCTGGCATGAAGCAGAAACCCACGCGCGCGCCGGTCGCCAACGAAGCCGGCAACGGCGTCAAGAACAAGAAATACACGGTCGCGATGGCGCGCACGTCCGACCCGCACTCGGCGTCGGCGCAATTCTTCATCAATGTCGCCGACAACGATTTTCTCGACTACAAGTCGCCGAGCCCGAACGGGTGGGGCTACTGCGTGTTCGCGAAGGTCGTCGGCGGCACCGACGTCGTCGAGCGCATCAAGGGCGTCCCGACGGGCAATGCCGGTATGCATCAGAACGTCCCGAAGGACGACGTCATGATTCAACGCGCCGAGGTCGTGGGTCAGGCTTCAGCCTGAGGCAATGCCGCGGCCGGCTGAAGCCGGCCCCACAAGGATTGCCACGCTTTTCCTTGTGGGTCAGGCTTCAGCCTGACGCAATGCCGTGGCGGGCTGAAGCCGGCCCCACTTGGCCATGAAGCCGACGCTCTTCCTGTCCGACCTTCACCTCGCGCCGGACCGCGCCGGGGCCGCCGCAGCCTTTCACGCGTTCGCGCGCGGCCCGGCGCGGGATGCCGCCGCTGTCTACATTCTCGGCGATCTGTTCGACGTATGGATCGGCGATGACCAGTTGCGCGATCCGTTCGCACGCGCGATCGCCGACGCGCTCGCGGCGCTGAGCACCGCCGGCGTCGCCGTATTCGTGGCACGGGGCAATCGCGATTTCCTGCTCGGCGATGCGTTCGCGCGCGCGACCGGCGCGACGATCCTCCCCGAGCAGCAGATCGTCGACGTCGGCGGGACGCGCCTCGTCGTGCTGCACGGCGACGAGCTCTGCACCGGCGACGTCGAATACCAGCGGTTTCGCGCGCGGATGCGCTCGGGCGCTACGAGCCGCCGGCTGCTCCGCCTGCCGTATACGCTGCGTCGGGGGATCGCCTGGTACCTGCGGCGCAAGAGCCGTGCGGCCAATGCGCTGAAACCCGAGGCGATCATGGACGTCGACGCAGGCGCGGTCGCCGACATGTTCCGCCGCCACGGCGTCGCCCGCATGATCCACGGCCACACGCACCGTCCGGCGCGGCATGCGCTGGACGTCGACGGGCAGCCGCGCGAGCGCATCGTGCTTGCCGACTGGGACGACCGAGGCCATTATCTGGAGGCATCCGCCACGGGGCTTCACGTACGCGAGGTCACGGGTTGAAAAGCCGCGCGCCAAGCGGCACGCTGGCGGTCTCGCCCACGCGCCCGCGCTGACGATCCGACTCGAACCGATGACACCCGACGTATTCTCCACTGCATGGCTGTCCGCGCTCGCGACGATCATCGTCATCGATCTCGTGCTGGCCGGCGACAACGCGATCGTGATCGGCCTCGCCGCGCGCAACGTTCCGAAGGAGATGCAGAAGCGCGTGGTGCTCTGGGGCACGGCGGGCGCGATCATCGTTCGCGCGCTGCTGACGCTCGTCGTCGTCTGGCTGCTCAAGATCCCGGCGTTCCTGCTGATTGGCGGCGTGGCGCTCGTCTACATCGGCTGGAGGCTCACGCAGGACGCCGGCGATAGCAAGCATTCGATCGCGCCGCAATCGTCGATGCGCGGCGCGATCCAGACGATCATCGTCGCGGACGCCGTCATGGGCATCGACAACGTGCTCGCCGTCGGCGGCGCCGCGCAGGGCTCGATGCTGCTCGTCGTGATCGGCCTCGCAGTGTCGATTCCAATCGTCATCTGGGGCTCGACCCTGGTCCTGCACTGGGTCGAGCGCTTCCCCGCGATCCTCTGGCTCGGCGCCGCGGTGCTGGGCTGGACCGCAGCGAAGATGATCGCGAGCGAGCCGCTGATCAGGCCGTGGCTGGACGCGCACACGCCCGTGCGCACGGCGCTCTATGTCGCGATCGTCGGCGGCCTGATTGCCATTCCGATGTGGCAGGCGGCCAAGCCCAGCCAGCGCGCCCTGGGCGCAGTGCTCGTGCTGCTCGCCGTGTGGCTGACGTTCTGGGGCTGGGTCGAGGACGCGTCGGGCTTCGCCTTCGACGGCATCGACGACTGGCACTGGGACAACGAGATCGTCGACCTGATCCGCTGGATCGGATGGATTCCGATCGCGATCTGGATCAACCGGCGGATCGAGGCACAGCCCGTCAGGGCGTCGCAGGACCCGGCGTAACGACGCTGTCGCGCGGCTTCGCGACCCGTCGTGACCTGCGCGTGCGCACCCGTCGCCGTCGCGGCGAGCGTCACCGCGACGACACGCGATGCCAATTTCATTCGGCAGTGCTTTCGGTCATGATCGTTCAGCGCGCAAGCGCCTGAGAGAAATCGCCGACGAGGTCGTCGCGATCCTCGATGCCGATCGAGACGCGGATCAGCGAATCGGCGATGCCCATTTCAGCGCGCCGCGCCGCGCCCATTTCCCAGAAAATCGTATGCGCGACTGGGATGGCCAGCGTGCGGTTGTCGCCCAGGTTCGACGACAGCACGACCACGCGAAGCCGGTTCAGGAATTCGAACAGGTCGACACCCCCCTCGAGCTCGAAGGACAACAGCGCGCCGAAGCCGGCAAACAGTTCCCTTGCCAGCGCATGCTGCGGATGTCCCGGCAAGCCCCGGGTAATAGACGGCGCCGACGGCCGGATGAGCGGCCAGAAAGTCCGCGAGCGCCTGCGCGTTCTCGCACTGGCGCGCCATCCGCAGCGCGAGCGTTTCCGCGCCCACCGAAATGTGATGCGCCTGCTCGGCGGCGAGCGTGGCGCCGAAATCGCGCAGCCCCTTCTTGCGCACCTGCGTGATGCCCCACAGCGCCGGCTTCGCCGATTTGTAGCTGTCGAGTATGTTCGGGAAGCGCGTCCAGTCGTAGAGCCCGGTGTCGGTGAGGCTCCCGGCCAGCGCGTTGCCGTGCCCGCCGATGTACTTGGTCAGCGCGTTGACGACGAGCGACGCGCCGACGGCCTTCGGCTTGAAGAGCCACGGCGAGGTCATCGTGTTGTCGACGACGTAGATCAGGTTGCGCGCGGCGCAGAGCGCACCGATGCGTGCGAGGTCGGCGATCTGCGTGCGCGGATTCGCGATCGTCTCGACGAACACCAGCCGCGTCGCGGGAGTGATCGCCGCCTCGACAGCGTCGGCATCGGTGGCGTCGACGAACGTCACCGGCGCGCCGTGCGCCTTCAGCGTCGCGAACAGGCTGTTCGTGTTGCCGAACAGGAAGTGGCTGGCGATGACGTGGTCGCCTTCCTTCAGCAGCGCAAGGAGAGCGGCCGCGATCGCCGCCATGCCGGTGGCGAAGCACACGGTCGCGACACCGTCCTCCATCGCGTTGACCTTGGCTTCCAGCGCCGCAGTGGTGGGATTGCCTTGCCGGCCGTAGGCATAGCCGGCGGCCTTGCCCTGGAACACCGCCGCGAGTTCGCGCGCGTCCTTGTAGCCGTAGGCGACCGATGTGTGCAGCGGCTTGTGCAGCGCGCCGTGCTCGATCGGTGCGTCGCGATCCGAATGCAGGATCGATGTCGTGAAACCGCGCTTTACCGAGGTCTTGCTGTCCATGCCGAGCTCCTGGCTTCGATCAGCTCGCGCCGCAAAACAAAAAACCCGTCTGGCGGGCCGCCAAACGGGTTTTGTGTGCCCCGCCCGGTATCTCCAGGCTGGAGCGAACCTCGCTTTAGCGGCATTTTTTAAGCGCCCGCAAGCTGAAGCTCAAATCGGCGCACGAGAACTTTAGCACATTTTGGCCGGAGCGCCACGCCCCGCGGCCTGCCGCGGCGCCGTGCGTTTACCGCACGCTACCGTTAGAGGTTGAAGTCGCACGGCGAAGTTGGCATTCTAGCTGCGGGGTGCGCAACGCTCGCGCCCCATCCCATCCAATCTAAGTCCTGGAGGCTGACCTTGCCGGCACTTGCCGGCGCGAGGCTGGTAATACACCGCCACCGGCGACGCGACGCTTCGATCGCGAGAGCCCGGGGGAGACGACGAGGAGGATGCGCCGTGTCGAACACGACCGGAGGCGCCGCGGCTTTCGCTGCGGTTGATGCAAGGAGGCGATGGAGCTGTAGCTGCGCGGCGGCTGCGCTCGGAGTCGTCGCGGCGGCGCTGGCCCTCGGCGCGCAGGCGCAGTCCAACGCCTTCGTGCCCAAGTACACCGGGACGCTGAAAAAGATCGCCGAGTCCGGCGTCGTGCGGATCGGTCATCGCGAGAACTCGCCGCCGTTCGCGTTCCTCGACGCGAACAAGAAGCCGGTCGGCTATTCGCTCGACCTCTGCGAGATCGTCGTCGAGGAGATCGTCGCAGAGCTTGGCAAGGACGTCCGCGTCGAGCTGAAGCCGGTGACGCCGGAGAACCGCTTCGACAAGGTAACCTCGGGCGAGATCGACCTCGAATGCGGTTCGACGACGAACAACGCCGAGCGGCGCAAGACCGTCGCGTTCTCGCCGACGATGTTCGTGACCGGCACCAAGCTGATGGTGCGCCGGGGGAGCGGGATCCTCAACTTCCGCAACCTCGCCGGCAAGACAGTCGTGCTGACGCGCGGCACCGTGCACGCGACCGCGGTCCCGAAGCTCGCCGAGCGGCAGCAGATCCCGATCAAGTTCGTCTTCGCCGGCGACCACAAGGAATCGTTCGAGACGCTCGCCGCCGGCAAGGCCGATGCGTTCGCCAACGACGACGTGCAGCTCTACGGGATGCTCGCCGAGACGAAATCGGCAGCCGACTTTCGCGTCGTCGGCGATTTCCTGACGTATGCAGACTACGCGCTGATGTTCCGCAAGGACGACCCGGATTTCAACGAGGTCGTCGAGCGCGCGTTCCATCGGCTCGCTGGCAGCCGCGAGATCGTCGCGATCTACGAGCGCTGGTTCCAGAAGCCGCTGCCGTCCGGCATCCGCCTCAACCTGCCGATGAGCCCGCACCTCGAGGAGCTGTTCCGGGTGCAGGGGCTGCCGTCGGATTAGTTGCCCGCAATCGCAAGTCAGCGTTCACGTTCGTCAGCGTTCAGTTCGAGGAGAACTCCATGGGAACGATGCAGGATCACGACCCCGGCGAAACCCGGGAATGGGTCGACGCGCTCAAGGCCGTCACGCACTATCAGGGCGCGGACCGGGCGCGCTTTCTGCTCACCCAATTGCGCGAGGAGGCGATCAAGACCGGGACGACGCCGCGATTCCTTGCGACAACGCCCTATCGCAACACCATCCCGCCCGAACAGGAAGCCAAGGCCACCGGCGACCGCGACATCGAGCATCGGATCCGGTCGGCCATGCGCTGGAACGCAATGGCGATCATCCTGCGCGCGAACAAGGATTCATCCGAGCTGGGCGGCCACATCGCGAGCTTCCAGTCCTCTGCGCTGCTCTACGACATCGGCTTCGGACATTTCTGGCACGGCGCGAGCAAGGATCATGGCGGCGATCTCATCTATATCCAGGGCCATGTGTCGCCCGGCATCTACGCGCGCGCGTTCCTCGAGGGCCGGCTCACCGAGCAGCAGCTGGCGAATTTCCGGCAGGAGAGCGAAGGCAAGGGCATACCGTCGTATCCGCATCCGTGGCTGATGCCGGATTTCTGGCAGTTCCCGACGGTGTCGATGGGTCTCGGCCCGCTGACGGCGATCTACCAGGCGCGCTTCCTCAAGTACCTGCAGGGCCGCGGACTCGCGAACACCGAAGCCCGCAAGGTGTGGGCGTTCCTCGGCGACGGCGAATGCGACGAGCCCGAGTCGCTCGGCGCGATCTCGCTCGCCGGACGCGAGGACCTCGACAACCTGATCTTCGTCATCAACTGCAACCTGCAGCGCCTCGACGGCCCGGTGCGCGGCAACGGCAAGATCATCCAGGAGCTCGAAGGCAATGTTCCGCGGCGCCGGGTGGAACGTCATCAAGGTCGTCTGGGGCTCGGGCTGGGACAAGCTCTTCGCGAAGGACACGGACGGCATCCTGCTGAAGCGGATGGAAGAGTGCGTCGACGGCCAGTACCAGGACTTCAAGAGCAAGGACGGCGCGTACGTGCGCGAGCATTTCTTCAACTCGCCGGAGCTGAAGGCCTTCGTCGCCGACCTGTCCGACGAAGAGGTGTGGAAGCTCTCCCGCGGCGGCCACGACCCGTTCAAGGTCTTCGCCGCCTACACCGCCGCGGTGAATCACAAGGGTCAGCCGACGGTGATCCTCGCGAAAACTGTCAAGGGCTTCGGCATGGGCGAATCCGGCGAAGGCCAGATGATCAGCCACCAGGCCAAGAAAATGTCGGACGACGCGCTGAAGCAGTTCCGCGAGCGCTTCAAGATCCCGATCACCGATCAGGAATACGAGACGCTCGCGTTCAAGCGCTTCGCCGACGACAGCGAGGAGATGAAGTATCTCAAGGCGCGGCGCGAAGCGCTCGGCGGCTACCTGCCGCAGCGTCGGCGCAAATCAGCGTCGCTGCCGGCACCGCCGCTGTCGACGTTCGACCGCCTGCTGCAAAGCTCCGGCGAGCGCGAGATCTCGACGACGATGGCGTTCGTGCAGATGCTCGGCACGCTGGTGCGCGACAAGACGATCGGCAAGCACGTCGTGCCGATCGTTCCCGACGAGTCGCGGACGTTCGGCATGGAGGGCATGTTCCGACAGCTCGGCATCTACTCGGCGGTGGGTCAGCTCTACAAGCCGCAGGACGCCGACCAGCTCATGTACTACCGCGAGGACAAGTCGGGCCAGGTGCTGCAGGAGGGCATCAACGAAGCGGGCGCGATGTCGTCCTGGATCGCGGCGGCCACGTCGTACTCGACCAACGACGTGCCGATGATCCCGTTCTACATCTACTACTCGATGTTCGGGCTGCAGCGCGTCGGCGACCTCGCGTGGCTCGCGGGCGACATGCGCGCGCGCGGCTTCCTGCTGGGCGGCACTGCGGGCCGCACGACGCTCAACGGCGAAGGCCTGCAGCACGAGGACGGCCACAGCCACATCCTCGCGTCAACGATCCCGACCTGCATCTCGTACGACCCGACGTTCGCCTACGAGGTCGTCGTGATCATCCGCGAGGGCATCCGCCGGATGTACGAGGCGCAGGAGGACGTCTACTACTACCTCACGCTGATGAACGAGAACTACCCGCACCCGGCGATGCCGGCTGGCGCGGAAGCGGCGATCATCAAGGGGCTGTACCTGTTCAAGGAGGGCGGCAAATCCAAGGGACCGCGCGTCCAGCTGATGGGCAGCGGCACGATCTTCCGCGAAGTGATCGAAGCGGCGGAGTTGCTGCGCAAGGACTTCGGCGTCGAGTCGGACCTGTGGAGTGCGACGAGCTTCAACGAGCTGCGCCGCGACGGCATGAGCGCCGACCGCCACAACCTGCTCCACCCGACGGCGCCGTCGCGCAAGAGCTACGTCGAGACGTCGCTCGAAGGTCACGCGGGCCCGGTGATCGCCGCCACCGACTACATGCGCAACTACGCCGACCAGATCCGCAGCCACGTGCCGCGGCGCTACGTCACGCTCGGCACCGACGGCTACGGGCGCAGCGATTTCCGCGTGAAGCTGCGCCGGTTCTTCGAGGTGAATCGCCACTACGTTGCGATCGCGGCGCTGAAGGCGCTCGCCGACGACGGCGCGATCAAGCCGGACGTCGTCGCGCAGGCGATCAAGAAGTACGGCATCGACACCGAGCGTCCCGATCCGTGGACTGTATGAGTCGGGCAATCGCAACAAGGCGCTTTGTCGCATCCGCTACAGCGAAGGCGACGGGAAAAGGCTCTGAGCATTCCCTTTGTGGGGGTTCCAAATGACCGAAGTCAAAGTGCCGGACATCGGCGATTTCAAGGACATTCCGATCATCGAGGTGATGGTCAAGGCCGGCGACCGCGTCAAGCCGGAGGATCCGCTGATCTCGCTCGAATCGGACAAGGCGACGATGGACGTCCCGGCGCCCGTGGCGGGCGTCGTCAAGGATGTGAAGGTGAAGGTGGGCGACAAGGTCAGCGAAGGATCGCTGATCCTCATGCTCGACACCGGCAGTGGCGCCGCAGCCGCGCAAGCACCCGCGGAAGTGCCGAAGACCTCGGTGGCCGCGCCACCCGCGCCCACGAGCACGTCCGGAGGTATCGCAGAAGTGCGCGTGCCCGACATCGGCGATTTCAAGGACGTGCCGGTGATCGAGGTCATGGTCAAACCGGGCGATATGGTGAAGGCGGAGGACGCGCTCGTCTCGCTCGAATCTGACAAGGCGACGATGGACGTCCCGGCGCCGCTATCGGGCAAGGTCGCGGAGCTCAAGGTCAAGGTCGGCGACAAGGTGTCGGAAGGCACGCTGCTCATGACGCTCGTCACCGACAGCGCGGCCGCTGATAAAGCGGCGGCACCGGCAGCAGCAGCGGCCGCCGCGCCGGCGGCACCGTCCGCAGCTTCGCCGCAACCGTCTGCCGCGAGCGGCACCGGGGGCAGCGTCGACGAGGCGGCATTCGCGCTCGCTTACGCAGGCCCGGGCGTGCGCAAGATCGCGCGCGAGCTCGGCGTCGATCTCGGCAAGGTGAAGGGAAGCGGCGACAAGGGCCGCATCGTCAAGGAAGACGTCGAAGCCGCCGCCAAGGGCGCGCCCGCGAAGGCCGCTGCGGCCGCGCCTTCGGGCGCCGGTGTGGGCGGCATCGATCTCCTGCCGTGGCCGAAGGTCGACTTCGCCAAGTTCGGCCCGGTGGAAGCGAAGCCGCTGTCGCGGATCAAGAAGATCTCCGGCGCGAACCTGCACCGCAACTGGGTGATGATCCCGCACGTCACCAATCACGACGACGCCGACATCACCGACCTCGAGCAGTTTCGCGTGCAGCTCAACAAGGAAAACGAGAAGAGCGGCGTCAAGGTCAGCATGCTGGCGTTCATGATCAAGGCCGCGTGCTCGACGCTCAAGAAGTTCCCCGAGTTCAATGCCTCGCTCGACGGCGACAACCTCGTGTTGAAGAAGTACTACCACATCGGCTTCGCCGCCGACACGCCGAACGGGCTCGTCGTCCCGGTGATCCGCGACGCCGACAAGAAGGGCGTCATCGAGATCGCGAAGGAGATGGGCGATCTCGCGAAGCTCGCGCGCGACGGCAAGCTGAAGCCCGACCAGATGCAGGGCGGCACGTTCACGATCTCGTCGCTCGGCGGCATCGGCGGGGTGTACTTCACGCCGATCATCAACGCGCCGGAAGTCGCGATCATGGGCGTGTGCCGCTCGTTCTGGAAACAGGTGTCGACCGACGGCAAGACGTCGTCGTGGCGCTTCATGCTGCCGCTGTCGCTGTCGTGGGATCACCGCGTGATCGACGGCGCCGCCGCTGCGCGCTTCAACGTACATTTCGCCGGTCTGCTCGCCGACATGCGGCGCGTGCTGGTCTAGAGGGAAAGCGAACATGGCTACCGTGGAAGTGAAGGTCCCGGACATCGGTGATTTCAAGGACGTTCCGGTCATCGAGGTGCTGGTGAAGCCGGGCGACGCGATCAAGAAGGAGACTTCGCTGGTCTCGCTCGAATCGGACAAGGCGACGATGGACGTACCCTCGCCGGTGGACGGCGTGGTGAAGGACGTCAAGGTCAAGGTCGGCGACAAGGTGTCGGAAGGCTCGCTGCTGCTCACCGTCGACGCCGCGGGCGCGGCGGCGGGCGCCGCTGCGGCGCCGGCGAGCGCACCTGCGCCTGCCGCAGCGGCGGCGCCGGCCAAGGCGGCGGCACCCGCAGCGCCTGCCACACCCGGACCCAAGGCCGCTTCGTACAGCGGCAGCGCCGACTACGAATGCGAGATGCTCGTCCTCGGCGCCGGTCCCGGCGGCTACTCCGCCGCGTTCCGCTCGGCGGACCTCGGCATGAAGACGATCCTCGTCGAGCGCTACGCGACGCTCGGCGGCGTCTGCCTCAACGTCGGCTGCATCCCGTCGAAGGCGCTCTTGCACACCGCGGGCGTGATGGACGAAGTGAAGACGATGGGCGATCACGGCATCGCTTACGGCGCGCCGAAGATCGACCTCGACAAGCTGCGCGGCTTCAAGGATGGCGTGACCAAGAAATTGACGGGCGGCCTCGCGGGCATGGCGAAGATGCGCAAGGTCGAAGTCGTGCGCGGCATCGGCCGCTTTCTCGACCCGCATCACATGCAGGTCGAGATCACCAGTGGCGACGGTCAGGCGACGACCGGCGCGAAAAAGACGATCAAGTTCCAGAAGGCGATCATCGCCGCGGGCTCGCAGGCGGTGAAGCTGCCGTTCATGCCCGACGATCCGCGCGTCGTCGATTCCACCGGCGCATTGCTGCTGAAATCGATTCCGAAGCGGATGCTGGTGGTCGGCGGCGGCATCATCGGCCTCGAAATGGCGACCGTGTACTCGACTCTCGGCTCGCAGATCGACGTCGTCGAAATGCTCGACATCGTGATGGCGGGCGCCGACCGCGATCTCGTCAAGGTGTGGGAGAAGAAGAACGCCGGCCGCTTCGCCAGCACGATGCTGAAGACGAAGACGACCGGCGCCAAGGCAACCGCTGCCGGCATCGAGGTCACGTTCGAAGGCGAGAAGGCGCCGCCGAAACCGCAGGTGTACGACCTGGTGCTCGTCGCCGTAGGCCGCAGCGCCAACGGCAAGAAGATCGACGCGGACAAGGCCGGCGTCGCCGTCACCGACCGT
This sequence comes from uncultured beta proteobacterium, assembly GCA_963851465.1. Classification (GTDB taxonomy): domain Bacteria; phylum Pseudomonadota; class Gammaproteobacteria; order Burkholderiales; family Casimicrobiaceae; genus VBCG01. The sequence continues at coordinate 224,512 of CAWKPJ010000009.1, forward strand.
GGTTTCGTCACGGTCGACAAGCAGATGCGCACGAATGTCGCGCACATCTACGCGATCGGCGACATCATCGGCAACCCGATGCTTGCGCACAAGGCCGTCCACGAGGGTCACGTCGCGGCCGAGGCGGCGGCGGGACAGAAATCGTTCTTCGACGCGCGGCAGATTCCGTCGGTCGCCTATACCGATCCCGAGGTCGCGTGGGCCGGCCTCACCGAGGACGAGTGCAAGGCGAAGGGCATCAAGTACGGCAAGGCGGTGTTCCCATGGGCCGCGTCGGGCCGCGCGATCGCCAACGGCCGCGATGAAGGCTTCACCAAGCTGATCTTCGACGAGGCGACGCATCGCTGCATCGGCGGCGGCATCGTCGGCACGCACGCGGGCGACCTGATCGGCGAAGTCTGCCTCGCCGTCGAGATGGGCTGCGATCCGTCCGACATCGGCAAGACGATTCACCCGCATCCGACGCTCGGCGAGTCGATCGGCATGGCGGCCGAGCTGTTCGAAGGCGTGTGCACCGACCTGCCGCCGGTCAAGAAGAAATAGGAGGAACGATCATGACTTCGCCCGAGGAGCAGCTGCGTACCGCGGCGCTCGAGTACCACGAGTTTCCGCGGCCGGGAAAGATCTCGATCGCGCCGACCAAGGCGCTCGCCAACCAGCGCGACCTGTCGCTCGCGTATTCGCCGGGTGTGGCGTACGCGTGCACGGCGATCCAGCACGACCCGACGCTCGCCGCGAAGTACACGGCGCGCGGCAATCTGGTCGCGGTGGTGACGAACGGGTCGGCGGTGCTCGGTCTCGGCAACATCGGCGCACTCGCCGGCAAGCCGGTGATGGAAGGCAAGGGCTGCCTGTTCAAGAAATTCGCCGGCATCGACGTATTCGACATCGAGATCGGCGAGTCGGACCCGGACAAGATCATCGAGGTCGTCGCCGCGCTGGAGCCCACGTTCGGCGGCATCAATCTCGAGGACATCAAGGCGCCCGAGTGCTTCTACATCGAGCGCAAGCTGCGCGAGCGGATGAAGATCCCGGTGTTCCATGACGATCAGCACGGGACGGCGATCGTCGCGGCGGCTGCGGTGCTCAACGCGCTGACGATCGTCGGCAAGGACATCGGCAAAGTGAAGCTCGTCTGTTCGGGCGCGGGCGCGGCTGCAATCGCCTGCCTCGATCTGCAGGTGCGCCTTGGCCTGAACCCGAAGAACGTCTACGTGCTCGACAGCAAGGGTGTTGTCACGAAGGGCCGCTCCGGAAAGATGGACGCCGACAAGGCGCGCTACGCGCAGGACACGAGTGCGGGGACGCTCGCCGACGTGATCGGCGGCTGCGATGTCTTTCTCGGCCTGTCGACCGGCGGTGTGCTGACGCAGGACATGGTCAAGAAGATGGCCGACAAGCCGATCATCCTGGCGATGGCCAATCCAGAGCCCGAGATCCGTCCCGAGCTCGCGAAAGAGGTGCGCCCCGACTGCCTGATCGGCACCGGACGCTCCGACTATCCGAACCAGGTCAACAACTCGCTGTGCTTCCCGTTCATCTTCCGCGGCGCGCTCGACTGCGGCGCGTCGACGATCAACGAGGAGATGAAGCTCGCCGCGGTGCGTGCCCTCGCCGCGCTCGCACAGGCGGAACCCTCGGAGATCGTCGCTCAGGCCTACGGCGAGCCCACGCCCGCGTTCGGCCCCGACTACCTCATTCCGCGCGCATTCGACCCGCGCCTCATCACGATGATGTCGCCCGCCGTCGCGAAGGCGGCGATGGACAGCGGCGTCGCGACGCGGCCGATTGCCGACCTCGACGCGTATCGCGAGCGGCTCGACCAGTACGTGTACCGCTCAGGCACGACGATGGTGCCGGTGTTCGCCGCCGCGCGGCAGGCGCCCAAGCGTGTCGTCTACGCGGAAGGCGAGGACGAGCGCGTGCTGCGCGCGGCGCAGATCGTCGTCGACGAGCACCTCGGGCATCCGATCCTCGTCGGCCGCACCGACGTCATGGCGACGCGCATCAAGCGCCTCGGGCTGCGCCTCGATTTCGGGAAGACCTGCACGGCGATCAACATCCAGGACGATCCGCGCTACCGCGAGTTCTGGACGCAATACCACAAGCTCTGCCAGCGCAAGGGCGTGTCGCGCGCGCAGGCGCAGGAGGACATGCGCATCCGGCCCACGGTGATCGGCGCGATGCTCGTCCACCGCGGCGACGCCGACGCGATGCTCTGCGGCACGTCGGGCGACATCGCGGACCACCTCCGCTACATCCGCAACATCATCGGCATGCGCGAAGGCGTGCGTACGCTCGCGACGATGCAGATGCTGATCCTCCCCGACCGGCAGCTCTTCATCTGCGACACGCACGTCAATCGCGACCCCAACGCGGTGCAGATCGCCGAAATGACGCTGCTCGCGGCCGAGGAAGTGCGCCGCCTCGGGCAGAAGCCGTACGTCGCGCTCGTCTCGCATTCGAACTTCGGCAGCTCCGATGCGCCATCGGCGCAGAAGATGCGTGACGCGCTGGAAATCATCCTGTCGCGGGCGCCGGATCTCGACATCGACGGCGAGATGCAGGCTGACAACGCGCTGTCGACCTCGCTGCGCGGCCGGGAGATGCCCGATTCGCGCCTGACCGCCGACGCCAACCTGCTGGTGATGCCCAACATCGACGCGGCGAACATCGCGTACAACGCGCTGCGCGTCGCCGCCGGCAATGGAATTACGGTAGGCGGCATGCTGCTCGGCACGGCCAAGGCCGTCCACCTCATGACGCCATCGTCGACCGTGCGCCGGATCGTCAACATGACGGCCGTCGCCGTCGCCGACGCCGGCGCGCAGCGCGACAAAGCCTGACAGACCGACTGACCGACACAACGAACAGGGAGCATTCCTATGGCCACCGCCGGCAAGCCCCTCTACAAGTCCCTTTACTTCCAGGTCATCGTCGCGATCGTCATCGGCGATCCTCCTGGGGCACTTCTTCCCTGAGACCGGGACCGCGATGAAGCCCCTCGGTGACGGCTTCATCAAGCTGATCAAGATGATCATCGCGCCGATCATCTTCTGCACCGTCGTCGTCGGCATCGCCGGCATGGAGGACATGAAGAAGGTGGGCAAGACCGGCGGCTACGCGCTGCTCTATTTCGAGATCGTCAGCACGATCGCGCTGATCGTCGGCCTCGTGATCGTCAACATCGTGCAGCCAGGCGCGGGCATGAACATCGACCCGGCGTCGCTCGACACCAAGGGCATCGCCGCGTACACGAAGCCCGGCCAGATGCAGAGCACGACCGACTTCCTGCTGAACGTCATCCCGAGCACCGTCGTCGACGCGTTCGCCAAGGGCGAGATCCTGCAGGTGCTGCTGTTCTCGGTGATGTTCGGCTTCGCGCTGCACCAGTTCGGCGGCCGCGGCACGCTGGTGTTCGACTGGATCGAGAAGATGTCGCACGTGCTGTTCGCGATCGTCGGCTTCATCATGAAGGTCGCGCCCATCGGCGCGTTCGGCGCGATGGCGTTCACGATCGGCAAGTACGGCGTCGGCTCGCTGGTGGCGCTCGGCAAGCTGATGGGGACGTTCTACCTCACCTGCCTCATATTCATCTTTCTCGTGCTCGGGCTGATCGCGAAGTTCCACGGCTTCTCGATCTGGAAGTTCATCAAGTACATCAAGGAGGAGCTGCTGATCGTCCTCGGCACGTCGTCGTCCGAGACCGTCCTGCCGCGGATGATGGCCAAGCTGGAGAACCTCGGCGTCAAGAAGTCGACCGTCGGCCTCGTCGTTCCCACCGGCTATTCGTTCAACCTCGACGGCACGTCGATCTACCTGACGATGGCGGCCGTGTTCATCGCGCAGGCCACCAACACGCCGATGACGCTGACGCAGCAGCTCACGCTGCTGGCGGTGCTGCTGCTGACGTCGAAGGGCGCGGCGGGGGTGACCGGCAGCGGATTCATCGTGCTGGCGGCGACGCTGTCGGCGGTCGGCAACGTCCCGGTCGCCGGCCTGGCGCTGATCCTCGGCATCGACCGCTTCATGTCCGAGGCGCGCGCGCTCACCAACCTCATCGGCAACGGCGTCGCGACGGTCGTCGTCGGCAAGTGGTGCGGCGAGCTCAACGTCGATCGGATGAACCGCGTGCTCAACAACGAGACGGTCGAGGAAGGGGAAGAGCCGGAAGCGGTGCTCGACACCGTCGAGACGCACATGCCGGTCGTCAAATCGGCGTGACGTCGGTGCATGACGCGCCCGCGGCCGGCGGACGCCTGCACCGCGTCGTCGTCGTCGGCGGCGGCGCGGGCGGTCTCGAGCTCGCGACGCGCCTGGGCGACAAGCTCGGCAAGCGCAACCGGGCGCACATCACGCTGATCGAGAAGGCGCGCACGCACTTCTGGAAGCCGCATCTGCACGAGCTCGCCGCCGGGAGCATGGATCTCGACGTCTACGAGACCGATTACCTCGCGCAGTCGCATTGGCATTATTTCCGCTACCGGATCGGCGAGATGATCGGACTCGACCGCGCGCAGCGCGTGGTCATGGTCGCGCCCTTTCACGACGAGGACGGCGATCTCGTCACCGCGGCGCGCTCGTTCCCGTACGACACGCTGGTGATCGCGATCGGCAGTCACACCAACGACTTCGGCACGCCGGGCGTGCGGGAGCACGCGATCGCGCTGGAGGATCCTGTGGCGGCCGAGCGGTTCCATCGCCGTCTCGTCAACATGTTCATCCGCGCCCACGCGCAGGCGGAGCCGCTGCGCCCGGAGCAGCTCCACGTTGCGATCATCGGCGCCGGCGCAACGGGCGTCGAGCTCGCGGCGGAGCTGCACAACACGACGCGTACGCTGGTGTCGTACGGCCTCGACCGCATCGACCCGGACAAGGACATCCGCCTCGTCGTCATCGAAGCGGCCGAGCGCATCCTGCCGGCGTTGCCCGAGCGGCTGTCCAAGGCGGCGACCAAGCTCCTCGAAGGCATGAACGTCCAGGTGCGGACGAACGCGCGCGTCGCCGAGGTGATCGAAGGCGGCGTGCGGCTCGCGAGCGGCGACGTGATCCCCGCCGAGCTCGTCGTGTGGGCGGCCGGCGTCAAGGCGCCCGAGGTGCTGCACAACCTCGACGGTCTCGAATCGAACCGGATCAACCAGCTCGTCGTGCTGCCGACGCTGCAGACGACGCGCGACGAGAACGTCTTCGCGATCGGCGATTGCGCTGCCTGCCCGTGGCTCGGCAAGGAAGGCGTGCTGGTCCCTCCCCGCGCGCAGTCTGCACACCAGCAGGCGTCGCACATGGTGAAGCAGATCCGCAACCGCATGGAAGGCCGGCCGCTCACCCCGTGGCGATACCGCGACTTCGGCTCGCTCGTGTCGCTCGGCGAGTACTCGACCGTCGGCAACCTGATGGGCGCGCTGTCCGGACCGAACCTGTGGATCGAGGGCTGGTTCGCGCGGATGATGTACCTGTCGCTGTACAAGCTGCACGAGCTCGCGCTGCACGGCTTCTGGAAGGTGTCGCTGGATACGGCGGCACGGATGATCACGCGACGGACCGAGCCGCACGTCAAGCTGCATTGACGAGGCGCCGCCGATGATGGACAACCCATCGCGTGTGGATAGAATGCAAAGGATGACGACGGCGCGCACCGAACGGATTCGCGGCGATCGACGCCCGCGTCGCGGACTCTCGCGCTACGGTCGCGAGATCGCGATCATCCTCGTCGTCAAGACGCTCGCGCTCGTCGCGATCTGGCAGCTCTGGTTCGCGGCGCCTTCGCGCCCCCAGGTCGATCCGCAGCGGATCGCCGAGCGCATCTATTCGTCGGAGGGCGCCCCCGCTCCGGGCAAGGACCGTCATGCCCGACCTTGAGCTCGTCAACGTGTCGCGGCTGCAGTTCGCCGTGACCGCGATGTACCACTTCCTGTTCGTCCCGCTGACGCTCGGGCTTTCATGGGTGCTGGTCATCTGCGAGTCGGTCTACGTGATGACCGGGCGCGAGATCTACAAGGACATGACGCGCTTCTGGGGCCTCCTGTTCGGCATCAACTTCGTGATGGGCGTCACCACCGGCATCACGCTGGAGTTCCAGTTCGGCACCAACTGGGCGTACTACTCGCACTATGTCGGCGACGTGTTCGGCGTGCCGCTCGCCATCGAGGGCCTGATGGCGTTCATCCTCGAATCGACGTTCGTCGGCCTGTTCTTCTTCGGCTGGCAGCGACTCTCCAAGGTGCAGCACCTGGGGGTGACGTTCCTCGTCGCGCTGGGCTCGAACCTGTCCGCGCTGTGGATCCTGATCGCCAACGGCTGGATGCAGAATCCCGTCGGCGCCGAATTCAACTACGAGACCATGCGGATGGAGCTCGTCAGCATGAGCGAGGTGTTCTTCAATCCGGTCGCGCAGGCGAAGTTCGTCCACACCGTGGCGGCGGGCTACGTCACCGCGTGCATGTTCGTGCTCGGCGTCTCGTCGTGGTACCTGCTGAAAGCGCGCGACGTCGCCTTCGCGTTGCGCTCGTTCGCCATCGCAGCGGGCTTCGGTCTCGCGTCCACGCTGTCGGTGATCGTGCTGGGTGACGAATCGGGCTATACGACCGGCGAGACGCAGAAGGTGAAGCTCGCCGTCATCGAAGCCGAGTGGGAGACGCAGAAGCCGCCGGCGTCGTTCACGCTGTTCGGCTTTCCCAACGATCGCGAGCAGCGCACCGACGCACGCGATTCACATACCGTGGCTGCTCGGCCTGATCGCGACGCGCTCGACCACCGGTGTGGTCACCGGCATCAGGGAGTTGAAGGAACAGCATCTGGTGCGCATCGAGAGCGGCATCGTCGCCTATGGCGCCGCTGCAGAAGCTGCGCGCCGGCGACAAGAGTCCCGAGACGCGCGCCCTCTTCGACAAGCACAAGGATGACCTCGGCTTCGGCCTCCTTCTGAAGAAATACACGGCCAACGTCGTCGACGCCACGCCCGAGCAGAAGCGCATGGCGGCCGACGACACGATTCCCAAGGTCGCGCCGATGTTCTGGAGCTTCCGCATCATGGTGGGTCTCGGCATCTGGTTCCTGTTCATCTTCTCGGCCTCGTTCTTCTTCCTCGCCGTTCGCAACCTCGCCTCGCAGCGCTGGCTGATGCGCCTCGCCGTCTGGAGCATTCCGCTGCCGTGGATCGCCGCCGAGCTCGGCTGGATCGTCGCTGAATACGGGCGACAGCCGTGGAGCATCAGCGGCGTCCTTCCCACGATGCTCGGGGTGTCGAGTCTCCAGGCGTCGAGCGTCTATGCGAGCCTCGCCGCGTTCGTCGTTTTCTACACCGTGCTTTTCGTGGTCGAGATGTACCTGATGCTGAAGTACATCCGCCTCGGCCCGGCGGCACTCGGCACCGGCCGCTACTTCGGCGAGCCCGGCGCGCCGATCCCCGGCGGCAGCCTCGCCCGGTCCTCGGCCGATTGAGCGGCGCGCGATGATCTTCGACTACGAAACGCTGAAGGTGATCTGGTGGTGCTTCGTCGGGGCGATCATCATCGTGTTCGCGCTGACCGACGGCTGGGACCTCGGCATCGGCATCCTGTCGCCGCTGCTCGGACACACCAACGACGAGCGGCGCGTCATCCTGCGCTCGATCGAGCCCAACTGGGAAGGCAACCAGACGTGGCTGATCATCGCCGGCGGCGTCGTGTTCGCCGCGTGGCCGCTCGTCTACGCGGCGGCATTTTCCGGCATGTACGTCGCAATGCTGCTCGTGCTGTTCGCGCTGTTCTTCCGTCCCGTGGGGTTCAAGTATCGCAACAAGGTCGACGATCCCGCGTTGGCGCCGGGCCTGGGACTGGGGCCTGTTCATCGGCGGCTTCGTGCCGACGCTGGTCTTCGGCGTCGCGTTCGGCAATCTGCTGCAGGGTGTCCCGTTCCACTTCGACAACGATCTGCGCGCGTTCTACTCGGGTACGTTCTGGCAACTGCTCAACCCGTTCGCGCTCGTCGCCGGCGTGCTGAGCGTTGCGCTGATCGTGATGCACGGCGCCTGCTACCTGCGGATGCGGGTCGAGGGCGAATTGCGTGCCCGGGCCGCGCGGGCCGCGCGGCTCGCCGCGCTTGCGGTCATTGCGCTCTTCGCGATTGCCGGGGTCTGGGTCGCGACCGGGATCGACGGCTACCGGATCACGTCAATTCCCGACGTGAACGGCGTGACGCCTGTCCTGGGGAAAAAAGTCGAGAAGGTTGCCGGCGCTTGGCTGGACAACTACACGCGTTTCCGGTTCGCCATCGTCGTTCCGCTGCTTGCATTCGGCGGAGCGCTCATCGTCGTTCTCACGGCCAGTTCGCGCCGCACGGTGCTGCCGCTGCTCGGCAGCGCGTGCGCAGTCGTCGGCGTCATCCTCACTGCGGGCCTGTCGATGTTCCCGTTCATCATGCCGTCGTCGACGAACCCGGGGAGCAGCCTCACCGCCTGGGACGCCGTGTCGAGCAAGCTCACGCTGCAGATCATGTTCTGGGTCGTCGTGGTGTTCCTGCCGATCGTCACGCTCTACACGACGTGGGTGTACGCAAAGCTCCGCGGCACGATCAGCATCGACACGATCCGCAACGAATACTGAAAGCCCACGGGAGCGCACATGTGGTATTTCGCCTGGATCCTCGGCCTCGGCCTTGCCCTGGCCTTCGGCATCATCAACGTCATGTGGCTCGAGTCGTCGTACTTCTCCGGCGAGCTCGACGAGGACCGCGTGCACAAGCGCTTCCAGCGCGGTGGACGGCCGATCGACTAGGATGAAACGACCCCCACGCTCGCTACGCTCGCTGCCCCCAAGGGGCGTAGTCAGTGGCTTGGCGGCCCGGCGCCACTGACGTGCAATTCGTTGCGGGCTGAGCCGTGACGCAGGTTGCGCGCCCGCTGCGCAGGCTGCTGCCGTTCCTGCGCTGGTGGCCGCGCGTCAACCGCAGGACCACGCGCGACGACCTCATCGCCGGCTTCACAGGTGCGTTGCTCGGCTTGCCGCAGGGCGTTGCGTTCGCCCTCCTCGCGGGGTTGCCGCCCGAGTACGGGCTGTATGCGGCGATGATCCCGCCTGCGCTGTCCGCGCTCTTCGGGTCGAGCTGGCACATGATCGCCGGCCCGACGAACGCCGTCGCCATCCTGCTGGTGGCCACGCTCGGCTCGCTCGCGACGCCCGGCAGCGCCGACTACATCTCGCTGGTGCTGACGGTGACGCTGCTCACCGGCATGCTGCAGTTGGCGATGGGCGCGGCGCGGCTGGGCGGGCTCGTCAATTTCATCTCGCATACGGTGATCATCGGCTTCTCGACCGGCGCGGCGATCCTCATCGCCGTGTCGCAGATCCGACCGTTCTTCGGGCTCGCGATTCCGTCGAACGCGTCGTTCTTCCAGACGTTGCGCTTCGTCATCACGCACCTCCCCGACATCAACCCGTGGGTGACGGCCGTGGGCGTGTTCACGATCGCGTTCGGCGTCGCGGCGCGGCGATTCGTCCCGCGCGTTCCGTACATGATCAGCGCGACGATCGCCGGCAGCCTCTTCGCGTTCGCGCTCGACCGGGTTTTCGGCAACGCCGTCACCGGCATCACCACCGTGGGCGCGCTGCCATCGCACCTGCCGCCGCTGTCGCTGCCGGACCTGTCGCCGGACACGATCCGCCAGGTTGCGCCGATCGCGCTCGCCAACACCATCCTCGCGCTGACGCTCGCGATCGGCGTCGGACGCTCGCTGGGCCTGCGCTCGGGGCAGCGCATCGACAACAACCAGGAGTTCATCGGCCAGGGGATTTCCAACATCGCCGGCGCGTTCTTCTCGTCGTTTCCTTCGGCCGGTTCGTTCAACCGCAGCGCCGCCAACTACGACGCCGGCGCGAAGACCCCGCTGGCGGCCGTCTACTCGTCGCTGTTCCTGGTCGCGATCGTGCTCGTGGTCGCGCCTCTGTGCGCCTACCTGCCCTACGCGTCGATGGCGGCGATCCTTTTCCTCATCGCGTACGGGCTCGTCGACCTCAAGCGGATGAGGGCGATCGCGAGGACCAGCCGCACCGAGTCCGCGGTGATGTTCGTCACGCTGATCGCGGCGCTGTTCCTGGGACTCCAGACCGCGATCTATGCGGGCGTCCTGCTGTCGCTGATGCTGTTCCTCAATCAGGCGGCGCATCCCGGCATTCTCGACGTGAAGCCGGTGCACGGCCGCGGCACGTTCCATTTCGATGCCGATACGGGGCTGCCCGACTGTCCGCAGCTCAAGATCCTGCGCGTCAACGGCTCGATCTTCTTCGGCGCCGTCGAGCACGTCGAGGATGCGTTCCGTCGCGTCGATCACGACAACCCCGGCCAGAAGCACCTGCTGATCGTCGCCAGCGGCATCAACATGGTCGACATCTCAGGCGCGGAGATGCTCGCGCGCGAGGCGCGGCGCCGCCGCGCGATGGGTGGCGGGCTCTACATCTGGTTCATGAAGGATGCGGTGCGCGATCTGTTGCGCAAGGGCGGCTATCTGAAGGACATCGGCGAGGAGAACGTGTTCGAGCAGGGCATCGATGTCGTCGGCGCCCTCTACGCGCGGCTCGATGCCGGTGTATGCCGCGTCTGCACAGTGCGCATTTTCCCACCATGCAACGTGGCGTTGCCGGATGGCGAGATGCGTCGAGGCTAGGTTCGCTGGCGTTTGCGGCGATTACAATGAACACGTCGCAACGGATCTCCGGCCCAACACAGGCCCCTAGCCTCCGATGGAATCGCTTCCCCGCGACTCTCGCCCGGCGCCGATTTGCGCGCGTCGCTGGAGGACGCGTCTCTTCTCTCGTGCGCCGCGGCGTTCGTCGTGTCGGGGATCGGAAGCCTGCGCGACGCCCGGTTGCGACTCGCTGGCGCGCGCGAGCCTGAAATGCTTCGCGGTGACCTGGAGATCCTGACACTGGCCGGAACAATCGCAAGCAATGGTTCTCATCTTCACATGAGTGTCGCCGATGCCGCCGGTCGGGTGATGGGCGGCCACGTTGCGCATGGCTGCACCGTGCGCACCACCGCAGAAGTGCTCCTCCTCCTTCTTCCTGACTGGTCTCTCATCCGTGAACCGGACCCGGCAACGGGGTTCGCGGAGCTCGTCGTGCATCGCCGGCGAGAATAGTTGCGCAGTCGAAATGCAGGCTGCCGATCCGCGCAGAGTCCCGCCTCGTCTGCACGTTCTGCTTGCCCGCGACGCGCCGACCGCGGTCGTCATCCGGCGCGGCCCGACGCGCCACACCGCGGTGGTCGGGTGGAACAGAAGAGACGACAGCTTCAAATCGGGGCAATGGCTCTACGGCCGGATCTACGAGCGTCGAAGCGACCTCGCGCCGGACGGCAGGCACCTGATCTACTTCGCGATGAACGGACGCTGGACGTCCAGCGCAAAGGGCGCATGGACCGCCATATCGCGTGCCCCCTATCTGAAAGCGGTGTCGCTCTTCCCGAAGGGTGATTGCTGGCACGGCGGTGGGCTCTTCGGAACGTCGACCGAGTACTGGTTGAACGACGGCTACGGTCACGAGATCCGGGAACACGATCGGTCTCTGAAGCGAGTCGCCCGCTACCCATGGCACGAGTCCTACGGTGGCGAATGCCTCGGCGTCTACTACATTCGGCTGCAGCGCGACGGGTGGAAGATGATGTACACGTCCCCCGACGGCGCCGGCGGCGAGGTCAGCCTGTTCGAGAAGCGGATCAACGACCATTGGGTGCTGCGCAAGCACGCCCACGCCACGACTCACCATCCGGTCGGACGGGGCGTCTACTTCGATACCCACGAACTGTTCAACGCCAGGACCGGCCAAGTCCTGCCAAGACCAGCCTGGGAGTGGGCCGACGTGGACGGCGGCCGGTTGATCTGGGCCGCCGACGGTTGCTTGCACGCCGGTCGCGTCAACGCGAAAGGTCTGCAGAACGAGCGAATGCTGCACGACTTCAACGACATGAAGTTTGAGAAGCTGGTTGCGCCGTACTAAACTGAAGCGAAGCCTGATCCGCGCCACTGGCGATCGACATCGACCCACAGGAACTTCATGCGCACCGCCCTCTTCCTCCTCGCCGGTTTCCTGCTGCTCGCGTCGATTCTGATCGTCGCGAAGCTGTTTTCCGCGAACTATCCTGCTGCCACTTCATGGGCCACCGCCATGTTCGTCGCGGTGTGGCTCGTCGTGACGGCAGCGAACATGTGGGTCGGCGTCAACAAGGCCGGGTATTCTGCGTCCGAGGAGCTGCCGATACTGCTGCTCCTCTTCGGCGTGCCTGCGTTGGTTGCTGTGTTGCTCAAGTGGAAATTCGTCTGACGGCTCTGCAAAGGAATGCGGCCATGCTGGTCAACAAATCCTCCGACCGCGAGTGGCAAGTCACCGACTATTCGGGCATCGAGCGCAGCCTGTTTCGCAACAACGAGACCGGCGGCCGCTCGTCCGTGGTGCGCCTGGCCAAGGGCTCGCGCTTTCCGCGTCACGCGCACCACGGCACCGAGGAGGTGGTGGTGCTGACGGGGATCGTCGTCATCGGCGGCGTCGAGCTTCACCCGGGCGACTATCTCTTCACCACGCCCGGCGAGGAGCACGACGTGGTCGCGGTGTCGGATGCGTCGATCTTCGTGTCGTCGCAGAAGAGCACCCCGGTCGTCGAATAGTCCGCGTCGCGCGCTTGGCAGACATCCGCCGGTTTCGCGAGAGCGACTGGTCCGCCCTCTGGCCGACCCTGCGCACGACGTTCGAGGCCGGCGACACCTACGCGTTTTCGCCGCAAAGCACGGAAGCAGAGATCCGCAGGGTCTGGATCGACGCGCCGACGGCGACCTTCGTGGCCTGCGCGGACGATGGGTCCATCGTCGGGACGTATTACGTCAAGCCGAACCAGCCGGGTCTTGGCGCACATGTCTGCAATTGCGGTTATGTGGTCGCGCCCGCAGCACAGGGACAGGGCATAGCGGGGGCGATGTGCGAGCATTCGCAGCGCGAGGCGGTATCCTTGGGGTTTCGCGCCATGCAGTTCAATCTGGTCGTGTCCACCAACGAACGGGCGATCCGACTGTGGCAGCGCCACGGCTTCGCTGTCGTCGGCACGCTCCCGCGCGCGTTTGCGCATCGGCAACTGGGTTACGTCGACGCGCTCGTCATGTACAAGGAACTGATTGCGTGAGACACGCATTCCGTCATAGCGAGCCCCCATGCCGGTGATCCCCGCCGGCGAAGCGCTCAAGCGGCTGCGCGAAGGCAATCGCCGCTTCGTCGCGAACGTGCGCGGCCAAGCGGCGCTGCGCGAACGCCGCGCGCCGGATGGAGCTCGCCGCCGGGCAGGAGCCATTCGCCATCGTCCTCGGCTGCTCCGATTCGCGCGTGCCCGCCGAGATCGTCTTCGATCAGGGTCTGGGCGATCTGTTCGTGATCCGCGTGGCCGGCAACATCGTCGCGCCGTCGCAGATCGGCAGCGTCGAGTTCGCCGCCGAGCGCTTCGGCACGCGCCTCGTCGTGGTCCTCGGGCACTCGCGCTGCGGCGCCATACTCGCGACGCTCGACGAGCTGCACCGCCCGACGGACAAGCAGTCGCGCAACCTGGCATCGATCGTCGATCGCATCCGCCCGTCGGTCGAAGCGCTACTCGCCACCGAGAAACATCGCGATCCGGACAGCCTCGTCGACGATGCGGTGCGAGCGAACGTGCGCGTCTCCGCCAGCCAGTTGCGGCACGGCTCGGGAATCCTCGAGCAGCTCATCCTGAGCGAGGGGCTCGTGGTCGTGGGCGCCGAGTACTCGCTGGAGACGGGCGAAGTCGACTTCTTCGATGGCGTCCCCCACGGCGATTGAGACCGCACACGCGGTCGAAGGAGGCATCATGAGCAAGCTTCGCCTGCTTCCAATGCTGGCGCTGGCAATCTTGGTCTCCGCCAACTTCCTTGGCGCAGGTGCCGGTCCAGGCCGTTCCCGATCACACGAAGCTTCTCGCGAGCCCCGATCCGCGCCTCGCCGCCAACAAGCGGCTGGTCTACGATTTCTGGCGCGAAGTGTTCGAAGCGGGACAGATGGAGGCCGCGCCGAAATACATGGCGGAGTCGTACATCCAGCACAACCCGATGGTCCCGACCGGCCGCGCGGCGTTCGTCGAATTCTTCTCGAAGGTCGCGAAACCGAAGCCGATCGCGGACAAGGTCGCGGCACCGCTGGTCGCGATCGTCGCCGAAGGCGATCTCGTCGTCATGGTGTTCGCGCGGGAACTTGCCGATCCGAAGGATCCGGCGGTGAAGTACACCACCACGTGGTTCGACATGTTCCGCATCGAAGGCGGCAAGATCGCCGAGCACTGGGATCCTGCGATGAGGCGGTAGGAGTCGCATCTCGCGCTGACGCGGCACGCGGATGGCGGCAATGAATCAGCCGATCGTCGGCTACCATCGCGACGACGAAGGACACTGGGTCGCCGAGCTCGCCTGCGGTCACGATCAGCACGTCCGTCACGATCCGCCATGGACGCTGCGGCCGTGGGTGACGTCGCGCGAGGGCCGCGACGCACATCTCGGAAAATCGCTTGCCTGCACGAAGTGCCGCACCGGCGCACCGCCCGATCGCACGCCATGAGGCGGCGAATCAGGTCGGCTCTTTCTCTTCCTCGAGCAGGTCCGCTTCGCCGCGCGACTCGTTGCGGTCGACCGCGAGCTGCGAGAGATAGTCGGCGGTGATGTCGCCGGTGATGTACTTGCCGTCGAAGCACGACGCCTCGAAATCGCCGAGGCGCGGATTGACGGCGCGCACCGCGGACTTGAGCGCGTCGAGCTCCTGGTAGATCAGCAGATCGGCGCCGATCTCGTTGGCGATCTCGGCCTCGTTGCGGCCGGTGGCGACCAGCTCGCGCTGATTCGGCATGTCGATGCCGTAGACGTTGGGATAGCGCACCGGCGGGCTCGCCGACGCGAAATACACCTTGCGCGCGCCGGCCTCGCGCGCCATCGACACGATCTCACGCGATGTCGTGCCGCGGACGATCGAATCGTCGACGAGCAGCACGACCTTGTCCTTGAACTCCATGCCGATCGGGTTGAGCTTCTGGCGCACGCTCTTCTTGCGCATCGCCTGGCCGGGCATGATGAACGTGCGGCCGATGTAGCGGTTCTTCACGAACCCTTCGCGGTACGTAAGGCCCATCGTGTTCGCGAGCTCGAGCGCGGAGGGCCGGCTCGAATCGGGAATCGGGATGACGACGTCGATGTCGTGCGCTTCGGGAATATGCCGGATCTTGCGTCCCAGCGCCGCGCCCATCTGCAGCCGCGTCTCGTACACCGACGCGCCGTCGAGCACCGAATCGGGCCGTGCGAGATAGACGTACTCGAAGATGCACGGATAGAGCATCGGGTTGTCGGCGCATTGCCGCGCGTGAAACCCGCCGGAATTGTCGACGAAGATCGCCTCGCCCGGGGCAACATCGCGCAGCATCGAGAAACCGAGCGGCTCGAGCGCCACCGATTCCGACGCCACGAGGTACTCGGCGCCACCCATCGCCTCGTTCTTGCCGATGCACAGCGGCCGGATGCCGTACGGATCGCGGAACGCCAGCATGCCGTAGCCGGCGATCATCGCGACGACCGCATAGGCGCCGCGGCAGCGCCGGTGCACGCCGGCCACCGCCTTGAAGATCGCGTTCGGATCGAGCCGGTGATGCTGCGCGGCGCGCTCGAGCTCGAGCGCCAGCACGTTCAGCAGCACCTCGCTGTCGGAATTGGTGTTGACGTGGCGGAAGTCGAGCTGGAACAGCTCGCGCTTCAGCGCCTCGCTGTTGGTCAGGTTGCCGTTGTGGCCGAGCGTCACCCCGAACGGCGAGTTGACGTAGAACGGCTGCGACTCGAGGTCCGAGAATGCGGAGCCCGCGGTCGGATACCGGCAATGGCCGATACCCGCGTGCCCCATCAGGTCGCGCATGTTGCGCGTGCGGAACACGTCGCGGACGTAGCCCGGGCCCTTGAACATGTGGAACACCGCGCCTTCGGACGTCGCGATGCCCGCGGCGTCCTGCCCGCGGTGCTGCAACAGCAGCAGCCCGTCGTAGAGCAGCTGGTTGACCGGCGTGTGCGCAACGGCACCGACGATTCCGCACATATCCGTTAGACCTTTTGCGCCGACGCGCGCGGCGCGCCGTCACGAGAGTAATCGAGCCGCTCGGCCCACCGCTCGGGCAACCACGGTTTCAGCGCCAGCGCGCCCGTGATGAACGCGGGCGCCAGCGCGGAATTCTGCCACCAATCGGCGCGTGGCAGCGTCGTCAGGCCCGCGACAAGCACAAATCCGACAATCACCAGCAATCCCCGCAACATTCCGAATATGGAGCCGAGGAATCGATCCACAAACCCCAGCCCTGCCGCGCGAATCACGCGCGCCAGCGGTCCGGCGATGATCGCACCAATGACGAGCGCCGCGATCAGGATCACCGCGAAGGCGATCAGGTAGCGCACGGCGGGATAGCCCGGAATCTCGGGAATCCAGGCGCCCACGGTGGGGGCGAAGGCGATCGCGCCGACGAAGCCCACGACCCACGCCACCAGCGCGATCAACTCGCGCACCACGCCGCGCAGGAATGCGAACAGCGTCGACAGCAATATCACCGCGAGGATCGCGAGGTCGAACGGCGTCACGGCGCGTCGAGCGGCCTACCGGGACGGCGCGACGATGCCGTTCTGGCCCTCGGTCTTCAGCTTGTCGCGGACACCGTTCGCGGTGTCGCGCGTCGGGTATGGGCCGACGCGCACGCGCCACAGCGTGCCGCGGCTCGTCTTGAGCGGCTCGGTGTACGCGGGATAGCCGCTGCGCGTCAAGCGGTTGGCGAGCGCGTTCGCGCCCTTGTCGTCGGAAAACGCCGCGAGCTGGACGGAGAAGCCGTCCTTCGGCGCACCGTTGGTCGCCGGCGGCGGCAACGCTTCCGCGGGCGCCTTGGGCTCGGCTTTCGCGTCCGCTTTCGCTTCCCTGGGCTCCGCCTTGGGCTCGGCCTTCGGCGGCGCCGGAGCGGGCCTGGCCTCCGGTGGCGACGCGCCTGTGCCGGCTGCAGCGCCAGGCGACGTGCCCTGCGGTACGGGTACGGGACTGCCTTCCGTCGACGGCGCCGCGTCCTTCGTCGCTGGGGGCGATGCTGCGGGCGCCGGCGCTGGCGTCGCGGAAGGCGGCGCACTCGACGTCGCCGGCGCGGCAGTGCCCTTGTCGGCGGCGATCTGCGTGTCGTACTTCGGCGGCCTTGCGCTCGGCGACACGATGGCCTTCTCCGCGTCGGTCACCGACTTGCGCGGGAGCGCGTCGGTTGCCGCGTCCTTGCGCGGCTCCTTCGGCGTTGTGTCCGTTTTCGGCGCAGGGTCGGAGAGACGATTGACGAACTTGCCGTCGTCGACCTGCGGAATCTTGACCGCCACGCTTTCGCCGAGAGGCTTGGGATCACTTTCGAGCAGCATCGGCACGATGACCGCCGCAGCGAGCGCCAGCACGATCGCGCCCACCAGGCGACGGCGCGCGCGGCGCCGCATTTCATCGACGTTGATGTCGGCCGGATCAGCCATGAGACGCCTGTTCGGTGCGGATCGGGGCCGGGCGATGCGCGGCGAGCGCCGCGGCGACGGTGAGGAACGATCCGAAAGTGACGATTCTATCAGCCTCGCCCACCGCACCGCGCGCGCCACGATACGCAGCGTCGATCGAGTCGTAACTGCGAATGGTGGCGTCGGTCACGCCCGCCGCATGCAGTTGCGCGATCACCGTCGCCGCCGATGCGCCACGCGGACCGGGCAGCGCTGCGACATGCCAGCGATCCACCCGCGCCCGCACCGCGTCGATCACGCCGCGGATGTCCTTGTCGGCGAGCATGCCGAACACCGCGTGCGTTTCCGGATGGAATCCCATCTCGCCGAGTGCCGCCGCGAGCACGCGCGCCGCATGCGGGTTGTGCGCGACGTCGAGCACGACTGTCGGCCGGCCTGGCAACACCTGGAAGCGACCGGCCAGCTCGACGCCGACCAGCGCCTCGCGAACCGCCCCGCCCGACACGGGCAGGCGATCGCGAAGGAGATCGAGTGCCGCCAGCGCCATCGCCGCGTTGTCGAGCTGGTGGCGTCCGCGCAGCGCCGGCATCGGCAGGCCGAAGCGCTCGCCGGCCGGGCCGCGATAGCGCCATTGCGTCCCTTCTCCGACCGCGTCGAACTGCGCGCCCGCGCGATAGAGCGGCGCGCCGATCTCGCGCGCATGGTCGATCAGCGACTGCGGTGGACTACGGTCGCCGCAGATCGCGGGGTGTCCCGCGCGGAGGATGCCGGCCTTTTCGCGGCCGATCGCTTCGCGCGTCGGCCCGAGATAGTCCTGATGGTCGAGATCGATGCTGGTGACGATCGCAACGTCGGCGTCGACGATGTTGACTGCGTCGAGGCGCCCGCCGAGCCCAACCTCCAGCACCTGCACGTCGAGCCGCGCACGCGCGAACATCCACAGCGCGGCGAGCGTGCCGAATTCGAAATACGTGAGCGGTACGGCAGGCCCCGCCGTGCGCGCATCCTCGACCGCGTTGAACGCGGCGACGAGCGCGGCGTCGCTCGCGTCGTCGCCGGCAACGCGCACGCGTTCGTTGTAGCGCAACAGATGCGGCGATGTGTACAGACCCACGCGATAGCCGGCATGGCGGAGCATCGCTTCCAGCAGCGCGCAGGTCGAGCCCTTGCCGTTGGTGCCGGCGACGGTGATGGTCGGGCAACCGACCGGTGCGTCGAGCCGCGCACGCACATCGCGCACGCGCGAAAGCCCCATCTCGATGGCCTTCGGGTGCAGCGTTTCAAGGTAGAGGAGCCAGCCGGGCAGATCGGTGGGTCGGCTCATCGGGGACACGCGCGCAGTTCGCAACGCGCGCGGGACGCGCTAGTGCGCAGGTGCCGGCTGCCGCGTCAACACGGCGAGCAATTCAGCCAGCTCGTCGCGGAGGTTGCGGCGGTCGATGATCATGTCGAGCGCGCCCTTTTCGATCAGGAACTCCGCGCGCTGGAATCCCTCCGGCAGCTTCTCGCGCACCGTCTGCTCGATGACGCGCGGCCCGGCGAATCCGATCAGCGCATTGGGCTCGGCGATCACCAGGTCCGCAACGAACGCGAACGACGCCGACACACCGCCCATCGTCGGATCGGTGAGGATCGACACGAACGGCAGCCGCGCCTTCGTCAACTCCTGGAGGACCGCCGCCGTCTTCGCCATCTGGAACAGCGAATTGACGCCCTCCTGCATTCGCGCGCCGCCCGACGCCGAGATGCATATGTAGGGCACGCGATTCTCGAATGCGACACGCACGCCGCGCACGAAACGCTCGCCGACGACCGACCCCATCGAACCGCCCATGAACTCGAACTCGAAGACCGCGAGCACGACCGGCACGTTGCGGATGCTCCCCTGCATCACGATCAGCGCGTCCATCTCGCCGGTCTCGTCCAGCGCCGCTTCCAGCCGTTCCGGATACTTCTTCTGGTCCTTGAATTTCAGGCTGTCGACCGGCACCACTTCCGAGCCGATCTCGAAGCGCCCTTCGGGATCGAGGAGCTGTTCGATGCGCTCGCGCGCGCCGACGCGCTGGTGGTGGCCGCACTTCGGGCAGACCATCAGGTTCTTCTCGAGATCGGTGCGGTAGAGCACCGCTTCGCACGACGGGCACTTGATCCACAGGCCCTCGGGCACGGGCGTCTTGCGCACGCCCGGATTGCTCTTGATGCGCGGCGGCAGCAGTTTGGTGAGCCAGCTCATGCGGTCATTCCCCCGAAGAAAGCGCGTCGTGGATCATGCGGCGCGTTTTCGCTCCATCGCGTCGAGCGCGCCGCGGATGCCGGCGAGCCATGCACCCGCGCGCGCGGCGGCGTCGTCCGCAGGTCCCTGCTCGATCTCCTGGATGATGCGGCTGCCGATGACGATCGCGTCGGCATGCGCGGCGATCGCGCGCGCGCTCGCGGCGTCGCGGATGCCGAAGCCCACCCCGACCGGCAGCGCGACGTGGCGGCGGATCTCGGCGAGCTTGCGCGCGACCTCCGCGGTATCGATATGTGCTGCGCCGGTCACGCCCTTCAACGACACGTAGTAGACGTAGCCGCGCGCAAGCCGCGCCACCGCCTCGATCCGCGCCGCAGGCGTCGTCGGCGCGAGCAGGAAGATCGGCGCGATGCCGCGGGCGTTCAGCAGCCCGGCGAAATCGGTGGCCTCCTCCGGCGGATAGTCCACCACCAGCACGCCGTCGACGCCGGCGTCGCGCGCGCGATCGGCGAATGCCGTCTCGCCCATCGCCTCGATCGGATTCGCGTAGCCCATCAGCACGATGGGCGTCGTCGTATCGCGGGTGCGAAATGCGCGGACGACATCGAGCACATCGGCGAGGCACACGCCGCGCGCCAGCGCCCGTTCGGAGGCGCGCTGGATCACCGGGCCATCGGCCATCGGGTCCGAGAACGGAACGCCGAGCTCGATGACGTCGGCGCCCGCGCCGACCAGCTGCTCGAGCATCCCGGGCATCGCCGCGAGCGACGGATCGCCCGTCGTGACGTACGGGATGAGCGCTGTGCGGCCTTCGCTGCGCAGCCGCGCGAACGTCGCGTCGATGCGGTTCAAGGCAGCGATGGAATCAACCGCGACGCGACGCGTCGCACTCCGGCCGGCAGTAGAACTTGAGGCCGCTCTTCTCGGCGACGGTATTCATGTCCTTGTCGCCGCGGCCCGATAGATTGACGAGCAGGATCTTGTCGGAGGGAAGCGTCGGCGCGAGCTTGGTCGCGTACGCGAGCGCGTGCGCCGACTCGAGCGCGGGAATGATC
Source organism: uncultured beta proteobacterium (assembly GCA_963851465.1). Classification (GTDB taxonomy): domain Bacteria; phylum Pseudomonadota; class Gammaproteobacteria; order Burkholderiales; family Casimicrobiaceae; genus VBCG01. The sequence continues at coordinate 245,309 of CAWKPJ010000009.1, forward strand.
CCCTCGATGCGGCAGCATTGATGGAACGCCGCGAGCGCTTCGGTATCGGTGATCGTCACGTACTCGGCGCGGCCCGCGTCCTTCAGCCACGCGTGCTCCGGGCCCACGCCCGGATAGTCGAGGCCCGCGGACACCGAATGCGTCTCGATGATCTGGCCGTTCGCGTCCTGCAGCAGGTACGTGCGATTGCCATGCAGCACGCCGGGGCGTCCGGCCGTCAGCGACGCGGAGTGGCGGCCGGTCTCGATGCCGTCGCCTGCCGCTTCGACACCGATCAGCTTGACGCCCGGATGCGCGAGATACGGATGGAAGATCCCCATCGCGTTGCTGCCGCCGCCCACACAGGCGATCACCGCATCGGGCTGGCGACCCGCGGCCTCGGGCATCTGCACGATGCACTCGCGCCCGATCACGCTCTGGAAATCGCGCACCATCATCGGGTACGGATGCGGGCCCGCGACCGTTCCGATGATGTAGAACGTGTTCTCGACGTTGGTCACCCAGTCGCGCATCGCTTCGTTCAACGCATCCTTCAGCGTCTTCGAGCCGGATTCGACCGGCACGACCGTCGCGCCCAGCAGCTTCATCCGGAAGACGTTCTGCGCCTGGCGCTTGATGTCCTCGGAGCCCATGTAGACGACGCATTCCATGCCGTAGCGGGCCGCCACGGTAGCGGTGGCGACGCCATGCTGGCCGGCGCCCGTCTCGGCGATCACGCGCGGCTTGCCCATCCGCCGCGCGACGAGCGCCTGGCCGATGCAGTTGTTCACCTTGTGCGCGCCGGTGTGATTCAGGTCCTCGCGCTTCAGCCAGATCTGCGCGCCGCCGAGCTCGCGCGACCAGCGCGCGGCGTGATAGACGGGCGACGGCCGGCCCACGTAGTGCTTGAGCTCGCGCTCGAACTCGGCCTTGAACTCGGCGTCGTGCTGGTAGCGCGCGTAGGCGGCCTTGAGGTCGTCCAACGCGAGAATGAGCGTCTCGGCGACGAACACGCCGCCGTACGGCCCGAAATGGCCGCGCTCGTCGGGCAGGTCGTAGACGTTAGGGAGGTCCGCCATCTGCATTACGAACTCCTTGCACGAACGCGGCGATCCGCGCGTGATCCTTGAGCCCGCGCTGGGGCTTGCCGTCGGCCCCACGGGCCTCGACACCCGACGAGACATCGACGGCCCACGGCGCAATGTCGCGGATCGCGCGCCCGACGTTGTCGGGGTCGAGCCCACCGGACAGCACGATTGGCGGCTTCAGCGCGCGGCGCAGTTCCACCGACAATCGCGTCCAATCGAACGCGTGACCCGTGCCGCCGGGCAAGTCGCCTTCGCGATATGCGTCGAACAGCAAACCGGCCGCATCCTCGTAACGCGCCGCGTATTCTAGCAAATCGACCCCTTCCTTCACGGCGATGGCCTTGAGGTAGGGGCGCCCGAACGAGCGGCAGAGCTCGGGCGCTTCGGCGCCATGGAACTGGAGCCAGTCGAGCGGCACTGCTGCGAGCGCCGCGCGGACCTCGTCCGGCGCGGGGTCGACGAACAATCCGACCGCGCCCACGAACGGCGGCAGCGCACCGACGATCGCCCGTGCCTGGTCGTGCGATACGCAGCGCGGGGTGCCGCGCCAGAAGACGACGCCGATCGCGTCGGCGCCTGCGCGCGCTGCCGCCACGCCGTCGGCCACGCGCGTGATGCCGCAGATCTTGATGCGCGTGCGTCCGCTCACGTCACGACGTCCCTTGCGTCGTCCGTCACGCGACCGGCCGCGGGATCGCGCGGCGTGTGGGCGGCAGGCCATAGCGTGCGGCGTAATCGGCGCCGCACAGGTACAGGCCGTCCGCGGCGAACGTCGGCGCGGCGCGCGTGCGATCGCGGGCCGCCAGCAGCTCGCCGATCCAGGCCGGCGGCTGCCGGCCCGAGCCCACGTAGACGAGCGAGCCCACGATGTTGCGCACCATGTGATGGAGAAACGCGTCCGCGGAAAAGTCGAAGCGCACGATGCGCTCGTCACCCTCGATGGCAATCGCCGCCAGCGTCTTCACCGGCGATTTCGCCTGGCATTCCGCCGCGCGGAACGCCGAAAAGTCGTGCGTGCCGGCGAGGCACGCTGCGCCCGCGCGCATCGCGTCGACATCGAGCGCGTGATGGTACCAGCCGACGCGCCGCGCGAGCAGCGCGGGGCGCTCCGCGCGCGTGAGCAGCAGGTACGTGTAGTGGCGCGCCGTCGCGGCGAAGCGCGCATGAAAGTCGTCGGCCACCGGCTGCGCCCACAGCACCGCGGCCGCCGGCGGCAGCAGCGCGTTGACGCCGCGCACCCACGCGGTGGAGGGCCGCGAGGCCCCGGTGTCGAAATGCGCCACCTGCGAGACCGCGTGTACGCCCGCATCGGTGCGTCCCGCAGCGGCCACGGCGGTGCGCTCTGCCGCGATCCCGGACAACGCGTGCTCCAGCGCGTCCTGCACGCCGCAGGCGGCGGCCTGCGACTGCCAGCCGCAGAAAGCGCTGCCGTCGTATTCGAGTGCGAGTGCGATACGCATCGTGGAAAACGAAGGGGCCGGCGGAAGCCGGCCCCGTCATTCTGCGTCAAGCGCTCGAGGTCAGCCGAGCTTCGCGAGCAGCGTCTGCGCTTCGGTCTTCTGCTGGTCGTCGCCCTCGTGCAGCACTTCCTGCAGGATCTCGCGCGCGCCTTCGACGTCGCCCATTTCCTGGTAGGCCTTGGCAAGGTCGAGCTTGGTGGCCGCGTCGTGCCACTGGCCGTCCAGCACGGATGGCGTGGGATCCTCGAACGTCGCCTTGTCGGGATCGAACGAGAGATCGAGCTTGTCGAGCTCGAGCGCCGCGGCCGGTCGCGCAAGCTGCGAAGGCGCCGGACCACCCGTGTGGGGCATGGCAAACGTATCGTCCGACGATTTCAGCGGTGCGGGCTTCTCGTGCTCGTCGAGATGGAAATCGAGGTTGTACTTCGCCGTTTCGGTGATGCTCGCGATCTTTTCGCTGGCCTTGCCGGTCAGCGTTTCGATCTCGGATTTGCCGGCGGCCATCGCGCCCGCAACCGCAACGCTCGCCGCGCCGGCGACGTCGCTGATCGACGATTTGAAGGACGCGGCGGACGCCTCGATCTTGTCCTTGACGCTCGGCTCCGCCTTCGACGGCACACCGAACACGCTGTCGCGCCCCTGCGGCTTCATGCCGGGCGCGACGGTGATGTCGTCGTCGATCATCCGGTCGAGCGGCGGCTCGGCCTTGCGCGCCGATGCAGGGGGCGCAGCGAAGTCCGACGGACGCGCGCCGCCGGTCGTCGGCGGCCCACCGCTTTCAGCGAACATCGGATTGCTCGGGTCGAGCTGGCGTCCCAGGGCGACCGCCTTCGGCCACACCTCGCCCTGGCCCTGGCTCACCGCGAACAGCTCGGTGGCGACGGTCTCGAACGCCGACGGCTTGTTGTGTTGCGCGTGGATCTCGAGCAGCTTGAGGTAGATCTCCTGCCGCTGCGGGTCCTTTTTGAGCGCGTCCTTGAGGATTTCCTCGGCCTGCGCATCGCGGCCGTACGCGAGGTACACCTCGGCTTCGGCGATCGGGTCGACTTCGTCGGTGTCGATGTTGCCGAGGCCCTCGCGGCTGAAGTCGCTCGCGAGCGAGTTCTCGCCCGTGTTGACGACGCCGCCGCCGGTCGAGCCAAAGACCGTGTTGGTCTTGATGTCGGTGCCCGAGATGATGCTGTCCTCGAACTTCGTCGCCTTGCGCCGGCGAGCGGCGATAAGCGCGGCCAGTCCGGCCAGAACGGCCGCCGCGCCAGCGCCGATCGCCCATAGCGGCGTGTTCGCAAGCAAGTCTTCGAAGAAACCGGGCGCCGGCTTGGGCGCGGCCTTCGGCGCGGGCGCCGCGGCTTTCGGCTCCACTTTCGGCGGAGCCGGGGCTGCAGGCGGTGGTTCAGCGGCCTTGGGCGGTTCGACGGCCTTCGGCGGCTCGACCGGAATCGCGACCGGCGGCGTCATGCGTGGTCGCCGGAGGCGTTACGGCGGGCGCCGGGGCCGGGGCCGCGGCCTTGCCGGCGTCTGCGGTCACGACGGGCGCGCTCGGGAGCTGTCCCTTCTTCAACTGGTCCTGCAGATCGCGCAGCGTCCGTTCGAGCGTGGCGATCTTCGCGTCCTTTTCCTTCTCGCGCATCTGGGACGCGGCAAGGTCTTCGGCGGCCTTGCTCGCGCCGGTCGACGGCGACACCTTGAGCTGATCGCGTCCCGGAGGTGCGGCGGGCGTCGCTTCGGTCACCGCGCCGCCGATACGTCCGCCGGCCGCGCGCGTGCCCGCGCCTTCGGACGCCGGAACGCTCGCTGCGACGCGGTTGCGGTAGTTGCGCCAATCCGCGGCCTGCATGCGGACGATGCGCGTCGCCTCCGCCGCATCGGTGCCCGTCGCTTCGGCGGCGCTCGGAATGTTGAGAATCGCGCCGCGGCGCAGCCGATTCATGTTGTTTTCGTCGAAAGCGTTCGCGTTGCCCTTGAACAGCGCGGCGAGCATCTGCTCGAGGGTGGCGCTCTCGGGCTTGTACTGGGTTGCTATGCCGGCGAGCGTATCGCCGCCCTTCACCGTGTATTGATTGCCGCCTGCAGGCTGCAGTCGCAGGCGCGCGCGGGGCGGCGGCGACGGCCGGCGCGACCGGAGCAGCGGCGGCGGGCGCCTGGGCAGCGGGCGGGACGCGCGGCACCCGTGCGCGGCGGGGTTACCGGCTCGGCGATCGTCGTGGTGCCCGCGCCCGGAGGATCGAGCAGGAACGTGTACTCGCGAACGACGCGACCGGCCGCCCAGTTCAACTCGACCATCAGGTCGAGGAACGGCTCGTTCACGGCCGCTGGTGACGTGATGCGCAAATACGGGCCGCTTCCCGACGTTTCCAGCGTAACGCGCGTACGCGCCAGGACGCCCTGATAGGTGAGGTTGTTCTGCCGATAAAGCGACGGATCGGCAACCTTCGCCGTGAGCGTTTCCAGTTCTTCGCGCGTGGCCGAGGTGAGCTCGATGCGCGCGGAGAGAGGCTGTCCCAGCGCGGAGTCGACCGTCAGTCGTCCGAGGCCAAGGGCCCACGAAGCGCTGGGCAGCGCCAATGCGCTCGCAACCAGGCCCGCAGTTGCCATGAGGCGCACAGCATGCCTTGAGGCGGAATGTCTGGAGGGGTTTAGCACGCATGCCGACCTCTTTTGGAAACGCCAATAAGCTCAAGCTAACATAACATCATGGATTTAGCGGTGCAAGCTAAACCTCGGTATTAGCTTGTGTTTCTGTGGTAAACAGCATGACGCGCAACATCGGAGACTACTCCCGGCCACCGCGCGCCGCTAGAGCTTGTGGCTTGGCCGTACCGCCTATCGAGCCATGGGGGTAAAAGTGCCGCGCCGCGGCATGTTGCAATCGCGCGTCGCCCGGCAAGGACACCGTTCCCGCCCCACCCGTCAACCGCGCAAAAGATGTGGAAATGCTTCGCGTCGCGCACAAACGCACGATTCTCGGGCCGGAAGGCGTTTCGGATCGCGGTCCGAAACGCCGTCACGCTCAGCGCTGGAGCAGGATTCGTACCATCCGCCGCAGCGGTTCGGCCGCGCCCCAAAGCAACTGGTCGCCGCAGGTGAACGCGCAAACGAACTGCGGGCCCATCTCCAGCTTGCGTATCCGGCCGACCGGAACTTCGAGCTTGCCCGTGACTGCGGCCGGCGACAGGCGCCGGATGCTTTCCTCGCGAGTGTTCGGGACGAGGCGCACCCACTCGTTGCCGGACGCGACCATCCGCTCGAGCTCGGCGAGCGGAATGTCGCGCCGCAACTTGATCGTCAGTGCCTGCGAATGGCAGCGCATCGCGCCGACGCGCACGCACAGCGATTCGACGGGTATTGCAGCGGGGCGCCCGGCGGCGCCGCGCCCGAGGATCTTGTTCGCTTCCGCGCCGCCCTTCCACTCCTCCTTGCTCATGCCGTTGCCAAGGTCCTTGTCGATCCATGGAATCAGGGAACCGGCGAGCGGCACGCCGAAGTGCTCGGTGGGAAAGCGGTCGTCGCGCAGGATGCCCGCCACCTCGCGATCGATGTCGAGGATCGACGACGCGGGATCGTCGAGCAGCGTCTTCGCGGCGAGGTGCGCCTCGCCCATCTGCTGCAGGAGCTCGCGCATGTTCTGCGCGCCCGCGCCCGACGCCGCCTGGTACGTCATGCACGTCATCCATTCGATGACGTCGTGCTTGAACAGCCCGGCGAGCCCCATCAGCATCAGGCTCACCGTGCAGTTGCCGCCGATGTAGTTCTTCATGCCGGCGGCGAGCGCGCGGTCGATGACGTCACGGTTCACCGGATCGAGGATGATCACCGCATCGTCGCTCATCCGCAGCGCGGAGGCAGCGTCGATCCAGTAGCCCGAATAGCCCGCGGCGCGCAGCTTCGGGAACATCGCGCTGGTCCAGTCGCCGCCCTGACAGGTGATGACGGCATCGAGGCCGTCGAACGCGGCCGGATCGTTTGCGTCGCGCAACACGCCGGTCGTCTTGCCGATCGCCGGCCCCGCGCCGCCCGCGCGCGACGTCGAGAAGAACACCGGTTCGATATGGTCGAAGTCGCCTTCCTCCAACATTCGCTGCACGAGCACCGACCCCACCATCCCCCGCCAACCCACTATTCCGACACGCATGTTCGCTTCCAATCCGTGTTATCGCTGTTGCATCGAATTCCCTCGTGGGTCCGGCTTCAGCCGGACGCACTATCGAGCAAGGCTGAAGCCTTACCTGCAAGCTCCCGGTCACCCGCGTTTTCGTTCCTTGAGCACCGCAACAACCGCGTCGCCCATGGCGCGCGTGCCGATCGTGCGCTCGCCCGCCAGCGCGATGTCGCCGGTGCGCAGACCTTGCGCAAGCACCGCGCGCACCGCGGCCTCGATGCGGTCCGCGACGTCGGTGCGCGCGAACGTGTGGCGGAACATCATCGCGACCGACAGGATCGTCGCCAGCGGATTGGCCTTGTCCTTGCCCGCGATGTCCGGCGCCGACCCGTGAATCGGCTCGTAGAGACCCTTGCCGGCGGCGTCGAGCGAGGCCGAAGGCAACATGCCGATGGAGCCGGCGAGCATCGACGCCTCGTCGGACAGGATGTCGCCGAACATGTTGCCGGTGACGATCACGTCGAACTGCTTCGGGTTGCGCACGAGCTGCATCGCGGCGTTGTCGACGTACATGTGCGTGAGCGCGACGTCGGGATAGTCGCGGCCGACCGCGGTGACGACTTCGCGCCACAGGATGCTCGTGTCGAGCACGTTGGCCTTGTCCACCGAGCAGAGCCTGCGCTGGCGCCGGCGGGCGGTCTCGAAGCCGACCTTCGCGATGCGGCGGATCTCGCCCTCGGCGTAGCGCATGGTGTCGAAGCCTTCGGCTTCGCCCGTGGGCGTGGTGCGGCGGCCGCGCGGCTCGCCGAAGTAGATGTCGCCCGTCAGCTCGCGGACGACCAGGAGGTCGAGGCCCGCGACGACGTCGGCCTTCAGCGTCGAGGACGCGGCAAGCTCCGGATACAGCAGCGCCGGCCGCAGGTTCGCGAACAGACCCATGCGCTTGCGAATCGCGAGCAGCCCCTGCTCGGGACGCAGGGCGCGTGGCAGCGTGTCGTATTGCGGGCCGCCGACGGCGCCGAGCAGCACAGCGTCGGCACGCTGCGCGAGCGCGAGTGTCGCGTCGGGCAGCGGCTGGCCCGCCGCGTCGTAGCCAGCGCCGCCGATCGGCGCGCTCTCGGTCTCAATGGCCAGGCCGTCGGCGGCAAGCGCGGCGAGCACCTTCTGCGCCTCGCCGACGATTTCCGGGCCGATGCCGTCGCCCGGCAGGATTGCGATCTTCATATGTACTCGCTGTCTGATCACTTTGCTTGTGGGGCCGGCTTCAGCCTGACCTACAGGCACAAAAAAACGCGGCGCCGTGTTCCCGGCGCCGCGTCACGATTGCTTGTGCTTCACGCGAGCCAGGGTTGCTCGGCCAGCCGTTTCGTCTCGAACGTGCGGATCTCGTCCGCGTATCCCAACGTGAGCCCGATCTCGTCGAGGCCGTTCAGCAGGCAATGCTTGCGAAACGGTTCGACGTCGAAATGAAACGAAACGGAACCGTCCGGCATCGCGACTGCCTGCTGCTCCAGGTCGATCGTCGCCATGAAGCCCGGGAACGCCGCTGCGGCTGCGAACAGGCGATCGACTTCGGCGTCCGTCAGCACGACCGGCAGAAGCCCGTTCTTGTAGCAATTGTTGAAGAAGATGTCCGCGTACGAAGGCGCGATCACCGCGCGAAAGCCGTAGTCGGCGAGCGCCCACGGCGCGTGCTCGCGCGAGCTGCCGCAGCCAAAGTTGCGCCGCGCGAGCAGGATCGACGCGCCCTGGTAGCGCGCCTGGTTCAGCACGAAGTCCGGATTGAGAGGCCGGCGCGCAGGGTCCACACCCGGTTCGCCGCGATCGAGATAGCGCCACTCGTCGAACAGGTTCGGGCCGAAGCCCGACCGCTTGATCGACTTCAGGAACTGCTTGGGGATGATCGCGTCCGTGTCGACGTTGGCACGGTCGAGCGGCGCGACGATCCCCGTGTGCAGGCGAAACGGTTGCATGGCTCCCTTGCGCGGCGACTTACTTGGGCTTGGAGGAGTCCGCGGCCTTTTCGATGGCCGAGCCCGTGGCCTTCACGTCCTTGCCGGCGCCCTCGACGGTGTTGCAGGCGGCGAGGCCGAGGGCGATGCCCGACAGGGCGAGCAATGCAGCGATGCGCTTCAGCATGGCGACTCTCCTTCTTGTTGCGGTTGGATCGCGCGCCGGCGCGACGGAGGAGAAGCCATTCTACAGAAGCCCTCTAGCCGAGCCGCCGCACGTCGACGAAATGGCCCGCCACGGCGGCGGCAGCCGCCATCGCCGGGCTGACGAGATGCGTGCGGCCGCCGGCGCCCTGCCGGCCTTCGAAATTGCGGTTGGACGTCGACGCGCAGCGCTCGCCCGGTTCGAGACGATCGTCGTTCATCGCGAGGCACATCGAGCAGCCCGGCTCGCGCCATTCGAAGCCGGCGTCGCGGAAGACGCGATCGAGGCCCTCGGCTTCGGCCTGCGTCTTCACCGGCCCCGACCCGGGCACGACGAGCGCCAGCCGGACGCTGCCCGCAACGCGACGTCCGCGCACCACGGCGGCCGCCTGCCGCAGGTCCTCGATGCGCGAGTTGGTGCACGAGCCGATGAATACCTTGTCGATGCGGATGTCGGTGACCAGCGTGTTCGGCGCGAGCCCCATGTACGAGAGCGCGCGCTCCATGCCTTCGCGCCGTGTGGCGTCGCGCTCGCGATCGGGATCGGGCACGCGATCCTCGATCGACACGACCATCTCCGGCGATGTGCCCCACGTGACCTGCGGGCGCACCGACGCCGCGTCGATGACGTGCGTCAGGTCGAACTTCGCGCCGTCGTCGCTCGTGAGCGTCCGCCAATGCGCGGCGGCGCGCTCGAACATCTCGCCGGCCGGTGCGAACGGTCGCCCGCGCACGTAATCGATCGTCCGCTCGTCGACGCCGATCATGCCGGCGCGCGCACCTGCCTCGATCGACATGTTGCACATCGTCATCCGGCCTTCCATCGACAGCGCGCGCACGGCCTCGCCCCCGAATTCGATCGCATAGCCGGTGCCGCCCGCGGTGCCGATGCGTCCGATGATCGCCAGCACGAGGTCTTTCGCCGTGACCCCGCGTGCGAGGCGGCCGTCGGCACGGATCAGCATCGAGCGCGCTTTCTTGGTGATCACGCACTGCGTGGCAAGAACGTGCTCCACCTCCGAGGTGCCGATGCCGAACGCGAGCGCGCCGAACGCGCCATGCGTGCTCGTGTGCGAATCGCCGCAGACGACTGTCATTCCCGGCAGCGTGGCGCCGCTTTCCGGCCCGATGACGTGGACGATCCCCTGGCGGCGGTCGAGGAACGGGAAGTACGCTTTCGCGCCGAGGCCCTTCATGTTGGCGTCGAGCGTCTCGATCTGCGTGCGCGAGATCGGATCGGCGACGCCGTCGAGCCCCCGATGCCAGTCCTTCGTCGGCGTATTGTGGTCGGCCGTCGCGACGATCGAGTCCGCGCGCCAGGTCTTGCGCCCGGCGAGCTTGAGGCCCTCGAACGCCTGCGGGCTCGTCACCTCGTGCACGAGGTGACGATCGATATAGAGCAGCGTCGTGCCGTCGGATTCCTGGCGGACGACGTGGCCGTCGAAGAGCTTGTCGTAGAGCGTCCGGGCGAACATGGGATTGCTGCAAGGCCACAACGCAAGAGAGCCTTGAAAAATAGCGCTTTTCCCTGCGGGGCGCAACCCTGTTCCCACGCTGCCGCCGCCGATCGCGGCGTTGACGAAGCGCGGCGTTGCCGCAAGAATGGCTCGTGAGCGGCCGCGCGGCGATTGCCGCAGGACGCGACTACAAGCGGAAACATCACGGTAGCGCTTCCAGGAGGATGCGCATGAACAAGGCAATGCGAGGAACGTCGCTGGCCATCGTCGGCATGACGCTGCTGGGCGGTTGCGCAAGCATGCAGCCCGGCCCGAAGGACATGACATTTTTCGTGACCAGCACGGGAACCGGCAAGGGCGCCGACCTCGGCGGGCTCGACGGCGCGGACGCACACTGCCAGGCGCTGGCGAGGGCCGCGGGCGCGGGCGACCGCACCTGGCGTGCCTATCTCAGCACGCAGGCGCCGGCGCTCAACGACCCGAAGGTCGTCAACGCGCGCGACCGCATCGGCACCGGGCCGTGGCAGAACGCGAAGGGCGTCGTGATCGCGCGCAGCGTCGACGATCTGCACTCGGCCAGCACGAATGTCACCAAGGACACGTCGCTGGACGAAAAGGGGCAGCCGGTCAAAGGCCGCACCGAGAAGCCGAACGAGCACGACATGCTGACGGGGTCGCGCCCCGACGGCACCGCGTTTCCGGGCGCGCCGTTCTTCGACATGACCTGCGGCAACTGGACCAAGGGCGGCAAGGACGGCTCGGCGATGGTGGGCCACTTCGATCGCGCGGGGCCGATCGACAGCGCGTGGGCGACCTCGTGGAATTCGTCGCATCCGACCCGCGGCTGCGACCAGGAAGGATTGGTCAGCACCGGCGGCGCGGGGCTGTTCTACTGCTTCGCCCCGAAGTGACCGCGAAGTGACCGGCTAGCGCGCGGTCGCGTCCCGTTCTCGCTCGACGGCGCCGGCGATCTCGGCCAGCGCGTTCGGGCGACGCGGGATCGATCGCGTCCGCCGGCATCGCGCGGAGCCAGGTGAACTGCCGCTTCGCGAGCTGGCGCGTCGCCGCCAGCCCTCGCGCACGCAGCGTCGGCAGGTCGATCGTGCCGTCGAGGTAGTCCCACGCCTGCCGGTAGCCGACGCAGCGCATCGACGGCATCGCCGCGTCGAGCCGATGACGGGCGCGCAATGCGGCGAGCTCGTCGACGAGCCCCGCGGCAAGCATTGCATCGAAGCGCCGCGCAATCTCGGCGTGCAGCGCTGCCCGGTCCGGCGGCAGCAACGCGAAGCGCAGCGTCGGGCCGAGGTCGGCCGGCGCCGCCACCCGGCGACCCTGCAACTCCGATAGCGGCACGCCGGCGAGCGCGTGAACTTCCAGCGCGCGCTGGATCCGCTGCGCATCGGTGGGCGCCAGCCGCGACGCGGTCGTCGGGTCGATATGCGCAAGCTCGGCATGCAGCGCGGGCCAGCCCTCGCGCACGGCGCGTGCGTCGAGCGCCGCGCGCACGATCGGGTCGGCCTGCGGCAACGCCGACAAGCCTTCCGTCAGCGCCTTGAAGTACAGCATCGTGCCGCCGGCGACGATCGGCACGCGGCCGCGGGCGCGGATCGCGGCAATGGCGGCGTGTGCGTCCGCGACGAAGCGCGCGGCCGAGTACGCGGCCGTCGGCTCGACGATGTCGATCAGGTGATGCGCAATGCGCGCGCGCGTCGCGGCGTCGGGCTTCGCGGTGCCGATGTCCATGCCGCGGTACACCTGCGCCGAGTCGACGCTGACGATCTCGCCGTCGCAGCGTTCCGCGAGTGCCAGCGCCAGCGCGCTCTTGCCGGCGGCGGTCGGGTCCCATCAGCAGAACGGCCGGAATCATCGCCGGCGCGGCTAGCCTCTCGCCGGGCAGCCCCAAGAGAGCTTGCTCTGGGGGCAGCGAACGAAGTGAGCGTGGGGGTCGTCATCTACCGCGCATGAACAGGCGATCGAGATCGCCGAGGCTCAGCTGGTACCACGTCGGCCGGCCGTGGTTGCATTGTCCCGAGCGCTCCGTCGACTCCATCTCGCGCAGCAGCGCATTCATCTCCGGCACCGCGAGGCTGCGATGCGCGCGCACGGCGCCGTGACAGGCCATCGTCGACAGGATCTCGTCGCGGCGCGCCGCCAGCGCCTGCGTCCCGCCGAACTCGCGGATCTCGTGCAACACGGCGCGCGCGAGCGCGGCGGGATCGGCATCGGCGAGCGGCGCCGGAATACCGCGCACGGCCAGCGTCGCCGGTCCGATCGGTCCCATCGAGAAGCCCAGCGCGTCGAGCGCGTCCGCGTTCTCCTCCGCGGTGGCCACTTCGAGCGGCTCGGCGACGAACGTCGCGGGAACGAGCAGCGGCTGGACGGGGACGCGATCGCCGAGTGTGGTCTTCAGCTTTTCGTACACGATGCGCTCGTGCGCGGCGTGCATGTCGACGAGGACCAGACCCTCGCGGTTCTGCGCCAGGATGTAGACGCCGTGAAGCTGCGCGAGCGCGAACCCGAGCGGAAGGGCGTCGTCGTTCGGCAGCGCGGGCGCGTCGGCCTCGCGCCGGCCGAACAATCGCGCGTAGAAGCTCGCCGGCTCGTCGGCGGGTAGCGCGAGCGGACGCTGGCCCGGCGTCCAGGTCGGAAACGACGGCGGCGATGGCGCGCTGCCGCTCGAATCGCCGAAGGCGCCATCGCGCGCGCCGCCGTGCGGCGCCAGGCGCGCGGCCGTCATCCCGAGACGCTCGGCGGCCGACACCGCGGGCTGTTCCGCCGCGGTCGTCGCCAGCGCACGCTCGATCGCGTGACGGACGAACTGGTGGATCGCGCCGGAATCGCGAAAGCGCACTTCGGTCTTCTGCGGATGGACGTTGACGTCGACGCGGCGCGGGTCGAGCGTCAGCCACAACGCGTAGGTCGGCTGGCGCTCGTGATGCAGCACGTCGCGATACGCCTCGCGCAGCGCGTGCGACAGCACGCGGTCGCGGACGAAGCGGCCGTTGACGAAGACGTATTGCGCGGACGCCCCTTGGGCCGCGAACGCGGGGCGCACGGCAAACCCGGTCAGCCGAACGCCGGCGGCTTCCTCGTCGACCAGCGCCGCGTGCGTCACGAAAGCATCGCCGAGCAGCGCCTCGATGCGCGCGCGCCGCCCGCCCGCCGTCAGGCGCTGCGCGGCGCGGCCGTTGTGCTGCAGCGTCATGCCCGCCTCGGGATGCGACAGCGCGACACGCCGGAACGCCTCGTCGCAATGCGCCCATTCGGTCGCCTCGGTGCGCAGGAACTTGCGCCGCGCCGGCGTGTTGAAGTAGAGCTCCTGCACCGTCACCGTGGTTCCGGCGGCGAGTGCCGCGGGCGCCACCGGTGTCACGGCGCCGCCTTCGACTTCGATCCGCCACGCGTGCGGCGCACCCTGCGCGCGCGACGCGAGCGAGAGGCGCGACACCGCGGCAATGGAAGCCAGTGCCTCGCCGCGGAAACCCAGCGTCGCGATCGCTTCCAGGTCCATCACATTGGCGATCTTCGACGTCGCGTGCCGCGCGACCGCGAGCGCCAGGTCCTCGCGGCCGATGCCCGCACCGTTGTCGGCGACGCGCAGCCGCTTGGTTCCGCCGCCCGCGAGATCGACGTCGATCTGCGTCGCGCCCGCGTCGAGGCTGTTCTCCAGCAGCTCCTTCAGCGCCGCCGCGGGGCGCTCGACCACTTCGCCGGCGGCGATCTGGTTGATGAGCAGATCGGTCAGCGGATGGATCGCCTTCATCGTCAGGGCCGCAGCCGGCGCGCCCAGCGCCCGTAGATGCCGTCGGCGATGCCGTTCAGCGTCGCGACGCGCGCGTCGACGTCGCGCAGGATGTCCTCGCGCGACTGGCGTGATGGCGTCGAGATCGCAGGCAATTCGTCGCCGCCACTCTTGCACCACGTGTCCACCAGGTCGCGAGTCATTTCCACATGGCACTGGAAGCCGATATGCAGGTCGTCGACGACATACGCCTGGTTGCGATTGAACGCGTTGCCGAGCACACGCGTCGCCCCGGGGGGAAGGTCGAACGCATCGTAGTGCCACTGGAACGCGGTGAAGCGTTCACGTCCACCGAACCAGTCGTCACGCGCGTTCACGTCGACGGCGTCGACGTCGACCCAGCCGATTTCGGCGGTAGGTGCGCGCATGACGCGGCCGCCCAGCGCCTGCGCGAAGAGCTGCCCGCCGAGGCAATGGCCGATCACCGGAACGCCTTCGTAGACGGCGTCGCGCAGCAAGACGGACAGCGGCGCGATCCATGGCAGCGGATCGGTCGCGCTCATCGGCCCGCCCATCATGCCCACACCCGCGAACGCGCGCGGATCGGCCGGCACCGGATCGCCGCGATCCATCGCGAAGAGCTGCCACGGACGCTGTTGCGCGTCGAGCCACTCGGCAAAATGCGCCGGGCCTTCGGTGGGGGAAAAGCGGAAGATCGCGACGGGACGCATCGAAAGGCCGTGACGGCGCGAGAGGATGCACGCCGCTACAATGTCGCCATCTTAGCAGCCGCGCTCCATGCGCGTTTACTCATGTCCGCGCATCGCCTGACCGTCGCCGCGTTCGCGCTCGGGTTCGCCGCTTCCGCCCTCGCGGCCGACGTCGTCGCCCCGAATGCCAACCTCAAGGCCGAGGGGATTCCGCCGATTCCGGCGGCGCTCGCCGAACGAGTCGCGCCCTACACGGAGTTCCGGCCCGCCAACGCGGTGAGCTGGCATCCGACGAAGCGCGAGCTCGTCGTCGCCCGCCGCGCCGGCAACGTGACGCAACTTCATCGCGTCGCGAAGCCCGGCGACGAGCCCGTGCAGATCACCGACTTCGCAGAACCGGTGCGAAGCGGGGCGTTCTGGCCGAAGGCGCCGGACACGCTGGTCTTCACCCGCGATACCGGCGGCAACGAGCAGCAGCAGCTCTATCGCCTCGCGCCGGGGAGCGCGGCGCCGGTGCTGCTCACCGACGCCAATCGCAAGCACGAGGTCGGCGCCGTCACGCATGCGCGCGACTACGTGCTGGTCGAATCGACCGACGTCGACAAGACGGGCAAGCGCGAGAACCCGACGCTCGATCTCACGCTCGTCGACCCGCTCGATCCTGCGAAGACGCGCAAGCTCGCCACACTGCCCGGCACCGGCTGGGGCGATTTCACGTTCTCGTTCGACGACAGGCGCCTCGCGATGCTCGAGTTCATCTCGATCAACGAGTCGTACGTCTGGGTGATGGACCTCGCGACCGGCAGCGAAGCGCCGCGTGCTGCCGGCCGAAGGCGCCAAGCCCGCGCAGCCGATCTTCTCGTCGGACCTCAATTTCGCCCGCGACGGCAAGGGCCTCTTCTTCGCGACCGATCGCGATGGCGAATTCCGCAAGCTCGCCTACCTCGACCTCGCGACGGGCAAGGTCGATTATTTCGGCGAAGGCGGCAACTGGGACGTCGAGGAGATCGCGCTGTCGCCCGACGGCACGCTGCTCGCCGTCATCACCAACGAGGGCGGCGTCGGCGTGCTGCGCCTGTACGACGCCGGCGACGCGCCGCGCGCTGCCGCGGCCGCCGCTGCCGGTGGGCGGCGTGCGCCGGCTCGTCTGGCACGAGAATTCGCGCGACCTCGCGGTGACGGTCGCCAGCGCGCAAAGCCCCGGCGACGCGTACGCCATCGACGTGCGCGACAACAAGGTCGACGCGCTGGACCGAGAGCAAGGTGGCGGGACTCGACGCGACGCAGTTCCGGAGCGCCGAGCGAATCGAGTGGAAGAGCTTCGACGGCCGCCCCATCGGCGGCTTCATCGTGCGGCCGCCGGCGAAGTTCACCGGCAAGCGGCCGGTGCTCGATTTCGATTCACGGCGGCCCGGAAGGCGCAGGCGCGCCCGGGCTTCATGGGGCGATGGAACTATTTCGTCGACGTGATGGGCGTCGCGCTGATCGAGCCCAACGTCCGCGGCTCGACCGGCTATGGCAAGACGTTCACCACGCTCGACAACGGGATGAAGCGCGAGGACTCAGTCAAGGACATCGGCGCGCTCCTCGACTGGATCAGCGACGCAGCCCGACCTCGACGCCGACCGCGTGCTGGTCGAGGGCGGCAGCTACGGCGGTTACATGGTGCTTGGCGTGGCCACGAACTTTCCCGACCGCATCGCGGGCGCGATCGACATCGTCGGCGTCGCCAACTTCGTGTCGTTTCTCGAGAACACCGAGAGCTATCGCCGCGACCTGCGGCGCGTCGAATACGGCGACGAGCGCGATCCCGCAATGCGCGCGTTCCTGACCAGGATCTCGCCGGCGAACAACGCGGACAGGATCAGGAAGCCGCTGCTCGTCGTGCAGGGCAGGAACGACCCGCGCGTGCCTTACACGGAAGCCGAGCAGATCGTCGCGGCCGCGCGCAAGAACGGCGTGCCGGTGTGGTATCTGCTTGCCGACAACGAGGGCCACGGCTTCGCGCGCAAGGCGAACGCCGACTTCCTCTTCTATACGATGATCGCGTTCATCGAGGCGCGACTGTTGTAGGTCAGGCTTCAGCCTGACGCCACGCCCTGGCCGGCTGAAGCCGGCCCTACAGGATCAGAAGTTCCGGGCGATCCGCGCGTACGCGGAATGATTGTGGATCGACTCGAAGTTCTCGGCCTCGACGACGAAGCCGTCGATCCGTGTATCGGCGGCGAGCCGCGCGGCGACGCCGCGGACCAGGTCCTCGACGAAGCGCGGATTGTCGTAGGCGCGCTCGGTGACGTACTTCTCGTCGGCGCGCTTGAGTATCCCGTAGAGCTCGGCGGAGGCCTCTTCCTCGGCGACGCGCAGAAGCTCGTCGACGAACACGTGCTCGCGCGGGCGCACGGAGATCGCCACGATCGAGCGCTGGTTGTGGGCGCCGTAGTCGGAGATTTCCTTCGAGCACGGGCACAGCGAGGTGACCGGCACGTTGACCGTGATCGTCTGCGAATAGCGGCCGCCGTCGAGCGTGCCGGTGAGCTTCACGTCGTAGTCGAGCAGGCTCGCCACGCCCGACACCGGCGCCGTCTTGCGGACGAAATACGGGAACGCGAGCTCGATGCGCCCGCCGGGGGCGTCGAGCCGCACGACGAGGTCGTCGAGGAGATCGCGCAGGTTGGCTACGGTCAGCGGCGCAGCGCCGGGCGCAGCGCGCTCCTCGAGCAGCGCGACCAGCCGCGACATGTGCGTGCCCTTCCGATCCTCCGGCAGCGCGACGTACACGTTGCATGTGGCGATCGTCGTGTGAGCACTGCCGCTGCGATCGGCGAACGGCAACGGATAGCGCAGGCCCTTGATGCCGACCTGGTCGATCGCGATCCGGCGATCGTCGGAACCCGACTGCACGTCGGCGATGGGCATCAGGCGCCCGATGGTTTCCGGCTTGTTCATGGTGACGCCACTATAGCAAGGCCCATCGGGCCCCGCGATTCGTCAAGTCTTCCCTTCATTTCCCTACCTATGCCGCGGGTTTGACCCACGCCTCGGGCTTGCGTGGGGCGAAGCGCGCCTCGATCGTCGCCGCGATTCCCTTGGCATCCAGCCCGGCTTCACTCAGCAGGAACACCGGGTCGCCATGTTCCGGAAATGCGTCCGGCAAGCCGAGATGCAAGATCGGCACCGATACGCCGGCGGCCGCGAGCGCCTCGGCCACCGCGCTCCCGGCGCCGCCCGCGATCACGTTCTCCTCGACGGTGACGAGCGCGTCGTGCTCGCGCGCCAGCGACAGCACCAGGTCAACGTCGAGCGGCTTGACGAAGCGCATGTTGGCGACGGTCGCGTCGAGCGTTTCCGCCGCGGCCAGCGCGGGATGCAGCAGCGAGCCGAACGCGAGGATCGCGACCCGGCGAGCGCGGCGCTTGCCTTCACGGCGGATTTCGCCCTTGCCGACCGGCAGCGTGGACAGCGCCGGTTCGATGGCGACACCGGGTCCGCTGCCGCGCGGATAGCGCACCGCGGCGGGCGTGCCGAGACGAAACGCGGTGGTCAGCATCTGCCGGCATTCGTTCTCGTCCGACGGCGTCATCACCGTCGTGTTCGGCAGGCAGCGCAGGTACGTGAGGTCGAACGCGCCGATGTGCGTCGGGCCGTCGGCACCGACGACGCCGGCGCGGTCGATCGCGAACACCACCGGCAGGTCCTGCAGGACGACGTCGTGAATCAGCTGGTCGTAGGCGCGCTGGAGGAACGTCGAGTAGATCGCGACGACGGGCTTCATGCCTTCGCATGCGAGTCCCGCGGCAAACGTCACGGCGTGCTGCTCGGCGATGCCCACGTCGAAATAGCGCGCCGGAAACGCCTGTGAGAAGCGCACGAGCCCGGAGCCTTCGCGCATCGCCGGCGTGATGGCGACGAGCTTCGGGTCGGCGGCCGCCATGTCGCAGAGCCAGTCGCCGAACACCTGCGTGTACGGCGGCCTGGCCGGCGTCTTCGCCACCATGCCGACCGCCGGATCGAACTTCGTCACGCCGTGATAGAGGATCGGATCGGCCTCGGCGCGCGGATAGCCGTAGCCCTTCTTGGTGACGACGTGCAGGAACTGCGCACCTTTGAGGTCGCGGATGTTCGAGAGCGTGTTCACGAGCGCGTCGACGTCGTGGCCATCGATCGGGCCGATGTAGTTGAAGCCGAACTCCTCGAACAGCGTGCCGGGAAGCACCATGCCCTTCATGTGCTCTTCCGCGCGGCGCGCGAGCTCGTGCATCGGCGGCACCATCGACAGCACTTCCTTGCCGCCGCGGCGCACCGTGTTGTAGAGCCGCGACGAGAGCATCTTCGCGAAGTACTGGTTGATCGCGCCCACCGGCTCGGAGATGGACATCTCGTTGTCGTTGAGCACGACCAGGATGTCGGTGCCGCGCGCGTTGTTGAGCGCCTCGAATGCCATGCCGGCGCTCATCGCGCCGTCGCCGATCACCGCGACGACGTGGCGGGAGTCGCCCGCGATGCGCGCGCCGATGGCCATGCCGAGCGCGGCCGAGATCGACGTCGACGAATGCGCGGTGCCGAACGTGTCGTACTCGCTTTCGCTGCGGCGGGGAAAGCCCGCGGGGCCGCCCCACTGGCGCAGCTTGTCCATCTGCTTGCGGCGCCCGGTCAGGATCTTGTGCGCGTACGTCTGGTGGCCGACGTCCCAGACGATGCGGTCGCGCGGCGTGTCGAAGACGTAATGCAGCGCGACAGTCAGCTCGACGGTGCCGAGGTTCGACGACAGGTGGCCGCCGGTTTGCGCGACCGAGTTCAGCAGGAAGGCGCGAAGCTCGCGCGAAAGTTGCGGCAGCTCGCCGCGCGGCAGCCGGCGCAGGTCGGCCGGCGAGTCGATCGATTCGAGCAGCGGATGCGTGGACATGTCTAGCCTTCCGCCGGGCCGTCCCAAGGGAGGCTTGCTCCCCCTCCGGGGGCAGCGAACGAAGTGAGCGTGGGGGTCGTCATCTAGCGATCTCGCGTGACGATCCAGTCGACGAGCTCGTGCAGACGCCGGCCGGCGTCACCGAACGGCGCAAGCGCAGCGTGGGCCTCCGCGCGCAGCCCCTGCGCGTGCCGCCGCGCGTCGGCGGGGCCGAGCAGCGAGACGAACGTCGGCTTGTTTCCCGCCGCGTCCTTGCCGGCGGTCTTGCCGAGCGTTGCGGCCGACCCTTCGACGTCAAGGAGATCGTCGACGACCTGGAATGCGAGTCCCGCCGCGGACGCGAACAGATCGAGCGCGGTGGAATGCGAGGCGGTGAGCGTGCGGCCGCTGCGCGCGCCGAGTTGTACCGCTGCGGCGATCAGCGCGCCGGTCTTCATCCGGTGCATTTTCGTCAGTTCCGACAGCGAAAGGCTGGATCCTGTCGCTGCGAGATCGAGACCCTGCCCGCCGGCCATTCCGGACCCGCCCGCTGCACGAGCCAGCAGCGTGCAGGCGTCCGCGCGCGCGGCGAGGTGACTTCCCGCGAGCAGCCCGAAGGCGCGCGCCTGCAACGCATCGCCCGCGAGAAGCGCGAAAGCTTCGCCGAACGCGACATGGCACGTCGGCTTGCCGCGGCGCAGCGTGTCGTTGTCCATCGCCGGCAGGTCGTCGTGGACGAGTGAATACGCATGGATCAGTTCGACGGCGGCAGCCGGGTGATCGACGTGCGCCGGATCGGCCCCGGCGATTTCGCCGGCCGCATACGCGAGGAGCGGCCGTACGCGCTTGCCGCCGCCCAGCGCGGCGTAGCGCATCGCGTCGCCGAGTCGGCCAGGCTCGTCGGCGAGCGCACGCTCCAGGAAGTCCTCGACGCGGCGCTGGCGCTCGCGCGACCACACCTCCCAGGGCAGCTCGCTATGCATCCGGGGCATTTTCGGGCTTGAACGCCTTCAGCACGCCTTTCTCCAGGACGTCGACCTGCATCTGCGCGTCCTTGAGCGCCGTCTGGCAGAACGCGAGGAGCTCCGCGCCGCGCTTGTAGGACGCGAGCGACTCCTTGAGCGGAAGCTGCCCCGTCTCCATGGTCGCGACCAATGCTTCAAGCTCGGTCAGCGCGGATTCGAAGGTGAGCGGAGCGTCGTTCGAGGTGGCCATGAAAAAAAGCGGGCACGCGATGTTGACGCTGCCTTGACCCTGCTGCAAGTGCCCGTATATAATAGCATGTTTGACGACGCGGCCTCACGCGAATCCTTTCGCGCGGCTGACTTAGCAAAGCGGTCCGGAGCGCACCTTTCCGGGTTGTTGGGTTGGGTTGGTTGATTCTCGCTGAAAGGGTTTTGGGACCATGTCCGATCTCGCCACCGCCGCGCGATTGCGGCAAGCCACGCCGCAATTGCCGGCGTCCTGGTATTCCGATGCGCGCGTGTTCGACGCCGAGCGGCGTGTGCTGTTTGCGCGCGCACCGGGCTACGTCGGCCACGAATTGATGGTGCCGGAGGCCGGGGATTACCTGGCGCTCGCCGCACGCGACAACGCGCAGGCGCTCGTGCGCAACCCGCAGGGCATCGAGCTCCTGTCGAACGTCTGCCGCCACCGGCAGGCGATCATGCTGACGGGCAAGGGCAACGCGCCCAACATCGTGTGCCCCATCCACCGCTGGACGTACGACCTCAAGGGCGAGCTGCTCGGCGCGCCGCATTTCCCGGAGAAGCCGTGCCTGAACCTGGGCCGCGCGCCGCTCCAGCGCTGGAACGGCCTCCTGTTCGACGGTCCGCGCGACGTCGCAGCTGACCTTCGCGGCTTGACGACGTCCGCGCTCGACTTCTCGGGCTACGTGTTCGATCGCGTCGAGCTGCACGAGTGCAACTACAACTGGAAGACGTTCATCGAGGTCTACCTCGAGGATTACCACGTCGGCCCGTTCCATCCCGGCCTCGGCCAGTTCGTCACCTGCGACGACCTCTCGTGGGAGTACGCCGACCGGGCGTCGGTCCAGTTCGTGGGCGTCAACAACGGGCTTGCCAAGCCCGGTACGAAGACCTACGAGCGCTGGCACAACGCGGTGCGCGACTTCTATCGCGGCGAAACGCCGCCGCATGGCGCGATCTGGCTCACGTATTACCCGAACGTGATGGTCGAGTGGTATCCGCACGTCCTCGTCGTCAGCACGCTCATCCCCAAGGCCGTCGACAAGACGCTGAACGTCATCGAGTTCTACTACCCCGAGGAGATCGCGCTGTTCGAGCGCGAGTTCGTCGAGGCCGAACAGGCGGCGTACCGCGAAACCGCGAAGGAAGACGACGAGATCGCCGAACGGATGGACGCCGGACGGCGCGCGCTGGTTGCGCAGGGGCGCAGTGAAGTCGGGCCGTACCAGTCGCCGATGGAGGACGGCATGCGCCATTTCCATGCGTTCTATCGCGGCGAGATGGAGGCACACGTCGGCCACCTGTAGCGGTCGTCCTTCGTCGATCGGCCGCGGCCGCGGTAGGGAACCTTGTAGACTTGCAGCGATCTGCTTGGGGGCGGGCTCGGTTCCACGGGCCTGCCCCTTTCACATCCGGGAGCTGTCTACATGCGCCTCATCGCAGCACTCGCGGGCCTTGCGCTCGCAGCGTTCGTGCCGCTTGCCGGCGGTGCCGCGGCGCCGGATTCGTCGACTGCGGCGACGAGCGCGGCCACGCCCTCGGTTCCGTTCACCAAGTACCGGCTCGCCAACGGCCTCGAAGTGATCCTCGCGCCGGACAAGCGGCTGCCGATCGTCGCGGTCAATCTCTGGTACCACGTCGGCGCCGCGAACGAGGAGCCGGGACGCACCGGCTTCGCGCACCTGTTCGAGCACATGATGTTCACCGGCTCGAAACATATCGCGCGGGGCGAAGCCGAGCGCCTGCTCGAAGCGGCCGGCGGCGCCGACTCGAACGCCTCGACGTCGTTCGACCGCACCAATTATTACGACACCGTGCCCGCGAACCAGCTCGAGCTCGCGCTGTGGACGCATGCCGACCGGATGGGCTACCTGCTCGACGCGCTCGACCAGAAGGCGCTTTCCAACCAGCAGGACGTCGTGCGCAACGAGCGCCGCGAGACGACCGAGAACCGGCCGTACGGCATCGTCGACGAAGCGATCTATACGGCGCTGTTCCCGCCCGGGCATCCGTATCGCGCGGACGTCATCGGCTCGCACGCGGACATCCAGGCAGCCCGTCTCGCCGACGTCCGCGACTTCTTCAAGCGCTACTACCGCCCGAACAACGCGACGCTCGTCATCGCGGGCGACTTCGATCCTGCGAACGCGCGGCGGCTCGTGCAGAAATATTTCGGCTCATTCGCGCGTGGGCCGGACGTGCCGAAGCCGTCGGTGGTCACGCCGCCGATCGACGGCGAGCGCCGCCTCACGGTCACCGACCGGGTTGAGCTGCCGCGGCTCAACCTCGCGTGGCTGACGCCGCCGGCGTTCGCGCCGGGCGACGCCGAGCTCGATATCGCGGGACAAATTCTCGCCGGCGGCAAGTCGAGCCGCCTGTACAAGACGCTCGTCTACGACAAGGAGCTCGCACAAGGCGTCGACGCCGGCCAGGCGTCGAGCGCGCTCACCTCGATATTCGAGATCCAGGCGCTTGCGCGCCCCGGTCACACGCCGGCCGAGCTCGAGACGGCGATCGATGCGGAACTCGCGCGGCTCGCGAGCGACGGGCCGACGCAGGCGGAGGTCGACCGTGCGCGCAGCGCCTACGAGCACGACCTGTTCCGCGGGCTGGAGCGCGTCGGCGGCGGCGGCGGGCGGGCGAACCGGCTCAATTACTACAACCAGTACACCGGCGATCCGGGCTACCTCGCGAAGGATCTCGAGCGCTATCGGAAAGTCACGCCGGACGACGTGAAGCGTGCCGTCGCGAAGTATCTCGCGAAGGACTCGCGCGTCGTGCTGTACGCGACGCCCGGCGAGAAGAAGCTCGCACCCGACGTGCCCGCCACGCCGGTGCCGGCGAACGGACGCGAGACCGAGGCGATCAATCGCGACGAGCCGTGGCGCAAGAGCCCGCCCCGCGCGGGCGCCGCGGTCGGGCGTCGCCTGCCCGAGCCCGCGACGTTCCGGCTCGCCAACGGTCTCACCGTCTATCACCTCGAACGCTCCGAGGTACCGGTCGCCAACGCGCGACTGGTGGTGAACGGTGGACTCTCCGTCAATCCCGGCGACACGCCGGGCCTCGTCGATTTCACGGTCGCCTCGCTCGAGGACGGCACGGCGACGCGCGATGCGCTGGCGATCGCCGACGCGTTCGCGCAGCTCGGCGCCGACTACGGCGCCAGCACCGCGCGCGACGCGTCCGTCCACAGCGTCGATGCGCTGGCGGCGCAGTTTCCCGCGGCGCTGGCGCTGCTCGCCGATGTCGTTCAGCGGCCGACGTTTCCAGCCGACGAGATCGAGCGCGCCCGCCGCTCGCGGCAAGCGGCCGTGATCGCCGCACGGGAGGATCCGGCATCGCTCGCCGACGCCGCGTTCCGCCGCTCGCTGTACGGGACGAGCCTTGGCTACGGCCAGACGACGCTGGGTACGGAAGCGTCGCTTGCCCGAATCGACGGCGCGATGTTGCGCGAGTTCTGGCAGCGCTGGTACCACCCGGCCAATGCCGCGCTGGTCATCGTGGGCGCGATCGATCGCGCCACGGCACGTACGTTGGCCGAGCGTGAATTCGGCGGCTGGTCGGGTGCGGCAGCGGCGCTGCCTGCGCCTGTCGCCACGCTGCCGGCCAAGGCCACGTCGGCGCGCCTCGTGCTCGTCGAGCGCGCAGGCGTCAACCAGACCGAGCTTCGCGTCGGACGCGTCGCGGCGGCGCGCGCCAGCCCCGACTATTTCGCGTTGCAGCTCGCGAACGAAATCCTCGGGGGAGGCTTCACCAGCCGGCTGAATGCCAACCTGCGCGAAGCGAAAGGCTTTGCCTACGGCGCGTTTTCGCGCTTCGACTTCGGCCGCAGCCCGGGACCGTTCGCCGTCGCCACCACGGTGCGCGACGACGTCACCGTGCCCGCGGTGAAGGAGATCGATCGCGAGCTCGACCGCATGCGCGCGAGCGCGCCGTCGCGCGTGGAGTTCGCGAAAGCGCGTGACGGCGTGGTTCGCTCGCTGCCGGGGGCATTCGAAAGCAATGGGGGAATCGCCGGTGCGTTCGGCAGCCTGTTCGTCTACGGTCTCCCCACGACTTACTTCGCGACGCTGCCGTCCCGGTTCGCGGCCGTTCCGGCGGCCGAGGTTCTCGCGGTGTCGAAGCGCTACCTGGATCCGGCGCAGATGGTCGTCGTCGGCGTCGGCGATCCCGCCGCGCTCAAGGTCGCGAGCGACGCGCTCGGCCTCGCGCCGGTCGAACGCTTCACGCCCGCCGATCTCTATTGACGCCGGTACGCGCGGGCCCGTGATGCGCTACGGCGTATCATCGGTTCCATTCGCGCGTGCCGCGCCTTCCAGGCAATCGTTCTCATGCTGACCACCCTCATCTCCACCGACGAGCTTGCCGCGCGCCTCGACGATCCGTCGCTCGCGCTGTTCGACGTCCGCCACGAGCTCACCTCGCCCGAGTCCTGGGGCGAGACCGAGTACAAGGCGTCGCACATCCCGCGCGCCGTGTTCCTGCATCTCGACCGCGACCTGTCGGCGCCGAAGAACGGTCATAACGGACGCCATCCGCTGCCGACGCCCGAAGCGTGCGCCGCGCTGTTCAGTCGCGTCGGCATCGACGCGAGCAAGCAGGTGGTCGTCTACGATCAGGGCTCCGGTTCGTTCGCATCGCGACTCTGGTGGATGCTGCGCTGGGTCGGCCACGAAAACGTCGCGGTGCTCGACGGCGGCTACGCCAAGTGGACACGTGAAAAGCGACCGGTCTCGACCGAGGCAATCGAGCCGGTCGCAACGAAATTCGTCGTGAAGAACGTGATGCCCACCGTCAGCTCGTCGGGAGTGGAGGCGAGCCTGTCGCGGCACACGCTTCTGCTCGTCGACGCGCGCGCGCCGGAACGATTCCGCGGCGAGGTCGAGCCGATGGATTCGGTCGCGGGTCACATCCCCGGTGCGGTGAATCGACCGGCGAGTCTCAATCTCACTGCGGAAGGCGTCTTCAAGCCGGCGGCGAAGCTGCGCACCGAGTTCGCCGCGCTGCTCGGCGGCCGCACGCACGCCGACGTCGTCCATCATTGCGGATCGGGCGTCACCGCGTGCGCGAACATCCTCGCGATGGAGATCGCCGGCCTGCACGGGACGCGGCTCTATCCAGGCTCGTGGAGCGAGTGGATCGCGAAGCGCGAGCGGCCGATCGCCAAAGCGCAACGCTGACACTGCTGCCCGCGGGCGCTTCTTGACCGCGGGACGCGCTTCGCCGCGGATCGTTACGCCAACGTGACGGCCGCATCCTCGCGATAGCGCACCGCGCCGCCCGCCGTTTCGGTGCGCATCAGCGATAGCCGCCCGACCTGCCACATCAGCGTGTTCGCGGATGTGTCGGCGAGCCTGCGCGACGGTCGCCGGACCAGCGTGATGTGCGGATGGAACGGCCGCGCTTCGACCGCGAAGCCTTGGCCGCGCAGTGCTGCGGCCAAGGCCGCATGCAGCACCGCGAGCGGCGCCGGCACGATGCGCGGCGCGATCCAGGCCACGCCCGCGCGAGGCCATTCGCCGACGCAATCGAGTGCGAGCGCGAACCCATCGCGCGGCATCGCGTCGAGAATCTCGTGCAGCGCCGGAACGCGCGCCCGCTCGACTTCGCCGAGGAACGCGAGCGTCAGGTGAACGTTGTGCGCAGGCACGGCGCGCCCGCCGAGCGCCGCCGCGAGCGCGCGCGCACGTTCGCCAAGCGCCAAGCGCAGCGCTTCGTCCGGCACCAGGGCGAAAAAGAGTCGCATGACGTCCTTGTGGGGCCGGCCTACCCTTGTGGGGCCGGCTTCAGCCGGCCGCACCGGCGCGTCAGGCCGAAGCCTGG
Organism: uncultured beta proteobacterium; assembly: GCA_963851465.1. Taxonomy (GTDB): domain Bacteria; phylum Pseudomonadota; class Gammaproteobacteria; order Burkholderiales; family Casimicrobiaceae; genus VBCG01. The sequence continues at coordinate 271,913 of CAWKPJ010000009.1, forward strand.
CCCACAGATCCTGGAAAAACAACGCCGCGGCGTCCTCGCGGACGTCGCGGCGCTGCCGACAGGAGCGGTCGGTGTTGCGTCAGCCGTTGGCGACGTGCAATTCGGTCTTCGGCTTTTCGAAGAATTGCTCGTCCTCGGTCGAGTTCTTGAGTGCGGTCGTCGACGCGGCGCTGCCCTGGATCGTCGTCGTCACCGCGTCGAAGTAGCTGGTGCCGACCTCGCGCTGGTGCTTGATCGCAGTGAAACCCTTGGACACTGCAGCGAACTCGGCTTCCTGCAGCTCGACGAAGGCTTCCATGTGGTTATGCGCGTAACCGTGCGCCAGGTTGAACATCGAGTAGTTCAGGCTGTGGAAGCCCGCCAGCGTGATGAACTGGAACTTGTAACCCATCGCGCCCAGTTCGCGCTGGAACTTCGAGACGGTGGCATCGTCGAGATTCTTCTTCCAGTTGAACGACGGCGAGCAGTTGTAGGCGAGCATCTTGCCCGGGAACTTCGCGTGGATCGCGTCGGCGAACGCCTTGGCGAAATCGAGATCCGGCTTGCCCGTCTCGCACCAGATCAAATCCGCGTACGGCGCGTACGCCAGACCGCGCGACACGGCCTGCTCGAGCCCGTTCTTCGACTTGTAGAAGCCTTCGATCGTGCGCTCGCCGGTGAGGAAAGGCAGGTCGATCGGGTCGACGTCGCTCGTCACGAGGTCCGCCGCTTCGGCATCGGTGCGCGCGAGCAGGATCGTCGGTACACCCATGACGTCGGCAGCAAGTCGCGCGGCGACCAGCTTGTCGACCGCTTCGCGCGTCGGGACGAGCACCTTGCCGCCCATATGACCGCACTTCTTGACCGATGCGAGCTGGTCCTCGAAGTGCACGCCTGCGGCGCCTGCTTCGATCATCGCCTTCATCAGCTCGAAGGCGTTCAGCACGCCACCGAATCCCGCCTCGGCATCGGCGACGATCGGCGCGTAGAAGTCGATGCTGCCCGAGCCCTCCATGTGCTGGATCTGGTCGGCACGCTGGAACGTGTTGTTGATCCGGCGCACGACCAGCGGCACCGAGTTGACCGGATACAGCGACTGGTCGGGGTACATCTCGCCGGCGATGTTCGCATCGGCTGCAACTTGCCAGCCGGACAGATAGATCGCCTTCAGGCCGGCCTTGACCTGCTGCAACGCCTGGTTGCCGGTCAGTGCGCCGAGCGAGTTGACGAACGGCTCGTCGTGCAGCGACTTCCACAGCTTGTCGGCGCCGCGCTTGGCGAGCGTGTGCTCGATCTGCACCGAGCCGCGCAGCCTCACGACGTCCTCTGCCGTGTAGCCGCGCTTGATGCCCTTCCAGCGCGGGTTCTCCGCCCAGTCCTTCTTCAGCCGTGCCGCTTCGAGATCGTAGTTCATCGTGGTGCTCCCATTTGCCCTCGCCGGCGCCGTGCGCCGACTCATTGGTCAATGGCGCCTCGCGACGCGCTGCCGCGTGCAAGGTGCCTGCGGTGCGAGACGTTCGGCGAACCCAGTCGCCGGCGTTTCGCGGCACGGACCGGCGAGGATCGCTCGCCGATCGGGCGGGCATGGGACGGATGGCACCCGGGCCCTGCTTCGCGTCGCGCCGCGCAATGCTGCGGAGCAACGCTTCGTGACAGTTGCGACGTTAGCAAAGCGCTGCGCGCCGCACAAGAGGATTTTGGCGCGCCGCAGTATGTTTTTAGTCGCAATAAAATCAATACACTAGAAAACACTTCCATCAGACGGAAATTACGCCGCGGTTGTACGCCCCATAGCGGTTGCGTCGCGTCAGACTCTTGTACAGGACACGCGGTAAAGCTGGCACGATTGATCAGTAAGCTATTGTTTTAAAACAATGGAGCGGCTGGAGACCGGGCGCGACCCGTGCAATGATCTATTTTCGGAGGGTGGAATCCGATTCCGACGGCAGGCTCATCGGGATTGGAGCGAGTCGCCGCGACCGAGTGGCGCCACGGGAAAATGTTGCAGAAAAGCCGGGCCGCAACGTCGCGATCCATGGGCAGGCGATCTGCCAGGCGCGGGCAGAGTTGCTTGACACTGTTTTCGTCCGATGCAATCGTCGGCGTCGTCGCCACGCTGCGATTGCGCTGCGCTTGCTGAATACAGCGTTCACGAAGGAGCGGAGGAACCATGGTGCCCGTACGCATTGCCGTCGCCACGTGCCTGCTGTGGGCCGTGTGCGCCAGCGCGCAAAGTCCCGACCCGGCGCTCGCCCGCAATGTCGCGGCAAGCTGCTCGGCCTGTCATGGCACCAACGGCGCGAGCGTCGGCCAGGTGCCATCGCTCGCAGGCTCGCAGCGTGCGGAAACGATCCTGAAGATGCAGGAATTCAAGAGCGGCAAACGCCAGGGAACGATCATGCCGCAGCTCGCCAAGGGCTACACCGACGAGCAGATCGACCTCGTCGCAACGTGGTTCGCGGCGCAGCCCGCGCCGGCCAAATGAAGGGGGCCGCGATGGACGGACAACGGCGTGATTTCCTGAAGGCAGCAGGTGCGGGCTTCGCGGCCGCCGCGCTCGGCGGTTGCGCGACGATGGGCGCGGGCCGCCTCGGCAAGGTGGTTGTCGTCGGCGGCGGCTACGGCGGTGCCACCGCGGCGAAGTACCTGCACATGTGGAGCAATGGCGGCGTCGACGTGACACTCGTCGAGACGAACGGATCGTTCATCTCGTGCCCGCTCTCGAATCTGGTTCTGGGCGGCAGCAAACAGCTGGCCGACATTGCGATGACCTACGACGGCCTGGTCAAGCGCGGAATCAAGATCGTCTACGACACCGCCACGGCCGTCGACGCGGGCAAGCGCGTCGTGCGCCTCGCGAGCGGGAGCGAGCTGCCGTACGACCGCCTGGTGCTCTCGCCGGGCGTCGACTTTCTCTACGATCGCGTGCCGGGGCTCAGCAGCGCCGATGCGCAGGCGAAGGTGCTGCACGCGTGGAAGGCGGGTCCGCAGACGCAGGCGCTGCGGGCGCAGCTCGTCGCGATGGCGGACGGCGGCGTCTACGCGATCAGCATCCCGCGCGCGCCCTATCGCTGCCCACCTGGACCGTACGAGCGCGCCTGCCAGGTCGCGTGGTACTTCAAGCAAGCCAAGCCCCGGAGCAAGGTGCTGATCCTCGACGGCAACGAGGACGTTGTGTCGAAGAAGGCCCTGTTCATGAAGGCCTGGAACGAGGAGTACAAGGGCATCGTCGAGTACCGCCCGAACTACGTGCTGACCGGAGTCGACGTCGCGACGATGACCGCGAAATTCGAGACCGCCGACGACGTGAAGGCGAACGTGCTGAACGTCATCCCGCCGCATCGCGCGGGCAACATCGCGATGCAGGCCGGCGTGATCACGGCGAACAACGCGTGGTGCGAGGTCGACTTCCTGTCGTTCGAGTCGATCAAGGTGAAGGGCATCTACGTGCTCGGCGACTCGATCCAGATCGCGCCCGGAATGCCGAAGTCCGGGCACATGGCGAACCAGCACGGCAAGGTGGCGGCCGCGGCGATCCTGCAGTCGCTCGCGGGACAGCCGGTGAGCCAGGCGCCCGTGCTCAACAATACGTGCTACAGCTTCATCACCGATCGCGACGTCGTTCACGTCGCGTCGGTGCATCAGTACGACAAGGACAAGAAGACGCTCGTCACGGTGCCCGGGTCCGGCGGCCTGTCTCCGGCGATGAACGCGCTCGAAGGCGAGTATGCGTTCTCGTGGGCGAAGAACATCTGGGCGGACATGCTGACGTAGAAGCGAAAACGGCGATCCGCGGATCGCCGTTCTCCCGTCGGGGGCGCCGACGTTTTACGCGACCGGCTCGGCCTCGGCCGGGGCTTCCTCGAACACCAGCTTCACCTTCTCGTCGGCGTCGAGGTCGATCGTCACGCGGCCGCCGTTGGTCAGCTTGCCGAACAACAATTCCTCGGCCAGCGCCTTGCGGATCGTGTCCTGGATCAGGCGGGACATCGGCCGCGCGCCCATCAGCGGGTCGAACCCCTTCTTCGCCAGGAACTCCTTCAGCGCCGGCGTGAACGACGGCTCGACCTTCTTCTCGTGCAGCTGGTTCTCGAGCTCGAGCAGGAACTTGTCGACGACGCGCAGGATGATCTGGTGGTCGAGCGACGCGAACGAGATCGTGGCGTCGAGGCGATTGCGGAACTCCGGCGTGAAGATGCGCTTGATCTCGCCCATCTCGTCGCCCGACTGCTTCGCCGTCGTGAAGCCGATCGTGCTCTTCGCCAGCTCGCCCGCGCCCGCATTGGTGGTCATGATGATCGTGACGTTGCGGAAGTCGGCCTTGCGGCCGTTGTTGTCGGTGAGCGTGCCGTGGTCCATCACCTGCAGCAGAATGTTGAAGATGTCCGGGTGCGCCTTCTCGATCTCGTCCAGCAGCAGCACGCTGTACGGATGCTTGGTGATCGCCTCCGTCATCTGGCCGCCCTGGTCGAAGCCCACATAGCCGGGCGGCGCGCCGATCAGCCGCGACACCGCGTGCCGCTCCATGTACTCGGACATGTCGAAGCGGATGAGCTCGATGCCGAGGCAATAGGCGAGCTGCTTGGCGACTTCGGTCTTGCCGACCCCGGTGGGGCCGGAGAACAGGAAGTTGCCGATCGGCTTGACCGGATTGCCCAGGCCGGAGCGCGCCATGCGGATCGCCGATACCAGCGCGTCGATCGCCTTGTCCTGGCCGAACACGACGTTCTTCAGGTCGCGGTCGAGCGTCCGCAGCGCGTTGCGGTCGTCGGAGCTGACGTTCTTCGCCGGAATGCGCGCGATCTTGGCGACGATCTCCTCGACCTCGGTCTTGCCGATGACCTTTTTCTGCCGCGACTTCGGCAGGATCTTCTGCGCCGCGCCGGCCTCGTCGATGACGTCGATCGCCTTGTCGGGCAGGTGCCGGTCGTTGATGAAGCGCGCGGCAAGCTCGGCTGCAGACGTGAGCGCCGCCGGCGCGTACTTGACGCCGTGGTGCTGCTCGAAGCGCGTCTTCAGGCCCTTGAGGATCTCGATCGTTTCGGCGATCGAAGGCTCGGGCACGTCCACCTTCTGGAAGCGCCGCGACAGTGCGTGATCCTTCTCGAAGATCTGCCGGAACTCGCCGTATGTCGTGGCGCCGATGCATTTCAGCGCGCCGGTGGACAACGCCGGCTTCAGCAGGTTGGACGCGTCGAGCGTTCCGCCCGACGCCGCACCCGCGCCGATGATGGTGTGGATCTCGTCGATGAAGAGGATGGACTTCGGGTTCTCGGCGAGTTGCTTCAGCACGGCCTTCAGCCGCTGCTCGAAGTCGCCGCGATACTTGGTGCCCGCCAGCAGCGCACCCATGTCGAGCGAGAACACCTGGTAGTCCTTGAGCAACTCCGGCACGGTGCTCTCGTTGATGCGCCGCGCCAGCCCTTCGGCGATCGCCGTCTTGCCGACACCGGCTTCGCCCACCAGCAGCGGGTTGTTCTTGCGCCGGCGGCAGAGCACCTGCACGACGCGTTCGAGCTCGTGCTCGCGGCCGATCAGCGGATCGATCTTGCCGTTCTTCGCGAGCTGGTTCAGGTTGACGGTGTAGGCATCGAGCGCGCCCTGCGACTCGCTGCCGCTCTCGCTTTCCTCCTTCGCTTCGGAGGCTTTCTCCTGCTTGTTCTGCGGGCTCTTGGTGATGCCGTGCGCGATGTAGTTGACGACATCAAGACGCGTGACGCCGCGCTGGTTCAGGAAATAGACGGCGTGCGACTCCTTCTCGCCGAAGATCGCCACGAGCACGTTGGCGCCCGTGACCTCTTTCTTTCCCGACGACTGCACGTGGAGGATCGCGCGCTGGATCACACGCTGGAAACCTTGCGTGGGTTGCGTGTCGGCATCCGAATGCGCGGCAAGGCGCGGCGTGTGCTCGCTGATGAAGTCGGCGAGAACACCGCGCAACTCCTCGAGATCGACGCCGCAGGCCTTGAGCACTTCCGCCGCCGACGGGTTGTCGAGCATCGCGAGCAGCAGATGCTCGACCGTGATGAACTCGTGCTGCTTCTGCCGAGCCTCGACGAAGGCCATGTGAAGGGAGACTTCCAGTTCCTGCGCGATCATGTTGCTTCCTTAGGACCTCCAACGGCGTTTGCGGGAAACCGTATCCAGCCTTGATCCATTAACGCTCAAGTCTCCTCCATCGTGCACTGCAAAGGGTGCTGATGCTTTCTTGCCATCTCAGTCACCTGGTCGACCTTCGCTGCGGCGACATCACGTGTGAACGTTCCGCAGACCCCCATGCCTTCCCGGTGTACCTGCAACATCACCAGCGTCGCCTTTTCCCTGCTCATGCTGAACACAGTTTGGAGCACCACGACGACAAAGTCCATCGGCGTGTAGTCGTCATTCAGCAGAATGACCTTGAACAGCGGCGGTGGCTTGACGCGTGTTCGCTCGGCCTCGAGCACGCTGCCGTTCTGCTCCTGATTGGACATCGTCGCGACGGGATCTCGTTTGAAGTGGGGTCAATGTTTGATGATTGCAACAGTTTTTTCAAGGGGAAGGCCGCCGGCGCACGGGCCGCTTGACGCCCGCGGGAGGCCGCGCGTAATAAATGTCGTGTTTGGCGCCGCAGGAAGGCTGGGCGCGATCCTCATCGCCATGTTGCGCACGAGGATTTGCGCCGGGGAGGCCGCCCGCCGCCAGGCGCTTGTTCATTTCTGTGAGGAACATGTTGTATGGCAACTGGCACGGTCAAGTGGTTCAACGATGCAAAGGGGTTCGGCTTCATCACGCCGGACGACGGTGGCGAGGATCTCTTCGCCCATTTCTCCGCAATCAACATGCAGGGATTCAAGAGCCTCAAGGAAGGCCAGAAGGTCAGCTTCGACGTCACCCAGGGGCCGAAGGGCAAGCAGGCCGCCAACATACAGTCGGCGTCCTGAAGTTTCGCTAGCCGAGCGCGCTTCGCGCGACTCGGCTAGCACGATACTTCAGGCCGGTGGTCGCGGTTCGCCCGGCTTGGGACGGCCCGGCGCCGGGCTCATAGCAAGTGCTGGAAGCGCGCAGTTCAGGACGCCGCTTCGCGGCGACCCTTCGGTCGCGCGCTGCATGCGCGCTGAAAGCCCATTCAAATTTGTCGGGTATGCGTGCGGCCGACGTACGCCAATCTTAAAAGTGTATCCGGAGCGTCCGCAGGGCAGGATGCGCACGTGGGCTTTCAGCCCGCAAACCGCGCGCAACTGAAGGGTGCGCGCGTAGCGCGCTCCTGATCCGCGCGCTTCGTAGGTCTTGGTCTTGCCATGAGCCCGGCGCCGGGCCGCTCCCAAGCCGGGCGAACCACGACCACCGGCCGAAAGTATCGTGCTTGGGCCGAGTCGCGCGAAGCGCGCTCGCCCAAGCGAAACTTTCGGACGAACGGTTACATTCGTTCGATCATGGCAGCGCCGAAGCCCGAGCAGGAAACCTGCTTGGCGCCTTCCATCAGCCGCGCAAAGTCGTACGTTACAACTTTGTCGGCGATCGCCTTCTCGAGACTTTCCGTGATCTTGGCGGCGGCTTCCTTCCAGCCCATGTGGATCAGCATCATCTCGGCGGAAAGGATTACGGACCCCGGATTCACGTAGTCCTTCCCCGCATACTTCGGCGCCGTGCCGTGCGTCGCCTCGAAGTTCGCGACCGTGTCGGAAAGGTTGGCGCCCGGAGCGATGCCGATCCCGCCGACTTCCGCGGCAAGCGCATCCGAAATGTAGTCGCCGTTCAGGTTGAGCGTTGCAATGACGTCGTAATCCGCCGGACGCAGCAGGATCTGCTGCAGGAACGCGTCGGCGATCACGTCCTTGATCACGATCTCGCGTCCGGTCTTCGGATTCTTGAACGAGCACCACGGACCGCCGTCGATCGGCTTCGCGTCGAACTCCTTCTGCGCGAGCGCATAGCCCCAGTCGCGGAACGCGCCCTCGGTGAACTTCATGATGTTGCCCTTGTGCACCAGCGCCACCGACCTGCGGTCGTTGTCGATCGCGTAGCGGATCGCCTTGCGCACGAGCCGCTCGGTGCCTTCACTCGACACGGGCTTGATGCCGATGCCCGACGTCAGCGGAAAGCGGATCTTCTTGACGCCCATTTCCTTGAGCAGGAAGTCGATGACCTTTTTGGCACCTTCGCTTCCAGCCGCCCATTCGACGCCGGCGTAGATGTCCTCCGAGTTCTCACGGAAGATGACCATGTCGACGTCCTGCGGTTTCTTCACCGGCGACGGCACCCCCTTGAACCAGCGCACCGGCCGCAGGCAGACGTACAGATCGAGCTCCTGCCGCAGCGCGACGTTGAGCGAACGGATTCCGCCGCCCACCGGCGTGGTCAGCGGCCCCTTGATCGAGACGACGTAGTCCTTCAGGATCGACAGCGTCTCTTCCGGCAGCCACACGTCGGGACCATAGACCTTGGTCGACTTCTCGCCCGCATAGATCTCCATCCAGTGGATCTTGCGCTTGCCGCCATAGGCCTTCGCCACCGCCGCGTCGACGACCTTGATCATGACCGGCGTGATGTCGACGCCCGTACCGTCGCCCTCGATGTAGGGGATGATCGGATTGTCCGGAACGTTGATCGAAAAATCGGGGTTGACGGTGATGCTGGCGCCACCGGCTGGAACCTTGACGTGCTTGTACGAGGGCATGAAGTCTCCTGCGGAACGCGGAAGACCCGGGAGCGGGATTCCGCAACGATTTTTGCGCGATTTGTGCGCCGCCAAAACCTGCCATTATCCGGGATCTTGAACGCCAGCGCCACGCGCCCGGAACGCATGCAACGCGGACCACATGCGCCGCACCGATCCGGTGCTCGCGTCGTCCTGCTCAACAAACCCTACGGCGTTCTCTGCCAGTTCAGCGGCGACGGTTCGCGCCCGACGCTGAAGGCTTACGTCGACGTGCCGGACGTCTACCCGGCGGGACGCCTCGACGCCGACAGCGAAGGCCTGGTCGTCCTGACCGCCGACGGCGCACTGCAGGCGCGCATCAGTTCGCCCCGGCACAAGCTCGTGAAGACCTACTGGGTGCAGGTCGAGGGCGAACCGTCGGCGACGGCGCTCGCGACCCTGCGGCGAGGCGTCGACCTCGGCGACTTCATGACGCGTCCGATCACCGCACGGGAAATTGAGCAACCGGCGGCGTTGTGGCCGCGCGATCCCCCGATACGCGTGCGCCGCGCGATACCGACCGCGTGGCTCGAACTTCGACTCGCCGAAGGCCGCAATCGCCAGGTGCGGCGGATGACCGCTGCCGTGGGTTTCCCGACGCTTCGGCTCATCCGCGCGGAGGTCGGTCCGTGGGCGCTCGGCACCCTCGCGCCGGGTCAATGGCGTGAGGCCGCAGTCGAAGGCGCGTGGTAACATCCGCGCCCGCCGACCGGTGCCCGTGATGGGTGCTCCCCGACCGCTGCGCCCCCGAATTCCGCCCCGAGTTTCGCCCCATCCCCGTCCGATGATCCGCCGCCTGCTCGCCCGCCTGATGCCCGGCCGGCCGAAACGCGATCCGCGGATCTACGGCCCCGACCAGCATCCGGTGCGCCGCGACCAGTTGTCGAACGGGGCGCGGACGGTCATCCGCAAGCTGCAGGACGAAGGCTTCAAGGCCTTCATCGTCGGCGGCGCGGTGCGCGATCTGCTGCTCGGTCTCGCGCCGAAGGACTTCGACCTCGCGACCGACGCGACGCCCGAGCAGGTCAAGCCGCTGTTCCGGCGCGCGTTCATCATCGGGCGCCGCTTCCGCCTGGTGCACGTCCACGTCGGCAACGAGGTGATCGAAGTGTCGACGTTCCGCGCCGCGCAGACGGGCGACGACGCGACCGACGAGCATGGCCGTCTCCTCTCCGACAACGTCTACGGCACGCAGGCCGAGGACGCCGCGCGGCGCGACTTCACGATCAACGCGCTCTATTTCGACCCGGCGGACGAGACGATCTGGGACTTCGTCGGCGGGATGACCGACGTCCGCGCGCGCCGCATGAAGCTGATCGGACCGCCGGTCACCCGCTTCCGCGAGGACCCGGTGCGGATGCTGCGCGCCGTGCGCCTCGCCGCGAAGCTGGACCTCACGCTCGATCCGAAGACGGCCGAGCCCATATCGCGCCTCGCGCCGCTGATGTCCAACGTGCCCCCGGCGCGGCTGTTCGACGAAATGCAGAAGCTGCTGCTTTCCGGGCACTCGGTCGAGACGCTGCGCAGCCTGCGCGCGCACGGCCTGTCGCACGGCCTCCTGCCGCTGCTCGACGTGATCATGGAGCAGCCGCTCGGCCAGAAGTTCATCGACGTGGCGCTCGCGGGGACCGACCTCCGCGTACGCGAAGGCAAGGGCGTGTCGCCGGCGTTCCTGTTCGCGACGCTGTTGTGGCACGAAGTGCTGGTGACGTGGACGCAGTCGAAGGGGCGCGGCGACAAGTCGTTGCCGGCGCTGTTCGACGCGATGGACAAGGTGCTGTCCGCGCAGGCGCAGCGCATCGCGATCCCGCGCCGCTTCGAGGCGACGATCAAGGAGATATGGTCGCTGCAGCCGCGCTTCGAGCAGCGCGCGGGCTCGCGGCCGTTCCGGCTGCTCGAGCATCCGCGCTTTCGCGCCGCCTACGATTTCCTCGCACTGCGCGGCGGGAGCGGCGAAGTGCCGGAGGCGCTCGTCGACTGGTGGACGCGCTTCCAGGACGCCGGCGAAGAAGAGCGCGCCGCAATGCTGCGTCCGGACGAGGCACCGAAAAAGCGCCGCCGTCCGCGCGGCCGCGGCCGCAAGCGCGACGACGGTGCGCAGGAAACGCCCGCCGGCGACGCGCCGGCGCACGACCCTCCAACCGATTGACGCGCGCGATCGCCTTCGTCGGCATGGGCAGCAACCTCGTCCATCCGCGGCGCCAGCTCGCGCGCGCGACGCGCCGGCTCGCGCACCTTCCGCGGACAGCGCTGCTCGCGGTGTCGTGCAATTTCGTCACCGCGCCGCTCGGCACGCGCGACGCGCAGCCCGACTACGTCAACGCCGTTGCAATGCTGGCGACGGCCCTGTCGCCGCGCGCGCTGCTCGCGCGGCTCAACGCGCTGGAACGCCGGCAGGGTCGCCGGCGCGGCGCGAATTCGCCGCGCAACGCCGCCCGTTCGCTCGATCTCGATTTGCTACTATACGGCCGCCTTCGCCTCGACACGCGCACGCTGACGTTGCCGCATCCGCGCATGCACGAGCGCGCGTTCGTGCTGCGGCCCCTGGCCGACGTCGCGCCGGCAGCGACCATACCGGGGCATGGGCTTGCGCGACGCCATTTCGCGCGCGTCCGCGGTCAACGCGTCGCGCGCACGCGCACTCATCACCTGCATTGATCACGCGCACGGACGATGGACCTCGAGCACTGCCGCTACGTCGTCGTCGAAGGGCCGATCGGCGCGGGCAAGACCAGCCTCGCGCGCGAGCTCGGCCTTCGCCTCCACGCCGAGCACCTGTTCGAACAGCCGGACGAGAACCCGTTCCTCGCGCGCTTCTACGACGACATGGGACGCTACGCGCTGCCCACGCAGCTCACGTTCCTGTTCCAGCGCGCGGACCAGCTGCGCGGCCTTGCGCAACTCGATATGTTCCGGCGCCCGACGGTCGCCGACTTCCTGCTCGACAAGGACCCGCTGTTCGCGCGGATCAACCTGTCCGACGACGAGTACGCGCTCTACGAGAAGGTCTACACGCATCTGAAGCCGCAGACGCCGACGCCGGACCTCGTCATCTATCTGCAGGCGCCGGTGCCGACGCTGATCGAGCGCGTCCACCGGCGTGGCGTCGACTTCGAGCGCGCGATTCCCGCGGAGTACCTGTCGCGGCTCGCCGAGGCTTATACGCGCTTCTTCTACCAGTACGACGAGGCCCCGGTGCTCATCGTGAACAGCGAGCGGCTCAACTTCGTCGACAATCCGCGCCACGTCGATCTGCTGCTGCAGAAGATCGCCGCGATGCGCGGCAGGCGCGAGTTCTTCAATCTTGGCGCCGAGTGATCAGGCAACACCGTACATAGGTGCTGGTAATCTATGACGCGCTCGGCATCATGGCGACGCGGGGGAGAGACGGATGGACGTGGTGGAATCGGCGGATGCGCTGCGCGAACGCCTGTCCCAGGCGGCCCGCGTGGCATTCGTGCCGACGATGGGGAATCTGCACGCCGGTCACCTGACGCTGATGAACATCGCGCGCGCGCACGCCGACTGCGTGGTCGCGAGCATCTTCGTCAACCGCCTGCAGTTCGGCCCCAACGAGGACTTCGACCGCTATCCGCGCACCTTCGAGGCGGATCGCGAAGGGCTCGCCAAATGCGGCGTCGACGTCCTGTTCGCGCCGCGCGAGCACGAGATGTATCCGGTGCCGCAGCTCTATCGCGTGCAGCCTCCGCCGCTCGCGGACGAGCTCGAAGGCGCGTTCCGCCCCGGCTTCTTCCACGGCGTGTGCACGGTGGTGCTGAAGCTCTTCAGCCTCGTGCAGCCCGACGTCGCCGTCTTCGGCAAGAAGGACCGCCAGCAGCTGAAGCTCGTCCGCGGCATGGTGCAGCAGTTCAACCTCCCGATCCAGATCGTCCCGGCGGAGACGGTGCGCGCGGACGACGGCCTCGCGCTGTCCTCGCGCAACAACTATCTGTCCGCCGCGGAGCGCGCCGAAGCGCCGCGGCTCTACCGGATACTGCGCTCGATCGCCGACGAGATCGCCGGTGGCCGCACCGATTACGCGAACCTCGAATCCAACGGGCGCGCCGAGCTGGCGCGCAACGGGTGGAAGGTCGACTACCTCGCGGTCCGGCACGGGCTGGGGTTGCGCATCCCGCACCAGGAAGGCTTCGATCACCCGAACCTGCTGATCGTACTGTGCGCCGCCACACTGGGCTCGACGCGTCTCATCGACAACGTCGACGTGACGCCGAAGGATGGGGAAGACTGAGTTTGTCATCCATCGGTCACGCAACCCCGCCATCCTTGACGATCGTCCCTTGGTCCCGCTGACGCCCATGCCCCGCTTGCTCCGTACGCTCGCGCTCGCTGCCGCATCGATCGCGCTCGCTGTCCCGCTGTGCGTCCTCGCGCAGGGGGCGTATCCGGTAAAGCCCATCCGCCTCGTCGTGCCGTTTCCGCCAGGCGCCGGCACCGACGGCGTCGCGCGATTCGTCGCGCAGAAGCTGTCCGAGTCGATGGGCCAGGTCGTCGTCATCGACAACCGCACCGGCGCGGGCGGCGCGATCGGCGCCGCGGAAGTCGCGAAGGCCGAGCCGGACGGCTACACGCTGCTGTTCGTCGCGGGCCCGTTCACGACGGTCGCGGCGTCGCAGAAGAATCCCGGCTACGACCCCATCAGGCAGTTCGTGCCGGTTGCGCCGATCGCCGCGGGACCGCTCGCTTTCGTCGTCAACGTCGACGTCCCGGTCAACTCGATGCGCGAGCTCGTCGAGCTGGCGAAGCGTGAGCCCGGCAAGCTCAACTACGGCTCGGCGGGCACCGGCAGCATCAATCATCTCGCGCTCGAGCTCCTGAAGGCGCGCACCGGCGTCGAAATCGTCCACGTGCCCTATCGCGGCATCGCCGACGCGACCAAGGACCTGCTGGGCGGCCAGATCCAGACGATGACCGCGTCCATTCCGGCGACGCTGCCGCAGATGCAGGAAAAGCGCGTGAAGGTGCTCGCGGTCACCGGCGCGAAGCGGATCGCGCAGATGCCGAACGTGCCGAGCTGGCGGGAAGAAGGCGTGAACGACGCCAACGTCGTCAACTACTGGGGCATCGTCGCGCCGGCCGGCACGTCGCCCGACGTGGTGGCGAAGCTGAACGCGGAAGTGCGCAAGCTGCTCGCGCAAGCCGACGTCCGGGCGCGGCTCGAGCGCGAGGGTGTCGAGCTCGTTCCCGGAGCGCCGGAGCAGCTCGGCACGATGATCGAGGCGGACCTCACCGGCTGGAAAAAACTGATTGCCGATTTCGGCCTGAGATTCGAATAGCGGGACGAACCGCGGGCTCTCAGCGGCCGCGACGCCACGGCGGGATTCGGCAGCGCGAGCAGGTTGCCGATCACTGCGAGCACCACGCCCGCCATCGCGACGCCGGTCCAGCGATAGCCTTCGAACAGTGTGGACAGCACCAGCGCGACCACGGGGGTAGCGATGCCGACGAACGCCGAGAGCGCCGGCCCCACTTTCTTCATCAAGGTCAGGTACGCGCCGAACGCGCCGATGCTGCCGAACACGACGAGGTACGCGAACGACCACCAGTAGGCGGGTCGCGTGTCGAATGCCCAGGGCACCCGCTGCACCAGTGCAACCAGCGCCACCGCGAGCGCCCCGTAGAGCATCGCCCAGGCAATGCTCGGGAAGATCGGAATGCCCGCGCGCTGGTTGCGCAGCGCGACGATGTTGCCGGCGGACGCGATCACCGTTGCGCCGAGCCCGTACGCGATGCCAAGCGCCGCGTTGCCGCCCTGCCCCGCGGCGATGAGATCGGGCAGGAAGAGAAGCGCGACGCCCGCAACGCCGAGCGCGGCGGCGACGAGGAGGCGCGGCGACAGCGGCGTCCGATAGAAAAGCCGCATGAAGAGCGGGTTCAGGAACACGATCGTCGAGAAGAGCACGGCCACGAGCCCCGATGTCGCGTAGACCTCGGCAATGTAGACGCCCGAGTAGTTGAACCCGAACATCAGCGCGCCCTGCGCCGCCAGGAACAGGTGCTCGCGGCGCGGAAAAGCGAAGCGAGCGCCCCTTCGCCACGCACCAAAGCGCCAGCAGCGCGCCCGCCGTGGCGAAGCGATAGACGACCGAGATCTCGGGCGCCACCACGCCGAGCTGGTACTTGATCCCCAGCCACGTCGAACCCCAGATGAGCGTCGGCGCGAGAAACAGCACGACGGCGCTCGGCGTGCGGTCGGCGGTCATCTAGCCTCCCGCCGGGCCGCCCCAAGGGAGGCTTGCTCCCCCTGTGGGGGCAGCGAACGCAGTGAGCGTGGGGGTCGTCATCTATGCGGCGCGCAGCGCGTCGACGATCTTGAGCCGCGCTGCGCGGGCCGCCGGCAGGAAGCCGCCGACGAAGCCCATCACCAGCGAGAACACCAGCGACATGACGACGATCTTCGGCGTCAGCGTGAACGAGAACGCGAGTACCGCGAACGTCTGGAAGTTCGTCGTCGACACGGTGAGCGCCTGCATGAGCGAGGCGGCGATGAGGCCGACGACGCCGCCGAGCAGGCCGAGCAGCAGCGATTCGAGCAGGAACGCCGCGAGGATCGACCCGCGTGAAAACCCGAGCGCGCGCAGCGTGCCGATCTCGCCCGTGCGCGACGCGACGCTCGCGTACATCGTGATCATCGCGCCGATGATTGCGCCGATCGAGAAGATGATCGAGATCGACGTTCCGAGGTACGTGATGAACTTCGACAGCGCTTCCGACTGGTCGGCATAGAAGCGCCGTTCGCGCTTCGCTTCGAGCGTGAGGCGCGGATCGCTTTCGATCTCGCGCTTCACTTCGTCGAACCGGCCGGAATCGGAGAGACGGAAGAGCAGCGACGAGAAGCCGGCGCGGCGAAACGCCTGCAGCATCTGCTCGGCGTCGCCCCAGATCTCCGAGTCGAAGCCGGTGCGCCCGCCGTCGAATACGCCGACGACGTCCCAGTCGCGCGATGCGAAGCGCACCGTTTCGCCAACGCCGGCGCCCTTGAAGCCGTCGGCGATCGCGCGGCCGGCGATCACTTCCGACGTGCCGGGCCGGAACATCCGGCCCTCGACGATCCTGACCTTCGGGCGCAATGCGAGGCCTTCCGTCGTGACGCCGCGGATGACGACGTTCGACGCCTTGCCGGTGTCGCGCTTCGGCAGGTTGATCAGCACGACCGGCTCCTTCGACACCAGTCGCGCGCCGTTGGCGCCGGTCGCGATGTCGGGCAGGCTCTCGACGATCGACGCCTGCCGGCGGTCGATGCCGCTCTGCACTTCGGTCTGCGCGCCGCGGCGGATGACGACGACGTTGTCGTCCTCGCCCGTCGACACGAGCGTCGTCTCCAGCCCCGCCGCGAGCATCAGCACCGTCGCGAACACGTAGACGACGAGCGCCATCCCGCCCGCGGTGAGGATCGTGGTCAGGCGGCGCGCAGCGAGATTGCGCCAGATGTAGGAGAGCGGGATGGTCATCGGTCCGCGGCCTCCCTCTACCCTACCGCCCGCAGGCCATCGACGATGCGGATGCGCGCGGCGCGCCACGCGGGCAGCGCCGCGGCGATGATGCCGATCGCGAGCGCGGCGACGATCTGCATCACGACCGTTTCCTCGCCCACGTAGAAGATCGGGAACAGCGATCCCATCGCCTCGGCGAAAGCGCGCGCGAGCGGGAACGTCAGCGCGATCCCGATCAGCCCGCCGACGACCGCGATGCCGAGCGACTCGGCGAAGATCAGCATCGCGACATACCCGTTGGAGAAGCCGAGCGCTTTCAGCGTCGCGTACTCGGTGTAGCGCTCGCGCGCCGTCATCGCCATCGTGTTCGCCATCACCGCCATGATGATGACGATCACGACGAACGACACGGCCTGGATTGCCAGCAGGATCGTCTCGGTCATCGCGACGAAGCCCAGCTGGAACGCCTTCTCGGTTTCCGTCAGCGTCTCCGCGAGCGAGTTCCTGAACGTCGCGTCGATCGCCTCGGACACCTCGGCCGCCTGCTGCGGGTCCTTGAGCTGGACGATGAACACGCCGGTCTGGTCGCCCGCGGCGCGGGTAGAGCTTCTTGATCGCTTCGTTCAGGTAGTCGAAGTGAAAGAAGAACGTCGACTGGTCGGTGCCCTTGTCGGCGCCGTCGTAGATGCCGCGCAGCGTGAACGTCCACGTGCCCGGGTAGATCGTGCCGCGCAGCGGGATCGTGTCACCGACTTTCCAGCCGTACAGCTCGGCGAGCTGCCGGCCGGCGATCGCGGCAGTCCGGTCGGTGGCGAACGCCTTGCGCTCGTCCGCCGACAGCAGGAACTCGGGATACATGTCGAGATAGCCGGGATCGCTGATCGCGAACTGGGCGAAGAAGTTGCGCTCGCTGATATAGACGCCGCCGAACCAGTTCGCCCATGCGACCGACGCCACGCCCGGCACCTGCCGGATCTTCTGCGCGTAGGTGAGCGGCAGCGAGAACACCAGCGACACCGAGTTGCGCGTGACGAGCCGCGCGGACGAACTGGCGTTCGCGTTGGCGTACCACGCGTCGACGATCGTGCGCAAGAGGCCGAACGCGGTGATCGCGACGATGATGCCGACCACCGTCAGCGCCGTGCGCAGCTTGTGGCGCAGCGCGTTGCGCAGGATGAGAAGCGGCACGAACATCGTCAACTCTCAGGTTGCAAGCCTTCGCGCTGCAAGCTTCGGTGAAATTCGACCTCGGGTCGGCGCGGCGGTCTCATGCGCGCTCAGTCGACCAGCACGCCCTTTTCGAGATGCACGAGGCGGCGCGCTTTTTCGGCCGCCTTCGGATCGTGCGTCACCATGATGATCGTCTTGCCGAGGTCGTCGTTCAGCCGCTCGAGCAGCGCGAGGATCTCGCCGCCCGTGGTGCGGTCGAGGTCGCCGGTGGGCTCGTCGGCGACGATCAGCGTCGGATCGGTGATCAGCGCGCGCGCGATGGCGACGCGCTGCTGCTGGCCGCCGGAGAGCTCGTTCGGAAAGTGACTGCTGCGATCGGCGAGGCCGACGAGCGAGAGCGCGAGGTCGACGCGCTCGCGCCGCTCGGCGCGCGACAGCGACGTCAGCATCAGCGGCAGCTCGACGTTCTCGAACGCCGTCAGCACCGGCATCAGGTTGTAGAACTGGAAGATGAAGCCGACGTTCGCCGCGCGCCAATCGGCGAGGTCCGCGTCGGACAGCGTCGCGATGTCCACGCCGGCGACGCGCAGCTCGCCCGACGACGGCTTGTCGATGCCGGCGATCAGGTTCAGCAGCGTCGTCTTGCCCGAGCCCGACGGGCCCATCAGCGCGACGAAATCGCCCGCGTGCACGTCGAGGTTGATGTCGACGAGCACCGGGATGATCTGGCCGCCGCGCGTGTAGTACTTGGACAGCGCGCGGATCGCCACCAGCGGCGGCTCCAGCGTACTTCGCCTCCACCTTGACGCGCACCACCGTCGGACAAGCTTCGCATCGGGCCGCAGCACCGCCTTCTCGCCCCGACTTGAGATCGCCGGTGACGGCGGTCAGCTCGCCGATCTTCGTCCCCGGCGTGACCGGCACCGCAACCGCCTTGCCGTCGCGCACCACGAACACGACCGTCTTGCCGTCGCGCTGCGCGAACGCGTCGGCGCTCACCGCGACGAGCGGCTTCTGCTGGTCGGGCGTCACCTCCTGCGACAGGAAGCTCACTTTCGCGCTCATTTCCGGCAGGATGCGCGGATCGATCTCGTCGAACTTGACTTTGGTCATGACCGTCGCCTTCGCGCGGTCGACCGTCGGCACCATGCGGCTGATGCGGCCGCGAAAGCGTTCGTTGGGCAGCGCGTCGAGGGTGATCTCCGCCGGCATGTCGACCTTGACCTTGCCGAGACTCGACTCGGACACGTCGGCCTCGACCTCGAGCGTGCTCATGTCCGCCATCGTCACCACGGCGCCCTTCGAGTCGACGGCGCTGGAGAACGGCGTCACCATGTCGCCGACGTTCGCGCTCTTCGACAGGATGACGCCGTCGAACGGCGCGCGGATCAGCGTGTAGTCGACGGCGACCTGCGCGTTGCGCGCGTTCGCCTCGGCCGCGCCGATCGCTGCGCGCGCATTCGCGACGCCCGCGGTCGCGCGATCGAGCCGCGCCTTCGACGTATCGACCGCCGACGCCGACACGAATCCCTTGCCGACGAGGTCGATGTTGCGCTTGTGCTGCGCCTGCGCATCGCGCTCCTCCGCCTGCGCCTGGTCGAGCGCAGCGCGCGCGGCACGAACATTGGCGGCAGCGCTCGCGCCCTGCGCGACGACGTCGCGATTGTCGATGCGCGCGATGATGTCGCCCGCCTTCACGCGCGAGCCTTCGGCCACGCCAAGCCATTCGAGGCGGCCGGTCGCCTTCGACGCGATCGCCGCCTTGCGCTGCGCGACGACGTAGCCGGTCGCATTCAGCACGACGAACTGCTGCGATGGATACGTCGTGACGATCGGCGTCGTCTGCACGGCCGCCACCCGCGGCTGCAACGCGAACCATCCGCCCGCCGCGGCGATCGCCAGGAGGAGCGCCCCCAGCCATATCCACTTGCGGCGCCGCCGCCGCGCAACGGGCGCGACGCTGCGGTCGATGCGCAGCTTGGCGAGATCGGGGGCGGCGTTGTCGGGCATTGCGGGGAAAAAATAGCGCCGATGAAGCGGCGCGCAACGAATCTTACCGCGCCGAGCGGAAGGTCGCGGCGCGCCTGCAGGACGGGCGGCGCCTCAGCCGCCGTCGGCCGGTGTGGGATCGGGCATCGGCTGCGCGTCGCCGCGAGCGGCGCGCAACGCACGCCACGTAACGATGAGCAGGCCGCCGCCGATGGACGCGATGCCGAACCATTCGAGCGGCGTGAGACGCTCGTCGAAAACTGCCACCGACATCAGGACTACGATCACCGGAATCGCGAACATGTTGAGCGACGCGGTGCCGGCGGGCAACGAACGCAGGATCTCGATCCACAACAGAAATCCGAACGCGGTCGAGATCACCGCGACGTAAACCAGCAGCAATCCCTGGGTGACGCTCCAATCCGTCGGCGGCTGTGGGAACACGAACGGCAGCAAGGACAGCGGCAGGACGCCGATCAGCATCTGCCACGCGACGAAGTTGAGCATGTCGAACGATGAGCCGCGATTAAAGTACTTCGTCGCAACGCTGCCGGCCGCCCAGCCGAATCCCGACAGAACGGCCCACAGGCGCGGCGCGAGGTCGCCCTGCCAGTCCCATGGCGCGACGAGCAGCACGAGCCCTGCGAGCGCGAGCGCGATCGCGATCCACTGGCTGCCGCGCACCCGCTCGCCGAGGATCGGCCACGCGATCAGCAGCGTCCAGAATGGCATCGTGAACACGAGCACCGAGGTCCGGCCTGGCGCGCCGCCGGCGATCGCCATCGTCGTCGAGCCGAAGTTGATCGTGGTTTGGAAGAGGCCCGTCACCGCTACCGCGAGCCACGACGACGGAAGCAGCGGACGCCGCCGGGCGATCAGCACGGCGAACAGCACGGCGACCGCGAGCCACGTTCGCTGCAGGTTGAATGCGACCGGTGGCGCGTGGTCGAGCGCGATCTTCATTGCCGGCCAGTTCGCGGCCCACACCGCGGTCAGCGTGGCGAGCGCCGCGTACGCACCGCGCCGCGTGCGCAGGATGGCGGTCATGCCGCCGCGAAGAACGGTTCGATGATGCTCGCGACGGCGGCGGGCTGGTCGTGGTGGATCATGTGCCCGGCATCCGCGACGATTTCGAGGCGCGCGCCGGGAACATGCGTTAGCCGCTCCCTTACCCCGGTGAAATCCGGAGATCCGTCGGGCGGGTTGTGTGCGGGGTCGAGCCATCGCAGGATGTGCGATTGCGCACCCGCCACCCACAGCGTCGGTGCAGCAATCGCCTGCCAGAGACGCAGGACCTCCTCCATCCGGTACACGGTCGGAAACGGCAGCTTGTGCCGCGGATCGGAGTTCAGTTGCGCACGGCCGTCAGGCAGGACGTCGGCCCAATGCGCCGCGAGGAACATCGCCTTGTCGCGCGGCAGCCGCGGATTCGTCTTCTGCAGCCGTTCCGCCACCGCGGCGAGGCTGGGATACGGCTTGAACGACTGATCCTCGCTCATCGCGTCGAGCCATTTCGCCGACTTGCGCACCGCGGCGTCGGGCGTGTCGTTCGGAATGCCGAAGCCGTCGAGCGAGACGAGGCGGCGAATGCGCGAGGGCCGCACGCCGGCATAGTGCATGACGATGTTGCCGCCGAGACTGTGGCCCGCGAGATTGACGCGCTCGCCAGGTGCGAAGCAGTCGAGCAGCGCTTCGAGATCGGCGATGTAGTCGTGAAACCAGTAGCCCTGCGGCTGCCACTCGGAGCGCCCGAAGCCGCGCAGATCGGGCGCGATGACGTGCCACTCGCGCGTGAGCGCATCGACCAGGAACTGGAACGACGCGCCGACGTCCATCCATCCGTGCATCAGGAAGAGCTTCGGCGCCGACGCATCGCCCCACGTGAGCACGTGGTGGCGCATGCCGCGCAGGTCGACGAAGCGCGACGTTGCCGCGCGACGCGCGACCGCTACTTCGGCTTGCACAGCCCGCGGCCGTCGGTCCAGCCCGTGCGATAGTTCATGTCCGCCGAAAAGCGCGCGCCATCCTTGCGCTCGGGTCCCGTGGCGCTCGCGCAGCCGTCCGCATAACCCTGCCGATACGGCAGCGGGAAGCCCGACAGATTCATCTTCGGCGCTGGCGGCTCGACGTTGCGCGGCAGCGGCGGCGCGGTCGGCTGCGGCGGCGCCGGCGTTGGCTCTGATGTTGGAGCGGGTGCGCCGGCCGGTGACACCGGCGCTGAACCGGGAGCGCCGGCGGGCGTGGTTGCGCACCCGGCGAGCGCGAGGAGCAGCGCCGCAACGCATGCGATCGGCAGCGCTCGGCATCGCGTGCCGGCGCGTGCGTGCGCAGCGAAAAGTGAGGTCATCGCGCTTTCGTGTCGGCGAATCGAACGGAGTAGAATTCTAGCATCCGGACATCGACGTTCCGTGGCGTTCCCACGATGTTTCCGCGACGTCTGCGCGATGCTTCGACGCCGATTCCGTGACGTGTTCACGATTTTCAAATGACCCTGCCCACGTTCGTCCACCTGAGGCTGCACAGCGAATTCTCGATCGCCGATGGCGCGGTGCGCATCGACGACGCAGTCGCGGCAGCTGCGGCGGACGGCATGCCCGCGCTCGCGCTCACCGATCTCGCCAACCAGTTCGGCCTCATCAAGTTCTACCGCGCTGCGCGCGCCAAGGGGGTCAAGCCCATCGCCGGTTGCGACGTGTTCGTCACGCACGATGCCGAGCGCGACCAGCCGTTTCGCGCGGTGCTGCTGGCGGCGACGCATGACGGTTACCTCAAGCTCTGCGACTGGCTGACGCGCGCGTATCTCACGAACCAGCATCGCGGCCGAGCGGAGATCCGCCGCACCTGGTTTGCGGAGGGCACCGACGGCATCATCGCGCTTTCGGGTGCGCGTGACGGCGACGTCGGCCATGCGCTCCTGCAGGGCAACGCGATCGGCGCCGCGAAGTGCGCGCGCGAGTGGGCCGCGGCGTTCCCCGATCGCTACTTCCTGGAAGTGCAGCGCGCGGGACGCTCCGACGACGACGCGCTGGTCGGCGCCACCGTCGCGCTCGCCGGCGAGCTCGCGCTGCCGGTCGTCGCGACGCATCCGGTGCAGTTCCTCGGGCGCGCGGATTTCCGCGCGCACGAAGCGCGCGTGTGCATCGCCGAAGGTCACGTGCTCGCCGACGCGCGACGGCCGCGGCGCTTCACGCCGGAGCAATATTTCGTCACGCAGGCGGAGATGGCGGCGAAGTTCGCCGACCTGCCCGAGGCGCTCGCGAACAGCGTCGCGATCGCGCAGCGCTGCAACCTGACGATCGCGCTCGGCAAGAACCACCTTCCCCTTTTCCCGACGCCGCCAGGCCGCACGCTCGACGATCACCTGCGCGCGGAAGCGGAGGCGGGCCTCGAGCGCCGCCTCGCTGCACTCTATCCGGATGCCGCCGTGCGTGACGCGCGACGGCCCGAGTATGCCGAGCGCCTCGCGTTCGAGACGAAGACCATCGTCCAGATGGGCTTCGCCGGCTACTTCCTGATCGTCGCCGACTTCATCAACTGGGCGCGCGAGAACCTTGTGCCGGTAGGACCCGGCCGTGGCTCGGGCGCCGGCTCGCTCGTCGCGTACTCGCTCGGCATCACCGACCTCGACCCGCTGCGCTATGTGCTGCTGTTCGAGCGCTTCCTCAATCCCGAGCGCGTGTCGATGCCTGACTTCGACATCGACTTCTGCCAGGACGGCCGCGACCGCGTGATCGACTACGTGCGCAAGAAGTACGGCGCGGAGTCGGTGTCGCAGATCGCCACGTTCGGCACGCTCGCAGCGCGCGCCGCGGTGCGCGACGTCGGCCGTGTCCTCGACATGCCCTACTCCGTCGTCGACGGCATCGCGAAGCTGATTCCGTTCCAGCCGGGCAAGACCGTCACGCTGAAGAAGCGCAAGGGCGAGGCGGAAACGAACGTGATCTACGCCCGCGACGTCGAGCCGCTGATCAACCAGCGCGAGGCCGAGGACGAGGAGGTGCGCGAGCTGCTCGGCCTTGCGGAGGAGCTCGAAGGCCTGCCACGCAACGTCGGCATGCACGCCGGCGGCGTGCTGATCGCGCCCGGCAAGCTCACCGACTTCTGTCCGCTGTACGTGCAGGCGGGCGCCGAGGCGCCGGTGTCGCAGTTCGACAAGGACGACGTCGAGGCGGTGGGCCTCGTCAAGTTCGATTTCCTCGGACTGACGACGCTGACGATCCTCGACTGGACGCTGCGCTACGTGCGCAAGCTCGATCCGGGCATCGAGATCGCCCTCGAAACGCTGCCGCTGGACGACAAGCCGTCCTACGACATCTTCCGCAAGGGCAACACGACCGCCGTGTTCCAGTTCGAATCGCGCGGCATGCGCGACCTCTTGAAGCAGGCGCCGCCGACGCGCTTCGAGGACATCGTCGCGCTGGTCGCGCTGTACCGGCCCGGCCCGATGGAGCTCATTCCGGATTACGTCGCGCGCAAGAGTGGCCGCGAGCGCGTCGAGTACGTGGACTCGCGCCTGGCACCCATCCTCGAGCCCACGTACGGCGTGATGGTGTACCAGGAGCAGGTGATGCAGATCGCGCAGGAGATCGGCGGCTACACGCTGGGCAGCGCCGACCTCCTTCGCCGCGCGATGGGCAAGAAGAAGCCCGAGGAAATGGCGACGCACCACGACGCATTCGTCGCCGGCGCGCAGAAGAACGGCCTCGCGAAGCATCGCGCCGAGCAGCTCTTCGGCCTGATGGAGAAGTTCGCGGGCTACGGCTTCAACAAGTCGCATTCGGCCGCGTACGCGCTCGTCGCCTACCAGACTGCGTACTTCAAGGCGCACCACGCGGCGGCGTTCATGGCGGCGAACCTGTCGCTCGTCATGGACGACACCGACAAGGTGAAGAGCTTCTACGACGATGCGCTCGCGCAGGGATTGACGATCCTGCCGCCGGACGTCAACACGTCGAATTATCGTTTCGAGCCCGTCGACGCGAAGCGCGTGGCGTATGGCCTCGGTGCCGTCAAAGGCACGGGCCAGACAGCCATCGAGGCGATCGTCGCCGCGCGCGCGGGCGGCGAGCCGTTCAGGGACCTGTTCGACTTCTGCCGCCGCATCGACAAGCGCATCGTCAATCGCCGCGCCGTCGAGGCGCTGGTGCGCGCCGGCGCGTTCGACGCGATCGACGCGCGGCGTGCCGCGCTGCTCGCATCGGTGGGCATCGCGCTCGACGCCGCCGAGCGCGCCGATGCCACGAAGGCGCAGGTGTCGCTGTTCGGCGAGGACAGCGCATCGAGCGCGCCGGCGCTGATCGCCACCCGCGACTGGAGCGACGCCGAGCGGCTGATCCACGAAAAGGCGGCGCTCGGCTTCTACCTGTCGGGCCACCCGTTTGCCGGCTACGCCGCGGAGCTGGCGTCCGTCGTGCGCACGTCGCTCGCGAACCTCGCACCGCGCAACGATCGCGTGCTGGTCGCCGGCATCGTGACTGCGCTGCGCATCCAGAGCGGCCGGCGCGGCAAGATGGCGTTCGTCACGCTCGACGACGGCCACGGCCGCGCGGAGATCCTCGTCTACAACGAGACGTTCGACAGCGTGCGCGCGCTGCTGCGCGAGGACCAGCTCGTGATCGCCGAGGTGCGCGCGATGCAGCGCGTGTCCGACGACGGCGAAGTCCAGGGCATGCGCATCATCGCCGAATCGATCTACGACCTCGCCGCGTTCCGCAAGCGCTGGGCGAAGGGATTGAAGCTCGCCTGCAACGGCAACGCGTCGGCCGACCGCCTCGCGGAGATCCTGCGGCCGTTCCGTCCGGGAGAAAAGCCGGTCACCATCGCCTACCGCAATGCGCGCATCGGCGGGGAAGTCGACCTGCCGGCGGACTGGCGCGTCAACCTCGACGAAGCGCTGCTCGATCGGCTGCGCGAGTGGCTCGCGCCCGGCAGCGTGCAGATACTCTACTGAGACTCCACTAAGGCGTTGCCGAGCCGGTGCTGTCGAGCGCTCTCGCGCGCTATCGCGCGTTTCTCCGGCATCCCGACGTCCCGACGCTGCTCGTGACCGCGCTGGTCACTCGCATGCCCGTTGGCATGCTGTCGCTGTCGCTTCTGCTTCACGTGAGGTCGCTGACCGGAAGCTTCGCGACGGCGGGCGCCGCGGTGGGAGCGTGTCTTGGCGCATCCGCAGTGACCGGACCGTTTCTGGGACGCATCGTCGATCGGCGCGGGCCGGCGCCGGTGCTCTTCGCGACGGGCCTCGTCTGTCCATTGGCGCTGGCTGTCGTGCTCTTTGCGCGACGGCTCGACCTCGCGCCCGGGATGGTGATTGCCTTCGCGGCGCTCGCTGGCGCTTTCCTGCCGCCGATCAGCGTGCTCACGCGCACGATGTGGCGCCATCGCTTCGACGACGAACGTACGCGCATGATGGCGTTCTCGATCGACGGCGTACTGATCGAGCTCGCGTTCACGCTCGGCCCGATGATCGTCGCGACGCTGCTTGCCGCGGCGTCCGCGACGGCGGCGTTCGCGGTCGCGCTCGGCTTCACGGCGGTCGCGGCGCCGGTGTTCGTGCTCTCGCCCGCGATCAAGCACTGGCCCCGACGCTCCGACGAGGAACGGCATTTGCTCGGTCCGCTTACCGAGCCGCGACTGCTCGCGGTGTACGCGGTGACGCTGCTGTTCACGTTCTGCCTCGGCCTCACTGAGGTCGGCTATCCCGGCTATGCGACGTTCGCGGGTGCGCCGCCGCTCGCCGGCGTGCTGCTCGCGATCAACTCGGCGGGCAGCGCCGCGGGCGGCCTGTTCTACGGAGCGCTGCATCTGAACAAGCCGGCACATCGCCAGCTGCCGCTCATCCTCGCCGCGATGACGCTGCCAATCGCGCTGCAGGCTGCCACCGACTCCGCCGTCGTCCTGTGTGTGCTCGCGTTCGTTGCGGGCACGCTGATCGCGCCGGTGTTCGCGCTGACCTCGATGCTGGTGACGTCGATCGCACCGCCGCGCTACGCGACCGAGGCGTTCACGTG
Organism: uncultured beta proteobacterium; assembly: GCA_963851465.1. GTDB lineage: Bacteria > Pseudomonadota > Gammaproteobacteria > Burkholderiales > Casimicrobiaceae > VBCG01. The sequence goes on from CAWKPJ010000009.1 coordinate 298,192, forward strand.
GACCGCGACATGCATCGTGAGCGGCGTGGGCGCGGGACAGGCGCTGGGCGGAAGGTTGCTCGAAGGGCCCGGCTATCCGACGGTGTTCGCGCTCGCCGCCGGCGCAGCGCTCGCTGCGGCCCTGCTCGCATGGACGCTGCGCACGCGCGCGCTGCGCGTGCGTGCGCAGACCTGAAGTCTCCGCCGCTGATGGGCAGTGCTCCGGATCCGGAATGCTACTGCTGCGGTGCTGTGACCATTCCGCTGCCGACGTCGAAGGGGTCGAACCCGGTCTTGATTCCGTCGCTCACGCCGGAGCTGATGAGCCGCGCCGCGAGCTCGATGCTGGTCAACCGGCCGGCTTTCTTGAGCTTCTCCGCCCACAGCGCCGCCACGCCCGCGACGTGCGGTGTGGCCATGCTCGTGCCGCTCATGGTCCGAAGACCACCGCCCGCCTTCGCGGATACGATCCCCACGCCGGGTCCCGAAACCACCGCACCGGTGTTGGAAAAGTCGGCAACGACGAATCCGCCGTCGGTGTTGCCCAACGCAGCGACGGAAACGATGCCTTCGGCCACGGCTGGTGGGCTGACGCCGATTTCGAAGTCGGGATCGGTCTGCCGTTCGCTTTCGTTCCCGGCTGCGGCGACGACAATGGCCGTCTGTCCCGCCCCGCCGCGCGCCTTCACGTGCGCAACGAGCGTATCGAAGAGCTGCACATTGGCGCGATACGCCTCGAGCGCACGCGAGGTAGCGAGGTTGGCCGGCATGCCCTCGCGCACGAGCTGATCTACGTAGCCGGGGAAGTCCATGCCGAGCGACATCGACAGCACGTTGGCGCCTTCGTCGAGCGCCCACAGCATGGCGCGAATGATCTCGTCGCTCGAGCCGCCGCCGTTGCTGCCGAGCACCTTGCCGATGACGGCCTTCTCGACGCCGCGCGCGACTCCGATGCGCATGTTCTCGACATCGCGACCGAAGATCGTGCCTGCACAGTGCGTGCCGTGCCCGTGCCCATCGCCGTCGCCCTCGCCGGTGAAATCCTTCTGCACGAGCTCGACGCCCGCGAAGGCCGGGTGCGATGCGTCGATGCCCGTATCGAGCACCGCGACCACGATCCCCTTACCGGTCAGGGGCGACGTGTCAGCCTTCACCGCTTTCACGCCCCACGCGACAGTTCCGGCGGTTGCCACCGCCGCGGGCCCCTGGCGGGGCTCGATCAGCTTCATCGGCATCGACGGTGCGATGCCGATGACATTGGTGTCGCGTCGCAGGTCCCGCAGGCCGGCCTTGCCGATCTCGTCCACTTCGAGCGAGACGGAGGCCGGGATTTGCCCGGTGCCGCGTGTGGCGGCTTCGAGCGTCCTTTGACCCTTGCCCTTGAGGATGATGTAGGTCGATTTCATGAGCGCTCCTTGCTAGGAAAATGAAGACCACCTTCTACGAGGACCGTGGCCCGCGGATGCTTCGTCGTGACACGAGCCATCGGACCAGCGGCCCGCTTTCGCCCGGTACGACGCGTTTCCACGAGTCCTGCGCATGCTTCAGATGGTGAGGCTTCAATACCGCCATTCGAAGCGGCGATTCTGTAGCCCACATGCGGAAGATTCCGCATTCAATTCGAGATTGCACCCGCAACCCGCACCTTTCGCCCAACGCACAGTACTGATCTCGGTCAGACGCCTGAGGGCTCACCGAGCCGCGCGTCACGATGCATTCGACATGCCCGATTGCGCGATCGCCGCGCGCAGCGCTGTTTTCAGCACCTTGCCGGTCTCGTTCTTCGGCAGCTCGGTAAGGAATACGTAGGCCTTCGGGCGCTTGAAGCGAGCGATTCGCTCGAGGCAATGCGCGTCGAGCGCGCGTTCGAGCGCGGCGATGTCCGCATTCGCTCCGCGCGCCACGACGCACGCGACGACCTCCTCGCCCCATTCGGGATGCCTGCGTCCCACGACGGCGACTTCGGTAACGTCGCGATGCGTCAGCAGCGCCTCCTCGACCTCGCGCGGGTAAATGTTCGACCCGCCGCTGATGATCAGGTCCTTCGAGCGGTCCTTCAGCGTGAGGAAGCCGTCCGCGTCGAGGACGCCAAGGTCGCCCGTGTGCAGCCACCCGCCGGCGAGCGTGTCCGCGGTGGCGGATGGATTGCGCCAGTACCCCTGCATCACCGTCGCGCCGCGCACCTGCACTTCGCCGATCGTGCCCGGCGGCAGTGCGCGCTCTTCGGCATCGGCGATGCGCAGCTCGACACCGAGCTGCGCGACGCCCACCGAGCCGATTCGCGCATCGTCGCCGCGCGTGACGGCGTCGGCGACCAGCGCGCGGTCCATCGCGGTGATCGTCATCGGCGATTCGCCCTGGCCGTAGATCTGCGCGAGCCGGGGACCCAGCGCCGCGAAGGCCGCCTTGCAGTCCTCGACGTACATCGGGCCGCCGCCGTACACGATGCACTTCAGCCGATCGAGACGCGCGTGGCCGATCGCCGGTGCAGCCACCAGTCGGCGCACCATCGTCGGCGCCGCGAAGAACAGCGCGCGGTCGTAACTGTCGAGCAGTGCGACGATCTCGTCGGCGTCGAAGCCGCCCGATTCCGGCACGACGTTCACCGCGCCGCGCGCGACGTGCGGCACGAGGTAGAGACCCGACCCGTGCGAAAGCGGGGCGGGATGCAGCAGCGCATCGCCCGGCGAGACGGCTTCAACGTCGGAAAGAAACGCCTGCGCCATCGCGACCAGGTTGCCGTGCGAGATCACCACACCCTTGGGACGCCCGGTCGTGCCGCTGGTGTAGAAGAGCCACGCCGGCGTCGACGATTCGACTGCGGCGATGTCCGAAGCCCGTGCACTCCCGCACAGCGCTTCGTGCTCGCGGCCGCCGAGCGCGACGACACGCTCGCCTCGCGTGGCGCCCGTTTGTCCGCTCGCGATCGCTTCGCACCAAGGCTCGTCGGCGAATGCCCACCGGGCGCCGCTGTCCTCCAGCACGAACGCGAGCTCCTTCGCGTGCAGCTTGCTGTTGACCGGCACCGCGACAAGTCCCGCCCACCAGCACGCGAACAGCGTCTCGACGTAGGCCGGCGCGTTGCGCGACGCGACGCAGCACGCGATCCCCCGGCGCAAGTCCCGCCTCGCGCATTGCGCCGGCCATGCACGCCACGCGGCGCGCAAGCGCCGCATAGTCGTGCAGCACGCCTGGCCCCAGCGCCACCGCCGGCAGACGCGGCCACATGCGGGCGCTCCGGTCGAGCAGCGCGGCGAGATTCAGCGCAGGTGACGGTTCCATGCCATGTCCAGAAATGCTGCGAAGAGTTTAGCGCGCGACCGTCTGCCGGCGCGACTCGTCTAGAATCGGCGTGACTTCAAAGTGTGAGACTTTCGCGTGCCTATTCCCGCCACCATGCGCCACATCGCCGTCCGCGAGCCCGGACCACCCGACACGATGACGGTCGCGGAGGGACCGGCGCCGCAGCCGCGCGCCGGCGAAGTGCTGATCGAAGTCGCATGGGCCGGCGTGAACCGGCCCGATTGCGCGCAGCGCGCCGGGACGTATCCGCCGCCACCTGACGCATCGCCGATCCTCGGTCTCGAAGTCGCCGGTCGCGTGGTGGCGCTCGGCCCCGAAGCGGAAGGCTGGAAAGTCGGCGACGACGTGTGCGCGCTGACCCCCGGCGGGGGTTACGCGGAGTACTGCGCCACGCCCGCCGCGTGGTGCCTGCCGATTCCGCGGGGATTGTCGCTCGAGCAGGCGGCGTCGCTGCCGGAGAACTACTTCACCGTCTGGAACAACGTGTTCGATCGCGCACGTCTCGCGGTGGGCGAGACGCTGCTCGTGCACGGCGGCACGAGCGGCATCGGCCTCGCAACGATCCAGCTCGCGAAGGCGTTCGGCGCGACGGTGATCACAACAGCGGGCAGCGCGGAAAAGGTCGCGTTCTGCCGCGACATCGGCGCCGACCACGCGATCGACTACAGGACGCAGGACTTCGAGGCCGAGGTCGCGCGCATCACCGGCAAGCGTGGCGTCGACGTGATCCTCGACATGGTCGGCGGCGACTACGTGCCGAAGAACCTCAAATGCCTGGCGCTCGAAGGCCGGCTGGTGCAGATCGCCTTCCTGAGGGGCAGCCGCATCGAGGCCGACTGGAGCCGCATCATGCTGCGCCGGCTCACGGTCACCGGCTCGACGCTTCGCGCGAGCCCGTTCGAGCGCAAGGCTGCGCTCGCGCGCGAGCTGCGCCGCGAAGTGTGGCCGCTGTTCGAGCGTGGCGAGCTGAAGACGGTGATCCACGCGTCGTTCTCGCTCGCGGAGGCGCCCAAGGCGCATGCGCTGATGGAGTCGTCGCGGCACATCGGCAAGATCATGCTCGACGTCAAGCGCACATCGTAGGCACCGGCCGGCAGCATATTTTCCGTCGCGGCGCGCGCGAGTGCGAAAAGAGCGCACACTCGATGCAATGAACGAACTCGACACGGTGTACGCGCCGGCCGCATCGCGCGATCGATTCCTGCAGGCACTCGACGGCGAAGACCGGCAGCTGCCGGTGCGCCTCGCAGCAGATCTCGCAAGCTGCGCGAACCCGCTGCCCAGCCTGACCTGCCAACTGCTCGGATTGCCTTTCGGCAGCTCCTACGGGACGGCCGCGCGGCGCGTGCTGGAGCGCTGGCGCGACTCCGGCATCGGCGGGGCCGATGGCCAGGATGCCGGCGTCACGCCCATTTCATCGAACGCAACGCCGCAGCCAGTTCCGGTCGCATGATCCACTCGTAGTCGGCGCTGCCCTGGTCGTCGAGGCCGGGACGCCCGAACGAAAGCGCAAACCACCAGCGGACGGGAGTCTTGCCGACGCGTGGCGGCGCGTATCCCAGCTTCTCCGCTACGGCGCGCGCGAACGTGCCGTAGGCGAGGCGTGCGGCCGCGACGCTCTTGAATCCGAGCTGCTCCTTGATCTGCGCCGCCGTGATCGTGCTTTCCTGTGCACGACACTGTGTCTGCAGCATCTGCAGCTGCGTCGGCGAAATGCCCATCCAGTCGCGCGTCGCCAACAGCGCGGCCTTGAACTCCTCACTCGTGGCGATCGGTTCCGCGCTCGCGTAGTCGTTCGTCATTCGGGGTTTCCGATCATCGTGGTTGCCGGAGGTCCAGTGTACGCCACCCCTCAGTAGGTGGCCCGCCCGCCCGACAGGTCGAACACCGCGCCGGTCGAGAACGAGCAATCCTCGCTGGCGAGCCAGCACACCATCGCCGCGATCTCGTCGACGGTGCCGAAGCGCCCGAGCGGGATCTTCGACAGCATGAAGTCGATGTGCTGCTGCGTCATCTGGTCGAAGATCGCCGTGCGCACGGCGGCGGGCGTGACGCAGTTGACGCGGATGTTCGTCTGCGCGAGCTCCTTGCCGAGCGACTTGGTGAGCCCGATCACCGCGGCCTTCGACGCGCTGTACGCCGATGCGTTCGGATTGCCTTCCTTGCCCGCCACCGACGCGATGTTGACGATGCGGCCGTAGTTGCGCTCGCGCATCGCCGGCACGACGGCGCGATTGCAGTAGAAGAGGCCGTGCACGTTCACGTCGAAGACGCTGCTTCCACTCGTCGACCGGATAGTCCCATACGGCCTTGTTCGGGCCGGTGATGCCCGCCGAGCAGACGAGGACGTCGATGCTGCCGAGCGCCGCCAGCGCTTCGCGCGTCGCTCGATCGACGGCCGTCGGCATCGGCGACGTCGAGCGCAAACGTCACCGCGGCGCCCCCGAGCGAGGCCTTGGCGGCGTCGAGCGCCGCCGCATCGCGGTCCCACAGCGCGACGCGCGCGCCGCTCGCGATCAGCCGTTGCGCGACGGCGTAGCCGATGCCGGCTGCGCCGCCGGTGATGACCGCCGTGCGGCTCTCGAAGTCCAGACGATTCATTGCGTTCATCCGCCCGAAAAGGCGCGATGGTAGCAAGCGCGCGTTCCGCGCAGCCATCGGCGCGGTACTACCGATAGACGATCGCGATACCGAAGACGAGTGCCAGCACTGCGACGATGCCGACAACCCACATCAGCGCGTAGAGCGTGTTGCGCGTCTCGCTCTGGAACACGAGGAGGTCGTCGACGAGCTCCGCCACCTGCGCATTGGTGGCGACCGACTCCATCGGCACCACCGGGTCGTGCGGCACCGTATCGTGCACACCTGCGGTCGCAGGACCGGGCAGCGCCGCGGCCGGCGCGCGATTCGCCTCGCCGCGCGAGGCGACTTCGATCGGCAGGATCATCGAGAACTTGGTGATCGGCAGCGAACGGTGCGCCTCCGAATCCCACACTTTGGTGCGCCCGCCTCCGCCCACCCAGTACGTCATTCCGCGCGTCTCGGTCTTGGAGATGCGCTCGCCCGCGTCGATGAAGAACTTGTTCGGCAGGTTGCCGGCGACCGCGACGCGAAGCAGCGCCCTGAACTTCTCCGGCGCCATCGCGATGTTGATCTGGTATTTCGCCGGCGAGCGCTCCGGCCCTTCACCCGACTCGGCGATGTAGACGAGCGAACCGACCACGTGGGAGCCGTTGCGCTGCGGCTCGTCTTCCTTGCGCTCGCGGATGCGCAGCACGCCGGTCAGCGCATCGAGCTTGCCACCGGTCGAGAATTCGACGGACTCGCTGTCGGACACGACGACCTTCATCACGAGGACAGTGTCGTTGCTGTCCTCGATGATGAGCCGGGCCTTCGTGGGCCGAAATCCTACGAGCGGCATCTGGTTCCCTGGCCCCGTTTGGCGTCGCGGCGGAGCGAGTCGTGTCGCGGAGGTTCCCGCAGAACATCGATCGCCGCGATTTTAAGCCATTGAGTGGGCGCGCCCGCGCTTCCCGACTGGCGGCGCAGGCGGAAGCCGGCATTCCGGCCCAGATCGCCGCTGTCCTGTTCCAGTTGTGGCCTGCAACACGCGGCAGCGGGCGAAAGTGGTGCCGGCAGTAGGAATCGAACCCACGACCAACGGTTTACAAAACCGCTGCTCTACCAACTGAGCTATGCCGGCCTGAATGGCCTTCCGAATCCCTCGCTTCGCCCGGGATTGTCCCGCGCCTACGCGAAAATCACTTGATGATCTGCAGATGCGACGGGCGCTTCGGCTTCACCTCCGCGTCGTTGCTCTTGCCCGACGCGGCGATCGATTCGACTTCCTTGGGCGCCGTCGCGTTGGCGAGCGACGCTACCGGGTCGGTCGCGACGGTGAACGCGAAGCCGTAGCCGGTCTCCTTGGCGAAGATGCCGGACACCGCGTTCAGCGGCACCGACACTTCCTGCGAGACGCCGTTGAACCGCGCCGCGAACTGGATCCATTCGTTCTCGATCGTCAGCTTGCGCGTCGCCGTCGTGCTGATGTTAAGGACGATCTCGCCGTTCTTCACGAACGAAGTGGGGACGCGCGTCTGCGCGTTCACCTTGACCGCGAGATACGGCGTGAGGCCGTTGTCGGCGCACCATTCGCAAATGGCGCGCACCAGATAGGGTTTGGCGGACTGCTCTGACATGGCGGCAGGGATACTACGCCGCTCCGCGGAACGCCCCCGTGCGCGCGCTTAACAACTGGCCGTGCGGCGCCCTCGCTATTTGCGCATGCCGCGCTCGGCGGACGTCAATGCTTCGGAGAATGCAGGCCGCGCGAACAGGCGTTCCGCGTACTTCATCAGCGGCGCCGCCTGCTTGGGCATCGCGATGCCGTAGTAGTCGAGCCGCCACAAAAGCGGCGTGATCGCGACGTCGAGCATCGAGTAGTCGTCGCCGAGCATGTGCTTGTGCTTGGCGAACACCGGGGCGATCTGCAGCAGCGAGTCGCGGACCAGCGCGCGCGCCTTGTCGGAGTGCTTCTGGTTGTTGCCCTCGAGCGCCTCGATGTGGATGAACAGCTCCTTCTCGAAGCGATGGAGGAAGAGGCGTGCCCGCGCGCGCATCACCGGATCGGCCGGCATCAGCTGCGGATGCGGGAAGCGCTCGTCGATGTACTCGTTGATGATGTTCGACTCGTGCAGCACGAGGTCGCGCTCGACCAGCACCGGTACCTGGTTGTACGGGTTCATCACCGCGAGGTCTTCCGGCTTGTGGTCCAGGTCGACATCGATGATCTGGAAATCCATTCCCTTCTCGTGCAGCACGATGCGGCAGCGCTGGCTGAAAGGGTCGGTCGTCCCGGAATAGAGGGTCATCATGGCTTGGTTCTCCCTGCGGCGTTGGGCCGCGCCGTCGCCTCATGGGCGCGCGCGATCGTCTGGTGCAAGAGGCAGGAGCGGTGGCGCCTGCCCGTGAAAGAGGGTCCTTCGATACTGCGCCGGCGAAGGCCGGTCAGTGCACGTCCTTCCAGTACGTCCGCTTCATCCAGTATGCGAACGCGAACAGCACGCTGAGGTAAAGCAGCACGACGATGCCGATGTTGATTCGCTTGTTCCGCGACGGTTCGGCCATGTAGTCGAGATAGTTGACGAGGTCGGCGGCGAACGCCTCGTACTCCACGCGGCTCATCGTCCCCGGCGTGTCGTTGGCGAGGGTGAGCACCGCCCACTTGCCACCGGGCTGCGCCTCGACCATCGACAATCCCTTGGCAGCAATCGCCGCGGCGGTGGCCTTCTCGTGGTCATCGAACTCCGCCTTCACGAGCTTGTTGGTGCCCGAAAGCTCCCACAGCACGTGCGGCATGCCGACGTTCGGAAACACGATGTTGTTCCAGCCGGTGGCCGAGGCCTCGTCGCGGTAGAAGCCGAGCAGGTAGTTGTACAGCCAGTCGCGGCCGCGCACGCGCGCCTCGACCGTCAGGTCCGGCGGCGGCGCGCCGAACCACGCCTTTCCGTCCGCTGGCGTCATCGCCACCGTCATCGTGCTGCCGATCTTGTCGGTGGCGAACATCAGGTTGTCCTGGATCATCGACAGGTCGAGGCCCAGGTCCGTCAGCCGGTTGTACCGCATGTACTTGGCCGAATGGCAGTTGAGACAGTAGTTGACGAAGTTGCGCGCGCCACGCTGCAGCGACTCGTCGTCGAGCCGATGCGCGGGCGCGGGCGCCAGGCGAAGATCGGCGCCGCCGGACGCGAAAGCACCGCCGGCGAGCGATGCCAGGGAAAGCAGGGCGAGAATGGCGTAGCGCTTCATCACATCGTCACCCGGTCCGGGACTGGCTTGGTCTTGTCGCGAGCGGTGTACCAGGGCATGAGCAGGAAGAACAGGAAGTACACGACCGTCAGCACGCGCGCGACGACCGTCGCCTTGTCGGCGCCACGGAGAATGGGTGTCGAGTCGGCGAACTGGCCCCACACCGTCACCGGCACGACGCCGAGATAGCCGAGGATCAGGAACGAGATCACGAACGCCGCGAGCCACGACTTGTACAGGCCGCCGCGATAGCGGATCGACTTCACCGCGCCCCGGTCGAGCCACGGCAGGAAGAAGAAGATCAGCACGGCGATGCCCATCACCAGCACGCCCCAGAACTGCGAATTGAAGTACGACGGTACGGCGCGGAGCATCGCGTAGTACGGCGTGAAGTACCACACCGGCGCGATGTGCTCGGGCGTCTTCAGCGGGTCGGCGGGAATGAAGTTGTTCGCTTCGAGGAAGTAGCCGCCCATGTCGGGAACGAAGAACATGATCACCGAGAACACGGCGAGGAAGACGATCACGCCGACCAGGTCCTTCACCGTGTAGTACGGATGACTGAAGATGCCGTCGAGCGGCAGGCCGGTCTTCGGGTCCTTCGGCTGCTTCTTGATCTCGATGCCATCGGGGTTGTTCGAGCCCGTTTCGTGCAGCGCCATCAGGTGGGCTGCGACGAGCCCGATCAGCACCAGCGGCATCGCGATCACGTGGAACGCGAAGAAGCGGTTGAGCGTGATGTCGGAGATCGTGTAGTCGCCACGGATCCACACGCCCAGATCCTCGCCGATGATGGGCACCGCGGAGAACAGGTTGACGATCACCTGCGCGCCCCAGTACGACATCTGCCCCCAGGGGAGGAGGTAGCCGAAGAACGCCTCGGCCATCAGCGTCAGGTAGATCAGCACGCCGAAGATCCACGTCAGCTCGCGCGGCTTGCGGTAGCTGCCGTACATCAGTCCGCGGAACATGTGCAGGTACACGACCACGAAGAACATCGACGCGCCGGTCGAGTGCATGTAGCGGATGAGCCATCCCCACTCGACGTCCCGCATGATGTACTCGACCGACTCGAACGCCTTCGTCGCGTCGGGCTTGTAATTCATCGTCAGGAAGATGCCGGTGATGATCTGCAGCACCAGCACGAACGCCGCGAGCGAGCCGAAGTAGTACCAGAAGTTGAAGTTCTTCGGCGCGACGTACTTGCCCCACTGGCTCTCCCAGAGGGCCGTGAGCGGAAAACGCGCATCGATCCAGTTCAGAAGCTTTTCCATTCCTTGGGCTCTCGCTGCAGTCGACTCGGTTGACCCTGAACCGCTCACGCCTTGCCGGTGTCTTCGCCGATCGTGATCCTCATGCCGCCGGCGTCGTAGCGATGCGGCGGAATCACGAGGTTCGTCGGCGCCGGAACACCCGCGAACACGCGGCCGGCGAGATCGAACTTCGACTGATGGCACGGACAGAAGAAGCCGCCGAGCCAATCGGGGCCGAGGTCCGCCGGCGCGACGTCCTTGCGGAACGTCGGCGAACAGCCGAGATGCGTGCAGATGCCGACTGCGACGAACATCAGCGGCTTGATCGACCGATGCTCGTTCTTGCAGTAGGGCGGCTGCTGCGGCACGTTGGAGTTGGGATCGGCGAGGCGCGCGTTCATCTTCGGCAGCGTGTCGAGCATGCCTTGCGTGCGGTTGATCAGCCACACGACCTTGCCGCGCCATTCGACGTCGATCTTCTGGCCCGCCTCGATCTTCGAGATGTCGACTTCGACCGGCGCGCCCGCGGCTTTCGCGCGCTCGCTCGGCCAGAACGACATCACGAACGGCGTCGCGGCCGCGATCGCTCCGATGCCGCCCACCACGCTCGTCGCGCCGATCAGGAACCGGCGCTTGTTGTTGTCGATGTTCGCTGCGCCACCGGCGTCGTTGGCCATTTTTGCGTTTACCTGTTCCGGCATTGACCTGTTCGGGCGCCCGCGCGACGTATCGCTGGAGCCCGCCTGATAGGCTGGAGCGGGCGCATGCTGCGCCCGCAAAACCTTTCGATTGTACAAGATTCGACCGCCTCGCCGGAAGCCTCCGGGCCGGACGAGCCCGAATTCCCGCTCCGAATCAGCCGGTTGGCGCTGATAACCCGGCCGGCCGCGATGTGGGCGCGGGGGTGGAGACGAGCGCCGGCAAGGGGCGCGCGACTATAATCCAGGCTCGGAAACCCTACGGCAAACCCCGTGTTACGCAAGTTCTGGCTGCTGTTCGCGCAGGCCTGCACGCTCTGCCTCGCCGTGCTCTTCGTCGTCGCGACGCTGCGCCCCGATCTCCTGCCGCGCCTCGCCGGCAAGGCCGCCAGCGTCGTCACCGTGCAGGAGTCGGCCGCGCCGCCGGCCGCCGGCGGTCGCCGCGCAGGCTGCTTCGTTTGCAAACGCCGCGCGGCGCGCGATGCCGGCCGTGGTGAACATCTATTCGAGCAAGGCAGTGAAGTCGCGCAACCCGGTGCTCGACGACTCACTGCTGCAGCGGCTGTTTCCCGATTTCGCGCAGCGCGTGCCGTCGCGCCGCGCGACGAGCCTTGGCTCGGGCGTCATCGTCGCGTCGGAAGGCTACGTGCTGACGAACCACCACGTCGTCGACGGCGCTGACGATATCGAGCTGGTGCTCGCCGACGGGCGCCAGGTGCGCGCGCGCGTCAAGGGCAGCGACCCCGAGTCGGACCTCGCGGTGCTGAAGGTCGACGGCGAGAACCTGCCGGCGATCACCTTCGGCGCGTCCGACGCGTTGCAAGTCGGCGACGTCGTGCTCGCGATCGGCAATCCGTTCGGCTTCGGCAACACCGTGACGCTCGGCATCGTGAGCGCGCTCGGCCGCAACCACCTCGGCATCAACCGCTTCGAGAACTTCATCCAGACCGACGCGGCGATCAACCTCGGCAACTCGGGCGGCGCGCTCGTCGACGCCGCCGGCCTCCTGGTCGGCATCAACAGCATGATCTACTCGGAGACGGGCGCGTCGACGGGCATCGGCTTCGCGATCCCGGTGTCGCTCGCGCGCAGCGTGCTGGAGCAGATCATCAAGGACGGCGAAGTGACACGCGGATGGCTCGGCATCGAGCCGCAGCCGATGACGCGCGAAGTTGCGCAGGCGCTGGCGCTCGACCCCGCGGAGGGCGTGCTGATCCGCGGATTGCAGCGCAACGGACCTGCCGAGAGCGCCGGCGTGCTCGCGCGCGACGTCGTGCTCGAGATCGGCGGCAAGCCGACGCCGGACGTCCCGCAGTTGCTGGCGCGGATCGCGGAGCTGCCGCCGGGCTCCAGCGCCAAGGTCAAGCTCTGGCGCGAAGGCAAGTCCGTCGAGATGGACGTGATGGTGGGCAAGCGGCCGAAGCCTGCCCAGTAGGTCAGGCTTCTGCCTGACTGCTCTCTTCGTCGGCGGGCGCCGGCACCGCGATGAAGCGCGCGAGCAAAAGGCCCAGCTCGAACAGCAGCCACAGCGGGATGGCCAGCAGCAACTGCGAGATCACGTCCGGCGGCGTGAACACAGCGCCGATGACGAACGCCCCGACGATCACGTACGGCCGCGATGCGCGCAGCTTCTCGAGCGTGACGATCCGCAGGCGCACCAGCACGATCACGACGACCGGCGTCTCGAACGTCAGCCCGAACGCGAGAAACATCGTCAGCACGAACGACAGGTACTTGTCGATGTCGGTCATCATCTGCACGCCCACGGGCGCATAGCCGGCAAAGAAGCCGAAGGCGATCGGGAACACGAGGAAATACGCGAACGACATCCCGACGAAGAAAAAGAGGAAGCTCGACACGATGACGGGCATCACCAGCCGCTTCTCGTGCTGATAGAGGCCGGGCGCGACGAACGCCCACGCCTGCCACAGCACGTACGGGAGCGCGACCAGGAACGCGGCCATCAACGTGACCTTGAGCGGGACGAGGAATGTGCCGGTGACGTCGGTGGCGATCATCGTCGCGCCCGCCGGCAGCACGCGCAGCAGCGGCATCGCGAGGAACGCGTAGATTTCCTTCGCCCACGGGAAGAGCAGAACCAGCACGACGACCACGGCGATGATCGCGCGGAGCAGACGCGTCCGCAGCTCGATCAGGTGCGAGATGAAGGTTTCCTGCGGCGCGTCAGGCGCGGGCTCGGTCACCGGAAGGCCCTCATTGCCGGTCGAAACCCGGCAGCGACGGCTGGCGCGGCGATTCTGCTGCCGGCTTCGCAGCGAGGGGGTCGAGCACCGGCACCGGCGGGGCCTGGATACTCGGCGGCTCCGTCAGCGGCTCGGCGGGCGGCGTGATCGACGTTTCTGACGCCGCGACGCTGGACAGCTGCTGCTCGACGCTCCGTGCTCCCGCGTTCAGATCCGCCTGCGCGGTGGCGACCGATTGCTCGATGTCGCGCGCCGCCGATTCGACGTCGGTCTTCAGCCGCCGCAGCTCATCGAGCTCCATCTCGCGGCTGATGTCGGATTTGACCTCGTTGACGTAGCGCTGCAGCCGGCCGAAGAGATGGCCGAGCATGCGCGCGGTCTTCGGCAGCCGCTCGGGGCCGATGACGATCAGCGCGACGACGCCGATGACGACGATTTCGGAGAGGCCTATATCGAACATGAACGGGCGGGGAGGCGCATCGCGCGCGCGCCCGGCTGGCCTGACCCGGACGAGCGACCGCGCAGGAGGAGCCGGGCCAGGCGCGCCCGGCTACGGGCTAAACCTTGTGCGCGGGATCCTTCTTCACTTCGCCTTCGATCGTCCGGCCAGCGACCTGCGCCGGCGGCTCGGCGGGCGCCGCCGGAGCGGCATCCTCGGACGACTTCATGCCCTCCTTGAAGCCCTTGACCGCGCCGCCCAGGTCCGTGCCCATGTTGCGCAGCTTCTTCGTGCCGAAGATGAGCACGACGACCAGAAGGACGATCAGCCAGTGCCAGATGCTCAGTCCACCCATTTCAGTTACCTCCTCCGCTGTTCTTGCGCACGATCATCGCACCGAGCGGCTCGCCGCCTCCGATGACGTGGACGTGGACGTGCATGACGTCCTGACGGCCAACCCGGCCGGTGTTGACGATCGTGCGAAATCCGTCGCCGGCACCCTGCTCACGCGCGAGCTTCCCGGCCATCGTCATGATCTTGCCCAACGCGGCCGCGTCCGCCGCCGTAACCTCGTAGAGGGACGCGACATGCCGCTTCGGGATCAGCATGAAGTGTACAGGGGCCAACGGATTGATGTCGTGGAACGCCAGCACGTCGTCGTCCTCGTAGACCTTCTTGCTCGGGATCTCCCCGCGCACGATCTTGCAGAACACGCAGTTCGGGTCGTGGGACATCGATGATCCGCGCTTGTCCAATGTGACTCAATGGCCCGGTTCAACGGCCGCGGGCGGCTTTTTCTGCATGGCCCGACAGACCTTCGCGCCGCGCGAGCTCGGCGAGGACATCGGCCGGGCCGAGACCGTGCGCGGCCAGCAACACGAGGCAATGGAACCAGAGGTCGGCGACTTCGGCGACGAGGCGGATTTTATCATCGTCCTTCGCGGCCATGACCGTCTCGGTAGCTTCCTCGCCGATCTTCTTCAGGATCGCGTCGCCGCCCTTCGCAAAAAGCGCCGCGGCATAGGATGTCGCCGGATCGGCGCCCTTGCGCGCCTCCAGCGTGGCGGCGATTCGCGCGAGCACCGCGTCGGAACGGTCATCCGCCATAGATCGTGTCCGGGTCCTTCAGCACCGGATCCACTGCGTGCCACGCACCGTCGTCGAGGCGCTTGTAGAAGCAGCGCTCGCGCCCGGTATGGCAGGCGATGCCGCCAACCTGATCGACGAGCAGCAGGATGGCATCGCTGTCGCAATCCAACCGGATCTCGCGCACGCGCTGCACATGGCCGGAGCGCTCGCCCTTGCGCCACAGCTTCGCGCGGGAGCGCGACCAGTAGTGCGCCTCTTTCGTCTTGGCGGTCGTCGCGAGCGCTTCGCGGTTCATCCACGCGAGCGTCAGCACGCGCAGCGTCGCGGCTTCCTGCGCGACGGCGGGAACGAGCCCGTCGAAGTTCCAGCGGACACGGTCGAGCCAGTCGGACGTCATTGCTTCACGCCTCCAGCGCGCGGATTTCGATGCCCGCGGCGGCCATCGCCGCCTTGGCCTGTCCGATCGTGAACTCGCCGTAGTGGAAGATCGACGCCGCGAGCACGGCGTCGGCGCCCCCTTCCCTGACCCCGGCGACAAGATCGGCGAGCGAACCGACGCCACCCGACGCGATGACCGGAACATCGACCGCTTCGCTGACCGCGCGCGTCAGCTTCAAGTCGAAGCCGGTGCGCGCACCGTCGCGGTCCATGCTCGTCAGCAGGATCTCGCCGGCGCCGAGCGCAGCCACTTCCTCCGCCCACGCGACGGCGTCGATGCCCGTCGGCGTGCGCCCGCCGTGGATGTAGACCTGCCATGCGTCGACCGCGCATTGCTTGGCGTCGATCGCGGCGACGACGCATTGCGCGCCGAAATGCGCGGACGCCTCCTCGATCAGCGAAGGATTCTTCACGCCTGCGGTGTTGATGCTGACCTTGTCGGCGCCGGCGTTGAGCAGCGCACGGATGTCGTCGATCGTGTTCACGCCGCCACCGACGGTGAGCGGGATGAACACCTGGTCGGCGACCGCCTCGATCATGCCGTAGAGCAGACCACGGTTTTCGACGCTGGCGCGGATGTCCAGGAACGCAAGCTCGTCGGCGCCCTCGCCGTCATATCGGCGCGCGACCTCCACCGGGTCGCCGGCGTCACGCAGGTTGACGAAGTTCACGCCCTTCACGACGCGCCCGTCGGCGACGTCGAGGCAGGGGATGATCCGCTTGGCGAGCCCCATGGTGTGTCGGTGAGTCAGGCTTCAGCCCTGTGGGGCCGGCTTCAGCCGGCCGCGACGCCTCGTCAGGCCGAAGCCTGACCCACAAGTCATGCTCAACCACCGCCCTTGGCGGCCTTGAGCGCGGCCTTGAAGTCGAGCTTGCCCTCGTAGAGCGCGCGCCCGGCGATCGCGCCCATGATGCCGTCGTTCTCGAACGGCAGCAGCTCCCTGATGTCGTCGAGCGACGCGATGCCGCCGCTCGCGATCACCGGGATCTTGAGCTCGCGCGCGAGCTTGACCGTCGCCTCGACGTTGACGCCGGTCAGCATGCCGTCGCGGCCGATGTCGGTGTAGACGATCGCCTCGACGCCGTAGTCCTCGAACTTCTTCGCGAGGTCGACGACGTCGTGCCCGGTCATCTTCGACCAGCCGTCGGTTGCGACCTTGCCCTCGCGCGCGTCGAGACCGACGATGATGTGGCCAGGGAACGCATAGCAGGCGTCGTGCAGGAAGCCGGGGTTCTTCACAGCCGCCGTGCCGATGATGATGTACGTGATGCCGTCATCGAGATAGCGCTCGATGGTGTCGAGGTCGCGGATGCCCCCGCCCAGCTGCACCGGGATCTCCTCGCCGATCACGCTCACCACCTCGCGGATCGAAAGCTCGTTGCGCGGCTTGCCCGCGAACGCGCCGTTCAGGTCGACGAGATGCAGGCGCCTGGCGCCCTGCTCCAGCCAATGCTGGGCCATCGCCGCAGGGTCTTCGGCGAACACCGTCGCGGACTGCATGTCGCCCTGCCTCAGGCGGACGCAGTGGCCGTCCTTGATGTCGATCGCGGGAATGATCTCCATGACTGCGCGGAAGGTTACGGCGGCCGGCACCGTTGCGCGAAAATCACGCGGCGGTGTCGCGGAGGCTGATGGTCGTTAGGCGCGTCCGTCCCAGGCGACGAAATTGGCGAGCAGTTGAAGCCCGGCGCGGTGGCTTTTTTCCGGGTGAAACTGCACGGCGAAGATATTAGCCCGCGCTATCGCGCAAGTAAACGGTGCCGGATAGTCCGCCGTCGCAGCCGTGACCGCCGGCTCGTCCGGAACCGGATGATAGCTGTGCGCAAAATAGAAGCGCGTGCCATCGGCGATGCCGCTCCACAGCGGATGCGGCCGCGCCTGCCGCACCGGGCTCCAGCCCATGTGCGGGACCTTGAGGCGCTCGCCTGACGGGGCGATCATCGCCTGGTCGCGAAAGCGAACCACCCGGCCCGGCACCACGCCCAGCGCCTGTGTCGGGCCTTCTTCGCTCTCGTCGAACAGCATCTGCAGCCCCAGGCAGATGCCGAGGAACGGACGGTCGCGCGCAACGCGCAGCACGACGTCGCGCAAGCCGGTCGCGTCGAGCGCACGGATGCAGTCGGGCATGGCGCTCTGCCCGGGCAACACAATGCGCGGTGCGCCGGCGATGGCCTGCGGGTCGGCGGTGACGACGACGTCGCAGCCGGGCGCGACGTGCTTCAGGGCCTTGGCGACCGAGCGCAGGTTGCCCATGCCGTAGTCGATGACGGCGATCTGCATCAGGAGTCAGTTGGCGGTTGGCAGTTGGCAGTAACACCTCATTGGTGTCTGGCGCGAGAATAGCAGCCCTGACGGCCACGCCTGACCTGCCAACCGTCAACTGCCAACTGACTCCCGATGGCTGATGTCGTCATCGCCGGCGGCGGCCCCGCCGGCCTCTGCGCGGCGCGCGAGACCGCCGCGGCCGGTCTTTCAACGATCGTCGTCGAGAAGGGCGCGGCGATCGGCGTTCCGCTTCGCACGAGCGGCGGGAGCTGGATCGACGAACTGGCGGCGCTCGGCGTGCCGCCGCGCTTCTACCTGCCGATCCACCGCATCCGGGTGATCGGGCCGCACGCGGAGGCGCGATTCGACTTTCACGCGCCGCGGATGTGCGTGATCGACGTGCGGCCCTTCTACCAATGGCTGGCGCAGCGCGCCGCCGACGCGGGTGCGGAAATCCGGCTCGAAACGCGTGTCGACGCGGCGATCGGCGGCGATGGGCATGGCGTGGGCGTGCGGACGCGCGGGCGCAACGGGCGCGTCGACGAAATCGCCGCGCGCGTGGTCGTCGATGCGACCGGCTATCCGAGCGCGCTGGCGCGCCGGGCGCAGTTGCACACGGGCTTCGGCGCGTTCGGGGTCGGCGTCGAGCTTGACCTGCATGCGCCGCGCCATGACCCGCGGGAAGCGATTCTCATCGTCGGCAGCGCCGTGGCGCCGTGCGGTTACGCGTGGGCATTCCCGTACGGCGACCGGCGCGTGCGCGTCGGCGTCGGCATCGGCCGGCCTCATTCGGACGCCGATCCGCACGCGTACCTCGATGCGCTGCGCGCGCGCGTCCCCGCGCTCGGCGCGCTGCAGGGAGCGAGCCCGATCGAGCATCATGTCGGCCTGATCCCGCTCGCGGCACCGCGCAGCGTGCCCCTGGTGCGCGATCGCCTTGTCGTGACCGGCGATGCCGCAGGCCAGGCGTCGTCGCTCGTCGGCGAAGGCATTCGTTATGCGATGCGAGCGGGTCGCGCGGCAGGCGCGGCGATCGTCGCAGCCTGCCGGGACGATGGCGTGTCCGCCGCCGCGCTCGAAGCCTATCCGCGCGCCTGGGCACGGGACGAGCGCAACCTGCGCTTCGCGCACCAGATCTACCGGCGGATCGTCGACTACGACGACGCGGCATGGGACCGAGAGATCGAGCAGCTCACCCGACTCAGCGCCGATCAGTTCGCACAGGGACTCAAAGGCGACTTCACGCTCGGCTGGCTGCTCGCGGTGATCCCGCGCTACGCCGGCATGCTGGTGCCCGAACGCTTTCGCCTCAACGCGCACAGGTTCGCGCGCGAAGGGTGACAACCCCCACGCTCTCTTCGTTCGCTGCCCCCACAGGGGGAGCAAGCCTCCCTTGGGACGGCCCGGCGGGAGGCAGGACGACCCGCACGCATCGCTGCCCCGATGGGGTCAGCCTGTCATCTGGATCGTTTCCCGCACCACCGGATAGATGCTCCCGCTCCAGCGCTTGCCGCTGAACACGCCGTAGTGGCCCGCGCCGGCCTGCACGTAGTGCGTCTTCAGGTACGGCCGCAGCGCCGCGCACAGGTCGTGCGCGGCCAGCGTCTGGCCGAGCGAGCAGATGTCGTCGCGCTCGCCTTCGACGGTCAGGAGCGCCGTGCGGCGGATCGCGGCCGGATTCACGCTGCGCCCGCGCCACGTCAGCTTGCCCTGCGGCCAGCGCGTACTCCTGGAACACGTAGCCGCACCGTCTCGAGATAGAACTCGGCCGGCAGGTCGCACACCGCGAAGTACTCCTCGTAGAACGCCTTGGTGGCGCGTCGCGCCTTGTCCGTTTCGCCGTTGACGAGGTCGTGGTACAGGTCGCGGAACGAGTCGAGATGGCGGTCGAGGTTCATGCTCATGAACGCCATGAGCTGCACGAACCCGGGATAGACGCGGCGCAGTCGCGCCGGGATGGCGCAGCGGCACCGTGCTGATCAGGTTCTGCTCGAACCAGCCGATCGGCTTGTCGGTCGCGAGCTTGTTCACCTCCGTCGGGGAGATGCGGCAGTCGATCGGCCCGGCCATCAGCGTGAGGCTCGCGGGCGTCGCCGGATGCGTCGTCCTCCGCCATCAGCGCCGTGGCGGCGAGCGCGGCGACGCACGGCTGGCAGATCGCCATCAGGTGATCCGAGCCGGGCCCGATCACGCCGAGGAAGCTGCATCACGTGCTCGATGTATTCGTCGAGGCCGAAGCGGCCCGGCGACGAGCGGCACGTCGCGCGCGTTGTGCCAGTCGGTGATGTAGACGTCGTGGTCGGCGAGCATCGTGCGCACGGTGTCGCGCAGCAGCGTGGCGAAGTGCCCGGACATCGGCGCGACGATCAGCACGCGCGGTCCGGGATCGGCCATCGTCCTTGCGGAAGTGCAGCAGCGTCGCGAACGGCGTCGTGCAGCGGCACTTCCTCGATGACCGCGACCGTCGCGCTCGCCGACCGTGACCGCGGTCGATGCCGAACGGCGGGCGCGTCGTGCGTGAGACGCGGCGAGCACGAAGACCTCGCACGCCGCCGCGAGCTTGCGCAGCGCCACGTCCTCGCCCGGCGATGTCGCGCGCGCGCTTGAGCGACGGGCAGCGCGGACTCGCGCCACCGTTCGCAGCGGCCACAGCAGGTCGGAGTGCGACTGGTACGCCGTGGTAGATGCAGGCCGCGCCTGCGGCGAGCGGCGACGCAGCATCGCAGGAGCTCGCCGGCTGCGTGCCGGGCAGCACGGCGGGCGACCGGCGGCCCGACTGGCACGTCGCTTGCGAACGTCGCGAACGCGGCGAGCTGCAGCGCGCGATCCGGGAACCAAACTGGTGCAGCGAGCGGTACATATCGGCGAGGAGTGAGTTCGGTCATGGCCAAGGCAACGTTGACGATCAGCAGCAAGAACTATTCGTCGTGGTCGCTGCGCGGCTGGCTGCTCGCGAAGCTTCGCCGGCCTCGACTTCAAGGAAGTGATGGTGCCGCCCGACGACGCCGACGCCCGCAAGGAGATCCTGCTGCTGTCGCCGTCGATCCTGGTGCCGTGCCTCACGCACGACGGCATCAAGGTGTGGGACACGCTGGCGATCGCCGAGTACCTGAACGAGGTGAAGCCCAAGAGCGGCCTGCTGCCTGCCGACCGCGCGGCGCGCGCGCATTGCCGCGCGATCTGCGGCGAGATGCATTCGGGCTTCACCAACCTGCGCTCGGCGCTGCCGATGAACCTCAAGCGCGTGTTCCCCGGGCACAAGGTGTGGGCGCGCGCGCAGGCCGACATCGAGCGCATCACGGCGATCTGGCGCGAATGCCTCGCGACGTACGGCGGGCCGTTCCTGTTCGGCAAGCAGCGCACGATGGCCGACGCGATGTATGCGCCGGTGGTCACGCGCTTCGTGACCTACGACGTGAAGGTCGACCGCAAATGCGCGGCGTTCGGCGCGCGCATCCTCGCCATGCCGGAGATGATCGAGTGGATCGCAGCCGCGAAGCTCGAGCCCGAGGAGATCGACGAGCTCGACATGGAGTTCTGACGCCGGCTGCTGAAGCCATCGGCGTTCGCTCACGCTGGCGCGCTCATGCTCAAGTCTTCCACGGCGTGGGCTCGGGCACCGGGCACGGGCCGACCGTGCTTCGATCGACGTGAAATCCGCCGGCCCGACGACTTCGAGGTACTCCATGTCGGGCGAGTAGTCGAACAGGTAATGCACGATCCCGGGGCGCTGGTGGACGCAGTCGCCCGCCGCGACCAGCGTTTCCTTGTCCTCGTACATGAAGCGCGCCCAGCCCTTCAGCATGTAGACGATGTGGAATTCGGCACCGTGATAGTGCCAGCCCGTCCCTTTTTCGGGCGCGTTCTGCGCGCGCACGAGCTGCGCCAGCACCTTGCCGGCGGTGGCTTCGGCGACGCCGAGATCGCGATACGACGAAGAAATCGCGCAGTCCTTCTCCTTTGAAATCAGTGTCGCCGGGCTTGCACGTGCGAGAACTTCATCGTGGTCTTGTCCAGCATGGAAGCGCTCCTCGACATGACGTTGACCGACGGATCCGAAGCATGGAGCGTTCCACGCCGCGAACGCGTTTGAGGTCGCACGCATTCGCGATCTGCGACGCGCACCAGTACCGCGCGCGCGCACTCAATTGGCGCGGTTCTCTGCGCGCGTTCGCGCAGGCGAAAGCGTGCTCGCAACGAAGTAAGCGCTTGAATCTGCGGCGCGCTTCGGCCTCGAGCGCACGCATCTATGTCGCTGGTTTGTTTCTTGCGAAGGAACAACAAGCGCGATTGCGCCGATAACGTCCGCCGATGGCGACCGTCCCTGCCGAGTTGCCTCGCCTAACCATGCGCCGCGTCCTGGTGGACGCCGAGCCCGAATCGATCGCGATCGATCCTCGGCGCGACGGCGCTCGTCATCATCGACATGCAGCGCGACTTCCTCGAGCCCGGCGGCTTCGGCGAGTCGCTCGGCAACGACGTCGTCGCTGCTTGCACGCCGCCGTGGAGCCTGTCGCGCGCTCCTCGACGCGGCGCGCCGCCTCGGCATGCTGGTCGTGCACACGCGCGAGGGCCATCGCCCCGATCTCTCCGACGCGCCGCGCGCGAAGGTCGAGCGCGGCGCGCCATCGCTGCGCATCGGCGCGCCCGGCCCGATGGGGCGCATCCTGGTTCGCGGCGAGCCGGGGCACGACATCATCGCCGCGCTGGCGCCGCTCGCAAGGCGAGCCCGTCGTCGACAAGCCCGGCAAGGGCGCGTTCTTCGCGACCGACCTGCACGAGCTGCTGCGCAACCGCGGCATCGATACGCTGCTCGTGTGCGGCGTCACGACCGAGGTCTGCGTGCACACGACGGTGCGCGAGGCCAACGACCGCGGCTACCGCTGCATCGTGCCGGGCGATTGCTGCGCGTCCTACTTTCCCGAGTTCCACGCTGCCGGCCTCGCCATGATCAAGGCGCAGGGCGGGATCTTCGGCTGGGTCTCCGATTCGCGCCGCGTGCTCGCGGCGCTGTCGGGTGCTGCGCCGCCACGACCGGTTCTTGCAAGGGAGACGACGACATGACCGCGAACAAGCCTGCGCTGTGGACGCCGGGCGACTGGAACGCGTTCTTCGGCTTCGGCACCAACATCCTCGTCAACATGCTCGTGCTGACGGGCCTTTTGCGCTTCGTCCTCAAGATGCCCGACGAGCTCGTGTTCGGGCGCATCCTGCCGGCCGCCGGGCTGATGATGGCGCTGTCGACGTGCTACTACGCGTGGCTCGCGTATCGTCTCGCGAAGAGGACCGGACGCACCGACGTCTGCGCGCTGCCGTCGGGCATCAGCGTGCCGCACATGTTCGTCGTCGTGTTCGTGATCATGCTGCCGATCACGCTCAAGACCGGCGATCCCGATCAAGGGCTGGGAAGCGGGCCTCGTCTGGGTGTTCGTGCAGAGCTTCGTGCTGATGGCCGGCGGCTTCGTCGCGCCGATCGTGCGCAAGATCACGCCGCGCGCTGCGCTGCTCGGCACGCTTGCGGGCGTGTCGATCGCGTTCATCTCGATGCGGCCGGCCGAGGAGATGTTCATGACGCCGGTGATCGGCGTCGTCTGCTTCGCGATCATCCTCGCGAGCTGGTTCGGCGGCGTCCGCTACTGGAAGGGCATTCCCGCGGGCCTGGTCGCGATCGCCGTCGGCACCGCCATCGCGTGGGCATCGACCGCGTTCGGCGTGCCGATGGGCGGGATGAGCGTCGGCAACCTTGCGCAGTGCGCTGTCGAACTTCGGCTTCTCGGTGCCGCTTCCGGCCGTCGGCCACGTGTTCGCGGGCTTCGACTATCCTCGGCGTATCCTGATCACGGCGATCCCGTTCGGCATCTACGATCTCGTCGAGGCGATGGACAACGTCGAGAGCGCGGCCGCGGCCGGCGACAGCTATCCGACGACGCGCGTGCTCACCGCCGACGGCGTGGTGAGCCTCGTCGGCTGCCTGATGGGCAATCCCTTCATCAACGCCGTCTACATCGGCCATCCCGGATGGAAGGCGATGGGCGGGCGGCTCGGCTACTCGGCGGCGACCGGCCTCATGGTGATCGTGCTCTCGTGGTTCGGGATCATCGCGCTCGTCTCGTCGCTGATTCCGGTGGTCGCGATCTCGCCGATCCTGCTCTACATCGGCATGCTGATCGGCGCGCAGGCGTTCCAGGAATCGCCGAAGAGCCATGCGCCCGCCGTCGTGCTCGCGCTGACGCCGCACCTCGCCGCGTGGGGCAAGCTGATGATCGACAACGCGCTTGGCGCCGCCGGGTACCACCGCCGCCGCGGTGGGCATCGACAAGCTCGCGCAGGTGGGCGTGCTTTATCACGGGCCTGGCGATCATGGGCGGCGGCGCCATTCTCGGCGGCCTCGTGCTCGGCGCGATCGCCGCTTTCGTCATCGACGGCGCGATTTCGCAAGGCCGCGGGCTTCGCGCTCGCCGGCGCCGTGCTCACGTTCTTCGGCTTCATGCACGGCGAAGCGATCGGCGTCGCGCAGACGCCGCTGGTGGCGATCAGCTATCTCGTGATCGCGTTGATCCTCGTTGCGTGCGCCCGCTCGTCGACGGTGATCGTGCGCAAGCCTGCCATGGAGC
Organism: uncultured beta proteobacterium; assembly: GCA_963851465.1. GTDB lineage: Bacteria > Pseudomonadota > Gammaproteobacteria > Burkholderiales > Casimicrobiaceae > VBCG01. Next base: position 322,283 of record CAWKPJ010000009.1, read on the forward strand.
ACGGCGAGCCGGCGCACAGCGCCGCCGACTGACGCCTGATTCCGGTGCGGCAACGCGGCTCGCGCACCAGCGCGGGTCGCGGCAGCGCATTCGAGATCATTCGGCCGGCGGCATCAACTCGTTGATTCAAAACCGGTTGCCGTGTTGCACGACGCTGGCATCCGACTTGCTAGTATTCCTTTGAGTATACAAGTTGGACTGCCACGCAGACTCGATGCCGTTCACGCCGCCTGTCACCGTTGCAGCACTTCACGATGCGTATCGCCGCGGCACGCTGCGACCATCGGACGTCGTCGAAGGCTGGCTCGCGCGCGACGCCAGGGAACGCGATGCGCCGGTCTGGATCGCGACCGTGCCCGCTGCAGTGCTGCGCACGCGCGCCGGCCGTCTCGACCAGATGCTCGCCGACGATCGCGACGCCGCGCTCGCGCGTCCGCTCTTCGGTGTGCTCGCTGCGGTGAAGGACAACATCGACGTCGCCGGGCTGCCGACGACGGCGGCCTGCCCCGCGTTCGCGTACGCGCCGGCGCAGTCGGCCCCGGTGGTCGCCGCACTCGAGGCTGCCGGGGCGATCGTCGTCGGCAAGACCAATCTCGATCAGTTCGCCACCGGCCTCGTCGGTACACGCTCTCCGTACGGCGCCGTGCCGAACGCGTTCGATCCGCGCTACATCTCCGGCGGCTCGAGCTCGGGATCGGCGGTCGCCGTGGCCACCGGACTCGTCCACGTCGCGCTCGGCACCGACACCGCGGGCTCGGGCCGAGTCCCGGCGGGCTTCAACAACATCGTCGGCTGGAAGCCGACACGCGGCCTCCTGTCGACGCGCGGGGTCGTGCCTGCCTGCCGGTCGCTCGATTGCGTGTCGATCTTCGCGCTGACCGTCGCCGACGCCGCACGCGTATTCGCCGCTGCGGCCAGCCGCGAGTCGCCCCCGACGCGCCCGCGCGCGGCGCTGCTGGACCGCGCGCGGCTGCAAGGCACGTTCGCCTTCGCGATCCCGCGCCGCGACCAGCTCGAGTTTCACGGCGACGCGCGCGCGGCGCAGGCGTTCGACGCTGCCGTCGACCGCATCGCCGTGCTGGGCGGCGTGGCCAGCGAGATCGACTTCGCGCCGTGGCGCACCGTGGCGGCGATGCTCTACGAGGGCCCGCACGTTGCAGAGCGGCACGCGGGAATCCGCGCGTTCTTCGACGCGCACCCCGACGCGCTCGACCCGACGGTGCGCAACATCGTCGCGGGCGCGTGCGGCTATTCCGCGACCGACCTCTTCGAAGCGCAAGCGCTTCTCGACGACCGGCGCAGCGCATTGGCGCCGCTCTGGGACGCGTGCGATGTGCTCGTCGTGCCGACGGCGCCCACGATCTACACGATCGCGGACATCGAGGCCGCGCCGGTCGAGCGCAACCGCCGGCTCGGCGTCTATACCAACTTCGTCAACCTGCTCGATCTCGCCGCGATCGCTGTCCCGGCGTCGCTGCGCGACGACGGCCTGCCGTTCGGAATCACGCTGATCGGCCCGGCTGGCAGTGACCTGATGCTCGCGGAACTCGCGCAGCGCTTTCACGCCGACACCGGGCTGCCCCTCGGCGCGCTGGGCGCGCCGATGCCCGCGGTCGAGCCGCTGCTGCCGCGCAGCGACACGACGCATCTCACTGTCGTCGGCGCGCACCTCGCCGGCTTGCCGCTCAATCGCGAACTGATCGAGCGCGGTGCGCGACTGGTGCGCCCGACGCGCACGGCAGCGGCTTATCGCCTGTACGCGCTGCCCGGCACCGTGCCGCCCAAGCCCGGCCTCGTCCGCAGCGCGAACGGCGACGGTGCCGCTATCGACGTCGAAGTATGGGAGATGCCGACGCCCGCGTTCGGCGCGTTCGTCGCGGCAATTCCCTCGCCGTTGTCGATCGGCACGATCGCGCTGGAAGACGGCAGCCGCGTGCAGGGATTTCTGTGCGAAGCCGCGGCGGTCGAGGGCGCCGACGACATCACGCACTACGGCGGTTGGCGCGCCTACGTCGCCGCGCGCGCAAGTGCTCCGGCCGCGTTCGCGCCTGCGGCTTCGCTCAATTCAGCAGTTTCCTGACTCGCCCCATGGAGAACGAGATGAACGGCAAGCCCAGCACCCCCGCAACGAATGGCGACCTCGTGACCGATGGCCGCGCGATCTTCGACCGCAAGGCGCCGCCGCATGCTCGGCGCCGCCGCCGCCGGCACGGCCCTCGCGGCGCTCGGCGCGCCACGCCTCGTCCGCGCCCAGGCAGCGACCAAGATCCGCGTCGGCTTCTGGCCCGTGGCGGCCGGCCTGCCTTTCTTCGCTGCCGTGGAGAAGGGTTACTTCAAGGAAGCCGGACTCGACGTCGAGCCGCTCAAGTTCGCCGGCGCCCAGCAGGTGATGGAGGCGATGCTGTCCGGCCGCTCGGACGGCAGCTCCAACGGCACGGGATCGGCCAATCTCGCGATCGGCGAGATCGCCCAGCCGGGCCTGTTCAAGATCTTCTGCACGAATCCCAGCAATGCGAAGTACGTGCTCGACGAGTTCATCGTCGGCAAGGACAACCCGGCGAAGACGATTGCGGAGCTCAAGGGCAAGCGGGTTGCGTCCGGCCCCGGCATCCAGAACGTGACGCTGTGCAAGACGATGCTCGAGCGCGCGGGCGCCACCGGCACCACGGTGACCGAGCTGCCGATCGGCCAGCACGTCGCGTCGCTGGTAGCCGGGCAGGTCGACGCCTGCTACACGCTCGAGCCGACCGGCACGATCGGCCGCATGAACGGCACGACGCGCGTCGTCGAGGCGGGTGTGGTGGCCAAGTACATCCTGGGCGATCCGATGGCGCCGTGGCACGGCGGTGCGGCGAGCCTCACCACCGAGTTCATCAAGAAGAATCCCGAGGCAACGAAGAAGTACATGGCCGCCTACCTGCGCGGGCGTGGAGCTGGTGCGCACGAAACCCGACGAGGCGCGCCAGTACATGAAGGGCTACACCGCCATCGAAGGGCCGCTGACCAACGAGGTGCCGCTGGCGTCGTACATGGCCTACAACGAATTCAAGCCGAGCGACGTCGCCTACTTCCAGAAGTTCTACGACCTCTTCACGGAGAAGGGCATCTTCGACAAGAAGGTCGTCGTCGCCGACCTCATCTACAAGGGGTGACCATGGCCGAACCTGCCTCCGTTGCGACCGCAACCCCCTGGGCAGCGGCCGCTGCAGCCGCCAGCGCGCCACCGAAAAAGCCGCTGTGGGGAAGGTTCCTGCCGGTGGTAGGACCTTTGCTCCTGTTCATCGTCTGGGATCTTGCCGTGCGCAGCGGGTTCATCAAGCCGATCCTGCTGCCGACGCCCGCCGACACGCTCGCGACGCTGATCACCGGACTCGCGGGCGGCCCCTTGCTCACCGATTTCCTGGTGACGGTGAAACGCACGCTGGAGGCGTTTCTCATTGCCGCTGCGATCGGCGTTCCGCTCGGCGTGGTGCTCGGCAGCAACGAAAAGGCCTATCGCAGCGTCGAGTTCCTGATCGACTTCTTCCGCTCGACGCCCTCCTCCGCGCTGATCCCGCTGTTCCTGCTGATCTTCGGCGTGTCCGACATCAACAAGGTCGCCATCGCGGCGTTCGGCGCGTTCCTGCTGGTCGTGTTCAACAGCGCCTACGGCGTGATCAATGCGCGCAAGCAGCGCGTGATGGCGGCGAAGGTCATGGGGGCGTCACGCTGGCAGATCTTTCGCGACGTGCTGATCTGGGAGTCGCTGCAGCCGACGTTCGTGGGCTTGCGCAGCGCGATCTCGATGGCGCTGGTCATCGTCATCGTCGCCGAGATGTTCATCGGCTCCGACAACGGCCTCGGCCACCGGATCATCGATGCGCAACAGGTCCTGAACGTCAAGAGCATGTACGCGGCGATCCTGGCGGCGGGCGCGCTGGGCTACGCGCTCAACGTGCTGTTCCTCGTCGTCGAGCGGCGCATCGTCCACTGGAGCGGGAGATAGCCATGCGTCCGCTGAATCCTGCGCTGATGATCGACATGCCGGCGCCGCCGTTCGTCCCCGGGCCTGCGGGCACCGAGATCACGATCCGCGGCCTGACCAAGTACTTCGCCGGCTGGCCGCTCTACGAGAACTTCGATCTCGACATCCCGAAGCACAAGATCGTGTCGGTGTTCGGCCCCAACGGCTGCGGCAAGTCGACGCTGATCAACATGATCGCGGGCCTCGTGCCGATCGACGGGGGCCAGATCCTGTTCGACGGCAAGTCGCTCGCCGATACCAAGATCGGCTACGTGTTCCAGAATTATCGCGAGGCGATGTTTCCGTGGATGCGCACGATCGACAACATCGCGTATCCGCTGAAGCTCGAGGGCCGGAGCAAGGCGGAGGTCGATCGCCGCGTCGAGGAGCTCGTCGCGTCGTTCGACGTCAAGTTCGACCTGAAGCGCTATCCGTACGAGCTGTCGGGCGGGCAGCAGCAGACGGCATCGATCATGCGCGCGCTGGCGCCCAATCCCGAGGTGCTGTTTCTCGACGAGCCGTTCTCCGCGCTCGACTTCGAGATGACGCTGTTCATCCGTGAGAAACTGCAGGAAGTGTTCATCGCCACCGGCACCACGATGATGCTTGTCTCGCACGACCTCGAGGAAGCCGTCTATCTCGCCGACGAGGTGCTGCTCCTCACCAAGCGGCCGACGCGGATCGCCGAGATCCTGCGCTACGACGATCCGCGCCCGCGCACAGTTGCGACGCTCTCCGAGCCGAGCTTCATCGGCGCGAAGAAGCGCAGCCTGGAGATCTTCCAGCGCGAAGTCCGACGCTAGCTTTGAACTCCGAGGAGATCGCCGCACTACGTAGACGCCGCGTGCCCCGCGAACGGCCTCGCGCTGTCCGCGGAGGAGCGCGAGCGCGTCATCGCCCAGTTCGCGCGCATTGCGGACATCGCGGCACCGCTGCTTGCCCTCGACCTGCCGGCGGAGGTCGAGTCCGCGTCCGTGTTTCAACCGTGATCGGCGTGGCGCCGCCTTCGGCGCTGGCCATCGCCGCCGACATCCGGCGCGGTGAAACCACTGCTGCGGCGGTCACCGAGGCGACGCTCGCCGCCATCGGTCGGGTAGATCCCGCCATCAACAGCTTCACCGCAGTCACCGCCGATCGCGCGCGCGCCGAAGCGCGCGCCGTCGATGCACGGCGCGCCGCCGGTGCGCCGCTGCCGGCGCTCGCGGGCGTGCCGTACGCGGTAAAGAATCTCTTCGATCTGGCAGGCCTGACCACGCTCGCAGGCTCGAAGGTCAACGCCGTCAATCCTCCTGCCACGCGCGACGCGACGCTCGTGGCGCGGATGCGCGACGCCGGCGCTGTCCTCGTCGGCGCGCTCAACATGGACGAGTTCGCTTACGGATTCACCACCGAGAACACCCATTACGGTGTCACGCGCAATCCGCACGACCCGACGCGGATCGCCGGCGGCTCGTCCGGGGGCACCGGCGCGGCCGTGGCCGCGCGCCTCGTCCCGCTGGCGTTGGGTTCGGACACCAACGGCTCGATCCGCGTGCCGTCGTCGCTGTGCGGCGTCTGGGGACTGAAGCCGACGTTCGGCCGGCTGTCGCGCCACCGCACTTTTCCATTCGTCGCAAGCCTCGATCATCTCGGTCCGATGGCCGCGACGTTGCCCGATCTCGCCGCCTGCTACGACGCGCTGCAGGGGCCCGACGCGGACGATCCGGCCTGCGCGCAGCGCGCAGCCGAGCCGGTTACCGCTGCGCTGGCGCGCGGCGCGGCGGGACTGCGGATCGCGCGCCTCTCTGGCTACTTCGATGCGCACCTCACCCCATCCGCCACCGCCGCAGTGGATCGCGTCTGCGCCGCACTCGGCGTCACGCGGTCGATCGACATCGCCGAGGCGAGCCTGGGACGCGCCGCGGCGTTCGTCATCACGGCGTCCGAGGGCGGCGCGCTGCACCTGCCGACGCTGCGCACGCGGCGCGCCGACATGGAGCCGTTGTCACGCGACCGCTTCGCGGCGGGCGCGCTGTTGCCCGCGGCGTGGTATCTGAAGGCGCAGCGCGTGCGCGCGTGGTACCGCGAGCGCGTACGCGCGGCGTTCGCCGACGCCGACGTGCTGATCGCGGCCGCGACACCGTGTCCCGCAACGCCGATCGGCGCCGAGTGGCTGGACCTCGCGGGCGCGCGCGTGCCGCTGCGGCCGAGCCTCGGCCTTCTCGCGCAGCCGATCTCGTGCATCGGCCTGCCCGTCGTGGCGGCACCCGTCGCGACCCCGGGCGAACTGCCGATCGGCGTGCAGATCATTGCGGCGCCATGGCGCGAGGACTTATGCTTCCGCGTCGCCGCTGCGCTTGCGGCGAGCGGCATTGCCGCGGCGCAGCTTCCGCAGCTCCACGCCTGAACACGATGGTGGATATCGAGATCAACCGTCCCGACGTCGTGGCCGAAGTCACGCGAGCGTTCGACCGCTACGAGGCCGCGCTCGTCGGCAACGACGTCGCCGTTCTCGACGAACTGTTCTGGGACAACGCGCTGGCGTTGCGCTACGGCGCCACGGAGAACCTGTACGGCCACGCGGCGATCGCCGGTTTCCGCGCGGCCCGTCCGGCGGCAGGCCTTGCGCGCCGCGTGACGCGGACCGTGATCACCACGTTCGGCGCCGATTTCGCCACCGCGAACATGGAGTTCGAGCGCGCCGGCGGCGCGCAGCGGGGTCGGCAGAGCCAGACGTGGGTGCGCATGCGCGAGGGCTGGCGCATCGTCGCGGCGCACGTCAGCGTGTTGGGCGAGCGGGCGGCGCCGTGACGCGCGCCGCGGCACGCGCTTCCGCATCGGCGACGCCGGAGCGCTCGCTGGCCGACATCGCCTACGAGCGGATCAAGGCGCGGATCTTCGATTTCGAGCTGCTGCCCGGCGATCGCTTCACCGAAACCGAAATGGCGGAAGCGCTCGCGATGAGCCGTACCCCGGCGCGCGAAGCGCTGTATCGGCTCGAGCGCGAGGGCTTCCTGCAGGTGCACCTGCGCGTCGGCTGGAGTGTGCGGCCGTTCGATTTCCGCCAGTTCGAGCACAACTACGACCTGCGGCTGATCCTGGAAGAGGCGTCGGTCATCCGGCTGTGCGAGTTGCAGGAGCGCGCGGGCCTCGACGCGCTGAAGGAGGTGTGGCTGGTGCCGAAGGCGGAACGGCTGTCGTCGCCGCGCGAGGTCGCCTCGCTGGACGAGGCGTTCCACACCGCGCTCGTCGAGGCGGCCGGCAACCCTGCAGTGGCGCGCTGCCATCGCGACGTCACCGAGCGCATCCGCATCATCCGGCGGCTCGATTTCACGCAGGCGCATCGGATCGACCGCACCTACGACGAGCACGCGCAGATCCTGCGCGCGGTGATCCGCCGGCGCGCCGACGAAGCCAATCGCCTGCTCCGCTCGCATATCGAAGCGAGCAAGGCCGAGGTGCGCAAGATCACGGTCCACCGGCTGTACGCGGCGCGCGGCGCGGGGTCTTGATCAACCCCGAGCCGCACCGGACAGCGGACGGTGCCCTCGGCTCACTCGGGATTGATCTTGGGTGATCTTGTTGCCCACCCCACGGTCCAGTGACCGGATTGATCGCGGCCCGCTCGGTATCGCTAGAGCGAGCCTTTGGTCGACGGAATCGCCCCCGCGGCGCGGGGATCGCGCTCGCACGCCATCCGCAACGCGCGCGCGAACGCCTTGAACGCCGTCTCGGCCTGGTGATGCGCGTTGTCGCCGCGCAGGTTGTCGACGTGCAGCGTCGCCAGCGCATGGTTGACGAAGCCCTGGAAGAACTCGTGCACGAGGTCGACGTCGAACGTCCCGATCAGCGAGCGCGTGAACGGCACGTGGAACTCGAGGCCCGGCCGTCCGGAGAGATCGATCACCACGCGCGACAGCGCCTCGTCGAGCGGCACATAGGCGTGACCGTAGCGGCGAATGCCGACCTTGTCGCCGAGCGCCTGCTTCAGCGCCTGCCCGAGCGTGATGCCGATGTCCTCGACCGTGTGGTGCGCGTCGATGTGGAGATCACCCTTCGCGCGGACGGTGAGGTCGATCATCCCGTGGCGCCCCACCTGGTCGAGCATGTGGTCGAGGAACGGCACGCCGGTGGCGAGGTCGGTCGCGCCGCGCCCGTCGAGGTTCAGTTCGACCGTGATGTTCGTTTCGGCCGTCTTGCGGTCCACCTTCGCCGTGCGGGGCGGTCGCTCCATCGGTGCGTTCATGCGCGTCTCTCCAGCGCCGCGAGAAGCGCGTCGTTTTCGGTCGCCGTGCCGACGGTTATCCGCAGGCAGTTCGCCAGCAGCGGGTGCCAGCCGTGGACGTTCTTCACGAGGATGCCGGCCGCCTTGAGCTTCGTGAACGTCGCCGGGCCGTCGGGGAAGCGCGCGACGAAGAAGTTGGCCGCGCTGTCGAACACTGCGACGCCGGGAATGCGCGCGAGGGCCGTCATCACGCGCGCGCGCTCGGCGCGGATTGCTGCCGCATGCTCGTCGAAGATCCGGTCGTCGCGCAGCAGGAACTGCGCCGCCGCCTGTGTCAGCGAGTTGAGGTTGTACGGCGAGCGCACCTTGTCGATCTCGTCGGTCCACGCGCGATGCGACACGGCATAGCCGAGGCGCAGCCCCGCCATGCCGATCTTCGACAGCGTCCGGACAACGACGAGGTTCGGAAATTCCAGCACGCGCGACAGGAACGAATGCGGCGCGAAGGCGAAGTACGCCTCGTCGACGACCGCGAGGCCCGGCGTCGCGCGAACGACCTGCTCGACACCGTGCGCGTCGAACTGGGTGCCGGTGGGATTGTTGGGCGATGCCAGCCAGACCAGCGCCGGCTTCTCGCGCTCGATCGCCGCCAGCATTGCGCCGGTGTCGAGCGACAGGTCCGCGCGCAGCGACACCGGCACGTACCGCGCGCCGGCGTACGTCGCATAGAGGCGGTACATCACGAACGTCGGGTCTGGCGCGACGATCGCGGCGCCCGGGTTCACCACCGCCGTCGTGATGAGCTGCAGGAGCTCGTCGGAGCCGTTGCCCAGCACGATGCCGGCCTCGTCCGGCAGCGCATGCGCCTTGCGCAGCGCATCCTTGACCGCATCGGCGCCGCCGTCCGGATAACGGTTGAGCGGGACGCGTGCGAGTGCCGCCGCGAGCTCTGTCCGCACCGCATCCGGCAGCGCGTGCGGGCTCTCGTTCGCGTCCAGCTTGATCATGCCGTCGGCTTTCGCCACGTGATACGCGGTGAGCGCGCGCACTTCGGGACGGACGGCCGCCGCGACACGCGCGGCGACGTCGCGCGGGTCGGCGGTCAGGTCAGGCTGGCGCGGTGCGTTCATCGATCGGGCTCAAACGGTCGTGGTGTCGAGGATGTAAAGGTCCACACCCGCCATTGCGAAGCGCCCCAGGTCGGCGGCGGTGGCCTGCCCCTCGGGCGAAGCGAGCGCGGCCTGGATCGCCGTCACGGAATCGAACGTCAGGATCGCGACCAGATGGTACGGCGCCAGCCCGTCCAGCGTGACGACCGGGCCGCGCGAGATCTCGTAGTGGCGCAACCCCGGCACTTTCTTCGCGATCGGAACGTGCGTCGAATGGTAGTAGAGATCGAACGCCGCCTTGTCGGCGGGCACCTTGTACATCGCGATCAGCTTGGCCATGCGTTCCTCCCTCTCAGTCGTCGTCGCATCGCGCTTCGGCCGACCGCGCGTGGGCGGTCAGGCCTTCGCCGTGCGCGAGCGTCGAAGCAATCGGTGCAAGCGCCCGTGCGCCCTCGCGCGAAATGCGCAGCACGCTGGTGCGTTTCTGGAAATCGTAGACCGACAGCGGCGACGAGAAGCGCGCCGTCCGTCCGGTCGGCAGCACGTGGTTCGGACCGGCGCAATAGTCGCCGAGCGCTTCGCTCGCATAATGGCCGACGAAGATCGCGCCGGCGTGCCGGAGCTGCGGCAGAAGCGCGTCGGGCTCCGCCACCGCGAGCTCGAGGTGCTCGGGCGCGATGCGATTCGACAGCGCGCAGGCTTCGGCGAGGTCGCGCGTGCGGATCAGCGCGCCGCGGCGCTCGAGCGACGCCGCGATGATTTGCGCGCGCGGCATTTCGCCGATCAGCCGCGCGCTGCTAACGCGCACCCGGTCGATCAGCGCGGCGTCCGGCGTGAGCAGGATCGCCTGCGCCATCTCGTCGTGTTCGGCCTGCGCGAAGAGGTCGAGCGCGATCCAGTCGGGATTCGCCGTGGCATCGGCGATCACCAGCACTTCGGACACACCGGCGACCATGTCGATGCCGACCGTGCCGAAGACCCGCCGCTTCGCCGCGGCGACGTAGGCGTTGCCGGGGCCGCAGATCTTGTCCACCGCGGGCACGGTCGCCGTACCGTAGGCCAGCGCCGCGATCGCCTGCGCGCCGCCGATCGTGAACGCGCGCGTGACGCCGGCGAGATGCGCGGCGGCAAGCACCAGCGGGTTGCGCACGCCACCGGGTGCGGGGACCACCAGCACGATCTCCGCCACGCCTGCGACGTGCGCGGGGATCGCGTTCATCAGCACCGAGGAGGGATAGGCAGCCTTGCCGCCCGGCACGTAGAGGCCGACGCGGTCGAGCGGCGTCACACGCTGGCTGAGCTCGGTGCCGTCCGCATCGCGCAGGCTGAAGTCCGCGTACTTCTGCATTGCGTGATACGCGCGGATGCGCGTCGCGGCCGCCGCGAGCGCGTCGCGCTGCGCAGCCGGCAGCGCATCGTGCGCGTCGCGCATTTCCGCAGCGCCGATCTCGAGCGCGGCGACGCTGCCGGCGTCGACGCGGTCGAAGCGGCGCGTGTACTCCAGCAGTGCGGCGTCACCGCGGTTGCGAACGTCGGCGACGATCGCCGCGACCGTCGCATCGATCGCGGGATCCTGTCCCGCCTCGAAGCGGATCAGCGCGTCGAGCGCCGCATCGAAGCCTGCGGCACGCGTGTCCAGCACCCGCACGGCGAGGGACGCGCCGGGGACGCGGTTGCCAGCGTCTGGCGCCGCTGACCGTGAGGCCGCGAGCGCGGTGCCGGAGACTTGCGCGGTCATTGGACTACCCTTCGCGCGTAGCACTCCGGGGCAATTCGCGCTTGGGAGCGGCCCGGCGCGCTCATGCCGCAGCCTTCTCCACGGCCGCCGCGAGCGCGTCGATCAGCGGCTTCACCGCGTTGCGCTTCAGCTTGAGCGCGCCGGGATTGACGATCAGCCGTGCGCTGATCGGCATGATGTCCTCGACGGCGACGAGATCGTTCGCCTTCAGCGTGTTGCCGGTGGACACGAGATCGACGATCGCGTCGGCAAGGCCGACCAGCGGCGCCAGTTCCATCGAGCCGTAGAGCTTGATCAGGTCGACGTGCATCGCCTTCGCGGCGAAATGTTCGCGCGCCGCGCGCACGTACTTGGTGGCGACGCGGATGCGTGCTCCGCGTTGAACCGTGCCGCGCCAGTCGTAGCCGCGCTTCGTCGCAACGACGAGTCGGCAGCGGCCGATGCACAGGTCGAGCGGCTGATACAGTCCGGCGCCGCCGTGCTCGATCAGCACGTCCTTGCCCGCGACTCCGACATCGGCAGCACCGTATTGCACGTACGTCGGGACATCGGTCGGCCGCAGGAACACGAGCTCGACCCCCGGCCGGTTGGTGGCGAGGATCAGCTTGCGGGACGCATCGGGATCTTCGGCCGGCACGATGCCCGCCGCCTTGATCAGCGGCAGCGTCTCGTCGAGGTTGCGCCCCTTGGACAGGGCGATCGTCAGCGCGGGCTTCACAGGATCTCGCAATCGAGCCTGTCATTCTACCTACTGCCGTGCGGTCCGGACGTTCGGCGGCGTCGCAAGCGACGCGTTGGTGCGAAAGGGATTGATGTCGATGCCGCCGCGGCGCGTGAACCGTGCCTCGACCGTCAGCGCTTCGGACCCGCAGCGCGCCGCGATGTCGACGAAGATCCGCTCGACGCAATGCTCGTGGAATCCCGGATGGCGTCGATACGACACGAGATAGCGCAAAAGACCCGCGCGGGCGATGCGCGGTCCGCGATACGCGATGCGCACGCTCGCGATGTCGGGCTGGCCGGTAACCGGACAGACCGAGCGAAAGAGGCTGGTCGTGAGCGCTTCGTCGACGGTCTCCCCATCGGCCGCCAGCGCGCACGTGTCGATCTCGTCGTAGATGCACGCGACGTCGAGGGCATCGAGCGAATCGCCGGGAAGCTCGGCAACGCGCTCGGCGGCGAACGTGGCGGATGCGCGCAGCGTTACGCCGACCGGTGCGCCGACGCGCGCGGCGAGGTCGCGCTCCAGCGTCGCGATCACCGCGTCGGGCGCCGCGAACGAGGTCTGCGCAAACGTTCCCAGGTAGAGCTTCATCGACTTCGATTCGATCAGCGACGGCGACGCGGCCGGCACGTCGAAGGTGGCGATCGCGATCGCGGGCTTGCCGCTCGCGTCGAGCCAGGTGAGCTCGTACGCGGTCCAGATGTCGCTGCCGGTGAATGGCAGCGCCTCGCCGAGACCGAGCTCCGCGCGTTGCGGCGCGCGTGCGATCGCGAAGAGCTGCGTGGGGTCGTACGTGTCCGGATAGCCGGTCGCGTGCCCGAGCGGCCCGCTCGTTTCGTTCACTTGGACGCGCTCACTTGACGCGCCGTATCCGCGCGCCGATGCCGGAGAGCTTCTCCTCGATGCGCTCGTAGCCGCGGTCGAGATGATAGATGCGATCGATCGTCGTCGCGCCTTCCGCCATCAGGCCGGCGATGACGAGGCACGCGGAAGCGCGCAGATCGGTCGCCATCACGTTCGCGCCGGTCAGCTTGTCGACGCCTTTCACGATCGCCGTGTTGCCTTCCACCTCGATCGAGGCGCCGAGCCGCACCAGCTCCTGCACGTGCATCATCCGGTTCTCGAAGATCGTCTCGGTGAGCACCGACGTGCCCTCGGCGCGCGTCGCGAGCGCCATGAACTGCGCCTGCATGTCGGTGGGAAAGCCCGGGTATGGCGCGGTGCGCACGCTGGCCGCGCTGAGGCCGTTCGCGCGCCGCACGCGCAGCGTCGTGGCGTTGGCGGCGACGTCGGCGCCGGCCTCGGCGAGCTTGTCGCTCACCGCGTCGAGCGTGTCCGGACACGCACCGACGATCGTCACATCCCCGCCCGCCGCCGCCGCCGCCGCAGCAAACGTCCCCGTCTCGATGCGGTCCGGCATGACGGCGTGCGTCGCGCCGTGCAGCTTCGATACGCCTTCGATGGTGATGCGATCGGAGCCGGCGCCGGTGATGCGCGCGCCCATCGCCCGCAGGCACACGGCGAGGTCGGCGATCTCCGGCTCGCGCGCGGCATTCTCCAGCACCGTGACGCCTTCGGCGAGAGTCGCGGCCATCATCAGGTTCTCGGTGCCGGTGACGGTGACCACGTCGAACACGAATCGCGTGCCCGAGAGGCGCGCGGCGCGCGCATTGATGTAGCCGTGCTCGAGGTCGACGGTGGCGCCCATCGCGATCAGGCCTTTGATGTGCTGGTCGACCGGCCGCAATCCGATCGCGCACCCGCCGGGCAGCGACACGCGCGCCTCGCCGCAGCGCGCGAGCAGCGGACCGAGCGCCAGGATCGACGCGCGCATGGTCTTGACGAGCTCGTATGGCGCGAGCGGCCAGTCGATGCGCGCCGCATCGAGCACGATCGCGTCGCCATCGTCGCTGCGTGCCACGCCCATCTGCCCGAGCAGCGATTCCATCGTGCGCACGTCGTTCAGACGCGGCACGTTGGTCAGCGTCAGCGGCTCCGGTGTCAACAGCGCAGCGCAGAGGATCGGCAGCGCCGCGTTCTTCGCGCCCGAGACGCGAATCGTGCCTTCGAGCGCCTGCCCACCTTCGATCAGCAGCTTGTCCATGCCGGATTGTAGCGTTCGCTAGCGCGCGGGCTTTATCCCGATCGGCGCGTCCAGCACGGCGAACGACGTCGGCAGGGTGTTCAGGTATTCCCGTTCCGTCGCGTCCTCGAGCGCGGCGAACGACACGTCGATCGCGTAGATGTCGGCATCGGGAACGTTGGTGCGGCGCGTGACCAGCGGATCGCTGAGTCCTGCGCGCACGACGATCCGGCACGTGCTGCGGATCGCGCGCAGCGTATCCTGCGGCGTCGCGCGCTCACGATCGGCGGACGCGCGTCCAGCCGATAGCCCGCGGCGAGGTCGACGCGGGTCAGTGGCCGATTGACCGGGCGGCTCGCGCAGCCGCCGAGCACGACGGCGAGCGCGGCGGCAAAGCAAGCAGCTTTCTGCCCGGAGGCGAGCTTGCGGCGCATCGCATGGATCGCGTCGCCGGCTCGCGCCGGGACGCAGTATCAGCGCCGGCCGCCGCCGAAACGCCCACCGCCACCACCGAAGCCACCGCCGCCACCGAAGCGCCCGCCCCAGCCACCGCCACCGCCGAACCGATCGCCCCCACCAAAGCCGCCACCTCCGCCAAAACCACCGCCGCTGAATCCACCGCCGCCGCCCCAGCGGTCGCCACCGCCACCGCCGAACCGGTCAGCCTCGCTGCTGGAAAGGCCACCCCACTTGTCGCTGCCGCTGCTGCGCGCCTGCGACTCGCGATCGGCCCACGACGAATCTCCCGACGCGCTTGACCACCCGCTCGACGAATGCTGCTGCCAGCCGCTGCCGTCGTTGTGATAGACGTTGCCGTTGACGTCGGCGTAGTGATTGTTGCCGACGCTCGCCGTCGCCCACGAGTTGGTGTTGCCGGTCTTGGCGTTGTACGTCGAGCCTTCGCCCGCGTGCGCGTAGCCTTGCGGGCCCGCCGTCGTGCCGCCGGTGCGCTGGTAGCTGCTGCCGCCAGCGCCGGTGCCGGACACGCTGGACGCCGTCGAGCGCTGTCCCGTGTACGTGTTGTAGTTGCTCGCACGGGCAACATTGCCCGAACCGCCGGCGGCCGTGTTCGCCGTGCGGTCGTACCCGCGCGTCGCATTGCCCGTCCATGCGTTGTATTGGCGACCGGCGTTGATGTTGCCAGTCGTTCCGCGTGCGGTCGAGTAGCTGCCGCTGAACGTGCTTCCGGCGACGCCGCCGCCGGCATACCACGACCGCGTTCCCGAATACGCTGCGTTGCCCCAGTGGCCGTAGACATTGGCGCTTGCCGACCCGCAGCACGGATACCCACCCCAGTACGCGGGATGGTAGTACGCGCCGCCCCAGTACGGCTCCATCCACGCGGCCGTCGCGAGACCCATCGCGAAGCCGAACGTGTAGCCGACGTACGGGTTGTAGATCGGTGCCGCAGCGACACCGTACGTGTACGGCGGCGGATACCAGACGCTGCCGATCCACGGCGAGTACGCGTAGCCGGTGCCGTAGACGACGGTGCCCCACGGGGCGACGACCGTACCGAGATAGCCTGGGGTGTAACCGACATAGACGACGGTCGGCGTCGCCTCGTAGATCCGCACGTAGGTGACGTAGTAGATCGGCGAGCTGGGCGGAATCGTGTAGATCGACGTCGGAACGCTCGTGGCGATCACCCACGGGCCGGTGATCTGCGTTGCGCTGAACCAGACGCCGGCGGTGACCGCGTAATACGCGCCTGGCGCGACCTGGATCACCGGCACCGACGAGTTGTTGACATAGGTGAGCGAGGTTCCCGCCACGGGTACGAACTGCGGCGGCCCGTCGAAGCTGGGAGTGAACGTCGGTCCGCCCTTGAGCGGGACCGTCGCCGTTTGCGGAATCGAGTTCTCGATGACCGCCTCCTGCGCCTGCGGCGTGCCGGCCACCGTAGGCAGCACCGCGCCCGCGAGCGATTGCGACGGGATGCGCGCGAAATCCGCCGGCAGCGCGTCGCTGGCGACGAACGTCCACGGTCCGGTAATCGCCGCCGAACGGAACCAGCGACCGGAGAGCAATACATAGTAGTTGCTGTTGGTCGTATCGATCAGCACGTCGCTCGTCGTGTTCGACGCCCAGAGGAGCTGCGTGCCGACGATCGGAACGAAATCGGCCTGTCCCTTGAACACGATCAGCTCCGTCGGCGCCTGCGACGTATAGATAGTCGGGACGCCGTTGGCGAGCGACGGCTTCGGATTGGCCTTCGGTCCGCCGTCCAGCATGTCGACGGTGCCGCTCTTCTTGACGTCGTCGGCCGCCTCTCTCATGCCGAGAGGCAGGCTGAACGCCTGCGTCCAGGGGCCAGTCAACGACTGCGCCGCCAGCCAGCCATCGTAGACATGGAGGTAGTAGCCGTCGGTGAGCCCACCCTGGATGATCAGCGCGCGCGTGTTGATCACGCGCTGGAAGCGCGTGTGGTTCGGGATCGGCTTCATCACCGGCGCGCCGTCGATGGGCACGAGGATCGCCGGCGAATAGCTGACGAGCACCTGCGGCGGCGCGTTGTTGACCGGAACCGTCGGCGGCTTGATGCCTGCGAGCGCCAGCGACTGCTCCAGGCGGTCGAGCGCGATCGAGCGCACGGTCTTCGCGAATTCGGTCTGCAACTCTTTGGTGTACTTCGCGCCGCGATCGGGCAGCGCCGGAAAATCCATCTTGGTGATCGCCATGTCCTCGAAGACGACGGTGCGCATCGTCCTGTCCACCTGCGTGCGTGCGGTGGCGAAGATGACGCCGAACGACTCATCCTTGGCGCCATCCGCCTTGATGGCGAGCGCAGCACGGAAGTCGATCCGGTTGTTGTCCCACTTGTTGACCTGCGGCTGGTAGACGAGCACCTGCGCATTGCTGAGGTCGACCACGCGCGGCCACGGGTCGGCCGGAAGCGCCGTGGCGGGAGCGGCCGCGGCGGCCAGCGTCGCAAGAGGCGCGCCGGTGAGCACCGACGCCAGCGTCACGACTGCGAGGAGCTTCGAACGAGATTTCATGACGACCTCATTTAGGGAACATGAACTGCACCTGCGCGCGGATCTGCCAGTTGGCCGTGTCATCCGGCCGCACGACGTTGTAATACGCCGACACCTGCATGTTCACCGGCAGCTTGCCGAAGTGAAAGATCTTGCCGACGCCGCCGCCGATCGGAACGGTCCACTGCTGGCTGCCCTCCGCGTTCCAGTTGACGGTGAGGATCGGTGCCGACGTCAAATACGCGCCGTCGGGGAGGTTGTAGTTGAGAAACGGCTGGATCAGCCCGTTGTTGTACGACGGCGCATCGCTGCTCGAACCCAGCGACCACACGTTGTTGACGAGCACGCCGTACACCCACGGGCTGCCCTTGTCGAGGTGCAGCACGACGAACGACGGCCCGAGGCCCCAGTTGTCGTTGCCGAGCTTGCTGTTGGTGTGTGTCGGCGCCTGCACGATCGGGCCCACGCCCCAGATCCACTCGCCGGGGTTGGCCGGCGACAGGAACGCAGTGAACTGCAGGTCGCTGAGTCCGCTGGTGGTCGAATCCCCCGTGAGCGACGGCTGCCAAAGCACCGGCAGGATCGTGCGCGTGATGATGTTCCAGTCGTTGTTGACCGAGATCGGAATCACCGGCTGGATGTTGAGAATGCTCTGCGTGTCCTTGTTCGGGCCGTAGTTGAGGTTCGCGTTGTATTGAAACGGCACGCTGATGAGATTGCCAACCGGGTTCTGCGCGAGCTTTGCGAGTTCCTCGGCGGACATCTCGGCGGCGGCCGGAGCAGCAAGCGCCGTGCCGAAGAGAAGCGCGCAAAGCTTCGCACCTGCGCCGCCGCGGCGGGCCGCACGCCGTCCGCGCGCGGGTTCGCTCATCGCCAGGTCGATCATTGGCGGATGATGTTGCGCGCGCCACCGGCAAAGCAGCCCGTGCCCCCCTCGGCGCAGATGACGAGGTACGTCGCGCGCTGCCCACAGCCCGCGACACCGACTGTGTATTCCGCGCGCTGCGGCGGCGCGAAGCGCGGATTCATGATCGGCGACTGGATCATTTCCTTGCTCAGCACTTCGGCGGTCGCCGCCGGGCAATTGAGCTCGAATGCCGCGCGACGCTGCGCGACGTGCAGCGCGTCGGGCTGCATGCTGTCCACCTGTTGTTGCTGCGACGCGCAGCCGGCAGCGACGAGCGCGGCGAGAATGGCGGCGATCTTCAATGCATTTTTCATCTTGTCTCCCGTGATATTGGCTTGTTTGTGAAGGCGTGTGTCAAGGCGACAGGCGTGAGTGCAGCATCCGCCCGAGAAGGATATCCTACCGGCCGGGCGCGCTATTCATCGCTGTCACAGCGGGAATGCGGCCACGCGGTCAAATTTGCCCAGGAACTGATCCGGTGCACAAGCGTGGCGACTTCTGCTTCGCCACGTGGTTCCACTACGCCGATTAGGTGGCGCTACTTATCAGGGCAGGCTATCGTACCCATTCGACGGGGCCGCATCCACCGCGCCGCCGATCACTGACGTTCCTGGCCGGGCGACGGCTCACCGCCGCGTGTCCCACTCCGCGGGCGTCAGCGTCTGCATCGAAAGCGCGTGGATCTCCTCGCGCATGCGGTCGCCCAGCGCCGCGTAGACGCGCTGGTGGCGCTTGATGCGCGTCATTCCGTCGAACTCGGGCGAGACGATGATCGCCTCGAAGTGGTGGCCGTCGCCCGCCACCTCGACGTGACGACAGTCGAGGCCGGCGCGCAGCGACGTTTCGATCGATTCTGGCGTGGTCATGATTTCCTAGTGACGTAGCTTCCAGCCGCGCGACAGGATGCCGATGGCAATCAGGGACAGGCCGACGGCGGCACCGCCCACGATCGCGAGGCTCAGCCCGGGCGACGTGTCCGACAGGCCGAAAAATCCGTAGCGGAAGCCGTCGATCATATAAAAGAACGGATTGAAATGCGACACGAGCTGCCAGAACGGCGGCAGCGTCTGGATCGAATAGAAAACGCCCGACAGGAATGTCAGCGGCACGATGATGAAGTTCTGGAACGCGGCGAGCTGATCGAACTTGTCCGCCCAGATGCCGGCGATGAGCCCCAGCACGCCGAGGATCAGGCTGCCGAGCAGCGCGAACGCGATCGCCCACAGCGGATGCGCCAGCGCGAGCGTGCCGGGCAGGAACCAGAGCGTGACGAGGAACACGCCGAGGCCGACCGTCAGGCCGCGCACCATCGCGCCCAGCACGTACGCGCCGAACATCTCGAGCGGCGACAACGGCGGCAGCAGCACGAAGATCAGGTTGCCGGTGATCTTCGACTGGATCAGCGACGACGACGAGTTCGCGAACGCGTTCTGCAGCACGGACATCATCACGAGGCCCGGCACGAGGAACGCGGTATAGCGGACGCGGCCATCGAAGACGGCGACGTGCGACTCGAGCGCATGCGAGAAGATCAGCAGGTAGAGAAGCGCTGTCAGGATCGGCGCGGCAATCGTCTGGAACGCGACCTTCCAGAAGCGCAGGAGCTCCTTGTAGAGGAGCGTCAGCCATCCGTAACCGACGACTTCGACGCCTTTCATGCCTCAGGCACCTCGAGTGACGGCGGCGGTACGGCGGGTGAGTCCTCGCCCGCCATGATGCGCAGGAACACCTGCTCGAGGTCGGTCTCGGCGAGCGCCAGCTCGTCGATCGTGATGTCCGCCTCGCGCAGCGCCGCCAGCAGCCCTTCGAGCTCGGCGTAATGGTCGAGGCCGAGGTAATGGATGCCGGAATCCGCGCGCAGCACGCGCGACTGCCACGCGGCAGGCACGCGCGCGGCGACGAGCCGCACGGTCAGTCCCTGGAATCGCGACAACAGGTTCTGCTTCGTGTCGAGCGCGACGATGCGCCCCGCCTTCATCATCGCGATGCGCGCGCAAAGCGCTTCCGCTTCTTCGAGGTAGTGCGTGGTCAGGATGATCGTGTGGCCGTCGCGATTGAGCTTGCGGATGAACGCCCAGAGACTTTGCCGCAGTTCCACGTCGACGCCCGCGGTGGGCTCGTCCAGCACGATGACCGGCGGCTTGTGCACCAGCGCCTGGCCCACGAGCACGCGCCGCTTCATCCCGCCCGACAGCGCGCGCATGTTGGCGTCGGCCTTCGACGTGAGGTCGAGGTGGTGCAGGATCTCGTCGATCCAGGCGTCGTTCGCGCGCAAACCGAAGTAGCCTGACTGGATGCGCAGCGTCTCGCGCACCGAGAAGAACGGATCGAACACCAGCTCCTGCGGGACGACGCCCAGCGCACGGCGCGCGGCGCGGTAGTCGGTGACGACGTCGTGGCCGAGGATCTTCGCCGTGCCCGCGTCGGCGCGCGTCAGGCCCGCGAGGATCGAGATCAGCGTGGTCTTGCCTGCGCCGTTCGGGCCGAGCAACCCGAAGAATTCGCCTTCGTGGACCGTGAGGTCGATGCCGGCGAGCGCCTGCACGCTGCCGAAGCGGCGCGCGACGGCGGCGACCTCGACGGCGGCGGACATCGATTTCCGGGGGACTGCGAAGCGTGCGCTAGGCGGCGAGAAGCGGCTCGACGCCGTAGACGACCGCGAGCGAAATCAGTGTCTGAGGCACGCCCTCGAGCGCGATCGAGCGGCCCTCGGCGATGCCGCGGCGCTTGAGCGCGATCATGACGGCGAGCGCCGCCGAATCGGCATGCCGGAGCCCGTCGAAGTCGACGATGCCGGCGCTTGGCAACGGCATCACGCTCGCCGCTTCGAGCGCGCCGGCGGCCGTGTCCATCGTCAGCTCGCCCTCGAAACGCCAGCGCGCGCCGCCGTCCGTCGGGACGAACGCGCCTGCCGCGGCGCTCGCGGCGTCCGTCATTTGGCGGCGCCGCCGTTCTTTGCGTTCAGCGCCTTGATCAGGCCGTCGATGCCGCCGGACTGGATCTGCGACGCGAATTCGTCGCGATAGTTGGTGACGAGCGACACGCCGCCGACGATCACGTCGTACACCTTCCACGTGCCGTCCTTTCTGGTCATGCCGTAGTCGAGCTGGACCGGCTGCTGTCCCTGGCGCATCGCCTCGGTCTTCACGATGACGTCGGTCGCGCCGGGCTCGGCGCGCAGCGGCTTGAAGTCGAACGTCTGGTCGCGATACTGGTTGAGTGCGCCCGAGTAGGTGCGCACGAGCAGCGTGCGGAACTGGTCGACGAGCTGCTTCTGCTGCTCCGGCGACGCGTTGCGCCAGTTGCGACCCATCGCCAGCGCGGTCATCCGCTCGAAATCGAAGTTCGGCAGCAGCTTGGTCTCGATCACCTCGCGGATGCGCGCCTGGTCGCCGGCCTGGATCTTCGGGTCCGACTTGATGATGGCAACCGTTTCCTGCGTGACGCGCTTCACCATCGCGTCGGGCGCTTCCTGCGCCAGCGCCAGCGGCGCGAGCGCCGCGCAGAGAACGAAACCGAACAGCCGAATAGCGTATTTCATCATTCTTCCTCTTTGTCCGGCGGAATCTTGCCGTCGTACAGCATGTAGTTGCGCCGCTGCAGGTACGAGCGCCGGATGAACGTGTACTTGTCGATCGCCGCCCTGTCGATCATGTCGTAAATGGGCTCCGCCTGCGCACGAGCATCTCCGACAGCGAGGCCGTACATGATGTTCCGCGTCGGGACGTCGGCGACGAAGCTGATGGGGCCGGTGAACGCGCGGGCGACCGCGCCCGTTCCGTCACGCACAGTCGTCGGGCCCCACAACGGAACAAACAGGTAGGGACCCTGCGGGATGCCCCACGCGCCGAACATCAGCCCGTAGTCCCAGTTCCCCTTCGGGATGCCGCCGCTCGACGCGACGTCGATCAGGCCGCCGAAGCCGGCGAGCGTGTTGATGATCACGCGCCCGAGGTCGTGGCCCGCGGAATCGGTCCGGCCGGACGCGAGCGCGGTGATGGCGGAGAAGAGATCGTCGATGTTGCTGAAGAAGTTGTGGACGACCTCGCGCACCGGCGCCGGCATATATTCGTTGTATGCCTTCGCAATCGGGCGGATGAACGTCCCGTCGATCGCCTGGTGCACTTCGAACATCGAGCGGTTCCACGGCTCGAACGGATCGGCCGGCGACGTCGGTCCCGTCGTCGTCGCGCAACCGCCGAGCGTTGCCACGAGCGCGCCAGTCAACAGCAGGCGCCGGGCACTCCCTGTCCACGAGCACTTCATTTGCCGCCTCCGGAGGATGCCTTGTCGAAGAGGAACTGGCCGATCAGCTTCTCCAGCACGACCGCCGATTGCGTCTTGGCGATGCGGCCGCCGTCGGCGAGCATCACCGTGTCGCCGCCCGAATCGAGGCCGATGTACACCTCGCCGAGCAGGCCCGACGTCAGGATCGACGCGATCGTGTCCTTGGACAGTTGCACGCCCTGGTCGATGCGCATGCCGACGATGGCCTGGTAGGTTTTCGGATCGAAGCGCACGATGTCGACGCGCCCGATGACCACGCCCGCGGCCTTCACCGGCGCGCGCAATTTCAGGCCGCCGATGTTGTCGAACGCGGCGTCCACATGGTACGAAGGCGCCGTCTGCAGCGACGTGAGGTTGCCCACCTTCAGCGCCAGGAACACGATCGCACCGATGCCGATCGTGACGAAAATGCCGACCCACAGGTCGATGGTCGCACGATTCAATTAGGCCGCCCCACGGAACATGAACACGGTAAGGATGAAGTCAAGCGCAAGGATCGCGAGCGACGCGCCGACGACCGTCCGCGTCGTCGCGGTGGAGACGCCTTCCGCGGTCGGTTTCGAGTCGTAGCCCTCGAACACGGCGATCAGGCTGACCGCGATGCCGAACACGACGCTCTTGATGATGCCGTTGGTCACGTCGGGCCAGAAGTCGATCCCGCTTTGCATGTTGCCCCAGAACGTGCCGTTGTCGACCCCGATCAGCCGCACGCCGACGACGTAGGCGCCGAACACCCCCATCACCGAGAACAGCGCGGCGAGCAGCGGCATCGAGATGACGCCGCCCCAGAAGCGCGGCGCGACGACGCGGGCAATCGGGTCCACCGCCATCATCTCCATCGCGGCGATCTGCTCCGTCGTCTTCATCAGGCCGATCTCGGCGGTGATCGCGCTGCCCGCGCGACTTGCGAACAGCAAGCCGGACACGACGGGACCGAGCTCGCGCACGAGCGACAACCCGACGAACACGCCGAGCGAATCGCCGGCGCCGTAGCGGTTGAGCGTGTCGTAGCCCTGCAGGCCGAGCACCATCCCCACGAACAGGCCCGATACCGCGATGATCACCAGCGACAGCACGCCTGAGAAGTAGATCTCGCGCAGCGTGAGCTGCAGCCGCCTGATCGCTGCCGGCGAGTGATAGAGGATCAACACGAAGAACCGCGCCGCGAAGCCCAGCCGGCCGATCGAGGTCTGCGTCGCGCGGCCGACGCGGCGCAACACGAACGAGATCGTGTCAACCGGCACGAGCAAATTCCTCGGTGAGAGCGCTCGCCGGATAGTGGAACGGCACCGGGCCGTCGGGCTCGCCGTCGACGAACTGGCGAACGAACGGATCGCTCGAGGCCTTTACCTCCGCCGGCGTGCCCTTGGCCACGATCCGCCCCGCCGACACGAAGTAGATGTAGTCGACGATCTTGAGCGACTCGTAGATGTCGTGCGTGACGACGACCGACGTGATCCCGAGTGCGTCGTTCATCTTGCGGATCAGCTGGCCCACGACGCCGAGCGAAATCGGGTCGAGGCCCGCGAACGGCTCGTCGTACATGACGAGCATCGGGTCCAGCGCGATCGCGCGCGCCAGCGCCACGCGCCGGCCCATGCCGCCCGACAGCTCGGCGGGACGCAACTGGTGCGCGCCGCGCAGCCCGACGGCGTTGAGCTTCATCAGCACGAGATCGCGGACAAGCTCGTCGGGGAGCTCCGTATGCTCACGCAAGGGAAACGCGACGTTCTCGAAGACGGACAGGTCGGTGAACAGCGCACCGAACTGGAAGAGCATCCCGATCTTGCGCCGCAGCGCATAGAGCGCATCGCGATCGAGCTCGCGCACGTTCTGCCCCGCAACGACCACGCGCCCGGATTGCGGCCGCAGCTGCCCGCCGATCAATCGCAGGATCGTCGTCTTGCCGCAACCGGAGCCGCCCATGATCGCCACGACGCTGCCGCGCGGGATCTGCATGTCGATGCCGGTGAGCACGGGGCGGCGCTTGTCATAGCCGAACGACACGTCGGAGAGCTCGACGGCGATTTCGGTCGGACACGTGGGCTCGGCGAGCGGCGGCCGGGCGTCGGAGGGCATAGCGAGGAGCGTCCGGGAAAAAACGGCGATTGTAGCGGTAGGGCTCGGGACGCCGCAATGACCGCGGGTCATTTAGCCCTTCAGCAGTCGGTGCTCCGCAGTGGCGATCGCGCCCGGACGCCCGAGCAGCACGACGGCATCGCCCGATTCGAACTGCCAATCCTCCCCGGGCGTCTGGGAGCGCGTGCCGCGCCGGCGCACGCCGGTCACTTCGACGAGGCCGTCGAGTCGCAGCTCGCCAAGCCGCCGCCCGACCGCGAAGGCGCGCTCCGACAGCACGACCGAGTGCAACCGCGGCTGCAGGTTGTCCTCGGCGTCCGCCGCCGCGTCGGTCGCGCCGTGGAAGAAGCCGCGGAACAGGCTGTAGCGCTCCTCGCGGATCTTGCGGATGCCCTTGAGCACGCGGTTGAGCGGCAGGCCGAGGAGCAGCAGCGAGTGCGAGGCGAGCATCAGGCTGCCTTCGAGCACTTCCGGGACGACCTCCGTCGCGCCGGCCTCGTAGAGCTTGTCGAGCTCCGAGTCGTCGACGGTGCGGACGATGACCGGGAGATCGGGCCGCTGCGCCTGCAAGTGATGCAGGATCTTGAGCGCCACCGAGGTGTCGGCGAACGTGATCGCCACGGCGCGCGCCTTCGAAAGCCCCGCCGACGTGAGCGCCTCGCGCCGGCTCGCGTCGCCGTAGACGACCGTGCTGCCGTCGGCGGCGGCCTCGCGCACGCGCTCGGGGTCGTCGTCGAGCGCCACGTACGGGATGTCCTCGCGTTCGAGCAGCCGCGCCAGGTTCTGCCCGCTGCGGCCGAACCCGCAGATGATCACGTGGTCCTGGCGGTTCATCGTCTTGACGGCGATCTGCGTCACCTGCGCCGCGCGCGCCAGCCAGTCGTTGGCGGTCAGCTTGCGCACGATCGGCTCGGCGAACTGGATGACGATCGGCGCAGTCAGCATCGAGATGATCATCGCCGCCAGCACCATCTGCGTGAGCTCGGGCGAGAACAGCTTGTTCTCGTTGGCGAGCGCCAGCATCACCAGCGCGAACTCGCCCGCCTGCGCCAGATAGAACCCGGTGCGCAAAGCCGTCGACATCGACGCGCCGAACGCGCGCGACAGCACGACGATGAGCGCGAGCTTCGCCAGCACCGGGCCGATCAGCAGGACCAGCACCCAGCCGATATTCGCGGCGACGACCCTGAGGTCGAGCGCCATGCCGACGACGACGAAGAACAGCCCGAGCAGCACGTCGCGGAACGGCTTGATGTCCTCCTCGACCTGATAGCGGAATTCCGTCTCCGCGATCAGCATCCCGCCCAGGAACGCGCCGAGCGCGAGCGACAGCCCCGCCATCTCGGTGAGCGCGGCGAGGCCCAGCGTGACGAGCAGCACGTTCAGCACGAACAGCTCGGGCGAGCGCGCCCGCGCGATGATCGAGAACCACGCGTGCATCGGCTTCTGGCCGAAGAACAGGATCGCGACCAGCACGATCGCCGCCTTGCCGATCGCGAGCACCAGCGCCAGCAGCAGGTCCTGCCCCGACCCGTCGAGCGACGGGATCAGGATCAGGAACGCCACGACCGCCAGATCCTGGAACAGCAGGATGCCCATGATGTCGCGCCCGTGCGGCGTGCCGAGCTCGGTCCGCTCCGCGAGCATCTTGGACACGATTGCCGTCGAGCTCATCGCCAGCGCGCCGCCCAGCACGAGCCCCGTCTGCCAGTCGAAGCCGACCAGCGCGAGGACAAGCATCGCCGCCGCGGTAGTCACCGTGACCTGCAGTAGGCCGAGGCCGAACACCGCCCTGCGCATCGCGCGGAGCTGCGGCAGGCTGAACTCGAGGCCGATCGAGAACATCAGGAAGACGATGCCGAACTCGCCGAGATAGTGCGTGTCGGCGCGATCCGGCACCCACGCCATCGCGTGCGGGCCGACGGCGATGCCGACCACGAGGTAGCCGAGAATCGCCGGCAGACGCACCAGCCGGCAGACGACGATGACGACGACGGCCGCAGCGAGCAGGATGAGGATGAGGTGGAGCGTGTTGTGCACGCCCCGAAGTTATCACGCGGGATACGCGGCCGGGCCCAGCGGAAAACCACTTGCGTTCGCGCTGCGCGCTGCGGCCCGATTCGAAGCTTGGGGCGGCGCTATACTTCGTCGGATGAACGCCCACGCCCGCGCGGAGGCCGGTCCGGATGGAAGACCGGCGCCCTCGGTCGTCACTGTCGATGCCGCGCGCGCACTCGCACTCGCACGGCAGGTGCTCACGACCGAGGCCGCGGCGATCACCGCGCTCACCGGACGTCTCGCGGCGCCGTTCGTCGATGCCATCGCCCTCGTGCTGCGCTGTCGCGGCCGCGTCGTCGTGTCGGGCATCGGCAAATCGGGGCACGTCGCGCGCAAGCTGGCCGCGACGCTCGCATCGACCGGCACACCGGCGTTCTTCGTGCATCCCGCCGAAGCCGGCCACGGTGACCTCGGGATGATCACGCCCGACGACGTCGTGGTGATGCTGTCGAACTCCGGCGAAACCGACGAGCTCACGCTGCTGACGCCGCACCTGAAGCGCCAGGGAGCGGCACTCATCGCGATCACCGGCAACGAAAAGAGCTCGCTCGCACAGTCGGCCGACGTCCATCTCGACGCCGCCGTCGATGCCGAAGCGTGCCCGCTCGGCCTTGCGCCCACGGCGTCGACGACGGCGATGCTGGCGCTTGGCGACGCGCTGGCGCTGGCGCTCCTCGATGCGCGGGGATTCAAGGTCGAGGATTTCGCGCGCGCGCATCCCGGCGGGGCGCTCGGCCGCAAGCTCCTGACGCGCGTGGAGGACATCATGCGCACCGGAAGCGACCTGCCCATCGTGGAGCGTGGCGCGACGCTCGCCCAGGCGGTCGTCGAAATGAGCGGCAAAGGAATGGGCATGACCGCGGTCGTGGGCGCCGGCGGCACAGTCGCGGGAATCTTCACCGACGGCGACCTGCGCCGCTGTCTCGATCGCGTGCACGACGTCAACGCGACACCGATCATCGACGTGATGACGCGCACGCCGCGCCTCATCGAAGCGTCGCGCCTCGCGATCGATTGCGTCGAGACGATGGAGGCGCCGCCCAAGGTGTCGCAGCTGCTTGTGGTCGACGGCGGCGGCCGCCTCGTCGGCGCATTGCACCTTCACGACCTGTTCCGCGCCCGCGTGGTATAGGTGAACGACCCCCACGCTCACTGCGTTCGCTGCCCCCAGCGGGGGAGCAGGCCGCGCTTGGGACGGCCCGGCGCGCGGCCATGACCACGATCGAGAACCGCGCCCGTGACGTGCGCCTGCTGACCTGCGACGTCGACGGCGTGCTCACCGACGGACGCGTGTACATGGACGACGACGGCCGCGAATCGAAGGCCTTCCACGCCCTCGACGGGGTCGGCCTGCGGATGCTCGCCGACGCCGGCATCGCCGTCGCGTGGATCACCGGCAGCAGCGCGCCCGCCGTCGCGCACCGCGCGCGGGTGCTCGACGTGAAGCACGTGATCCTGAATGCGCACGACAAGCTGACGCCGTGGCGCGCGCTCGCCGAATCGCTGGGGGTCTCGCCCGCGCAATGCGCGCACATCGGTGACGACCTGCCCGACCTTGCAGTCATGGCGCAGTGCGGCTTCGCCGTGACCGTGCCACATGCGCCGCATGCGGTGCGCACGCGGGCGCACTACGTCACGACGCGCGGCGGCGGCCAGGGCGCCGTGCGCGAACTGGCAGAGCTCATCCTCGCCGCGCAGGGCAAGCTGCCCGACGCCGACGTCGCGCGCCCCGTGCCGGGCTTCCTGCCGCGATGACCGGCGCGCGCGCAGTGTTCGATCGGCTGATCGCCTGGTCGCCGGTGCTGCTGCTGGGCGGCCTCGCTGCGCTCACGTACTGGCTGGATGCGCAGGTCCAGCCTGCCGCGCCGCGGCGCGACGGCTCGACGCGGCACGACCCCGATCTTTTCCTCGTCAACTTCCGCGCCGTCAATTTCGACGAGAACGGCAAGCCGCGCGAATCCGTCGCGGCCGCGCGCGCCGATCACTTTCCCGACGATCTGACGTCCGAGCTGACCAGGCCGCGAATTCGCATCACGCAGGCCGAGCGGCCGGCGTTCGAGGTCATCGCCGATCGCGCGAAGATCTCGGGCGATCGCGAGCACGCATACTTCAGCGGGCACGTGCAAGCCGACCGCGAAGCCGACAATCCCGCGACCGTGAAGGGTCGCGAGGCTGCGGGACCGCTGACGCTGACCACCGACTATCTGCACGTCATCCCGAAGTTGGAGCGCGCCGAGACCGACCGCCCGGTGACGATCCGCGAGTCGCGTGGAATAATCGAGGCCGTCGGGCTCGAGCTCGACAACAAGACCAAGACCCTCAAGCTCAAGTCCCGGGTGACCGGGTCGTTCGAGCCCAGTGCCCTCCCGAAGAAATGATGCGCCGCTCACGCCACGCCGCAATCCTGTTCCTGCTCGCCGCCCTGGCGGCAGCACTCGCTTCGCCCGCACGCGCCGAGAAGTCCGACAAGGAAAAGCCGATCAACTTCTCTGCCGACCAGCCGGCGGAAGTCGACTTCGAGAAGCGCGTCGGCACGTTGAAGGGCAACGTCGTGATCACGCAGGGCACGCTGTCGATCAAGGCCGACCGCATCGACTTCAAGCAGAACGCTGACAATTCGCTGTCGGCGACGGCCTACGGCAACCCGATCTCGTTCAGGCAGAAGAAGGACGACAGCGACGAGTTCTACGAAGGCTTCGCGCAGAAGGCCGTCTACGACGGCACCAAGGACCTGCTCGAACTGTTCGACCGTGCGCTGTTGCGCCAGAGCAGCGACGAGATCCGCAGCAACTACATCTCGTACAACAGCAAGAGCGGAATCTTTCGTGCCGAAGGGCGACCCGACACGCCCGGCACGGCCGAAGGTCCCGGATCGAAGGTGCGCGGCACGTTCCAGCCCAAATCCGACTCGCCGCTGTCGAAGGGCGCGGGCAAGGATTCCAAGGACAAGGGCGCGGACACGAAGGACAACGCCGCCGACGCCAAGGACAGCAAGGACAAATCATCGGCCGAGCCCAAAGGCAAGAGCGCAGCGAAGGCGGCCGCGCCCGCGAAAGCGCCGGTCGCGCTGAAGCCCGCCGCCGAACCGTCGAAGCCGTGAGCGCCGCCGGGCCGCCCCGAGGTGCTCGGCCCCCTGGGGGGAGCGACGCGCAGCGGCGCTCGGGGGGAACTGTTTGAGCCAGCTCTCCGCGGCGCATCTGCGCAAACGGTACAAGACGCGTACGGTCGTCCACGACGTCTCGCTCGACGTCGCGAGCGGTGAAGTCGTCGGGCTGCTCGGACCGAACGGCGCCGGCAAGACGACGTGCTTCTACATGATCGTCGGCCTCGCCGCCGCCGACGGCGGGACGATCGCGCTCGATGGCGAGAACCTGTCGCGGCTGCCGATCCATCGTCGCGCGCGCAAGGGCCTTTCGTACCTCCCGCAGGAAGCGTCGATCTTCCGCAAGCTGACTGTCGCGGAGAACGTCCGCGCGATCCTCGAGCTGCAGGACCTCGACGACGACACGATGTCGAACCGGCTCGACGCGCTGCTCGAGGACCTGACGATCTCGCATCTCGCCGATGCGCCCGCGGTATCGCTGTCCGGCGGCGAGCGTCGCCGCGTCGAGATCGCACGCGCGCTGGCGACCCGGCCGCGCTTCATCCTGCTCGACGAGCCGTTCGCCGGCGTCGACCCGATAGCTGTACTGGACATCCAGAAAATCATCGGTTTTTTGAAGGAACGCGGCATCGGCGTGCTGATTACCGACCACAATGTGCGGGAAACGTTGGGAATTTGCGACCGCGCGTACATCATTAACGAAGGAAGGGTGCTCGCATCGGGTGCGCCGGGTGAGATTGTTTATAATGAAGACGTCCGGAAGGTATATCTGGGCGAGCATTTCCGGCTTTGAGGAACCTGACCGTTCCCTTAACGTGCCGCGATGAAGCAGACGCTCCAGCTCAAACTCTCTCAGCACCTCACGCTGACACCGCAATTGCAGCAGTCGATCCGGCTGCTTCAACTGTCGACTATCGAGCTGAACCAGGAAGTCGAGCGACTGCTGCAGGAAAATCCGCTGCTCGAACGCGCGGAAGCCGAAGAGGAGGCCGCCCGTCCCGAGGAAGTGCTGCTTGCCGGGCCGAACCGGGTGTCGGAAGCGCCCGACCGCGTCACGCAGGATTCACCGCCCGACAGCAACGCGGCCGATGCGCGCGGCGCACACGACGACGCTCCGGACCCCTCCGATTTCACCGACTTCGGCTCGAGCGGCAGCGGTGACGGCGACTGGGGCGGCGGTGGCAGCGGCGGCGAAGACGACGACTTCTATCCGCAACAGGTCGCCACGAGCTCGTTGCGCGACCACCTGAACGACCAGCTCCGCACCACGAGCCTCGAACACCGTGACCGCCAGATCGTCGGCGCGCTGATCGACGCCCTCGACGACGACGGTTACCTGCCGACACCGCTCGAGGAGATCGCCGAGCTCTTTCCGGAAGAGCTCGAAATCGATCTCGAGGAGCTGTCGATCGCGCTCAAGTACGTGCAGAGCTTCGACCCGGCGGGTGTAGGCGCGCGCGATTGCGCCGAATGCCTCGCGCTGCAGTTGAAGGTGCTGCCCGCCGATACGCCGCATCGCGCCGACGCGCTCAAGATCGTCGACGGCAATCTCGAGCTTCTCGCGAACCGCGACTTCACCAAGCTGAAGCGGCTGTTGCACATCGACGACGCCGGTGTACGCAGCGTCCGCGAGCTGATCAGGAGCCTCAATCCGCGGCCGGGCTCGTCGTTCGCCAAGGCCGAGGCGAACTATGTCATTCCGGATGTGGTCGTACGCAAGACCAGGGGCCAGTGGGTCGCCGCGCTGAATGAGGCGGCGATGCCCAAGCTGCGCCTCAATCGCATCTATGCGGACATCCTTACGCGCAACCGCGAGAGCTCGAACCAGCAGCTTTCGGCGCAATTGCAGGAAGCGAAGTGGCTGATCCGCAACGTGCAGCAGCGCTTCGAGACCATCCTGCGCGTGGCGCAGGCGATCGTCGAGCGGCAGCGCCGCTTCTTCGAGCACGGCGAGGTGGCGATGCGCCCGATGGTGCTGCGCGAGATCGCCGACATGCTGTCGCTGCACGAATCGACGATCTCGCGCGTGACGACGCAGAAATACATGCTGACGCCGCGCGGCACGTTCGAACTGAAGTACTTCTTCGGCAGCCACGTCGCCACCGACACCGGCGGCGCGGCGTCGGCCACGGCCATTCGGGCGCTGATCAAGCAGCTGGTCGGCGCGGAGAATCCGAAGACGCCGCTCACCGACAGCAAGATCGCCGACATGCTGGGCGAACAGGGCATCCTGGTCGCTCGCCGAACCATCGCCAAATACCGGGAGGCCCTGCAGATACCGCCAGTCAACCTGCGCAAGTCGCTTTGAACGTCCCACCCAGCAGTTTCCGGAACATCCGCGCTGTCCCATCACCGGAGAACCCGATGAACCTGAACCTCACCGGACATCACCTCGAGATCACTCCCGCCATCCGCGCGTACGTCATCAACAAGCTTGATCGGGTGACGCGGCATTTCGACCATGTGATCGACGTCAATGTGGTGCTGAGTGTGGACAAGCTGCAGCGGATCGTCGAAGCGAACGTGCACGTGCGCGGCAAGGAGATCCACGCCGCGAGTGTGGATCCCGACATGTACGCGGCGATCGACGCGCTCGCGGACAAGCTCGACCGCCAGGTGGTCAAGTACAAGGAAAAGCTCACCGACCATCGCGGCGATGCCACCGCGATCCACCGCGCTGCCACGGCAGGCGCGCGCGCAGACCGCGACAACTGATATTCCTTGAATAGACGCCGGTCGATTCTCGCCATCGGCGCGGCGCTTGCCGCGCGCGGCCTGCCGGCGCGCGCGCAATCGGGCGCAGTTCGGGTCGGCTTCCTGTCGGGCGGCGCCGAGACTGACACACCCGCCTATCTCGCGTCCTTCCGCGAAGGCCTTGCGGCGCTTGGCTACCGCGAGGGCGACAACCTGACGCTCGACGTCGTCCTGCCGCGCCGGGCGTATAATCGGCGCCGCTCTCTCGGCGGAGGATCAGCGCTGAAATGCTGATTTTCCGCCGCTTTGCTTTACGACGGCGCGCACTTCTTCCATGAACAAGATTGCCGAACTGCTGCCGGTTGCCAACATCGTGCTCGACCTCGACGCCGACACGAAGTCGCGGCTGTTCGACGCGGTCGGCACGCTGTTCGAGCGCACCTCCGCGCTGTCGAAGACGGTGGTGACCACAAGCCTTGCCGCGCGCGAGCGCCTGGGATCCACGGGCCTTGGCCAGGGCATCGCAATTCCGCATGGCCGCATCAAGGGACTCGCCAAGGCAACGGGCGCGTTCGTGCGCCTGCGTGCGCCCATTCCGTTCGACGCCCCGGACGGCAAGCCGGTCGGGCAGGTGTTCGTGCTGCTCGTGCCCGAACACGCGACCGAGGCGCATCTGCAACTGCTGTCGGAACTCGCGCAGATGTTCTCCGAGCGCACGTTCCGCGACCAGCTCGGCACTGCCGGCGATTCGGCGGAGCTCGCGCGGCTGTTCACGGCCTGGGAGCCCGCGGCCTGACGACGCCGCGGGCGCGAGGGAAGCATCGATGAGCCCGCAGGGCCGCCGCAAAGGCGAATTGCATCGTAGCGCGCAGCGCGAAGGCATTCAATGACCGGCCACGTCGCCATGCGGCAAGTGAGCGTCGAGCGCCTGTTCGACGAGAACCGCGACCGGCTCGGCCTTTCCTGGCTCGCCGACCGGCAGGGCGGCAACCGCATGCTCACGGCCGAGATCGCGCTGAAGCCGACGGTCGGACTCGTCGGCCACATGAACTTCATCCACCCGTTTCGCATCCAGCTTCTGGGCGCTGCGGAAGCAGCGTACCTGAGCGGCCTGTCCGAAGACGAGCTCTCACGCTCGATCGATCGCCTCTTCACCACCGATCTCGCGGCGATCGTCGTCGCCAACGGCGAGGAGGTTCCGCCTCACCTGGAGGATTGCTGCGCGAGGCACCATGTCGCGTTGTTCGTATCGGCGCAGCCATCGCCGCACATCGTCGACGTGTTCCGGCTTTACCTCGCGCGCGTGCTCGCCGAATCCACCACGCTGCACGGCGTGTTTCTCGACGTGCTGGAGATGGGCGTGCTGATCACCGGCGCGTCGGCGATCGGCAAGAGCGAGCTTGCGCTGGAGCTCATCTCGCGCGGCAACGGCCTCATCGCCGACGACATCGTCGAGCTGTTCCGCATCTCGCCCGACACCATCGAGGGCCGCTGCCCCGACGTGCTGCGCGATTTCCTCGAAGTGCGCGGCATCGGCGTGCTCAACATACGTACGATCTTCGGCGAAACGGCGGTGCGGCCACGCAAGCTTTTGCGCCTGATCGTCCATCTGGAGGACCACGGCAACGAGACGTTCTCCGAGCTCGACCGGCTGCAGGTCAATGCAACCTATCAGGAAGTGCTCGCGGTGCCGATCCGCAAGGTCACGATTCCGGTGGCCGCCGGGCGCAACCTCGCAGTCCTGGTCGAGGCCGCGGTGCGCAATTTCGTGCTGAACCAGCGCGGCATCGACAGCACCAAGGAATTCATCGAGCGGCAGCAGAAGCTGATGGAAGATGGCAACTGAGCGGCGCAAGCTCGATCTGGTGCTGATCGGCGGCGTCTCCGGCTCGGGCAAGAACGTCGCGCTCGCGGCACTGTCCGACGCCGGCTATTTCGCGGTCAACAACCTGCCGCCGCCGGCGCTCGCTCCCACGATCGAGACCCTCGCGCAAGCCGGCGAAATGCGCGTCGCCGTATCGCTCGACGCACGCACCGGGCGGGGCCTGCCGACGCTGCGCGCCGACATCGACGCCGCGCGCACGGCCGGGTGGGATGTCACGTTCCTCTATCTCGACACCAAGACCGACACGCTGGTGAAGCGCTTCTCGGAAACGCGCCGCCGCCATCCCTTCTCCAGCGACGAGCGCACGCTGACCGAGGACATCGAGTACGAGCGCGGCCTGCTCGCCGAAGCACGCGAGCTCGGCATCACGTTCGACACCAGCGACCTGCCGGCGGCCGCATTGCGCACCTGGATCAAGGATTTCATCTCGGTCGACCGCTCGAGGCTCACGCTGCTGTTCGAATCGTTCGGCTTCAAGAACGGCGCCCCGCTGGACGCCGACCTGGTGTTCGACGTGCGTTGCCTGCCCAATCCGCATTACGAGCCGACGCTGCGGCCGCTGACGGGGCGCGACGCGCCGGTGGTGGAGTTCCTCGAGGCGATTCCCGAAGTCGAGCGCATGTACGCGGATATTTACCACTTCGTCGCGAGCTGGCTCCCCGACTATGCGCGCGACAACCGGAACTACCTCACCGTCGCGATCGGCTGCACCGGCGGCCGGCACCGTTCCGTCTATCTCGCCGAACGCCTCGCGCGCACCTTCAAGCCACGCCACCAGGTGCTGCTCCGCCACCGCGAGCTCGTGGTGCGATGAGCAGGACGATCACGCTCGCATTCACCGGCGCGTCCGGCATGCCGTTCGGGCTGCGGCTGCTCGACTGCCTGCTGCATGCGGGCGCGCAGGTGCACTTGCTCTACTCGCCCGCCGCGCAGGTCGTCGCGAAGCAGGAGTGCGATCTCACGCTGCCGACGCAGCCGCGGGAGGCAATGCGCATGCTGGGCGAGCGGTACGGCGCCCGGGCCGGGCAGCTCAACGTCTATGCGCGCGAGGATTGGTATGCGCCGGTGGCGTCCGGCTCGAATCCCGGCGACGCGATGGCCGTCTGTCCCTGCAGCATGGGGACGCTCGGCGCGATCGCGGGCGGGCTCGCCGACAACCTGATCGAGCGCGCCGCGGACGTGATGCTGAAGGAGCGCCGGCCGCTGGTGCTCGTGCCGCGCGAGACGCCGCTGTCCGCGATCCATCTCGAGAACATGCTGAAGCTCGCGCGCGCCGGCGCGGTGATCCTGCCACCCGCGCCGGGGTTCTACACGCGCCCGCAGTCGGTCGGCGACATCGTCGACTTCGTCGTCGCGCGAGTGCTCGATCATCTCGGCGTCGCGCACGAGCTCGTGCCGCGGTGGGGCGAGGATCGCCACGGCACGCCGCCGCCAGCCGCCACCGCCTGACGCCCGCTTCGATGCCGTCGTTCGCGCGCCCGCCTTCGGATCGGCAGCCGTTCTCCGTGCCGCTGTTTCCGCTGCGCACCGTGCTGTTTCCCGGCGGCGTGCTGCCGCTCAAGATCTTCGAGCAACGCTACATCGACATGGCGAAGGACTGCCTGCGCGACGAGCGGCCGTTCGGCGTCTGCCTGATCACTCGGGGCGAGGAAGTGGCGACGCCCGAGACCGCGCCGCCCGAGTTCGCGCCGATCGGCACGCTGGCGACGATCGTTTCATGGGAAATGCCGCAGCTCGGTATCCTTCATGTGGGCACGGAAGGCGGCATGCGCTTCCAGGTACAGAAGTATTCGATCGAGCCGTCGGGCCTCGTCGTCGGCACCGTGTCCACGCTGGCGACGGAGGCCGCGGTGCCGCTGCCCGAGAAGCACGCGCCGCTGGTCAAGCTGCTCGAACTGATCGCCGCGCGCATCGGCGTGGCGAACTTCCCCGCCAAGAAGCGCTACGACGACGCATCGTGGGTGGGCTATCGGCTGGCCGAGTTGCTGCCGCTGCCGCTGTCGATCAAGCAAAGCATGCTGGAGATCAACGATGCGGGCATCCGCCTTGACGTGCTGTCGCAGTTTCTGGCCAAGCAGGGCCTGATCTGATCGCAACGCCGGCTTACAATAGCCGTTCCAAAGACCAGGTACACGACACATGGCCGGCCACAGCAAGTGGGCGAACATCAAGCACAAGAAGGCCGCGACCGATGCGAAGCGCGGCAAGATCTTCACACGCCTCATCAAGGAGATCACGGTCTCCGCCCGCCTTGGTGGCGGTGACGTGTCGGCCAATCCGCGCCTGCGGCTCGCCGTCGACAAGGCGCGCGACCAGAACATGCCGAAGGACACGATCGACAACGCGATCAAGCGCGGGTCCGGTCAGCTCGAAGGCGTCAACTACGAGGAGATCCGCTACGAAGGCTATGGGATCAACGGCGCCGCGGTGATCGTCGACTGCATGACGGACAACCGCACGCGCACCGTCGCCGACGTCCGCCACGCCTTCTCCAAGTACGGCGGCAACCTCGGCACCGACGGCTCGGTGGCGTACCTGTTCAAGCATTGCGGCCAGATCGTGTTCGCGCCGGGCACCGACGAGAACAAGGTGATGGAAGCGGCGATCGACGCCGGAGCTGACGATGTCGTCACCAACGACGACGACAGCATCGAGGTCGTCACCGGGCCGTACGACTTTCTCGCCGTGAGGGAAGCGCTCGCCAAGGCCGGCCTCAAGCCCGAGTACGCCGAAGTGATCATGCAGCCGATCACCGAGGTGGACCTGAAGGGCGAGGACGGAGCGAAGATGCAAAAGCTCGTCGACGCGCTCGAAGCGCTCGACGACGTGCAGGAGGTGTACACGTCGGCGGTGATCGGCGAGTGACGCAGATGAGAAATAGATGACGGCACGCCCGCCGCTCGTGCGGAGGATCCTCGGCATCGATCCGGGATTGCGTGTCACCGGCTTCGGCGTTCTCGAATTGCATGGCACCACGCTCGTCTACGTGACGAGCGGCTGCATTCGCGCGACGGGCACGAGCCTGCCCGTGCGCCTGGGCGTGATCGCGCGCGACCTCGCGCATGTCATCGCCGAAGTGCAGCCCGCCGAGGTCGCCGTCGAGAAGGTGTTCGTCAACGTGAACCCGAACTCCACGCTGCTGCTCGGCCAGGCGCGCGGCGCCGCCATCGCCGCGGCCGTCCTCGCGGGCCTGCCAGTCACCGAATACACCGCGGGCCAGGTCAAGCAGTCGGTGGTGGGTGGCGGGCGTGCGCTGAAGCCGCAAGTGCAGGAAATGGTGCGCCGCCTCTTGAAGCTTGGCGGAACGCCGCAGCCCGACGCCGCCGACGCGCTCGCCACCGCGATCTGCCACGCGCACGCGTCCACGGGCAGTGGCGGCATTGCGCGCGGCGGCTACCGGATGCGCGGCGGGCGCATGCTTACCCTGTGACTGCCCCCACGCTCACTGCGTTCGCTGCCCCCAAAGGGGGAGCAAGCCTCCCTTGGGACGGCCCGGCGGGAGGCTAGCCATGCGCGCGCTCGACCGCCTGCCGCAGGCGGTGATCTTCGACATGGACGGCCTGATGCTCGACACCGAGCCGCTGGCCGCGCGCGCGTGGGACGAAGCGGCGGCCGCGGTCGGCGTGTCGTTCGACCCGGCGATGGCACGCCGCATGATCGGCCGCAACTTCCACGACTGCTCGGCGATGCTGCACGCCGAGTGCCCTGCCGGTTATCCGGTCGATGCGGTTCTCGCACGCTGGCACGCCGCGTACGATGAAATCGTCGAGCGCGATGGGCTCGCAATCAAGCCCGGAGTGTTCGAGCTCATCGACTGGCTCGACGGGCGCGGAATCGTGCGAGCGGTGGCGACGTCGACCCGGCGTGATCGCGCGCATTCGAAGCTGGTGCGTACCGCTTTGTTGCCGCGTTTCGCGGCGCTGGTAGGCGGCGACGAGATCGCACGCGGGAAGCCGGCGCCTGACATCTACCTCGAAGCCGCACGCCGCATCGGCGCAGCGCCGCCGCGTTGTGCCGTGCTCGAGGATTCCGAGCCCGGCGTGCGCGGCGCGCTGGCCGCGGGCATGCTGCCGATCATGGTGCCCGACCTGCTGCCGCCGACGGCCGAGTTGCTCGCCTTCGAAATCGTCGTTCACGCGTCGCTGCACGACGTCGCCGAGGCATTCGCGCGCCTGGAAACGCAGGGCCGGCCGTCAGGTCGCTGAAGGTGGAAGCGGCCGGTCTCGCTGGCCTGTTCGCGTCGAGCTTCCTGTCGGCCACGCTGCTGCCAGGCAACTCGGAAATCGTGTTTGTCGCGCTGCTGCACCACGCGCCGGAGCTCGAAGGCCGCGCGCTCGCTGTTGCGACGCTCGGCAACACGCTGGGCGGGATGACGTCCTACCTTGTTGGACGGCTCTTCCCCAGGCCGCAGCAGAGCCGTGCACTCGCGTGGCTCACGCGTTACGGACCCGCGGCGCTGCTGCTGTCGTGGGTGCCGGTGATCGGCGACGCGCTGTGCGTCGCGTCGGGATGGCTGCGCCAGAACGCGATCGCCGCGACGCTCTTCATCGCCACCGGCAAGTTCGCGCGCTACTGGGCGCTGGCCGCGGGATTGTCGTGGTGGCGGTCCTGAGGCGCATGCGATAATCGCCTATGGAGTCAGATACGTAACATTCGCGGGACGCCGCGTATCTGACTCCGATATCGCCATCCCCGAGATGTTACGTTTCCGACCCCGAATGATCGAATGATCGGCCGCCTCTCCGGCGTTCTCCTCGAAAAGAATCCGCCGCAACTCCTGCTCGACGTCGCCGGCGTCGCGTACGAGGTCGACGTGCCGATGAGCACGTTCTACAACCTTCCCGCGACCGGCGAGCGCATCACGCTGTATACGCACCTCGTCGTCCGCGAGGACGCGCACCTGCTCTACGGCTTCGGCACCGAAGGCGAGCGCTCGGCGTTCCGGCAGCTGATGAAGGTGAACGGCATCGGCGCGAAGATCGGCCTGTCGGTGCTCTCCGGACTGTCGGTCGCGGAACTGGCGCAGACGATCACGCTGCAGGAGACAGGGCGTCTCACCAAGATCCCGGGCATCGGCAAGAAGACGGCCGAGCGGATCCTGCTGGAGATGAAGGACAAGCTCGGCGCGAATCTCACGCAGGGGGTCGGCGTCAACCGCGCGGCGCCGCCCTCCTCCGATATCCTCAATGCGCTGCATTTCGCTCGGCTACAGCGACAAGGAAGCTGTGACCGCCGTCAAGAAGCTGCCCGACGGCGTCGCGGTGGCCGATGGCATCCGCCAGGCGCTGAAGCTTTTGGCGAAAGCGTAGGTGACGACCCCCACGCTCACTTCGTTCGCTGCCCCCACAGGGGGAGCAAGCCTCCCTTGGGGCGGCCCGGCGGGAGGCTAGTCGATGTCCTCCTCGCGGCAGGGCTTTCTGCGCCACGTGAAGATGCCGCCGGGCCTGTTCCGCCGCGGCCTCAACCTGTGGCCGCCGTTCTTCGGCGCCGGCGTGCGCGTGACGCGAGTGTCCGACGACTATCGCGAAGTCGACGTCACGCTGAAGCTCGGCCTGCTCAACCGCAATTATTTCGGCACGCAGTTCGGGGGATCGATGTTCGCGATGACCGATCCCTTCTTCGCCCTGATGATGCTGCAGAACCTCGGTGCCGGCTACGTGGTGTGGGACAAGGCTGGAGCGATCCGCTACCTGAAGCCCGGCCGCGGCGACGTCCACGCGCAATTCCGCCTCGACAAGGCGGCGATCGAGCGCGCGCGCAAGGCAACGGCACGCGGCGCGAAACACGAGCCTGTGTTCCATGTCGCGATCGTCGACGACGACGGCGAGACGGTCGCCGAAGTCGACAAGACACTCTACATCCGCCGCCAGCGCGACGACGCGAAGCCGCGCAAGCGCGCGACGCGAGCCAAGGCATAGAATCCGCCATGGCAATCGAAAGCGACGAGTTGCCGCGCGTGATCGCGGCCAAGGCGGCAAGCCCGCAGGAAGAGGCGTTCGAGCGCGCGCTGCGCCCGCGCGGCCTCGCCGAGTACGTCGGGCAGGAGAAGATCAAGGACCAGCTCGGCATTTTCATCGAGGCGACGCGCAAGCGCGCCGAGGCGCTCGATCACGTGCTGCTGTTCGGTCCGCCGGGCCTCGGCAAGACGACGCTGTCGCACATCATCGCGCACGAGCTCGGCGTCAACCTGCGCCAGACGTCGGGGCCGGTGCTCGAGCGTCCGGGTGACCTCGCGGCGCTGCTCACCAACCTCGAGCCGCGCGACGTCCTGTTCATCGACGAGATCCATCGACTGTCGCCAATCGTCGAGGAGATCCTCTACCCGGCGCTCGAAGACTTCCAGATCGACATCATGATCGGCGAAGGGCCGGCGGCGCGCAGCGTCAAGCTCGACCTGCCACCGTTCACGCTGGTCGGCGCGACGACGCGCGCCGGCATGCTGACCAATCCGCTGCGCGACCGCTTCGGCATCGTCGCGCGTCTCGAGTTCTACACGGCCGAGGAGCTGACGCGGATTGTCGCGCGCTCGGCGCAACTCATGAAGATCGCCGTCGACCACGAGGGCGCGATGGAGATCGCGCGGCGCTCGCGCGGCACGCCGCGGATCGCCAATCGGCTGCTTCGGCGCGTGCGCGATTACGCCCAGGTGCGAGCCGGCGGCGACGTCACCCGCAAGGTCGCCGACGCCGCGCTGTCGATGCTCGACGTCGACGCGTCGGGCCTCGACGTGATGGACCGCAAGCTGTTGCAGACCGTGCTGTCGAAGTTCGACGGCGGACCGGTCGGTGTCGACAATCTCGCGGCCGCGATCGGCGAGGAGCGCGACACCATCGAAGACGTGCTCGAGCCATTCCTCATCCAGCAGGGCTTCCTGCAGCGGACCTCGCGCGGGCGGATCGCCACAGCGCTGTCGTATCGCCACTTCGGGATGGCGCCCCCGACGCCCGGCGCTGCCGCGGACCTGTTCCCCGGCGAATGAGCGTCGCCGGGCCGCCCCAAGACGCTCGCCCCCTTTGGGGGAAGCGGCGCGAAGCGACGCACGGGGGGAACCATTCGCCTTTCTCCTTTCCGGTGCGCGTCTACTACGAGGACACCGACGCCGCCGGCGTCGTCTACTACGCCAACTATCTCAAGTTCATGGAGCGAGCGCGCACCGAATGGCTCGCGGCGCTCGGTTTCCCGCTGGCCGCGTTCGAGCGCGAGCATGGCGTTGCGTTCGTCGTCCATCGCGCAGAGATCGATTTCCTCGCGCCGGCGCGGTTGAACGATATTCTCGATGTGACGGTCGAAGCGGTCGATCGCGGTGCGAGCCGGCTCGTCGCCGCCCAGGAGGTCCGCCGCGGCAACGAACCGATCACGAGGGCGCGCATCGCGCTCGCGTGCGTCGATACGGCACGCTGGAAACCCGCCCGAATGCCCAAGCCGCTGCAGCACGCCCTGGAGGCCGCGATTTGAATGTCCATACGGACCTGTCGTTCGTCACGCTGATCCTGCACGCATCGATCATCGTCCAGGCGGTGATCGTGCTGCTTGCCGTCCTGTCACTGTGGTCGTGGTGGCAGATCTTCCTCAAGATGTTCCAGCTCAAGCGGGCGATGCGCGAGACGACGTCGTTCGAGGACGAGTTCTGGCAGGGGGGCGATCTCGCCGAGCTCTTCAAGCGGGCGAGCGAGGTGCGCGTCGGCGGCGGCATCGAGCACATCTTCACCGCAGGCTTTCGCGAGTATTCGAAGCATCGCCGCCAGGGGAGCGCGTCAGCCGTCACGCTCGACGCCGCCCGGCGCGCGATGCGCGCCGCCTACCAGCGCGAGATCGACGCGATCGAAGCGCACCTGGCCGGCCTCGCGACCGTGGGCTCGGTCTCGCCGTACATCGGGCTCTTCGGCACGGTGTGGGGGATCATGAACGCGTTCCGCGGCCTCGCGAACGTGAGCCAGGCCACGCTTGCCAACGTCGCACCCGGGATCGCGGAGGCGCTGATCGCCACGGCCATCGGTCTCTTCGCCGCCATTCCCGCGGTAGTCGCGTACAACCGCTACACGCACGACGTCGATCGCCTCGCGGTGCGCTACGAGACGTTCATCGAGGAGTTCTCGAACATCCTCCAGCGTCAGGGGTAGAAGAGGATGCGCCGCGTCCGCAAGCCGATCAACCAGATCAACGTCGTGCCGTACATCGACGTGATGCTGGTGCTGCTCGTGATCTTCATGGTCACCGCGCCGCTGGTGAGTCCGGGCGAGATCGAGTTGCCGTCGGTCGGCAGCAAGCTGACAGTGCCGGTTCAGCCGCTCGAGGTCACGCTCGGCCCGGGCAAGACACTATCGCTCTACGACCAGCAAACCAAGATCACCACGCCGCGCATGACACGGGAGCAGCTCGTCGTTCGAATCCTCGACAAGCAGAAGGGTGGCAGCGAACAGCCGGTGGTCATCAAGGCCGAGCCCAGCGCCCGATATCAGGACGTCATCGACATCATCGACGTCCTGCAGCGCAATGGCGTCAGGAAGGTCGGGCTGCTCGCGCGACCGGCGAGCTGATGGTCGCGCACGAACGTCCGAACCGGCCGCGTCGGCCGCGCGGGCAGTGGATCGCGCTGGCGCTCGCGATCACGGTCAATCTCGTCTTCCTCGCGATCCTGGTGTTCTCGGTGTCGTGGACCAACCGCAAGCCGGAAGCAGTGACGGCGGAGCTCTACGCGCCAGCGCCCACGACACCCGCGGCGCAGCCCGCACCGCCGAAGGCCGAGCCACCGCCAGTCGCTCCGCCCCAGGCCGAGCCTCCGCCCGAGCCCAAGCCTGCGCCACCCCCGGAGCCGAAGCCCGCGCCGCCTCCCGAGCCGAAGCCCGCGCCACCGCCGAAGCCGGAACCGAAACCGGAGCCGAAACCCGAGCCCAAGCCGCCCGTCGCCGAGAAGCCCGACCCGCGTGTGGTCGACTTCGCGCAAAAAGCCAAGGCCGAAGCCGAGCGCAAGAAGCTGGAAGCGCAAAAGCGCGAGCAGGAAAAGAAAGCCGAGGCCAAGCGCGCCGAGGAGAAGGCGGCCGAGCAGAAAAAGCAGGAAGACAAACGCCAGGCCGAGCTGCGCGAGCGCCAGGAGCGCGAGCTCCAATCGATGCGCCGCGAGGCCGAGCGCGAAACGCAGTCGCGCCAGCAGGTCGAGCGCGAAAAGCAGCTGCGCGACGCGGCCAACCGCGAGCTGCAGGACCGCCAGCGCGCCGCCGCACAACAGGCGTCCGACGCCGCGGGCCGTCGCGCGATCGCGGAGTGGGTCGACCGCATTCGGTCGAAGGTCAAGAGCAACCTGATCGAGCCGCCCGATCTGGCTGGCAATCCCGAGTGCGTCGTCGAAGTGACGCTGCTGCCTTCCTACGAAGTTCTCGACGTGAAATTGCGGAAGTCGAGCGGCAACCGCGCGTACGACGACGCCGTCCAGCGCGCCATCCTCAAGTCGTCGCCGCTGCCGCGCCCCGATCGTGCCGAAGCGTTCCAGCGCGTGCTGGAATTGCGCGTGCGTCCGCGGGACTAGACCGCCGCGTCAGCTCCGCGCTTTCTTGTCGGAGATCTGGATCGCGCACCAGCTCCACTCGGCGCGCTGTTCGATCAGATGGCGCAAGACGATCGTGTAGACCGAACGTCCCGTGGTGAGGACGACGTTGCGTCCGTCGCCGTATTCGGCCGTGGGCACGATGATCGACTTCACCATCAGCGGCTTGTCGGGGCGGGACGGCGGCGGCAGATAGAGCGCGTCGAAGCGCGCGCCGATCGTCGAGACGTCGACGCCGTCGACGACGAAGCCCATGTCCTCCTTCGACTCGCGCTTCGTGTACAGCGTGACCGGCACGATGTTGTCGGCGATGATGGAGAGCCCGCCCTCCACCTCGTCCGGCGAGATCTTGTTCAGTCGCCGCACGACGCCGAGCAGCCACTCCGAGACGTCGGACTGGCGGACCGCGACGAGCGCGCCGAGCACCAGCGTGGCGCCCACGCCGCCGGTTGCGCCGATGCGGAGGCCAGCGATGCTGCGGTCCTTCACGTGCCACATCGGATCGGTGAACGACGACAGCGACGCTGCGATCGAGTCGTGCTCGTCGCGCACGCGGCGCTTCGGCGGCGCGACGTCGGCGATCGTGTAGACCTCGATCTGCTCGGCGACCGGTTCGCGGCCGGCGGCTGCGCCGGGCGCCATGTCGCGCGTCCGGGACGACGCGAGCTCGTGCGAGATCCGCGCCAGGCCGACGCGCACGCGCGCGGTGACGCCGCAGGCGCTGCGCGGATCGCGGCGAATGTTGCTGTTGAGGTTGGGTGCCAGCGCCGGACGCAACTTCTCGAGGATCGAGACGCGCCGCTGGTTCAGCGACGGCACCGACGCACGATCGGGAGTCTCCGCGTGACGCAGCGCGGCGATCG
This sequence comes from uncultured beta proteobacterium, assembly GCA_963851465.1. Classification (GTDB taxonomy): domain Bacteria; phylum Pseudomonadota; class Gammaproteobacteria; order Burkholderiales; family Casimicrobiaceae; genus VBCG01. The sequence continues at coordinate 366,539 of CAWKPJ010000009.1, forward strand.
CGCGGTCGAGCTGCTGGCTCAACGGCGTGGTGTCGAGGTAGCGCAGCATGAGGCCGGAGTCGTTGCCCGCCGGCCGGATGAGGCCCGTCTTGCCGCTGACATCGACGATGAAGCCTTCCATCGAGCGCGCCTGCGCGTCGAGGGAGAGCCGGCGGCTCCAGCCGCGGATCTGCGCGAACGCCCAGTCGAGCTCGGCCGGCGACATGTTGCCGGTATTGAGCTGGTGGATGAGAAGCGCGTAGAGGTATTCCTGCTCCACGGTCCACTGCGTTGTATTGGGACCGTGCCCGAGCACCGTCGGCACGCGGTCGAGCTCGAGCTCCACCGCGCGCATGTAGATCGAGTGGAACTCGACCCACTTGGCGGGAATCCAGCGCTCGAAGCGGAAGACGCGCAGCTTCGCGTCGGTGCCGAAATAGTGGGCGAGCCTGGCGAACAGCACGGGAAGCAACTGCTTCCAGCGCGGGTTGCCGGTTGACTGCGCGAGACCCTGCTCGAGCGCTTGCTGATAGACGCCGATGTAGCCCTGCGCGAGGTCGAACGCCGCCTGCCAGATGCGCTGCGAAAGCTGGGTGCCGCTGTCGGCGTTCTCGACGTATTGCTTGACGAGCTGGCGCCGATCGGCGCCCAGCGCGGCATCCAGAAACAGCACCGCCTGGACGCGTGGCGGATCGATGGCCTTGCGCGGCTGGCGCAGCATCTCGAAGGCGCCGAGCACGAGCTGCTGCCGACCGATGACGTCCTGCACGGGCAACGACCGCAACCACTGGGACACGGAGCGTACCGAGACCAGGGGGTCGACGGTGTCCTTGGTGCCCGATGTCAGAAATCCGAACATGTTCTCCCGCTGATCCTGTGCAGGCCGCTGTTGGCAACTCGCCGCCGGCGCGCCCACGGGGGAGCGTCGGCTACAATTCGCTAGCTTCCGGGCGCACCGGATTCTCTTGCGCGCGCCCGAAATCCATTTCGTACATCCGAGGATTTTTCCATGCCGCAATCCCCGCGTTTTTGCCGTGCCGCGTTTCCTGTTGCGCGCAACGTTGCCCTGGTTGCCGCAACGTTGGGAGCGCTTTTTGCTGTGAACTTCGCTGGTGCGCAGACGCCTGCCGCGCCGACAGCCACCCAAGGAGGTAGCAAGTTGAATGCCATGCCGACAACCCTGCAGAAAATCGATGTAAAACAGGGCGCTGGTGCCGAAGCCGTAGCGGGTAGGCCGGTCATTGTGCATTACACAGGGTGGATTTATGACGAATCCAAGCCTGACAAAAAAGGTGCCAAATTCGACAGCTCGCGCGACCGCAATTCACCGTTTGACTTTCCCCTTGGCGGCGGCCGCGTGATCAAAGGCTGGGACGAAGGTGTGGCCGGAATGAAGGTAGGCGGCCAGCGCACGCTGATCATTCCGCCGGACATGGGCTACGGCGCCCGCGGCGCCGGCGGCGTCATTCCTCCCAACGCGACGCTGATCTTCGACGTCGAGCTGCTCGAAGTGAAGTAGCCGTTCGGCCGATGCTCCCCCGCGACATTCGCGCGCAGGTGCGCCGCCGCGCCGACTACCGGCCGCCGGCGTTCCTGGTGGACACGCTGGCGCTGGAGTTCGACCTCGACCCGGTGGCGACGCGCGTCACCGCGACGCTCGCATTCCGGCGCAATCCGGACGCGCGGGCGGAGGACCGCGCCGCGCCGCTTGCGCTCGACGGCGAGCAGCAGAGCGACGTGACGCTCGATCTAGACGGCGTGCGTCTGCCGTCTGCCCGGATCGCGCGCGACGAGAGCGGCCTCGCGCTTCTCGACCCGCCCGCCGCAGGAACGCTGACGATCCGCTCGACGATCGCGCCGTCGAAGAACGTCGCGCTCGAAGGTTTGTATCTGTCGTCGAACGTGTTCTGCACGCAGTGCGAGTCGGAAGGGTTCCGCCGGATCACCTATTTCCCGGATCGGCCGGACGTGCTCGCACGCTACACAGTGACGCTGCGCGCCGATCGCCGGGCCTGCCCCGTGCTCCTGTCAAACGGCGAGCTCGTCGCGAGCGGCGCGCTGCCGGACGGCCGCCACTACGCGACGTGGCGCGACCCGCATCCCAAGCCGTCGTACCTGTTTGCGCTGGTCGCGGGCGACCTTGCGGCGCTGCAGGACACTTTCACGACCGCCTCCGGCCGCGCCGTCGACCTGCGCATCTACTCGACACGCGAGAACCTGCCGCGCTGCCGCCACGCGATGGCCTCGCTCAAGCGCGCGATGCGCTGGGACGAGCAGCGCTACGGCCGCGAGTACGACCTCGACACGTTCATGATCTTCTGCGCCGACGACTTCAATATGGGCGCGATGGAGAACAAGGGCCTCAACATCTTCAACAGCCGCCTGGTGCTCGCCGACCCCGAAGTCGCGACCGACGCCGACTACACGGCGATCGAGGGCGTGATCGGCCACGAGTACTTCCACAACTGGACCGGCAACCGCGTGACCTGCCGCGACTGGTTCCAGCTGTCGCTCAAGGAAGGCCTCACCGTGTTCCGCGACCAGGAATTCTCGGGTGACATGGGCTCGCGCACCGTCGAGCGCATCGCGGCAGTCGAGTATCTGCGGCGCGAGCAGTTCGCCGAGGACGCCGGCCCGATGGCGCATCCGGTGCGGCCGGACGAGTACCAGGAGATCAACAACTTCTACACGGCCACCGTCTACGAAAAAGGCGCCGAGTTGATCCGGATGCAGCACACGCTGCTCGGCGCCGGCGCGTTTCGCCGCGGCGCCGATCTCTACTTCGAGCGTCACGATGGCCAGGCGGTGACCTGCGATGACTTCGTGCAGGCGATGCAGGATGCGTCGGGCGTCGATCTTGCGCAGTTCCGCCGCTGGTACTCGCAGGCGGGCACCCCGGTGGTCAGCGTGGCCGGCCACTACGACGCGAAAGCAAGGACGTATACGCTCGACGTCGCGCAACGCACGCCGCCCACGCCGGGACAGCCGGTGAAGGCGCCGTTCCACATTCCGCTGGCGGTCGGGCTGCTCGGCCGGGACGGCCGCGATCTCCCGCTCACGCTCGCCGGCGAGACTTCGCCGGGGCCGACGACTCGTGTGCTGGACGTCCGCGACGCGCGCCAGGCCTTCAAGTTCACCGGCATTGCGGCGGCTCCGGTGCCATCGCTGTTGCGCGGCTTCTCGGCGCCGGTGAAAGTGACGTTCGACTATCGCGACGACGACATCGTCTTCCTCGCGGCGCACGACTCCGACCCGGTGAACCGCTGGGACGCTGCGCAGCGCGCGTTCGCGGACGCACTGTTGCGGCTCGCGCGCGATCACCGCGAAGGCCGGGCACTCGCGCTGCCGGCGCCGCTCAATGCGCTCGTCGGCCACCTGCTCGCGGACGAACGCAGCGACCCGGCGGAGATCGCGCTGGCGTTGGCGCTGCCCGATCCGGGCTACGTCGCCGCGCTCGAGCCCGTCGTCGACGTCGATGGCATCACCACCGCCCACGCCTTCCTGCTGCGCGAGCTCGCGCGGCGCCAGCGCGGCGCATTCGAGGTGGTGGAGACGCGCGTGCGCCCGCGCGAGCCTTACGCGATCACCCCCGCGCAAGCCGGCCCCCGCAGCCTCGCGAACGTCTGCCTGCGCTACCTCGGCGCGCTCGACGACCGCGCCGTCCGCGCGCTCGTCGCCGAACGCTTCGAGCGCGCCGACAACATGACCGACACGATCGCCGCGCTGTCCGCCGTCAAGGACACGACGTCGCCCGAGCGCGACCGCCTGTTCGCGCATTTCGAGGCCAAGTGGCGCGACGAGCCGCTCGTGCTCGACAAGTGGTTCGCACTGGAAGCGCGCAGCCTGCGCGCCGATACGCTGGCGCGGGTCAGGGCGCTGCTCGCGCATCCGCGCTTCAATGCGCGCAATCCGAACCGCGTCCGGGCGCTGGTCGGAGCGTTCGCGCTGGGCAATTTCGCCCGCTTCCACGCTGCCGACGGCGCCGGCTACGCGTTCGCCGCCGACCAGGTGCAGGCGCTGGACGCCACGAACCCGCAGCTCGCTTCGATGATCGCCGGCGGGTTCAGCCTCTGGAAGCGCTTCGCCGCGCCGCGCCGGGCAAAAATGGAAGCGGCGCTCGTACGCATCTCCAAGGCGCCCAACCTGTCGCCGGACGTGCGCGAGATCGTCACGCGATCGCTGGGCGACTGACCGCCGCTTCGCCGTCGCCGCGCCGTCGCGGCCGAATATTCGCTGCGCCTTGACCCGGCGCAGCGGACCGCCTAACGTGGAAATCCACGCGCTGACAGGGGCATCGATGGCGGGCGGGCGGACGTTTCTCACGCGGCGCGAATTCCTCGCCGCAGGCGTCGGCGTGGCCCTCGCCGCGTCGCGGGCACGCGCGCAGCCGACGCCACGGGTCCCGCGCATCGGCATTCTCAACTTCGGACCGCCGCCCCAGGCCGGCGCCCCGCCGGAGCCGATTCAGCGCTACCTGGCCGACCTCGGTTACCGGTCCGGGACCACCGTCGCCTATGAAGTGCGCTACGCGATCGGCGATCGCGATGCATATCCGCGACTCGCGCACGAACTGCTGCAACGCGACCTCGACGTGCTGTTCCTGCCGGGGTCCGACATCGGGCCGACGCTGGCGGAGCAGAAGCCATCGATCCCCGTCGTGTTCGCCATCAGCGACGATCCGGTGGCGGGCGGCGTCGTCCCGAGCCTCGCGCGGCCGGGAGGACGCGTCACCGGCGTGACGCATATGTCGCCGGAGCTCGCGGGCAAGCGGCTGGAGATCCTGAAGGAGGCGGTCCCGGAGCTGCAACGCGTCGCCGTCCTCCACGACCCGACGACGATCGTCCAGTACTACGGCCAGCTCGAGCTCGCCTCGGGCGGGGCGGGCGTCCGCCTCGTTCCGGCACCGTACCGCTCGACGGCAGATTTCGCGCCGGCGTTCGCGTCGGCGCGCCGGGCGGGCGCGCAGGCGATCTTCGTCGAGCCCAACCGGTATACGCTCGGCTACGCAAAAGAAGTCGCGGCGCTCGCCATCAGCCACCGGATTCCCGCGATCTCCGCCTACGACGCGTTCGTCCGCGGCGATGGCCTGCTGTCTTACGGCGCGACCGCGAACGACATCATCGGCCGCGCCGCGGCACAGGTCGACAAGATCCTGCGCGGCACGCCGCCGGGCGACATTCCCGTCGAGCAGCCGGTACGCTTCGCGCTCGTCGTCAACAATCGCGCTGCCAGCGCGATGAGCCTGACGCTGCCGCAGTCGTTGCTGCTGCGCGCCGACGAGGTGATCCGGTGACCCCGGGCTTGCGCGGGTATCATCGCGGCGTCGCTCGCTGCGCCGCTGCCGCGCCCGGCCGCGCGGGACGCTCGTGCACCGCCTCGCGCCCGGCAGTCCAATGATTCCCCGCCATGCCTGACGATACCGCCGATCGCGCGCCGCGCGCGGCCGTGGCGCATCCCGCGGCCGCGCGCAGAGGCCGCCTGTTCCGCAAGTACCTGTGGCTCATCATGTCGCTGGTGACGGGCGCGCTGCTCGTGTCGGGCGCGATCGGCCTCTACTTCTCGTATCAGGAGCAGAAGGCCGCGCTCGCGAGCCTGCAGCGCGAGAAGGCCGTCGCCGCCGCGTCGCGGATCGAGCAGTACATCCGCACGATCGAGCAGCAGCTTCGCTTCGCTGCGCTGCCGCAGCTCGACGCGGCCGACGTCGAGTTGCGCCGGATCGAGTTTCTCAAGCTCCTGCGGCAGGCCCCGGAGATCACCGACATCGCGCTCCTCGACGGCGCCGGCGTCGAGCAGGTGCTGTCGTCGCGCCTCGGCATGGATGCGATCAACTCGGGCAAGGATCGCTCGCAGGAGCCGGCGTTTCGCAACGCGAAGAGCGGGCAGACGTGGTTCGGCCCGGTGTACTTCCGCAAGGAGACCGAGCCGTACATGACGATCGCCGTGCGCTCCGGCGGCGAGAGCGGCCCGGTGACCGTCGCGGACGTCAACCTCAAGTTCATCTGGGACGTCGTGTCGAAGATCCGCATCGGCGACAAGGGCAAGGCCTACGTCGTCGATCGGCAACGGCTATCTCGTCGCCGATCCCGACATCGGCCTCGTGCTGCGCAAGACCGACCTGTCGCAGCTCGCGCACGTCAAGGCGGCGGCGGGCGCCGGGCCGCAGGACGCTCCGGCGCTGGTGTCCAGGGATCTCGCGGGCAACGAGGTGCTCGTGTCGTGGGCGCCGATCGAGCCGCTCGACTGGAAGGTGTTCGCCGAGCAGCCCGTCTCCGAGGTCTATGCGAAGCTCGACGCGTCGATCGCGCGCACCGCCTTCCTGCTCCTCGCGGGCCTCGTGATCTCCGCGCTCGCCGCCGCTGCGCTCGCGCGCGGCATGGCGCAGCCGATCCACACGCTTCAGGAGGGCGCGCAGCGCATCGGCGAAGGCAACCTCGACCAGAAGATCGACATCCGCACCGGCGACGAGCTCGAGGCGCTCGCGGGGCAGTTCAACCGGATGTCGGGGCGGCTGAAGGAGTCGTACGCGAATCTCGAGCGCAAGGTCGACGAGCGCACGAGCGAGCTCGCCAACTCGCTCGAACAGCAGACCGCGATCAGCGAGATCCTGCGGGTGATCTCGAGCTCGCCGACCGACGTGGAGCCGGTGCTCGAAGGCGGTGGCCGAACGCGCGGCGCACCTCTGTCGATGCGCCGTACGCCCGCGTGATGATCATCGACGGCAACGCGGCTCGTGCCGAAGGCCGATTACTCGATCGAACGCGGGATTCATCGGCGTGCCCGTACCGTACGACCGGTACGTCGATCACCGGCCGCGCCGCCGTCGACCGCGCGACGGTGCACATCGCCGACGTGGTCCCGCTCGCCGAGGCCGAGTTCCCGGGCGCCGCCGAGAACATCAGGCGGCTCGGCTGCCGCGCCGTGCTCGGCGTGCCGCTGATCCGCGAAGGCGGCGCGTACGGCGGCATCTTCATCTTCCGCCGCGAGCCCGGGCTCTTCTCGCCCGACCAGGTGGCGCTGGTCGAGACGTTCGCGCGCCAGGCGGCGATCGCCATCGACAACGTCCGCCTGTTCAACGAGACGAAGGAGGCGCTCGAGCAGCAGACGGCGATCAGCGAGATCCTGCGCGTGATCTCGGGTTCGCCGACCGACGTGCAGCCGGTCTTCGACATCATCGGCGAGCGCGCCGACGAAGCTGTGCGACGCCGAGGTGAGCGTCGTGCTCGCGCGTCGACGGCAACATCGATCCGGCTCGCCTCGGTCCACGGTGCGTCACGGCGGACGGGCGCGAAGCCGTTCAGCGCGTCTTCCCGATGACGATGAACGACGAGACGGTGACCGCGCGCTGCATCCGCGCACCGCGCCGTGGTGCACGTCGAGGACGTCCTGGCCGAGCCCGACACTACGACGCCAAAGCCGCTGCGGAGCGCGCGCGCTATCGGAGCGCGCTCGGCGTGCCCATGCTGCGCGAGGGCGAGGTCATCGGCGCGATCTTCGTGTCGCGCATCGCGAGCCGGGACGTTTCTCCGATTCTCAGGTCGCGCTGCTCAAGACGTTCGCCGACCAGGGCGCGATCGCGATCGAGAACGTGCGCCTGTTCAACGAGACGAAGGAGGCGCTCGAGCAGCAGACGGCGATCAGCGAGATCCTGCGCGTCATCTCGAGCTCGCCGGGCGACGTGCGGCCGATGCTCGAGGCAGTGGCCGAGCGTTCGCTGCGCCTTTGCGACGCGTCCCAATGCGCGATCTTCCTGGTCGAAGGTGATTCTCTGCGTTTCGCCACCGGCTACGGGACGATGTCGACCCCGCGCGAGGGCGAGCGGTGGCCGCTCTCCCAATCGCTCGTCATCTGTCGCGCGACGCGTGACCGCAGGACGATCAGTCATGCCGACATCGTGCCGCTGCTCGATACCGAGTATCCCGATGCCCGGCCGACGCAGGCGAAATACGGCTTCCGCGCGATCATGTGCGTCCCGTTGATGCGCGAGGATCGTGCGATCGGCGTGTTCGCGCTGTGGCGCAACGAGCCGCGAGCATTCAGCGCCAAGCAGATCGCGCTGGTCGAGACGTTCGCCGGCCAGGCGGCGATCGGGATCGAGAACGTGCGCCTCTTCAACGAGACGAAGGAGGCGCTCGAGCAGCAGACGGCGATCTCGGACATCCTGCACACCATCTCGAGCTCGCCTACCGACGTGAAGCCGGTGCTCGACGCCGTGGCCAAGCGCGCCGCGCAGCTCTGCGACGCACCCTATCGCGCGCGTGCTGCTCGTCGAGGGCGACCAGCCTGCAGTCCCGGCGTCCGACTACTCGCGGTCGACGAGGAGCCGCTCGCGCAGCCACCGGGGCGCATACCGCTCAAGCGCACGGTCCTCACCGGCCGCGCGGCGCTGGACCGCGTGACGATCCATCACGCCGACGTCGTGCCGCTGCTCGACGCCGAGTATCCGGACTCGCAGGCGAGCGTCGTGCCGCTCGGCGCGCGCGCCGTCCTGTCGGTGCCGCTCATGCGCGAAGGCGGCGCGTACGGTGGCATCTTCCTCTTCCGGCGCGAGCCTGTGCAGTTCTCGCCGAGCCAGGTCGCGCTGGTGCAGACGTTCGCTCGGCAGGCGGCCATCGCCATCGACAACGTGCGCCTGTTCAACCAGACGCGGGAGGCGCTGGAGCAGCAGACGGCGATCAGCGACATCCTGCGCGTCATCTCGGGCTCGCCGACGGACGTGCAGCCGGTGCTGGACGCGATCGCCGAGCGCTCGGCGCGCCTGTGCGACGCGGCCGCCACGTCGATCTACCTGATCGAAGGCGGCGTGCTTCGCCATCTGGCCTCACAGGGCCCGAACGCGGAGCCCGTCAATCACGCCGAGACGATACCGGTCGACCGCGGCTCGGTGTCCGGGCGCGCGCTCGCCGACCTCGCGACGATCTCGATCCCGGACATGCTCGCCGTGCGCGCCGAGTACCCGGTCAGCTACGAGATCGCGGTACGGCTGCAACACCGCTCGGTGGTCGTCACGCCGCTGTTCCGCGAAGGCAAGGCGTTCGGCATCATCCTGATGCGACGCGACGAGGTGCGGCCGTTCACCGAGCGCGAGATCGGCTTGCTGCGCACGTTCGGCGACCAGGCCGCGATCGCGATCGAGAATGTGCGGCTGTTCAACGAGACGAAGGAAGCGCTCGACCAGCAGCGCGCGTCGGGCGAAGTGCTCACGGCGATCAGCAACTCGATCGCCGACACCAAGCCGGTGTTCGACGTCATCCTGCAGAGCTGCCAGCGGCTGTTCGCCGGCGAAACAGTCGGCCTGACGCTCGTGCGCGACGACGGCATGCTGGACATTGGCGCTTACGCGGGCTCCGGCGGCGACGCGCTGCGCGGCCTGTTCCCGCAGCCGCTGAACCGCGAGACACTCGTCGGGCACCGCGATCCTCGAGCGACGCCTGCTGACCTATGCCGACATCGACACCGGCGACATGCCGCAGCGCTCGCGCGACGGCTGCCGCGCCGTCGGCATGCAGTCGATGTCGTTCGCGCCGATGCTGTTCGAGGGCCGCGCCATCGGCTCGCTGTGGGTGGGCCGCGAATTTCAAAGGGTCATTCACCGACAAGCAGCTCGCACTCCTCGAGACTTTCGCCAACCAGGCGGTCATCGCGATCCAGAACGCCCGCCTGTTCAACGAGACGAAGGAGGCGCTCGAGCAGCAGCGGGCGTCCGGCGAGGTGCTGGCGGCGATCAGCAGCTCGATCGCCGACACCGCGCCCGTGTTCGAGAAGATCCTCGAAAGCTGCGAGCGGCTGTTCGACGGCAGGATCGGGCAGATCAACCTGGTCGACGAGCCAGGCGATGGCTGCAGCCTGCGCGCCTACCACGGGCCGAAGCCCGGAGGCGAAGTGGCGCGGCAGTTGCACGTTGCCGCTGGCGAGACACGCGCGACCGGCGATTGCGATCCAGCGCCGCGCGGTCGTGCATTACCCGGACATGGACCGCGACGAACAGCGTGCCGGCGCGCGCGCGCGACGGAGCGCGTAAGCGCGCGGCTCGGCGTGCACGCGCTGATGGTCGCGCCGATGATCTGGGAAGGGCGCAAAGGCGTCGGTGCCGTGTTCGTCGGCCGCGAGACACCCGGCCCTTATTCGGACAAGGAGATCGCGCTGCTCCTGACCTTCGCCGAACCAGGCGGTCGATCGCGATCCAGAACGCGCGGCTCTTCCGCGAGATCCAGGACAAGAGCCGCCAGCTCGAGGTCGCCAACCAGCACAAGAGCGAGTTCCTCGCCAACATGTCGCACGAGCTGCGCACGCCGCTCAACGCGATCATCGGCTTCTCCGAGGTGCTGCTGGAGCGGATGTTCGGCGACATCAACGAGAAGCAGGACGACTACCTGAAGGACATCCACTCCTCGGGCCGGCATCTGCTGACGCTGATCAACGATATCCTCGACCTGTCGAAGGTCGAGGCAGGGCGGATGGAGCTCGATGCGGCGAATTTCGACCTGCCGTCCGCCATCGGCAACGCGATGACGCTGGTCCGCGAGCGCGCGCAGCGGCACGGCATCGCGCTCGCGGTCGCCGTCGAGCCCGGCATCGGCGAGATCGTCGCCGACGAGCGCAAGCTGAAGCAGATCCTGCTCAACCTGCTGACGAACGCCGTCAAGTTCACGCCGGACGGCGGGAGGATCGACGTCAGTGCGCGGCGCGACGGGAGCGATGTCGTGATCGCCGTGCGCGACACCGGCATCGGCATCGCGCCCGAGGATCAGGAGACGGTATTCGACGCCTTCCGGCAGGTCGGCAAGCACTACACCAACAAGCAGGAAGGCACGGGACTCGGCCTCACGCTGACGCGAAAGTTCGTCGAGCTGCACGGCGGACGCCTCTGGCTCGAGAGCACGCCGGGCAAGGGCTCGACGTTCAGCTTCAACATTCCGGAGCACCGGTTGCAATGAGTGCCGCAGGGCCGCCCCAAGGCACTCGCCCCCCCGGGGGGAGCAGCGCGCAGCGATGCTCGGGGGGGATCATGTAGGGCTTGAAAGGACTACGCCATGAGCACGATCCTGATCGTCGAGGACAACGACAAGAACATGAAGCTCGTCCGCGACGTGCTGCAGGCGAAGGGCTACACGACGATCGAGGCCGGCACCGGAGAGGACGGCGTCCGCCTTGCCGGCGAGCGCCCGCCCGACCTCATCCTCATGGATATCCACCTGCCGGGCATCAGCGGCGTCGACGCGCTGAAGCTGCTGCGCGCCGACACGGCGACGGCACGAATCCCGATCGCCGCGGTCACCGCCTCGGTGATGCAGCAGGACCGCGCGATGATCATGGACGCCGGCTTCGACGCCTACGTCAGCAAGCCGATCAGCCTGAAGGAGTTCCTCGACACCGTGCGCACGCTGCTGGAGCGCGGGCCGAGGTGAGCGCGCCGTCCAAGGCTCGCGAGGGACTGCGATGAGCCAGCCCGCAGCGGCGAAGATCCTCGTCGTCGACGACACGCCGATGAACGTGAAGCTGCTCGTCGACATCCTGTCGGCGCGCGGCTACGCCGTCGCGGCGGCGGTCAGCGGCGAAGACGCGCTCGCCAAGCTCGCGGGCGACCTGCCCGACATCGTGCTGCTCGACATCATGATGCCGGGGCTGTCGGGGTACGACGTGTGCCGGCGCATCCGCGCCGACGCCGCGACGTCGCTGCTCCCCGTCGTCCTCGTCACGTCGCTCGATCCGCAGCAGGAGCGCTTGCACGGCATCGAGGCAGGCGCCGACGACTTCCTCACCAAGCCCATTCAGCAGGCGGAGCTGTTCGCGCGGGTGAAGTCGCTGCTGCGCGTGAAGGCGCTGCAGGACGAAGTTCGCCGGCAGGCGGACGAGCTCGCGGCGCTCAACCGCCAGCTCGAGGCGCGCGTCACCGAGCAGGTCGGTGAGATCGACCGGCTGGGCCAGCTCAAGAAGTTCTTCGCCCCGCGGGTCGCGCAGGCGATTCTCGCCTCCGACGATCGCTCGATCCTCGCGCTGCATCGCCGCGAGATCTGCTACGTGTTCGTCGACCTGCGCGGCTTCACGGCGTTCACCGACAGCGCCGAACCGGAAGAGGTGCAGGCGGCGCTGGGCGAATTTCATGGCGCGATGGGGCCGATCATCGCCGAGCACGAGGGCACGCTCGATCGCTTCGCCGGCGACGGCATCCTGATCTTCTTCAACGACCCGCTCCCCGTCGATGATCCGGGTCCTCGCGCGGCGCGCATGGCGCTCGCGATGCAGGCGCGCTTCGTGCCATTGCGTGAAGCGTGGCGCAAGCAGGGCTACGAGCTCGACCTCGGCATCGGCATCGCGCGCGGCTACGCGACGCTCGGCGCGTTCGGCTACGAGGGCCGCGTCGATTACACGGCGATCGGCACCGTCGTCAATCTCGCGGCGCGGCTGTGCGGCGAGGCGGAGGGCGGCACGATCGTCGTCGACCGGCGGATGCGCGCGGCGCTCGACGATTCGTTCGCCGTGGAGCCGCTCGGCGGGATGACGCTCAAAGGCTACGCGCAGCCGGTGCCGGCGTTCCGGCTGCGCGGCGCCGGATCCGCTGCGGCGTAGGTCGCAGGACGGGCCGGTCCGCGCGAGGCTACGCGCCATTTCCCTCGCAAGAGGATAGCGTGCTCATTTTTCGACGATCACCGTCACGCGCGGCCGGTCCCGATACGCGAAGGCGGCCACCACGCCCAGCGCGACGATGAGCAGGCCGTCGAACACGATCTGCCGGACTACGGTGGCGCCGGGCATCGGCTGGACGACGTAATAGATGAGGTAGGTCGGAACGATCGTCAGCAGCACCACCGCGATGCCGTATCGCACGCCCTGCAGCAGCCATGGCTTGTCCTCGACGCCGCGCGAGTAGATCCACACGAACGCGCCGGACAGGATGACGTGCGCGAGGATCATCAGCGGAAAGTAGTGCTGCGCATCGGCCTCCGGACGGAACAGGTTCGGCAGCGAGGCGTAGTCGGCGTACAGCAGGCTGCCGTGCACGATGAAGCTTCCGATCATCCACAGCACGAAGATCGACAACCAGGTGATCAGGAACCGCTTGCCCATGATGACCTCCCCCAGGATTGGACCGGACCATTCTCGCAGATAGCGCGGCGCGCGTGCACACGCAGTCGCGCCCGCGTGCCAGGCGGACCGCGATCTGCTACCAGTAGGTCTCCAGCGTGATGTGCCCCGGATCGCGCCGCCGATGCCGGCGCATGCCGCGCGTCGCCAGCGCCCGCTGCGTGTCGTCGATCATCGCGGGATTGCCGCAGAGCATCGCGTGCGCGTTCGCCGCCGTCAGCGGCACGCCCGCACGCGCTTCGAGGCGGCCGTCATCGATGGCCGCCGGAATGCGGCCCGCAAGCGCGCCCGGCGCTGCCTCGCGGCTCACCATCGGCACGAAACTGAACGCGCCGCCGCGCGCGCGAACGATCTGCGCGATCTCGTCGCGATACGTGAGCTCGCCGGCGAAGCGCGTCGCATGGACAAGAACGACGCGCGCGAACTTCTGCCACGGATCGTCGGTGCGAAGGATCGACAGGAACGGGCCGATGCCCGTCCCGGTGGCCATGCACCACAGCGCGTCGGCTTCCGGCACTTCCGGGATGCTGAAAAAGCCGTTCGCGCGGGGCAGCATCCACACTGATTCGCCTTCGCCGAGCGCAGCGAGCCGCGGCGACAGCGGCCCCTCCGGCAGCACGATGAAGTAGAACTCGTGCGGCGCCATGTGCGGCGGGTTGACGAACGAATAGGGGCGTCCGAGCATCGGCTCCTTCGAGCCTTCGGGCGCGGGCAACGCAAGCCGCGCGAACTGGCCGGCGACGAACGTCACTTCAGGCGCGGTCACCTGAAGCGAGAACAGGTTGTCCGTCCATTGCCGCTTGCCCGCCACCTTGCCTTCGACCCACGCCGTCATGACGCGCCCATCGACATGCCCCTTGGTAGAATCGCATTATGCCAACGCGGACTCCCACGCCCTCCGCCATCGGCCCCCGTGTTCACCTTCGTCCTCCCCGTCCGTCCGACCAGGCCGCGTTCCTGCGCGCCGCGCGGGCGAGCCGCCAGCTGCACGGCGCGTGGGCGAAGGCACCCTCGACCGCCGCGCACTTTGCATCGTTCGTCTCGCGCTACGATGGGCGCGTGCCGACGCACGCCGGCTTCCTCGTCCTGCGCAACGACGACAGGCGCGCTCGCCGGCGTCTTCAGCTTCTCCGAGATCGTCCGCGGGCTGTTCCAGAGCGCGTACCTCGGCTACTACGCGTTTGCGCCGCTCGCCGGCGACGGCTACATGACCGAGGGACTGACACTCGCGCTCGACGTCGCATTTCGCAAGCTCAAGCTGCATCGCGTCGAGGTGAACGTGCAGCCGACCAACCACCGCTCGCTCGCGCTGGTCGCGGGTGCCGGATTCACGCGAGAAGGCTTCTCGCGCCGTTACGTGAAGATCGGCGGCCGCTGGCGCGATCATGTGCGCTACGCGATGCTGGCGGAGGACTGGGCGAAGCTGCGCAAGCGTGCGCGGGCGAAGCGATGAGCGCCGCCCGTGTGCAAGGCGCGCTCGCTTGCGCTCCTGCTCGCCGGCGCTGCGCTCGCCGGCTGCGCGCAGAAGCCTCTCGCCATCGGCGAGGCGAAGACGGTGGCGAAACAGGACATCGCGCCTTACGGCATCCACGAGGACTGCGCCGATCTCGCCGCCGGCGACCGGCTCGACTACCGCTTCGAGAGCAACACGCCGGTCAAGTTCAACATCCACTACCACGAGGGCGGCATGGTCCTCATGCCGATCACGCGCGACGACGTCACGTCCGACTCGGGCGTGTTCGCGCCGCGCATCAAACAGGGCTACTGCCTGATGTGGGAGGCCGGCGCCGCCGGTGCGATCATCGCCTACCGGATGCAGGTGCGCGGACCGGCGCCGTGATCCGCGCGCGCACGCTGCTGTTCGACCTCGACGGCACGCTGACGGACAACTACGCGGGCATCGCCGCGTCGATCCGGCACGCGCTCGAATGCGTCGGTGCGGCGCGGCCCGCCGACGCTGCGCTGCGCGGCTGCGTCGGGCCGCCGCTGCGCGAAACGTTCGCGCGCCTTCTCGGCACGACCGACGCGCCGCTGATCGAGCGCGCGGTCGCCCACTATCGGGAACGCTTCGCCGACGTGGGCTGGAAGGAGAACGTCGCCTATGCCGGCGTCGGCGACACATTGTCGGCGCTCGCGGCAACCGGCGCGCGAATGTACGTCTGCACGGCCAAGCCGGAGACGTTTGCGCGGCGCATCGTCGAGCACTTCGGCTTCGCGCCGCACTTTCGCGCCGTTTACGGCGCCGACTTCGCGGGCCGCTTCGACGACAAGTCCACGCTGATGGCACATCTCATCGCGACGGAGGCCGTCGATCCGGCGGTCGCCGCGATGATCGGCGACCGCCATCACGACATCCGCGCGGCGCGCGCGAACGGCGTGCACGCGGTCGGCGTCCTGTGGGGCTACGGCTCGCGCGAGGAACTGGCGGACGCCGATGCGCTCGTCGCCGAGCCGACGGAACTGACGACGCTCGCGGCGTGACGGGCTCTCAGCCTGGCGCCGCGGCGCCAAGCTCGGCGTAGGAATAGGTCCGTCCCTGCTCGACCGGCGCCTCGACCACGTGCGTCACGATGCGCTCGGCGGCGACGTCGGGCGCGACCAGCAGGCCCTTCTCGTGGAAGTCTCGAAAGACCTGTACCGAGGGAAACGCCTCCTTGCTGTGCGAGCGCGCCTCGACCTGCATGTCGGTCGCGATGATGCCCGGGCGCAGCGAGATCGCGCGGATGCCGTGCGCCCCCTGCTCTGCGGCGATTCCCGCGGTCAGCATCTCGAGGCCCGCCTTCGCCGCCGAGTACCACCCGGTGCCGGGCAACACGCGCACGGCGGAGCCGGACGACACGTTGACGATGCGGCGATCGCCGGACTCCGTCGCGAAGACGCGACAGAACAGGTTGGCCAGCGCCGCCGGCGCCGCCAGGTTCAGCGACAGCGGCGCCACGAAGTCGCCCGACGCGTGCTTGCCGTAGACGCCGACCGGCCCGACCATCGCGGCATTGTTGATGAGGCACACCGAGGCCGGCCGCAGCGCCGCCACGGCAGCAAAGGGGGCCGCCAGTGCAGCGTCGATCCCGGGGACCTGCGCCAGATCGTACGCAACGAATTCGTATCGAGCGCCCGAGAGCCGCGCGCTCGTCGCCCGGCCGATTCCGGTGACGTGGAAGCCGCGGGCGAGCAGCGCCACCGCCAGCGCCTCGCCGAGCCCGCGCGAAACGCCGGTGACGATCGCAGCCCGCGTCGATGCGTTCGCCATGTGTCGCGTCACCGCCCGCCGCCGAGCGACATCGCGATGACGATGCCGACGATGATCGCCAGCACGATGAGCGCGATCTTCCACGGGCTCTTCGGATATTCTCCGGCGATCACGCCGGTGACCCCGTTCATCGCGCACTGGAAGCTGCGCGGGCCGTAGCTGTACGTCAACAGCCACACCGGCGCGAGGATGTGCTTGAACGTCTGCCGCGAGTAGTCGCTGTGGACGACGAGATTGCGAAACGTGTCGCCAGGCACGGCGCGCGCGCACAGCGTCTGCATCTTGCCGTCCATCGCGGCGCGCGCGCGCTGCGCCGCGCCGGCGAGGTCGATCTGATAGCGCTCGACGACCCAGCCGGAAACGTAGCCCGCGTCGTACGCTTTGAGGTCCTGCGTCGGAAACGGCTCGATTCCACGCAGGATGTTCGGGTGGACGCCGACCGACGCACATTGCAGATCGTCGTCGAAGAAGTGCGACAGGCGACCGGCCGCCGGCTCCCACCGGATCTGCTGGACCTGCCGCGAGCGCATCTGGCCGTTCTCCACGTACGTCTCGGTCGTGTAGTAGTAGTGACCCGCTTCCGCCGTCCATTGCGCATCGACCTGCGCGTCGAACGTCCAGTATGGCAGGTAGATGCCATGCACCGTATCGGTCAGCGCGCGCTTCTTGAGCGCCGACGGCGCGAGCCACAGCTTGCCGTACCACGCGCGGATGCGATCGCGGGCGTTGCCCTCGCTCACCTTGAACGGCAGCACGCTTTCGGGCCGGAAGGCATCCTTCGTCCCCTCGTACGGCACGAGCTGCGCCGAGCCGCAGAACTCGCAGTTCTGCGCCTGCCGCGCAGGATCGAGCACCGAGATCGCCTTGCAACTCTGGCAGCGCACTTGTCGCTTGTGCGCCGGCCAGCCGCGATCGCCATCGGGCAGTTCGCGCAATGCTGCCGCGAGGTCGTGCTCGACGAGCGCGCCGCCGGGGTCGCGCAACAGGGGCGATTCGGTGCCGCAGAACGGGCACACCAGCTTCTGCTTCGCCGGATTCCAGATCGCCTCCCCGCCACAGGCCGGGCAGGCGAACTTGTTGTGCGCGTCGACCTCGCTCATCGAAGGCGGGCTCACGACGCGGCTGCGGCATGCCCCGCCGCCTTGCCCGTCGACCCGTTGATTGCGATGCGCCAGCGGCGCCCGAAGCGATGACCCTCGAACCGCCACAGCGGCAGCAGCACCGGCTCGCACGCTTCACGCGGGTATTCGACGCCGAGCAGGCGCATGCGCTCGCGCGTCGCCGCCGCCTGTCCGCGCCGCGCCGCCGCGAGGAGCTCGCGCTCCATCCGCTTGCCGGCGAGCGCGATTGCGTCGTCGCGGGAAAGCGTCGCGCGCACGACCGTACGATCCGCGAGGTCCTGGGCGTTATGCGGCCGGAACGCGCGTGCGGGCCACGGCTCGAGCGCTTCCATCAGCGCAGCGTCGGCGAGCGCCTCGGCGCATACCGACAGTCCGCCGAAGTCCATCTCGATGATTCCCCGCAGGCCGGGGCCTTCCCAATGCGCGACCGCATGCGCGTCGATCAGCCAGAACGGGACCCACACGGATTCGATCGGGCCTTCGCGCGCGCGGCGCGAAAGCGCCGGTGAGGCGAGCCAGCGTCGGTGCACCCACGCGAGCGCAGCGGCGCGCGCTTCGGCCTCGCCGAACGCGAACGGCGCAGTTCGCGCGTCACTCGGTGACATGCCCGGCGACGCGCCGCGCGCCGTCGCGTTCGCGCTGCGGCGTCATCGTTTGGCAGCCGTCGACTGGTTCGCGAACGCCGCGCGCTACGACTTGAGGAAGGCGTTGACCGCGTCGCGCGTCACGCGCCACTGCGTCCCGATCCGCTTGCCCTTGAGATCGCCGGACTCGAGGCTCGACAGCACGTCCGATTCGGCGACGCCGAGCATCTGCGCGACCTGCGCCGGGTTCATCAGATCGGACACGCCGCCACCGGCTGTCGGCGGCGGCGGCGGATTGGCGATGCCCGGCGTCTGCTGCGCCATGAGGCCGCCGGTCTGGTTCATCATCTGCTGCGCCATCGCCATGCCGACCGCGACCTGCGCGCCGAGCCCGCCGACGCCGCCGTCGCCGCCCTGACCCATGCCCTGCGCCATCTGATACTTGACGTAGTCGTTCAGGTTGCCGACCGCGGCCATGCTCGAGCGCTTGTCGATCGCCGCCTCCACTTCCGGCGGCACCGACACGTTCTCGACGATGAACGTCGTCATCTCGAGCCCGTATTTCTCGCCGATCGCCGGATTGATGAGCGGCAACAGCGCGCCGCCGAGCTCGCCGTAGCGCGAGGCGACGTCGAGCGCGGGGATCTTCGAGCTCGCGAGCGCGTCGGTGAACACGCTGACGATGCGCGAACGCATCGTGTCGTTGAACTCGTCGAGGCGGAAGTGATCGTCGGTGCCCGCGACCTCCTTGAGGAACTTCTTGACGTCGACGATGCGGAAGTCGTAGGTGCCGTAGGCGCGCAGGCGCACGACGCCGAAGTCGGCATCGCGCATCATCACCGGATTGGCGGTGCCCCACTTGTTGCCGGTGAAAAGCCGCGTGACGACGTAATAGACATCGGCCTTGAACGGGCTTTCGAGCGCGTACTTCCAGCTCTTGAGATTGGTGAGGACCGGGATGTTGTCGGTCGTCAGCGTGTGCTTGCCCGGCCCGAACGTGTCGCCGAACTGGCCGAGGTAGACGAATTGCGCGACCTGCGACTCGCGCACGATCAGCTGCGCGCCGTTCTTGATCTCCTTGTCCTCGTCGGGGAAACGATACGACAGCGTGTCACGCGAATCATCGGTCCACTCGATGATGTCGATGAACTGTTTCTTGATGAAGTCGAGGATCGCCATCGGGATTTCCCTGTTGTTCGAGGATCGGGCTTCAGCGGCGCCGCGACGGGGCCGCGCCGTGCGCGCCCCAGCGGCGTTCGTGCCGGCTTGCTATTGCTTCGTCGCCGCCGCGACTTTCTTGAGCTCGACGTCGGCCGCGGCCATTTCCTTCTCGATCTGCGCCAGCCGGCAGCGCGCCCGGAACGATCGTGCCGTCGGCGAAGATCAGCGTCGGCGTCGCGTTGATCTTGAGCGTGTTGCCGAGCGCCTGCGTCTTCTCGACCGGGTTGTCGCAGTCGCCGGCGTTGTCGGGCACCTTGCCGGAGGCGAAGAAGGCATCCCACGCCTTGACCTTGTCCGGCGCGCACCAGATCTTGCGCGACTTGTTCGCGGCGTCCGGGTGGAGCCCGTCGATCGGGAACAGGAACGTGTAGATCGTGACGTTGTCGAGATTCTTCATCTCGTTCTCGAGCCGGTGGCAGAACGGGCAGTCGGCGTCGGAGAAGACGATCAGCTTGCGCGAGCCGTTGCCCTTCACTTTCTTGAACGCGAGCTCCATCGGCAGCTTGGCGACGTCCACGCGATTGAGCTTGCGCATCTTCGACTCGGTGAGGTTGGTCTTCGTCGCCGTGTCGTAGATCGCGCCGACGAGGATCTGGTCGGCCTTCTTGTCGGTGTAGATCATCTGGTCGCCCAGCGCCGCCTCGTACAGCCCGAAGTACGGGCTCCGGGCGATGTAGCGGATCTCGGCGCCGGGGAATTTCTGCTCGAGGATCTTCTTCAGGGCGGCCGATCTGCCGCCTGCGCGGATGCCTGGGCAGCTGATTGCGCCGCCGTCTGGGCGGCAGCCGCCGCGAGCGGGTTGCTGCGCGATCGCGACCGGGAGCGCCACTGCGGCGGCCACAACGACGGCGGCGGCGCGGACTCGGAGCGGGAGAGCGGAGATTGGGGGCATCGGAGGACTCCGGAAACGGTCGCGGTTCGACATCTTATCGAAGCGCAGGTTGCGCCAAGGCGCGCTTGACGACGGGCAGCCGATCGACGGCGGACAGGCCGGCATTGCGCAGCGCCTTCAGCCACGGCGCCGGCATGCCGAAAAGCCGCGCCAGGCCGTCGGTGACCGCCTGCATCGCCAGGACCGGCTCGGCGCGCCGCCGGGCATAGCGTTCGAGCAGGATCGCCGCGCCGGCGTCGGCGACCGGACCGCGGTCGGTCAGCACCGCGGCGAGCGCCTGCGCATCCCCGAACCCGAGGTTAACACCTTGCCCCGCCAAAGGATGTATCCCGTGGGCCGCGTCGCCGACAAGCGCGAGGCGCAGGGCGACGGGCGTCGGCACTCGCAGGAAGCGCAGCGGAAAGCTCGCCGGCGGCGTGATCGTACGGAACGCGCCGAGCGCATCGTTGCCGGCCGCGGCCACACGCACCGCGAGCTCGTCATGGGGCAGTTCCAGGAGCTCCGCCGCCAGCGCGTCGGGGGCCGACCAGACGATCGAAATGCGTTGATCCGGCAAAGGCAGCCAGGCGAGCACGCCGCCGTCTGTCCGGAACCACTGGTACGCGCGTCCGTGATGCGGGCGCTCGCAGGCGAAGTTGGCGACGACCGCAGTCTGGCCATAGTCTCGCGGCAGGGCGGCGATGCCGGCCTCCTTGCGCACCCACGACGAGCCGCCGTCGGCGCCGACGATGAGGCGCCCGGCCAGCGCGCGCCCATCAGCGAGTTGCAGCGTGCCGGCGTCCGGCAGCCACGCGAGCGATTCGAACGCGGTGCCGCCGATCACGTCGACGCCTGCGCGGCGAACGAGCGGCAGCAGCGCGGCGCGCAGCGCGCGCTCCTCGACGATCCACGCCAGCGCACGCTCGCCCTGCTCGTAGGCCGAGAAGGCGAGCGTCGCGCCGCGCGTCACCTTCGACGCGCATCGATTCGACCGGCGCGATGCGCTCCGGCGGCAGCGCCTGCCACGCACCGATCGAGCGCAGGAACGCCGCACTGCCGGGGCTGATCGCGTAGACGCGCGCGTCCCACGCCGTTTCGTCCGCGTCGGGCACGGCGATCGGCGCGCGGTCGGCGAGCGCCACCGTGAGCCCGGCGCGCGCGAGCGCCGCCGCAAGCGCCAGGCCGACCAGACCCGCGCCGGCGATCACGACATCGTGGGTCGCCCCCGCGAGTGGCGCAACCGACTCAGCGGGCAATCGGAGATCAGGCATCCAGCGTTCGATGACGTGGTGCTGGTTCGTGTAAATGCACAGGTCGCCGGCGATCGCCAGCGCCTTGCCGACGATGTCGGCCGCGGACAGCGCAGTATTGTCGAGAAGTGCGCGCGCCGCGGCCTGCGCGTAGGCGCCGCCGGAGCCGATCGCGACGATGCCGTGCTCGGGCTCCAGCACGTCGCCGGTGCCGGTGATGATCAGCGAGGCGCTGCGGTCGGCGACGGCAAGCATTGCTTCAAGTCGCCGCAGCACGCGGTCCGAGCGCCAATCCTTCGCGAGCTCGACGGCGGCACGCGTCAGATGTCCCTGGTGCTTCTCGAGCTTGCCTTCGAAGCGCTCGAACAGCGTGAACGCGTCGGCCGTCGCACCGGCGAATCCCGCGAGGACCTTGTCGTGGTACAGGCGGCGCACCTTGCGCGCGGTCGCCTTGATGACGACATTGCCGAGCGTCACCTGGCCGTCGCCGCCCAGCGCGACAGCGCCGTCGCGGCGCACGGAGAGGATGGTCGTGCCGTGAAAGATTTCCATGGACTTGTCGCCGGCCGCGCGCTAGCGCACGGCGCGGGGCGCGCTCAACCGGTCTTCTTGACGAAATGGCGCGGCGAGACGCCGATCAGCAGCAGCAACGCCCGGATGATTGGCGACGCGCCGACGATCTGCACGCTCTTGCGCTGGCCCTCGACGCGACCGATCGCGTTCAGGAACGCGCCGGCGCAGACAAAATCCATCCGGTCGACCGCCGTCAGCTCGACGACGACGATATCGCGGCCGTGCGCGTAGTTCGCGAACGCCGCGATCTGCGGTACGTTCGATCCGGCGAGCACGCCGGCGAGCGGGAAGGCCTCGGCATCGAGAGCCGGGCGCGGCGGCTCCAGCGCGGGCGTCTCGGCAGGGGCAGGGGAAGCGCCTGGCGGCGGCTCCCACGACGGCGGCGACACCTCGAACGTCACGGCAAAGTCGACGGCACGATCGTCGAACGCCGCCTGCTGGTGTTGCCACTGCATGAGCTCGAGCGACAGCAGCCACGCGCCCTGCCCGCCGTCCTTGCCGCGTTTGACCATTGCGTCCGCCAGCGCGCTCAGCTTCTCGGGCCGCTCGACGGCAAGCGCGATGCGGTGGTGACGCGCCTGTCCCAGCAGATCGGCGAGCAGTCGCGCGCCCTCGTCGTCGAACGAGAGTACCGACGACAGGTCGAGCCGCGCGTTCGGCACGCGCTTTTCGATGGCGCGGCGCAAGCCGGCGAGCTGCGTGGCGCTCGACGCCGACAGCTTGCCGGCGAGCGCGACATACCCGCCGGCTGCGGCCCGGCCCGGCACGGCGTTCACCGCGGACTCCTCCCAGCCGGGAGCAGAGCGCTCGAACTGCACGACGTACTGCAGGGCAAGCTGGTCGAAGGCCGCGCGCTGGTTCGCCCGTTGCAGGAGATCGAACATCGCCAGCCACGCGAGTGGCGACAGCCGGGTGTCGTGATCGTTCTGGATGCCCTCGGCCAGCGTTGCGCGCGCAGGCTCGCCCTGGCCCGCCGCGTACAGCAACGCGGCATTCTCGAGGACCGCGCACAGACCGGGATTGGTCTCCGAGACCTCGATCGCGGCGTACGCGTGGCTCCACTCGATGAGGCTCGCGCCGGTCAGCGTCGCCGGACCCGGAGGCTCGGCGGCCGGTCGCTGCGCGATGCCTTTGCGCCCCGCTTCGTGGGCCAGCGCGCGCGCGGGGGTCGAGCGCGCCTGCGCTTGCGCGCGAGCATTGTCTGACCCCGCCGGTTTCTTGGCCGGCGGCTTGGAGAACAGGGCCATCGTTGGGTCGCGCGGCTTCTTGGCCGCGCAAGCGAAAACAGTCGACGATTATGGTCGCAAAGGCCTTGGCGCCACAAGCTGAACGCGTCCTTGCAAGGTCAGCGTCAGCCTGACTGTGGGGCCGGCTTCGGCCGGCGGGCGCGTCGCGTCAGGCTGAAGCCTGACCTACAAGCGACTGGTGAACTCGACCGGCAACAACTCACGCCTTCGCCAGGTTCTCGGCGGCAAAGTCCCAGTTGAGCAGCTTGTCGATCACCGCACTGACGTAGTCGGGCCGGCGATTCTGGTAGTCGAGGTAATACGCATGCTCCCAGACGTCGATCGTCAGGAGCGGCTTCTGCCCCTTCGTGAACGGCACCTCGGCGTTGCCGGTCTTGACGATCTTGAGCTTCCCGCCTTCCACGGCAAGCCAGCCCCAGCCGGAGCCGAATTGCGAGACCGTCGTCGCGGCGAATTCCTTCTTGAAGTTATCGAAGCCGCCCAGGTCGGATTCGATCATCTGCGCGAGCTTGCCCGACGGCTGACCGCCGCCGCCGCCCTTGAGGCTGTTCCAGTAGAACGTGTGGTTCCAGATCTGCGCGGCATTGTTGAAGATGCCCGCCTTGTCGGCCTTGCCCGCGGTGTCGGCGATGACCTTCTCGAGCGCTGCCGATTCGTACTCGGTGCCGGCCACGAGCTTGTTCAGGTTGTCGACGTACGCCTTGTGATGCTTGCCGTAGTGGAACGAGAGCGTGTTCGCCGAGATGACGGGCGCGAGCGCGTTGTCGGCGTAGGGAAGCGCGGGAAGCGTGAACATGGGTGCCCCTTGTTTGCCTTGTCAGTTCCGGTCGTCCGGACGACAGGGAAAGGGATTGTACGGAAAGCTACGCTGCGCGTCCGTAGGACGGCGCCTGACACTCAGTTGGCACTCAGTTGGCGCTCAGTTGGCTGTCAGTCGCCGTACAGTTTCTGCACGCGCTCGCGGCGCTCCTGCGCCTCGATGGACAGCGTGGTCATCGGCCGCGCGATCAGGCGCGGCACGCCGATGGGCTCGCCCGTTTCCTCGCAATAGCCGTAGCTGCCGTCGTCGATCATGCGCAGCGACTTCTCGACCTTCTTGAGCAGCTTCCGCTCGCGGTCGCGCGTGCGCAGCTCCAGCGTGTACTCCTCCTCGAGCGTCGCGCGGTCCGACGGATCGGTGGTGATCTCGTTCTCGCGCAGGTGCTCGCCGGTGTCGTCGGCGTTGCGCAGGATCTGGTCGCGCACTTCGATCAGGCGCTTCTTGAAGAAGGCGAGTTGCGCCTCGTTCATGTACTCCTTGTCGGGCGCCTTGAGGATTTCCTCCTCAGTCAGCTCGCGCGGCTTCTTCACGGCAGTTGCGGTCTTTGCAGCCATCTGTTTTTGGGCCAAAGCGTATGGCCAATCCTGGTTTGTTGCTGAGTTCCCACCCCGTCTAAACGCGGATGACGGGCGCCATGCGGCTCGGCGTCGCGGGTCGTCGGCAGAAAATTGGCTATTATAACTGGCCTTGCGCGTCACAAGCCACTTCCCCGGCCACCCCGCCGGAAGGCCTCCGCGCCGGCCCGCATGCTGCCGGACCGTCGACCAGAACCTTGTAAAAACAAGCCTTTCCGATGATCGCCACGGTGGATTCCGTCACGCTGACGCGGCCGGACGACTGGCATTTGCACCTTCGCGACGGACCCGCGCTCGACGCGGTGATCGGCGCCTCCGCGCGCGCATTCCGAAGAGCAATCGTCATGCCCAATTTGCGCCCGCCGGTTACCACCGTCACGGCCGCGGCTGCGTATCGCGAACGCATCCTGGCGGCACGGCCCGCCGGCAGCGATTTCGAGCCGCTGATGACGCTCTATCTCACCGACCGGACGTCCGCCGAGGAGATCGCGCGCGCAAAAGCGGCGGGCTTCATCCACGCGGTCAAGTACTACCCGGCGGGCGCCACGACGAACTCGGATTCCGGCGTGACGGCACTGGACCGCGCATATCCGGCCATCGCAGCGATGGAGCGCCACGGCGTCGTGTTGTCGCTGCACGGCGAAGTGACCGATCCCGACGTCGACGTGTTCGATCGCGAGCGCGTGTTCGTCGAGCGCCATCTCGCGAAGCTGGTGCGCGACTTCCCCGCGCTGAAGATCGTCGTCGAGCACCTGACGACGCAGGACGCCGCCGACTTCGTTCGCGCCGCGCCCCCGAACGTCGCCGCCACGATCACGCCGCAGCACCTGCGCTACTCGCGCAACGCGCTCTTCGCCGGCGGCCTCCGGCCGCACTGGTACTGCCTGCCGGTGCTGAAGCGCGAAACGCATCGCATGGCGCTGGTCGCGGCGGCGACATCGGGCAGCCCCAAGTTCTTCCTCGGCACCGACTCGGCGCCGCATTCGCGTGGCGTCAAGGAAAGCGCGTGCTGCGGCGCCGGCTGCTACACCGCACCGCTCGCGCTCGAGCTCTACGCGGAGGTGTTCGACGAGGCCGGGGCGCTCGACCGTCTCGAAGGCTTCGCCAGCGTCCATGGCGCAGCGTTCTACAGCCTGCCGCGCAACGCGGGCACGGTGACGCTCAAACGCGCACGCTGGCAGGTGCCGATCGACTATCCGTTCGACGGCGATCGCCTGGTGCCGCTTCGTGCGGGCGAAACCCTTGGGTGGCAACTCCAATAGGGCTCGAACCGGTCGCAGGCGCCCCGCCTGTTTGTGGAACTCGCCGCGGCCGGTGCTATCCTAGCTTCGCGAAGCCAGCCAGACCGTCGCTGCTCCGACGCGCAAGCGAAGGAGGAGAGGAAAGTCCGGGCTCCACAGAGCAGGATGCCGGGTAACGCCCGGCCGCCATAAATCGCCGCTCGCGCGGTGGGTGAAAGCGAGGAACAGGGCCACAGAGACGAGTCGCCCCGCTCACGGGTCAAACCGTTGGCGGAGCGGGTGAAACGCGGCAACCTCCATCCGGAGCAACACCAAGTATGCGGACATCGACGCTGCTCGCGTAACGTCCGCGGGTAGGTGGCTCGAGCGCGCCGGCAACGACGCGCCTAGATGAATGACGGTCATAGCGGACTCCAAGGACTCCGCCGTAACAGAACCCGGCTTATCGGCTGGCTTTGCCCTTCTTCAGGTATCAGGAATCAGAAGTCAGGGATCAGACGCGCCGGCGTTTTCCGGGCGGCGCATCGGGCGCCGTCAGCGGGTGCGGCGCATGTCTTTCAGGATTTCGCGTGCGGCGTTGCGGCCGGGCAATCCGGTGACGCCGCCGCCCGGATGCGCGCCCGAGCCGCACAGGTAGAGGCCCTTCACCGGCATCCGATAGTCGGCGTTGCCGAGCACCGGACGCGCCGAGAAGAGCTGGTCGAGCGACAGCGCGCCGTGGAAGATGTCGCCGCCGATCAGGCCGAACTCGCGCTCGAGATCCAGCGGCGTCAGCGCGCGGCGACCCAGGACCGATGCCTTGAAATTCGGCGCGACTCGATCGACCGTGTCGATCATCAGGTCGGCGACGCGCTCGCGATGATCGTCCCACGTCGTACCGGGCTTCACGCTGCCGATGTCCGGATTCACGTGCTGACAGAAGAGGCTCGCGACGTGCTGTCCTGCCGGCGCGAGCGTCGAGTCGACCGTCGACGGTATCAGCACCTCGACGATCGGCGCCTTCGACCAGCCGTCGGTGCGCGCGTCGAAGTACGCGCGCTCCATATAGTCCAGCGACGGCGCGACGATGATGCCGCTCGAATGGTGCGGCTGCGCGTTGCGCCCCGGCAGCGCGCGGAAATCGGGCAACTCGGTGAGCGCGACGTTCATCCGGAACGTGCCCGAGCCGCACTTGTAGCCGGCAATCCGCGTGCGGAAATCGGCGTCGACGTGCTCGGGCGGCACCAGCCGCTCGAACAACAGGCGTGGATTGACGTTGGCGACGACGCGCTTCGCCGCCACGATCTCGCCATTCGCGAGCGCGACGCCGGCAGCACGGCCACGCTCGACGATCACGCGCTCGCACGCCGATGCCCAGACGTACCTCGACTCCGCGCGCGCCGCACTCCTGCGCCATCGCCTGCGTGATCGCGCCCATGCCGCCGATCGCGTGGCCCCACTGTCCCCGCTTGCCGTTCACTTCGCCGAACACGTGATGCAGCAGCACGTACGCCGACCCCGGCGCGTAGGGACTCGCGAAGTTGCCGACCACCGAATCGAAGCCGAACGCCGCCTTGATCGCCGTCGACTCGAACCAGCGGTCGAGGATGTCGCCAGCGCTCTTCGTGAAGAGGTCGAGCAGGTCGCGCCGCTCCGCAAGCGACATCGAACGAAAGCCGCGCGTGAGCTTCCACGCCGCAAGCATCGCGCCGAGGTCGCGGCGCCCGCCGCCGCGGATGTTGGGCGGCGTCTGCCGCAGCAGCGTCCGCAGCACGTCGGCGACGCGGTCGAGCATCGCGTAATACGCGGGCAGCCGCTCGGCGTCGCGCACCGAATGCCGCGCGAGCTCCGTCTGCGTCGCCGCGAGCCCGCCGCCAACCTTGAGGTACGCGTCGCCCGGCAGCGGCAGGAAGTTCGCGAACGGCCGCTCGACGATGCGCAGGCCGTGGCGCGCGAGATTCAGGTCCGCAATGACCTGCGGATCGAGCAGGCTCACCGTGTAACTGGCAGTGGAATTGCGAAACCCGGGATGGAACTCCTCGGTGACCGCCGCGCCGCCGACGACGTCGCGGCGCTCGACGACGCACACCGACCTGCCCTTCGCCGCGAGATACGCCGCGCAGACGAGGCCGTTGTGGCCGCCGCCGATGACGACGGCGTCGAACACCCGCGCGCTCACGCTGTCGCGCCCGACGCTACTCGTCGCCGAAACCGGCGGCGACGTTCGAGAATCCGCAGTCGACGTACGTGATCTCGCCCGTGATCGCGGAGGACATCGACGAGAAGTAGAACGCTGCGACGTTGCCCACTTCGTCGATGGTGACGTTGCGACGCAGCGGCGCGTTCTTCTCGACGAAGCTCAGGATCTTCGAAAAGCCGCCGATGCCGGCCGCCGCAAGCGTCTTGATCGGACCCGCCGAAATCGCGTTCACCCGCGTTCCTTCAGGGCCCAGCGTCGCGGCCATGTACCGCACGTTCGCTTCGAGGCTCGCCTTGGCGAGGCCCATCACGTTGTAGTTGGCGAGCGCGCGCATGGCGCCCAGGTACGTCAGCGTCAGCAGCGAAGCGTTACGGCCAGCCATCAGCGGACGCGCCGCCCGCGCCATCGCCGCGAAGCTGTAGCTCGAGATCTCGTGCGCCGTCGTGAACGCCGCGCGGCTCATTCCGTCGAGAAAATCGCCCGCGAGCGCTTCGCGCGGTGCAAACGCGATCGAATGCAGCAGGCCGTCGAGCGTGCCCCACTCGCCTTTCAGCGTGTCGAACGCGGCGGCGATCTCGTCGTCCGACGCGACATCGCACGCAATCAGCGGACACGCGCCGAATTCCGCGGCGATCTTCGCCACGCGGTCCCTGAGATCGGCGTTGACGTAGGTGAACGCAAGCGTGGCGCCCTCGCGCTGGCACGCCTTGGCAACGCCATACGCGATCGAGCGCGTCGACAGCACACCGGTGATCAGGATCCTGCGGTCGGCGAGCAGGCCCATCGTTAGAACAGGGTCGTTGCCGGTTCGAACACGCCGCAGGCATAGCGATTGTTGGGCACCCCGGGCTGCGCATCCGCAATCAGGCCGCCGTAGACGATCACGCTGCGGCCCGCCAGGCCGTTTTCGCCGACGGTATGGATTCCGGCGACATGCGTCTGCGATTCGGTGTTGCCTTCGAGGCTGTTCGTGAACATCGGGATCGAGCGTTGAGGGGCGCCGGGCGGGGGCCAGATGATCGGGCCCGCCGAGTAGCCGTTGGGCGACGAGCAGTTGCCGTTCGCGTGAAAGGCAACGCTATAGCCGCCGGGGGGCAGGTTGACCGCCGAAACCAGCAGCGTGACGCCATCGCCGCGGTCCCTGACGCTCACTTTGCCCGAGACCGCCGAGCCGAGCCCCCGCAGGTTTGCGACGAGGCCGGGCGATGCGGGCGGCGTGGACGGACTCGAGCTGCACCCCGCAGCAAAGCAGGCGATAACGATCGCTGCCCTGCCGAAGAGCGATCCAGCGGAAGCGTTGCTGCGGTATCGAGGTGGCGATGCCGTTTTCATGGCCCCATGATAATTGCACAGCCGGACCCAGCCAACTCGATGCTTTCGCGGGGGGGGTTGTCACCCCGCCGAACGGCTCGCTTCCCTTGCGCGGTCGTCGCGCCCGGGTTGCGGCAATGTTGTCGTGTACCAACGCGCTGATCGCACTCGTCCCGATTGCGACGCGCGTGCTAACGCGTATATGCTTCGTGTCCCGCTGTGGCCGCGCCCGTTGATGTCATAAAAAGAACGCGCCCTGGCGTCGTCCCTTTCGATTACCGAGCGGAGGAAGAATGTTTTTCAAGCGCTGCATCCTGGCAGTGGCGCTGCTTGCGCCAACCGTCGCGTTCGCGGGCCCTCGTTGCGACGCGATCCTGAAGAAGCTGGGCGATCAGCTCGCCGACCCCCAGTGCAAGGAGAGTGCGGATCTCACGACCAACAATCCGGACACGACACCCCTCGACAATTCGTTGCCCGGCCTGCCCGCAGGCGCTTTCACGCCGCGGACCGATCGTG
Source organism: uncultured beta proteobacterium (assembly GCA_963851465.1). Lineage (GTDB taxonomy): Bacteria > Pseudomonadota > Gammaproteobacteria > Burkholderiales > Casimicrobiaceae > VBCG01. The sequence goes on from CAWKPJ010000009.1 coordinate 396,360, forward strand.
CCGTGCTCGTCAACTTGGCTGCGACGCCGCCGGTCACGACGCCCATAACCAAGGCGGTGCCCGGCGTCCAGATCAACGCGCGCATCGCATCCGACCCCGCCGGCCAGGCGCGGTTCCTGCTGCGGTTGCCCGACAATTGGAACGGACGCCTCGTCGTCGCCGGTACGCCGTCGCAGCGGAGCGAGTTCTCGAGCGACATGGCATGGAGCGACTACGTCGTCCAGCAGGGCTACGCGTTCGCGTCGCAGAACAAGGGAATGCTGAATGCATTCGTCACGACGCCCAGTGATCCCCTCGGATGCCGGCTGAATCCGGGCGCGCTTTCTGGCATCTTCGTGCATTTCTACGCGAACGATCCCGACAAGCCGTTCACCCGCTGGACGGAGTTCATGGTGCAGGCCGCGCAGCTGGCGCGCGAAGGCGTAAAGGCCGCGTACGGCAACTGGCCGCGCTATACGTACGCGGTCGGCGTGTCGAATGGCGGCTACCAGGTGCGCCGCGCCGTGGAGGTCGCGCCCAAGCTCTTCGACGGCGGTGTCGACTGGGAAGGCACGTACGTCGCCGAAGCCGCGCCCAACGTGCTCACCGATCTTCCACCGGGAGTGCTCAACTTTCCGGACTACGTGGCTTCCGGCTTCAATTCCGCGAGCACGGCCGCAAAGAATATCCTTGCGGCCGGCTATCCGCCGGACATCGTCAACGCGCCCGACTCGCTGTGGACGCGCAACTACAATTCGTACTGGGAAGTCACCGCCTGCCAGTGGCAAAAACGGCTCGATCCGACGTACAACACATACGGTAGCGGGCTTTCCACGTATAACTACGTCCAGCGACTGTCGTTCTCGGACGTCGGCGACAACATGGCGGCGTTCGCGACAACGGGGCGCATCCAGAGCCCGCTTATCACCGTGCAGGGAACGATGGACGCGCTACTGCCGATCGATCATCACGCGCGCGCCTATGCGCGCGCGGTCGACGCCGGCTTCGCTGAGCGAAAGGGCGCCGATCCGCATCGACCCGAGTATCGGCTCTACGAGGTCCAGAACGGCAACCACATCGAGAGCTACAAGAACGCCTTTCCGCAGCTCGAGTACGTGCTGTTCCACGCGCAGCGCGCCTTCGATCTCATCGTTGGCCACGTGGAGAACGGCGCGGCGCTGCCGGCGGACCAGTGCGTGCCCCGCGGCGGATCGATCGCATCGTCGCCGCCGCAGGCCGGGCATTGCGCGAACCTCTTCGTGCCCTGACGGGTCACGGCGAGCGTCGGAGGATCGGCAAGATGGTGCGACGCTAGCGTACTTCGACTTAACCCTTCGAGGCGTGCCCTGAAATTGCCGTCTCGAAGGCCCCATCCGGCGATCGGCGTCCTGCCGCTCGCCGTTTTTTTGCGCGCTCGGGCGAACCGTGTGGGACGCGGTCGCTGATGCGGGGACGACCCTGACGGAGCGCGCGCTAGAATGCGCGACACTGCCGCCTTCGTTGCCCCCGCGCCGCGAGCATGTCTTCCCAGATGACCCCCGAAGAGATCGTCCACGAGCTCGACAAGCACATCGTCGGGCAGGACGCCGCCAAGCGCGCGGTCGCGATTGCGTTGCGCAACCGCTGGCGCCGCCAGCAGGTCGCCGAGCCGTTGCGGCAGGAGATCACGCCGAAGAACATCCTGCTGATCGGTCCGACCGGCGTCGGCAAGACCGAGATCGCGCGGCGCCTCGCGCGGCTCGCCGACGCGCCGTTCGTGAAGGTCGAGGCGACCAAGTTCACCGAAGTCGGCTATGTCGGCCGCGACGTCGACACCATCATCCGCGACCTGGTCGAGGTGGCCGTCAAGCAGACGCGCGAGGCGGAGACGCGCAAGGTGCGCGACCGCGCCGCCGACGCTGCCGAGGAGCGCGTGCTCGACGTGCTGCTGCCGCCGGTGCGCGAGGTCAATTTCGACGACATGCAGCCGACCGACTCCGCGACGCGGCAGCGATTCCGCAAGATGCTGCGCGAGGGCACGCTCGACGACAAGGAGATCGAGATCGACGTCGCGGCGCTGCCGCAGCAGATGGAGATCATGGCGCCGCCGGGCATGGAAGAGCTGACGAGCCAGATCCAGGGCATGTTCGCGCAGATGGGCGGCGGGCGGCGCAAGCAGAAGAAGATGACGGTCGCCGAGGCGATGAGGCACGCTCACCGAGGAAGAAGCGGCGAAGCTCATCAACGACGACGACATCAAGTCGAAGGCGCTGGCTGCAGCCGAGCAGAACGGCATCGTGTTCCTCGACGAGATCGACAAGATCACGGCGCGCTCGGACATGCAGGGCGCGGACGTCTCGCGCCAGGGCGTGCAGCGCGACCTGCTGCCGCTCGTCGAAGGCACCACCGTGACGACCAAGTACGGAATGATCAAGACCGATCACGTGCTGTTCATCGCGTCGGGCGCGTTCCAGATGTCGAAGCCGTCGGACCTGATTCCCGAGCTGCAGGGCCGCCTGCCGATCCGCGTCGAGCTCAACTCGCTGTCGATCGACGACTTCGAGCGGATCCTCACCTCGACCGATGCGTGCCTCACCCGCCAGTACGAAGCGCTGCTCGGCACCGAGCAGGTCCATCTCGACTTTCGTCCCGACGGCATCCGGCGCCTCGCCGAGATCGCGCACGCGGTGAACGAGAAGCAGGAGAACATCGGCGCGCGCCGGCTCTATACGGTGATGGAGCGGCTGCTGGAGGACGTGTCGTTCCATGCGGCGCGCCGCACCGGCGACACGATCGCGATCGACGCCGCGTTCGTCGACGCGCGGCTCGCCGGCATTGCCGGCGACGACAATCTGGCGCGTTACATCCTGTGATGCGGGTCAGGCTTCAGCCTGACGCGTTGCCGCGATGCTAGAGCGCATCCTCGGCATCATCCTGCCGGTCTTCCTGATCATCCTGCTCGGGTATCTCTACGCACGCCGGGTGAAGCCCGACATGTCGATGGTGAACCGGATCAGCATGAACGTGCTGGCCCCGGCGCTCATCTTTTCGGTGCTCGCGAGCAAGGACTTCGACGTCGCGGCGCACTGGAAGCTGATGCTGGGCAGCGTCGGCGTCGTCGTGGGCTCCGGCCTGATCGCGTGGGCGATCGCGCGCTTCATGAAAGTCGACCCGCGCACGCTCGTCCCGCCAGTGATGTTCAACAACTGCGGCAACATGGGGCTGCCGCTCGCCGCTCTCGCGTACGGCGCTGCGGGCTTCGGTCCGATGGTCGCGCTGTTCGTGATCTCCAACCTGCTGCATTTCACCCTCGGCGTGTGGATCATCAATCACCACGCGAAGTTCGGGAACCTGCTGCGCAATCCGATGGTGGTGTCGACGATCGCCGGCTTCGCGTTCGCGCTCACGCATCCGACGCTGCCGGAGTGGCTGACCGTCGCCATCAAGCTGGTCGGCGACGCGCTGATCCCGATGATGCTCTTGTCGCTCGGCGCGCGGCTCGCGGACGTCCGCTGGGACGCAGTGCGGCTCGGGATCGTGGGCGGCGTCGCCTGTCCGGTCACCGGCCTGCTGATGGCGCTGCTGCTGGCGCCCGCGCTGGGCCTCGACGCGACGCAGCGTGGCCTGCTGATCCTGTTTGGCGCGCTGCCGCCTGCGGTGCTGAACTTCATGGTCGCCGAAGCGTTCCGGCAGGAGCCGCACAAGGTCGCGTCGATCGTGCTGATCGGCAACGTGCTGTCGGTGATTTTCGTGCCGATCGGGCTCACGCTCGCGCTGCTCTGACATGAGCGCTGCAGGGCCGCCCCAAAGCGATCGCCCCCTTCGGGGGAAGCGGCGCGCAGCGCCGCTCGGGGGAGACACAAGCACAGCGCGCATCGACACGATCCTGTTCGACCTGGGCGGCGTGCTGATCGAGCTCGCCGGCGTCGACCAGATGCTCGCGTGGTCGCCGGGCGTGCCGGATAGCTCGGAGCTCTGGCGGCGCTGGCTGCACTCTCCGGCCGTGCGCCGCTTCGAGACCGGCGCCTCCGCACGCGACGCGTTCGCGGCGGAAGTCGTCGCCGAGTTCGGCCTGCCCGTCGACACCGGCGAGTTCCTGGACGCCTTCACCTACTGGCCGCGCGCGCTCTACCCCGGCGCGACCGCGCTGCTCGACGAGTTGAAGCCGCGCTTTCGCCTCGCCAGTGTCTCGAACACCAACGAGATCCACTGGCGGCGCTTTGGCGACGAATGGTCGCTGCCGGAGCAGTTCCATCACAACTTTCCGTCGTTCGACGTCGGGCGCCTCAAGCCCGACGCTGACTATTTCCATCACGTTCTCGATGCGCTCGGCACGCGCGCCGAGAACGTGCTGTTCGTCGACGACAACGCGATCAACGTCGACGCCGCCGCACGGCTCGGCATCACCGCGCGGCGCGTCGTGGGCCCGCAGGGCGTGCGCGCCGCGCTGGCCGAGCTCGCGTTGCATCCCGGGACCAAGCCATGAATCTCCATCGCATGCTCCAGGCGCGCGCGGCGGCGGGCACGCCGCTTCGCGTCGCGCTGATCGGCGCCGGCAAGTTCGGCGCCATGTACCTCGCGCAGGCAAAGCACACGCCGGGCATCCACATCGTCGGCATCGCGGACCTCGCGCCCGAGCGTGCGCGCGCGGCGCTGGCGCGCACGGGATGGGCAGCGGAGCGCTACGCCGCGCGCTCGACGGACGATGCGGCGAAGCGGGGCACGACGCACATCACCGACGACGCGCCCACGCTGATCGCCGCGCCCGAGGTCGAGATCGTCATCGACGCCACCGGCAACCCGGCGGCCGGCATCGCGCACGCGCTCGCGTGCTGCGCGCACGGCAAGCATGTCGTGATGGTCAATGTCGAGGCCGACGCGCTCGCCGGCCCGCTGCTCGCGCAGCGCGCGCGGGATGCGGGCGTCGTCTACTCGCTCGCCTACGGCGATCAGCCGGCGCTCATCTGCGAGATGGTCGACTGGTGCCGCGCCGCGGGATTCGAGGTCGTCGCCGCCGGCAAGGGCACGAAATACCTGCCGATCTACCACGAGTCGACCCCTGCAACGGTATGGCCGCACTACGGCTTCACCGAAGAGACGGTCGCCGCCGGCGACTTCAACGCGCAGATGTTCAACTCGTTCCTCGACGGCACCAAGAGCGCGATCGAAATGGCGGCGGTGGCCAATGCAACCGGCCTGCTGCCCGCGGCTGCCGGGCTGTCGTTCCCGCCTTGCGGCGTCGACGACCTGCCGCGCGTGCTGCGCCCGCGCGAAGACGGGGGCATGCTCGATCACGCGGGGCAGGTCGAGGTGATCTCGAGCGTCGAGCGCGACGGGCGTCCGGTGTTCCGCGACTTGCGCTGGGGCGTCTACGTCACGTTTCGGGCGGGCGATGCTGCCGGCGAGGACTATGTGCGCCGCTGCTTTCGCGAATACGGCTTCTCCACCGATCCTTCCGGACGCTACAGCGCGATGTACAAGCCGTACCACGCGATCGGTCTCGAGCTCGGGATCAGCGTGGCGTCGGTCGGCTTGCGGCGCGAGCCCACCGGTGCGCCGGTGGCGTGGCACGCGGACGTGGTCGCGACGGCGAAGCGCGACCTCGCGGCTGGAGAAACGCTCGACGGCGAAGGCGGCTACACGGTCTATGGGAAGCTCATGCCGGCCGCGGATTCGCTGCGGCTCGGGGGTCTGCCGCTGGGGCTGGCGCACGGCATGAAGATCGCGCGGCCGGTCGCTGCGCACACCAGCGTCTGCTGGTCGGATGTCGCGACCCCGCTCCCCGGCGCCGCACTCGACTTTCGGCGCGAAATGGAGCGAACGCTGCGTCCGGTCGACCGTCCGTGAGCGGCATGCCGTATCGTGACGGACCGGACCCGGAGCGACTTACCCGACGGACGAAGTCTTGGCCGGGCGGCCGCAATTCACGACAAACCTCAATCCAGGGGAAACCATGAAACAGATAGTTGGCATTCTTGCGGTCGGCGCGATCGTCGCCGCATGCGCGACGGTCGCACCGGGCGGGCCGTCAGCCGTTGCCGATCTTGCGCCCACCGCCGGCAACGCGGCCAAAGGCTCGGTGACCTTCACGCAGCGTGGCGACAAGATCGCGGTCGCCGCGAAAGTCAGCGGCCTCGCACCAGGCCAGCACGGCTTTCACATTCACGAGAAGGGCGACTGCAGCGCGCCCGACGGGATGAGCGCGGGCGGCCACTTCAATCCGTTCGGCAAGCCGCATGCAAATCCGAACGTTGCCGATCATCATGCGGGCGACATGCCGATGCTCTCCGCCGACGCGAGCGGCAACGCGACGCTCGATGTCGTGCTCGACACCATCACGATCGGCGGCGCGGGCGACATCGTCGGCCGCGCGGTGATCGTCCACAAGGATCCGGACGACTTCACGACCCAGCCCACCGGAAATTCCGGCGCCCGCGTGGCCTGCGGGGTGATACGGCGTACGTAAAACGAAACGGCGCGGGGAGGCCGCGCCGCTTCGCCGACTTCGGCTGCGTCAGTACTTGAGCGAGCAGCCGTACGGTGCAGTCGACGCCTGCGCGACCGACTGTCCGGCCTTCACCTGCGTCAGCGCCGCCTGCACGAAATTGTGGGCGGCGAGCGGATCGTGCCGCGTCGAGCGGCCGTCGTCGATCGCACCGGCGTAGACCACCTTGCCGGCCGGATCGATGACGTACATCTCGGGCGTCGTCTTGACGCCATACGTCCGTGCGACGGCGCTGTCGCCATCGACCGAAAGCACGGCGGGTGCGCCACCCTGCGCCTTCATCCAGCTCGCCATGACCGCCGGCGCCTTGAACTCGGAGTGGTTCTTGTTGGTGGAGTTGATGGTCACCCAGACGACATCCTGGCCGCCCCAGCGCTTCTGCTGCGCCTGCATCCCGCGCTTGTCGTACTGGTTGCGCACGAAGGGGCAATCCGGGTTCGTCCACTCCAGCACGACGTACTTGCCGCGAAGATCGGACAGCTTGACCGCCTTGCCGGCCGTGTCCGTCAGTGTGAAGTCGGGTGCGGTCTGGCCGGGCGACTGGGCGAGCGCCGTGGCAGCGGTCAATGCGGCGGCGAGGGTGAGCGTGCGCAGGTAGGGAACGGGCATGATCGAAGACCTCCTATACGGGGAATATTCTGCACTCAAATCGCGGCGAGCGCATCGTCGACGAGTCCTTTGCTCAGGACCTCCGGCAGCAGCAAAGGTTCGCGGCCCGGCCGGTACAGCACGTACACCGGCACGCCGTTGCGACCCAGCGCAGCCAGCGCCTGCGTGATGGCAGGGTCGCGCCGCGTCCAGTCGGCGCGCACCAGCGCAACGTCACGCCGGGCGAATGCCGCGCGAACCGACGCGTCGTTCAGCACCAGCCGCTTGTTCACCTGGCAGGTCACGCACCACGCCGCCGTGAAGTCGACGAATACCGGCTTGCCGGCGCGGGTCAACTCGGCGACGCGGGCCGGCGACCACGGCTGCCATCCCGTATCTCCGGCCGCAGGCCTCGCTGCGGCCGCGGCGGACGCGACCGCATCGCCCCGAAGCAGCGGCCACACGACAACGACGGCGAGCGCGAGCGCGATCGGCGCCGCGACGCTGAATGCGCGGCTGCCGCCACCGCGAAACGCACGCCATGCCCACAGCGCGAACGCCACGATGACGAGCGTCACCATCAGGCGCATCACCGCGTCGTTGTCGACCTGCGCGCCGAGCACCCACGCGAGCCACGCGACGGTCGCGTACAGCGGGAACGCCAGCAGCTGCTTCAGCCGCACCATCCATGCGCCGGGCCGCGGCAGCATGCGCCGCCATCCGGGGAACCACGACAGCAGCACGAACGGCAGCGCCATGCCGACGCCGAGCGCGACGAAGACTGCGAGCGTCGCGGCGGCCGGCTCGGTCAGCGCGTAGCCGAGCGCCGCGCCCATGAACGGTGCCGTGCACGGCGACGCGATGACGACGGCGAGCACGCCGGAGAGGAACGCATCGGCAATGCGGATTCGCGGCGGCGCCGCCGCTGCCCGTCCACAGCGCGCCGAACTCGAACACGCCGGACATGTTGAGCGCGAGCACGAAGAACAGGATCGCGAGCGCCGTCACCACCGCCGGCGATTGCAGCTGGAAACCCCACCCGACCTGCTCGCCCGCGGCACGCAGCGCGAGCAGTGCACCGGCTAGCGCAACGAACGTGACGACGACGCCGGCGGCGAACGCGAGGCCCGCCACGCGCAGGCGCGGCCCGTCGCTGTGTCCCGGCGCTGCGAGCGACAGCGCCTTCAGCGACAGCACCGGGAACACGCAGGGCATCAGATTGAGGATCAGCCCGCCGGCGAGCGCCAGCGCGATCGCTGCGAAGAGCGTGATGCTGGTCGACGCGGCGCGGGGCGCGCCCGCGTTCAGGTCGAGCACCGGCACGGCCCCCGGCTGCGCCTTCGGTCCCGCGACGACGGCGCCGATCAGCGGCACGTCGATCGTCGCCGCTTTCACCGTAGTGCCACCGGCGGCAAGCCCGTTGGCGGCCGTGATCACGCCGTTCAATTGCCTGAACTCGCCGCCGTGCAGGCTCGACACCGGCAGCGTGAGCACGTAGGCGCCGCCCTCGGCGCGCGCCAGCTTCTGCGCGCCGGACGGCTCGATGCGCGATTCCGCGTACGGGAAGAAATGCAGCGTTCCCGCATCCGCCGCGCCCGGCGGCGGGACCAATGTCAGCGCGATCTTCGCGCCGTCGCCGCGCGCATCGACCTTCCAGCCGGCCAGCGGCTGCGGCAGTGCGGCGCGCGCGGCGGCGATCCGCGGACCCCACGTTGCGTCGGCTTGCGCCGCCGTCGCGACAGGCAGCGTCAACGTGAGATCGGCGCCATCGGGGATGCACGTCTCCTTGCAGACGAGCCAGTCCGCGCGCGCGGCGAGCGTCGCAGCCGTGCCGGGCTTCGCGTCGGCGGGCGGCGTGATCGTGACGAGATGGAGCACCTCGCCTTCGTAACCGTGATTGACGAGCGGCCCCACCGGCAACGCGCGAGGCGCCGGCCATTCGATGTCGCTGGCGGTGAACCCCGGCGGCACCTTCCACGCCAGCGTCGTCGCGAGGCCCGAGTCGCCGGGGTTTCGCCAGTACGTATGCCAGCCGTCCTCGAGCTTCAGTCGCAATGCGACCGTCGTCGGCGCACCGGGAACGAGCGCCGCATGCTCGGCGACCAGTTCCGCCTCGACATGATCGGTCTTGACCGGCGCAGCGAACGACAGCGGCACGAACGCCAATGCCAGCGCCAGCACCGTTCGCGGCGCTGCCGATCGCAACCGGTCATGCAGGGGCGTGCTCAAGCGGTTCATCGTTCCTGTCTTGCGCAATTCGCGATTATCCCACTCGCCGCCATTCCGGGCCGTGCTGCGACGCGGTCTGTGGCGTGGTACGCCCGACGGGCGGCAAGCGTGCGCGGCTACAATGCGAGCCCCTGATGGAAGCCTTCCTCGTCTCGGTGGCCGTCGTCGCGCTCGGCGAAATCGGCGACAAGACGCAACTCCTCGCGCTCATCCTCGCCGCCCGGTTCCGCCGGCCGTGGCCAATCGTCGCGGGAATCCTCGTCGCGACACTCGTGAACCACGCGCTCGCGGGTCTCGTTGGAAACTGGATTCGCGCGGCAGTTCCCGCCGACGTGCTGCGCTGGCTGGTCGCGCTGTCGTTCTTCGCCGTCGCCGCGTGGGCGCTGAAGCCGGACAAGATCGACGAGAGCAAGGCGCCGATGTCGCATTTCGGCGTGTTCGGCGTCACCGTCGTTTCCTTCTTCCTGGCCGAGATGGGCGACAAGACGCAGGTCGCGACGATCGTGCTCGCCGCGCGCTTCGACGCGCTCGCCCAGGTGGTCGTCGGCACGACCGTGGGCATGCTGCTCGCGAACGTGCCGGTCGTGTTCGCCGGCAAGCTCGCCGCCGAGCGCATCCCGTTCAAGGCCGTCCGAATCGCCGCTGCGCTGCTGTTCGCCGCGCTCGGCGCCTGGGTGCTCTACGCCGGGATACCGGCGACATGAAACGGGAGCGGAAGCGGCGCTCGCTATAATTTCGCCCACAACCGACCGCCCGTCCCTCGCCTGACGGGCAGCGCCCCTCCCCTGCCCCAATGAAATCCTTCCTTCCGACCGAGATCGAGGCCGCCGCCCAGTCCGCGTGGCGCGCCGCCGACGCCTATCGCGCGGACGAGCGCGCCGACAAGCCCAAGTACTACTGCGTGTCGATGCTGCCCTACCCCTCCGGCAAGCTGCACATGGGGCACGTGCGCAACTACACGATCAACGACGTGATGTACCGGCACCTGCGGATGAAAGGCTACAACGTCCTGATGCCGATGGGCTGGGACGCGTTCGGCCTGCCCGCCGAGAACGCGGCGATGAAAAGCCGCGAGGCGCCGGCGAAGTGGACGCACGACAACATCGCGTACATGAAGGTGCAGTGCCAGGCGATGGGGTGGGCGATCGACTGGTCGCGCGAATTCGCCACCTGCGACCCCGCGTACTACAAGTGGAACCAGTGGTTCTTCCTGAAAATGCTCGAACGCGGCATCGCCTACCGGAAGACGGGCCTGGTCAACTGGGACCCGGTCGACCAGACGGTGCTCGCGAACGAGCAGGTGATCGACGGCCGCGGCTGGCGTTCCGGCGCGCCGGTCGAAAAGCGCGAGATCCCGATGTACTACCTGCGGATCACCGATTACGCGCAGGAGCTGCTCGACTGGCTGGACAGGATGCCCGGCTGGCCCGAGCGCGTGAAGGTGATGCAGGCGAACTGGATCGGCCGCAGCGAGGGCGTGCGCTTCGCGTTCCCGCACGACATCCGCGATGCGTCCGGCGCGCTCGATCGGCGACGGCAGGCTCTGGGTGTTCACGACGCGTGCCGACACGATCATGGGCGTGACGTTCTGCGCGGTGGCGGCGGAGCATCCTCTCGCCGCGCACGCCGCGAAGGCGAATCGCGAGATCGCGGCGTTCGTCGACGAATGCAAGCACGGCAGCGTGATGGAAGCCGATCTCGCGACGATGGACAAGAAGGGCATGCCCACCGGCCTGTTCGTCACGCATCCGCTGACCGGCGAGAAGGTCGAAGTGTGGGTCGGCAACTACGTGCTGATGAGCTACGGCGACGGCGCGGTGATGGGCGTGCCCGCGCACGACGAGCGCGATTTCGCGTTCGCGAAGAAATACAGCTTGCCCATCAAGCAGGTGATCGCCGTCGACGGCGAGACGTTCTCGACTGACGCCTGGCAGCCGTGGTACGAGGACAAGACGCGCGGCCGCTGCATCGACTCGGGCAAGTACGACGGCCTGGCTTACAAGCCGGCGGTCGACGCCATCGCCGCCGACCTCGCGGCGAAGGGCCTGGGCGAAAAGAAGATCACGTACCGCCTGCGCGACTGGGGCATCTCGCGCCAGCGCTACTGGGGCACGCCGATTCCGCTCGTCCATTGCCCGGCCTGCGGCGTCGTGCCGGTCCCCGAGAAGGATCTTCCCGTGATCCTGCCCGAGGATTGCATCCCCGACGGCAGCGGCAGCCCGCTCGCGAAGCGCGCCGACTTCGTGAACACCACGTGCCCGAAGTGCGGCGGCGCGGCGAAGCGCGAAACCGACACGATGGACACGTTCGTCGACTCGTCGTGGTACTACATGCGCTACGCGTGTCCGGATGCGCCGACGATGGTCGACGGCCGCAACGACTTCTGGAACCCGATGGACCAGTACATCGGGGGCATCACGCATGCGATCCTGCACTTGCTCTACGCGCGCTTCTGGACCAAGGTGATGCGCGACATGGGCCTCGTGAAGATGGACGAGCCGTTTACGCGGCTCCTTACGCAGGGAATGGTGCTCAACCACAGCTATTTCCGCCGCACGGAAAAGGGCGGCATCGACTATTACGCGCCGCAGGACGTCGAGGCGATGCACGACGAGCACGGCCACGTGAGCGGCGCGCGCCTCAAGGCCGACGGCAAGCCCGTCGAATACGGCGGGCTCGGCACGATGTCGAAGTCGAAGCTGAACGGCGTCGACCCGCAGGACATCGTCGACCGGTTCGGCGCGGATGCGGCGCGGCTGTTCGTCATGTTCGCCGGGCACCCGGAGGCCACGGTCGAGTGGTCCGATGCGGGCGTGGAAGGCGCGGCGCGCTTTCTCAAGCGGCTGTGGGGGTTCGCGCAGGCGCACGCGGGCGCGGCTCCCGGCGGCGCCGGTACCGCGCTGTCCGCCGAAGCGGCCGCCGCGCGGCGCGAACTGCACCTCACGCTGAAGCAGGCGAACTACGACTACGAGCGCATCCAGTACAACACCGTCGTGTCCGCGGGCATGAAGATGCTGAACGCGCTCGAAGCGCTGCCTGCCGACGCCGCGGGCGCACCCGGCGTGATCCGCGAAGGGCTGTCGATTGTGCTGCGCGTCCTGTATCCGGTGGTGCCGCACACGACGTGGGTGCTGTGGCGCGATCTGGGATTCGCGCGCGAGCACGGCGACCTGCTCGACGCCGCGTGGCCGGATGTCGATCCGCAGGCGCTGGTGCAGGACGAAATCGAGCTGGTCCTGCAGGTCAACGGCAAGCTGCGCGGCAAGATCGTCGTGCCCGCGACGGCCGACAAGGCGGCGATCGAGGCCGCGGCGAGGGCGTCGGCGGAAGTCGCGAAGCACGCGAACGGCGCGCCGGTGAAGAAGGTCATCGTCGTTCCCGGCAGGCTCGTCAATGTCGTCGTGTGAACGAAAAGCGGATCGCCTGCCTTCGCCTCGGGATGACGACGGCATGGGGCGGCGCGGGATGCTGCGTGCGGCCGCCGGATTGCTCGTCGTCCCGGCGCTCGCCACCTGCGGCTTCCATCTGCGCGGGCAGGCGACGTACGAATTCTCGTCGATCTATATCAACGCCGGCAGGGCATCCGTGTTTCAGACCCAGCTCACCCGGGCGCTGGAAAGCGGCGGCAACGCCAAGGTCGTTTCCACCGCCGAAAGCGCGCAGGTGATCCTCGACGTGCCCGCGATCACCGACCAGAAGGACGTCCTGTCGCTGTCGTCGAGCGGCGCAGTGCAGGAGTACCAGCTCATCATGCGCGTGCCGTTTCGCCTGCACGACGCCAACGGCCTCGAATGGCTGCCGCCCGGCGAGGTCGTGCTGCGCCGCGCCTACACGTTCAACGAGTCCGAAGTGCTGGCGCGCGACGCGCAGGAACAGCGGCTGCTGCGCGAAATGCAGGCCGACGCCGTAGCGCAGCTCGTCCGCCGCCTGCAGGCCGCGCGCAAGCCTGCGTGACGTGGCCTCACAGCTGCGTTTCGACGACCTCGCCGCGCACCTCGCGCGCACCGTCGCGCCGCTGTACGTCGTGCACGGCGACGAGCCGCTCGCCGCCCTCGAAGCCGGCGACGCGATCCGTGCGGCCGCGCGCAAGGCGGGTTGCGACGACCGCGACGTGCTGGTCGTCGAGCAAGGCTTCAAGTGGGATGCGTTCCTCGCCGCCAACGCCAACATGGGCCTGTTCGGCAGCCGCAAGCTGGTCGACCTGCGCATTCCGAACGGAAAGCCCGGCGTCGAAGGCGGCAAGGCGCTCGAAGCCTACGCGGCAAATCCCAACCCCGACAACGTGACTTTGGTGACGCTGCCGCGGCTCGACCGCGCGACGCAGGGGTCGGCGTGGTTCGCTGCGCTCGCGGCAGCCGCGGTGACGATCGCCGTGCAGCCGCTCGATCGCAGCGACCTGCCCCGCTGGATCGCCGCACGGCTCGCACGCCAGAAGCAGAAGGCCGGCCGCGACGTGCTCGACTATCTGGCGGAGCAGTGCGAGGGCAACCTGCTCGCCGCGCGGCAGGAGATCGAGAAGCTGGCGCTGCTTTTGCCCGAAGGCGAGCTCGATCTCGCCGCGGTCGAATCGGCCACCGCTGACGTCGCGCGCTACGACGTGTTCCAGCTGTCGGAAGCATGGCTCGCCGGCGACGCGACGCGCCTGCTGCGCATCCTCGCGGTGTTGCGCGCGGAAGGCGAGCCGGTGACGCTGGCTGTCTGGCAGATCGCGGAAGACCTGCACGCGCTGGGCCGCGTCCAGTCCGAGGCGCGCGACGGAACGTCGCTCGCGACGGCGCTGCGCAACGCACGCGTCTGGGGCAAGCGGCAGGCTGCGATGGAGCGCGCGGCGCGGCGCGTGACCGCCGGCGCGCTCGCCGCCATGACGAGCGCCGCCGCGCGGTTGGACGCGCTGTCCAAGGGCCTCGGCCGCGGCGACCCGTGGGACGAGCTCGCGGCACTGGCGCTGACGCTGGCGGGCACCCCGGCGCGCCCCCTCGCCGCCACGTGGGCGTGAGCGCCGCGAGGACCATGGGCCCCGGCACGATGCGCGCACGCCGTGGGTGACGCGGGCGCCTCCCGCGACTATCATCCGGCCTGTCTCGAACATCTCCCGGGGACTGCCATGTATCGCAGAATTCTGGTCGCGTACGACGGCTCGCCGGAATCCAAGCTCGCCGTCGACGAATGCGTGCATCTCACGCCGCAGGCCGAGCGCATGGTTCATCTGGCCTGCGTGCTCCACGACCCGTCGCCTTACCTGCTCGCCGGCGAGTTCGTTCCGGCGCCCACGCTCGAGATCGACCGCACGCGCAGCGAAGCCGACCTGAAGGATGCCGCATCGCGGCTGATCCAGCGCGGCTTTTCGGTGACGACGCACCTGCTCGACGGCGAGCCGGTCGAGGTCATCACGCGGATGGTCGAGACCCTGGGCATCGACCTGTTGATCCTCGGCCACAAGCGCAGCAAGAAGTGGGCGCTGCGCTGGTGGCGCGGTTCGGTCGACACGCTGCTGATCGAGCGCGTGCGCTGCAGCATCCTGCTCGCCGGGGAGCCGCTCGCACGCTGATGCGCGGGCGCGCGTTCGCCTTTGCGGCGGCGTTGGTCGCGACGGCCGTCGACGCGGCGTCGCTCGCGCCGAACACTGTCGAGATCACCCCGAGGCTCGTGACGGCCGGGCAACCGTCGCGTGACACGCTCGCGCGGCTCCGCGAGCAGGGATTCGGCGCCGTCATCTACCTCGCGCCGCCGACGGTTCACGACGCGCTGCAGGACGAGCCGGTCATCCTCAACCGGCAGTCCATCGCGTTCGTCAACATCCCCATCGAATTCGAGCGGCCGATGGAGGCGGACTACGAAGTGTTCACGCATCAGATGAAGAAGCTAGGCGATCGCAAGCTGCTGGTCCACTGCCAGGCGAACCTGCGCGCATCCTCGATGGTGTTTCTCTATCGCGTGATCGAGCTCAAGGAGGATCCGCACAAGGCCTACGGTGCCGTGAGCAGCGTCTGGGTGCCGAACGCCACGTGGAAGCGCTATATTCGGGACATGTTGCAAAAGCGCGGTATCACGTTCGAGCCCTTTTAGGGGCTTCGGACATGCGCATTCCTGCAACGTACGCTCTCACGTTCCTGCTCTCCCTGCTCGCGCTGACCACGTCGCTTCACGCGATCGGCGCGCAACCGGCGAACAGGATCCCGCGAATCGGCGTGCTGGCCGAGCGCCCGCCACCCGACCCGATGCTCGCCGAATTCGTCGACGGCCTGCGCGATCTCGGCTACGTCGAGGGCCGCAACGTCGTCATCGAACGCCGCTACGGGACGGGCGCCGTCGACAAGTATCCCGAGCTGATCGCCGAAATGATCCGGCTCGGCGTCGACGTGATTGTCGTCGGCGGCGCAGTCGCCGCGCGATCGGCCAAGTCCGCCAGCGCAACGGTGCCCATCGTGTTCACGTCGGTGGGTGATCCCGTGGCGGCCGGGCTCGTCGCGAGCCTCTCCCGGCCGAATGGCAATGCCACGGGCGTGTCCAACATCGTCGCTGAACTGAGCGCCAAGCAACTGGAGCTGCTCAAGCTCGCGTCGCCCGGGATTTCCCGCGTCGTCGTTTTGCACAATCCGCTCAATTCGGCGCCGTCGCTCGTCGCCGCGCGTGCGGCAGCGCTGGCATTGGGCCTGCAGCTCCACCTGGTGGAGGTCCGACGGTCGAGTGAGCTGCCGTCGGCGCTGAGTGCTGCAGCGTCCGCGAAGGCCGACGCGATTCTGGCGCTCTCGGACCCCGTGATCGGCAACGCGCTGATCCCACTCGCACAGATGGCCCTGACGCAGCGAATGCCGGCGATCTACTCGCGGAGCGAGTTCGCGGAACACGGCGGCCTGCTGGCGTACGGTCCCGATTTGCGGTCAATTACCGGCGCGCCGCAGCGTATGTCGACAAGATACTCAAGGGGGCGAAACCCGGCGAGCTCCCCGTCGAACAACCGACCAAATTCGAGCTCGTCGTCAACCTGAAGACAGCGAAGGCGCTCGGGCTGCAGATTCCATCGCAGCTCTTGCAGCGGGCGGACCGATTCATCGAGTAGGCGTCGCCGCAATCGCTCAATCGTCGGGGTGCTTGCCGTTGAGCACCAGCTGCTCGGCGCCTTCCTTGTGGCGCTTCTCGAGGTCGGCGATCAGCCCCTCGTCGGAGAGATCGAGCTTCTTCGAGCTCTTCCAGTCCTTGTGCGCCACCTGGTGCAGCCGTTTGACCACTGTCGCGTCGTCGGTCTCGATGGCGAGCTCGCGTCGGACATCGAAGCTGCCCGGCGTGAGATTGATCGAGCCGATGATCGCGCGGGCGTCGTCGGCGAGCAGCATCTTCGCGTGCAGGCGCAGGCCCTTCGGCTTGTGCACCTTCGCACCGACGTCCTGCAGGATGCGCAATCCGCCCACGCCCTCGATCAGCTTGTCCTTCTTGAGCGTGTGCGGCGCGCGCGCGAGCACGTGGACCTTCACGCCGCGACGCACGGCGCGCACCAGCCGCTCGATGATCACCGTGTCCTGGTACCGCTCGTTCTGCAGCCAGAGCGATTCCTTCGCATCGTCGATGAAGTGCGCGATCCGCTCGCGGCCGTTGACGCTGCACCAGACCATGTGCGACGTGTGCCCGGGATCGAACGGCTGGCGGTGCCAGTCGGCCTCGAATCCTTCCGCGATCTCCGCCACCTCGCTGGCCGCGCGCGTGACGACGGCGTAGTCGCGCGTCTCGGTCAGGTTGCGCGTCTCCCAATTGAGCGACTTCACGAACGCCGTGTGGTCGTCGACGATCATCGACTTCTCGTGCGTGAGCTGGAACGCGGGGTTGCTGTCCGCGACCTCGACGCCCGCGTCCGCGAGCGCCTTGCGCGTCGCGACGTTCTCCTCCTCGCCGCTGCGGCGGGCGGGATTGAGCATCACCCGCACCGCCACTCCGCGCTTGCGCGCGCGCACCAGCGCCGCCAGCAGCGTCGGATCGGAGAACAGGAACATCTTGACGCGCAGCGACTTCTGCGCGGCGTCGATCGCGGCGACGATCGGCAGCGCGGTGTCGTCGGGCAGCACGATGAGTGAGTGCGACATGGCGCGATTCTAATGGGGCGTTGCCGGCGCATCCGGCCTGCGCTGCTGTCGCGCCGGCATCGGGCGCATCGGGGAACTGCACGCGATACAGCGCCGCATAGGGCCCGTTGCGCTGCATCAGCACGTCGTGCGTGCCCTCCTCGGCCACCTTGCCCGCCTCGAGCACGATGATCTTGTCGGCCTGCCGGATCGTCGACAGCCGGTGCGCGATCATGATGACGGTGCGGCCCTTCATCAGCCGTGTGAGCGCCTCGACGACCAGGTGCTCGGACTCGGTATCGAGCGCCGCCGTGGGCTCGTCGAGGATCAAAAGCGGCGTGTCGCGGATGACCGCCCGCGCGATGCCGATCCGCGCCCGCTGCCCGCCGGACAGCGTGTCGCCGCGCTCGCCGACGTGCGAGTCGTAGCCATGCGGCATGCGGGCGATGAACTCGTCGGCGTTGGCGAGCTTCGCCGCGGCGATGATCTCCTGCTCGCTCGCATCCGGGCGTCCGTAGGCGATGTTCTCGCGGATCGTGCCGCGGAACAGCACCGTCTCCTGCAGGACGTAGCCGATCTGGTCGCGCAGCGGATGGACCTTGTAGTCGCGCAGGTCGCGCCCGTCGAGCGCGATCGTTCCGGCGGTCGGGTCGTAGAAGCGCGGAATCAGGCTCACGATCGTCGACTTGCCGCTGCCGGTCGCCGCCGACGAGACCGATCACCTGTCCGGGCGCGATCCTGAAACTGACATCCGTCAGCACCGGGGCGTCGGTGTCGTAGGCGAACGCAACGTGGTCGAAGACGATCTCGCCGCGCAATTTCGGCGGCTGCGACCGCGTCGGGCTTTTCCGGAATGACGACGTCGGCGTCGAGGATCTTCTGGATGCGCTCGAGGCCGACCGCTGTCTGCGCGATCGTGTTGGTCATCTTCGCCAGGTCCTGCACCGGCTTGAAGAACTTGGACAGATAGGCGAGGAACACCGTCAGCGAGCCGACCGTCATCGCGCCCGCGACGATCAGCGCCGTGCCGCGCCAGAGCACGAAGCCTGTGCAGATCGCAACGACAATCGCGACCACCGGCCCCAGCAGCGACTTCACGCGCCGCGCCTGCAGTGCCGCGTCGACCGTGGCCTTGCTGGCTTCCATGAGCCGCGCGTTCTCGAGCTCCTCCCGGCCGTAGGCCTTCACCACACGCACGTAGCCCAGGCCCTGCTGGACGACGGCGACGATCTCGCTCTGGTGCAGCCGCACGCCACGCGTCGCCTCCTTCACCGCCTTCTTGAAGCGCATGACGAACAGCAGCAGGAACGGCGTGATGCCCACGGCGATCAGCGCGAAGTCCCAGTTGAGCCAGAACATCAGCACGAGCATGCCGGCGATGGTCATCATGTCGACGACGATCGACAGCGTCGACGACGACGCAAAGTCCTGCACGGTGGCGACGTCGCTCGTCATCGTCGAGAGCAGCGTGCCGGCGGACTGGTCCTCGTAGTACTTGAGCGACAGGCGGTGCAGGTGGTCGTAGATGCGCATCCGCAGGTCGTGCGCCACCCACTGGCCGACGCTTTCCGTGTAGTAGTTGTCGATGTAGCTCGCGACCGCGCCGATCGCCGCGATCAGCGCGGTCGCGAGCGCCGCGAACAGCGCGAGTCCCATCGTGTTGCGATCGATGCCGAGGTCGTGCACCCATTCGAGCCAGTGCGGCAGCGGATGGTGGCCGAGTGCGTTGTCGAGCACGATCTTGAGCGGCCACGGCGCGGCGAGGCTCATCAGCGTCTCGACCAGCATCGCGGCGAACACCACCGCGAGGCCTGCCCGGTAAGGACGCACGAGCTGCAGCACCAGCTCGGTCATCGTGCGATTGGTTTGCATGCGGCCTGTCGTTGCGCGAGGGTGCAGGTTTCCATCGGCGCGCCCGCAACATCGTATGCGGTGAGCATCCAACCGTCAGTCACGCGGTCGAGCGTCGCGAAGCCGAAGCGGACGATGTAGCGCAGCTCGCGGACCACGGCGCCGGGCAGCGGCGTCAGCTGCGGCGGGAATGGGTCGGGCAGCGGCCCGTCGGCCGCCGTGCCGCCGTAGCCGAAGACGAACTGCGGTGGCTGGCCGGTCGTGAACGTCACGGCCTCGAACGCGTGGATGTGGCCGGAGAACACGGCGGCCACCGACGGCGGGAACAACGTGCCGCCGAACAGCGAACCCAGCGTGGCCTGCAGCGCGGCGTTGCCCGTGTACGGTGATGCGGGTGTGCGCGGATTCGCAGCGAACGCGAGCGGCGGGTGATGAGCGACGAAGTACGTCCTGGCCGCCGGCGCGCTCCGCGCGCAAACGCCTGCTGCGAGCTGCGCACGATACGTCCGGTACGCGACGCCGTCGACCGGTATGGGCAGGTTGCCGGCGTTCGACGAATCGAACACGAGCACCTGCTCGCCCCGGCCGATCGGTACGGCGTAAGGCGCGCTGTAGTCGCCGACGTCGTCGTCCGCGACGTCGTTGCAATCCTGCCGCGGCGCGAGCGGGCGCGGGTCGAGCGTGCGCCACCATCCCTGCCCCGCGCGGTCGCAGGTCTCGTGGTTGCCCCGCACGACGATCCACGGCGCCGCGGCGAGCAGCGGCCGCGCCGGCGCGAAGAAGTCGGCGTTCCAGGCATCGAAACCATAGCCCCAGGGACTGCCCTCGCAGCCTTGCAACGCGGGCGGGCACGGGCTCTCGCGATAGTGGTAGTCGCCGGTGTGGATGACGAGGTCGGGTGCCATCGCGGCCGCCGCGGCGGCGACGCGCGCGAACGGCCACTGCGTGGTGTCGTCGCAGCGCTGGAACACCGATCCGAACGCGCTGGCATAGAGGCGGCAGCCGGTATCGCCGAGCACGACGATTCGCGATGGCGTCGGTTTCGGCAGCGGCAGCGCAACCCCCGCGAGCGCGACGCGTTGTGCACGGGCGGGCAGCGCGTATTCGCAGACGGCGACCGGAAAATCCGACGCCTTCGCCTGGTCCTTGCGCTGCGGGATCCGCTGCGCCGGCGCGCGCATCGTCATCGGCTGCGCGACGCCGTCGACGTCGAGCGCCGGGCAGGTCGTCGCGGCGACGATCGCCCGCGCGACAGCCTGCCCGTCCGGCCCGACGACGACGTACGCGTAGGTGACCATCGGAACGGCAGGCGGCGGAACCGTCGCGCAGCTGGCGACGAGCATGCCGAGCGTGGCGAACAACAACGGGGCAGCGCGTCCGTCCATCATCGGAAATCGCCCCACAGCGCATGCGCCGCGGCGAGCGCGGCCGGTCCGGCGGTCTCGGTGCGCAGCACGCGCGGGCCGAGGCGCACGGGGATGATGCCTGCGCGCGTGGCGCCAGCAATTTCGTCCGCCGTGAAACCCCCTTCGGGTCCGATCAGGATGTCGAGCGACGCCTGCGGCGACAGCTGCGGCGAGCGATCGTGCGCCGTCCGGCGCCAGCACGATGCCCGTCGCCGTGGCGTCGCGCGCACGCAGCCATTCGTCGAGGGGAAGGGCGGTGCGCAGGTCGGGCAGCCGGTTGCGGCCGCATTGCTCGCAGGCGGCGATGGCGATATGGCGCCACCGCTGATGGCGCTGCGCCACACGCGGTCCCGCCGGTAGCGGCGCGCTGCGCGCGGTCGTCACCGGCTGCACGGCCGACACGCCGAGCTCGACCGCCTTGCGGATCGCGTACTCCATCGCGTCGCTGGCGGCGATCGCCTGCACGAGGGTGGTCCGCAGCGTCGCTTCGCGCTCCACATCGACGAAGGCGTCGACATGCACCGTGACGCCGCGCCGGTCGATGCGCACGATTGTCGCGGCGAGCTCACCGCCCGCGCCGGTGAACAGCGTCACGCGTTCGCCCGCACGAAGCCGCAGCGCATTCGCGGCGTGGTGCGCAGCTGCGGCGGGCAGCGCGAGCTCGCGGCCGGCGGCGAGCTCGGCGGCGGATTCCTCGACGAACAGCCGGGGTGCGCTCATTGGAGTACCTTCGCGCTGCGCGCTGCAGTGCAATTCGCACCTTGGGGCGGCCCGGCGGTGCTCATCGGCGCGCGTCAACGGGGCGGTTGCGCGACAAAGTCGAAATGATGGAAGTCGGAGACGCTGCGATAGCCGATGCGCGCGTAGATCGCATTGGACGTGGGATTGGCGACGTCGGTAGTGAGGAACAGGCGCAGCCGGCCGGCCCCGATCAGCTCGCGCGACAGCGCCGCCACGAGCGCCGTCGCGTAACCATGCTTGCGCATCGCCGGCGGTGTGTACACCGGGCCCACGCGCGCGTCGCCCTCGCCTGCGTCCGACCAGCCGGCAAACGCGGCGCGACCGCCGTCGTCCCAGATCCGGTAGCGCGCCTGCGCGTGCAGCAGCGGCACGCTGCGCCGCACCTGCGCCGGTGAATCCGGCATGCGCGCTTCGGCGACGAACGCCAGCGATGCATCGAGCAGCCAGTCGAGATCGGCGTCGGTCGCGGCGCGCATCCCGCCCGGCGCCCCCGGCACCGGCGCGACCTCGGTGAGGATGTGATGACGCAGGTGCATGCGCATGACGTGCGCGCGCGCCGTGCGCTCCCGCCAGCGGCGCGCGAACGCTTCGCACGCCGCGAGTGCGCCACCGACGCCTTGCAGAGCGGGATGCTCGTTCGCGATGTCGTCGGCGAAGAACGCGGCGAGCCCCGGTTCCGCAGCCTCGACCATCAGCCCGTGATCGGCGCGCTGCACGGCGGCCGCCACGACGCCGCCTTGGTGCAGCGTCGCGAGATAGACACGCTCGTCGGCCGCAGGCGGGCGACGCTTGACGCCGAGCGCGATCGCGCGAAAGAGCGACGCCGCGGCCGCGTTGTGCGCGAGCGCCGGCGCGGAAGCGGCGAGAAAATCGTCAGGATCGGCGTGGCGAACGATCGGCATGGTCGTGCGCCGTCGCAACGGTCCGGCGCTTCGATGGTGCTACGATTCTGCCACATGAGAAGCGCGCCGCCGGCGCGAAGGAAGGACGCCATGGTCAGCCTCGTCACGCCCGCAGGACAGCTCGGCATGCACGCCCCCGCCTTCGACCTTCCCGGCGTCGACGGGCGTCGCCACACGCTCGCGTCGGCGCGCGGCGCGAATGGCGTCGTCGTCATGTTCATCTGCAATCACTGCCCGTACGTCAAGGCGGTGATCGACAAGATCGTCCGCGACACCAAGGAGCTCGCGCCGCACGGCGTCGGCGCGATCGCGATCTCGAGCAACGACCCTGCCGATTATCCGGACGACTCGTTCGACAACATGAAAGCGTTCGCGGCGCGTCACGGCATGACGATTCCCGTATGTCTTCGACGAAACGCAGGCCGTCGCGAAGGCCTACGGCGCCATCTGCACGCCGGATTTCTTCGGCTTCGACCGCGACCTGACGCTGGCCTATCGCGGCCGCCTCGACAGCTCGGGGCGCTCACCCGATCCCGCTGCGCCGCGCGAGCTGTTTCCCGCGATGGTCGAGATCGCGCGCACCGGCAAGGGACCCGCGACGCAGCACGCGTCGATCGGCTGCTCGATCAAGTGGCGTGGCGCGTAAGGAAGGCAACCAGCGCGTCCAGCACCGCGTCGGGCTCCTCGGCCATCATCGAATGGCCGCAGCCGGGCAGCGTGATCGTCTGCACGTCCGGCAGCGCTTCGGCGAGCTCCTTCGCGGCGCGCGGCGGCGCCATGATGTCGCGCGCACCGAGGATCAGCAGCGCCGGGCATCGCACCTCGACGCGCGGCGGCCAGTCCGCCCGCATACGCGTGACATGCCGCGAGGTCGGCATGCAGCACGCCGGGCGGCGTGCGCTCCATCAGCCGCATGGCGTTGCCGGTCATCCAGACGCCGGGCTGCCGATTGCCGCCGAGCTGCTTCGCGGCGGAAAACGACCAGCCGTTGATCAGCTCGAACGCGACGTGCTCGTCGGCCCTGGCGGCAGCGAGGAGATCGTCGCTCACGACCATCGGTACCGCGGGGCCGAGCAGCGCGAGCTGCGATACCTTCGCCGGTGCGCGCGCCGCGGCCTCGAGCGCCGCCAGCGCGCCCAGCGAGTGGCCGACCAGCGCGACGCGCGCGGCGCCGGCAGCGTCGACGAAGGCGACGAGCCAATCGGCGAGCGCCTCCACCGAGGCTTGCGCCGGACCCGCCGAGCGGCCGTGCCCGGGCAGGTCGACGGCCAGCGCGTTGTAGCCGTGGTGCGCGAAATAGCGCGACTGCAGCGCCCACACGCCGTGATCGTTCGCAGCGCCGTGGACGAAAACCACGGTCGGCCGCGCCGCATCGAAGGCACGCGCGGCGGTGTACGCGTAGGTCGCGCGACCGCCAACCTCGACGATCATGCCGCCTTCCCGGCGGCGTAGAGCGCGCGGCTCAGGTCTTCGATCAGGTCGTCGGCGTCCTCGAGACCGACCGACAGCCGTATCGTCCCCTCGGTGATTCCCGCCTTGGCCAGATCGTCGGCGCTCATCCGGAAGTGGGTCGTCGACGCCGGATGGATCACCAGCGATTTCGCGTCGCCGACGTTGGCGAGATGGGAGAAGAGCTTCAGCGTCTCGATCAGCTTGCGTCCCTGCGCACGCGTGCCTTTGAGGTCGAAGCTGAACACGGCGCCGCAGCCGCGCGGCAACAGGCGCTGCGCGAGCGCGTGATCGGGATGTTCGGGCAACTCGGGATAGCCGATCGCGCCCACCAGCGGATGCTCGCGCAGGAACGCGACGACCTTGCGCGCGTTGTCGACGTGCTTCGCCATCCGCAGCGGCAGCGTCTCGATCCCCTGCAAGAATCTGGAACGCGGTGAACGGCGCCATGCACGCGCCGAAATCGCGCAGGCCCTCGCGCCGCGCGCGCAGCAGGAACGCTGCGGTCGTCGACTCCTCGGCGAACACCATGTCGTGAAAGCCGGCGTACGGCGCGGTCAGCGTCGGGAATTTCCCATCGGCCAGCGCGGAATTCCACGCGAAGCGACCGCCATCGACCAGCACGCCGCCGATCACCACGCCGTGGCCCGACAGGAACTTCGTCGCCGAATGCAGCACGAGGTCCGCGCCGTGCTCGAACGGCTGGAGAAGCCACGGTGTGGTGAACGTCGAGTCGACGCATAGAGGCAGCCCATGGTCGTGCGCGAGCGCGGCGACGCGCGGGATGTCGAGCACGTCGAGGCCGGGGTTGCCGAGCGTCTCGCCGAACAGCATCCGCGTCGCGGGCCGGATCGCCGCGCGCCAGGCGTCGATGTCGCGCGGATCGACGAACGTGGTCTCGATGCCGAAGCGCGGCAGCGTATAGGCGAACAGGTTGTGCGAGCCGCCGTAGAGCGAGCGTGACGCGACGATGTGCGTGCCCGCCCCCTGCAGCGTCGCGATCGCGAGATGCAGCGCCGCCTGCCCGCTCGCCGTCGCGATCGCACCCACGCCGCCTTCGAGCGCGGCAACTCGCTCCTCCAGCACGGCGCACGTCGGGTTGGAGATGCGCGAATAGACGTGTCCAGCGCGCTCCATGTTGAACAGCGCCGCGGCGTGGTCCGAATCCGGCAGGACGAACGACGCGGTCTGGTAAATGGGCGTCGCCCGCGCGCCGGTCACGGGATCGGGGGCAGCGCCGGCGTGAAGCGACAGCGTGTCGAACTGGTGCGTCCGGGGCTTCGTCATGGCGCGGCGCCGCGTGTGGGAATGCGCGCACATGGTAGCTCAACGTGTCGCCGTCTTGCGACGCGCGCGGATTTGGTTAGACTTGCACCTCTCGTCGCTCCGGAGGTCCGCATGAAACGCAAGGCCAATGCACGCTGGCAGGGTACCGCCAAGGAAGGTGCCGGTACGTTGACGACGCAAAGCGGCGTCCTCAACGACACGCCCTATTCGTTCGTCGCGCGCTTCGGCGACGGCAAGGGCACGAACCCCGAGGAGCTAGTCGCCGCGGCGCACGCCGGCTGCTTCACGATGGCGCTCTCGTTCATGCTGAACGGCGCCGGCTTCACGGCGGAGGCGATCGACACCGAGGCCGACCTGACGATGGATCAGGCCAACGGCGCGTGGACGGTCACCGGCATCCATCTCACCACGCGCGCGCGAATCCCCAAGATCGACGCCGCGAAATTCGCCGAGCTGTCGAGCAACGCCAAGGCCAATTGCCCCATCTCGCGGCTGCTCAACGCGACGATCACGCTCGACGCCGCGCTGGTCCCCTAGGAGGTTCCAGGAACGCATGACAGCGGGCACGCCGCCGCCCGCCAAAGGCCGCGGCGCCACGTTCAATCCCGGCAACCGCTTTCGCCGGGAAGCACGCGAAGCGTTCGACGACGGCTGGACCGCACCCACCCCCGAGGCTGACGGGGGTATCCAGGCGGACGACGATGCACTGCCGCCGCTCAAGACGACGGTCGCGATTCAGAATGCGCGCACGATCATCTCGCGCAACCAATCGCCGGACATTCCGTTCACGCAGTCGATCAACCCGTACCAGGGCTGCGAGCACGGCTGCGTCTACTGCTATGCGCGGCCGTCGCACGCCTACCTCGACCTGTCGCCGGGCCTCGATTTCGAGACGAAGCTGTTCGCAAAGCCCAACGCCGCCCTGCTTCTGAAAAGAGAACTGGCGAAACCGGGCTATGTCTGCGACCCGATCGCGCTTGGCACCAACACGGACCCGTACCAGCCGATCGAGCGCGAATGGAAGGTCACGCGCTCGATCCTCGAGGTGCTGTGCGCCTGCGAACACCCGTTCTCGATCGTGACCAAATCGTCGCTGGTCGAACGCGACCTCGACCTGATCGCGCCGATGGCGGCAAGGAATCTGGCGCGCGTGTACGTGTCGATCACCTCGCTCGATCGTGAGCTCGCGCGCACGCTGGAGCCGCGCGCGGCGGCGCCGCATCGCCGGCTGCAGACGGTGAAGACCCTGTCGGACGCGGGCGTACCGGTTGGTGTCATGGTCGCGCCGCTGATCCCGCAATTGAACGACCGCGACCTCGAAGCGATCCTCGAAGCCGCCGCTGCCAACGGCGCGACGGCTGCCGGGTGGATCCTCGTGCGCCTGCCGCGCGAAGTGGCGCCGCTGTTTCGCGCCTGGCTCGATGCGCATCGTCCACAGCGTGCCGCACACGTGATGAGCGTGGTGCAGCAGATGCGCGGCGGGCGCGACTACGACGCCGACTTCGCTACGCGGATGCGCGGCAGCGGGCAGTTCGCGACACTGATCGAGCGCCGGTTCGCGCTCGCTGCAAAGCGCCTGGGGCTCAACCGCGAGCGCATGCCGCTGGACCGGTCGCGCTTTCACGCGCCGGTCGCGGAAGCCGCAGCGCCGCCCCGCGCCCGCGACGAGCGGCAGGGCGACCTTTTCGGCTGATGACTAGTTGAACTTGAAGTTGATCGTGCCGAAGATGAACCGGCCGCGAACGTCGTAGTTGGCGACGTCATAGCCGGCCTGGAAATCGTAATGCTGGTTGGTGAAGGGCGGCGGCGTATCGAACAGGTTCTTGGCGCCGATGGCGAACTTCCAGTTCTTCAACCCCGTGTAGGCGCCGTACAGATCCCAGATGCTCTGGGTGCCGACGCGTCGAAGGTTGCCATTGCCGTCAACCTGGGCGTCGATGTACGAGCTGATGTACTGGTTGCCCAGCGTTGCCGTCCAGGGGCCGTATTCCCATGTGATCGTTGCGTATTGCTTGTATCGCGGTGAAACACCAGTCGTACTCGCCCCGAAGACATTGGACACGCCACCGAGGAAACTGCCGTCGGGCTGCTCCGTGTCGTACTGTATGTAGTAGGTGCCGTTGAGATTGCCGGTGAAGCGGCCAAACTCAGTGGGCGGCGGCCTGACCTGCATGGTGAAGTCCAGCCCCTGTATCCGCACCTCGCCCAGATTGATGAAGCGCTGGTCGATGTTGACGATCGGGCCGGGTATGTTCGGAAATTCGGGCTGCACCGGACCGCGGGTGATGAGATACCCGTAGAGCGCCTGATTGTCGAGGATGGTTCCCGGCGTGACGCCGTTGCTGATCAGGTTCGTGAGGTTGATGTTGAAATAGTCGACCCCGAAATTGAAGGCCGAGATCGGCTCGATCACCGCGCCGACCTGCCATTGGGTGGCCTTCTGCGGCTGCAGGTTGCGGTTGCCGCCGAAGAGCACGTTGTATTGGTTCTGGCAGTCGAACTGCTCGCCCGTCACCGGGCACCGTAACGGGTCGGCATTCGGCCCGAACAACTCGCTCAGCCCGGTGGTGTTCGAGCCGTAGGCCTGCGTAAGCGTCGGCGCGACGAAGCTCGTACCCCACGAGCCGCGGAAGAGGAGGCTGGACACCGGGTTCCAGCGAATCGAGAACTTGGGATTGGTCGTGTTGCCGAAGTCGCTGTAGTCGTCGAACCGGACTGCCGCCGTTGCCTCCAGCGTTTTCGTGATCGGAATGGCGAACTCGGCGAACAGCGCCCAGATGTTGCGCGACGCGTCGATGTCGAGGCTGTTGCCGCCGTAACCGGTCACGTCACCGATTTGCAGCGCGGCGTTGAACGACTGCTGGAGCTCCTGGTGTCCGTATTGGGCGCCGATCGCCAGCGCGAGCGCGCCGGCGGGAAGCTGGTAGATGTCGGTCGCCCCTTTGGCCTCGAATGCGTAGCCGCTGGCGGTTGCATCGAGGGCTTTTTCGCGCCACTGCAGCGCATCGACCTGCGACTGGAAGGCCGGCGTCTGCGGTCCGAAGGGATTGAAACCGTCGGAGTTGAGCACGGGCAGGATCTGCGAGTTGCGGAAGAAGCCGTTCCTTGGCGTCTCCGTCGTGGTCGCCTTGCTGTACGCAAAGCTGAAGTCCATGTCCCAGTTCCAGGCATTCCCCTTGACGCCGCCGACGCCCTGCCACTGCTCGTTCACGTCCACGTTGGAGCGCAATCCGAGCGCATCGGCGCGATAGCGAACGTTCAGCGGCGTGCCCGCGATTCCTGCGGCCGCCGCTGCCGCGGTCGGATAAAAGGGATTGGTCGGCTGAATCAGAATCGTAGAGAGAAAGTTTCCTGTGGGGCCGTAGGTGATCTGGTCGGAAAGCGGCGTGGGCTGGATGGTGAAATCGGTCTCGACCCGCGCCCAGGAGCCGTTCGCGTAGAGCTGCCAGTTCGGATTGAATTGCCAGCGTCCGGAGACGTAGAGGCTGTTGGTTGTCTGCTCGGGAATTGCGTTGACGCCGTCGATGGCCGCGGGGTCATACCAGCACCGGGCCTCGTCCGAGACAAGGCCCGCCGCAACCGGGACCGAAGGCGCGCAATTCGGATAAGACAAACTGCCGAGCGGTACCCCGTTGACGCCCTCCGTGCTGATGTATGCAGGAGAGGTTTGTCCCGACAATGCGAAGAGACCCTGGTCGAGGTCGATGCTGTGGTTCGACCAGCTCCGCTTATTCTGGTCGAATGAATTCTGCTTCTGGTAGAAGTACGAGCCGAAGATGTTGTACTTGTCCTTGGCAAGATTGCCGAACCCCGCGGTGATCTGTGCGTTGATCGTTTCGCCACCGCCGCCGGCCGAAGGCGCGCCGTAGTACACCTGCGCATCTACGCCCGTGTATTCCTGACGCATGATGAAATTGATCACGCCGCCGACCGCGTCGCTGCCGTAGATCGCGGAGGCGCCGTCCTTGAGAATCTCGACCCGCTCGATCGCCGCGAACGGAATCGCGTCCAGGTTCACCCCGTATACGCCGTTGATCTCTCCGGAGCTTTGCGTGAGGCGCTTGCCGTTCATCAGCACGAGGGTGTTCTGCCCGCCCAGGCCCCGCAACGATGCGGTCTGGACGCTGTTGACCTGGCCGCCGATGACGCTGTTGACCGATACCGCGCCGGCGGTATTGTTGGCCGAGACGTAGGTCAGAATATCCATCGCACTCGTCGCGCCCGTGCGATCGATCTCTTCGCGCGTAATGACCTGTATCGGCAGCGATCCCTCGCCTTCCACGCGCCTGATGTTCGAGCCAGTCACCTCGACTTTGATGTCGGCTGCCTGTACGTCTGCGGCGGGCGCGGCGAAGAGGCTGCCGATCGCGGCAGCGACGAGCATCCGCGGTTGCGACATCTGCTTGGATTTCATCAGGAAGCTCCCCAAAGGTGAACAATCGAAGGTCTCGGCGTTCGTGTGGCCGATCCGCTTTCCGCAAGGTCAAGCCTAATTACCCGCAACAACGGCCCGCAATCACTGGTTGGCAGACCGCGGTGGGGCGACGGTGAAACGTCTCAGGGCGGGGATGAATCGTCGCGAAGCGCTTGTCGCGAAGTCCTTGTCGACATGCCGCTTCGTTCAGGGGACAGCAAAAATGACAAAGGGCGCACGCTGTGGGCGTGCGCCCTTTGAGGTGAGGTACCGAAATGGCGCGCTTCGAGGCGACTGGGGGTCCCCGCCGAAGGTGTGCCCGCGCCACTTCGGGGTGAGTGAACGATACGGTGGTCCGTCGTGCACCGCGCGCCGATTGGTCAGTGGACCATCGCGGGGGGTAAACCGTGCGCTGCCGGATGCCGCTTGCGAACGGTCGACGCTGCGCACTTGTCGGCCGCGGGGGAACCGCGTATCGTCCCCACGTAATTACTTGCATATGCAACCATCGACGCCGAAGCGCCGCAACCCTCCACCAATGTCCGGCACCCGCCGTTCCGTCGCAGTCGACCGCACCGTCAGCGCTTACGCGCCACGGGGCCTTGAGTGCGCCTACGGCAACCTGCGCCTGATCGCGCGCGTTGCCGGAACGATCTACGAGGACGCGCTGCGGACAGTCGACCTGCGCGCCGGGCAGCTTTCGCTGCTGTGGGCGATCGTGGCGACCGAGCCGGTCGAGATGGGAGAGCTCGGCAGCGTAACGCTGACCGACCCGACGACGTTGTCGCGCACGGTGGAGAAATTGCGCAAGGCACAGCTGGTCGACGTCCGGCCCGGCCGGGACGCGCGGCGCAAGGAAGTGCGCCTTACCCCGCTCGGCCGCGAACGCTTTGCTGCGGCGATGCCGCATTGGGAGGCCGCGCAGCGCCGCATCGCTGCGCTGTTGCCGGTCGCGCAGGTCCGCGCGCTGGCGCGTCAGGTCCGCCGGACGGCGGATTCCGCATCGTGACGGCGCATGCGGCGTTTCATACCCGCCCGCAGCGTTTCGTCGCCGCGGCATTGTGCCGGCCGAACGTTCCGGCTAGCTTCGACAACGATGCAGCAGTCGTCGGTGCGCAGCGTGGGGGGCGTGTGCCTTCCTGCGGTCTTCTGTTGAGGTAACCCGATATGCGAACGCCTTGGGACGGCCACACCCCCGACGAACTGCTGCAGGCGCGCGACCCGCGCTATCCCGTCGACGTCGGCGGGCCGGGCAGCCTGCCGGCGCCACCGCGGCCGCTCACGCGCATCGCGGTCAAATCGGTCAACCGGATCGTCATCGTCCAGGTGACGCGACATCGTCCGCATCGAGGCCGAAGACAACTACGTGCGGCTGTGGGCCGACCGCCCCTACCTGCACAAGGAAACGCTGACGGGCCTGATCGGCCGGCTCGACCCTTCGGTGTTCCTGCGCGTCCATCGTTCGCATGCCGTCAACATCAGTGCGGTGCGCGAGCTGCGACCGCTCCTGCACGGCGAATACCTGATCGTCCTCGCCAACGGTACCGAGATCACCTCGGGACGCAGCTACCGTCTCGCGATCCAGGACGCCTTCGGGCTGGGGCGCGGGCCGGTCACACCGTAGTTCTCCTTCGCGCACCCGCGCGTCGCCGGGAGGGCTACGCCGGAGGTTTGCCGCGCGCCTTGTCGCAGGTTCGCGAACCGGTCAGACTTCGGGCGTTGCTTCCACCGCCCAAGGGACCGAATGCCGCGCGACCACCGCCATGACTGACCGGGACGATCCGGCGCTGACCGAGCGTCTCGCCGCCTGTTACACCGGCGCCGTCCATGACGTGTTGCGGATGATGGGTCACGACGACATCGTGCTGCCGCCCGCCATCAAGGCAATCGCGCCCGGCACGCGGCTCGCCGGCCCGGTATGGACGGTGGCCGGACACATCGACCGCACGAAATCTCGCCACGAATGCCTGCTCGGCTGGTGCACGCTCCTCGCCCGCGCGCCGGCGGGTCACGTCGTCGTCTGCCAGCCGAACAATCACGAAGTCGCGCTGATGGGCGAGCTGTCGGCGCAGACGCTCCAGGCGCGCGGCGTGCTGGGCTACGTCGTCGACGGCGGCTCGCGCGACACCGATCTCGTGCTCGAGCAGGGCTTTCCGGTCTTCTGCTCGTTCCTGACGCCATCGGACATCGTCGAGCGCTGGATTCCCGACCGCTACGGCGAGCCGGTGACGATCGGCAGCGTCACGATTTCGACCGGCGATTACCTCCTCGGCGATCGCGACGGCGTCGTGATCATCCCGCGCGCGCTCGCGGCGGAGGTCGTCGCGAAGACCGAAGCGGTCGTCGCGACCGAAAGCGACATGCGCCGCGCGCTCATCCGTGGCATGGATCCGGTCGAGGCGTACAACAAGTATGGCAAGTTCTAGCGCCGAGGGTGCCGGTCCGGCGGCCGCGATGATGCTGGCGCCGCAGGACAACGTCGCCGTCGCGCTGCGGCCGTTGCGCGCCGGCGAGACGGTCGCGATGGGCGGCGCGACGCTCGTCGTGGAGCGCGACACTGCCGTCGGGCACAAGCTCGCCGCTCGCGCGATCGCCGCCGGCGAAACGATCGTCAAGTACAACTGTCCGATCGGCCGCGCGACGCAGGCGATCGCGCCGGGCGCGTACGTTCACACGCACAACGTCGAGAGCAGCTACCTGCCGACGTACACGCTGCCTGCCTGACATCATGGACACCTCGGCCACGCTGCAAGGGTACCTGCGCGCCGACGGGCGCAAGGGCATCCGCAACGTGCTGGTCGTCGCCTACCTCGTCGAGTGCGCACACCACGTCGCGCGCGAGATCGCAGCGCACTTTCGCGACCGCGACGTCCACCTGATCGGCTTTCCCGGCTGCTATCCGAACAAGTACGCGCTCGAAATGATGGAGCGCCTCTGCACGCATCCCAACGTCGGCGGCGCGCTGCTTGTCTCGCTCGGGTGCGAAGGCTTCGACAAGCGCCGGCTCGCACGCGCCATCGAGTCCTCGGGCCGGCCCGTGCATACCCTGGGCATCCAGTCGACCGGCGGCACGCGCAAGTCGATCGCCGACGGCCGCGCGTGGCTCGAGGAGACGTTGCCGCGCCTCGCGACGCAGCCCACGGTTCCGATGCGTCTCGACGAGCTGACCGTCGGCACGATCTGCGGCGGCTCCGACGCCACGTCGGGCCTCACCGCGAACCCCGCGATGGGCGTCGCGTTCGACCTCCTCGTCGAAGCCGGTGCGAAGACGATGTTCGAGGAGACCGGCGAGCTCATCGGCATGGAGCACCTGATGGCCGAGCGCGCGTCAACGCCGGCGCTCGGTGAGGCGTTGAAGGCGACGGTGGCGAAGGCCGCGCGCTACTACGCCACGCTCGGCTACGCGAGCTTCGCGCCGGGCAACGCCGACGGCGGCTTGACGACGATCGAAGAGAAATCGCTCGGCGCCTATGCGAAGTCCGGGCAGTCGCGGATCGACGGCATCGTGAAGCCCGGCATCGCACCGCCGAAAGGCGGCCTGTATCTGCTCGACGTCGTTCCCGACGGCGAGGTGCGCTTCGGCTTTCCCAACATCAACGACAATGCGGAGATTGCCGAGCTTATCGCGAGCGGCGCGCAGGTGATCCTGTTCTCGACCGGGCGCGGGTCGGTCGTGGGCTCGGCGATCGCGCCGGTGATCAAGGTGTGCGCGAATCCGGAGACGTACAAGCGCATGGAGGAGGACATGGACGTCGACGCGGGCCGCATCCTCGAAGGCCGGGCAACGCTGGCCGACGTGGGGCGCGAGATCTTCGACCTCGTCGCGCGCGTCGGCAACGGCGCAGCGACCAAGTCGGAAGCGCTCGGCCACCAGGAATTCATCCTCACGTACAAGTCGTTCGAGCCGCTCGGGCCGGCGTGCCTGCCCGTGTGACACGACGCCCGCATTCCCAACGCTCTGGAGCCGTCATGAGATTCGTCCGCACCGCCCTCCTTCTCGCCGGTTGCGCCGCGCTGTCGCTGCACGGCGCCGTTGCGTCTGCCGCCGCAGCAGGATCCGTCGACTGCGCGAGCGCCAGCGGCAGCGTGGACACGGTGATATGCGGCGATGCCTCGCTCGCCGCGCTCGACAAGAAGCTCGTCGACGTCTATGCGGCAGCGGCCAAGGCCGCGGCGCCGGACCAGCGCAACCGCCTCTTCGCCGAGCAGCAGAGCTGGCTCGCCGATCGTTCGCGCTGCACCGGCGCGAAGGACAAGGTGGCGTGCATGAAGGACCTGTACACACTGCGCATCACCGATCTGCAGGCGACGTTCAAGCTCGTCAAGTCGCGCGGCCCGTTTCGCTTCAGCTGCGGCAAGGGTCCGAACGATTTCATGACGGCGCAGTTCTTCGAGACCGACCCGCCGAGCGCGCGCTTCTTCCACGACGGACGCACGGTGACGGCGTACACGGCGCGCTCGGGCAGCGGGTCGCGCTACGAAAACGCCAATGTCGACTATTGGGAGCACCAGGGCGAGGCCGCGCTCGTCTGGTACGGCCGGAAGCTGACGTGCAACACGCGGACGGGGAAATGAGGGCACGTGCGCGGTGAAGGGTGACGAGATGAGCGCGACCCGCTGATCGACGCGATGGGCGCGCTGTTCCCCCACGGCTGGGCGCACTATCTCGAAGGCGGACTCGTCATCGGCGCCGGTGTGGCGCTGCTGTTCCTTGCGACGGGCCTGATCGGCGGCATCAGCACGTTCTACACCGCGGTGTGGTCGTTCGTATCGCGCCAGCCGTATTTCCAGCAGGCGCGCTTTGCCGGCTCGCGCAACTGGCGCGTTGTCTATGCGGTCGGCCTGGTCGCCGGTGCGCTGGTCTGGCTCGTCACGTCGGGCGCGCCGGCGATCGTCACGCAGGTGACGTGGTGGCAGCTGGCGGCGGGCGGCTTCATCGCTGGGTTCGGCGCGCGTCTATCCAGCGGCTGCACGTCGGGGCACGGCATCTGCGGATTGGCATCGCTGCAGCTTCCGTCGCTGCTCGCGGTGCTGATCTTCCTCGCGACGGCGATCGCCACCGCGCAGCTCGTGCGCGCCCTCGGGGGCGCATGACATGAAGGGCCGGACGCTGATCTGGGTGCTCGTCGCCGGCGGGCTTTTCGGTTACGGGCTGGCGCTGTCGACGATGATCCGGCCCGAAGTGGTGCTGTCGTTCCTGCGCTTCCAGGACTTCGGGCTGCTGCTCGTGCTGGGTGGCGCGGCGGGCGTGACGCTCGTCGCCTACCAGCTCGGCCCGCGCCTGCTGGGCAAGCCGCTCGCCGCGGACGCGTTCGGCGTCCATCCATCGGCGCTCAATGCGCGCACGCTCGGCGGCGCGGCGATCTTCGGCATCGGCTGGGGCCTGTGCGGCGTGTGCCCCGGCCCCGCGCTCGCGGGACTGGGCGCGGGCAACTGGCCGCTGATCGTGTCGGTGCTCGCGATGCTCGCGGGCGCCTACGTGCAGGGGCGGTGGTTCGGCGACTGATCCGATACCGCGACCGGCCGCCGCGCGTCAGTGCGCACGTGCCGCGCGCCTGGACCGCGCAGCCGGGGTTGTCGCTTTCGCAGCGTCCCGCTCCAGCCACGTCATCATTTCGGCGAGCGACGCATCGTAGCTCGACGACATGCCTTCGGCCTCGGCCCGATCGAATGCGGCCTCTCCAATCGCGGCGCGCGAGGAGGCAATCCGCGGCGCGATGAACGCTACGTCGACGGGCTCGTGCTTCGAGCGTGCGTCGCGCATCCGGGCGAGGGCCGCGCCGTGGAGCCGCGCAGCTTCCGCATGGTCACCCTCGAAGGACGCGAGCGTCGCGGCGCTGTCCAGCGTCAGCGCCGCATGCGACGTGTCGCCCGTTTTCCTCTCCATCACTGCGCTCTCCGCAAATGCTGCGCGTGCCTCGGCCGCCCGTCCCGTGGCGACGAACAGCATCCCGAGGGAAAGCAGCGTCCCGATGCAGCCTTTGCTTTCATCGCGCGCGCGACAAATGGCGAGCGCTTCGCGGTAGAGCGTCTCCGCCTCGACGAAGCTGCCGGCTCCACGATGGATTTCCGCGAGGTTGTGCAGCGCGCGGGCCAGGCGCGCTTCGTCGTTCGTCGATCGCGCGATATCGCAGCACTGCGAAAAGTTCGCCATCGCCTGTGCCGTATTTCCCGTGACGAGGTGCCCGATACCACCCATTTCTATGGCGCAGGCGATCAGGTAGGGATCGTTCATCCGTCGCGCCATCGCGAGACAGCGCTCGGCGCACACGTGAATGACGTCGTAACGGCCGGTGACCAGCGCAAACTTGGCCAACGCTTGAAGCGTATTGAAGCGGGGAGTCGCGTCGGGACCGTCACCGGCGAGGTCGAGCGCCGCCTGTGCGAGATGGTAGCCACGCTCGGCCTCGGACGTGGACCTCCAGTACATCCACGCCGAGCCGATCAGCCGGAGCGCGAGCTCGCCGCCTTGCGGCGCGTGCGGCGCCCATGCGAGCGCGGCGAGCAGGTTCTCCGCGTCGGGACGCAGGATCGCGTACGCCACTTCGGGATGCGGTCCCTTCAATGTCTCCCCGACCCCCTCGGCCAGCGCGACGAAATGCAGCAGATGTCGCGTGCGGACCTCGCTCCCCTCGCCCGCCTCGTTGAGACGATTTTCCGCGTACTGCCGAACCGTCTC
Organism: uncultured beta proteobacterium; assembly: GCA_963851465.1. Taxonomy (GTDB): domain Bacteria; phylum Pseudomonadota; class Gammaproteobacteria; order Burkholderiales; family Casimicrobiaceae; genus VBCG01. The sequence continues at coordinate 432,423 of CAWKPJ010000009.1, forward strand.
GAGCATCCGGTAGCGCGGGCGCGCGGCGGTGTCGCGATCGACCATCAGGAGCGACTTGTCGTGGAGCGCGGTGAGGCATTCCAGCGTCTCGAATTCGTCTGCACTGCCGCCGGCCACCTGTGCGGCGGCGCCGAGCGTGCAGCCGCCGGCGAAAACGGCGAGCCTTCGAAACATCCTTCGCTCCGCCCCGCTCAGATGGTCGTGGCTCCACTCCATCGTCGCCTGCAGCGTCTGGTGCCGGGGCAGCGCGCGGTTGCCGCCCGTCAGCAGCCGGAAGCGGTCGTCGAGCCGCGCGTGAATGTCGTCGACCGAGAGCACGCGAATCCGCGCCGCGGCCAGCTCGATGGCGAGCGCGATGCCGTCGAGACGGCGGCAGATCTCGACGATCGCCACGGCGTTGCGCTCGTCGACGTCGAAGTCGGGCAGCACGAGGCGCGCATGGTCGACGAAGAGCCGCACGGCCTCGGATCGTCGAATGTCGTCGAGCTCCGTCGTCGCAGGCAGCGACAGCGAGCGCACGGCGAACACCTGTTCGCCCGCAACGCCGAGCGCCTCCCGGCTCGTCGCGACGACCTTCAGCGCGGCGCAGTTCGCGAGCAGCGTCTCGATCGACTCGACCGCGGCGTCGATCACGTGCTCGCAATTGTCCAGCACGATCAGCGTGCGCTGCGCCTTTAAGTGACCGGCAAGCTCGCCGAGCGACGCGTCGGACTCGTCACGAAACCCCAGCGTCGCCGCAACCGTCGTCGAAACGCGCCGCGCTTCCTGCAGCGGGCCAAGATCGACGAACCAGACGCCGTCCGGATAGGCGTCGAGCTGTCGCTGCGCCAGCTCCTGCGCCAGCCGCGTCTTGCCGCAGCCGCCGATGCCGGAGAGCGTGAGGAGGCGCGTCTCGCGCAGGAGGTTCGCGCAATCGGCGAGCGCTTTCTCGCGCCCGATGAAGCGGGTCCGCGGAGGCAGCAGGTTGTTGGGATGGGCTCGCGTTCGCGGTGCGCTGGCCGCCACGCCCGGCGCCTGCGATTCGAGCGGCGCGACGAACTGATAGCCGCGTCCGGGCACGGTCGCGATCGCGGCCGGCCCGAGCAGCTTGCGCAGGCTGCTCACCTGCACCTGCAGGTTGTTTTCCTCGACGACGAGCCCCGGCCAGACGGCATCGAACAACTCGGCCTTGTCGACGACGCGCTCGCGCCGCTCGATCAGCGCCAGGAGCAGGTCGAATGCCCGGGCACCGAGCGCGGCCGGCGCGCCGTCGATGAGCAGCTGCCGCTCGCCCGGTCGGATTTCGCAGCGATCGAACGCATAGAGGCCTGGCATCGGTTCTTCCCACAGCATGGACGCGCCAAGCATACCGCCGCGCGCCATCCCGCTCCATGCCCCGACGCGCGGTTTAAGAACGTTTAAGGACCGGTTTCACATCGCTCAAGGACTGAAGATCCCGGTGGCGCGCATCGTTCGTCCACGTTCCACCCACTCGAAGGAGAACACGATGAACCGCAAGCCCGACCACGGATTCGACCCGTCCTCGCCGCTGCTTCGCAAGGCCTTCGCGGTCGTTGCCGCGGCTGCCACGTTCGCTACGGCCCATTTCATCGACGCGCTCGCACAGGGCTACGGGGCCTCAGCGCCGCTCTACGTCAAGAACGCGCCGGTCGTCGTCGCCCAGCGCTGAACCGTCACCGATCCCGACGCCGTGCTGCGGGCGTCATTCCCTGCGCAGCGCTCGCGCCCACCGGCCCCGCCGGGCACGGCGCCTCGAAAAGGAGATCCACCATGAAGCGTCATTCCTGCTCCGCCGCCGCGGTCGCGCTCGTCGTCGCCGCTGCGATCCTCCCGGCGCCTGCACTGGCGGCCCACCGTTGCGACACTCCGCACAGCACGATCGACCAGCGCGCGTGTGCGAAGGCCGCCGAGGGGCCGGACGCGCTGCGCCGGTTCGTCGAGCGCACGCGCACGATCTACGCGCTCTACTACTTCGACTATGCGCGCGGCGATGCGTCCGCCGTCTCCGCGACGGCGCCCGTTCGCGTGAGCGACGCGACAACCGCGGCGGCGCCTTAGCCGTGCCTCACTGCGCGGAGGGTCGCGGCGAGCGCCGCGACCGCGGCAGCGATCCTGCGCTCGCCGATCGCGGTAAAGCCGAGGAGAAGGCCGTTGTGCGCGGTGGCTCCGTGACCGTGGCGCGACAGCGGAAGCGCGCGAATGCCCGTCGCAGCGGCGCGGGCGACGGCATCGGTGTCGCGCAGCGCACGAGGTAGCGCCACCGCCGCATTCATGCCGCAGACGACCGGCGCCAACGCCACGCCGCGCGGCAGCTGGCGCACGCATGCATCGATGAGGACGTCGCGCCGCTGCTGGTAAAGAGCCCTCATCGCACGCAGATGGGCGGTGAAATGTCCGCCGTCGATGAAATCCGCGAGCACCGCCTGCATGAACCCGTGCGTGTGGTCGTCGAGCTGGCGGCGCACGGCGTCGAACACCGGCACGAGCGCGCGCGGCAGCACCGCGTAAGCGAGGCGCAGCGACGGGAACACCGAATTCGTGAACGTCCCGACGTGGATCACACGCTCCGCGCGATCCAGGCTCGCGAGCGACGTCACCGGCCGTCCGTCGTACGTGAACTCGCTCTGGTAATCGTCCTCGACGATCCACGCCCCGGTGCGCTCCGCGCAGCGCAGAAGCGCCAGGCGCCGCGCGAGCGACATCCGCGCGCCGGTCGGATACTGGCACGACGGCGTGACGCAGATGAGCGCGGGCGCCGGCGCGACTCGCGTGCCGCGGTCGATGTCGATACCGTCGCCGTCGACCGGGACGCACGCCACGCGCGCGCCCGCCATGGCGAACGTCGAATGCAGGTTGGGATAGCCGGGGTCCTCGAGCCAGACGACGTCGCCGCGTTCCACCAGCACGCGCGCGCAAAGCTCCATCGCCTGCATCGTGCTGTTGACGATCATCACCTGGTCAACGGCGGCGTCGATGCCGCGCGCCACCGCGAGATGGCGCAGCAGCGCCTCGCGCAACGGCAAATGGCCGAACGATGGGAAGTAACCCAATAGCGCAGCGCCGTCGATGCGCCAGCGCCGCGCGGCGAGACGGCGCCAGACATCGAGCGGAAACCGATCGAGCGCAGGCAATCCGGCGAGAAACGCGGTGGGTCGCGGCGCAAGCCCCTGCGCGTGAGTGAGCGCGATGCCCCGGCTCCACGCCGAAACACGCGCGAGCGCGCGACGCCCCAGCGCCGCAGGCTTGCGCCGCCGCCCGGCGCGGCCGCCCGGCGGGCCTGGCAGCGGATCGGCGACGAACGTGCCCACCCCAACGCGGCGCGCGAGGAACCCTTCGGCCTGCAGCTGCGCGAGCGCGTCGTCGACCGTGTTGCGCGCGACGCGCCAGTCCGCGGCGAGCTGGCGCGCGGACGGCAGCCTCGCGCCGCGGCCGAGACGACCCTCGACGATCGCGGCAAGGCAGGCCTTGTAGATCTGATCGCGCAGACCGCCTTCGGCGGCGACCGGGCCGGCAACGAGGGGAATCGCGACGCTGGCGGCGGATCGTGGCATCGGATGCTGCTGATATTGGCTCAACAGCCTACGCGAAATTGGCCCTTGCGATAAGGCCATTGACGCGTCAGTCTGCGCGTCGACCCGACTACTGGCGAGAGACCGTGATGACCTTTGGAAGCACGCGCCCCACGCGACCCGTCCGCTTCGGCCTTGCCATCGCGGCATTCGCGTCGCTGCTTCCGCATGCAGCCGCCGACACGCCGGTGCCTGCCGCGAAGCCGCCGGGCTGCACCGCCGCGCCGCATCGGCAGTTCGACTTCTGGCTGGGCGAATGGGACGTGACGGACGCCAAGGGCAAGAGCGCCGGCCGGAACCGGATCGTGGCGCTGCACGACGGCTGCGTGTTGCACGAGAGCTGGTCCGGCAGCGGCGGCTTCACCGGGACGAGCCTCAACGCTTACGATGCCGATCGCAAGACCTGGCACCAGACATGGGTCGACAACAGCGGCGGCGTGCTGCTGCTCGACGGCCGATTCGCGGATGGCCGCATGGTGCTCGCCGGCGAGTCGCAGGACGAGGGCAGCAAGGTGATGCAGCGCATCACGTGGGAGCGCCTGCCCGACGGGCGCGTGCGGCAGCTCTGGGAGTCGTCGAAGGACGGCGGGACGACGTGGACCGTCGCGTTCGACGGTTACTACGCGAAGCGCTGACTACATTGCGGTCGCGGACGACGGTACCGGCGTGGCGCCGGATGGCGCGCCGCGCTCGGTCGACACGGCCGGCGACGGCGGCGGCGCCGGAGGATCCTCGAACGTCAGCTTGAGGCTCGGCGGCGCGCCGCCGGTCGCGAAGAACTTGCGGCCCCAGGGTGTCCCCTGCCCCGCTGCGATCAGCGCGATCGCCGACGGATGTGCGAAGCGGGCGAGCACCGCGCGCACCGGCTCGGTCACGTCGATTTCATAGACGGCGTTCACGCCCCAGCGCGTGTTCTCGGCGTAGCGGGCGGCCAGCGCGGTGAGCGAACGGTTGGACGGCAGCGCGCGCGGCCCGAAGTCGGCAGGATCGGGCGACAGTTCCGCAGCGATCTGCACGTCGACGGGGATCCATTGCGTCCAGGCGGCGGTGAGGAGCAGCGTCGCCGAGCGGAACGCCGTGCGCGGCAAATCGGGCACGGCGAAGATCATGCCGAGGCGCGAGGCCTCGGCATTGGCGCCGGTTCCGAGCCAGCGTGCGCCGCCGCTCTCCACGGTCGAACCCGACTGGTTGACGACCGAGCGCGGCGCGAGCGCGACCTCGGCGCTGTGCGCCAGGGAAAAGCCCATCGCAGCGGTGACAGCGAGCACCGCCGCGAGGGAATGTCGCGATGAAGTCGTCATTGCGCCTCCCGCGTTGGGCCAGCCGCGACCCGATCCCAGGGCGCCACCGCCAGCGTCATGACAATGTCATTGCAAGGTAGCACGGCGATCCGGCGTCGGACAACGACCGCCTGTCGGCAACCGCCGGCGGACGTCGCTCTTGGCATTGCGGCGGCGCAGCGCCCGGCTGAAGACTGATCCACTGGCCTAGTGGCTGACCTTGCCGACCTTGGAACCCGATTTGCCGACGAGGAAGTCGAGGTCGACGCCCTTATCCGCCTGGAGCACCGTTTCGCAGTAGAGCTTGACCCAGCCGCGCTCGGCGTGGGGCTTCCCGGGCTTCCATGCCTTCTTCCGGTCGGCGAGCTCCGAGGACGATACATGCAGCCGGAGTAAGCGCTTGCCAACGTCGAGCTCGATGATGTCGCCGTTCTTCACCAGCGCCAGCGGACCGCCGGCGGCCGCCTCAGGCGACGTGTGCAGCACGACGGTGCCGTACGCGGTGCCGGACATGCGCGCATCGGAAATGCGAATCATGTCCTTGATGCCGCGCTTCAGGATCTTCGTGGGCAGCGCGAAGTTGCCGACTTCCGGGAAGCCCGGGTAGCCCTTCGGCCCGCAATTCTTGAGCACGAGGATGTCCTCGGGCTTGACGTCGAGATTCGGGTCGTCGATCCGCGCGTGCAGGTCGTCGATGTCCTCGAACACCACCGCGCGCCCCTTGTGCTTCAGCAGCTTCGGCGTGGCCGCCGATGGCTTCAGCACCGCGCCGTCCGGCGCGAGATTGCCCTTCACGACGACGATGCCGCCCTGCGGCTTGAACGGGCGGCGGATCGGCGTGATCACCTTCTCGTTGTAGTTGACCGCGTCCTTGACGTTGTCCCAGATCGGCTTGCCGTTGACGGTCAGCGCGTCCTTGTGGATGAACTCGCCGATCTCGCGCAACACGACCGGCAACCCGCCCGCGTAGTAGAAATCCTCCATCAGGTACTGGCCCGACGGCATCAGGTTGACGAGACACGGCATGGTGCGGCCGAGGCGATCCCAGTCATCGAGCGTCAGGTCCACGCCCATGCGGCCGGCGACGGCGAGCAGATGCACGACGGCGTTGGTCGAGCCGCCGATCGCGCCGTTGGTCATGATCGCGTTCTCGAACGCCTTCTTGGTGAGGATCTTCGACATTTTGAGATCCTCGTGGACCATGTCGACGATCCGGCGACCGGCCATGCGCGCGAGCACGCGACGCCGCGAATCGACCGCGGGAATCGCCGCGTTGGTCGGCAGCCCGATGCCGAGCGCCTCGACCATCGACGCCATCGTCGACGCCGTCCCCATCGTCATGCAGTGCCCGGCCGAGCGCGACATGCACGACTCGACCTCGACCATGTCCTCTTCCTTCATTTCACCGGTCTTCAGCATCTCGGTGAACTTCCATACGTGCGTGCCCGAGCCGATGTCCTCGCCGCGGTACTTGCCGTTCAGCATCGGCCCGCCCGACACGCCGATCGTCGGCAGGTCGACCGATGCGGCACCCATCAGCAGCGCGGGCGTGGTCTTGTCGCAGCCCATCAGCAGCACGACGCCGTCGAACGGGATTGGCGCGGATCGACTCCTCGACGTCCATCGCCGCCTGGTTGCGGAACAGCATCGTGGTCGGGCGCATCAGCGTCTCGCCGAGGCTCATCACCGGGAACTCGATCGGGAACCCGCCCGCATCCAGGATCCCGTCGCGCACGTGCTGCGCGAGCTCGCGGAAATGCGCGTTGCACGGCGTGGCCTGCGACCACGTGTTGCAGATGCCGATCACGGGCCGCCCGTCGAACTGATCGTGCGGAATGCCCTGGTTCTTCATCCACGACCGGTGGACGAGTGCGTCGCGGTCGTGGCTGTTGAACCAGGTTTGCGAGCGGAGCTTGCGCGTAGTCTTTTTGGCCATGGTCTTTGTTTATGCGGCGAGCCGCTGTCCGCTCTTCTGGTCGAATAGGTGCGCCGTCGCAGGATCGAGTGTGAGCCCCACGCGCTCGCCCGGTTTGACGTTCGGCCGGCCGCTGGTCATCAGCACGATCTGCGACTCGCCGGCCTGGATGAGGAGCTCCGTTTCCGCGCCCATCGGCTCGACGACGATGATCTCGCCGTGCACGCCGCTGCCGCCGGCATCCAGCACGAGGTGCTCGGGCCTCACGCCGAGCGTGACCGGCTGGCCCTCCGCCGCATTGCGCGAGCCGATCGGCCAGCGCAGCCCGCCCGCGGACTCGACGAACGCGCTGCCATTGCTCCGGCGCAGCGTGCCGCTGACGATGTTCATCGCCGGCGAGCCGATGAACTGGGCGACGAACAGGTTGTCCGGCCGGTCGTAGAGCTCGAGCGGCGCGCCGATCTGCTCGACGACGCCGTCGTGCATGACGACGATGCGGTCGGCCATCGTCATCGCCTCGATCTGGTCGTGCGTCACGTACACCGTGGTGGTCTTCAGCCGCTGGTGCAGCGCCTTGATCTCCCCGCGCATCTGCACGCGCAGCTTGGCGTCGAGGTTCGACAGCGGCTCGTCGAACAGGAAGACCTTGGGGTCGCGGACGATCGCGCGGCCCATCGCGACGCGCTGGCGCTGCCCGCCCGACAGCTCGCGCGGATACCGGTCGAGGTACGGATCGAGATTGAGGATGCCGGCGGCCTTCGCCACACGCTCGGTGATCACCGACTGATCGGCCTTGCGCAGCTTGAGCGAAAAGCCCATGTTGTCGCGCACCGTCATGTGCGGATAGAGCGCGTAGCTCTGGAACACCATCGCGATGTCGCGATCCTTCGAATCGAGGTCGTTGACGGTCTTGCCGTCGATCGAGATCGTGCCGCCGTTGATCTCCTCGAGGCCCGCGAGCATCCGCAGCAGCGTCGACTTGCCGCATCCCGACGGACCGACCAGCACCATGAACTCGCCGTCGGCGATGTCGAAGCTGATGCCGTGGATGACCTTCGTCGCGCCGAAGGACTTTTCGATGTTCTGGAACGAAACGGAGGCCATTTTCAGGTACCAGAGGTCAGAGGTCAGGGATCAGGGGCGTCGTCGCGGCGCGGCCGGCGGTGGGCGCTCAGCGAGCGCGTCTGCGGACCTGCGTCATGATTTCACGGCGCCGGCGGTGAGGCCGGACTGCATGTAGCGCTTGAACACGTAGTAGATCGCCGCCGGCGGCAGGGCATAGATCAACCCGGTGGTCATCAGGAGCTCCCACGGCGAATCGTCGGCGGACATGAACTGGCCGAGCGCCACGGCGAGCGTGACGGTCTCGGGCTTCGACAGCAGCAGGAACGCGTACAGGTATTCGTTCCACGCGAGCAGCAGCGCGTAGATGCCGACCGCGACGAGCGACGGCGTCATCAGCGGCAGATAGACCAGCACGAAGAGCTGCAGCGGCGACGCGCCGTCGATGCGGGCGGCCTCGTCGAGCTCGAACGGCAGCTTGTCGGACGCCTGCTTCAGCACCCAGATCGCGTACGGCGACGCGATGGTGATCATCGCGAGGATCAGCGCCCACTGGCTGTCGAGCAGGCCGTAGACGCCCATCGCCTTGTACATCGGCACCGCAAGGAACGCCGCGGGGATGAAATAGGTGAACAGGGCGAGATTCAGCACCGTGCGGCCGCCGCGCGTCTTCAACCGGCTGATCGAGAAAGCTGCGGTCGTGGCGATGAGCAGCGTGAGCACGCCGACGGTGATCGCGATCAGCAGCGAGTTGCCGAGCTGGCGCCAGAAGTGGCCGAGGAAGTGGTGCTGCTCGCGGAACACGACCTCGAAGTTGCGCAGCGTCGGATGATCGGGCCACAGCTTGCCGGCGAACGCCTCCTCCTTGTTCGAGATCGAGAAGAGGAACAGGTTGTAGATCGGCAGCAGCGTCCACAGCGCGACCGGAATGCCGATCAACAGCAGCTTGGCTTCGGTGGCGATCTTTTTCATCGTTCAACGCGACAGCCGCTTCATCATGAAATAGACGAGCGGCAGCACCAGCGGCATCGCGCAGACGATCGTCGCCATCGACAGGTTGATCTGGTCGAGCCGCAGGTAGCGGATGCCGATCGTGGCGAGGATGTGCGTCAGGTCCGCCGGTCCGCCGCCGGTCAGCAGGTAGACGCTGTTGAAGTCGCCGAGCGTCCAGATCATCGACAGGATCGTCGACGTCAGGTACAGCGTCTTCATCGACGGCCACGTGATGAACTTGAACTGCTGGAACTTCGACGCGCCGTCCACACCCGCGGCCTCGTAGAGGTCCTTGGGGATGGCGAGGCGCCCGGCGATCATGATCATCGTCCAGAACGGCAGGCTCTTCCAGATGTGCACGAGCATCGCCATCGACAAGGCAAGCCAGCGGTCGTTGAGCCAGTTGGGTCCGTCCTCGCCCAGCAGCCTGAAAATGACCTGATTGACCACGCCCCATTCGGGATTCAGCATGAAGCGGATCGACAGGATGGTCGGGATCGACGGCACCGCCCAGGGCAGGATGAACAGCACGGACAGCCATTTGATCCACGGCCGCGCGGTGACGAAGAAGCCGGACAGCAGCAGCGCCACCATCATCTTGATGTTGATGGCGACGATCAGGAAGATCAGCGTGTTGAGGACGGAGTTGCCGAAGATCGGATCGTTGAACAACTCGACGTAGTTCGACGGGCTGCGCGCGAGCCACAGCCCGTAGAGCACCGGATAGAGCACGAACACCACGAAGACGAGCACGTAGGGCACGAGCATCAGCAGGCCCCACATGCGCCAGGGCGACATCCGCGACTTGGGCGCGGGGGCGAGCGGCTTGGCCTGCGGCAGTGCGAGCGTGGACATCGGTAGTCCGCTCCCGTGGAACGCGTCTGGGACCGGCGCAGCCGGCCCCGTCGATCGCGACTGATTCTCGCGGCGGGCGATCAGCCCGCGACTTCCTTGATGCGCGCGATCAGCTCGTCGGCGGCCTTCTCGACCGGCCACTTCTCGCTGACGATGCGGTTCATCGCCTTCGCCCACACGTTCTCGTTGTTGAGCACCGTGAACTTGTAGTTCTTGGTGAACTCGAAGGTGGTCGTGCCCGCCGAGAACTGCTGCTGCACCGACGTGCGGTGCGGGTCGGCGAGCCAGAACGACAGGCGTGCCGCACCCGACTTCGTCACTGGATACCAGCGACCCAGCGATCCCTCGACGTAGGGGATCAGGTTCTCGTCCTGAAGCAGAAAAGCGATGAACTCCTTGCCGCGCTTCTTGTTCTTCGAGTCGGCGAACATCGCGCCCGTCTTGACCGCCGCACGGTAAGTCATCGGCGAGCCGTCGGGCTTCTTCGGGAAGCCCGAGGTTGCGATGTTCTCGTTGTAGTTCTTCTTGGCGATGCTCGCGCTCCTCCTGCTTGAGCTTGTCGTTGTTCATGTCGTCGAACCATTTCGCCGCGATCGAGATCGTCGCGTTGTGCGTCATCATGGTCGTCTTGTTGTGAAACGCGACGTTGTTATCGGGATCTTTCCACGACGTCGCCGACGGCGGCGTGCAGCCCTTGGTGTAAGGCATCGTGTAGTCGCGCAGCGCGTTGATCAGCCCCGTCCGGTATCTTCGGATCGTTGAGCGTCAGCTTGCCGTTGTCGTCGACCAGCTTTACGTTGTACGCGTCCATGAACGTCAGGAACGAGTAGTACGAGTCGCTCGAGTCGACGCCCATCGGAAAGCCCGTGCCGAAGACGCGCTTGCCGGTCTTCTTGCGATAGTCGGGCTGGGCCTTGTCGCACCAGAACGCCCAGTATTCCTTCCACGTGTCCGGGATGTTGGTGTCGCCCGCCTCCGCCAGCATGTCCTTCCAGTACTCGATGTGCATCGTCTGCTGCTTGAGCGGAAACGCGTAATAGGCGCGCTTCTTGGCCTTGTCGTTGTACAGGTACGTGGTTTCGACGGTGTTCGGAAGGAACACGGCCTTGATCGGCGGCGATGACGTCGGAAATGTCCTCGAGCTTGCCTTCGTACGCCCATTTGCCGAGCACCTGAAAGTCGTAGACGTCGATGTAGGCGACGTCCGGCGGCGTGCCGGCGTCGAGCGCGGCGACGGTCTTCGGAATGCCGTCCTGCACCGCGTACTGCGACAGCTCGACCTTGACGCCGGTCTTCGCCTCGAACTTCTTGATCGCCTCGAAGAGCGCGGCGTCCTCGGACGGGTAGAAGCCCTTCACCCACCAGACAACGACCTTTTCCTGCGCCGCCGCGGGCAGCGCCGCGCCCATCATGCCGAGCGCCGCGAGCGCGACGCCGATTCTGAACAGCTTGTTCATGCCTTCCTCCTTGTTTGCGTACCCGCCGCCGGCGGGTTCTTGTGATTTTTCCCGCAGCGTTGCGGGTGAGCCTACGGACTCGCCTATCGAGTGTCAATCACATGACCGCGCCGACGTACCAGGGCACGAACTCGCTCTGGCCGTAGCCGTGCTTCTCGCTCTTGGACTTGGCACCGGACGCGGTGTCGAGAATCATCCGGAACAATCGTTCGCCGGTGTTCGCAACCGTCGCGCTGCCGTCGACGATCTCCCCGCAGTTAAGGTCGATGTCCTCTTCCTGCTTGACCCACAGCGGCGTGTTGGTCGACAGCTTGAGCGACGGCGCGGGTGCGCAGCCATACGCCGACCCGCGCCCGGTGGTGAACACGATCATGTTGGCGCCGCCGGCGACCTGGCCCGTCGCTGAGACCGGGTCGTAGCCTGGCGTGTCCATGTAGACGAAGCCCTTCGCGGTCACGGCTTCCGCGTACTCGTAGACGGCGACAAGATTGGTCGTTCCGCCCTTCGCGACGGCGCCGAGCGATTTCTCGAGGATCGTCGTCAGGCCACCGGCCTTGTTGCCGGGCGACGGATTGTTGTTCATCTCGCCCTTTTCGCGCGTCGTGTACTCCTCCCACCACTTGATGCGCGACACGAGCTTCTCGCCGACGTCGCGCGACACCGCGCGGCGCGTCAGCAGGTGCTCGGCGCCGTAGATCTCGGGGGTTTCCGAGAGGATCGCGGTGCCGCCGTGGCGCACCAGCAGGTCGACCGCCGCGCCGAGCGCGGGGTTGGCCGTGATGCCCGAATAGCCGTCGGAGCCCCCGCATTGCAGGCCGATGACAATGTGCGACGCCGGCACCGGCTGCCGCGTCACCGCGTTGGCGTACGGCAGCATGTCCTTCACCATTTCGATGCCGTGCGCGATGGTCTTCGCCGTGCCGCCGGTGTCCTGAATCGAGAACGTCCGCAGCAGCGGGCCCTCGGTGAGGTTCTCCGCGCCGAACAGCGAGCTGATCTGGTTCGCCTCGCAGCCGAGGCCGATGACCAGCACGCCGGCAAAGTTGGCGTGGCGCGCGTAGCCACCGAGCGTGCGGCGCAGGAGCTTCATGCCCTCGCCGTGCGTATCCATGCCGCAGCCCGAGCCGTGCGTCAGCGCGACCACGCCGTCGACATGCGGGAATGCCGCGAGCGCGGGGCCGCGGAAATAGTCGGCGACGCCGCGCGCGACCGTCGCCGAGCAGTTCACGGTCGACAGGATGCCGATGTAGTTGCGGGTCGCCACGCGGCCATCATCGCGGACGATGCCCTCGAACGTCGCCGGCGGCACGACGAATTGCGTCGCCTTGGCGTCGGCGCCGAACGCGTAGTCGCGGTCGAACGCGCCCATCGCGAGGTTGTGCAGGTGGACGTGCTCGCCGGGCGCAATGTCGCGGCTCGCGAAGCCGATGATCTGGTTGTAGCGCTTGACCGGCTGTCCCTTCTCGACCTTGCGCGTCGCGATCTTGTGGCCCGGAGGCACGAGGCCGACGACCGTCACCTTCTCGTCGATGAGCGTGGTGCCACCGACCAGCTGGCTCCGCGCGATGACGACGTCGTCGTTCGCGTGGAGGCGGATCGTGAGCGAGCTGCGGGTCAGCATGATGCGTACTCCTTGTTCAGTGGATCGCCGCGTGAGCGACGGCAGAGCGCTCGATCGCGGCCATGTCCCAGTCGATGCCAAGGCCGGGTGTGGCCGGCGGCAACGCGTAGCCGTCCTTCATCGCCATCCGCGACGTCGTGATCGCGTCGAGCTGCGGGATGTATTCGACCCACGCGCCGTTCGGCACCGCGGCGGTCAGCGACACGTGCAGCTCCATCAGGAAATGCGGGCACACGGCAATGTTGAATGTCTCGGCAAGGTGGGCAACCTTGAGCCACGGCGTGATGCCGCCGATCCGCGCGCAGTCGACCTGCACGATCGAGCAGGCACCGCGCTCAAGATACTCCCGGAAGTGCGCGGGGTGGTAGAGGGATTCACCGACGGCCACCGGCATCGTCGCCACCCGCGCCAGCTCGACGTGGCCGTCAAGGTCTTCCGCCGGCAGCGGCTCCTCCAGCCACGCGAGCATCAGCGGCGCGTAGGCGTGCGCGCGCCGCCGGGCTTCGGCGACCGTAAACGCCTGGTTCGCGTCGACCATCACCTCGAAGGCGTCGCCCACCGCCGCGCGCACCGCTGACAGGCGGGCGACGTCCTCGGCGATCGTCGGCCGGCCGACTTTCATCTTTGCGCCGCGAAAGCCCTGCGCCTTGGCGGTCACCGCCTCGTCGACCAGTTGCTGCGGCGAATGATGGAGCCAGCCGCCCTCGGTGGTGTAGACCGGCACTTTCGACTGCGCACCGCCGGCGGCTTTCCACAATGGCTCGCCCGCGCGGCGGCATTTCAAGTCCCACAGCGCGGTGTCGATCGCCGCGAGCGCGAGGCTCGTGATCGCGCCGACCGCCGTCGCGTGCGTGTGGAAGAAGAGGTCCTTCCAGATCGCCTCGATCATTGCGGCGTCGCGTCCGATCAGCTTCGGCGCGAGGTGATCGCGCAACAGCGCGACGACCGACGAGCCGCCGGTGCCGATGGTGTACGTGTAGCCGATACCCTGCGCGCCGTCCGCGCAGGTGATGCGGACGACCGGAGTCTCCTGCGTGACGAACGCCTGGATGGCGTCGGTGCGCACCACTTTCGGCGGCAGGTTCACCTGCCAGATCTCGACCCGCTCGATCAATGACATGAGTCCCCCCGAAGCGGCGCTACGCGCCGCCTCCCCCGAGGGGGCGAGCGCCTTGGGGCGGCCCGGCGGCGCTCACGGCGACACCATCAGCGGTACATCAGCTTCGGCAACCAAAGCGAGATGATCGGAACATAGGTGATCAGGATCAGGCTGCCGAGCAACGGAATGAGCCATGGCACGATCGCCATCGTCGTGCGCTCGAGCGACATTCGCGCGACACGCGCGAGCACGAACAGCACCATCCCCATGGGCGGATGCAGCAGGCCGATCATCAGGTTCAGCACGACGATGAGGCCGAAGTGCACGGGGTCGATGCCGAGCTGCAGCACCGCCGGCATGAGCACCGGGATCGCGATCAGGATCGCGGCCGTGGGCTCGAGGAAGCAGCCGACGAACAGCAGCAGCAGGTTGACCAGCAGCAGGAACACCCACGGCGAGTGGGTGAATTCCAGCACCCAGGCGGTGACCATGTCGGTCACGCGCGTCGCGGTCAGCAGCCAGCCGAAGATCGACGCGGCCGCGACGATGAAGAGAACGGTCGCGGTGGTCTCGATGGTCTCCATCGACACCTTGATGAGCATCTTGAACGACAGCGTCTTGTACCAGAAGAGGCCGAGGAACAGCGCCCAGATCGACGCGGCGACGGCACCCTCGGTCGGCGTGAAGATGCCCGTGGTCATGCCGCCGATCAACAGCACCGGGGTCATGATCGGCAGCACGGCCTCGAACTTCCATTTCCAGTCGGCGGCGAACAGCAGCACCAGCGCGATCGCCGTCGCGAGCGGAGCGTTCATTCCCAGCCTGACGGCCAGCCAGATGACGAGCGGAAAGCCGATGACGATCGCGAGCTCGAGCCCCGCCTTGCCGACGCGGCTCCACACGAACTTGATGTCCGCACCCCAGTTGTTCTTGTGCGCGAAATACGCGACGGTCAGCATCATCAGGATCGTCATCACCAATCCCGGGAGGATGCCGGCGAGGAACAGCTGGCCGATCGAGACGTTCGCGACCATGCCGTAGATCACGAATGGCAGCGACGGCGGGATGATCGGACCGAGCGTCGCCGACGCGGCGGTGACGCCGACGGAGAACTCCTTCGAGTAGCCGTGGTCGCGCATCGCCTTGATCTCGATCGTGCCGAGGCCGGCCGCGTCAGCGATCGCCGTGCCCGACATGCCGGCGAAGATCACCGAGCCGATGATGTTGACGTGACCGAGTCCGCCCTTCATCCAGCCGACCAGCGCCAGCGCGAAGTTGTAGATGCGGTTGGTGATGCCTGCGTTGTTCATCAGGTTGCCGGCCAGGATGAAGAACGGCACCGCCAGCAGCGGAAAGCTGTCGAGGCCGCTGATCATCCGGTGCACGACGACCATCGACGGCGTGTTGCCGGTCGCCCAGATGTAGATGAGCGACGCGCCGGCCATCGCAATGGCGACCGGGATGCCGGTCACCATCAGGGCAAGGAACGAGGTGAGCAGCGTGCCGGTCATTGTGGAATCCCCCGGAATGCGCTTCGCGCGTCTCCCCCCTAGGCGGCGCGGCGCCTTGGGACGGCGGCGGCGACCTCGCTCGCGCGCGCCGCACGCGGTTCTCGTTGCCCGGCGCTCACTCGATCGTCTCCTCGATCGCATGCTCGGGACGTTCGAGCAGGCTGAAGCCGCGCCGCCAGTTCTCGATCGCGACCTGCACCGAGCGGATCGTCGCCGCCGCGAAGCCGATCGCGCAGACGCCGTAGACGAGGTTCATCGGCAGATCGATGATCGTCATCTTGAGCGAGCTCATCCGCTGCATCATCTGGATCGTGAGGCCGACGGCAATTGCAAAGAACACGATCCGCCCGATGTCCACCAGCGTCGACATTACGCGGCCCGCCCGCGCGGGAATGAGCCGGTACAGAAAGTCGACATGGATGTGCCGCGTTCGCCTGACCGCGGCGGCCACGCCCATGAACACGGTGCAGATCAGCAGATAGCGGGCGATTTCCTCGGTCCACGCCGCCGAGTCGTTCATGACGTAACGGGTGAAGAACTGGTAGAACACGTTCAGGCCGAGCAGCCAGAAGAAGGCCAGGGAGACCCAGTCCTCGATCAGGTAATGCCCGAGCTCGATCGGCGCGTCCTCGACGTGGAAATGCCCCTCGGCGTCGAGGACCGGTTCCTTGGCGGTGGTCATGTCCGTCCCGTTGTCATCGCAGTCGTCGTCATCCCGAGCCGAAGCCGAGGGATCTGCTTTGCTGCGTGATTGTCACGACAGGTCCCTCGCTGCGTTCGGAATGACGAGCTAAAACGTCATCCCGCGGCGGCGCGAGGGACCTGCTTGTGCCCTCACTTGGCCGCGACGATCCGGTCGTAGTCCTTCTTGTCGAAGCCCATCGACTCGAGCGGCGTGTTCTTGAGCACCGCGTCGGCGAAGCTCTTGCGGTCGACGGTGACGATCTGCAGGCCCTTCTTCTTGAACTCGTCGGTGAGCTCGGCTTCGCGCTTCTTGATCTTGTCCGTCGCGCGCGCCGCCGCTTCCAGCGTCACATCGGTGAAGATCTTCTTCTCTTCCGGCGTCAGCTTGTTCCACACGTGCGGCGCCACCTGTGTCGTGAGCCCGTCGACGATGTGGCCTGTCATCATGATCGCCTTCTGCACTTCGTAGAACTTCTTCGCCTCGATCGTCGTCAGCGGATTCTCCTGCGCGTCGACCGTGCCGTTCTGCAGCGCAAGATAGACCTCGGCGAAGGCGATCGGCGTGGGATTCGCGCCGCAGGCCTTCGGCGTCGCCATGTAGACGGGGACGTCGGGCACGCGAATCTTCAGGCCCTTCATGCCGGCACAGTCGTTGAACGCCTTCTGCGCCGTCGTGTGCCGCGCGCCGTAATACGTGTAGGCCGTGATCTGGATGCCGGTCTTTTCGCGATAGCCGTCGACCATCTCCTTGAACACCGGGCTCTTCGAGTAGGCGATGAGGTGGTCGCCATCGCGGAAGATGAACGGGTAGTACGCGATGCCGAGCCGCGGGTAGCTGCGTGCCGCGAACGACGGGCCGCTGATGATCATGTCGACGGTGCCGAGCGCCATCCCCTGGTTGATGTCCGTTTCCTTGCCGAGCGTGGATGCCGGGAACACCTCGATGTCGAACTTGCCGTTCGTGCGCTTCTTGATCTCGGCCGCCGCCCACACGGATTCGGTGTGGTAGGGCTCCGACACTTCGTACACGTGAGCCCACTTGAGCTTCTGCTGCGCGAGCGCAGGACCGCCGGCGGCGAGCGCACAGGCCGCGACGAGCGCGGCGTACAACTTCGTTGACAGACGCATGACTCCTCCTCGATATGACCGGCGCTGCCGGTCGCGTTGATGTATTGGTATCGCTCGGCGCTTACGCGACGACTTGAACCTTCGTGCTCTTGTTCTTGTCCGCCGCCGCATGGAAAGCGGCAACAGCGTCCTTCAAAGGATACTGGCCCGACAGCAGCGGACGCACGTCCACGCGGCGCGTCGACAGATAGTCCACCGCCCAGTCGAATTCGATCCCCCAGCGGAACGCGCCGCGCAGGTCGATCTCCTTCGCCATCACTTCGTTCACGACGAACGGCAGCGGCTCGTGCGGCAGCGTGCCGACCTGCACGACGACGCCGCCGCGCTTGATGGCCGCCATGCACGTCTTCAGCGCGGCGAAGCTGCCCGAGACTTCGTAGGCCACGTCGAACTGCGGCTTCGCGAGCGCGTCGGCGTCCCGCGCTGCGTGCAGCGTCGCGTCGGCGCCGACGATGCGCGCCTGCGCCAGCGGCCGGTCGAGAATGTCCGACACGGTGACCTTGCGCGCGCCGGCGAGCCGCGCCGCCAGCACCGTGACGCAGCCGATCGTCCCCGCGCCGGTGATCAGCACCGACTTGCCGAGGAGATCGCCGCCGCGTGCACCGCGTGCAGCCCCACGGCGAGCGGCTCCGCGAACGCGAGCTCGCCCAGCGTGATGTCGCCGCCCACCGGATAGCACTGCCGCTCGCCCATCACGAAATATTCCTGGAACATGCCCTGCACGTGCGGGAACAGGCTCGCGCTGCCGAGGAACTTCATGTTCGAACAGAGCTGCTCGCGGCCTTCGCGGCAGCCTTCGCACCGTCCGCAGGCATGCGACGGGCTCACGGCCACCTTGTCGCCGACGCGCACGCGCGTGACGCCCGGGCCGACGCCCGCGACGACGGCCGACGCCTCGTGGCCGGGGATCAGCGGCTCGCGCACGACGAAGTTGCCGTTGCGGCCTTCGAAATAATAGTGGAGGTCGGAACCGCAGATGCCGGCGGCGCCGAGCTTCAGCAGCACTTCGCCCGCGCCGACCGGCGGCATGTCCGCGTTCTCGACGCGCAGGTCTTCCTTCGCATGAATCCGGCAAGCCAGCATGATTCCTCCTCGCGCTCTCTGTTCGCCTCAGTTCGCTTGCAGTCCGCGCAGTCCGATGTCTGCACCCTTCAGTGCAACGTGTCCCAGCCCTTCGAAAAACGCTTGTACGCCTGGTTCAGGTGACGCTGCATCGCGCTGCGCGCGCCGTCGGCGTCGTGCGCGGCGATCGCTTTCAGCACGGCGCGGTGCTCGGCCATTGCTGCAGTCCAGAGCGCCGGCGAATCGTAATGATGCTCGAGCTGCTTGTAGAGCGGGCCCGTGCGCTCCTCCCAGAGCATCTTCACCACTGCCACCAGCGCCCCGTTGCCCGTCGCTTCCGCGATCCGCAGGTGGAAGGTCCGGTCGGCCGGCAGCGGTTGGCGGCTGTCGACCATCTCGCGCTCCATTTCCGACAGCGCCTCTTCGATCGCGTGCACCTGTCCCTTCTTCGCGGATTTTGCCGCGAGGGCCGCGCATTCCGCCTCGATCACGTACCGCGCGCGCAGGAGCTCGAAGGGACCCGCAGTTGCTTCGGGCTCCGTGCCCGGCGAATCCCCGCCCGGGGCGAGCACATAGATGCCCGAACCGATTCGCACCTCGACCATGCCCTCGACCTCCAGCGCGATCAACGCTTCGCGCACCGACGGGCGCGAAACGCCGAGCTGCCGCGCGAGATCCCGCTCCGGCGGCAGTCGCGATCCCGCCGGGAATTCGCCACTCTTGATCAGACCGCGGATCTGGTCGGCGATCTGGCGATAGAGACGGCGAGGTTCGATGCTCTGGAACGGCATTGCGGTACCGCGCGGGCCGCTGGTGCGGCAAGGGGTGCGGCAGACTAGCGTTGCGGCAACAACTGGTCAAGTGGTAATACCAATTCCTCCGGCAGCTCCGCGTACAATCCCCATCGCGCCTGGCGTCCGACGTCCTGCGCCTGGCCCCCCGAACCCTCCCCGCCATGTCCGCCACGACGATCGCCGCGATCCGCGCCACGCCCGTCACCGTTCCGCTCGAGGCACCGCTGCTGCACAGCAACGGTGCCCATTGGGGACGCTTCGTGCGTACGATCGTCGAGGTCGAGACATCCGACGGCTACATCGGGCTGGGCGAGATGGGCGGCGGCGGTGAGGACGCAACGCGCGCCTTCGCGGCGCTGGAATCGTACCTCGGCGGCCACGACGTGTTCCGTCTGGAGGCGATGCGCTACGCAATCTGCAATCCGACGGCGAGCCTGTACAACAACCGCACGCAGCTTCACGCGGCGATCGAGTTCGCGTGTCTCGACATCATCGGCAAGAAGCTCGGCGTGCCCGTACACGCGCTGCTCGGCGGCAAGCTGCGCGATGCCGTCGATTTCGCGAGCTACCTGTTCTTCCGCTATCCGAACGCCGAGACGGGACAAGGCGAGGTGCGCACGGCGGAGCAACTCGCCGCCGAGGCGCGCGCGCTGAAGGCGCGTCACGGCTTTCGCGCGCACAAGCTCAAGGGCGGCGTCTATCCGCCGGCGCACGAGCTCGCGTGCTTTCGCGCGATGGCCGATGCGGTGGACGGCGATCGCGTCCGCTACGACCCCAACAGCGCGCTGTCGCTCGCCGACGCGATCGAATTCGGCCGCGGCATCGAGGATCTGCCGAACGACTACTTCGAGGACCCGGTGTGGGGCATGCCGCAGCTCGCGCGCCTGAAGGAATTCGTCCCGATCCCCATCGCCACCAACACGGTGATCGTGAACTTCGAGCAGCTTGCGGCGAACGTCGAAATGCGCGCGGTCGACGTGGTGCTGCTCGACACCACGTTCTGGGGCGGCATCCGGCCCTGCATCAAGGCCGCGGGCGTCTGCGAAACGATGGGCATCGGCGTCGCCGTGCACAGCTCGGGCGAGCTCGGCATCCAGTTGGCGACGATGCTGCATCTGGGGGCCGTCGTGCCGAACCTCGGCTACGCCGCCGACGCGCACTACCACCATCTCGTCGACGACGTCATCGTGGGCGGACCGTTCCGCTACTCGAACGGCGCCATCGCCGTGCCGGACGCGCCGGGCTTGGGCGTTGAACTCGACCGCGCTAAACTCGCGCAGTACCACGCGCTGTTCGAGGAATTGGGCGGCTACCCCTACGACCGCGATCCGGGACGTCCGGGCTGGTATCCGCTGATCCCCAACCGGGATTGGAACGACCCGACGCTCACGCGTCGTCCGCGCTTGCGCTGAGGGTCGACGCAACAGCGGACGCAAGCGCGCGGAGCCGCACCGACACCCACAACAACTGGAGACGCACATGAGTGGACGCCTTGCGGGCAAAACCGCGTTCATCACCGCCGCCGGACAGGGCATCGGCCATGCGACCGCGCTCGCGATGGCGCGCGAGGGCGCGACGGTCGTCGCGACCGACGTCAAGGCCGAATTGCTCGACGCCTTCAAGGGCGTGGCAAACGTCACCACGCGCCGCCTCGACGTCCTGGACGACGCGGCCGTTGCGAAGGCCTTCGACGAAGCGCCTCCGCTCGACATTCTGTTCAACTGCGCGGGCTACGTGCACAACGGCACGATCCTCGACTGCACGCCGAAGGACTGGGACTTCAGCTTCAATCTGAACGCCCGCGCGCAGTACTGGGCGATCCGCTGCGCACTGCCGAAGATGCTCGCCAAGTTCGAACAGAAGAAGACGTGGTCGTCGATCATCAACATGGCGTCGATCTCCGGCTCGATCAAAGGCCTGCCGAACCGCTTCGTCTACGGCGCGTCGAAGGCCGCGGTGATCGGCCTCACCAAGGCCGTCGCCGCCGACTACGTGCAGAAGGGCATCCGCTGCAACGCAATCGCACCGGGCACCGTCGACACGCCGTCGCTCGGCGACCGCATCTCCGCCTACACCGACCCCGTCGAGGCGCGCAAGATGTTCATCGCGCGCCAGCCGATGGGCCGCCTCGCGACGGCGGAGGAGATCGCGCCGATCATCGTCTTCCTTGCCTCGGACGAGGCGGCATTCGTCACGGGCAACGTATACTCGTGCGACGGCGGCATGACGATCTAGTCGTCGCTCGCGCACCGACAATTCCCGCTCAAGGAGAACTGCAATGAAGCTCGTACGCTATGGCCCGCCGGGCAAGGAAAAGCCCGGCCTCGTCGATGCCGACGGCAAGCTGCGCGACCTTTCACGCAAGGTGAAGGACTGGAACGGCGCGAGCCTTGCGCCCGCCGAGCTCGCCAAGATCAGGAAGCTCGACCCGAAGAAGCTGCCGCCCGTAAAGGGCCGGCCGCGTCTGGGCGCATGCGTGGCAACACCGTCGAAGTTCGTCGCGATCGGGCTCAACTACATCGACCACGCGAAGGAAACCGGCTCGCCGATCCCCGAGCATCCGGTCGTGTTCTTCAAGTCGCCGACGTGCATCGTCGGCCCGAACGACGACACCATGATCCCGCGCGACTCGACGCAGATGGACTACGAAGTCGAGCTCGGCATCGTGATCGGCCGCACTGCGCGCTACGTCGAGAAGAAGGACGCGCTGCGCTACATCGCCGGCTATTGCCTGATCAACGACGTGTCGGAGCGCGAGTTCCAGCTGAAGAAGAGCGCGTCGCAATGGAGCAAGGGCAAGGGCTGCGACACGTTCGGTCCGCTCGGGCCATGGCTCGTCACGACCGACGAACTGAAGGATCCTGGCAACCTCGACATGTGGCTCGACGTCAACGGGAAGCGCCGCCAGACGGGCAACACGCGGACGATGATCTTCAACTGCGCCGAGGTCGTCGCCGACGTGTCGAAGTACATGACGCTGCTGCCGGGCGACGTGATCACGACGGGCACGCCGCCCGGCGTGGCGATGGGCATGAAGCCCACACCCGGCTGGCTCAAGGCCGGCGACGTCGTCACGCTCGGCATCGCGGGCCTCGGCGAACAGAAGCAGAAGCTCGTCCCGTTCAAGGGCAAGCGCTAGGAATCGGCAGGACCGGCTAGAGGAGCCCGCGCTTCGCGAGATTGCGCATGAGCGCGGCAGCGCCGAAGTTCCACGGCGCGATCTTGTCGGAAGTGTCGACGCGATTGACCAGTGCGCCGAGGGCCGGCGTGCGCACGGTCACGATGTCACCGATCACGTGCGTGAAGCCCTGCCCCGGCCCGTGCCGGTCCTTCGTCGGCGCGAACATCGTCCCGAGGAACAGCATGAATCCGTCCGGGTACTGGTGATTTGCGCCGATCGCCTGTGACACGAGGTCGAGCGGGTCGCGGCTGATTTCGGCGATCGAGCTCGATCCGTCGAGCGAGAAGCCGTCCGGCCCGTCGACACGCATGTCGAGGTGCGCGCGGCGCACGTCGTCGATCGAGAAATCGCGGTCGAACAGCCGGATGAACGGGCCGATCGCGCACGAGGCGTTGTTGTCCTTCGCCTTGCCGAGAAGCAGTGCGCTGCGGCCCTCGAAGTCGCGCAGGTTGACGTCGTTGCCGAGTGTGGCGCCCACCGTTTCGCCGCGGCTGTTCACCGTCAGCACGATCTCCGGCTCGGGATTGTTCCATTCCGACTTCGGGTGGATGCCGATCGCAGCACCCGTGCCCACCGCCGACATCGGCTGCGACTTGGTGAAGATCTCGGCGTCGGGCCCGATGCCCACTTCGAGATACTGCGACCACGCGCCCTGCTTCAGGAGCGCGTCCTTCAGGCGCGCGGCCTCGGGTGATCCCGGCTTCACGGCGCGCAGGTTGTCGCCGATGACCGCGACGATGGCCTTGCGTACCGATTCCGCTCTCGACGCATCGCCGCGCGCCTGCTCCTCGATCACGCGCTCCAGCATGCTCGCGACGAACGTGACGCCCGCCGCTTTCAGCGCCTGCAGGTCGCAGGGCGCGAGGAAGTAGGGCTTCGAGGGATCCTGCCGGTCGAACGCCGAGTTCGCGAGCACGTCGGCCAATGCCGCGCGGCGCGGCAGGCCACTCGCGGATCGCACTGCGTTCGCGGGATCGCGCTGCTCGAACAGCTCCGTCGACGTCGGTGCAACCGCCGACAGGTCGAACACCGCGTCGCCGTCGACGCGCACCAGCGCCGGACCGCCGGCCGCCGGGTCGAAGATGCGTCCGATCAAAAGCGCGCGACGATGATCGGCCGGCAGCGCCGCAGCGGGCGTAAGCTGTTCGTGCATGAAGGCTTTCCTCGTGGAGTGGTGGGGCGGCGATTTGCCGCGTCTTGCCCGCGCACGTATCATCGCGCTCGCATCGTGCCGACACGTGTCTCGCAACGACAAGCCGATTCTATCCCGATGACGACCGCCCTCGAACAGGCAGCGCGCGAGCTCGCCGACCGCCGCCGCAGCGGCCGGCGCGGACCGCGTCTCGCGGCGGACGCGCGACCCGCCGACATCGCGGCGGCGCTCGCGCTGCAGCGGCTCGTCGCCACGAGCCTCGGCGACCGCACCGACGGCTGGAAGTGCGCGCTGCCGGCGGGCGAGCGCACGATCGTCGCGCCGCTGTTCGCCTCGACGATCCGCCGCTCCTCGCCCTGCCCGATGCACGTGCGCGGCGACATCGCGTCGATCGAGCCCGAGATCGCGTTCGTCATGTCGCGCGACCTGCCGCCGCGCGATGCGCCGTACACCGAAGCCGACGTCCGCGCGGCGATCGGTGCGACGCACGTCGTGCTGGAGCTGATGGGCAACCGCTACGACGATCCCGCGTCGGTCACGTTTCCCGAGCTGCTCGCCGATTTCGCCAACAACCAGGGCCTCTACGTCGGCCCGCAGGTCGAGGGCGGCCTCGATCGGCCGCTCGACCGCATCGCGCTCGAAGTGCGCACGCGTTCCGGTGTGCTGCTGACGCTCGCCGGCGCGCATCCCGACGGCCATCCGCTGAAGCCCCTCACGTGGCTCGCGAACTTCCTGCCGTCGCAAGGCGGCCACCTTCGCGCCGGCGAGATCGTGACGACCGGATCGTACGCCGGCGCGCGCGACGTCCCGCTCGACGTGCCGCTCGCGATCACGTTCGGCGATCTGGCGACGATCGACGTCGAGCTCACCAAAGCGCGATGATCGACGCGACCCGCACGCCATCGAGCGATGCGCTGCTCTACCCGGCGTGCCAGCCGACGACGACCGGCAGGCTGCAGCTCGACCGCCGCCACTCGATGCATTGGGAGGTGTGCGGCAATCCGGCAGGCGTGCCGCTGGTGTTCATCCATGGGGGTCCGGGCGGCGGCAGCCTGCCGCATCACCGGCGCTACTACGATCCGGCGTTCTGGCGGATCGTGCTGTACGACCAGCGCGGCGCGGGACGCTCGACGCCGGTCGCAGATATCGTCGACAACACGACGGCGCACCTGATCGCCGATCTCGAGCGCCTGCGCGAGCACCTCGGCGTCGAGCGCTGGCTGCTGTTTGGCGGCTCGTGGGGCTCCACGCTCGCCATCGCATATGCCGAAGCGCATCCCGACCGCGTGCTGGGCCTCGTGCTGCGCGGCGTCTTCCTCGCGACTCGCGCGGAAATCGACTGGTTCATGCACGGCATGCGCAACGTCTATCCCGAGGCGTGGCGCGCGTTCGCCGAATTCCTGCCGGAGCGCGAGCGCGGCAATCTGCTGCGGAGCTACTACGCGCGGCTCACCAATGCGGACCCCGGCGTGCACCTGCCGGCGGCGCGCGCGTGGGACCGTTACGAGAGCGCATGTTCGACGCTGATTCCGCGCGCCGACGGCCTCGCGCGCCGCGAAGACGACACGGCGGCGCTCGCGATCGCACGCATCGAAGCGCATTACTTCGTCCATGACGGCTTTCTGGCCGAGGACGCGCTGGTCGACAACGTGGCGCGCATCCGGCACCTGCCCTGCACGGTGGTGCAGGGCCGCTACGACGTCATCTGCCCGCCGGTCACCGCCGACGCGCTCGCACGCGCGTGGCCCGAGGCCGAATACCTGATCGTCCCCGACGCCGGGCACTCGGTGCGCGAGCCGGGCATCACTCGCGAGCTCGTGTTCGCGGTCAACCGCATGCAGGACCGGGTCGCGAGCCGGTAGGTAGCGACTCCCCCGCTCACTGCGTTCGCTGCCCCCACGGGGGAGCAAGCCTCCGCTGGAATGGCCCGGCGGAAGGCATGACGGCAGGCTAACGGCGCCCGACGACCTCGAATGCCAGCATGATGTCGTCGCCGATCAGCGGCGTGTAGGCGTCCATCCCGAAATCCGACCGGCGCAGTATCGCCGTCGCGTCCGCCTTGCAGTCGTGCGGCGCTTCGGCGCCGGGCGCTCCGCAGTCGAAGCGCGCGACGTCGAGCGACACGCTGCGCGTCACGCCGCGCAGCGTCAGGCGCCCGTCGATGCGCGCCAGCCGCAGGTCGGTGAAAACCAGCCGCGTGGAGATGAACGTGATCGACGCATGGCGCTCGACGTCGAGCAGCGGCCCATCGCGCACGAAGGCATCGCGCAAGGCGAATCCGGTGTCGATGGAGCGTGCGTCGATCGTGAACTCGACATGGCCTTCGCGCGCGTCGAGATCGACCGCCAGCGTCCCGGTGGTGCCGGCGAAGCGGCCGTGCTGCTGCAGCACGCCGAGATACGTGATCGTGTATTCGGCGACGGTGCGTGCCGGATCGACGCGATAGACGGTGGTCGCACCCGCCGTGGGTGTCGCGAATGCGAGCAGCGCGAGCGCGAACGTCACGATCGCGCCGGTATAATCGCTCGTTCCCTCAAGGCGATTGCCCTTGCGCATTCCCGCCGTCTCCGCTCGCCGCCCCTCGTCTTCCGCCGCGAACATGTCGCGGCGCCACCTTGTTCCGATTGTCGCGCAAGTCACGCTGGCGCTGTGCTTCGTTGTCGTTTCGTTTGTTTCGCACGCGCAATCCGCAGCGGCGCCCTCCGTGCAGGTCAAGCGACAGAAAGTCTGCCTCGTCCTCTCCGGCGGCGGCGCGCGCGGCCTCGCGCATGTCGGCGTGCTCAAGGTCCTCGACGAGCTGCGCGTACCGGTGGACTGCATCGCGGCCACCAGCATGGGCGCGATCGTCGGCGGCCTTTCCGCCATCGGCGTGACGCC
Organism: uncultured beta proteobacterium; assembly: GCA_963851465.1. GTDB lineage: Bacteria > Pseudomonadota > Gammaproteobacteria > Burkholderiales > Casimicrobiaceae > VBCG01. The sequence continues at coordinate 458,664 of CAWKPJ010000009.1, forward strand.
GGCCGAGATGCAGGAGCGGCTCGCCAAGGTCGAATGGGGGTCGCTGTTCTCCGACAGCCCGCCACGCCGCGATCTCGACATCCGCCGCAAGGACGAGGACGCACGCTATCCGATTCCGCTGGAATTCGGCTTCAGCGAAGGCGCGGTGCACCTCGCGAAGGGCGCGATCGCCGGCGGCAACCTCGAGCTCTACCTGCACGAGCTCACGCGGCGCGCCGACGGCGTCGCGAGCTTCGACCGGCTGCCGACGCCGTTTCGCGCCGTCGCCACCGACATGGTCACCGGCGAGAAGCACGTCTTCGATGGCGGGCCGCTGTACGTCGCAATCCGCGCGAGCATGTCGGTGCCGGGCCTGTTCACGCCGATGGAGGTCGACGGCCGCATCTTCGGCGACGGCGGCCTCGTCGACAACCTGCCGGTCGACATCGTCCGCCAGATGGGCGCCGACGTGATCATCGCCGTCAACATCGGTACGCCGCTGATGAACGCCGAGCAGCTGCAGTCGATCGTCGGCCTGACGGCGCAATCGCTCAACATCCTGACGCAGCAGAATGTCCGTGCGTCGATTGCGCTGCTTCGACAGGGACCGCACGTGCTGATCTCGCCCGACCTCGGCAAGCTGACATTCGCCGACTTCTCGTCCGGACCGCGACTGATCGAGCTCGGCGAGGCCGCGGCGCGCGTCCAGGCCGACGCGCTGGCGAAGTACGCGCTGCCGCAAGACGCGTGGCGCGAGTTCGTCGCGGCGCGCACCGTGCTCCCGCCGATCGGCGACCCGATCGTTGCCCGCGTGAGCGTCGAAGGCGCGGTGCGGGCGAATCCCGCGGTGCTGCTGGAGCAGGTCGATTCGGTCGCCGGCAAGCCGTTCGACGCGGCGACGGTCGACGCGGACGTCGCCCGGCTCTACGGCAGCGGCGACTACGAGCGCGTCAGTTACCGGCTGATCGACGAGAAGGGCCAGCGCGACCTTGTGTTCGACGTGACCGAGAAAACGTGGGGACCGAACTACCTGCGCTTCGGACTCAACCTGTCCTCCGATCTGCAGGGCGAGAGCTTTTTCAACGTCCTGATCGGCCACAAGCGGACCTGGATCAACAGCCTCGGCGCCCAGTGGATCAACGAGATCACGTTCGGGCAGACGCGCCGCTACGCGACCGAGTTCTACCAGCCGCTCGAGAAGTCGCAGACGTACTTCGGCTCGCTGTACGGCGAGATCATGCGCGAGCCCACCTATTTCTACGATGGCGACCTGCGCATCGCTCAGTACGACGTCCTGACGGAGCGCGCCGGCTTCGATTTCGGCACCAACTTCGGTGAGCTGGGCGAGCTTCGCATCGGGCCGCAGTTCTCGCACTATCGCGCCGACCGCGAGGTGGCGGTCGGCGAATTCCCGTCGTCGTTCGAGCTCGACGAGGCCGGCGTCAGCGTGCGTTTGCGCTACGACCGCCTCGACGACCCGTTCTTCGCGCGGAACGGCCTGCGCGTCAACGCCGAATTCTTCCAGGGCATACCGGGAATTGGCAGCGAGACTGATGTCACGCGCGGCGAGCTCGAATTCCTGCAGGCGTTCCCGTTCGGCGAGGATGGCCGGCTCCACCTGGGCGGCCGCTTCGGTGCGTCGGACCGCCGTGACACGACAGGCGCGACCGACTACCAGCTCGGCGGCTTCCTCAACCTTTCCGGGCTGCGCGTCGATCAGTTGAACGGCGACTACATGGGCTTCCTGCGCGCCGTCTACTACCATCGGATGGGGCCGCTGCGCTACATCGGGCGCGCCTGGTACCTTGGGGGCTCGCTGGAGATCGGCAATACCTGGCAATCGCGCGACGCGATCAGCTTCAGCGACACTTACAAGGCGGGCAGCGTCTTCCTCGGCGCCGACACCTACCTCGGACCGTTCTATCTGGCGTGGGGCCATACGAACCGCGGCGAGTCGAGCTGGTACATCTACCTGGGACGACCATAGATGAGCGCGCACGCGACCAACGCTGAATGGCGTGCAAGAAGCCTCGCCGCGGTCTGGCACCCGTGCACGCAGATGAAGATGCACGAGACGCTGCCGCTCGTGCCGATCGCGCGCGGTTCGGGTGCGTGGCTGTACGACTTCGACGGGCGGCGCTTCCTCGATGGGATCAGCTCGTGGTGGGTCAACCTGTTCGGCCATGCCAATCCACGCATCAACGCCGCGCTCGTGGCGCAGCTCGAATCACTCGAGCACGCCCTGCTCGCCGGCTGCACGCACCGCCCGGTGGTGGAATTGTCGGAACGGCTGGCCGAACTGGCTCCGCGCGGACTCGGTCACGCCTTCTACGGCTCCGACGGCGCGTCGGCCACCGAAATCGCGCTCAAGATGAGCTTTCACTACTGGAGCAACCGCGGCAAGCCCGAAAAGCGCGGCTTCGTGAGCCTCGCCGGCAGTTATCACGGCGAGACGCAGGGTGCGCTGGCCGTCACCGACGTGCCGCTCTTTCGCGCCACGTACGCGCCGCTGCTGATGAAGAATGCCGTGGTGCCGTGCCCGGACCCGCGCGGCGCGCGGGACGGGAAGCGCGCGATCGACGTCGCCATCGCCGCGGCCGCCGCGCTCGAGGCGCATCTCGAACAGCACCACGCCACCATCGCCGCCGTGATCGTCGAACCGCTCGTCCAGGGTGCGGCGGGCATGGTGATGTACGACGCCGAATACCTGCGGCGCGCGCGCGCGCTGTGCACCCGATACGGCGTCCACCTGATCGCCGACGAGATCATGACCGGCTTCGGGCGCACCGGCACGCTGTTCGCGTGCGAGCAGGCCGGCATCGCGCCCGATTTCCTGTGCCTGTCGAAAGGCATCACCGGCGGCTACCTGCCGCTGTCATGCGTGCTGTCCACCGACGAGGTCTACGGCGCGTTCTATGCGGACGATGTGGCGCGCGGCTTTCTCCATTCGCATTCGTACACGGGCAACGCGCTGGCGTGCCGCGCGGCGCTGGCGGTGCTCGACATCTTCCGGGACGACGACGTGATCGCAGCGAACGCCGCGAAGTCGCGGCGCTTCACGGCGCTTGCCGCTCCTCTCGCTGCGCATTCGCGCGTCCGCCACTTCCGGCAGCGGGGCATGATATGGGCGTTCGACGTTGTAACCGATCGCCCCCATTTCGCGCGGCGCTTTTTCGCCGCCGCGCTGGAGCGGGAATTGCTTCTGCGTCCGATCGACCGGACCGTTTATTTCATGCCGCCCTACATCGTCGACGACGCCCAGTTCGCGCTCCTGGTCGAAGGTACGCGCGCGATACTCGATGCGGAATGACCGGCTCACCATGATTCCCGTGCGTGCCCTGGCCCTCCTGACCTTGGCGATCGCTGCGGCCATCGCCGCTCCTGCGCACGCGGAATTGCCGCGCGCGGTCGGCCGCGCATTCCTCGACAACGGGATTCCGCTGAATCGCGTGGCGATCGTCGTCCAGCAGGTCGGCAAGCCCCGGCCGCTGTTCACGCTCGACCCCGACCGCCCGATGAATCCGGCGTCGGTGATGAAGCTCGTCACGACGTTCGCCGCGCTGGAGATCCTCGGCCGCGATTACCGCTGGAAGACCGAGGCATACCTTGCCGGAAAGCTCAACCGGGGAACGCTCAAGGGCGACCTGATCCTAAAGGGATACGGCGACCCGAAGATCACGGTCGAGCGGTGGCAGGCATTCATGGCGGCGCTGCGCGCTGCGGGCCTCGATCGCATCGACGGCGATCTCGCGCTCGACCGCAGCTACTTCGCGCTGCCGGAGCACGACCCGGCGCTTTTCGACGGCGAGCCGCTGAAGCCGTACAACGTCGGCCCCGACGCGCTGCTCGTCAACTTCAAGTCGGTGCGCTTCGTGTTCGCGCCCGACGCCGCCGGGAGCAGCGTGAAAATCGTAGCCGAGCCGCCGTTGCCCGACGTCGGCCTCGGGCCGGCGCCGGCGCTCTCGGAGGCCGAATGCGGCGACTGGCGCGGCGCGCTCGGCGCGAGCTTCGCAAGCCAGCCCGCGCGAGCGGAGGTGTCGTTCGCCGGGCGGTTCGCCGCGAGCTGCGGCGAGCGCGAGTGGTGGGTGGCGCTGCTCGACCATCCGCACTACGTTCACGGGATCTTCACCGCAATGTTTCGCGAAGCCGGTGGACAATTCAAGGGGGGATTGAAGGAGCGTCGTGCGCCGCGCGGCGCCGTGCCGTTCGCGACGCTGGAATCGCCGCCGCTCTACGACGTGGTGCGCGACGTCAACAAGCTGTCGAACAACGTCATGGCGCGGCAGATTTTCCTGACGCTCGCCGCCAACGCTGGCGCGACGCCGGCCACGCCCGCGAAAGCCGCCGAAACGGTGAAGCGCTTCCTGGCGTCGCGGGGGCTCGCCGAGCGCGGCCTCGTGATGGAGAACGGGTCGGGCCTGTCGCGCAACGAGCGCATCAGCGCGCGCGGCCTCGCGCGGCTCCTGCTGGCCGCCGATGCGAGCGGCGTGCGCGACGAATTCGCCTCGTCGCTCGCCGTCGCGGCGATGGACGGCACCGTGCAGCGGCGCTTCCAGAATGGCTCGGTCGCAGGGCAGGCGTTGCTGAAGACGGGCTCGCTGGAAGGCGTGCGCGCGCTCGCCGGGTACGTCATCGACGCCGACGGCCGGCGCTTCGCCGTCGCCGCCATCGTCAACCATCCGAACGCCGCCCGCGGCGCGTCCGCACTCGACCATCTCGTGCAATGGGTGTATCAGAATGGCGCGACGTGGGACCCGTCGCAGCAAAGGTGACGAAAGTGGGATTCGAGCTCGTCGTCGAGGAAAGGATCAGGGAGGCGATCCGCGAAGGCGCGTTCGACGACCTGCCGGGCGCGGGCAAGCCGCTCGTGCTCGACGACGACAGGATGGTCCCGGAGGACCTGCGGATGGCGTATCGCATCCTCAAGAACTCGGGCTTCGTGCCGCCCGAGCTGGAAACGCGCAAGGAGGCTGTCGATCTGCGGCGGCTGATCGAGGCCGGCATCGAGGACGACGCCGAGCGCCGCCGGGCGCTCACCGCGCCTCGCGTTGATCGAGACGGCGCTCGAAGCGCGCGGCGGCGCTGTCGCGATTGCCGCGCGCCTCGCCGTACTACGACCGGATCGTCGAGCGCTTCACGCGTTGAACGGCGCAAGCGGGTCAGCCTCGCGCTATGCGACGCCGGGGATCGCCTGGCTGTCCTTGAAGTACAGGTAGCCGCGCACGAGCCGGTAGATCACCCAGATCGTCGTGGCGATCCAGATCCCTACGCGATCGGGATGCCGATCAGGATGAGGCCGAGCGTGAACAGCACGCCATGCCGATCACGTTCCACAGGAACGACCACCAGAACGTGCGGATCAGCCAGGTGACGTGCGAAGCGAGTCCACGTGCCCGCGCGCCTCGTCGCGCTTCACGTAGGCGATGATCACCGCGACGATGCCGATCAGCGTGAGCAGCGGCGCGCCGATGGCCATGCCGTGCCCGGCGATGCCGACGACCGCGGCGATGCCGAACAGCACGTAGACAGCGAGGATTGCGCTCACCGGCGCATTGGCGGCGGGACTCGGTGTCGCTTGAACCTCGGCAGGATAGTCGGCCATGTTGGGTCCACTCTCTCGTCAAAGCTCGCCGCACGTCGGCGCCCGTGGCCGTTATTTTGGGGTAACGCCCCGCTACGTCAACCTCACCGCTGCGGATCAGGAATCACGGACGGGCACCTGGGAGAGCGCGGCTATAATGTTCCCGCGCACCCTTCCGCGACGTTTCCCACCCTTGAGGAGCCGACCATGGCCATCTCCCGCGAAAAGCTAGTCGACGATTTCTCCGCCGTGCTGACCGAAGCCGAGGACCTGCTGAAGCGCGCCTCCAACGAATCCGGCGAGCGCGCGAAGGATCTGCGCTCGCAAGTCGAGGCCAAGCTGCTCGCCGCCAAGCTGCGGCTGCAGGAGATCGAGGGCGAGGCGGTCGACCGCGCGCGCGTCGCCGCCCGGATCACCGATGAGTACGTCCACGACAACCCGTGGCAGGTGATCGGCGTCGCTGCGGCGGTCGGCTTCGTCGCCGGCCTGATGATGAGCCGCCGCTGATCGCCGCAGCCGAGGGCCGGACGTGATCGACGACGAGCGCGAAGCCCCGCCGCCGCGTCCGCCGTTGCGCGGCGCGCTCGCCCGGCTTGCCGACGCGGCGCTCGCACTGCTGCGCACGCGCGGCGAGCTGGCCGCCGTCGAGTATGCGCAGGAGCGCGAGCGGCTGAAGCGCTCCGCCATCACGCTCGCGGTAGCGCTGCTCATGCTGGTGTTCGCACTGGGTGGCATCGGCATGTGGATCGTCGTCTATTTCTGGGACACCGGTCGCCTCACCGCGATCGCCGTCGTCTCGCTCGTCTACGCGCTGGCCGCGTTCGGGCTGTGGCGCCTCGACAGCGCGCGCAACGACGCCGATCCCGCGCCATTCTCCGGCACGCTCGCCGAGCTCGAGAAGGACCGCCAGTGGCTCGCGGGGCAGGCGCCACCGCGGCCGCCGGAATCATGAGCGCTACCAAACTCGCCGCGCGCAAGGCGCTGATCGCAGCGCAAGCGGACCTCGCCCGCACCGAGCTGGCGCTAGCGTGGCGCGACGTGCGCAGCGCCATCGCACCGCCATCCGCCGGGGAGCGATCGACGTCGGTGCGCCGGATGGCGTCGATAATGATCGCGATGGCGACGCCACTGCTCGGACGCTCGCGCTTTGCGCGCGTGCTGCGCTTCGCGTCGGTGGGCCTTGCGGCGTTGCGCGCGATTCGCACGCTGCGCGGCGGCCCGCGCTGACGCGCGCGCCCCTACCTGAATATTTCACCCCACAGCGCGTCGACGCGCGCCTTCACGGCCGCGTCCATCGCGATCGGCCGGCCCCATTCGCGCGTCGTCTCGCCCGGCCATTTGTTCGTCGCGTCGATGCCGAGCTTGCCGCCGAGCCCCGCCACCGGCGACGCGAAGTCGAGATAATCGATCGGCGTGCGCTCGACGACCGTGAGGTCGCGGCCGGGGTCGACGCGGGTAGTCAGCGCCCAGATCACATCCTTCCAGTCGCGGATGTTCACGTCGTCATCGGTGACGATGATCATCTTCGTGTACATGAACTGGCGCAGGAAGCTCCAGACGCCGAACATCACGCGCTTCGCGTGTCCCGGATACTGTTTCTTCAGCGCGACGACGGCGAGCCGATACGAGCACCCTTCCGGCGGCAGGTAGAAGTCGGCGATCTCGGGGTACTGTCGCTGCAACAGCGGCACGAAAACTTCGTTCAACGCGACGCCGAGCACCGCGGGTTCGTCCGGCGGCTTCCCCGTGTACGTCGAGTGGTAGATCGGATCGCGGCGCAGCGTGATGCGCTCGATCGTGAATACGGGAAAGCGCTCGACCTCGTTGTAATAGCCGGTGTGGTCGCCGAACGGGCCTTCGTCCGCAGCTTCGTAGCCCGACGGATCGCTCGCGTCCGGATGAATGTGTCCTTCGAGCACGATCTCCGCTGCGGCGGGCACCTGCAGGTCGTGCGTCACGCACTTGACGATCTCGGTGCGCGCGCCGCGCAGGAGCCCCGCGAATTGATACTCGGACAGCGAATCCGGCACCGGCGTGACCGCGCCCAGGATCGTCGCGGGATCGGCGCCTAGCGCGACTGCCAGCGGAAACGGCGTCCCCGGATGCGCGCGAGCGTGGTCGCGGAAGTCGAGCGCGCCGCCGCGTGCTGCGAGCCAGCGCATGATCACCTTGTCGCGCGCGATCACCTGCTGGCGATAGATGCCGAGGTTCTGCCGCTTCTTGTGCGGGCCGCGCGTGACGACCAGGCCCCACGTGATGAGCGGCCCTGCGTCGCCGGGCCAGCAGGTCTGGATCGGCAGCCGCGCGAGATCGACGTCCGCGCCCTCCCACACGACGTCCTGACACGGCGCCGACGACTTCACTTTCGGCGCCATGTCGAGCACTTTCATGAACAGCGGCCGCGTCGTCTGCCACGCGTCGACCAGCCCCTTCGGCGGCTCGGGCTCCTTGAGGAACGCGAGCAGCCGCCCCACTTCGCGCAGGCTCTCGCGCCACGCCGACGGCTCAGCGCCCATCGCGCGCGCGACGCGCTCAGGCGTGCCGAACAGGTTGCCGAGCACGGGGATCGGCGCACCTGAAGGCCCGCGAAAATCGCCGGCGGGACGCTCGAACAGCATCGCCGGCCCGCCCGCTTTCAGAACGCGGTCACACAGTTCGGTCATCTCGAGCTTCGGATCGACGCGAGCAGCGACGCGGCGAAGCTCGCCGGCGGATTCGAGTTGCGCGATGAATTCGCGCAGGTCGCGATAGGCCACGGCGGATTATTGCATCGCGCGCGCCGCGAGGAATGTCCGACGCGCGGCAGGTCGTAGAATCCCTCCGTGCCCGACACCCGCTCCGCCGATCACGCGCGCTTCGTCCGCGCGCGCCGCGTCGTCTTCGGCGTCGCGCTCGCCGGGTACGTGCTGTCGTTCTTCCATCGCACGGCGCCCGCGGCGATCGCGGGGGAGCTCGCGAGCGCATTCGCGATCAACAGCGCGATCCTCGGCACGCTCGCGGCGACGTATTTCTACGTGTACACGCTGCTGCAGGTGCCGGTCGGCGTGCTCGCCGACACGCTCGGCCCGCGGCGGATCCTGATCGCCGGATCGCTGATCGCCGCCGCCGGGTCGCTGCTGTTCGGTCTCGCGCCGGTCTGGCAGGTCGCCGCACTCGGCCGCACGCTCGTCGGCATCGGCGTGTCCGTCGCGTTCATCGCGCTGCTGAAGATCTCCGCCGTGTGGTTCCCGCCCGAGCGCTTCGCGACGCTCAACGGCGTGACGATGTTCGCGGGGAACCTCGGCGCCGTGATCGCCGGCGCGCCGCTGGCGTGGGTCGTCACGCAGACATCGTGGCGCGTGGTGTTCGTCGCTCTGGCGGCGCTGTCGGCGGCGCTCGCTGCGGTGACGTGGTGGCGCGTGCGCGACCGGCCCGATGCGCTGGGCTTCGCGCCGGTTGTCGCGGCGCCCGCAGCCGGCACGCAGGCAACCCCCTGGACGCACGCGCTCGCCGGCGTGCTTCGCAACGCCGCGACGTGGCCCGGTTTTTTCGTCAACATCGGCATCGGCGGCAGCTTTCTCGCCTTCGCCGGACTGTGGGCAGTGCCGTTCCTCGAGCAGACGCGCGGCATGTCGCGCGTCACTGCGTCGTTCCATGCGAGCCTGCTGCTGCTCGGCGTCGCGTTCGGCGCGCTGATCGTCGGCGTCGTGTCGGACCGGCTCTCCAACCGGCGCGGCGTGATGCGCGTCTACGCTTTCGCGTACGCCCTGTCGTGGCTGCCGTGGCTGCTGCACGCCGACTGGCCGCTGCCGGCCACGCTGGCGTGGTTCTTCCTGATGGGCCTGCTGATTCCCGGCTTCACGCTGACGTGGACGATCGCGAAGGAGGTCAACCGGCCCGAGCATTCGGGGATCGCGACCGCGGTCGTCAACGTCGGCATCTTTCTCGGGGCCGGGGTGCTGCAGCCGGCCGTGGGCGCGATGCTCGATCAGGTGCGCGCATCCGGCGACCTGACGGCAGGATGGGATCGCGGCATCGCGCTCCTCGCCGGTGCGGCGGCGTTCGGCGCGCTGATGACGTTGTCGATCCGCGCGCCGCGCTCTCGCCATGAGCCCGCACTCGCTCGACGCCCTTGACGCCGTGATAGTGTTCGAGGGTCGCTACCCGGAGGCCGAATGAACCGACGTTCGATGCTGCTTTGCGCGGTTGCGCTGCTCGCCGGCGCGCTCACGAGTTGCCAGTCGTGGGGGCCGACGTGGAGCGAAGTCACCGGGGTGCGCTACACGATCGTGATGAACCGCACCGCAACGGCCATTGTCCTGATCGACGGGACGAGCCCCGGACCATCCCCGACGATTGCCGAGCCGTATTACAAGCTGACGCCGGGCAACCGCGTCGTGGAAGTTCAGGCGCTCAATCCCACCCCCGGTTGGATCCCCGATACGAACCTGAAACGGGTCGAGCTCAACTTCGAGCCGTGCAGGCGCTATTACATCAACGCGCAGTTCGACAATCCCCTGGTATCGCCGTGGACGGCAGTGGTCGACTACGTCGAGACCATCCCCGGCTGCAGGTTGCCCACGGCGACGAAATAGCGCTTCGCGACGCCGCGCAAGCGGTCAGATCACCGCCGCAGCCCCGCCGTCCATGGGCACGATCGCGCCGGTGACATAGCTCGCGCGCGCCGACGCGAGGAACAGCGCGACCTCGGCGATCTCCTCCGGCGACCCCAGGCGCCGCAACGGAATACGCGCCTGCTGCTGCTCGAGCAGCTCGGCCGCCGCGAGCCCGGTCATCCGCGACTCCGCCTGCAATCCCTCCTGCACGCGGCCCGTGAGGGTGCCGCCCGGATTGATGCCGTTCACACGCACGCCCTTCGGTCCCCACGCGGCCGCGAGGCCGACGGTGGCGAGCATCAGCGCGGCGTTGGCACTGCCGCCCGGAAGGTGGACGGGGCTCGCCGTCTTGCCACCCGCGCCGATGATGTTGACGATTGCGCCGCGCCCGCGCGCGACCATGCGCCTGCCGACCGCGTCGGTGGGATGGATGTAGCTGAAGAACTTCGCGTCCATCGCGGCGTGCCAGGCGTCCGCGTCGAGCTCGTCGGGCGGATAGCGCTTTGCCGCCCCGGCCGAGTTCACGAGAACGTCGATCGGGCCGAGCGCGGCTTCGATGTCGGCCGCCATGCGCGCCGCATCCTGTGCACGCACGAGATCGGCGGCAATCGCGATCGGCTTGTGTGCGGTCGCGTGTATGCGCGCCAGCGCCGCGTCGAGGTTCTGCGCGCTGCGCGACACGAGCGCGACTTTCGCGCCTTCGCGCGCGAACGCTTCGGCGCAGGCGAAGCCGATGCCCTTGCTCGCGCCCGTGACGACGACCACCTTTCCCGCCAGTTCAAGATCCATGTTTGCCGCTTTCGGAAGTTCAGTCGGGCAGGCGCCCGCGCAACTGTTCGTCGAGGAAGCCGCGCAGCTTGGCGTTCGCCTTTTCGCGCATTGCGGGGTTCGCGCCGACGTGGACGCCCTGCCCCGGATTGACGCCGTTCGGCACGTCGGTGCGATGTGCGACCGTCGAGCCGGGCGCGTCGAAGCCGTGATGGGCGCCCGGGAAGACCGTGACCTTGAGCGAATCGCCGCGCGCTGCTGCCGCGACCGACGCGCCGAGGTCGACGCAAGGCTTGGGCGGCGTCCAGTCGTCGAGCTCGCCGATCAGGATGCGCGCGGGCACGGCGGGCTCCCAGCGGGGACCGGCGGCCAGCGCCACGCGACAGCCCGGATAGAACGCGACGGCCGCACGGAAAAACGGCGGCGCGCCCGGCCGATCGCGAAACGCGGCGACGTCGCTGTCGCGCGCGTTGATCGTCGCGAGCATCGCGCTGCCGCCATGCGACCAGCCGACGAGTGCGATGCGGTCGCGCGCGATGTCGTGCCGCGCCGCGAGGAACGCGAGGGCGCCGAGCGCATCCAGCTTGCGCTTCACCGCCGAAATCGACCGCTCACCCGACTTGATCGTGCAAATCTCGCGGAAACCGCGGGCGCCGAAGCTGTCCGGAAACACCAGCGCGTAGCCTTCGTTGAGGAGCATGTCCGCGCGCGCCATGAGCCGTTCGGAGAGCTGGTCTTCGCGGCCCTTCAGCGACGAGTACATGCCGCTGCAGCCGTGCAGCGCGACGATCGCGGGAAAGCCGCCTGCGGGCATCGGGCCATCGGGCAGCAGCAGGATCGCATCGAGCGTCAGCGGCGCGCCCGCGCTGTCGCGGTCGAGCGAAGGCAGCGTGACGCGCGCGAAAGTGCGCGCGTCGGCGTTAACTCCAAGCGTCAGCGCGATCGCGCCGATCGCAACGGCGCGCGCGCAGCCAAAACCCCCCAACCGATCCTCCGTCGAACCGCGTGTGTGTAGCGACTCTAACGCAATCCGCCGCAGCTTCGCTGACCGCTTGGCTTGATGCGACGCAGCATGCCGGTGGTTTGCGCTGCGCTCCGCACCGGCAGGGGCGACGCTTCGGTGTTCCGGCGCCCTCACACCCCTGCCGGCACAAAGCGCGGATCGGCGTGACGGCTGGTGTCAGAGATATCGCGCGAGCGCCAGCCAGGCGGCGAGTTTTTCGTCGACGGGGCGCGTGTACGCTGGGCTCGTCGACGGCATGAGCAGGATGTCGTAACCCGCATCGCGCCAGGCGGGCGCGGCACGGGCCGCGGTGCCGCCGTTGAACGCGACGGCGCGCAGGCCCGTCGCGACGCGACGCACGCGCGCGATCTCGCCCTGCTCTGCGTTGCGGATCGCGGCGTCGAGGCTGCCCTTCCGCTCGCAGGCGACGATCGTGTCCCAGATCGCGACGCCGCGCGCGCGAACGCGTTCGAGTCGCGCGCGGTAGGGGAGGTCCACGAGCGACTCGCCGAGCACCGCGGACAGGATCGGCCAGAAATGATTGCGCGGATGCGCGTAGTACTGCCGCGCGGCGAGCGACGCCGCGCTCGGAAAGCTGCCGAGGATCAGCACGTGCGCGTCCGGCGCAAGCACGGGCGCCAACCCGCGCTGCCTTCCTGCGGCGCTCACATGACCCCCCGAGCGGCGCTGCGCGCCGCTCCCCCGCAGGGGGCGAGCGCCTTGGGGCGGCCCTGCGGCGCTCACAGCGCGTACGGCCAGCGCGAATGTTCCAGCGCGTAATCGAGCGCGACGCCGGCGAACACCGCCAGCCCCAGCCAGTGATTGCCGAGGAAGGCACGAAAGCACGCGGCGCGATCGCGCCTGCGGATGATCCACAGGTGATACACCGCAATCGCGAACGCCACGGCAAGTCCCAGGTAGTACGCCGGCCCCATCCGCAGGAACACGCCGACCCACGCCATGCCCGTGAGGTAGATCGCGTAGCAGAACGCGACTGCGACGACGTCGTAGCGGCCGAACGTGAGCGCGGAGGTGCGGATGCCGATGCGCACGTCGTCGTCGCGGTCGACCATCGCGTATTCGGTGTCGTACGCGACGACCCAGAACAGGTTCAGCAGCAGCAACACCCACGCCATGGGCAGCACCTCGCCGCGAACCGCTGCGTACGCCATCGGAATGCCGAACGAGAACGCGATGCCGAGAAACGCCTGCGGCAGCGCGAAGAAGCGCTTGAAGAACGGATAGGCGATCGCGATCGCGAGCGCGGGGAACGACCACCACACCGTCGCGCGGTTGACCGTCAGCACCAGCGCGAATGCCACGAGCGCGAGCGCGGCAGCCAGCGCCAGCGCCTCCCACGGCGCGATCACGCCTGCGGCGAGCGGCCGGTCGGCGGTGCGCGCGACGTGCGCGTCGAAGTCACGGTCGGCCCAGTCGTTGAACGCGCAGCCGGCCGAGCGCATCAGCAGCGTGCCGGTCACGAAGATCAGCACCAGCGATATCCGCGGCGTGCCGGAGGCCGCGAACCACAGCGCGGCCAGCGTGGGCCACAGCAGGAGCAGCGTGCCGATCGGCTTGTCGAGGCGCAGCAACCGCTCGTAGGCGTCGAGCCGCCCACGCAGCGACAGCGGCGGCCGGGCTGCGGGCGATGTGCTCCCGGTCATGGCTGTGGATCAGATCGGCAGCGCGAGCTGTTTCCTGAACTCGCGCGGCGCCATGTCGGCAAGAAACGCGGCCGGCGTCGGATACCGCAGCCGCACGCGCAACTCGCGCTTCATTCGCGTGTTGGAAAGGCGCCGGGATTCGCTCATGAACGACAGCAGCATCGGCGCGATCCGTTTCTCGGCCTCTTCCCAACCCACGCGCGGCGGGCGCGGCAAGCGAAACGCGTCGGCGACCAGATCGAACCAGCCCGCCATCTTGAGCTCGGCGTCGTCGCTGACGTTGTAGGCGCGGTTGGGCCGCGCGCGGAACAATGCGGCCACGGCGGCGCGCGCGAGATCGTCGGCGTGGATGTGGTTCGTGTACACGTCGTCGTCGGCAGCGAGCACCGGCGTGGCCTGACGGATGCGATCGAGCGGCAGCCGCGTCGCGGCGTAGATTCCGGGCACGCGCAGGATCGCGAGCGTGACGCCGTTGCCGCCCGCCCACACGCGCAGGCGGTCCTCGGCGTCGACGCGCCGGCGCGCGCGTGGCGTCTGCGCCCGGCGCGCGCGCGCTTCGGACACGCGCGCACCCGCGCAATCACCGTACACGCCCGACGTCGAGATGTAGACGAAACGCTGCGGTATAATTCGCGCCCTCGCGAGAGACGCGATCAGTCGTCGTGTGCGCGGATCATCGCGGCCGTCGGAAGGCGGCGGCGCAAAGTGCAGAACACCGAAAGGTGCGGCGCGCAGGCGAGCCAGCGAAGCGCCGCGATCGAGGTCGCCGACGATGGGCACGATGCCGTGCATGCGGAGCTTCGCCGCTTCGTCGCGGCGGCGCGTGAGACCGTAGAGCCGGGCGCGGCCCTCGAGCAGCGCCGCGGCGCGCAACGCAACGTCGCCGCAACCGATCAACAAAACCCTGATCACGATCCCCGCGTCTCCAGAGCAGGTTCGATGCACATTACCATAACGCCCAGCGATCACTCGTTCCCCTGCGAGGCCGACGAAACCGTGCTGCAGGCCGCGATGCGCGCGGACCTGATGATTCCGTATGGATGCCGCAACGGCGCGTGCGGAACGTGCAAGGGGAAGATCGTGTCGGGCACCGTCGACTACGGCCCGTATCAGAAGACGACGCTGAGCGAAGACGAAAAGCGGGTCGGGCTCGCGCTGTTCTGCTGCGCGCGACCCGAGACCGATCTCGTGATCGAGGTGCGCGAAGTGCGCCGCGCCGGCGACATCCAGATCCGGCGCCTGCCGTGCCGGATCGAGTCGATCGCCAAGCCTGCTGGCGACGTCGCGATCGTGCGTCTCAAGCTGCCCGCGAACGAGCGCCTGCAGTTTCTCGCGGGGCAGTACATCGATTTCCTGCTGAAGGACGGCAAGCGGCGGAGCTTCTCGCTGGCGGTGCCCCCGCACGCCGACGACCTCCTCGAACTGCACATCCGCCACGTGCCGGGCGGCTTTTTCTCCGACCCGCTGTTCACGCAGTACAAGGGCCGCGAGATCCTGCGTTTCGAAGGGCCGCTCGGCGCGTTCTATCTGCGCGAGGACTCCGACAAGCCGATCATCTTCGTCGCCGGCGGCACCGGCTTCGCGCCGATCAAGGCCGTGATCGAGCACGCGCTCCACCACGACATCCAGCAGATCCGGCCGATGGTGCTCTACTGGGGCGCCCGCGCGAAGACCGATCTCTACCTGCCCGATCTGCCGGGCCGCTGGCAGACCGAGCATCCGCAGCAGTTCACCTACATCCCCGTGCTGTCGGAGCCGGCGCCGGACGACGCGTGGCCCGGCCGCACCGGGTTCGTCCACCGCGCGGTGCTGGACGACTTCCGTGATCTTTCCGGCTACGTGGTTTACGCCTGCGGCGGGCCGGCGATGATCGACGCCGCGCGCCGCGATTTCGTCGCGCAGGGACTTTCACCGGACGAGTTCTACGCCGACAGCTTCACTTACGCGGCCGAGACCGAAGCCAAGGCCGAATGACGCCCGGGCGAGCGCGCACGCCGGCGTGCACGCTGCCTACTTCGTGACGATCGCCGCACCGCGGCGCGCGTCGCGCGAGGCGAACATGCGGTGCCGGTAAAGCCCGCTGCGCGCCAGCGCCCCGAGCAACGTCGTGCGCACGACGCCGAGGCCATAGCGCACCGACCGCGCGAACGTGATCGAGCTCGCGTCCGCGAAATAGCGCGTCGGCACCGACACCTCGCCGATGTGGAAGCCACCGACGATCGCCTGCACGAGGATCTCGTTGTCGAACACGTAGTCGTCGGAGTTGAACTGCCAGGGCAGCCGGTCGAGCAAGCTGCGCGAATACGCGCGGTAACCCGTGTGGTACTCGGACAGGTGCGCGCGCACGAGCGTGTTCTCGAACGTCGTCAGCGCGCGATTCGCGGCGTACTTCCACAGCGGCATGCCCCCGGCGAGCGCACCGCCGCCGAGGATGCGCGATCCGATCACCAGATCGTAGATGCCCGAGGCGATCATGCCGGCCATCGCGGTGACCATCCGCGGGTCGTACTGATAGTCGGGATGAACCATGACGACGATCTCGGCGCCGCGCGCGAGCGCCTCGGTGTAGCAGGTCTTCTGGTTGCCGCCGTAGCCCATGTTGCGCGGGTGCAGGATGACGTCGAGCCCGAGCGAGCGCGCCACGCTCACCGTATCGTCGTGGCTCGAATCGTCGACGACGATCACCTCGTCGACGATGTCGTGCGGCAGTTCGCGCCACGTCGCTTCCAGCGTGCGTCCGGCGTGGAACGCCGGCATGACGACGATGATCTTCTTGTTATGGAGCATCGGTGACCTTGCCGGCAGGTTTCAGGCGATAGGCGACGAGCGCATGGTCCTCGTACGCCGCAGGTCCGAGCGCCTCGCGCAGCTTCGCCTCGCAATGTGCGGTCGCGGCGCCGACGACTTCCTCGCCGCCGCGAAACGGGTGCTCGAACGGCTTTTGCCAGACGATGTAGTCGACGCCGCGCGCGGCAAGCGTCGCGCGATCGGCGAGATGCACGGCATTGCGGAACCGGAACGCGCGGTCGACGGGGACCTCACCGAACCGCTCCCCGACGCAGAAGCCGGTGAGAAACGCCGGGACGACACGCTGCCCCGACAGGCGCTCCCAGCGCGGCGCGTCCCAGTTGTAGCTCTCGAAGTGGAACGGTGCGGCCGCGACAAACAGGCTGTCGCGCGGAAACGCGGCGAGCGAGATCCAGAACGGCGACAGCGGAATCTTGTCGACATACGGAAGGTATGCGTTCCTGTCCGGCCGGAAATCGAAGTGATACAGCAGATGCAGCGTCTGCGAATTCGGGCGCCGCAGCAGGTCGTACAGCGGCGAATGCACGGCGAGCGCGACGCAAGGCACCATCGCGATCGCCGCCGCCAGTGCTCGACGGGGCCCTGTGGCAGCGCCCATCCATCGCGCCGCCCGCACGGCGCCCGCAGCGACCGCCAGCAGCAACAGCGGCACGAAGGGTAGCAGATAGCGGGCCACGGCGATCGCGTTGTGGCTCCATGCGGGACGGGTCGCGACGATGGCCAGGAAGGTCAGCGCGACACCGAGCGCGCCGGTGCGCGCTTCCGGCAGCGCGCGGGTTACGTCGCGTGCCCCCAGCGCCGCAAGCGCCAGGCATAGCAGGACCACGGCGCCGTGCGGCGTGCCCAGCCACGCGTGCGCGGCGCCGACGAGCGTCTCGACGTTCGGGGAGTCGACGCCGCCCTTTCCGATCAGCGCGAACGGATGGGCGAGCAGGGGCGGCAACATCAGTACGGCCATGGCGGCGGCGGTCGGCAGCGCCAGTCCGGCGAGACGGCGAAGCCGTAGCCGGCGTTGCGATTCCGGCACGCGGCGCAGTTCGAACATGGCCCACACGAACGGCGCGAGGACGAACGGCCCGATGATCGGGTGCAGCCACGTCGCCAGCGTTGCAGCGGCGCCGTAGAGGAGGCCCGCCCGCGCGCCTCCCTGCGGCTGATCCCAGAAGCGCCGGAACGCGGCATGCGCGGTCCAGCCGAGCAGCAGCGTGATGGCGTACGGACGCGCCATCCGGCTGTAGATGACAAGCAGCGGCGAGATCGCCAGCAGCCACGCGAAGACGGCGACCGTCGCGGGCGGCAGCCGGCGTGCCACGTAGAGAGGAAACGCCACCAGCGTCGCGATCCCGCAGACGAGCATCGGTGCGCGCAGCAGCGATTCCGAGAGCCCGAACGCGCGCGACTCCAGCCACGCGAGGACCCCCAGCGGAATGCTGTAGTCGGAGTAGCCGAAGTCGAGCAGCATGTCGCCAGGCGTGCGCGCAAGCACCTGATGGACCGCGTGCCACTCGTCGTCGATCAGCACCTGCGCGCCGATCTGGTCGAGGCGCAGCACGCAGCCGACGGCAACGGCCGCGAAAACGGCGGCGACAGCGAGCGTGGAAGTGCCTGCGCCATGCGTCGCGACGGCCCGAACCGGCGATTCGATGTGCAAGGGAGGATGGAATCGGGGTGCGCGGTCGCGGCGAGGTGGCGATCAGCCCTCGCGCCGCCCGAGCTCGGCGAGTGCCAGTTTCAGCGCCGCAGCGAGGTGCGCGTTTGCTTCGCTCGTCCGCTCGAGCTTCGCGTGCAGCTCGCCGAGCGCCAGATGCACGCGCCAGCGATTGTCGAGCGCAAGGCTCGCCTCGTAATACGTCTGCGCCTTGCCCCAGATCTGCGCGCGCTCGCACAGGCGCCCGAGCGCAAAAAGAAGCGTGGCGTCGTGGTTGTGCGAAGCGAGCCAGCGCTCCGCCATTTCGAGCTGGCGCGTGGCATCAGCCGCGCATTCCGCGTAGAGCTCGACCAGACTCGAGTCCCAATTGCGTTCGAGGGCCCGCGCCACGATCTCAGCCGCCTCGCGATCGCCGCCGAGTGTCACGAAGCTTCTGGCCGCCGCGCGGGCCACGGCGGGCTGCACGCGCTCCGCCTCGGGCAGCCGGCTCCAGTAGTCGCGCAGCCCGGAGGCGTCGTGCGCCAGCGCCGCCAGCGCTTCGGCGTGCGCGGCTGCGCGAATCTGCTCACCCTGCGCGGCGTCGTACACCTTGCGCTTCACCAGCTGGTCGACGAGCGCGGGAATCTCCGCGGGGCGCCTCGCGGCCGTCAGCGCGCGCATTTCGAGGCGCAACGCAGCCGTATGCAGGCCTGCCTCCTTCCTGAGCTCGGCGAGCCGCGCGAGTGCGTCCGTCGCCTGACCGCGCTCGAGCGCCATCTCGGCTTCGAGCATGAGCCGCGGCACCGCAAGGTTCGCCTGCTGTGCGTCGGGCCGCGCCAACGCGGCCTCGACACCGGCAAAGTCGCGCGTCTCGAGCGCGGCGCGCGCGGCAACCAGCGCCGACACCGGCGACGATCCCGGAATCGCCAGCGCCTCGTCCGCGTACTGCCGGGCCTTGCCGTCGCGGCCCTCGATCAGCGCGACGACTGCGGCGTCCTGCTTGCCGCGCGCGCGTTCGAGCTGACGCCGGCGGCGGCTCGCACGCACTTCGCCGGGCATGCGTGCGAGCCGCGAGTACATGCGCAGCAGGGCGTACAGCGCGACGAACGCAAGCAGCGCGAGCGCAAAGAACGTGTTGAGCGAAAGCTCGATGCGATAGGGCGGCGCGACGAAGAGCGCATACCCGGCATTGATGCGTGCGAGCAGCGCAACGGTGACCGCCGCTGCCGCGAGGACGAGAAACGCGAGCAGAAGGCGCACGGGCTCAGTTCCCCTCAGTTCCCTTTGGCCGTCACTTCGCCGGCGCGGTGGCGCGCTCGGGCGCGCGTTCGCGCACGACCTTCTGCGTCCGCACGAGATCGAGGCTGCGCGTCAGGTCGGGCATCGCGCCTGGCATCGGCGTTGCGGCAAGATGCGCGAGCGTGGCGGACAGCGCGTCGACCGGCTTCGTGCGCAGGTCGAAATACTGGCGCAGCCACGCGTTGGCCGTCGTGAGGTCGGAGCGGAAGGACTTGTCGTCGTGCGACAGGAGCGCCAACCGCGCGGAGAGCAGGCGCAGCCGCAGGTTCTCCCGCAGGAAGTAGCTCTGCGCCGGCGTGATGAGCGGCGCCGCCGGCCGGTCGGACACCTCGATGCGCACGAGCGACTTCAAGTCCGACCACGTCTCGCGCAGGAAGGCGAGCCATGCGGGCGGGGGAGAGGCCGAGGTCGGCGACTCGCGCGGCGGCCCGGGCAAGCGCTCGTCCTTGGCGAGCGGCAGCGCATCGATCACCGCGAGCCCCTGATCGAGCTTGGCCGCGATGCCGGCCACATCGACGTAGGGGACCGCCTTCAGCGCGTCCATGTCGCGCGCCAGCGAGCGTCGCAGCGGCGTCCATTGCGGCCGCTCCATTCGCCCCAGCTTGGCGTCGGCAAGCTGCACCGCCGCCAGCGCTGCCTGCACGTTGCCGGCGAGCGCGAGCTGCTGGCTCGCGAGCACGAGGATCTGCTCGACCTCGTTCAGCGCGAGCTCGTCGCGCGACGGCGCCAGATCGCGATAGAGCGTTTCGAGCGCCGCCTGCTGCGACTGGGATTCAGAGATGCGCGCTTCGAGCAGCGCGATCTTGGCCTGAGAATCGCGCAGCTCGTTGCCGAGGTCGGCGTCCTTCGATTTCGATTGCGCGAGCGCGGTGTCGGCGGCGGCAAGGCGTTGCGCGACGTCGAGGCGCAGCGCGTCGCTGCGCCGCCGCGCGTCCTGCCAAGCGATCAGACCCGCCGCCAGGAGCGCCAGCACGACCAGCGTGAAGAGCCACGGCCGCACGCCGTTAGGCTGCGGAGGGGCGGGCGGCGTCGCGGGCGCGCCGCGCGTATCGCCGGCCGTTTCCGAGGGCGCGGGAGTCATCACGATGTCCGGGGCGATTCTAGCAGTCCGTTCGCGCGCCACCGGCGATGCTGGCCCGGCGGTCGGCGCTCGCATACAATCCCCTCTCTGCCGCGCGCCGGGGGCGTCCGGCCTCCCACACCCGCGCATCCTTCGTCGCTTCCGTGAACGGTCTATCGCTGCTGCTGCTCATCGCGCTCGCGATCGGCATCGTCGTCGCGTATCGCGCTGGCGTCGCGCGCGGCGCCAGCGCGGCGCGCGGGATGGGTCCGCAAACCGCGCTGACGTCCGACCCCGCATCGCAAGCGCCGGCGGCGGTCGTAGCCTCGGTCGGCGCCGAGCCATCCACAGCCGCATCAGCACCCACCGCTGCGCCGCTCGCGCCGGACACGGCGGCATGGCTCGCACCGGCGCAATCGCTCGGCGACGAACGCCATGCCCTGTACCGCGCACTCGCGGACGCGCGCGGCGAAACGGCGCGCTACCGCCAGCTCGTCGTCGATCTCGAGAACGACGCGCCGCCGCCCCTGCTCGATGGCCCCGGCGCGCCGGACGACCTCAAGCTGATCGTCGGCATCGGGCCCGTGCTCGAACGCATGCTGCAGCAGCTCGGCATCAGCCGCTACCGACAGATCGCACGATGGAGCGAGCGCGACATCGATGAGTTCGACGCGCGACTGGCGGAGTTTCCGGGCCGCATCCGGCGCGACGGGTGGGTGACGCAGGCGCGTGCGCTCCATCAATCGAAATACGGCGAGGCGCTGCCGCCGCGCGACCGCGCGTAATGCGTCGCCGCTTCAGGGTTGCGCGATGAGCAACGCGGCGCCGCCGTCCAGCCCGCCGCTCGCGCGCTCGCTGGTGCCCATCGCGGTGCTGACGCTCGTCTGGGGCTGCAACTGGCCGATCCTCAAATTGGGCGTGACCGAGCTGGCACCGCTCACGTTCCGCGCGATCACGCTGCCGTTCGCCGCCATCGGCCTGTTGCTCGTGGCGCGTTTCTCCGGCGATGCGATCCGCGTCCCGCGCGCGTGGTGGGGCCGCGTCGCGACGCTGGCGATCTTCAACATCGCCGCGTGGAACGGCTTCATCCTGTTCGGTGTCCAGCAGATGCCCGCGGGACGCAGCGCGATCCTCGCCTACACGATGCCGCTGTGGGCTACCGCGATCGCCGCGCTGATGCTCCATGAGCCGTTGTCGAAGCGCAAGCTTGCGGGCCTCGCACTCGGCGTCACCGGCATGGGCCTGCTGATCGGCGACGAGCTCCGGTTGATGCAGTCGAAGCCGTTCGGCGTCGCGATGATCCTGACCGCGGCGGTGATGTGGGCGTTCGGCACGGTGCTGCTGCGCAAGTGGAAGCCGCCGTTTCCGCAGAACGCACTGTCGGGCTGGATGATGATCGTGGGCTGGCTGCCGATCGTCGCGCTTGCGCCGTTCTTCGACGCGCAACCGCTCGCCAGCGAGCTCGCCTCCCTGTCGTGGCGCGGCTGGTTCGCGATCGTCTACAACATCTTCCTCGCCGGCACCGTCGCGCACTGGGCGTGGTTCCACCTCGCGCGCACGCTGCCGGTGGCGGTGTCGTCGCTGTCGTCGCTGCCGGTGCCGGTGGTCGGCGTGTTCGCGGGCATGATCGTGCTCGGCGAGAAGCCGGGGCCGCAGGAGTGGGTGGCGCTCGCACTCGTCGTGGGCGCGCTCTTCATCGTGATGTTCGAGCCGCGCAAGAAACAGCCGTCGACGGCGACGCCGATGGCGCCGGACGATTGACCGCCAGCGGCCGGCCGAAGCCGGCCCCGCAGGGGACGCCGCTGCCTCGATGCGGCTGTGGGTCAGGCTTCAGCCTGCAGCAAGCTCCGGGATCAGCGTCACGGTCCCCTTGCCCGCGAACCACGAATCCAGGTTCGCCTTGCACAGGTCGCCCATGGCCTTGCGCGTCTCGTTCGTCGCGCTGCCGACGTGCGGCAGCAGCACGACGTTCTCCATCGCGAGCAGCGGCGCGGGAACGTGCGGCTCGTCGGCGAAGACGTCGAGACCGGCGCCCTTGATCGTGCCGTCCTGCAACGCCTTCACCAGCGCGGGCTCGTCGATGATCGAGCCGCGCGCGATGTTGACGACGATGCCCTTCTTGCCGAGCGCCGCGAGCACTTCCGCGTTGACGATTCCGCGCGTGGCTGCGCCACCCGGACACGCGACGACGAGGAAGTCGGACCACGCGGCGAGCGACTTCAGGTCCGGCAGGAACTCGTACGGCACCTGCTGCGGCTTGCGCCCGGTGTACGCGACCTTCATGCCGAGCGCCGACACGCGCTCCGCGATCGCCTTGCCGATGCGACCGAGGCCCAGGATGCCGACGCGCCGGCCGGCGAGCTTGGTCGTGAGCTCTGGTCCGCGCTTCTCCCATTCGCCGTTGCGCACGAAGCGCTCGAGCCGCGCGAAGCCGCGCCCGGTCATCATCACGAGCGCCGTGGCGACGTCGGCGACGTCCTCGGTCAGCACGTCGGGCGTGTTGGTGACCTTGATCCCGCGCTTCTTGCAATAGTCGACCGGCACGCCGTCATAGCCGACGCCGAACACCGAAATGATCTCGAGCTTCGGCAGCGAGTCGAGCAGCGCGGTCGGCGTGATCGTGCCGCCGCCCTGCACGAGACCCCGCACGATCGGGCCCGCCTCGCCGAGGAGCGACTGCTTGTCCTTGGCCGCGGCGTAGTCGTGGCAACGGAAATCGGCCTTGAGCGGATCGTAGAGAAACGGCGGCAGGGGCGCGGTGACGAGGACGTCGGGTTGCGGCATGAGGTCAGCCTGTTGTCGTGATCGGATGGGAAGCGAACCATTCTAGCAATCCGGCGACGAGCCCCGCGTCGCTGCCCGCGGTGGCGACTGCGGTCAGGCCCCGATCACGCGCGTGCTCGCCGATGCGCGGATGGGGAACGAACACCGGCAGCTTCGCGAGCGAAGCACGACCGCCGTCGCCGACCGCCGCCAGCAGATTGTCGAGACCTTCGGACGACGTGACGGTGACGGCGTGCACGCGGCCCTCGGCGAGCGCTGCGATCAGGCCGTCCGCGCCCGATTGCGGCGCGGCGCGCCGATAGCACGCCACGTAGTCGACGTGCGCGCCGCGCTCGCGCAGCGTGGCGCCGAGCAGCTCGCGACCGCCGTCACCGCGGAACACGATCGCGCGTTTGCCCTTCACGTCCTGCAGTTCGCGCAGCGCCAGCAATCCTTCGGAGTCGAAGCGCTCCGCGGGCACGCGCGTGCCGGTCACGCCGACCGCCGCGAGCGCCTCGGCCGTGCCCGGGCCGGGCGCGAACGGGGCGAGCGAGGCCGGCCAGTGTGCCGGGTCGCCGACGCCGAATTCGACGGCGTTGGCCGACACGAATACCGCGATGTCGTATGACGCGAGGTTCGCCTGCACGCGCGCGAGCGGCGCGGGGTCGGCAGGCGGCAGGATCACGATCGCGGGCCACGCGATCGGCGTCGCGCCGAGCGCCGCCAGCCGCCGCACGAGACCGGCCGCCTGGCGCACGGGACGCGTGACCAGCACGCCGAGCGCCGGCGAGCGGCCCGGGTGCCTCACGGCGCGGTTCGAGCGAATGAATGTCCACGCCGCGCGGCCGCCCGCTTGGGCGACAATCAGTTCGTCGCGACGAAGCGCGCCGCGCCGCGGGCGAGAAAGTCGTCGGCGAGCTCGACGCCGAGCGTCGCGGCGGCCTCGGCATCCTCGATTTCGCCCTCGAGCTCGCCCCGCATCGCATTGCGGCCATCGCGCGTGGCGACGAGGCCGCGCAGCCACAGCCGGCCCTCTTCCCATTCGGCGTACGCCGCGAGCGGCGTGTGACAGCTGCCGGACAGCGCGCGCGAGAATGCGCGCTCCGCGGTGGTCGCGAGCGTCGTGCCCACGTCCGCGAGCGGCGCGAGCGCGGCCACGACATCGGGGCGATCGGTCCGGCATTCGATCGCCAGCGCGCCCTGCCCCGGTGCCGGCAGGCTGTCGTCGGGCTCGATCAAGCCGCGGATGCGATCGCCGAAGCCGAGCCGCTTCAGTCCGGCCGCGGCGAGGATGATCGCGTCGTATCGGCCTTCGTCGAGTTTGCGCAAGCGCGTGTTCACATTCCCGCGCAGCGGCTCGACGACGAGCTTTGGAAAGCGCTCGCGCAACTGGGCCTCACGCCGCAGGCTCGACGTACCGACGATCGCGCCGTCGGGCAGCAGTTCGAGCGCGTCGTGGCGATTGGAAACGAACGCGTCGCGCGGGTCCTCGCGCGCAACGACCGCGGCAAGCGTGTAGCCGTCGGGGATGTCCATCGGCACGTCTTTCAGCGAATGGACGGCAAGGTCGGCGCGGCCTTCGGCCATCGCGATTTCCAGCTCCTTGATGAACAGCCCCTTGCCGCCGATCGCGGCAAGCGGGCGGTCCTGCACGCGATCGCCCTGCGTGGTCACGCCGAGAAGCTCGATCGACGCGTGCGGATAAAGCGTTCCGAGTCGCGCACGGATGTGCTCGGCCTGCCAGAGCGCCAACGCGGATTCGCGCGTCGCGATGACGAGGCGGCGCGGCGAATGGGCGGAGATCATCGTGGAAGGCGGACCGGGCGCGACACGTCGTTCGAGGCGCAGCGCCGAAAAAGTCTAGCACCGACGCCCATGCCGCCCGCCGATTGACCGGGCTAATGCTAATGCGTATGATTCTCATTTGGATCGCGGCATGCCGTCGCAATCCTGGCCAGCCAGCGGGCGTCACCCCCAGGGCGCCCGCAAGCCAGCCTTGTAACGACCGTTCGATTGCCCGCGTTGGCCTACGTCCATCCACCGCCGCTCTCGCCGCGCGCCGCACTTGACGCACTGGCGTCATTCGACCGTCACGCACGCTCGTCGCGCTTCGCGGGGCTCGCGTTCGTCGTCGCCGTGCACGCTGCGCTGCTGGTCGCCGTGTGGCACCTGACGCCGGCGCAACAGATTCTCACGCGCGCCACACCGATCATTGTGAGGCTGTTGTCGCCACAGCCGCCGCCGCCGCCCGTGCGCAAGCCGACGCCGCCGCCCCCTCCCAAGGCGGCGCCGAAGATCAAGATGGTAGAGACGCCGCCCGTCCAGACCGTCGTTCCGCTGATCGAGCCGCTCGTGCCGCCGGTGACCCCGTCGTCGCCGATCACGACGGTGACCGAGGCGCCGCCCGCGCCGCCGGTCGAGCTCGCCGCGCCCGCCGTCACAAGCGCCCCGCCGGCGCCGCTGACACCGCCGCGTTTCGATGCCGATTACCTGCGCAACCCCGCACCGGCGTATCCACCGCTCGCGCGGCGCAACGGCGAGCAGGGCCGCGTGCTGCTGCGCGTCCTCGTCGCGCCCGACGGGTCAGCGCAGGAGGTAATCGTCAACGTCTCCAGCGGTCACCCGCGCCTGGATGAAGCGGCGCTTGCAGCCGTGCGGCAATGGCGCTTCGTCCCGGCACGACTCGGGCGCGACGCCGTCGGGGCGTGGGTGATCGTGCCGATCGCATTTGCGTTGGGTCGGTGACGCTGCGCTGTCCTGGCCCCAGGTACCGGCGCCGCGCGGGCACCGCTACGCGTCGGCCCAGCGTCGCAGCAGGTTGTGATAGCAGCCTGTGAGGCTGATCAGCGACGGATGGTCGGCCGCCGCCTCGGCGAGGCGGATGATCGCCATGTCCATGTCGAACAGCAGCGTGCGCTGTGACTCGTCACGCACCATGCTCTCGATCCAGAAGAACGACGAGACGCGCGCGCCGCGCGTGACCGGCATCACGCGATGCACGCTGGTCGCGGGATAGACGATCAGGTCGCCGGCCGGCAGCTTCACGGCCTGCGGACCGTGCGTGGTCTCGATGGCCAGCTCGCCGCCGTCGTAGTCATCCGGCGGGGTGAGGAACAGCGTTGCGGAAATGTCGGTCCGGATGCGCCGTCCGGTGGGCGTGTGCGCGCGGATCGCACCGTCGACGTGGTTGCCGAAGTTCATCCCCGGCTCGTAGCGGTTGAACAGCGGCGGGTAGACCTGTCGCGGCAGCGCGGCGGAGAAGAACAGCGGGCTTTTCGCGAGCGCAGCCAGCACGAGCTCTCCGCATTCGCGCGCGGTCGAGGAGTCCTCCGGCAGTTGCAGGTTGTACTTCGCGCGCGCCGACTGATGGCCCGACGTGACGTTGCCGTCCACCCAACCCGCCGCGTCGATGCGCGCGCGAATGCGCGCGACGTCGGCGGCAGGCAACAGGCCGGGAATGCGCAGCAGCACGGGACGGCGCTTCCGGTCAGAATTGGTACGTGAACGTCACGGATCCGGCGATCGGCTGGCCGGGCAATACGCGGTTGGGATTGTTGTTGTAGCCGCCGATATAGTAGGTCTTGTCGGTCAGGTTGGTGCCGTTGAGCTGCACGCTCCACTTCGGCTGCAGGTACGCGACCATCGCGTCCAACGCCACGTACGATGGAATCTGCGAGCCCGGCTGGTTCTGGTCGGTGAGCCACGTGCCCTGCTGGCCGCGCAGGCCGCCGCCGATCTGCCAGCCGCCACCGAGGTTGTACACGCTCCAGACGCTGCCCGACCACTCGGGGACGCCCAGCGGCGTCTTGCCCTGGACGTTCGCAGGCCCGCGGACGATCTCGCCTTGCATGTACGCGATGCCGCTGTAGATCTGCCAATTCGGCGTGATCTGTCCCGTCGCTTCGAGCTCGATGCCTTCGACACGTCGCTTGCCCGCGAGCACCGTCGTACCCGTGTCGTCGACCATCCGCGCGTTGGTCTTCTCGTTGCGGAAGATCGCGGCGCGGATCTGCACGCTGCCGACGTCCCATTGCGCGCCGACCTCGAAGGTCTCGGTCTCTTCCGGCCCGAGCAGCTCGTTGACCGGGTTGAGGTTGGTCGCCGCCGTGCCGCCGTAGACACCGAGCTCGCCCGACGGGTTGTAGGCGTTGCCCCACGCGACGTAATAGGACTGGCGCAGGGTCGGCTGCCAGATCAGTCCGGCGCGACCGCTGACCATGTTGTCGGTGCGCTGGAAGGGACCGGTGGACACGGCGTTGGGGCCGAGCGCCGTGTTGCTCGCGTCGGCGTCGAAGCGCTCCCAGCGGATTCCGAGCAGCGCCTTCCATTCCGGCGAGAACTGCATCTGGTCCTGCAGGTACAGCGCCACCGACTCGCCCTTCGAGTTTCCCCGCAGGTTCGGCGTCTTGGTGTACGAAAGCTCGGTGCTCGGGTCGGGGTTAACGAGCGGGGTAATCGAAGTCGGGCGCCTGGATGCCGGGCTGCGAAGGGTCGGCGTCGAGCGCGTAGTTCGTGCGATTGAGCCGCTCGACCGCAAGCTCCAGTCCGCCCAGCACGAGGTGCTGAAACCGAGCCGGTCGCAGCACTCCATACCAGTTCGGTCTGGCTGATGAGCGCGTCGTCGTCGTTGTCCTTCGTGCGGTTGGTATCGTGGTTGCGCGTCACACGCAACAGATCGAGCGGCGTCGCGGTAGTGACCGGATTGCCCTGAAGGTCCGTCGCGTTGAGGCTGGGAATCGTCGATTCCGACTGTCGCTGGTACTTGGCCCATCGCAGCGTGCTGTTGAGCGCCAGCGACGACGAGAACTGGTGATCGAGACGCAGGTCGGCGATGTTGGTCTCGTAGTGCGCGTAGTCGTATTTCTCGTAGCCGTAGTAGTTGCGCGGGGAGATGTCGGCGAAGCCCCAGAAGCCGAGCGGAGCGCTGAACAGCGTCGGTTGTCCGTAGTCGGTGACGTCGCGCGCCTTGAACCAGTAATAGTAGCCGCTGACTTGCGTCGACGGCGAGATCTGCCACAGGAAGCTCGGCGCGAATCCGTACTTCTCGACGTCCTGCGGATAGCGGTAGCTGCCCGAGTTCTCGGCCAGCCCGATCAGGCGCACGGCGCCGGATTCGCCGACACGGAAGTTGACGTCGGTGGTAAAGCGCTTCTGCTGGAACGAGCCCAGCGTCATGACCGTTTCGTTGCTGTCGTACAGGTGGGCGTTCTTGAACGTCTGGTTGACGAGGCCCGCTGGCGAGCCGCGCCCGAACAGCATCGCCGACGACCCTTTGAGCACCTCGATCGACTCGGTCGCGAACAGGTCGCGGTTGTACTCGCCGATGTCGCGGACGCCGTTGATGAAGATGTCCTGGTTCAGCGGAAAGCCGCGCAGGAAGATCACCTGGTTCGACTGCGTGCCGCCTTCCGCGGCGCCATACGAAATGCCTGGCACGTTTTGCAGCGCTTCCTGCAGTGTCGTGGCGTTCTGCTGGCGGATGAGCTCCTGCGGGACGATGTTGACGAACTGCGGGATGTCGCGCAGCGGCGTGTCGGTGCGCGTCACGGCGTTCGTCGAGTCGGTGCGAAGGCTCGAATCGTTGTCGCGCACGCGCACCTCGGGCAGTGTGGGCACCGGAGCGGTGCTCTGCTGCGCCCACGCGCCGCCTTCGGCGCCGAACAGTGACAGCGACGCGATGCCGAGCGCCTTCGGCGGCAGGCGCAGGCACTCGCGCATTGCGGCGGCGATGCGGGTGCGCGCGAACGGGGACTGGGGTTGCAGCGTGCCGGGGGACGCGGTGGGCGCTTTCATGCGGGAGTGTTCGCTCTGTTGTTTAGTCGTTTGAATGGATGGATCGGCGGGCGCCGCGCTCATGGCGCAACAATCGCTCATACGAATGATAACGATTCGCATTTAAATTCACAATCAAAGGGAGCGAGTGGCGCAGGTCTGCGTTGCGTCGGCGCAACGGTCGCCCCGGGGTTCCGCCCCGGCGAGGCGGTCGAACGGCGCCGCGAGCGGGTGCAGCGGCAGCGTGCAGGCGCGGCGGCAGCCAGCCCTGCGGCGGTCAGCGCAGTCGGCGCAACCAGCCGGCGATCGACATCCGCGTCCGCGTTGCCGGGAGGACCTCGTGCGGGAACCGCTCGGACAGGAACGCGATCAGCGTCCCGCCCACGGGCGCGACCTCGACGACCCCGTCACCGCCCGGCATCGATGCGCAACGCACCGCCCTCCTCCGCACGCCAGCGGGCATTGAGGTACAGCACGAGAGAGAGCACCCGTGCGTCGTCGTCGCGGAAGCGGTCGACGTGGCGCGCGTAGCCCGCGCCCGCCGGATAGATTGCGTAGTGCGCCTCGAGATCGGACAGGCCGAGCTGCAACTCGCGGTTGAGCGCGACGCGCAGCACGTCGAGCGTCGCGAGCAATCGCCGCTCGGGGGCCGTCGCCCGGTCCGCCTCGATCCAGCGGATGCGATCGCCCCGCACACTGTCGCGGACCGTGCGGCTCGCGCCACGTCCCACTGCCGCGGGCGCGAATCCGCCCGCGCGCTCCTGCGCGATCGCACCGCCGCGCAGCGCCGCGACGTCGCGCGACGACAGGAACGCCGGAACGATTGCGTAGCCTCGGTCGGCGATGTCCTCGACAATCGCGAGGACGGGCGGGCGCGGCACGGCGCGTCTCCTCGCGCATGAGCGGGCGGTTATCATAGTCGCCCTCCCGTCATCGCGATCCTTTCCCATGCGCATCGTCATCACCGGCGGCGCCGGCTTTCTCGGAACGCGGCTCGCCCGCAAGCTGCTCGAGCGTGGCACGCTCATCGACGCCGGTGGCCGTCAGCAAACGATCTCCTCGCTCGTGCTGCTCGACGTCGTTCCGCCCGCAACGGCTTGGAACGACAAGCGCGTGTCCGCGCGTCACCGGCGACCTCGCCGACCCCGCGGTGATCGAGCGCGCGGTCACGTCCGACACCGCGTCGATCTTTCATCTCGCCGCCGTCGTGAGCGGCCAGGCCGAAGCCGATTTCGACATCGGGATGCGCGTGAATCTCGACGCGACGCGGCTGCTGCTCGAGCGCTGCCGCAGGCTCGCCGCGCCGCCGAAGCTGGTGTTCACGAGCTCGCTCGCGGTGTTCGGCGGGCCGGTGCCCGATCCGGTCCCGGACGACGCGCCGGTGACGCCGCAGGCGTCGTACGGCGCGCAGAAGGTCATCGGCGAATACCTGGTCTACGACATGACGCGCAAGGGCTTCATCGACGGCCGCTCGCTGCGTTTGCCGACGGTGACGGTGCGGCCGGGCAAGCCCAACAAGGCCGCGTCGTCGTTCGCGAGCGGCATCATCCGCGAGCCCCTGTCGGGCGTCGACGCGCCGTGCCCCGTCGCGCCGACGACGCGGATGTGGGTCCAGTCGCCGCGCGCGGTCGTCGACAACCTGATCGTCGGCCATGAAGTCCCGGCCAGCGCGTTCAAGCACACGCGCTCGATCAACGTGCCCGGCATCAACGTCGGCATCGGCGAGATGGTCGAGGCGCTGCGCAAGGTCGCCGGCGACGCCGTCGCCGCGCGCGTCAAGTGGAACCACGATCCGGTGATCGACAGGATCGTGTCCACGTGGCCGTCGAATTTCGCGCCGAAGCTGGGACCCGCGCTGGGCATGCGCGCCGACGCCGATTTCGAGGGCATCGTCCGCGCCTACATCGCGGATGACATGCCGAAGGCGGGATAGGGTCGCGCCGGGCCTTTCAGTTCGAACCGGCTTCGGCCAGCGCGGGCTCGACCACAGCGAGCGCATCCTGCAGCAAGCGGACGTCGTCTTCGCGCAGCCGCGCCGAATCCGACAGCGTCTGCCGGAAAAGCCGGCCGCGGCTTCGGCCGTGGTAGAGACCGAGCATGTGGCGCGCGATCGCGCGAAGCGGTACGCCGCGCGCGATCTGCTTTGTCGCGTACCCGGCCATCGCCGCCATCGCCTCGGCGCGCGACGGCGATGCCGCGTCGTCGCCGAATAGCACGCGATCCGCCTGCGCGAGCAGATAGGGGTCGTGATACGCCGCGCGGCCGACCATCACGCCGTCGACGTGCGCGAGCTCGCGCACGATCTCGTCGTAGTCGGTCAGGCCGCCGTTCAGCACGATCGTCAGCGCCGGAAAATCGCGCTTCAACCGGCGCACGACTTCGTAACGAAGCGGCGGAATCTCGCGGTTCTCCTTCGGCGACAGTCCCTTCAGCACGGCGTTGCGCGCGTGCACGATGAACACGTCGCAGCCCGCGTTCGCGACCGTGCCGACGAAGTCGCGGACGAAGGCGTACTCCTCTTCCGCGTCGAGGCCGATCCGATGCTTGACCGTGACCGGCAGCGCGACAGCGTCGCGCATCGCGGCGACGCACTGCGCGACGAGCGCCGGCTCGCGCATCAGGCACGCCCCGAAGCTGCCGGTCTGCACGCGTTCCGACGGACAGCCGCAATTGAGGTTGATCTCGTCGTAGCCCCACCGCTCGCCGAGCCGCGCCGCATGCGCGAGCTCGGCTGGATCGCTGCCGCCAAGCTGCAGCGCAACGGGTTGCTCGGCTGGATCGAAGTCGAGATGCCGCGGCACGTCGCCGTGCGCAAGCGCCGGCGCGGTGATCATCTCGGTGTAGAGGCGCGCGTGCTTCGACAACTGGCGATGGAAGAACCGGCAATGCCGGTCGGTCCAGTCCATCATCGGGGCGACACAGAAACGCCACGAGTTAAGTAGTTGTTTTTTGGTAGATTCCAAAACTGTAAATCCGTCCAATTTTGCACATGTGCGAGACAAAGTGCACACGAAGGGCACATTCGGGATTATGAGGTGCATGTTAGGTCCAGAATTGGACCTACACAGTTTGCACACCGCACACGATTGCACACGCGCGAATGGCGACCATTGTCCAGCTTCCCAGCGGCAAGTGGCGCGCCCAGGTCCGACGGGCCGGCATCTATCGCGCAGCTACGTTTCCTTCCAAGTGTGACGCGAAGGACTGGTCCGCCGCGATCGAGGGACAGGCATACCACATCGCCGCTTCCGGCTACGCGCCTGCGCCGAAGGGCGCCACACTCGGCGATCTGATAGACAAGTACGGCGAGGCCAACAAGAAGTCGCCGGGCCGTACAAGGTGGCCACGCTCGCGATGCTGAAACGCGAGCTCGGCGATGTGGAGCTTTCAACACTCACCGCCGTAACGCTGCGGGACTTCATCGACAAGCGGGTCGCGGCGGGTGCTGGCGGCGTCACGATTGCCGCGGACCTTTCATTCCTCTCGGCCGTCATCAAGTGGGCACGACACTCGCGCCGCCTCGACATTCCCGAACGCCTCGCATTGGAAGCCCGCGAAAGCCTCAAGCATCGGGGTCTAGAGACGCGCAGCAGCGAAAGGGAGCGCGAGCGCACCGACAACGAACTCGACCGCCTCTACGCGTACTGGCGGGCCAATACGCGCCAGCGAATCGACATGCCGACCATCTGCAGCTTCGCCCTCGCGACCGGAATGCGCCTGGGCGAGATTTGCCGGCTACAGGTGGACGACGTCGACCGCACCGCAAAGACGATCGTCATTCGTGACCGCAAGGACCCGCGGGCGAAGGCCGGGAACCATCGACCGTGCCCCTGCTCGCCAAAGCCTGGGAAATCGCCGCGCCGATGATCGAGGCACGGGAAACCGGAAGCATCTTCCGCACGTCCGCCGCTTCGGTATCGACATACGGGTGCACCTGCGAGTACACCCGCGACTACAGGCGCGAGTACACATGCGGGTCAAGTTCGGGTCCCTGAAAGAACTGAAAGAACTGAAAGAACGAACAGAACTTCGTCTTTAGGGAGCGCGCATAACCCTGAAGTGGACCCTTGGATTGCCGACTACACAGAGGGTGAATTGCAATCGGCCGCCGACGCTCATTGAAATGCGACAGAACGATGACCAAACAACGAACTTCCCAAACACGCCGCCCCCGAGTCCCCACCGCTCGCACCACACGACCGCCGGCACCGCGACCGCCCGCACCGTCGACACCGCGGCAGCGTCGGAGGCGGACGCCGTGACCGTCGCCTACTTCGCCGGGTCCGGCTGCCGCTGTTCACTCTCCCTTTGCAGTAGCCGTAGCAACTCTTTCTTTTGTTCCTTGGTGAGTTTGCTCATGTCGGGCATGACAAACGGCCTTCCTGTGGAAGGGTCGATTTTTTGCCGGAGGATTGGATGCATCTTTTGAACGTTCCCGTCCGGCACGACCGGCTGTGCGTTCTTTTCGTCGAGGCGGGGCTTTGCTTCAGTGGAGGACGGAGGAGTACCAGCGGCGGGTTCGTAAGCAGCCGCTGTGCCAACTATCGCAGTAATCAGCGTCGCAAACATCAGGGATCTGATCAAGATGTTTACCTCTGCCGAAGCCGAGAGACCCAGTGTACCCCCCGGAGGGACGGAACAAGGAAAAACCGCCCTCATCCAGAGAAATCCCTGCGGAGCGCACGCGGAAATTCCATTGTTGAATCGGAGCATCAACTTTGACCGCTAACGGACATGGAGGCCGCCGCAACGGTGCCGGCGCTAAGCCGAAGCGCAGGCCAACGGCAGAGCCTTCCTCCCACGACGCCGAGAGCTACCTGACCGCCGTAGTTGCGTGCAAGCCGATGCGCTGCGCGTGGCCGCGGCGCGGACGCTGATTCAGTGCAGAAACGGCGGTCGCGGGGGCGCGTGCCAAGCCCATCGCTGCGCGATCTGAGCGACTGTCGGCGTACGAAAGCGAATTCGCCGCTAAGTCGGGGCGATTCGCACCAAATATCGAAAGGAGTTAGTTGATGGCGACCGTTAACGTCAGTCCCATGCCCAGGTCGTACCTGGAGATCCCGAAACACCTGCGACCGGGCATACCGCCGATCTTCCCCGATGGCGAGCCCACGCCAGCCGACATTGCCTTGGCGCGCGAGTTGTTCGCAGCGCTCGATCCAGAGTCGCAGGAATTGTACTGCCGGCATGGCAGGAAGTTCTTGGACCGCTACGCCTAGGATGAACGACGTCTCCGCCGAGTTGCAGGAGGAGGTTCCCGCCATTCATGCGGAACTTGCGACGCTTCGCTTGGAGGCCCGCGCCACTGTCGACCCGTATCGGGCGCACCGGGATGCCGATTTGTCGGAGATCGACGTAACCTTAGGTAGCGAGCCATCGCGGAGGGAACGGGTCCAAGAGGTCCAATCAACCGTTAGAACGTCGTACATGACGAACGTTCCTGAATAAAAATGGGCAGGCCACGATGGGGATGACCCCACACGGGGAGTTACGTGCGGCCGCCCGAGTGGGCGCATTGTCCATGCCGCTCCTTAAGCGAACCTTATCAGGCGGCGCGACGCCGGGGGCAAGATCAAAAAACCATTACGATAGACCCCGCTACCGACGCACGTCGCTTACTCCGCTAAATCCGTACAAATTTCATGAAGCCATCTACAAAATTTGGATCTCGACCGGAACCTTTGGCGACCGCCGTCGCGGGACTGCATCGCAGCGCGGGTATGGCGCGAGTTGGCGACGCCTACGCCTGCAGGTGCTTCAGCGTGACAGCTACTTGTGCCAATGCCCGCGCTGCCAAGGTGGAAAGCTGCGGGTTGTGCCGGCGAGTCAGGTTGATCATTGCGTGTCAAAAGCTCAGGGCGGAACGGACGACCTGTCCAACCTGCGCGCCGTCTCGCGTGAATGCCACCTCCGGATCACCCTCGAGCAGCAGGGCAAGCGGCCACGGCCGACCGTGGGTCTCGACGACCGGCCGATCGATGACTAGTGGGGGTGCTACGAAATAGTTTGATCATCACCCTCTGACCGACAGCGCAGCCTGAAACAGCTGCTGTTAGAAAACCTGTTTTGCCGTTGGGGGCGCGGGTTGGAAGGGAATTGGGGCGCGCCCTGCAGCCGACTACCTCGAACCGTTGCATACGGTCACGCGATCGATAGCGGAACGCTCGACAGCATAAACAGCCAACCGCCTTCTCGAAACGAGTCGTCCTGCGCGGCCAGCGTGAAGTGTTCTACCTGGGTCGGACGTAGTTCGCCAATTCGGGAAATGCCTGTGAGGCAAGTGCGTCCAACAGCGGCTTCACCGAGTCTAAGGTAACAACGCTCTGGCCCGCTGGCAGGCGCTCGCCCGTAGCCACTCTTACTCTCTGCCCCAGTAGCTCGCCCGTGACGCTGTCCGTTGCCTCCGTTTCGACAACGATGAATGTCCTTTGCGGCGCGCCCCCCGTTGCTGCCCTTACGGCCATGGTCGCCACCAAGGCAATCGGGACGTACTGGTAAGGCTTGAGACCCTCGCCTTGGGCGGCGACTCCGCTGAATGCTACGCGCAACCGTAGCGCCCCCGGGGCGGCACGATCGACCACGTTGAACCGCTGACTGAGCGTGCGCTTGAGGACGTCGTTGGAGTAGGCGAGCATCTTCCTAAGCTCCTCGGCACTCACCTGATCGCTAGGCGCGGGCTCGGGATAAAACACCAGCGGGTCCAGCAGGATCGCGTTGTAGTTGGCTGGCGTGAGCTTAGGGCTCGCCCAGGTTCGGAAGCTCCTGCCGTCAGTGTCCCTGGTCTCCTGGAGGGTCGAGTAATCCCGCAGGAAGCCGGAGCCATCGCTATCGCCGCTGACATCGCCCTTGCTCGCGCACCCTCCCAGCAACGTTCCCAAAAGTACGATCCCGATCTGTACCGCGATCGATTTCGTCATGATCAGTTTCTCCTTTCCAGTAGCCGTGCTTGCGTCCTTCAACCGCGCTTTGCGTCCGTCGCCTCGACTGAACGCACAGGGCGACTGAAGCCCGTTTGGATTCATGCTGACGCGAAGGCTTTTTGATGTTGCCACGCGAACACGAACATGGGCAGTGGGGCAGGTAGTTTCCGTGGGCCAACCCCGTAACTTTTCGAGGTCATCGGAGGACACGGAATCTTTACGCTTGAACAACATCGCACGCATCGGTTGCGCGACGTCGACCACCGTCTACAAAAGAAGCCTGCATGAGCAACGGGACGACGAATTGTGTTCTGCTTGCGGATAGCCACCATGGCTTGATCGAAGGGTTGCGAGGCCTGCTCGAAACGGCTTTCGGATCGGTTTTCATGGTAGGCGACGAGCGCTCCCTTATCGACGGTGTCAAGCGGCTGAGACCGGATCTGACCGTCGTCGATCTGGCGCTTGCGGGCGGCAACTGGCTGGCATTGTTGCGTGAGATTCGGGCCCGTTCACCCGGATCGAAGCTAATCGTTCTGAGCCTCTACGACGATGCGTCGGTAATGCGGGCCGCGATGGCCGCAGGTGTTGATGGATTTGTGCTGAAGCGGGCCGCAGCGACCGACATGCTCGATGCAGCCGCGACGGTTTTGCGAGGCGATCGTTACGTGTCGCCAGGCGTACGCAAACCGTTGCCGTATCCGCCGAGCGACGCGTAACTACGTTCCCGCGGCAATAGCAATAGGGGAGTGATCAGTTCGAATGGAGAGCATTGATGACCACACGTGACGGATTGGCCCCCAGCAATAGATATCGCGTGGCGCTACGGCGGGTCATCGCTACATTGCTCGGTGCCGGCATTTGCGGCTCGACGATGTTGGCACACGCGCAGAAGAACCCGCTCCGGGATGTCTTCTTCGGTGAGACCCACATCCACACGAGTTGGTCGTTTGATGCGTACGTCTTCGGCAATACGCTCACCGGGCCGGAGGAGGCGTACCAATTCGCCATAGGGAAGCCGATCCGGCATCCCGCGGGTTACATGGTTCAGATCAAGCGGCCGCTCGACTTCGAGGCCGTGACCGACCACTCGGAATACATGGGCACAATCCGGCTCGCCAATGACCCGCAGTCCGACTTGAGCAAGCTGCCGATCGCCGAGAAGTTGAAGGTCAAAAACAGGGAGGACGTGCAGAAGGTCTACCTCTTCCTCGCTACTTCAATCATCACGGAGCCAATCAAGGAATTGGTGAGCCCTGACGTCGTCGGCCCGGTGTGGAAGAAAGTAGTTGAAGCCGCCGACAAATACTACCAGCCGGGCAAGTTCACGACGTTTGCGGCCTACGAGTGGAGTTCGACACCGGACAATCGGAATCTGCACCGCAACATCCTCTTCAAAGATTCAAAAAAGGTTTCGGCGCTGCCGTTCTCCTCGATAGATTCGAGTCATCCAGAGGACCTGTGGACGTGGATGGACAGCCAGCGAAAGGCGGGCAACGATGTGCTGGCGATTTCACACAACGCGAACCTTTCCGACGGCGTCATGTTCCCGCTGGAAGTCGACAGCAAGGGCCGGCCCATCGACGCGGCTTGGGCGCAATCCCGGATCACCAACGAGCCGCTGTCCGAGATCCAGCAACTCAAAGGCGCGTCGGAAACGCACCCAGCGCTGTCGCCCAACGACGAATTCTCGCGCCACGAGATTCTGGAGTACCTACTGGGCGAGGTAGATCGCGCACCAAGGCTGCACGGCAGCTACATCCGCGAGGCGTACCAGAACGGACTGGCAATTCAAGACGCCCGCGGCTACAACCCATACAAGTTCGGCGTCGTCGGCGCCAGCGACACGCATGGCACGGCGGCAGCCCATACCCAATCAGACTATTTTGGCGGTCATGGCTTGCTCGACGCCACCCCGCAAGCTCGGTTGAGCGGCCAGCAGACAGCCGGCATGACGATGGACAAACTTTCGACATCTGGACTGGGCGGCGTGTGGGCTGAAGAAAATACCCGCGAGGCGATCTTCGCGGCTATGCAGCGCAAGGAGACCTTCGGCACCAGCGGCGTGCGGATCAAGGTGCGGCTCTTCGGCGGCTGGGACTTCCCCCCTAACGTCTTGCAAAACAAGAACTGGGTCAAGACCGGGTACGCGAACGGGGTGCCGATGGGCGGCGACCTTCCGGCCGCAAAGTTGAAGGCGCCGACCTTCATCGTCTGGGCGGTCAAGGACCCCGACGACGCCAACCTCGATCGCATCCAAATCGTTAAGGGATGGACGCGGAACGGACAGATCTTCGAGAAGATCTACAACGTTGCGTGGTCGAACCGCAAGCTCAACGGACGAATCTCCGATGCGCTTGTACGCGGCGGCCAAGCCCAGCTCCCGCCGGTGGGCAATACCGTCGATGTGAAGAACGCCACGTACGCCAACTCCATCGGCGCGGTCGAGTTGAAGACAGTCTGGACGGACCCGGACTTCGACCCCAGCCAATTCGCGTTCTACTACGCACGGGTGCTCCAGATCCCGACACCACGCTGGACGACATACGACGCGAAGCGGCTGGGTGTCCCGCCGCCGAGCAACATTGCCCCGAC
The DNA here is from genome assembly GCA_963851465.1 of uncultured beta proteobacterium. Classification (GTDB taxonomy): domain Bacteria; phylum Pseudomonadota; class Gammaproteobacteria; order Burkholderiales; family Casimicrobiaceae; genus VBCG01. Next base: position 497,095 of record CAWKPJ010000009.1, read on the forward strand.
AGTTCAAGACCGAGCGTGGACTTCTCCGATCTGGTATTCGCCGAGCGATGAAGCGCGTAAGGCCGCGAAACCCGGCACCACAATTGCTGACCTGCGGCAAAAGGGGGCCGTAGCGCTGGACGATGCGCAATTGAAGGAGCTGGTCGTCGGAAAGACATTCAAGGTCCGCAACACGGTGACGGGGCAACGCTTCGAAATCCTGTACGGGTCGGACGGGCGGCGCCTCATTCTCGGTGTCGATGGCAAGCAGCCGCCCGCCGGCTCGGTTGGCGACGTGCTGCACAGCGGAGAGCTCGGATCGCCCGCGCGCTACGAGATTCGCAGCGGGAAGATCACGACGACGATCGCGAACACACCGTTCGAGGTCACGGTGTACAGGGTTGGCGACAAGTACGTCGCGGCACGCAGCAGTGAGTTCGGTTACGCCAACTACGAAGTGGAGTAAAGCATCGTGGACTCATGGCGAAAACGCTTGCTGCGCGAGCCGCTTCTGCATTTCCTCGTCGCGGGTCTGTTTCTGTTCGCGAGCTACCGGATCCTGCATCCCGAGCTTGCCAGGACCTCGGAGCTCAATCGGATCGAGCTGACGGCCGACGATCTTCGACAACTCGAAGTCGTGTGGACTGCGCAACGACAAAGGCCGCCAACGCCGGTGGAGATGCGTAGTCTCGTCGAGAGCCGGGTTCGCGAGGAGATTCTCTACCGCGAAGCCCTCACCCTCGGTCTCGATCAGGGCGACGCAATCGTTAAGCGCAGGTTGGCGCAGAAGATGGAATTTCTCGCTGACGATGTGTCGACGCTACGGGATCCTGCCGCGGACGAATTGCGAACATGGTATGCGAAGAACTCGGAACGCTTCGCCGCTGTCGGCCGCCGTTCGTTCCGGCACGTGTATTTCTCCACGGATCGTCGCGGCGCCCAGTCGCGCGAAGGCGCCGTGCGCGCCCTCTCGAAGCTCGACGGCAGGCTGGCTGATTCGCCGATTGTCGGGACGATCGGCGATCCCTTCATGTTTCAAGATTACTACGGCGACCGTTCGCCGGAACAGATTGCATCGATATTCGGGAGTGCGTTCGCCGCCGCGGTTGATCAGGTCCGACCCGGATCATGGCAAGGGCCCGTTGAGTCGGGGCTGGGTTGGCATCTCGTGTTCGTCACGTCGGCGACACTCGGCCACATCCCTTCCTACGACGAGATCGAACCCGAGATCAAGGCGGCATGGATCGACGAGCAACGGTCCGAAGCGCGGCGGCGCGCATTCGAGGCAATGAAGGCGCGTTACGAAATCCATCTGCCAGACGTTGGACGTCTCGCCAGCGTCACGGACCGTCCCGGTGCGAAATTGGCGCCGTGAACCTTCGCATCGTGCATTTTTCGACGGGTTGAACGACTGCGTGCTGGCATCGTCCAGTGAAATGAGGAGACCTGTCATGTTGCAGAAGCGGCAAGCAATCTGCTTGATCGTAGCCGCGATTGCGGCGGCGGTCCCGCCCGCCTTGCTTGCACAATCGGCTCCGGGTACCCCAAACGCAGGGGTGACATCACAGGCGCTGCCGGCTCAGCAACTGGAGAAGATCGTCGCACCCGTGGCGCTCTACCCCGATGACTTGCTGGCGATCTTGCTGCCGTCGGCTACTACGCCGCTCGAGATCGTCAAGGCGCAGCGATTCCTGGATAGGCGAAAGAGCAATCCAAGTCTTCAACCGGATGCGAGCATGCCGGCGCCGGTGAAGAGCCTGCTCAACTATCCCGACGTCGTGAAAACGATGAGCGACGACCTCGACTGGACCAGTGCGCTAGGCACGGCCGTGACCGTGCAGCAGAAGGACGTTGTCGATGCAATCCAGGCGTTCAGGCGCAAGGTCTACGCTATCGGGAATTTGAAGACCGACGACAAGCAGATCGTCGTGATTGAGAAAGAGACGATCAAGGTCGTGCAGGCCAACCCGCAAGTGATCTATGTACCGCAGTATCAGCCGGCCCAGGTTGTAGTCGTGAGCCCAACACCCGTGTACGCATACTACCCGACGCCCTACCCCGTGTATTACTACCCGTACCCACCCGGCGCGGCGTTCGCCACGGGATACTTCGTAGGGGCCTCGACGGCCTACGCGTTCAACTGGAACAACGCGTCGATCAACTATAACGTGAACGTCAACAATCTTCAGCAGGAGCGCATGAACTACGCCAATAACGCGCGCGAAGACTGGCAGTCTCAATCGCGGAGCAATCAAACGCAGCGCCAAGGCCAGGCCACCCAAAACCAGACGCAGCGGCAGGAAGCAGTCTCGGGAACAACGAGTGCCAACCAGGCGCAACGGCAGCAAGCCGCGACGAATCAGCAAACTACGCGACAGCAGAGTGCGGCGTCCGCGACAACCGGCACCAACCAAGCGCAACGGCAACAGACTGCGGCAAATCAGCAAGCTCCGCGTCAGCAAAGCGCCGCGCAGACGCAGCAAACAGCGCTGTCGGCCTCGCAAAGGACTGGGGCTTCAGGCACCGGGGCACCGTCGGCGGAAAGGTCATGGCAGGCGAGCGGCAGGTCGGGAGCCGACTACTCGCGCCCACAGTCGAATTCAGGCGGAGGCGCGGCTTCCGGGGCCGGCGCATTCGGGGGAATGGATTCGGGGGCGGCGGCTTCGCGCGCCAGCGCGCGCGGGTCGCAGAGCCTCGCGTCCCCACAGGGTGGCGGCCAGGGGGCCGGCGCGCGCGGAACGCAAAGCCGCTCGGCCCCGCAGGGTGGCGGCCAAGGGCGGCGACGCTAGCGGGAGACCGGACATGTCGAAACTTTCCAACATGAGTCTTCGCGCATCGAGATTCGCGGTTGTGATCATCACGGCTGGATTTGCCTTGTCGCCGTCCCTACCACTGGCGCAGCAGGTTTTCAGATCGCCAGACGCGGCCGTTGATGCGTTGATCGCAGTGGCGAAATCGAGCGACGAGGCGGCCATACTGCAGCTCTTGGGCCCGAGTAGTCTCAAACTCCTCAGCAGCGTGGACCGGGCACGCGATCGTGAGCTGCGCGCCCGTTTCGCGACGGCCGCGAACGACTATAGAGCGCTCCGGGACAACGAAGACGGCAGTCTGACGCTCGTAGTGGGCAATCAATGGTGGCCGCTGCCGATTCCGCTGGTCAATCGTGGCGCGGGCTGGCAGTTCGACATAGACGCCGGCGCCCGCGAAATCATCAATCGCAGGATCGGCGAAAACGAGCTCGATGCCATCGCGATGCTGCACGGGTTTGTCGAGGCGCAGGTCGTCTATGCCGCGGAGTCGCGAGACGGCAGCCGCGTGCACAGCTACGCACGCAAGCTCCTGAGCACGCCTGGCCGAAGGGACGGACTCTACTGGGTGGCGGACAACTCGAAGGGCGAACCGTCGAGTCCGTTCACAGCCTTTATCGGCGAGCCGGGCACCGGCGACGTGCCGATGCTGCGTAACGGCTATCGCTATCGGATTCTCACCGCACAAGGTGCGGGCGCCCCCGGCGGCGCGTACAGCTACGTGATCAACGGCCGACTCCTTGCAGGCTTCGCGCTGATCGCATACCCCGCGGACTATGGCAATACCGGTGTGATGACGTTTGTCGTCAATCACTATGGCGATGTTTACGAAAAGAATCTCGGGCCGGGCACGGCGGCAATCGCCACAAGGATTGCGGCGTACACGCCGGACGCCAGTTGGCACCATGTCGATGACTGAGCGGCCCGTTGCCCTGTCGACTGTCTTGGTTACGCCGACGACGACCGGCCGGGTGCGCTTGCGCTACGAGATCGAGGCGGAAAATAAGGCAGTCGTCGCCGCGACCCTCGCGGCGCGCGTTTGTCGATGGCTTGAACCGCTGCTGGCGGTCGCGGCTCTTGCCGTCATGGCACATCATCCTGGCGCGAGCGCACACGAAGCGCGCCCGGCGTACCTCGAGTTAACGGAGACGCTGCCCGATCGTTACGACGTCGTGTGGCGTGCCCCGGTGCTGGCCGGCATGCGGCTGCCAGTCGTTCTCCAGCTTCCCGCGGGCGCAAGCGACGTCGTCGAACCCAGGGTGCGCGAGTTGCCGGACTCGATTGTGGAGCGGCGGATCATCACCGCGTCGGGCGGCCTCGGAGGCAAGCGCATCGAGTTCGTGGGGTTGCAAGGGACCATAACCGATGTGCTGGTACGGGTCCAGACGCGCGATGGCGCGACTTCGACCACGCTCGTTCATCCCTCGCAGCCATGGGTGAACATCGCAGCCACCCGCGGGTCGCTCGCCGTTGCAGGGGCCTACCTCATGCACGGGATCGATCACATCCTGTTCGGCTACGATCACCTGCTGTTCGTTTTTGCGCTCATCCTCATCGTGCCGAACCTGCGGGTGCTGGTGACGACGGTCACCGCATTCACGCTGGCGCACTCGATTACCCTTGCCCTGGCGACGCTCGACATCGTGCGCGTGCCGGCCCCCCCGGTAGAGGCCGCCGTCGCACTCAGCATTCTTCTGCTTGCCTCCGAGATCGTGCGCTCTCGCGCAGGCCAGCCTAGCCTGACGGCACGCTGGCCGTGGTTCGTCGCTTTCTCCTTCGGCCTGCTGCATGGCTTCGGTTTCGCCAGTGCGCTCTCCGAAATCGGCCTGCCGCGCGGTGACATTCCCCTCGCGTTGCTCACGTTCAACGTCGGCGTCGAGATCGGACAGCTCATCTTCATTGCAGCGGTCCTCGCCTTGCTCGCCCTCGCGCGACGAGTTCCAGTTCCTGACCACGTATCGTGGCGGGCTCAGCCCGTTGCGAACTACACGATCGGCGTGCTTGCCGCATTCTGGTTTGTGGAGCGCGTCGCGGGATTCTTGTCTTGAGTACCGAGTAGGCCAATCCAAGAATGCGGCCGCGTTGCGCACGCGCTCTGGTCAGCTGCCTCTTGGGCGTGCTCGCGGCGGCGAGCTCCGCGCAGCAAGTCGATGTCGTCAGCGGTATCGCCGCGGAGAACGCGAACCTCTCGGCGCAACTCCGAGCCGACGCGACGGCGCTCGACCATGCGCTGGTTGAACTCGATGATTTGCGCAAAACGACGCGCGATCTCGAAGAACGAATGCAATGGGTCGAGCGTCGGGCAGAAGTGTATGCGCTCGGCCAGGAGTTCGCACAAACGCTGAACGAGCGCCTGCGTCAGCTGCCCAGGCCCGAGGGTCTTGCTGTCTCCAGTGAGCAGCGAGCCAAGCTGATGTCGGAAGCGAGCGACGCCGACCTGCGGGTCGAGCATGCATTGAGTGAGCTGCGTGACCTTGATGCCGCAACGGCACAACGTCTGGCGTCGGCGCAGCCACCGATTTCGCAAGAGCAGAAGCCGCAGTTGGAGCATGCAGTGCGCGCAGCGCTTGCTGAACAGCGCGACGTACTCGAGCGCCTCACCAAAATCGAGCGCAAGCGCGTGGACCTGTTGCATGAAACCGAAGAAGCTTGGCGCGACCTCGAGCGCCTAGCGCAGGCCGCTCGCGCGAAGCTAATTCGATTTCTGTTCTGGATTCCAGGTCCGCCGAGCACAAGGACGGTTGGCGCGTTCGGACCGGCGCTTACGTGGTTGGTATCGCCAACCAACTGGAGGGGAGTCGGCGAAGTAATCCGGCAGGAACTCGCACGCAACGCCTTTTGGCCCGTCCTTGTGCTCGTCGCCGCGACGACGCTCCTTGCATTGCGTGGACGATTGTTGCGTGCGCTCGTATCGCTTTCGCCCATCGCCGTGACCTACGAGCGCTATCGAATTGGTCACACCCTCGCAGCGCTCGCGATCACTTTCGCGCTCGCGCTGCCCGTCCCCATGCTGCTTTGGACCGCGGGCGCGACGCTCGCACACGCGCCCGACGGTCAACCATTCGCTCTAGCTCTCGGCGATGCGCTTTCGGGGATGTCGAGGCTCCTGCTCGCAATTTCCACGCTTGCGTGGCTTCTCGACCGCAACGGAGTCGCCATCCGGCACTTCGGCTGGGACGAGGTCACTCTCAGCGCGGCCGCACGCGGCCTTCGCAGGTTTGCAGCGGTCTTTGTGCCGCTTTCCTTTGTCGCTGCCTTGAACGGATTGGATCACGCCCCCTTCGCCAACCGCGAGAGCATCGCGCGACTCGCTTTCAGTTTGGCGATGATTACGCTCGTCGCATTTCTCATACGCCTCTTCCGGGCGGGAAGCCCGATGATGCAGCGCTTACGCATCCGTGCGCCGCGCAGCCGGTACGTCCAACTGCACGTGTTCTGGTTCGGAGCGCTATTGGCCCTCCCGCTTGCCATCGCCGGGCTCGCCGCGGCAGGCTACTTCGTCGCCGCTGGTTATTTTTACAGGCGAATCGTGGAGTCGGTGTTCCTTGCCGTCGGCGCCGTGATGCTCTACGGTCTGATGGCGTTGTGGGTGCAAATGCAGCGCCTCCATCTCGCCCACAGACGCGACGACGCGACCGCGCGACCGAAGGAGGAAGATCCCGCAGCAGAGGCCGGGAGCGAAGTCGCGGAGGCGCGTCCCGCGCGTCTGGACATCAGGATGATCGGCGAGCAGACGCGATCGCTGCTCGATATGCTAGTCACAGTGCTGCTCCTCGGAGGTCTTTGGTGGGTATGGCGAGACGCCTTGCCCGCGCTGTCGGCGATCGTTGACTACCCGCTATGGGGCTACTCGGAGATCGTCGATGGCAAGGAGATCAGCCGCGCGTTGACCGTCGGTCATCTTTTTCTTGCGATCGTCGTCGGCGTGCTCACCGCCGTCGTGGTGCGCAATATTGGCGCACTCCTTGACATCGTGCTGCTGCAGCGACTCGAGGTGCAGACCGATGCGACTTATGCGATCAAGGTCATCACGCGGTACGCGGTCACCATTGTTGGTGTGCTGCTCGCGTGCAGCCTTCTCGGCATCCGCTGGAACAACGTTCAATGGCTGGTCGCCGCGCTCGGCGTGGGGCTCGGCTTCGGCTTGCAGGAGATCGTGGCGAACTTCGTGTCGGGACTCATCGTGCTCGCCGAGCGTCCGATCCGTATCGGCGACGTCGTCACGGTTGGCAACATCTCGGGGACGGTCGCCCGCATTCATGCGCGTGCGACGACGGTCATCGACTTTGATAACAAGGAGGTCATTATCCCGAACAAGGCCTTCATCACGGAACGTGTGGTCAACTGGACACTGTCCAACCAGACTACCCGTCTGCTTATCAAGGTCAGCGTCGCATACGGCAGCGACGTCGCCCTGGCGCAGCGGGTGATTCTCGCTGCGGTACAGGGCAATCGCGATGTCTTGAAGGATCCTGCACCATCCGTTTTTTTCGTGGCGTTTGGAGAAAGTGCCCTGGACCTGGAGATTCGTGCCTTCGTCAACTCGCTCGACAAGCGATTGCGCGTCCAGCACGAGATCAACAACGACGTGGCGCGCGTGCTGCGTGAAAATGGCATCGAAATCCCGTTCCCACAGCGCGATCTGCACATCCACTTGACGCCAGGGATTGTTGACGCTGGTTGTCGCTCTGATGAGAGCCCTGGACAGTAAAGCAACGGGGCTTGTTCGTAGCATGGGGGGGTCGCACGTCGTGCGCCCACGGCGGTGATGCGATCTGATTTCGTTCGCAGCGCGCTCAAGAAGTGTGTTGCAGCCGGTCGTGGCGCTAAGCGCAGCAAGCGCCGTCGCCCAGGATCTGGAGCCGCGGGCGTACTCCAATGCACCGGTCGGGCTCAACTTCCTCATCGGCGGTTATACCTATACGTCAGGTAGTGTCGCAATCGATCCATCGCTGCCGCTGAAGGATGCGCATGTCGAAGTAAATGCCATGACGATCGCATTCGCGCGATCATTCGGGATAGGAAGCCAGACAGGGAAATTTGACGTCGTCCTGCCATATGCTTGGCTTTCGGGCGATGCAGAGTTTGCGGGTCAGCCCACGCATCGCGCAGTCTCGGGTGGCGCCGATCCCAGATTTCGCCTATCCGTCAATTTCTACGGCGCCCCAGCGCTGTCCGTGAAGGACTTCGCGGATTTCCGACAAGACCTCATCATTGGCGCGAGTGTGTACGTGTGGGCTCCGTGGGGTCAATACGATCCGAGCAAGCTCGTCAACCTTGGCACCAACCGCTGGGCATTCAAGGCCGAGTTCGGGATGTCCAAAGCGATCGGTGATTGGACACTTGAACTTATCCCTGGCATCACGACATACATCGACAACACCAATTTTCTCCAGGGTCGTACGCGCAGCCAGGATCCGGTTTACTCCGTGCAGGTCCACGCTATCTACGGCTTCGAATCCGGGGTATGGATCGCGCTCGACGGCACGTACTTTACAGGCGCACGTACGACGGTCGACGGCGCAACGAATGACGACCGACAGTCCAACTCACGGGCTGGACTGACCGTGGCGATTCCGGTTGACCGCAGCAACTCAATCAAGCTTTACGCAAGCAGTGGTGTATCGACGCGTACGGGCGGCAACTTCAATACCTTCGGTCTCGCCTGGCAATACCGGTGGGCGGATGCATACTAGGACTTCGAACGTCGGCTGTCGGACGGGCCCGTTTAGTATCGGCCCCGCGGACGTTCGCTCTATCTCGCAAGATATGGGCGGAAAGCGTCCCGATTCCCTCGTTTGTCCCAGGTTCAGCTCGATCGCGATTGCGCGGCAACCGACACCGCGGGCCGGGACAGACCGACGGTATGAATTTGCGAGGTTCGGTTGCGGCGATCGAGCCGATCGTCTTTGAAGACACTTGTCTGACGAGCGGCGGGCCAGTCAGCGAACATGCACTTTCACCAATGGAATGCTACGCCAACCATCGGGCCGCTGAGGCTCATGTTGTCGATCTTTGAACTCGATTTGAATTGGTAGTCGAGATAGCGCCATCCGGCGATGATGTCGCCCCAGTGAAACGCATAGCCGAGCCCCGCAACCGCCTGCCACGTCAGGTCCGAATCGCCGGTTCCGATGTCGGCGTAATACGGAATGAACCACTCGCGATTCGACCCGAACGCGAGTCTTCCCTTCACGCCGATGATCCCATCCCAGTTGTCCCCTTTAATCTCTTTGCTGCCCGAGCGACTGGGCTGGATTAGACCCGAGATCCGCGCTGAACTCCCATCCGAGTGTCTGCTTCAAGGAGAGCATTCGGGCACCCGCGAGGATGTCGAATGGCGCGCTGGGATCGGTTGAAACGCGATAACTTCCCGCCAACTCCCACACTACGCTCTTGATATCGAGATCTAGATTGGCAGTGACACCGACCGGAAGCTCCACACGACCTACGGAGAGATCACGAGTGTTCGACTTCGAGTTGGCGACATTCATGTACACGAACATCGGTGAAAAACCCCCAGCGTCCTTTCTGCGCCTCGAACGTCCCCATGAACGTGAATTTGAGGTTCTCAATGATCTTGTTGGAGCTCACCGTAATGCCGTCGCGTCCGGTTTCGGACGCAAACGTGCTCTTGCCGCTGATTTCGGGAAAATACCCGTAGAGCAGCGCGTGGAACCGCCACTCGTCGCTGGACTGCGCGGTTGCGGTTTGGGGCAACGGGGTCAGGATGCCAAGCGTCGCGATGATCAAAGTGTCATTGAGCTTCATGGCGAATCTCCGCTTGGGTGCAGTTGCCAGCAACGCCTAGTGCGCGGTTGCTGGACTTCCCGCAGTCGCTGGCTCGCTTACGAGGTTCGCGCCGGCATCCTTCAAAAGAAGCTGAAATTCGGGCGACGCCACCATGATCGTCCCCGCTGCAGCGCGCAAGCGGTCTACGGCATCGGCTGGCAGTACGAATGACGTCGGTTGTCGATTCGGGTAATCCCTCTGCGACTCGCCTTTCATTCATGACGAATACCCTCGTCTTCAATGTCACGGGATCATCCCGCATTCGAACATCTTGTTGACGATCGGCGCCGCGACCTTGTTGAAGAACGCTTGGCGCATCTGCGGATCGCTGCTTAAGCATCTGCATGGCACGCTGTTCCATCTGCGGCTTCGACTTACCCTGACCTTGCGCCTTTTCCTGCCACAGCTGCTGGCATGACGCAGTCTGGTACTTCTGAATCACTTTGTCGGCGACCCTCTCCATGATCGGATACTGCGCGATGGCAACGCTGGCGACCAGCATAGCGGGCATCACCGCCAACAACCAGAAACGCTTGCTCATGATGAACTCCCCGAAAGGATGGTCAAGTGACTGGTTTCATGCGCCGGTCCGGGCGCAGGTCGCCAACAACGCCTAATGCGCGGTCGCCGGACTCCCCGCAGTCGCCGGCTCGCTTACGAGCTTCGCGCCGGCATCTTTCAAAAGACGCTGAAACTCGGGCGACGCCATGATGATCGTCCCCGCTGCGGCGCGCAAGCGGTCTACGGCCTCGGCCGGCAGTACGAATGACGTCGGTTGTCGATTCAGGTAGTCCCGCTCCGACTCATCCTTCAGCGCCGCGAACGACACGTCGATTGCATAGATCTCGGCGTCCGGGACGCGCATCGCGGCGGCAATCGCCGGGTCCGTGTTGGTCCTCATCGCAGCTGAGTCCCGGATGCGGCGCAAGGTCCGCCAGCGTGTGGCGGTGTCCTTCAACAGTTCGATCGACTCGTAGGAATATTGATCGATCGGTGTTCCCGCTGCCTTGAGCAGAATATCCACAGTGCCGGGGGGTGACTCCGTCTCGTCCCAGTTGGTCGGAGGCGAGGACTGCGAATTGACGACGAAAACGATGATCCTGCGTGCGCTGTCGAGTGGCGTCGGAGCGCCGATGTCATGCAGCGCCTCGAGGATTTCCAGGGCATCGAGCACGGCCCGCATGCCCACGTTGTCCGCCACGCCGCCGTCCACTAGATGCAGATAGGGCCGATGGACGCTGTCGCCAAACGCCGCATCGGCGCGAAACGACCGTACAGCCCGCGCGGCCGGCCGCGGCGGGTTTTCGGACCCGACGAACGGCTTCGCCCAGGCGGGAAACGTCGAGTTGCAGGTGCCGCCATAGTTGTTGATCGTGATGGATGAGAGCACGACCGGCACGGCCGACGACGCCGCGGCAGCGCGCGACAACGGCACCGCCGCCAGGTCCGAGCAAATAACGTCGAAAATGCCTTGGGTGAAGGTGAACCGCGCGCCGGTCGAGATGTCGGTCGCCGAGACCAGGACCAGGGGGCCGCTGCCACGGTCGAGATCGCCGAACGTGGCGCCGTTGAACAGGACCTCGTCGTACAGCTGGGCCGCCAGTTCGGAGCGACCCCATCCGGTTGAAGTCAGCTTCGGCCAATAAGTGGGCGTGAAAGCGCGAGTGATGATCTCGCCTTGAACGTTGCGCTTCAGGAAGCGTTCCTCGTACTCGGTGAACAGCTTGTCGCCGTAAAGAGCGTAGGCCAGTGCAGTGAAACTTCCGCCGGACACCCCGGTGATCACATCGACTTCATCGAGCAGCCGAACCTTGTTGCCTTTTGGTCCGACAACTTCGGTGCGCCGAAGAAATTCCAGGGCCCCGTAAGAAAACGCAGCGGCGCGCGTGCCGCCCCCGGAGAACGCGAGCACGACCAGGTTTTCCTTGTCCTTGGCATGCACCTGGCGTGTCTCGAAACGGTAACCTTTGCTGGGATCGGCCTGCGTGATCGGCGGATTGATTGGGCGAGTGGCGCAGCCGGCGAGCAGCAGGAACATGGCCGCCATGGCCAAAAAACGCCATCCCGAACGTGCCGTCCTTGGCGTCAACGCGCTCAACCGCTCCTCCACACGGCCCCCCGACGGTCGATGCGGCAAGCGGACGCATCCGTGACCGCAAAAGATGGCGCAGCCCAAGGCTGTTCATCTTTGAACCGAATCCGCACAGCGGACGGCCCTCGGGGTCACCGAAATCCAGCGTAGACACTCTGCATAGGCAAGATCACCTCGAAAACGTACGAGGTTCGTGGGCGGAAAATACCGGCCACTTCGTTCCGTGGCGATTCGCTAAACCGTGGTTTCCGCGCACGAACGGCGTCGAGTCGGCGGAAGCGGGATGCTGCGGCGTCAAGGCGATCCTGCTGTCACATGACGACTCCCCACCCCTCCGTAGCCGGCCGGGGCTTGCTAATCACCCGCATTTAGTATCAAGATGGCCGCAAATGGCTGCACCATTTCCTGCCGGGTTTCCGGTTGGACGCTGGAAGGCCGGCATTCTTATCCTTGCGCTCGCGATCGTCACGCAGGCTGCCACCGCTGCGGAGCCCAAGCGCGTCCTCGTGTTTTACTCGTTCGCCCGGGACGGGTCACCGATGAACGTCACCGTGGCGGCGTTCCGGCGCGCCTTGGCCGAACAATCGCCGCACGAAATCGCGTTTTACGACGCGGATCTCGAGTCCGGGCTGCCCCCGGATTCGAAAGGCGAAACCCCAACCGTCGAATCGCTGCGCGCTCGCTTCGCCAGTGCCCGTCTCGATCTCATCGTGACCGTCAGCGCTGCGGCCACTCGTTTCTACCTACGGCACCGTGACGAACTTTTCGGCAATACGCCGGTGCAAGCGATGGGCGCCGAGGAGCGGACGATCGCCGACCTGCCGCTGCGACCGGGCGACGGTGTGGTCGGCGTGCGGTCGAATCTTGGCAACAGGATCGAGCAGATACTCTCGCTTATGCCCGCGACCAGAAACGTCGTTGTGGTTACTGGTGACTCTCCGCAGGAGCGATTCTGGGTGGGCCAAATGCGCAAGGAGTTCCAGCGCTTCGAGGAAACCATCACATTCGACTGGCTCAACGGGCTTTCCCTGGCTCAAATGAAACAGCGAGTGGCCGCACTCCAGGAAGGCAGCGTCGTGTATGCAGGCATGCTGTACATGGATGCGGCGCGAACGCCGCTAAAACGGATGGAAGTGCTCGAGGAGCTGAATGCGATTTCAAACGTCCCCATCTTCGGCACTTACGAAGCGGACTTGGGCCATGGCATCGTCGGCGGAAGGCTCGTAGCGCAAGTCGCAGTCGGAAAAGCGGCCGCGAAAATGGCGTTGCGGTCACTCCTTGGCAACGCGCAAGAACAACCACCGGTCGTCGCGATCGAGCCAACCACACCGCCAATCTATGACTGGCGCGTATTGCATCGGTGGAACATCGACGAAGCACGGCTCCCGCCCGGCAGTATCGTCAAATTCCAGCCACCGTCGATGTGGGAAGAGCATCGTAGCACCGTGATCGCCGCCATCGTGATCGTGTTGTTGCAGGCCGTTCTCATCACGACTCTCTTTCTGCAGCGTGCACGCATGCGCCGTGCAGAGTTAGAAGCATTCGCGATGAGCGGGCGATTGATGACTGCGCACGAAGACGAGCGACGGCGCTTGGCCCGCGAGCTCCACGACGATGTCACGCAACGCCTTGCTCGTCTCGCGATCGATGCCGCACGCCTGCCGTCGCAGGGTGTGGCGCCTGCGGCACCGTCGATGCATAGTCGATTGGCGCAACTCGGCGAGGATGTGCACGCGCTTTCGTATCGCCTTCATCCGTCAATCGTCGAAGACCTCGGCCTCGTCGAGGCTTTGAAGGCGGAATGCGAGCAGATGGCGCGAGACGACAGTATCCGACTCGAAGTGGACATCTGCGACCTGGGCAATGCAGTGCCCAAGGATCTCGCGTTGTGCTTGTTCCGCGTTGCTCAGGAGGCGCTGCGCAATGTTGCGCGCCATGCACACGCGACGAAAGTCACGGTCACGCTTCGCCAGCACGACGACGGCATCGTCCTCTCCGTCAGAGACGACGGCGTCGGGTTCGATGTGGGCAGCCCAGGAGCAAAATTCAGTCTGGGACACGCCGGCATGCGGGAACGCGTCCGTCTGCTGGGAGGCAATGTTCGCATCGAGAGTGCTCCGAGCCGCGGAACGAGCGTCGTTGCCTGGTTGCCGATGGTGAACGCGTGAACCGTCGGCGGGTGTTGCTCGCCGACGACCACCGCATGGTGGCGGAAGCCCTTCGTACGCTGCTGGAGCCGACGTTCGAGCTCGTCGGCATCGTCGAGGACGGTCGCGCGCTGATCGAAGCGGCACAACGGCTGCGGCCGGACGTGATCGTCGCCGATATCACGATGCCTCATCTCAACGGCATCGACGCACTCGTCCAGCTCAAGCGCGACAACCACCACGTGCGCGTCGTGCTGCTGACGATGCACAAAGACGTGGCGTATGCTCGGCGTGCGCTGGAGGCAGGCGCGCTGGGCTACGTGCTTAAGCATTCTGCGCCGGCCGAACTCGTAATGGCGGTTAACGCCGCCCTTGAAGGACGTACGTACATCGCCACTGCGATAGCCGGCGAAGTCATTCAGGCGTTGCGGACAGGGGGGCGGCAGACCATCGACGAGGCCGCGCAGCTCACGCCGCGGCAACGCGAGATACTGCAACTTGTCGCCGAAGGCTGCTCGGCCAAAGTCATTGCGACGCGACTCGACATTTCGCCGCGGACTGTCGAATTCCACAAATACCAGATGATGGAAGCGCTGAAATTGCAAAGCAGCGCCGAACTCATCCACTTCGCCATCAAGCACGGCATCGTCGCGACTTGATAGCTTGTCCTTCCGACAATTTGAACGCGCCCGTTGGCCATCGCGACTATTTCATTCTGAACGCGGTGAATTCGGAAGAGCACAAGAAGCCACCGACCGCGCGCTAGCAGCGTGGATCAGCTTCGAAATATTGGTCTTGGCGCTAGTCACGATCGTCGGTCTCGCCAGGCTGACCGAGCATCGAGCGCGCCGTCGAGACCGCAGTTGTCCGGATGACGCACTGACGACCGACTTTGTTAGCCTTTTTCACGGCTTAGTCCTTCGAGGCAGCAATCAGAAGCCAGGCACTCAATGTGAGTTCGTTTCTTTGTAGACCGGCCGATTGGAGTCAAGAACTCTCGCGCCCATCTCGTTCAGCAATCGCTGGAATTCGAGCGAATCGAGGATTATCTTGGCGGCGGCGGTGCGTAGCCGGTCAACGTCCTCGTCCGTCAGCGAGAATGAAGTAGGAAGATGGTCCAGGTAGTATTGCTCCGCCTTGTCGCTCAATGCCGCAAACGATACGTCGATCGCGTAGAGGTCGATCTTCGGGGCATTGAGGACGTCGGCTAATGCCGGATCTTTTTCCTTCACGAAGGCTGGGGAATCGCGAATCCGCTTTAGCGTCTGCCAGCGCGACGCCGTCTCCTTCAACGACTCCACCGCCTCGAACGAGTATCGATCAATCGGCACGCCGGTGGCTTTCAGGAGCGTATCCAAAATTCCTGGCGGTCTCTCCGACTTGTCCCACTCAGTTGTCGGCGTCGATAGTGAATTTACGATAAAGATGACGATCCTGCGAAGACTGTCGAGCGGGGTACGCTGTCCAAGCGCGTACAGCGCTTCGTATCCTTCAATCAGTTCAAGCGCCCCCCGCAGACCAAGGTTGTCGGAGACGCCACCGTCGACTAAATGGATGTACGGTCGCTCTACCCCGTTTTCGTACTGCTGCAATTCTCTTAGGCGTCGCTCTGCACGTGCGGCGGGTCGCGGCGGATTCGATGATTCGGCAAACGTCCGGATCCAGGTCGGCATCCGATAGTTGCAGGTGCCGCCGTAGTTGTTGATCGTAACCGCGGACAGGACCACGGGCAATGCAGAGGAGGCGGCGGCGGCGCGCGATAGGCGCATGGAACCTAGATCCGAACACAGTGCGTCGAACACCCCCTGCGTGAAGGCCACGCGGGAACCGGTGGAAAGGTCAGTGGCCGTGACGTTAATCATCGGACCGTTGCCCCGGTCGAGATCGTTGAACGTCGCGCCATCGAAAATGAGGTCATCGTACAACTGCGCGGCAAGCTCTGAGCGTCCCCATCCTTCGGACCAAAGCTCACCCCATTTCAGGGGGTTGAGGAACCGGGCGATCAGTTCGGCTTGAACGTTGCGTTTTAGAAAACGGTTCTCATACTCGTCGAACAAGCTCTCCCCGAGCAACCCATAGGCGAGCGCGGTGAAGCTGCCACCGGATACGCCCGTGATTACGTCGACTTCATCCAGCAGCCGAAAATCGACGCCCCGCTCGTCGACCAGCTGGGTGCGACGTAGGACTTCGAGGACACCGTACGCAAAGGCCGCCGCACGCGTTCCACCCCCCGAGAATGCCAATACAACGAGATTCTCGGGATACTTCGAATGCTTTACGCGCTTCGAGTATTGATAGCCACGGTCGGGTACGTAGTCGCTGATTCGGGGATTGACTGGTCGCGAAGCACAACCGCCTAACAAGAGTACTGTTCCAATGGCCAGCAACAACATCGCGCGCAACAGACCCAGTGCGCTGTCGATCTGCATCACGGTCAGGTCATCGAAATGTGTGCCGGAGAACGTCAGAGAATACTCGCCTACTCCAACGATGTCGTCAGACGCACGATGGGCCAGTGATTCAATGTGGTCGATCGTGCCGACCCGGTGTGTCGCGGTTGCGCCAGCGTTCGACGGCATTGCCGCCCAAGGCGAGCGCCTCCGGCCTTACCAATGCGTGCCGATCGCTTTGGTGACGACCGTGGCGGTCCGAGCAGCGTCGAGGGGCAGCGCGGAGCGCATCCATCGTTGTAAGTCAAAGCGACGGACAGCGCCTGAAGCGCTTCCGACGGCGCCCTCGGGTCGTCTGCCGGCGGCGTTCGGCGTCGGGTGACGGCCGCTGCGGCTGGGAGGCTTGCGCCTGCAGCTTTATCGACAACGGACTCGACGAGAAGCTCGGCAAGGCTTACGACCGTGGGCGACCACAGTGACGCCGCCGGGCTTCCTTGTAGGCGTGCGTCTGATAGCAAGGCCCAACGAGAGACAGGCAGACTAATCGTTGTCCGTAATGCTGATGTCATGGGTCGGTCGGTCCGATACACTGAAAGCGACCCCCCTGCTAAGACGCGTGGCGGCACAAGCAGGAAACACGATGGATTGGTAGTGGCCGACTATAGAGAGCCGAAGCAAAACGCCGCAGTTGCGCACTCGGTATTTACACAACGCTTTCGCGCGGCCGGGACCGCTACCCGCAACTCCTAGAGCTTCCGGTCTTCGGCCATTGTCAAAATCACGTCGCTATCCACTGCGCGCTATTTCCGGATCGTAGCGTCTTGTGACTTGGCGTTGAAATCGTCGGCATGCTCCGGAACAAAGTCGGCCATCAGCACGCCGGCGTCGCCTTCAGCGAGTAGCTCGGTACATGTGCTGAATTGGCTTTCGATCCAGACGTAGCCACTTTCCGCGCTTGCCTCGTCGCGCGCAAGTCGTCTTGCCTGTTCCTCATCCTCCGCGCGGACAATGAAGCCGGTGATCTTTGCGCCCAGCGTCTGCCATGGGCCCACATCGAGTCGACCCCGCAATTCCCAGAGTTTCATGTGTCGCACCTCGCTGAAGACCGTATATTCACACCGCCTGGCGGCTCGGCTCATCCGAATGAACGTTGCTTGACTCCATGATACGGGTGAGCGTGCGGGCATTCCGCTGCCCCTGGTCTTCGAAGTTGTTGTTGAAGACGACCTGCGTCAGTTCGGCCGGGAGCGCCGAGATCTTGTGAGCGAATTCCTCCAGTTCCCTGACGCTATAGTCGTAGTCGAAACGCTTCGACGACGCAATACCCTTGGCGTTCCATGTCGCGTGATTGCGGCCGTGCAGCCGGACGATGGCCAGCTCCGGCACCGTCACCTCCCACACCATCGGGATGGAGTTCGACGTCCCCGTTGGTTCGTCCGCGATGACGTTGACCAATCCGCGCTCCCGCTCGAAGTCGAGCGTGATGGCAGCTTTCCTGCCTTCGAACCAGGTCCTGTTGCGAAACTCGACCGCCAGTCGATAGCCCGCCAATTGCCGCTGACATTCCTCGATGTGCGCTCGGTTCTCCGGGTGAAAGGCCATCCAGGGCGCGAACTGGAAGTGGACGGCCAGCAGCTTGCCGGCATCCTGGAGCGGCTGTATCGCGTCGCGGTAGCGACGCCAGAGTTCGTCGAGAATTTCGCCCGGCATATCCTTGTAGTAGAGATGCTTCTTGTCGATCGTTCCTAGTGCCTCGACGATGTCCCTCGGCAGGGCAGACGGCGCGGTCTGGTGTCCGGTGAACAGGCGAAAGGCCTTGATGTTGAACCTGAACTCGACCGGCGTGCGCTCGACCCACAGCCGCGAGTTTTCCGGCGACGGCAACGCGTAGTAGCTGCTGTCGACTTCGACCATCGGGAATTGCTTCGCGTAGAACCGCAGCCGATCTTCCGCGCTCGTGCATTTCGGCGGGTAGAAGCGTCTGGACGCGATCAGGCTCTTGTCGGTCCAGGACGCTGTGCCAATCAGGATCCGACCCATCGGCGGTTGTTTGCCGTTGCCTCCGCAACGGCGCCTCGGGTTGCGGCGAGAGATGGCATCGCCAATCGAGGATTCCCTTCCGTCGGGATACTTCAGGGCGAGCGCAGCAACCCTTCGTTCATGACGTTGCCAGATGGCAACGCCCCGCCTTCGTTCTCCCACGTTTCCACCGCCGCGTGGGGAGCAAGTTTGCGCTGCGCACCAAGATGTCGCAGGAGAAGGGTGATGGCTGTGGCTATGCCCCCTAACAACAAAGTCTTTGCAAGTCGACGCATGACTCTTCCTCGAGATTCGTGAGCGGCGCTTCGGCCGAAGCCAATAGTGCGGCATGTGATGCGCATGTTGAAGCAGACGATCGCCTTCCTTGGCGTCGGTGACCGTCCGACGCTACGCCGTCGTCAACGCCGTCGCGCAAGAATGTCGAACCGCACGGTAAGCGCGTCGGCCACCTGAAGCGCGCCGCCCAGGATCGAGAACGGCCTGATCCCGAAGTCCGTCTGCAACACCACCGTCTGACCCGTCACCCGCATCGATTCGTCGGTCATCTCGATCGCGGCGTCTACGTCCTGCACGCGCTGGATTCCGTTGACGACGAGGGTAGGACGGATGACTCGACGCGTCGCGTCGGTGCGAACGCCTGTAGCGCTGACGACTACGAACGGTTGCTCGTCCGAATGCAGCACCCGCGTCAGCATGTTGTTGCGTGTGCCGGCGATGTCCGCGGCCGAGGGTTGCGTGTCGAAACCGGCGGCCTCGCGGAGTTGCGCCTCATCGACGACGAGATCGGCGACGCGAATGTATACGTCCGCCCGCCCTTCGCGCGGCGCGATGTAGCCGCGAACGTCGTGGCTGGCGACAACGTGATCGTGCCCCAGGTTTGCGAGCGTGCCGGCGCGACGCACTTCGATGGTCACGATCGAGCGTGCCGGGTCCACCTCGAACACCGGCTGACCCCGCCGCGCAATGCCCTCGTACTGGCGCTTGAAGGCGTCGGGCGACGCGTCTGCCGGGCCCGCGGGCGGCGGCCGCACTTCCTGCGGCACGCAGGCCGCGACGGCCGCCGCGGCCAGAAGCAGCACGAGGCGCACCTGACGCATGGTAAGACTCTAGCGCAGGAACTTGACGAGCGCGTCCATCGTTTCGGCGGGGCGCTCCTCCATGATCCAGTGGCCTGCATCCTTCAGCACAATCACGGTAACGTCGGGCGAGATCAGGCGCACCTGTGCGCCGAGTGCGTCGCCAAGCGATTTGTCGCCGCCGATCGACAGGACGGGAATCGCCAATCGCGTCTTCGCCAGCTCGGCGAAATCGGTCGCCGTCTTCGGGAACGACGCGAAATAGGCGAAGCCGGCCGCCATCCGGCCGGGCGCGCTGTAGGCACGCGTGTACGCCTGACGATCTGCTTCGGGGATCGAGTGCTTGGGATCGGCAGCGAAGTCGTTCCAGAAGTGCTCGAAGAACGTGCGCTCGCGCCCCTTCACCAGCGCTTCGGGCGTCGGTCCATAGAAGCGGAAGTGCCAGATGCCGGGATTGTCGTAGATCGGCTCCCAGCCGGCGACGCCGGGCAGGAACGCATCCATCAGTGCAAGCTTCTCCACCTCCTGCGGATACATCGCGGCATACGCGTAAGCGACCATCAGCCCGATGTCGTGGCCGACGACGCGCACCTTGGTGTAGCCGAGCGCTTTCACCGCGGCATGCACGCGTTCTGCCGACGTCTTCATGTCTACGCCTGCGGCCGGGATCGACGAGTCGCCGATGCCGGGAAGATCGGGTGCGATGACGGTGTTGGTGGCCACGAGTTTTTTCGCGAGCGGCCGCCACATCAGCGATGTTTCGGCGTAGCCGTGGAGCAGCACGACCGGCGGTCCGCTGCCGCCGACGGCGGCGCTGATCGTCGCGCCGTCGACGGGGATGCGCTTTACCTGGAAGCCGGGACCGAAGTCCGCCGCGAGAACGGGCAGCGCGCCCGCAGACAGCGAAAGCGCGAGCAGCGCGCGGACCAGCACCGGACCGGCAAATCGAACAACTGTGCTCATTGTGTACTCCAAGTGAGAAATCAATCCAGCATCGACAGCGCGAGATTCGCGACCTGCTGGAGAGCGGCGCGGTCCGAGCGGGCGCGTGCCGTGGCACGCATTCCCTGAATGGTCACCATGAAAAAGCGGGCGAGCGCGACAGGATCCTTCGTGGCCGCGAGCTCGCCGGCGCGCTGCGCGTTGCGCAGCGCTTCCTCGAACAGCGCCTCGACTTCGGACTGGTTCGTCGTCACGAGCCGCGCGATGTCCTTGTCGCCAAGGTCGCGCTCGAGGTTCGCGGCGAGAAGCAGGCAGCCGCGCTCGTGGTCGGCGCGCGATTCACGGACGATGCCGAACAGCAACGCGCCGAAGCATTCGCGCAGCGGCCGTCCGGACGCGAACAGTCGCCGCATCGCCTGCTGCGTCGATTCGCGATAGACGTCGAGCGCGCGCAGATACAGCTCGCGCTTGTCGCCGAACGTGTCGTAGAGGCTCTGGCGGCCGACGTGCATCGCGGCCATCAGCTGGTCGAGCGAGGTCCGGTCGAAGCCGCGGCCCCAGAAAACCTCGACCGCCGCGGTCAGCGCGGCGTCGGGCTCGAATTCCTTGTGCCGTGCCATGATTATGGACTGTACAGTCCACAATAGCCACTGTCAACCAACCGCGGAATTGCTGACTTGACAATTGCTGTCTAGACAGTATAATCGCTGTCATGGCAGTCAAATCACCGGTCGGCGCGCGCGGTTGCGCGGTTCGCGCGGCGAAGGAGAAGTCGGTGCGCCCCGGCAGCGCCGACTTTTACCGTGGCGACGACTACCGGATCCACGACAGCGTCGGCTACCTGCTGAAGCAGGTGCGCTGGGCGCTCGAACGCGTCGTCGACGCCGAGATGGCCGAACACGACCTCACCGGCGTGCAGTGGGGGCCCCTGTTGATGCTCCACTACAAGATGGGCACGACCGCCGCCGAGCTCGCGCGCATCGCCTGCGTCGACACCGGCGCCATGACGCGGATGCTCGACCGCCTCGAGACCAAGGGACTCGTGCGCCGCACGCCGTGCGCGAAGGACCGGCGCGTCGTTCAGCTCGAGCTCACACCCGATGGCGCGCGCTTGTGCCGTGACATCCCCTTCGGCCTCGCGCGCGTGAACAACCGCCTCCTCACCGGATTCACCCGCCAGGAATTCGAAATGCTGAAGGATTTCCTGCGCCGGATGCTGTCGAACGTCGAGGAACGGGAACGCTAGCGACGCCGCGGCCTCCTCATGACGATCCGTTTCGAGACCCTTGCGTCGCGTGTTGCCGCGACCCTTCTCGCGGTGTTGCTCACGGCGTGCGCGAACTTCGACTCGCGCGTGCCGGCGGACACGCAGCTCGACGCCGCGAAGCTCGGCGCGACCGCCGTCCCCCATCGTCTGGCCGCGCGACGACTGGTGGACTCGCTACGGCGACGTGCAGCTCGATGCGCTCGTCGCCGAAGGCCTCGCCGGCAGCCCGACGCTCGCCGGCGCGCGGGCGCGCATTGCCAAGGCCGACGCCGCCGCAGGCGTGTCGCGCGCCGCGCTGCTGCCGCAGGTCAGCGGCAATGGCGCTGCGGCGTATCAGCGCTACTCGGAGAATTACATCTTCCCGCCACCGCTCGGCGGCACGTGGCAGACCGACGCGCGGGCAACGCTCGACTTCAGCTTCGAGTTCGATTTCTGGGACAAGAACGGTGCGGCGCTGCGCAGCGCGTTGTCGCAAGCGCAGAGCGCCGCGGCCGACGCCGAGACCGCACGCGTCACACTGACGGCGAGCATCGCACGCGCGTATTTCAACCTGCAGCGCCTGTTCGCGCAGCGCGACGTTTCGCTGGCGGCACTCACGCAGCGCGAGGACATCGTCCGCATCACCAACGAGCGCTTCACTGCCGGCCTCGACACCCGGGTCGAAGTGCGACAGGCGGACGCCGCGCTCGCCACCGTGCGTACCGAGCTCGCGCAGTACGAAGACGCGATCGTCGATTGCGCGCAATCAGCTCGCCGCGCTCGTCGGGGCAGGACCGGATCGCGGCGACAGGCGATCAGCCGCGGTGAAGCTCGCCGCGCTGCCGCCACCCGCGCTGCCCGCGGCGATCCCGCTCGACCTCGTCGGCCGCCGTCCCGAGATCGTCGCGTCGCGCTGGCGCATCGATGCCGCGAAGGAAGACATCGCGGTCGCCAAGGCGCAGTTCTATCCGAACGTGAACATCGTCGCGTTCGCGGGCCTCGTCGTCGCTCGGCCTGTCGAATCTGGTTTCGTCGGCGGCAGCGCGATCTTCGGCATCGGGCCCGGCGATCCACCTGCCGATCTTCGAAGGCGGCCGGCTGAACGCGAACCTGCGCGGCCGCGACGCCGACGCCAATCTCGCCGTCGCCGCATACAACCAGACGGTGATCGACGCCGTGCGCGACGTCGCCGACGCCGTCAGCTCGATTCGCGGACACGCGCCGGATCGCGACCGAGCAGGCGCAGGCGCGTGCCGCAACGACCGACGCCTACAACGTCGCGGTGATCCGCTACCGCGCGGGCCTCGGCAACTATCTGTCCGTGCTGACGGCGCAGACGTCGCAGCTCGCGCAGGACCGCCTGGAAGCCGACCTCGAGGCGCGCGCTTACGAGCTGGACGTGAACCTCGCGCGCGCGCTGGGCGGCGGTTACGCCGATCCGGCCGTGCGCGCACGCTCGCCGCCGCACCGCGCTAGACCGCGCAACGAACACGCTGGAGCTTTCGCATGGCTGAAACTACGCCGCTTCCTCCCGACCGCGCAACCGCCGCCGCCGCACGCGACTGCTGTCCTCGCCGCCGCGGTCTTTGCGCTGATCGGCGCTCGGCTATCTCGGCTTACTGGTTCGTCGAGCTGCGCCACTACGAGCAGACCGACGATGCTTATGTGCAGGGCAACCTGGTGCAGATCACGCCGCAGGTGACCGGCATCGTCGTCATCGGTCAACGCCGACGAGACGGACTTCGTGAAGGCCGGCGCGCCGCTGGTCGCGCTCGACCGCGCCGACGCGGACGTGGCGCTCGCGCAGGCGCAGGCCGCGCTCGCGCAGACGGTGCGCGAAGTGCGCTGGCTCTACGCGACCAACTCGACGTGGAACGGCGCAACGTCGCGCTGCGCCAGGCCGAGGTCGCGCGCGTGCGCGCCGATCTCGCGAAAGCCGAAGACGATCTCAAGCGCCGCCAGGGGCTCGCCGCCAGCGGCGCCGTCAGCGGCGAGGAGCTCGACCACGCGCGCTCGGGCGTGAGCAACGCGCAGGCGGCGCTCGCGGCCGCGGAAGCCGCCCTCGTCGCGGCGCAGCAGCAGCTCGCGACCAGCCAGCACGCTGACCGACGGCACGTCGATCGAGAAGCATCCCAACGTCGAGCGCGCGGCGGCGAAGGTGCGCGAGGCGTACCTCGCCTACGCGCGCACGCTGCTGCCGGCGCCGGTCTCGGGGTACGTCGCCAAGCGCACGGTGCAGGTCGGCCAGCGCGTCGCGCCGGGCGCGCCGCTGATGTCGATCGTGCCGCTCGACCAGCTCTGGGTCGACGCCAACTTCAAGGAAGTGCAGCTGCGCAGCATGCGCATCGGCCAGCCGGTGACGCTCACGGCGGACGCGTACGGCGCCGCCGTCACGTATCACGGCACGGATCGCGGGTCTGGGTGTGGGCACCGGCAGCGCGTTCTGCGCTGCTGCCCGCGCAGAACGCGACCGGCAACTGGATCAAGGTCGTCCAGCGCGTGCCGGTGCGCATCACGCTCGACCCGAAGGAGCTCGCCGAGCATCCGCTGCGCGCTCGGCCTGTCGATGGAGCGCGAAGGTCGACGTCGCCGACACGCAGGGGCACGACGCTCGCGAGCGCGCCGCGCACCGGCACCGCGTACGCCACCGACGCGTTCACCGCGACGTCGCGAAGGCCGAGGCGCTGGTGCGCGAGACGATCGCCGCCAATCTCGGCGCAGCGGCGCCGCACGCCGCAGCGGCATCGCCGGCTCGATGAACGCGAAGCGCGCGCCGCAGCGCAGCGACGACGGTCGCAGCCACCGCTGCATCGCCAGTCGCCGGCGGCCACCGCGACGGCGTTGCGCTGACCGCTCGCTCGTCCGATTCGATGAGCGATTCGACCACGCGCCGCCGACCGCGGCCCCGGCGCGCTGCGCCGCGCCGCGCCCCCGCGCCGTCGCGCCGTCGCGCCAGCACGCCGCCGCTCGACTGGCATGCGCGCGCGTCGCCGGGCACGATCGCGCTGTCGGCTGCGACGTTCATGATCGTGCTCGACACGTCGATCGCCAACGTGTCGATTCCGGCGATCTCCGGCGACATGGGCGTCAGCTCGAGCCAGGGCACGTGGGTGATCACGTCGTTCGCGGTATCCAACGCGATCGCGGTGCCGCTGACCGGCTGGCTCACGCAGCGCTTCGGCCAGGTGCAGGCTGTTCGCGCTGGCGACGCTGCTGTTCGTGCTGGCGTCGTGGCTGTGCGGCCTGGCGCCGAACCTGGCAGACGCTGATCGCATTCCGCGTGCTGCAGGGTCTCGTCGCCGGGCCGTTGATCCCGCTGTCGCAGACGCTGCTGCTGGCGAGCTATCCGCGCGAGAAATCCGGCACCGCGCTCGCGATGTGGTCGATGACGACGCTGGTCGCGCCGGTCGCGGGCCCGCTCCTCGGCGGCTGGATCACCGACAACATCTCGTGGCCGTGGATTTTCTTCATCAACATCCCGGTGGGCCTCCTGGCCGCGTACGCGACGTGGGCGATCTACCGCGACCGCGAATCGCCGACGCGCAAGCTGCCGATCGATGCGGTCGGTCTGGCTCTGCTCGTGCTCGTGGATCGCCGCGCTGCAGATCATGCTCGACAAGGGCAAGGAGCTCGACTGGTTCGCGAGCCCGCGAGATCGTGACGCTGGCGGTGATTGCCGTCGTCGGCTTCACGTTCTTCCTGATCTGGGAGCTGACCGAGGCGCATCCGGTCGTCGACCTGCG
Source organism: uncultured beta proteobacterium (assembly GCA_963851465.1). GTDB lineage: Bacteria > Pseudomonadota > Gammaproteobacteria > Burkholderiales > Casimicrobiaceae > VBCG01. The sequence continues at coordinate 522,349 of CAWKPJ010000009.1, forward strand.
TCTCTTCGCGCGCCGCAACTTCACGATGGGCGCCGTGACGATGGCGATCGCCTACGGCGTATTCTTCGGCAACATCGTGCTGCTGCCGCTGTGGCTGCAGACGCAGATGGGCTACACCGCCACCGAAGCGGGCTTCGTGCTGGCGCCCGTCGGTCTGCTCGCCATCCTGATGTCGCCGATCATCGGCAAGTATGCATCGGCCGCACCGATCCGCGCGTGGATCGCATCGGTGTCGCTTCCTGCTGTTCGCGCTGATCAGTTACATGCGTTCGCGCTTCAACACGCAGGTCGATCTGCGCGACGCTGATGATTCCCACCATCCTGCAGGGCGCAGCGGTCGCGTGCTTCTTCATTCCGCTGGTATCGATCACGCTGTCCGGCCTGCCGCCGGAGCGCATCGCCAGCGCGTCGGGGCTTTCCAATTTCGTGCGGATCACCGCCGGCGCATTCGGCACCTCGATCTCCACGACAGTGTGGGACAACCGCGCGGCGATGCATCACGCGCACCTTACCGAAGCGATCCACGGCGGCAGCCTCGCGGCGTCGCGCACGCTCGACAGCCTGCAGTCGTCGGGCTTGGGCGCGACGCAGGCGCTCGCAAGCGTCGACCGGATCATCGAGGCGCAGGCCTACGTGCTCTCGGCCGACGACATCTTCTACGCGGGCGCGGTGATCTTCATCCTGCTCATTCCGCTGCTGTGGTTCGCGTCGCCGCGGCGCAGCGTGGCCGCCGCGGAGGCCGGCGGCGCGCACTGACGCCGTTGCGCTACTCGCGGCCGAGGGACTCGCAGAGCAGCCGGTGGAAGTGGTGAACGCCGCGCTCGCGCGTCGGGGAGTAGCGCCCGCGCGTGTAGAACCGCGAGCGCACGCCGCGCTGCACCGCCTCGACGATCGCTTCGTCCTCGTGTTCCACCGCGTCAAGTCCAGCACCAGCGCCGCGATCCAGCAGCGCCGGGTCGCGCACGTAACTGCGGAACAGCACCCGCGTTCGCGTGAGCCCCTGCGGCAGCACGAGGTTCACCGACAATCCCCACGGATAGACGTTGAGCATCAGGTTGGGGAAGAGCCACGCGTAGTACGCGGCGATGCGCACGCCGTCCTCGCGCCGCTCGAAGGCGGGCTCGCTCCCCTTCGCCGGCGCGATCTGCACCGTCCCGTATCGATACAGCTCGTCACGGTAGCCGCCGTAGTCGACGCTGCCCGCCAGCGCCGGATGCACGTGCGGAATGTGGAAGCCTTCGAGGTAGTTCTCGACGTACAGCGCCCAATGCGCGTCGATAGCGAAATCGCGGTCGCGCGACGGATCGTGAGGCGCGGATTCGTCGGGAACGAAGCCCAGGCGTGCGCCGATGGCGTCGAAGCATTCGGCAAACGGCGCCACCGGATCGAGCGCGACGAACCCGAGCGCGCCCCAGGTCGCGAGCGGCATCGCCGGCAGGTCATCCGCGGCCGACGGAAAATTTAGAACACCGCTCGAACTCCGGCATGAACGTCATTCGCCCAGTCAGGTCGAAGCGCCGCGAGTGGTAGCCGCAGCGGATCTGGCTCGCGCGGCAGGGGGCTTTCACCAGCAGGTTGCCGCGATGCGTGCAGACATTCGACAGGCAGCGCAGCGTCCCCGCCGCGTCGCGCGCCAGCAGCACCGGCAGGTCGAGCATGCCGGGCAGCAGGTCGCGCGGCGCAAGCGAGTCCGCCGCGGCGACATCGGCCAGATCGCCGATCCATTGCCACGAGCGCGCGAACACGCCCTCACGGGACGCGGCGAACGCCTTCGCGTCAGCGTAGAACGTCCCCGGCAGCGTCGCGGCTGCCGCGATGTCGGCATCGACGGAATAGTCCATGAACGGTTCCCGACGTCGATTCTAACGTTGCTCCGAGCGCTGTCCCGCTTGCGCAGGCCCGGCAACTCGCGCTAAATGCACATCGTGAAGGCGCGACCCTGCGCCCGACCTGGGGGAAAGGAAGTGGCGTGACGCGCGGCAAGGTAACGATCAGCGACGTGGCGCGCCGGGCGCGGGTGTCCGTGGGCACGGTGTCGCACGTCCTCACCGGCCGCACCCCGGTCACCGCCGAGCGGCGGGAGCGCGTCACCCGGGCGATCGAAAAGCTGGGCTACGTGCCCAATGTCCACGCGCAGGGCCTGCGGCGTGCCGTCTCGAATGTCGTCGGCGTCTGCTTTCCGCACGTCACGACGTCGTATCTCAGCGACCTGTCGGAGGCGCTCGAGCGCAATGCGGCACTGGACGGCTACGGCGTGCTCCACGTCTTCAGCCGCCACGACCCAGCCACCGAGCTCAAGCGTCTGCGCGAGCTGATCCGCTATCAGGTCGACGGGCTGATCCTGTTTCCGAGCAGCGCGCCCGAACGCGCGCTCGACCTCGCGTACGCGACGGGGCTTCCCGTCGTCACGATCGACCGGCCGAGCGACGATCCGCGCTTCGACCGCGTGACGGTCGACAACCGCAAGGTCATGCGCGAGGCGATCGGCCAGCTCGTCGGGCTCGGGCACCGCCGGCTGCTGTTCGTTTGCCGCTCGCGCCAGCTCCTCGTGACGCAACTGCGGATGCAGGGCATGAAGGCGGCACTGCGCGCCGCGCCGGCGCGATCCGGCGTCGTCGTTCTCGAAGTCGGCGACGAAGAACCCGCGTTCCTCGCCGAGCTGCGACTCGCGATGCGCGGCAAGGCGCCGCCCACCGCGATCGTCACCAGCAACAGCCACCAGGCGTCGCTGGTACTCGGCGTGCTGCGCGAGATCGGCGCGCCGGTGCCCGCAGCGGTGTCGGTGCTGACGTTCGACGATCCGGAGTGGTCGCGGCTCGTGCAGCCGCGGCTCTCGGTGATCCGCCAGCCCGCGGCCGCGATGGCGCGCGCAGCATGGACCATGCTCTCGCGGCGCATCGCGCGTGCCGATCATCCGACCGAGTCGATCGCGCTCGAGGAAGAAATCGAGATTCGCGAGTCGGTCGGGCGGCCACCCGCAGCGGCGCGCTGACAAAAAGAAGCTGCTATCCTCCTGCGCCTTGTCCGGGGCGCGCGCTGCGCGCGCGGTTCGATGCACCGCCGGTCGCGCGCCGCCTCGAGCGGCCGGTCACGGCATCTGAAATCCCGGCGTCGACTTCGAAATGGACAGCTCTTCCTCGTCCATTCCCTCCGCGATTCCCTCGAAGAGGGGCGTGGTGAGGTAGCGCTCGCCAGTGTCGGGAAGCATCGCCAGGATCACCGAGCCCGGCGCCGCCTTCTCGGCGACGCCCACCGCGACGGCGAACGTCGATCCGCCGGAGATCCCGGTGAAGATGCCTTCCTTCTGCGCCAGCGCCCTCGCCCACTTGATGCCTTCGGCGCCGGCGACCGGGATGAGCTCGTCGTAGTACGACCGGTCGAGCGCCTCCTGCAGCACCAGCGGAATGAAGTCCGGTGTCCACCCCTGGATCGGATGCGGCTCGAACGCGGGATGGCTGGCCGCCGGCGCGCCGTCGGCGCCGCGCAGCTGCGGCTTGCCGCTGCCGACCAGTTGCGCGTTCGCCGGCTCACTCAGGACGATCCGGGTCTCGGGGCGCTCGCGGCGAAGAACGCGTCCGACGCCGGCCAGCGTACCCCCCGTGCCGTAGCCGGTCACGAAATAGTCGAGACGCTCGCCCTTGAAGTCCGCGAGGATCTCGCGCGCCGTCGTCGACTCGTGGATCTCGGCGTTCGCCTTGGTCTCGAACTGATGCGCGAGGAACCATCCATTCGCATTGGCCAGCTCGACGGCCTTCTGATACATCCCGAAGCCCTTCTGGGCGCGGGGCGTCAGCACGACTTTCGCGCCCAGGAATCGCATCATCCTTCGCCGCTCGATCGAGAAGCTGTCCGCCATCGTCACCACCAGCGGATAGCCCTTTTGCGCGCAAACCATCGCGAGCCCGATGCCGGTGTTGCCGCTGGTGGCCTCGACGACGGTCTGGCCGGGCTTCAGCGTACCGTCGCGCTCGGCGGCCTCGATGATATTGACCGCCAGTCGGTCCTTCACCGAAGCCGCGGGGTTGAACGCCTCGGCTTTCACATAGAGGCGCACCGCCTTGGGTCCGAGGTTGTTGACGCGAATGCACGGCGTGTCTCCGATAGTGTCAAGAATGCTGTCGAAGAGACGGCCGCGGCCTTGCGTGGTCCTGAGATGCTGACTTGAAGTCATTCGTCGCTCCTGAGTTCGCGGTGATCGTTTGCGGCGGATCTGCCTATTTGCCCATCTGCTGCTTCATCGCCATCAGCGCTTTCTGGCATCCGGGCGATAGGGAGGCCGCGTTGGCTTCAAGACACGTCAACGCGCGACCGCCGCCGGGCTGGACGCGTTGGCAATAGGTGCGATAGTCGGGGCCGCAGGCCTCGCGTGTGAGGCGGAACTCGTCGCGCATCGACATCTTGCCCATGCCGCCCTGCTGCGCTTGCATGCCCTGCGGCTGCATTCCCTGCTGTTGCATCGGCGCAGCGGCAGCCGGCGCTGTCGCCCCAGCTGTCCCCGCGGTCGCTGCCGCGTTCGCGGGCGCGCCGCCGCCACCGCCGCCAACCGCCGACAGCGCCTGCCGGCATGGCGGACGACACCTTTGCCGCGTTCTGCTGCAGGCATTGCAGCGCGGCCGAGCCGCCGGGCTGCACGCCCGTGCACATGGCCTGGAAATCGCTACGGCACGATTGGCGGATCGCGTTCTGCTGCGCTGACGTCGGCTGTTGCGCGGTGGCGTCGCCGATCAGCGCGACGAACGCCGCCACCGACACGCACGCCGCACGCATTCGAATTGTGCTCATGGCGATCATTTCTCCAGAAGCAGGTTGGGAAGGAACGTCGTCACCGCTGGCCACACGGTGATCAGCGCCAGCACGGCGATCAGCGCCCACAGATAAGGCACCGTGGCGCGCGCCAGCCGGTCGAACGGAACGTCTGCGACTTTCGCCGTGACGAACAGCACGACGCCCACGGGCGGCGTGATCGTGCCGATCATCAGGTTCAGCACGAACACGAGGCCGAACTGCACCGGGTCGATGCCGAGCTTGATGGCCGTCGGCACGAGGATCGGGATCAGCACGAGCATCGCTGCCAGCGCCTCCATGAAGCAGCCGACGACGAGCAGCAGCACGTTGACGATCAGCAGGAACACGAGTGGGTTCGTCGACAGTGACGTGAGCCAGCCGCCGAATTCCTGCGGAATGCGCGCCACCGTGATGCAATAGCCGAGCAGCGACGCCGTCATCACCAGCGCCATCACGACACCCGTGGTCTCCACTGTGTTCAGGATGAGCTGCGGCAACTCCTTCCACGTGAATTCCTTGTATACATAGAGGCCCAGCACCAACGCGTAGACGACGGCGACCGCGGCTGCCTCCGTCGGCGTGAACACGCCGGACAACATGCCGCCGATCAGCAGGAACGGCGCGATCAGCGCCCAGAACGCGCGGCGGAACGCGAGCCACAACGCACGCCAGCCTTCGAACGGATGGCTGCGGCAGGTTGCGGCGAATGGCGAGCCTTCGCACCATCACCATCAGCGCCACCGCCATCAGCAGGCCCGGGATGATGCCCGCGATGAACAGCGCGCCGATCGACGTCTCGGCGGCGACGCCGTAAACAATCATCGGCAGCGACGGCGGAATGATCGGCCCGATCGTCGCCGACGCCGCGGTGATCGCCCCGGCGGTTTCGCCGTCGTAGCCTTCGCGCTTCATCGCCTCGATCTCGACCGTACCGAGACCCGCGGCGTCGGCGACCGCCGATCCGCTCATGCCGGCGAAGATCACCGAGCCGATGATGTTTGCCTGGCACAGCCCGCCGCGCATCCAGCCGACGACCGCCTTCGCGAAATCGAAGATCCGGTAGCTGATGCCGGACGAGTTCATCACGTTGCCCATCAGGATGAACAGCGGCGCCGCGAGCAACGGAAACGAGTTGGCCGCCATCGCGACCTTTTGCGGGATCACGATGCCGGGAATGCCCGACAGCACGAGGAACGCGAAGCCGGCGAGCCCCATCGCGGCGTACAGCGTCGGCCCGAGGAACAGCGATACGAACCACGCCGCCAGGATCGCGCCCATCAGCGTCGTCATGCGGCGGCCTTCGATGTCGCGAGCCGCGCAAGCGCGGAACGGGCGTCCGCCAGCGCGTGAAAGCCGACGGCGACTGCGGCCAGCGGAACGATCGCGTAGACGGCGGCGAACGTGAAGAAGAGCGCGACGGTGTCGATGTCCACGTTGCGCTGCGTGATCTGCAGCCCGTACCAGCCGAGCACGATGCAGAACGCCACATTGGCGATCGCGCTGATCAGCGAAAACACCGCCTGCCCCCGCGGCCCGAGCCTGTCGGCCACGACCGTGATCGCGAGGTGCGAGCGGCGGCGAGCCGCGATGATCCAGCCGAAGAACGCGCACCAGACGAACAGATAGCGCGCAAGCTCGTCACTCCATACCAGCGGCCGGTCGAAGCCATAGCGCAGGATCACCTGCACGAGGACGCAGAGGAACATCCCCGTGAACGACAGCACCGCCAGCGCGTCGATGACGCGCTCGGCGGCGCGCACCAGCGAGCGCACTACTTGACGGCCTGGATCTGCTCGAACATGCCGGCGCCCCACTTCGACTCGAACATCTTGGGCACCTTTGCCAGCACCGGCGCCTTGAACGCGTTGATGTCCGGCGTGATCACCGTCATTCCAGCGGCCTTGAACTGGTCGACGAGCGCCTTCTCCTGCCTGATCAGCTCCTCGTTCTGCCAGGCGATGCCCGCCTTGATGGCGTCGCCGACGAACTTGCGGTCGTTGGGCGACAGGCTCTGCCAGAACGCCTCGTTCACAACGACGAGCCGCGGCGTGATGATGTGCGCCGACAGCACGAGATATTTCTGCACCTCGTCGAACTTGCCCGACTTGATCGTCGGCAGCGGGTTTTCCTGGCCGTCGACCACGTTCTGCTTGAGCGCCAGATAGAGCTCGCCGAAGTTCATCGGCGTGGGCCGCGCGCCCCACGCCTCCGCCATCGCCTTGAACACGTCGTTCTCCGGCACGCGCAGCTTGAATCCGACGAGGTCCGCCGGTGTCTTCACTTCCTTGCTCGTCGTGGTGATATGGCGCGTGCCGTAGTACGTCGTGCCGAGGATGCGCATGCCGCGCGCCTTGACGAGTTGCTCGTTGTACCGATCGCCGATCGGCCCGTTCATCACCATGTCCATGTGCGCGGCGTCACGCCAGATGTACGGCGCCTCGACGATGGAGATCGTCGGCAGCCATGCGCCGAAGTTGGCCGCGCCTTCGGTGACGATCTGCTGCACGCCGTTGGCGGTGGCGTCGATCATGTCGCGCGAGCTGCCGAGCTGGCCGGCGGGGAACGCCTGGATGACGACGCGGCCGTTGGTCTTGGTCTTCACGTCGGCAGCGATGCGCTCGATCATCTGCACGGACGGATGCGTAGCGGGCACGACGTCGCCCCAGCGAACCGTGACTTGCGCGTGAGCGGAGAAGGTCGCGCCGGCGGCGAGCGCGGCGAGCGTCAGCATGCATTTCATTCGTGGTTCCTCCTGTTGTCCCTGCCTCTGGCGGGTTGCGGATTCTACTTCGGTCGACATGGTAGGGGCTTTAGTTCGGCGCCGGCAAGCCTTCCGCCATCAGGATCCGTGGCACGATTTTGCTACAGAGCGAGCTTCAGCTCGGCCACGATCGTCTGCTGCGGGAACGGGTGAAACAGGAAGTACCGCCGGTTGGCGAGGTTGTCGACGCCGAGCGCGACGCTCGCCCGCGGATCGATCTGCCAACGCAGCCGCGCGTCGACGACAAGGAAGCTGTCGAAGCCCTGATACGTATGCGTATAGACGTCCGTGTTGTCGATGGTCGCGTACACGCGGCTGGAGTGGCGCACTGCGAGCGTCGCCGCCCATTGATCGTTCGGACGATACGTCGCGACGAGCGTGTACTTCCACTCCGGAATGTTCGGCGTCTGCTTGCCAACGGCTGCCGGAAACGCGGCGTCCTCCAGCACGCGCGAGTGGACATACGTGACGCTGCCTGCAAGCTCGAGCCCCGGAATCAGCACGTCGTCCTTGGACGCGACGAGCTCGACGCCGCGCGAGCGGATCTTGTCGACGTTCTGCACGTAGTTGAAGAGCTGCGTCGAGCCGGGAACGAGCGGCGCGGTTTGCGCAATCAGCGCGTCGTCGAGGTCTTCCTGGAAGTAGCTCGCGCGCAGGCGTCCCTTCGCGAACGCGCGCTCGAACGCGAGCTCGCCGGACAGCGCGTGCTCGGGCTTGAGGTTGGGATTGGGTACCGTGAGGGTGGGCCCGGTCGTGATGGTCTGGTAGAGCTCCGTCACCGTGGGAAACCGGTTGGCAACGCCGAGCGACGCGGTGACGAGCCACGCATCGGGTGCGTCCCACGCGAGCGAGGCCTTCGGCGAGAACTTCGCGTAGGAGAGCGTCGGCTGGTTTACCGCAAGGGGCGGCAGGAGCGAGAAGTTGTAGCCGTCGTACGCTTCCCACCATTCGTAGCGGCCGCCGAGCGTCGCGCGCCAGCGCCGGTCGAAGCGCCATACGTCCTGCAGCCACAGCGCATAGGTGCGCGTCTTGCCCCGCGAGTCGGCGGTGAGCGTACCCGGGTCGCCGCCGATCCAGTCGGTGGTCGCGTACCTGGGGTTCGCGAGCTTGAACTGGTCCCAGTGCGCGCCGAAGCTCACCTGATGCGCGCCGTCGATGCCCTGCGGCCGCCAGAACGCCCGCGCGTCGAACGTCGCCCAGCCTGTGCCGTCCATCGACGTGATCGTTCCCGCACCGCCGTTGCGCGCGTCGGGCAGCGGGCCGATCGGAACGCGCAGCGTGTCCGTCAGATAGTCGTAGTAGCTCGCGACGATCTCGCCATCCCACTCGCCGCCGGTGGACGAGCGCAGCATCAGCCCCTGCATCAGGTGCTCCTGCTTCGCGCGGTAGACGCCATTGGAAAAGACGCTCGGCGCGATGTTGTACGCATAGCCGTCGATGTTGACACTGCCGACGTAGACCGGATCGCCGGCAGCGTTCCTCAGATAGGTCTGTGCGTCGGCCTGGTTGTCGTGGTCGAAGTAGCCGACGACGTAGGTGCCGCGCAGCACAGGCGTGAAATCGTAGGCGAGCTTGAGCTTCGCGTTGTCCTGCTCGTGATGCTCGAAGCCCGTGGCGCCCAGCACCTGGATCGGGGCACCGCTGCGGTTCTGGTCGGCGAACGCGCCGAGGACCGGCGTGCCCGCGCCACTCGGATTCGCCGGCCGCAGCAGCGGTCGCAATCCCCAGCGGCTGCGCGTGACTGTCGAGATGATTACCCGAGAGCCAGTACGAAAGGCCGTTCGCCCGTCCCGCCAGGTACGCGTTCACCTGCCACGTTCCGTATTCGTCGCTGGTCGCGTACTGCTTGAACGACTGCCACGCGCCGGCGACCTCGGCGCCCGCCTCGAACTCGCGCGGTGTGCGCGTTGTCATCTCGACGACCGCACCCATCGAATTACCCGGGTACATCGCGGCGAACGGCCCGTACAGGACGTCGATACGCGAGATCTCCTCGGGCGACACCATACTCCATCGCGGGGTGGCGAACGTGTTGTTGTTGCCGATCAGCGCGGAGAGCAGCAGGCCGTCGGCGTAGATCAGGCTGCGCGCGCTCTGCCCCAGCCCCGACGTGCGCGTGGCGAGCGGGTCCTGCGTATCGCCGAAGTGGCGCTTGCGAACGATCAGGCTCGGCATGTAGCGCAGCGCATCTTCGACGTTGATGACGTTGATCTTCTCGGCCATCTGGTCCGCCGTGATCGATTCGGTCGTGTTGGGGACGAGATTGCGGTCGGCGGCGCTGCCGGTGCCGCTCACACTGACGGGTGGCAGCGGCGTGAGATCGGGTTGCGCTACGGCGGCGGGAAGCACGGCAACCGCGACGATGGCGGTGGCGCAACGGATAAGCTGCATCGAGCGGACTCCTGACGCGGCGTCGGCGCAACGCCCGCGGCGGGTGTTGCGCGATTCGGCAGCGACACGCGAAGCGCGCCGCCGTCGTTCAGCGTGGTGCGACGTTCAGGAGTGGTCGGGCGGCCCGCAGGCGGGCGGGAGGACGTTGCCGAGGTGGGCGATCGCCGGGCGCACATCCTGCGCGCCGGCGTGTTCGTCGCCCGGGGGCGCAACCGATTGGGCGGCGTCAGACGCCGCGCGCGGACCCGCGCTGGCGACGCAGCAGTCGCCGCAGGCGTGCGTCGGATGGGCAGGCAGCGGGGGATGGGCGGGAAGCGGCGACTGCGGCGCCAGCGCGCCGCGGTCCGGCAACGTCGTGCAGAAGTCGGCGCGGCCGTCGAACGCGGCGGCGCCCGCGCGCCACGAGGGGACGAACGGCGAGCGCCACCGCCTGCAGGAGCAGGAGGGCGATCGCGACACAGCGGCGAAATTGCGGGCGAAAGGCGGGCGCACGGAGCGGATGATAAGCGAATCAGATCGCGCGATCACGCCCTTTCCAGAACGGCGCCCGCATTTCCCGCTTCAGCGTCTTGCCGGCGGCGTTGCGTGGGAACTCGTCACAGATGATCACCAGCGCCACGCGCTGGTACTTCGCCGCGACGCGCGCGTTGATCCAGTGGCGCAGCGCGTCCGCGCCGGCCGCCGCGCCTGCATTCAGCACCACCGCTGCGGCCGGCGTCTCGCCCCAGGTGTCGTGCGGAATGCCGAATACCGCGACTTCGCGCACGTCCGGATGCTGCGCGACGACTTCCTCGATGTCCTTCGGGTAGACCTTCACGCCGCCCGAATCGATCATGTCCTTCTTGCGATCGACGAGGTACAGGTAGCCGTCGTCGTCGCAGTAGCCGAGGTCGCCGGTGTAGAGCCAGCCGTCGCGCAGCGCCGCGGCGGTGAGGTCGTCGCGGCCGTAGTAACCCGGCATCGTGATCGGCCCGCGGCCGACGATCTCGCCCGTCGCATTCGGCGGCAGCTCGCGGCCATCGTCGCCGAGGATGCGCATCTCGTAGAACGGCGGCGGCACGCCGACGCTGCCGGCCTTGCGCAGTGAATCGTCGCGATCGAGGATCGTGACGAAGCCCTCGGTCAGTCCGTACAGCTCATAGAAGCGATCGGGCAGCAGACGCTGCAGCCGCGCCTTGTGCTCGCGATGCAGCGGCGCGCCAAGCGACAGCAGCATTTCGAGCGAGACGAGGCGCGCCGGGTCGAAGCCACGCGCATTCAGGATCGCGATGATCTGCGAAGGCACGAGCATCGTGTGCGTCACGCGCTCGCGCTCGACGGTGTCGATGAACTCCTCGGCGTCAAAGCGGCGGTGCACGATGTACGTGGCGCCCAGCATGAACGCCGGAAACATCGTCGTCATCGCGCCGTTGAAGACAAGCGCGCCGGTGTGCAGCACCACCGATTCGGGCTTCATCCGCCATGAGTTCGCCATGAGCGTCGCATACATCGCGCGAATGAAGTGCGTATGGCTAAATGCCTTTCGGCAGTCCCGTCGTGCCGCTCGTGTACATGATCGTCGCAAGATCGTCTGCGTGGACGGTCGTGCCGGGCGCTTCCGGCGGCGCATCCAGCGTGAGCTGCGCGAACGAACGGTAGCCGGCATCCTCGTCGTCGGCGGCCGCATCGAACAGCACGCAGATGGGCGCCGACGCGCCAAGCTGCGCGCGGACCTCGTCGAGCATCGCGCGCTGGTCGGACGACGCCAGCAACACGGCGGGACGCGCGTCCTGCAGCAGCGATACGACGCCGCCGGCATTGAGCAGCGGCGACAGCGGAACCGCGGCCGCGCCGAGCTTCGCACAGGCCCAGTACGTGGCGAGAAGCTCCAGCGAGTTCGCGAGCAGCGTCGCCACTCGCCCGCCGCGTGCGGTGCCTTGCGCCGCAAGGGCATTCGCCCAGCGGTTGACGTAGAGGTCGAGCTCCCGCCAGGACAGGCGCACATCGCGCTCGCCCGAGGGCGCGATCACCGCTGTGTGTCGCGGACGATAACGCGCGTGCCGCTCCGGCAAGCGACCCAGCGCCAGCGTGTCGAAAGCATCGGGTGTTTTCGTCATCTTTCCTCCCGCGGCTCTAGAGGCGGTGCGTCATGTCGGTCAGCGTGAACCCGGGCCAGGCGATGCCGTCGCTTCGCGCCAGCGCCAGCACCTTGAACAGCTCGCCCATTTCCGCGGGCGAGGTCAGCGTCTGCACCGCCGCGGCTTCGCGCAGGTACGCCGCCGTTTCCGGTGGCGCGACGGCGGCAAGACGATCGAGCAATCCCGTCGCCAGCAGGAAAGCCGCTTGCGACGTGAAGCCGGCCACCGTCAGTCCCGCGCGCTCGCCCGCCTCGGCCATGGCCGTGAAGTCGACGTGCGCGGTGAGATCGGTGAGCCCCGGCCAGCGCAGCGGATCGCCGTGCGCGCGATGCCGGTAGTGCGCCATCAGCGTCCCGCCCGCCCGCTGCGGATGGTAGTACTCGGCGCGCGGAAAACCGTAGTCGATCACCAGGAGCGCACCCGCGGCCAGGCGGCGGCCGACATCCTCCACCAGCGCTTCCGCCGCGGGATTGACTTCGCTCAGGTAGTCGCCCGGCGGAAAGCGCGCGGTCGCGAGCGCCGCGAGACGCGCATCCGCCAGCGGACGCGACGCCTGCGCCAGCACGCCATCGGCGCTCAGAACGACGCCCTGCTCGCGCCACTGCCCGTCCGCGCGCACGACGATCGACGGCGGCACCGCGTCCAGCACTTCGTTCATCACGACGGCGCCTGCGATGCGATCAGGCGGCGACTGCAGCCAGTCGATGCGCTCCGCATGTTTTGGCGCGAGCCGCGCAATCGTGGCGCGCTGCCGTTGCGCAAGCTCGGGGCTCACCTCGACGATGCGATAGCGGCGCGGCGCGCCGTCTGCCTCCGCGAGTGCGTTCAGAAGATCGGCCGCGAGCTTGCCGCTGCCGGCACCGAACTCGACGACGTCGCGCTCCTCCGTCACGTCGAGAATCGCGCTCACCTGTCGCGCAAGCGTCGCGCCGAAGAGCGGCGTCAGCTCCGGCGCCGTGACGAAGTCGCCCGCGGCGCCGAACTTGCGCGCACCCGCGACGTAGTAGCCGAGTCCCGGCGCATACAGGACGAGCTGCATGTAGCGGTCGAACGGCAGGAATCCGCCTTCGCGCTCGATCGCCCGCGCGACGGCAGCGGCAACGCGCGCGCTGTGCGCACGCGCGTCGGCATCGGGCTTCGGCAGGTCGAATTCGCGGGGAATCGCCACGGCGCGGCGGGCGTTCGCGCAGCAAGCGCCGACACGAACGTTGTGCTAGATTGGCTCGATTCTAAGGGGGTCGGGGGCTTCTTGCACGACAAGGTCGTGTTGATCACCGGCGGGGGCAAGCGCGTCGGCGCCGCGATCTGCCGGCGGCTTCACGCGGCGGGATCGTTGCTGATGCTCCACTATCTGTCGTCCGCCGGCGAAGCACGACTTCTGCAAGCGGAGCTCAATCATCAGCGCGCTAATTCGGTCGCGCTGATCCAGGCCGATCTCCTCGACGTCGCCAAGCTGCCGTCGATGGTCGAGCAGACGCTCCAGACGTTCGGGCGCCTCGACGCGCTGGTCAACAACGCATCGTCGTTCTATGCGACGCCCGTCGGCGACATCTCGCTAGCCGCCTGGACCGACCTGATCGGCACCAATCTGCAGGCGCCGCTGTTCCTCGCGCAGGCGGCGGCGCCCGCATTGCGCAAGGCGCAAGGCGCGATCGTCAACATCACCGACATCCACGCCGAGAGGCCGCTCAAGAACTACGTCGTGTACTCGGTCGCGAAAGCGGGCCTGGTCGGGCTCACGCGCTCGCTCGCGCGCGAGCTGGCGCCCGAGGTGCGGGTCAATGCCGTGGCGCCCGGGCCGATCCTGTGGCCCGACGACGAATCGTTCGACGAGCTGTCGCGTCAGCGCATCATTTCGCACACGCCGCTGAAGCGCGAAGGCACGCCGGAGGACATCGCGCGTGCGGTGCATTTCCTGCTGGCGGATGCGCCGTACGTGACCGGGGAGACGATCCATGTGGACGGGGGGCGGCACATCGCCGTGTGATCCCGCACTCGCCAGGCATGGCGGAATCTTGCCGCGACGTCGTCCCGGAATTTTCCCGCTCGATCGATCGCCGCGCGTGTAGCATCGACGCTTCCGGCCAGCCGCCTGACGGGCGCGTGGTCGGCAATCACACACAGGGGAGACGACCAATGAATGCCAGGACATTGATCGCAGTAGCGTGCGTGGCCATGCTTTCGGCCTGCGCCGGTGGAAAGTTCGTCGTCAACGAACGCTATTTCCCCAGTGGCTTGTGGTTCGTAGCCGGACGAGCGCAAGGTCCAAGTGAGGATCGACGATCGCGATGGGGTGTTCCCTCCCGCGATCACCGTCAATCAAGAGCCACTGAAGCTGAACGCCAATCCGGGCGATGAAGTGACCGTCACGTTCCTCATGCATCTACAGGGGCACCAGGACTACGACTTCGTGCCCCGCAAATGCATCCCGATCCGCTCGTCTGGGTTGCGTTGAAGAGCTTTGCAAAGTTCGGCGAATACCACGGTGCTCGTACGGTAGTACGGGTGCGAACAGGAAGGAGCTCAACTGCACGTTCAAGGTCGAGAAGAGAAGGCAGGTCAATTCCTACACGCTGCGGGTCTGCAAAGGGGGTACCACGACGGGCGAAGGCAATTGCTTCCATGTCCGACCCGTCGATGATGAACTGAGAATCGAAGGCGCAGGGCGATGGCCGATCAGCGTTGCGTCGCAAGCCACGCGCTCGCGTCGGCCATCGCCTCGTCGTACGACAGCGTTCTGCCCTCGGCTTCGAGCCGCGCGTAACGGTTCGGCGCCGAGGCGTAGTCTTGATCCGCGCAACGAGCGGCGCAAGGAATGCCGTATCCGCCGGATCGCGGGCGATTCCGGTTTGCGCGGCCAGCGCCTCCGCCGCGCCGTATTGACGCGCGGCGCGGGACCAGTCGTCGGACAGCGTCGCAAGCGCGGCCGAGACTTCGAGCGCGCTTTGCCCGGCGGGCTTCGATCCGGTCTGCCTCTGCGATCGCGATCACGTCGATCAGCATGCCTCGCGGTCCGTCGCGCTGCGCTCGACCGATGCCGACCATCGCAAGATTCAGAAGCATGACAGCGATCGCCTCGTGATCCTCGACCTCGCGGGCGAGCTGCAGCGCCTCCTGGAATATCGGCTCCGCCGCATCGAGCGCGCCTTCGACACGCCGCAATTGACCGAGCGAGTTGAGCGCGCCGGCCACCTGGCGCTTCTCGCCCTGCGCTCGCGCAAGCGCCAGCGCCTCTTCGAGATACCCGCGCGCCGCATCCAGATCGCCCAGCCCCACGCAAGACATGCCGAGCGGCTGCAACGCGTGTGCGATCCGCCGGGAATCGCCGAGCTCGCGCGCGATCGCCAGACTCTCCTCGAGCAATCGTGCAGCGTCGTCGTAGCGGCCCATGAAAAAGCAGACCTGCCCGGCGTCGAACAAGCCACGGCATCGAGGTAGCGTCCGTCCCTGCACGCCCGCGCGAGCGAGCGCCTCGGTGGTGATCCGGAACGCAAGTCCGAGCATGCCGCGGTTGAACAGATAGGGCTTGAGTGCCGATACGAGCCTCAGTCCCGTTTCTGCGGTCTCGTCGGCGTGATCGCACCAGGCATGCGCCGACAACAGGTTCTCCCGCTCGATGTCGAGTCGCGGCAGCCATGCGGCTTCGTCCGCGACCGATGACGTGGGATCGCGCCTCCTCGGCGAAGGCGACGAAGTAGTCGAGATGTCGTGCGTGCACACCGCGTCCGTCGTCCGATCGATCGAGATGCTCTTGCGCGTACTGGCGGACGGTATCGAGCAGCCGATAGCGGCCGCCATCCGCATCCATCGCGATCAGCGACTTGTCCACGAGCTGTGATTGCAGGTCGAGCACGTCGACGCTGCTCACGTCGCCGTCGACTGTGATTGCCTCGGCCGCGGCGAGCGTCCAGCCCTGCGCGAACACGGCAAGCCGCCGCAGCAGCGTACGTTCCTGCTCCGAAAGGAGGTCGTAGCTCCAGTCGATCAGCGCGCGCAGCGTTTGCTGGCGCGGCAACGCCGTCCGGTCGCCGCGTACCAACAGCCGAAAGCGCTCGTCAAGGCGCGCGGCGAGCTCTTCGATCGACAGCGTGCGCACGCGCGCCGCCGCGAGCTCCAGGGCCAGCGGGTATCCCGTCGAGGCGCCGGCATATGTCGACGACGAGCGGCGCGTTGTCCTCCGTGATGCCGAAAGCCGGCGCGACCGTCGTCGCGCGCTCGACGAACAGACGCACGCCCTCGAATCGGGCCACAGCCTCCATTTCGGGATCGTTCGCCGGCGCGTGGCAGTCCCAGCGCCGGCACCGGATACGTCACTTCGCCCCGCACGTTCAGCGGCTCGCGGCTGGTCGCGAGAATCTTGAGATGCTGTCCGGTGCGCAGCAGGTCAACTGCAAGCTCCGCGCAAGCCTGGATGAGGTGCTCGCAATTGTCGAGCACGATCAGCAGTCGACGATCCCGCAGCGAGCGGACAAGCGCCTCGACGACAGGTCGGCCGGCGTCTTCCTTGATTCCGAGCACCGACGCCACGGCTTGCGGTACGCGCTGCGCGTCGCTGAGCGACGCCAGGTCGACGAACCACGCGCCATCCGGGAATTCGGCGAGCGCGTCGGCGGCGAGCTGCAGCGACAGCCGCGTCTTGCCGATGCCGCCGGCGCCATGCAGCGTCAGCAAGCCGACCGCGCGCGAGAAGCGTTCGGGTGTCTGCCAGCTCGCGCTCGCGGCCGACGAACGACGTCGTCGGCTGCGGGAGGTTGTTCGGGCAGCGATTCGAGCGAGCGCAGCGGCGGAAAAGCATCCGCGCAGACGTCGGATGCATGACCTGAAAGATGCGTTCGGGACCCGCGAGGTCGCGCAGACGCACGCTGCCGAGGTCGCGCAGGCGCACATCCGCCGGAAGCCGGTTCGACACGAGGTCGGCGACCGTCTGCGAAAGCCAGCACCTGCCCGCCGTGAGCCGCGGCCATGATGCGCGCCGCGCGGTTCACGGCGGCGCCGAAAAAGTCGTTGTCGCGGCGCTCGACGATGCCCGCATGCATCCCGCAGCGAGCACGGAGCTGCAAGCCTCCCTGCGGTGCCGGCGCGCCGAGCGCACGCTGGAACTCGAGGCTGGCGCAAAGCGCGTCGCGGGGATCGTCGAAGACGGCGTGCATTCCGTCGCCCGTCATCTTCACGAGCGCGCCGTTGTTGCGCGCGACGACCGAGCGCGCGAGCGCGTCGTGACGCGCAAGCGCGGGCGCCATCAGATCGGGAGACTGCTCCCACAATCGAGAGCTGTGCTCGATGTCGGTGAACAGGAAAGTCGTGACGGTCGAGGACGTGTTCACGGCGGGCTCGGGACGACGGCCACGCCGCGGAGCTTACCCTACGACAGCGCGGCCGTGTCCCCGCTCGGGGCGACGCAAGCGCGCTGGCGCGAGTCCACGTCCCGCGCCAGCGTTTCCAGATAGCCGTCGATGATTCCGTGCGCCGCCAGCGCCGCGCGCGTGCGCATCAGGTAATCGCACGACGAGCCGAACGCGCCGCAGGCATCCGCGATGATCGCCGCCTGCTGGTCGTGCGCGAGCCGCGCGTACTGGACATGGTCGCGGCGTACGACGAAGGTCAGGGCGACGAGCCGCCGCTCCGCCGACTGCAGCTTCACCCAGCGCGGGCGGTAGGCGCCCACGACCATCTCGCGCCGCCAGAGGAGGTGCAGCTCGTCCATCGCCAGCGGCGCGGGCAACCTGTAGGCGACACCGCGGCAAGCGCCACCCGGCTCGAGCGCCAGCACCAGACCCGGGCGCTCCGGCGTGCCGCGCGACGCGAGCGAGCGCAGGCAGAAGCTGCGGTGCAATCCGTGCACCATTGCCGCGCGCGCCTCCGCGATCGGGAACAGCGGGTTCCACAGCAGCGAGCCGTAGCCGAACACCCACCAGCCGGCGCCTTTCGGACGCTTCGCCAGCGTGGCCGTGAGCGACGCGGAAAGCTGCTCGTCGGTCAGCGCGCGCTCGTCGTCGACCGCGCCCACGTAGAGCTCGCGCATCTGTCCCGCTTCGAGATAGCTGCGCGAGAGCGTCATCGCTACTCGGCCGCGTCGCGCGTGCGCGCGAGCTTGTGCAATTCCATCTTTTCGAGGCGCCGCTTCGCGCGGGTGGACTTGCCATGCGGGCCGCCCTTGCCGAGCAGCGGCGAACGCGCAACGGGATTGCGCGGCTTCGGCGGGGCGTGCAGCTTGGCGCGCTTCATGGTTCGTAAGGATCGGTCGTGCGGGACGGTCCGCACGATCTTAACGCGCCGCGCGCGTGTCCGGAGGACGCCGCCTGCGTCCGGCGGCCGCGCTTAAGGGCGCGCGGCGAAGGGGAGACGCGCCTCGCACCAGGCCGCGACACCGAGGAGCCGAGCGTCGTCGCCCGGCCGCCCGGCGAACTGCACGCCGAGCGGAAGCCCAGCCTGGTCGAGCGCGATCGGCAGGTTGACTGCCGGCGCGCCCAGAAGCGACCAGAGCGTGCAGCAGGCGGGGTCACCGGTCGTGGCGATGCCCGCGGGTGCCGGTGCCGGGACCGACGGCGTCACGATCGCATCGAACGATCCCAGCCAATCGGCCACCTCGGCGATCATTCGCGCGCGCCGGGCGAGCGCGGTGCGATAGTCGCTCGGCGAAATCCGCGCGCCTTCGTCGAGCGCGTCGTTGAGCGTCGCGGAAAACTGTGCGCCGTGCAGCTGTCGAACGACAGCGAGGTTGCGCGCCGCTTCTGCGAGCATGATGGTGCGCAGCACCGCCGGCGCGTCGTTCCAGCCCGACGGCAGCGTCACGTTCACGACGTGTGCACCGCCCGCTTCGAGGCTTCGACTGGCGGCCGCAAGCGCCTCGCGCGTCGCGGCGTCGACCGGCGACCATGGAAACTGTGGCAGCACGGCGAGCGTCGGCGGCTCTTCGAATCTGGATAGCGCGATCGCGCCGGGCTCGGCGAGCACGCCGGCGAGCAGCGCTGCATCGCGCACGCTGCGCGTGAACGTGCCCAGCGTGTCGAGCGTCTCGCTGAACACGTTGACTCCCGCATATGGAATCGCGCCCGCCGACGGCTTGTAACCGACGATGCCGCAGTACGCAGCGGGACGAATCACGGAGCCGTTGGTCTGCGTGCCGAGGGCGCCCGCGACGTGACCCGCCGCGACCGCCGCTGCCGACCCCGACGACGATCCGCCGGGCGTATGCGCAGCGTTCCACGGATTGCGCGTCCTGCCCGGATGCATGAACGCCAGCTCGGTCGTCACCGTCTTGCCGAACACATAGCCACCCGCGGCGCGCAGTCGCGCGATGCATTCGGCGTCGTGTTCGCTGCGGCGTCCCGCGTACGCCGTCGACCCCATCTGCGTCGGCAGATCGTGCGTGTCGATGATGTCCTTGACGCCGATGCCGATCCCTGCGAGCGCGCCGCGCGATGGCGTGGCGTCGCACCGGTCCGCTTCCGCGCGAACATGCGCGGGGTCGAGCGCGACCCACGCGCCGATGGGGCCATCCGTTGCGGCAATGCGCGCGAGCTGCGCGTCCGCCAGTGCGCGCGCCGTCAGCGTCCCGCGCGCGATCGACGCCGCCGCCTCGCCGAGCGACAGCGCATGGAGCGGCGCGTCAGCGCTCGACACCGGTTGCTTCGATCCGCACGAGGGGCGCGACCTCGCGCTTCGACCCGGGCTTCGCTGGCGGAAGGAACAATTGCTGCAGGTCGTTCAGGAAACGCCGGCCGAGCTCGGTGGCCTTCAGCACCGCGGGGTCGGGCTCGAGCAATCCCTTGCGCGTCGCCACCTCGATCTGCCGCGCGACGATCGACAGCGGGAATCCCGTGCGCTCGGCGAAGATCGACGTCGGCACGCCTTCGGCGAGGCGCAGCGCGTTCAGCATGAACTCGAAGCCGACATCGTCGCGGGTCACCTGCAGCTCTTCCTGCACCGGCGCGCCCTGGGGCGCGCGCTCGAGGTAGTCGCGCGGATTCTTCCAGCGCATCTGGCGCAGGATCGCATCGGCGAACGACAGCTTCGAATGCGCGCCGGCGCCGATGCCGAGATAGTCGCCGAAGCGCCAGTAGTTGAGGTTGTGCCGCGACTCGTGCGGCAGCCGCGCGTACGCCGACGTTTCGTAGTGATAGTAGCCCGCGCCGACGAGCGTCTTCTCGACGGCGTCGCCCATCTCCGCCGCGGTGTCGTCGTCGGGCTGCGGCGGCGGGTGGCGGTGGAACAGCGTGTTCGGCTCGAGCGTCAGGTGATAGTAGGAGATGTGCGGTACCGAGAACGACAGCGCCGCCACGAGATCGGCGTGGAGGTCGTCCATCGTTTGCCTCGGCAGCGCGTACATGAGGTCGAGGTTCACGTTGCCGAAGATCGTCATGGCCGCTTCGGCGGCGCGCCGCGCCTCGTCGCCGTCGTGGATGCGGCCGAGCGCGTGCAGGAAACGCGAGTCAAAGCTCTGGACGCCAAGCGACAGGCGGTTGATGCCCGCCGCGAAGTAGCCCTCGAACTTCTCGCGCTCGAACGTGCCGGGGTTCGCCTCCATCGTGATCTCGGCGTCGGGCGCCACGAACACGCGCGAGCGGATCTCGGAGAGCATCCGGTCGATCGCCTTCGGCGAGAACAGGCTCGGCGTGCCGCCGCCGATGAACATCGTGATGACCTTGCGGCCCCAGACCGCGGGCACCGACGTATCCAGGTCGGCGATGAGTGCGTCGACGTAAGCTTCCTCGGGAATATCGCCGCGCGACTCGTGCGAATTGAAGTCGCAGTACGGGCATTTCTTCACGCACCAGGGAAGGTGCACGTAGAGCGTGAGCGGCGGCAGGACGCGAAAGCGCGGCTCGCGCAGCGACGTCTCGACGAGCGCCAGCGGCGGGCGGTCAGTAGCCATGCGCGCGCGCTGTTTCCAGGCCGGCGATCAGCTCGCGCATCGCCTTGCCGCGATGCGACAGCGCGTTCTTGCGCTCGAGCGGCAGCTCGGCGCCGGTGAGGCCGGTTTCGTCGTCACGAAAGTGCGCGTCATAGCCGAAGCCGCCGTCGCCGCGCGGCGTATCGACGATGGTTCCGTACCACGCGCCGTCGGCGATCAGCGGTTGCGGATCGTTGGCGTGACGGACGAGCACCAGCACGCAGTAGTAATGCGCGCGCCGGTCGGCGACGTCCTTCAGCGTGGCCACGAGCTTGGCGTTGTTGCGCGCGTCGGATTTTGGCTCGCCCGCGTAGCGCGCCGAAAGCACGCCCGGCGCGCCGCCGAGCGCGTCGACGCACACGCCCGAATCGTCGGCGAGCGCGGGGAGGTTCGCATGCGCGCTCGCGTGCCGCGCCTTGGCAAGCGCGTTCTCGACGAACGTGGCGTGCGGCTCCTCCGCTTCTTCGATGCCAAGCGCAGCTTGCGCGACCGTCGTGATGCCGAGCGGCGCCAGCAGGCGCTCGAACTCGCGCAGCTTGCCCGGGTTGTTCGACGCCACGACAAGCCTGTCGATCATGGCGTCAAGCGCCGCCTTCTGCGCCGCGACGAGCTTGCGGATGCCGCGCTGCGCGAGCGCGACGAGCGCCGCCATCTCCGCGGGGGAGAACGGCTTGCCTTCCGCCGTACCCTGCACTTCCACGAAGCCGCCGCGGCCGGTCATCACAACGTTCATGTCGGTGTCGCAGCGACGAGTCCTCGGCGTAGTCGAGGTCCAGCACCGGGCGGCCATCGACGATGCCGACCGACACCGCGGCCACCATGTCGCGCAGCACCCGTCCCTTGACGAGATCGCGCGCCTTGCACCAGGCGATCGCGTCCGCGACCGCGACGCACGCGCCGGTGATCGACGCGCAGCGCGTGCCGCCGTCGGCCTGGAGCACGTCGCAGTCGATGCGCACCGTGCGCTCGCCGAGTGCTGCAAGATCGACGACTGCGCGCAGGCTGCGACCGATCAGCCGCTGGATTTCCTGTGTGCGTCCCGATTGCTTCCCTTCGGCCGCCTCGCGGCGCGTACGCGTGTGCGTCGAGCGCGGCAGCATGCCGTACTCGGCGGTGAGCCATCCCTGCCCCTTGCCGCGCAGGAAGCCCGGCACGCCTTCCTCGACGCTCGCGGTGCAGAGGACCTGCGTGTGGCCTGCCTCGATCAGCACCGAGCCTTCAGCGTGGCGCGTGAAGCGGCGGCGGATGCGCAGCGGCCGCAGCGCGTTCGCGGCGCGGCCATCGTTACGTTGTTTCATCGTGAACTGTCCGAAGGAAGAGCGCGATTATAGCGAGCGCGTGGAAGATCCCGCGGCGTGCCGCTCCCGTCAGCGACGAAAGCTTGCCACCGCGCGCGCACCGGCGGCAACTGTCGCTGTCGACATCAGACGCGCGACTCGCGCCACCATTGCGCGGTCGCGGCAAGGCCGTCATCGAGCGAGAACGGCAGCGGACCGATGCGCGCGGCCAGCGCCGACGCGTCGATCTCGAGCGAGCCCAATACACGCGACGCGACGGCGCCGCGCCCGGTGGCCGTCGCCGCGACGGCGAGCAGCGGGGCCGGTACCGGCAGCAGCAACACCCGCCGGCCGAGCACGCCCGCCATCCGGCGCGCGAGGTCGGGCGTGGACACCGCCTCGAGGTCGGCGATGACGAAGGTGCCCGGCGCAGGCGGCACCACGTCGATCAACGCGACGATTGCGTGCGCGAGATTGCCGACGTACAAAAGCTGCCGCCGATTGCCGATGAGGCCGAGTGGCAGCGGAACGCCGCGCGCCACCGTGCGCCACAGTTCGAGGAAGTTGCCGCGCACGTGCGGGCCGTAGACGAGCGGCGGGCGCAGCACCGTCAATGCGACACTGCTGCCGTCGGCGAGCGTGGCGAGCGCGCGCTCGGCCTCCAGCTTGCTGCGCGCGTAGAGGTCGTCCGGCATCGGCGGGTCGTCGTCGCGCAACGGGCGGCCCGGCGGGCTGGTGTCGCCCAGCACCTTGATCGTGCTCACGTAGACGAAGCGCTCGACGCCGCAGCGCAACGCGGCGCGCATCAGCCGCTCCGACGCAACGACATTCGCCGCGTGATACGCCGCGGCCGGATCGGGCGCATGCTCGCGCATCACATGCGCGCGTCCGGCGAGATGGACGATCGCGCGCGCGCCCTCGAGCGCGCGATCGAGCGTGGTGTCGTCGGCCGTCGCAAGATCGCCGACGGCGAGATACTCGGCGCGACTCGCCGTCCCCGGCGTGATGCGACGCACGAGCCCGCGGAAGTGCCGGCGCGCTGCCCGCAGGTGATCGCAGAGTGCGGCGCCGACGAAGCCGTCGGAGCCGCTGATGACGATATTGATCACACCCACTTCCAGCCGTGCTTGTTGTAGAAGCGGAACATGCTGCGCACGAACCAGTCGACATGGCGCCAGCCCTTGCGCGCCGCGTTGCCGCCGTAGTGGATGATGCGCACCGACGGCACGTAGGCGGTGGTGGTCACTCCCGCGAGCCGGACGCTCCAGTCGTAGTCCTCGAAATAGAGGAAGAAGTTCGGATCGAAGCCGCCGGTACGGTCGATCGCTTCCCGGCGCACCAGCATGAACGCGCCCGAGAGCGCCGGTACGCCGAAGACGTCGCGCGGCGGCTTCACGTCGACCAGGTCGCGCATCTCGTAGCGCTCGAGGCGCCGGCGAAACGGAATGCGGAGCACGCGCGGCACGAAACCGCGCAGGAAGAGATCGAGCACCGCCGGATAGCGCTTGCACAGATAGTGGCGTGCGCCGTCGGGACCGCGCACCGCCGGCGCGAGCGCGCCGACCTCGGGATGCGCGTCCATCCAGCGGATCGCGCACGCGAGCGCGTCGGTCGCGACCTCGACGTCGGGATTGAGCACCAGGTGATAGTCGGAGCCGGTGCCGTGCAGCACGAGGTTGTGCGCGGCGCCGTAGCCGATGTTCGCGTGGCCGTGGCGCAGGATCATCTTCACGCCCGCGTCGCGAAAGCGGGACTTGCCGACGTCGAGCACGCGCTCGCCCGTCTTCGGGTCTTCGCTGTTGTCGATCAGCGCGAGATGCACCGAGCGTAGCGCACCGTTGGCGCGCGCGGCGCCGATCGCGAGCTCGAGCTTGCGCAGCACGCGGTCGAGCAGCCGCAGGTCCGGGCGATAGGTGACGATGCTGATCTGGAGCGACGACGGAATCACGGCGTGGGCGAGTTCGGGCGAAATCGCCCGGAGCGGAGTTTACTGCGTTGATGACAACCCCCACGCTCATTGCGTTCGCTGCCCCTGCGAGCAAGCCTTCCTTGCGGTGGCGGCGGGATGCGGGCGTAGAATCGCCGCGACCTCTCGTCCGTTCGCCCCTTAACATCCCGTCCCACGTCATGTCCGCCGCTTCCGCCCGTCACGACGCTGCCGCGCTCACCGCTTTCGCCCGTTCCTTGATGCAGGCGCTCGGAACGCGCGGCGATATTGCCGCGGACGTCGCGGCGATCCTGGTCGATGGCGACATGCTCGGTCACACGACCCATGGCCTCGCGCTGCTGCCCGGCTACCTCGGCGAAATCGAAAAGGGAACGATGCGCGGCGACGGCGACCCGGTCGTCGTCAATGCGCGCGCCGCCGCGCAGACGTGGGACGGACAACGGCTGCCGGGCCCTTGGCTGACGCTGCGCGCGCTCGACGCCGCCATTGCGATGGCGCGCACCTGCGGTACCGGCACCGTGGTCATCAAGCGCTCGCATCACATCGCGTGCCTCGCCGCCTATGCGAAGCGCGCCGCCGACGTCGGCATGCTGGGCTTCGTCCACTGCTCGGATCCGTCGATGAAGAGCGTCGCGCCCTTCGGCGGCGTGTCCGCGGTGTTCACGCCCAATCCGTTGTCGGCCGGCATCCCCACGTCGCGCGATCCGGTGCTGCTCGACATTTCGGCCAGCCTCACCACCAACGGCCTCACGGGACGGCTGCACAAGGCCGGCGAGAAACTGCCGCATCCATGGGTGCAGGACGCGCGAGGGGAAGCGACCAACGATCCTGCGGTGCTGTTCGACGATCCGCCGGGCACGCTGTTGCCTCTGGGCGGCCTGGACTCGGGTCACAAGGGGTACGCGCTTGCGCTGCTGGTCGAAGCGGTGACGGCGGGGCTCGCAGGCTTCGGCCGCGCGGACCCGCCCGAAGGCTGGGGCGCAACCGTGTTCGTGCAGGTGCTCGACCCCGAGGCGTTCGGCGGCGCTGACGCGTTCGCGCGGCAGACCGATTTTCTGGTCGACGCCTGCCATGCCGCCACGCCGCGGCCCGGGGTCGCGCGCGTCAGGGTACCCGGCGAGAACGGTATGGCGCGCTATCGCGAGCAGCGCGCGCAGGGCGTCGCGCTGCATCCGACGATCCTGCCGGCGCTGGCGCCGTGGGGCGCGAAGCTGAACGTACCGCTGCCGGCGGCCATGTCGTAACCCTTGTGGGGCCGGTTCCAGCCGGCCCCAGCGCTGCGTCAGGCTGAAGCCTGACCTACAAGGAATTCCTCCACTACGCTGCCTTGCGCGCCGCCACGTCGACGGCCTTCTTCGGATTGACGAGGGCGCGACGTCCGTCGGCAGTCTTGTCGGCGGTGTCGCGGATGATGGCGATCACGTCGGCCGGCTTCATCGCCGGATTCACGACGAGCATCTTGCCCGCGAGGTTCGCGACCTGCGGCGAGGACATCGACGTGCCCGACTCGGCAAGCTTCTCACCGCCCGGGATCACGCTCTCCACCTGGTAGCCGTTCGCGTGCACGACGACTGTCGGGCCATAACTCGTGAACGACGCCTCGTCGCCGGCCTTGTCGACCGCACCCACCGTCAGCAGATTCGGCAGCACGATGCCGGCAGGAATCGCCTCGGCGAACGTCGAGTCCTCGTTGGAGTTGCCGGCCGACGGTGACGAACAGGATCTCCGGCGCGCTGGCCATCGCCTTCGTCAGCGCCTCTTTCTGGATCTCGAAGTACTGCCGCGCGATCGTCTTGCGCTCCTCCGGCGTCTTGCCGATGCCGCATAGCTCGAGCTCGTCCTCCACACCTTTGACGGAGCCGCCCCAGCTCATGTTGACCACGCGCACGTTGTTCTTCTTCATGAAGTCGACGTAGGCCTGCATGTTGCGCGCATCGCGCTCCGAGAGCTCCTTCGACGGACATGGATCGGGACGCAGCGTGTGCCCGAACTCGATGCGCGACACGACGAGCTGTGCGTAGGGATTCCCGGCGACCGCAATGCCGGCGACGTGCGTGCCGTGCATCCAGTTGCCCGTGAGGTTGATCTCCTCGATCACGCTCTTGTATTCGTCGGGCTTCAACCCCGACAGGAATTTCTTGACCTCGCTCGCCTCCGGACTGTCGATGTTCGACTGCAGGTCGGAGAAGCCCTTCAAACGCGCCTTCATCTGCGGCACCTTCCCGCGCAGGTCCGCGGGAATCGCCTGCAACTCGCCGGTCGCCGGGTTCGCATACTTGTCGAACGCGATCACCGCGGGCTTGCCGTCGGCGCCCTTGACGACCTGGTTGCCGAACAGCGACGTATCGACGCCGCTGTCCCAGATCGCGATGCGCACCGGCGCGCTGCCCTTGCCCGGCGCGAGCTTGACGTCGCGCGCCGCCCAGATATCGGGCTTGTCGACCTTGTTCGCGGCGAGGTATTTGCTATACGAGGACACCAGCGCGTCCTTCGCCGGCAGCACCGCAACGATCCGGTAACGCGCGTTGACGAGGATCGGCGCCAGGTCCGAGCTCAGACTGCCGGCCTTGTCGACCGTCGGCTGCACCGCTTCGCGCAGATAGCCGAGTGCCAACGCTTCGCTGGCGATTTCCGCGCTCGCCTTCGCTTCCTTGACCTCGTTCTGCACGACGTCGTAGGGCGCGTTCGCGAGATCCGCGGCGATCAGGCGGTCGACCTCGGCGCGGTAGGCGTCCGAATCGCGGTTGCCCACCTTGCGCTCGGCGCCGATCATCGCGCGCATCGACATCCCCGACAGCAGCTTGTCCGCCGGCTTGTCCTCGAGCTCCTTGATGCGCGCGAGCCCCTTCAATGCATCGTCGTAGCGACCTTCGAGGTAATCGAGGCGAACGATCACGCCGAGCATCTGCCGCAGCATCGCCTTGTCCGCGATGTCGTACTGCGCGAGCACCGACTCGGTGTTGCGACGCAGCTCCTTCGCGAACGCGCGGAACTTCGCGTCGTCCTTGACGACGGCGTCAAGCTTGCCGTCGACGGTGTAGGTGAAGCGCGGCAGGTCGGCCGCCTTCTCGATGCGCTTCTTCTCTTGCGCGGAAGCGCCGCCGGCGACGGCGAGCGCGATGACGATCGTGGCGATTCGGGCGAACATGGGTAACCTCCCCGGAAAGGATGGCGGCAGTCTAAGTCTGGCCGGGTTAAGCGAAGCTTAACGATAGCCGAGAAGGGGGCCATCCGCGGCGCGCAGTTTACGCCGCCTGTCGACACCGCGGCACCGACCGGTGACGAAACGTGCCATGCGCCGACGAAGCGCTGTTCCGGCACGCCCGCGGCGCCGGCCCGCCACCGGCCTGCCGCGTTGTTCGAACGATCGCGTAGCGGCTTCCCCGCTCAATCCCCGCGCCGTCCGAGCGCGACGCGCTGGATGCCCGCGAGATCGCGCACCGCCTCGACGTCGATGAAACCGGCCGCGTCGAACAACTCGCGGACCGGCTGCGCCTGATCGTAGCCGTGCTCGACGGCCAGTATCCCGCGAGGCGCGAGTCGCGCCGGCGCGCTCGCGACGATCGTGCGCAACGCCGACAACCCGTCCGCGCCGGCGGTGAGCGCCGCCATGGGCTCGAAGCGGACGTCGCCTTGCGACAGATGCGGATCGCTCGCGCCGATGTAGGGCGGATTGCTGACGATCGCGTCGAACGTCAGCGCAGGCGCGGCGAGCAACTCGTGCTCGAACCAATCGGCAAGGATGAAATCGACGTTGAAGACACCGAGCCTGCGCGCATTGGCGCGCGCGACTTGCAGCGCCGCGTCGCTCAGGTCGGTCGCCAGCACCTGCGCCCGGGGCCGCTCGCGGGCCAGCGCCAGCGCGATCGCGCCCGATCCGGTGCCGAGGTCGAGCACGCGCAGGTCCCGATCGGGCGGGAGCCGACGCAACGCCTGCTCCACCAGCGTTTCCGTTTCGGGACGCGGAATCAGCACGTTCGGCGTCACCGACAGCGCAAAGCCCCAGAACTCGCGAAAGCCCGTCAGGTAGGCGACAGGCTCGCCGTCATGGCGCCTTCGTGCCAGCGAGAAGAACGTCGTCGCCTTCGTGCGCGGCAGCACGTCTTCCTCGTGTGCGCGGAGCCACGCCCGGTCGACACGCAGGACGTGCGCGAGCAGCACCTGCGCCTCGAGTGGCACGAGGCTGGATTGCACGAGCGCCTGGCGCACGGTCGGCGGCGTCATCGCGGGCGATCGGCGGAGAAGAGGCGCAAACGCATGCCGTAATAGCGGCCCCAGCCGTGGTCGGCGAGCCCCGCCTTCATCAGGACGCGCTGCGACACCTGATTGTCGCGATGCGTGACGCCAATGACGCGCGCGAGACCGAGGTCGTCGAACGCATAACGAACAAGCTCGGTGGCGCCCTCGGTAGCCAGTCCCTGCCCCCACGCGTCGTGCAGCAGCCGGTAGCCGACCTCGACGTCGCAGGTCGGCGGACAATATTTGAGCGTGTACCAGCCGACGAAAGCCCCGGTGTCCCGGCGCGTCGCGTACCAGCTCCCCAGACCGGGATAAAGGGCGTAGTTGCGGATGATGCGCGCGAGCCTCGTGTCGATCTCGGTCCGCGGCGTCGGCTTGCCGTTGCCGATGTAGCGGGTGACGCGCGGATCGCTGTCGAGCCGGAACATGTCGCTGGCGTCGGCGAGGGTGAATTCGCGCAGCGCCAGGCGCAACGTGACGAGCCACGGCGACGGCGACGGCAAGCTGTCATCCCGCAGCGACGCGAGACAATTGCTCTCTCATCGATCGGTCCCAGTCTCGAAAGCCACCCGCTCCGCTGCGAACACGCGCATCGTCCGTCCATAGTGAACCGCTTCGCCTTCCGCGCGCATGCCGATCTTTAACAGCACGCGCTGCGATGGCTCGTTCTCCGGATATGTCACTCCGACGATGCGCGCGAGTCCCAGCGTGTCGAAGCCGTGCGCCATCACCGCCCGCGCCATCTCGGTCGCGTAGCCCTGGCCCCAACAGTCGTGCGGCAGCCGGTACGCGATCTCGATCGCGCTGTCGTCGGGCAGCGGGAAGAGGCCGCAGCCGCCGACGAAGCGCCTCGTGTCGCGCGCACTCGCATGCAGCAGCGACATGCCGGGATGGCGTGCCGCGAAGTCCATGATGCGGCCGATCGACGCCGCGACTTCATCGCGCGTGCGCGGGCCGAGCCCGGTGCCGATGTAGCGCATCACGCGCGCGTCGCCATCCATCGTCAGCAGCTCATCGACGTCGCCCGGAGCGAACGGCCGCAGCACGAGTCGCGGCGTCGCGAGGATGGCGCTCCCGCGCCCCCGAAGGGGGAGAGGGGCGGCGTGAGGGGTTTTGCGTCTCATCGCTCCTCTCCCGCGAGCGCCGCGAGCTGCTCGGCCTGGAACTCCTGCGCCAGCGGGTCGATCAGCTCGTCGAGATCGCCGTCCATGATCGCGTCGATCTTGTACAGCGTGAGGTTGATGCGGTGGTCGGTCACGCGGCCCTGCGGAAAGTTGTAGGTGCGGATCCGCTCGCTGCGATCGCCCGAGCCGATCAGGCTCTTGCGGTGCGCCGCCTCCTTCTGCTGCCGCTCCTGCCGCTGCTTGTCGACAAGGCGCGACGCGAGCACCGCCATCGCCTGCGCGCGGTTGCGATGCTGCGAGCGATCGTCCTGGCACTCGACGACGATGCCCGTCGGCAGGTGGGTGATGCGCACTGCGGAGTCGGTCTTGTTCACATGCTGCCCGCCGGCGCCCGACGCGCGGAACGTGTCGATGCGAAGGTCCGCAGGATTGATCGTGATGTCGGCATCCGGATCGGCCTCCGGCAGCACCGCCACCGTGCACGCGGACGTATGGATGCGCCCCTGCGCTTCGGTTTCGGGCACGCGCTGCACGCGATGGCCGCCGGACTCGAACTTGAGCTTCGAATACGCACCGCCGCCGACGATGCGTGCGATCACTTCCTTGTAGCCGCCGAGGTCCGACGCCGATTCGGACACAATCTCGACCTTCCAGCGCCGCCGTTCCGCGTAGCGCGTGTACATGCGGAAAAGACTTCCCGCGAACAGCGCGGATTCGTCGCCGCCGGTGCCCGCGCGGAGTTCGAGGAAGACGTTGCGCTCGTCGTTCGGGTCCTTCGGCAGCAGCATCGCCTGCAACTCGCCGGCGATGCGGTCGATGCGCGCCTGCGCGTCGGCAGCCTCCTCGGCGGCAAGTGCCTTCATCTCCGGATCGTGCGCGAACGCCGTCGCGCCGGCAAGATCCGCTTCCGCTTTCTCGTAGTCGTGCAGCCGCGAGACGACAGGCCCGATCTCCGCGTGTTCCTTCGTCATCGTCCGATAGCGATCGAGATCGCGCGTCGCGTCCTCGGCGGCGAGCAGATGATCGAGCTCGGCCAGGCGCATGGCGAGGCCGTCGAGCTTGGAGCGCAGCGAAGTTTTCATCGAATCGAAAATTCGGAGAAGTGCGTCAGACTGAAGCCTGACCTGCAAGGATGGCGAAACAGCGGTGTTGCATGGTCGCCTTGTGGGTCAGGCTTCAGCCTGACGGCGGGGTATCGCGGCCGGCTGAAGCCGACCCCACAAGGGCAGCAGCTAAGGCTCGTCGCTCTCGGGCAGCTTGTAGACGCGCGACAAAAGCGCGATCAACTCGGCGCGCTCGGCGTCGCCGGCCGCGTTGAGCGCCGCCAGCGGCGCGTGCAGGAGCTTGCTGGTGAGGCCGCGTGCGAGGGCGTCGATGACGGCATCCGCAGTTGCGCCGCCGGCGAGCATCCGCCGCGCGCGCTCGAGCTCGGACTCGCGCAATGCGTCGTGGTGCGCGGACAGCGCGGTAATCGTCGGCACGACGTTGCGGCCTTCGAGCCAGCGCAGGAAATGCCTGCTCTGCTCGGCGATCATCTGTTCCGCCTGCACCACCGCTTCCTTGCGCACCTGCAGGTTGCCCTTCACGATCTCGGCGAGGTCGTCGACGCTGTAGAGGAACACATCGTTCAGCTGCGCCGCCTCGGCCTCGACGTCGCGCGGCACCGCGAGGTCGACGATGAAGATCGGCTGGTGGCGGCGCTGCTTCACGACGCGCTCCAGCAGGCCCTTGCCGATGATCGGCAACGTGCTCGCCGTGCAGGTCACAACGATGTCGAACTGGTGCAGCCGCTCGGGGATCTCGTTCAGCGTGATCGCCTCGGCATTGATGCGGTCGGCAAGCTTCTCGCCGCGCTCCATCGTGCGGTTGGACACGGTGATCGACTTGGGCTTCTTCGCGGCGAAGTGCGTCGCCGCGAGCTCGACCATTTCGCCTGCGCCGATCAGCAGCAGTCTCTGCTCGCCAATCGAGGGGAAGATTCGTTCGGCGAGCTTCACCGCTGCCGCCGCCATCGAGATCGATGCCGCGCCGATGTCGGTCTGCGAGCGCACGTCCTTCGCCACCGCGAACGTCCGCTGGAAGAGCCGGTTCAGCACGAGGCCGAGCGAGCCGGCCGACTCGGCGGTGCGCACTGCCTGCTTCATCTGCCCGAGGATCTGCGGCTCGCCCAGCACCATCGAGTCGAGACCGCTCGCGACGCGAAACGCGTGCGTCACCATCTTGTCGCGCGCGAGGGTGTACGTGTAGGGCGCGAGCGCGCCATCGGACAGGCGATGCACGCCTTCGAGCCAGCGCGCGACGGGTTCCGGCTCGCCGCCGTGGAAGTAGACCTCGGTGCGATTGCACGTCGACAGGATCGCCGCTTCCTTGACCTTGCGCGCGCTGACCAGGTCGCGCAGTGCATCCGACAGCACGTCGGGCGCGAACGTGACGCGCTCGCGCACGTCGAGGGGCGCAGTGGTGTGGTTGAGGCCGAAGGTATAGAGCGACATGGCGATCGCGCAACGTGGGCGTTCCCACCGCCGCGCGTGCGGTAATTCTACCGCAGGCCGCTGCCGGAGCGTTATGACAAGACGTTGATTTGGGTCAGGATTTGAGGGATTTTCCGGGTCTGGGGCGGTTCGGAGGGGCGTCGGCGAGCGCTGGCGGAATAGCGGCGGCGAGAGCATCGAGGCAACCGCGGACGCGCGCGGCCAAAAGCCGCGGCGACAGGTAGAGCGCCGAGACCGGCAGCGGCGGCGGCTCATAGGCCCGCAGGACGCGGATGAGCGCTCGGGAGGCGAGCGCCGCGGCCACCTGATACGACAGCACGTGAACGAGGCCGTGTCCGGCGATCGCGGCGTCGATCGCGGGCTCGACGACGTTGCACGAGAACTGCCCGCCGATCGCGATGCGAACGTCGCGGCCATCACGGCGAAAGACCCATTCGCGCGCGGCGCCAAGACTCGTCACCCCGATGCAGGCGTGCTCTTTCAAAGCCTCCGGCGTCACCGGCGTGCCGTGCTTTTTCAAGTACCCGGGCGCCGCGCACACAACCTGCGCGACCTCGCCCAGCGGTCGCGCGACCAGCGACGAATCGACAAGGCGTCCAATCCGCACCGCGACGTCGATACCTTCCTCGACCAGGTTCACGTTGCGATCGGTGAGCGTGAGCTGCGCGGTGACGCCGGCGTTGTCCGCGAGATAGTCGATCAGCACCGGCGCGACGTGAAGGCGGCCGAACATCAGCGGCGCGGTGATCGTGAGGAGGCCGCGCGGCGCCGTCCGCTCGGCGCCGATGCCCGTCTCGGCTTCCTCGACCTCGGCGAGGATGCGCCGCGCCGCATCGTGATAGGCGAGGCCAGCTTCGGTGGGCGTCAGCCGGCGCGTGCTGCGGTGGAGCAGACGTACCCCGAGCCGCGCCTCGAGGTCGCTGATCGTTCGGCTCACGGCGGCGAGCGAGCGCCCGAGGTCGCGCGCGGCGGCAGACATGCTGCCGCCGTCCACTGCGCGAACATAGGTCTGCATGGCGGAGAAACGGTCGTTCACTGTTTGTGTTTTTCGCAATAATATGTTGCATTCAAATCGTATTATCAAATTACTCGCAAGTCACTATCTTTCGTCCGTGGCCGCCGAACCCTCCGCGGCCGTGAACCCAAGGACTCCACCATGTCTCGCGTTCCGCTGGTCGACCCGGCCACTGACGGCCCCGCCAATGATCTCCTCGCCGCCGTCCGCAGCAAGCTCGGCATCGTTCCCAACATGACCCGCGCCATGGCGAACAGCCCCGCGGTGCTGAAGGCCTATCTCGCATTCGGCGAAGCACTCGGTGGCGGCCGCGTCGACAAGCGCACCGGCGAGCTGATCGCGCTCACCGTCGCCGAAACGAACGGCTGCGACTACTGCCTGGCGGCGCACACGGCGATTGGCGGGATGCTGAAGATCGGTGCGGACGATCTCGTCGCGGCGCGCGGCGCCGCGCATCGCGATCCGCGCACGCGGGCGATCCTGGCGTTCGCGCGGAAGGTCGTCGTTGCGCGCGGGCACGTCGACGACGCAGACGTGGCGGCGCTGCGCATCGCCGGCCTGGACGACGCAGAGATCGCCGATGTGGTGGGCCACATTGCGATCAACGTCTTCACCAATCTCTTCAACAGCGCCATGCGTACCGACATCGACTTTCCGGTGGCGGCGCCGCTGAAGCGGGCGGCGTGAGCGCGTCGACCGCCACGACGAGCGCGTTGCCGCGGTTTCTGCGCCGCGGCAACGTCGCGCGCGCGTGGCGCGAACGGCTTACGTCGCGCGTGATCGCGATGCTGCGTGAGAGCGACTCGATCGTGCTCGCCACCGCGGACGCCGACGGCCATCCGTACGTCCAGCACCGCGGTGGCCCACCCGGCTGGCTGCACGTCCTCGACGATCACACGCTCGCGTTCGCCGATTTCGCCGGCAACCGCCAATACACCACGGTCGACAACCTCGCCGAGAATGCGCAGGCGTTCTTGCTGTTCGTCGACTACGAGCGCGGCCACCGGATCAAGATCGCCGGCCGCGCGCGCGTCTCGGACGACGCTGCGCTCATCGCACAACTGACCCCGCGCGACTATCCCGCCGAAGTCGAGCGCGCGATCGTCTTCGACGTGAGCGCCTGGAGCGCGAACTGTCCGCAGCACATTCCTCGGCGCACCGCCTTGGCGGGATCGCCGGGCGGGGCGTGCTCTGCGGGCGCCTGAACACTGAAGCCCGCAGGGCACGCCCCGCCCGGCGAGCGCGTCAAGGCGCATGGAGTGCTACGCTTTGATGAACTCCTGCTTGCCCCCGAGCCAGCGATCGAGATGCAGCGCGGCTGCTGCGGGATCCTTTTGCAGCAACTCGTCAGCCGCGTCACGCGCCTGCTCGATCAGCGCCACGTCGCGCTCGAGGTCGGCGAAGCGCAGCAGCGCTTCGCCCGACTGGCGTGCACCGAGAAACTCGCCGGGGCCGCGGATCAGGAGATCCTGCCGCGCGATCTCAAAGCCATCGGTGTTTTCGTAGATCACCTTGAGCCGCTGCTTGGCGGTGTCGGTGAGCGGCTCCTCGAACAGCAGAACGCAGGTGCTCTCCGCCGCGCCGCGACCGACGCGGCCACGGAGCTGGTGAAGTTGCGAAAGCCCGAAACGCTCGGCGTGCTCGATCACCATCACCGACGCGTTCGGAACGTCGACGCCGACTTCGATCACTGTCGTCGCGACGAGCACCGCAATCTCGCCGCGGACGAACGCGGCCATCGTCTTGGCCTTTTCGTCGGGCTTCATCCGCCCGTGCAGCAGGCCGACTGAGCGCGACCTCGGGCAGCGCGCGCCGTGAGCTCGGCGTGCAGCGCCACCGCCGTCTGCAGCTCGAGCTTTTCCGACTCCTCGATCAGCGGGCACACCCAGTAGATCTGCCGCCCTTCGGCCGCCAGCTTGCCGACCCACTGGACGATTTCGCTGCGGCGCTTCTGGTTGACGAGTCGCGTGCCCACCGGCGTGCGTCCCGGCGGCATTTCGTCCAGCACCGACACGTCGAGGTCCGCGTAGAACGTCATCGCGAGCGTGCGCGGGATCGGCGTCGCGCTCATCATCAGCTGATGCGCCTCGGCGATCCCCTTCCCCCGTAGTGCAAGTCGCTGCGCGACGCCGAAACGATGCTGCTCGTCGACGATTGCGAGTCCGAGATGCGGCAACTCGACGCCTTCCTGGAAGAGCGCGTGCGTGCCCACCGCGAATCGCGCGGCACCGCTCGCAAGCTTTTCGACGGCCGCGCGCCGCGCCTTCGCCGGCAGCGAGCCCGACAGCCACGCGATCTCGACGCCGACGCCGTCGAGCCACGACGCCAGCTTGCGATAGTGCTGCTCGGCGAGGATTTCGGTCGGCGCCATGAACGCCACCTGTCGCCCGCTCTCGATCGCCTGCAGCGCCGCAAGCGCGGCGACCACGGTCTTGCCGGAGCCGACGTCGCCCTGCAGCAGCCGCTGCATCGGCGTCGCGCGCTTCAGATCGTGACTGATCTCGCGCCACACGCGCTCCTGCGCGCGCGTCAGCTTGAAGCCCACGCGCTTCATCAGCGTCGACGTCAGCGCGCCGGTGCCCGTCAGCACCGGCGCGCGCCGTGCCGCGCGCGCCTTGCGATGCGCCTTCAGCGAAAGCTGCTGCGCGAGGAGCTCGTCGAACTTGAGTCGCGCCCACGCCGGATGCGTGCGCGCGTCGAGCGCCTTTTGCGTGAGGGCGGAGAGTCGCGGCGGCGGCGCATGCAGGAAACGCACCGCGTCGCCGAACTTCCACAGGTGGCGCCGGTGCGTGAACTCCTCCGGCAGCACTTCGGCAGTTCGCGCAGGGTCCGCCGCGAGCGCGAGGCCGATCACCTTGCGCAGCGTGTCCTGGCCCAGTCCGGCCGTCGTCGGATAAACCGGCGTCAGCCGCTCATCGAGCGGCATGCCTTCCTCCACGACCTTGAACTGGGGATGGACGATCTCGAGGCCGAAGTGTCCGTCCCGCACTTCCCCGAATACGCGAACGCGGTGACCGACTGCGAGCGCCTTCTGCTGGCTGGGATAGAACGAGAAGAAGCGCAGCACGAGCTGACCACCGTCCTCCCCCGCGAGCAGGCAGACGAGCTGGCGTCGCGGCCGGTACTGGATGTCCGTGTTGCGGACGACCCCTTCCGCCTGCGCCGTTTCACCCGCGCGCAGCTGCGTGAGCGGCGTCGTGCGCGTGTGGTCTTCGTAGCGCAGCGGGAGGTGGAGGATCAGGTCCTCGTCGCGCGCGACACCGATGCGCACGAGCTTGTCCGCGAGAGTCGCGCCGGGCTTTGCCGCCGCGGGTTTCTTGCGGCCAGCGGATGCCGCCTTCGGCATCGAGCGGAGCTACTGCCCCTTGGTCTGGTCGAACGTTTCGCGCCAGCCGGTTTGTCCGGTCTGCAGATCGGCGGCGGCGCCGGCCGGAAGCACGAGCGTGCCTTCCACTTCGACGAGCGCACCGCGCGGCAATCCGGCCACCTGATACGTCATGCGCGCCGGATAAGGCGTCTTGAAGTACGACGCCATGATCTCGTTCACCTTGGCGAAGCCGCCGAGATCCATCATCAGCAGCGACACCTTGACGATGTCGTCCAGCGTGCCGCCCGCGGCTGCCGCGACGGCGCGCAGGTTCTTGAACACCTGGTGCGCCTGCGCTTCCAGCCCTTCGACGAGCTGGCCGGTGCGCGGATCGAGGCCGATCTGCCCCGACAAGTAGACGATGCTGCCGACGCGGATCGCCTGCGAGTACGGACCGATCGCGGCGGGCGCGTCGGGGCTTTGAATGGTCTGGCGGGTCGTCATGGCATCGGCTTTTGATCACGCGAACAGCGTGACAATCTAGCACAACGCCACGATGCGGCGCCGTGCGCGCATCGCCCGCGCTTGCGGCGGACGACGACACGCACGTGTCGCAAAACGTCAACGCATCAGGCGGCCCGCAAGGTATCCGACGACGGCGGCGATGCCGATCGCCATCAGCGGCTGCGCACGAACGCTTTCAGCGCAGGCTTCCATCATGCGCGTCGACTTTTCCTTCGTCTGGTCGACGGCCGATTGGAGCGCTTCGGCCGCAGGCGCAGCTTTTTCCGCCACGCGGTCGATCGTGGCATGCGCCTTGTCGACCATGCGGTTCACGGCGGGGGCCGTCTTGTCGATGGCGGTGTCGAGCGCGTTGTGAGCGCGCGACGCGACGTCGGCTGCGGCGGCAGTTGCATTGCTTCCGGTGTAGGGCATCTTCGATTCCATCATTGCTCCTTCATTGGACAACGGTTGTCAAACGCGCTTGCGCATGTAGCTGTTCCATGCGGAGCGCACCAGCGGATTCGTGCCGACGCGTAGCGCGGTCTGCAGCGCTGCGACCAGTGCGGCGGCGACTCCGGTTCTGGCCGCCACGCCGGCTGCGCTGCGCGCTGTGGGCGTCGCCGGGCCTCGGCCCAGGAGATATCCCGCGACAGCGACGGCTGCGACGCCCGCGAGCGCCAGCGGTTTCGCCTTTTGCTCCGCGGTGTCACGCAACTCTTCCGCGTGCCGCGCGAGGCGCGCGCGACGCAGCTCGATCCTCCGCTCGACCTGTGCGATCGAGTGGACGATGTCGTCAGGCGTGCCGTTCGATTTCATCGGAGTCCGTCTCCTTGCCATTGCGAAGCTGGCGCAGCGTCGCTGCGAACAACAGGTGTCGGCACGCGCGCGCGGATCCACATGCCGATCGCCAAAGCGGCGACAAGATTCACGCCGCCCGCCAGCACGAGCGCCCAAGGGAGCGACAAGCCCGCGCGCGTCGCCCAGATCGCAGCGCCGGCCACCATCGCCATCCATGCTGCGACCACGAGTATCGTCACGACGATCGACGCGATCAGGATCTGAACCAGGCCATCGGCTGCGCGTTGCGCCTCCAGCGCGGCCAATTCGAGATGATCGACGACCAGCCGGCCCGCATCGTGGACGGTCTTCGACAAGCGGTCGAAGACCCCGGCGGGCGCCGGAGGAGGTACGAAATGCATGCGGTCGTCGGGCATTTTTCGGTGCGTGCTATTGTGTGCGATGTGCGCGACTTCGGGTGCGCCGACTTGGAGAGCGCATGCTGCTTGCGGCTGCGGCCGGCCTTCGTCAACGCGATGGCCACCGCCTGCTTCACGGCTTTCTTCTTCGACGCGGGATGGCTGGTGCCGATGCGGCCCGTGTCTTCGTACTCGTGCACGAGCTTCTCGATGTTCGAGCCTACGGTCTTCTGGCTCCGGCCTTTCTTCAGCGGCATGGCGTTGCTCCTTCCCGGGGGACGTCCCTGTCGACGTCAGGTTCGAAGAATGAGCCTTCGCGCGCTCGCCGCCTATCGCCATGGCACGCAATCCTTTGTAGGAATGTGGCGGGTCGGCCGTCCTACACGCTGTGCCCTGCGCGCGAGGCAAGGCCGGGATTTACCCTCCGGGCGCTTGATCGTATAATTATCGGTCGTGGGGACGTAGCTCAGCTGGGAGAGCGTCGCGTTCGCAATGCGAAGGTCGAGGGTTCGATCCCCTTCGTCTCCACCAGCTTCTGTCTAACCCGCTGATGTGCCGGCGGGTTTTTTGTTGTCAACCGTTCGCGATCTCAACCCAGCTCGAACGTCGTCACGCCAAACAATCGGTGCACGGGCACCTCAGGCGCTGGCCCGGAATACATCCGCGCCGTTTCGAAGACCACCGACATGGCATGGTTCTCCGCCAGCGTGACCGCTCCCGGATTTGCCTCGGGGACGTCGAGGTAAAACGTCGAACCCGATGGAATGCGCGCGACAAGGCCGTTGAACAGGGCTTCCGCGAGCGCCGGATCGTCAGCGAAGAGCGGCCCGATCTTGAAGCCGGCACGAGCGGGACGGATGACGCCGTATCCCGCGAGCCTGCCGTCGCGCAGAATGCCGATCCCTCGGCCTTGCGGTTGGGTAATCCACGCCTTCAAGAACGCGGGGCGATCCGCCAGGAAGACGGACCTGTCGTAGTCATCGAGCTCGTCAAAGCGGATGGACGACAGCGGGACGATTCGACGATCCTCTGGAAGTTGCGCGACCTTTGTGCCCTGGTAACGAACGTTGCGGTACGCCAAGTCGAAGCCGGATCGCCGGTAGTTATCCTGTTGCGCGACGACACCGTCGAGTCCAATCGTGCGCTGTCCGAGATGCGCGAGACCCGCATTCCACAGGCTGAGACCATAGCCGCAGCCTCGATGCGCCGGCTTGACGATATACAGTCCAAGGAAGCCGAACGAGGCCCCGTATTTCACGACGGAGATCGTGGCAACAAGCTCGTCGTCGAGCAGACCCGCCAGAAAGCCGTCCGGATCGGCGGCGTGGAAGCACGCCGCATCGTTGACGCCAGGATTCCAGCCCTCGGCGGCCGCCCAATCAATCGCGATCCCGATCTCTCGCGGGGTCATCGCGCGAATCTGGTAGCGCCGCGGTTTGTCTGTGGTCATGGGGCGCAGTGGAACATGATCATGACGTCATGTGCGACGAACAGCGACCAATTCAGCGATGGTACAGACAATCAGGGAAGCCACTGCCTCGTGGATAACACTTCGTAAACCACAAGCACCGCAGAGATGAATGCAGCACGAAATCGCGCGCGCAGGCGGGGCTATACTCCGCACGCGGGAAGATTTCCCACGACGACACTTCTGAGGAGGACGGATTGATGAAGCGCAGATTGATTGCAGCTGTCGCTCTCGCAGCAGGTGCGATGGCCGCACTGCCGGTCGCAGCGATTACGAACGACTGGGTCGTCGACAACGAGCATCCGTACGTCGGATTGGTCGTGTTCTACGACGCCGAGGGCGAGTTTCTGTGGCGCTGCAGTGGCTCGCTGATCAGCCCCACCAAGTTCGTCACCGCCGGACATTGCACCGATACGGCAGAGGGGGCGGTGTCGGCGCGCGTCTGGTTCCAGCAGGATGCGGGCGCGCACTACGATCCGGCAACCCAGGTCGATCCCGTCTCCGGCTATCCCGAATTCTGCGCGGCGGGCACGCTCGGCACGCTGTGTGCGACGTCGACGAAGTTGTACAACTACGGGTTCGCCAACTTCGCCGGATTTCCGAACACGCACGATGCCGGGGTGCTGATCCTCGACCAGCCGATCGCGTTGCCAGAGTACGGTCAGTTGCCAGCGCCCGGCACGCTCGATGGCCTTGGCACGGCGCGCGGCAACAAGAAAACGGTCTTCACGGCAAGCGGCTACGGGCTGACGTTGAGCGCGAACCCGAAATCCGCCGTTCCGAACATTTCGTACCGCTCGCGGCTGATGGGTCGTTCGACGCTGGTCAATCTCAACAGCTTTCAAAACGACGGCTACAACGTGCAGACCCAGGGCAATGGCAACGACCGCGGTGGCACGTGTTCAGGCGATTCCGGCGGACCGGTGTTCCTCGGTGAGTCCAGTTCCAATCTGATCGTCGCTGTGAATTCCTTCGGCCTCAACGCGCTCTGCCGAGGCACCGATTTCGGCTACCGGCTCGACCGCAAGGAAGTGCTCGACTGGATTAACAGCCGGAACTGAACGTCGGGAATGCCCTTGCAGGGGCCGCGTTCGCGGCCCCTTTTCGACGCTTGCGCTGCCACTCGAGATTCTTCGCGGCATCATTCGGTAAGTGAAGGTCACGCCGCCTTCCTGGTATTCCGCTCGAACGCCACCCATGACCGAGCTCCTCTTCCTGCATTGGCGCAATCTGAGCCGCGGCGAGCGCATCTGCCTCGTCGCGCTGGCGATCGTGCTCGTCGCGTGGACGCTGCTGCCGCCGGTGGCGCAGGACCAGACGTACCACGCGTTCGCCGATCAGCGTTCGTGGCTCGGCGTACAGCGCGCGGCGGACGTCCTGTCGAATCTGGCGTTCCTCGTCGTCGGCATCTACGGGCTCGTGCGGCTCGTGGCGCGAGACCGCGTGAAGATGTCGCCCGCGACCGAAGCGGGGGTCGCGTGCATTGCCCTGGGCTTTCTGCTCACCGCGTTCGGCTCAGGTTGGTATCACCTCGGGCCGACCGACGCGTCGCTCGTGTGGGACCGGCTGCCGATGACACTCGCGTTCGCCGGCGTGCTCGGCACGGCCATTGCGCAGCGCGTTGGACAGAACGTCGCGCGTGTCGCTATCGCGGTGCTCTTCGAGCTCGGCGTCGTCAGCGTCTTCTACTGGAAGTTCGTGGGCGACCTGTCGCTCTACATCCTGCTGCAGTTCGGCGGCATCGCCGCCTTGCTCGCGATCCTGTTCCTGACGAAGCGCGGCGACGATCCCTTTCCGTGGTGGTGGCTCGTCGGGTGGTACAGCCTGTCGAAAGTCCTGGAGCTCGCCGACCGGACGATCTGGGACGCGACCGGCGAAGTGATCGCCGGTCATTCGCTCAAGCATCTGACGGCGGCGATCGCCGGCGCGGGATTGCTGTACCCGCTGCGACGGCAGATTACTTCTCGGCCGCAGCCTTGAGGGCGGCAAGACCGGCCTCGAAATCGGTGCCGATCATCTTGTCCATGTCCATGAAGATGCCGATCACCTTGCCGATGAATGGCGTCGGTCCCGTCATCACCCACGTCACGTCGGTGGCGCCGCCTTTCGGCGTCAGCGTGAACTCGGCGACGTTGTGGCCTTCGAGCGGCTTGATGAAGTCGAGCTTGATACCGATCTTCGACGGCGCAGTGGCGTCGACGATCTCCATCCGGCCTTCGCCCACCTCGCGGTTGCCTTCCCACGCGTAGACCGCACCCTTGCCGCTGTCGGCGCCGCTGTATGTGCGCTTCATCGCCGGATCGCGCTTTTCCCACGGCGACCAGACGGCCCACTTGTGAAAGTCGGTGATCAGCGGATAGATCTTCTCGGGCGGCGCGTTGATCGTCGCCGAGCGCTGGACCGTCAGCGTATCGGGTTGCAACGCGGCGAAGGGCAGGAACGCGAATGCGACGACCAGCAGGACGATGAAACCTTTCTTCAACATCGGGGGCTCCGGTGACGAGGCCCAATTCAGGCCTTCGGCGCCTCGCAGCCTATCATCCACGGCGTGCCGAACTTGTCGACCAGCATGCCGAACGACTCGGCCCAGAACGTCTTCTGCAGCGGCATGTTGACGCGCCCTCCCTGCGCCATCGCGTCGAACACCCGCTTCGCGTCGGCCGCGGTCGGGCAGTTGAACGACAGCGAGAAGCCGGCCATCTTGTCGTATGGCTGGCCGATCATCCAGTCGGAGGCCATCAGCACGCGCTCGCGGTCGCCGAACACGAGGCGCGCGTGCATGATCCGGTCCTTCATGCCCGGCGGCATCTGCTCGGGTGTGGGCGAGTCGGCGTGCGTCATCATCATTTCGATCTTGCCGCCGAGCGTGCGCTCGTAGAAGCGCATCGCCTCGGCGCAGGTGCCGTCGAAGAACAGGTACGGATCGAGTTGAGGCATGTCGGTCTCCTCTGAGTGTCAAGCGTTGACGGTCGTTGAGTGTTGCGAGCAGGGA
Source organism: uncultured beta proteobacterium (assembly GCA_963851465.1). Taxonomy (GTDB): domain Bacteria; phylum Pseudomonadota; class Gammaproteobacteria; order Burkholderiales; family Casimicrobiaceae; genus VBCG01. Next base: position 564,858 of record CAWKPJ010000009.1, read on the forward strand.
GCATTCTCCGGGTCGAACATCGGCCGGATCTCCATCTCGAAGTCCGCGACGCCTGCCTCGACGTGGATGTCGAGGACGCGACTCGCGAGCGCAACCGCGTGCTCGCGCGAGCTCGCGTTCACGATCGCGAAGCCGCCGATCAGCTCCTTCGTTTCCGCGAACGGCCCGTCGACGACGGTGCGCCGGCCCTTCGTGTACGCGAGCCGCGTGCCCGCCGCGCTGGGCAGCAGGCCGCCCGTCGATTCCACGACACCGCTGCGCATCATTTCCTCCGTCAGCGCGCCCATCGCCGTCATGAGCGCCTGGTTGGGTGGCCGACCCGCTTCGTAGTCTGCGTTCGCCTTGATCATCATCATGTAGCGCATTCTCAATTCTCCTTCGAGGGTTGGGTGACTTGCAGGAGCCTCTCGATGGGCAGCACTTCGATGCCCCAGCCGATCTCACCGCCGAGGTGCGCGGCCGGATGCTTCGACGCGATGCGCACCGCGTCGTTCAGGTCCTGCGCCTCGATGATGAAAAAACCGCCGACCAGCTCCTTCGTTTCGGTGTACGGGCCGTCGGTCACCACCGCTCTGCCCGCACCCGGCCGCACGGCCATCCGCGCTTCCGGCGCACCGAGCGAGCCGGACAGCACCAGCCGTCCGCTGGCGCGCAGTTCGGCGTCGTACTGCGGACACCGGCTGACGATGGCGTCGAGCTCAGGCTTCGGCAGCGCGGCGTACTTGTCCACGTCGTAGTAGGCGAGGCACAGGTATTTCATCGAACGTTCCGCGCCGCCGCTAGACGGTCGAATGCTCGAGCGGCCGGACTTCGACGGTCCCGCCCACGCGCAACGTCGGAATGCGCTGCGCGACGGCGATCGCCTCATCGATGTCCGCGCACTCGACGACGTGGTAGCCGCCGAGCTGCTCCTTCGTCTCCGCGAACGGGCCGTCGGTCAGCACCGGCCGGCCGCCCTTGTGACGGACGGTTGTCGCGGTCGCCACGGGACGCAGCTTTCCGCCTGACACGTAGCGGCCGTTCTTCACGAGATCGTCGATCAGCGACCCATAGTCGCGCATGACGCCGTCGCGGGCGGCGGGCGCCATCGCGCCCCACGTTGTTTCGTCGATGCAGCACATCAGCATGTAATGCATTGCGCTTCTCCTGTAATGGCCGGCACTTCGGCGAGGGCCAGGCTTTTCGGGGCGGATGGCATCGCGTCGAGCGTGACGCCGAGTCCGTAGAGGATGCCGATCCAGCGTGCCTTCAGCTCGCGGATGCGGCCGACCGGCAGGCCCTCGTGCGACAACGCAAGGACACAACCCATGCGCTGCGGCGTGATCCCGACCGTCACGAGCGAGTCTGGTTCCGCACGATCGCTCGACGACAGCGTGAACGCCAGCCGTCGCGGTGGCAAGAGTGCGACGTATGCCCCCGTGTGCAGGACCAGCGTCCCGGCGCGTCGTTCGACCAGGCAATACTCGCCGTCAACGCGCGCGTCGATGTCGACGCGCGCCATCGGTTGCGTAGCCGTCGCGAACAGCCAGCGTCCGGCGATCGCGGGGTCGAGCCACGCATCGAAGACGCGAGCCGCAGACGCGCGATAGCTGCGCTCCACACGGACCACGCCGGTCACCCGTTTCGGGCCGAGCGACGCGCCGCGAACAGCAGCAGCGCCCACAGCGTTCCGCCTGGCAGCAGCAGTTCCAGCAACAGGTAGGGACCGAACTTCCTTCCGGCCTGGCGAACCTTCGTCCATCCTTGCGCGATCCGTTTCATCTGCGACTCCGACTTTCGACGGACCCGAAACACTCGGGCCTTCACTCGTTAGTCGAAGGGATCGCGAACGAATCGACATTCCCGTATGCATTTCGCGTGTCATTTCGTGCGTCACCTGTGCGCGCGCGATCGCGTCAGCGGGGCGCGTCGGTCGTCGCGAAGTCGAGGATCTCGACAGTGCGCGCATCGTCGGCAATCGGCCGCACCTCGACGCAGCCGATCCACGCGCCGGGAATCTTCGCCGCCACGCGAATGGCCTCGTCGCGGTCCGCGGCCTCGATGACGTAGTAGCCGCCAAGCTGCTCCTTCGTCTCGGCGAAGGGACCGTCGGTGACCGCGACCTTGCCGTCGCGCACGCGAACGGTCGCGGCCGTCGCGGGCGGCAAAAGCCGGTTACCGCTGACGTAGTTGCCGCTCTGGCTGATCGCCGCGGTGAACCTGCCATAGTCCTCGTAGTGACGGGCCGCGACGTCGTCCGGCATTTGCTCCATCACTTTCTCCGCGCAGATCAGGCACAGGAACTTCATCGCGTCTCCTTCTGGTAGTGGTCGTGGTGGCGAACCCAGGACATGAACGGGCCGTCGCTGCGGCCCGGCGGCACCTCCCAGTCCTCCTGGCGTCCCAGCGCGGTCAGGTCCAGCAGGTTGTACGTCCCCACCAGCAGGTCGCAACCGCGCGCGTACGACGAGTACGTGTGGAATACGGCGTCGCCGTCGCGCAGGAAGGCGCTGATCCCATGCGACTCGCCGGTGACGAAATATTCTTCGCCCTTCTGCACCAGCTCGGCCTTGTCGACGTAGTTGTAGCGAACCGGCGCGACCGACTCGTCATGCGAGACGTCGAAGTCGTAGTTGAAGTCGCTGCCATGCGACGAATACCACGGCAACGTCCAGCCCATGCGGCGTCGGAACGGCTCGATGCGGTCCAGAGGCGCGCGCGAAACCAGCGCCAGCGACGTATCGCGCGCATGCAGATGCGCGACGTGGCCGACGTTGTCGATGAGGAGCGAGCAGGAGGGGCAGCCCTCCTTCCAGCCCGGATCGAACATGAAGTGATAGACGATGAGCTGACGCCGGCCCGCGAACAGGTCGACCAGGCGCGCCGGCCCGCCCGGACCGGCGAACGCGTACGGCTTGTCGATGCGCACCATCGGCAGACGGCGCCGGTCGGCATTCACTTCATCGCGTTCGCGCGTCAATGCTTTTTCTTTCGCCAGCAAGGCCTTGCGTGCGGCGAGCCAGGCCTCGCGCGAGGCGATTTCGGGCAGGTTCGGGTGGATGGTCATCGCGGTCTCCAGCGGTTGCTCCCGTCCGTAGTCGATCGGGGCCACCGGATTTCGACATCGCGGCCGCCGGATTTCGACAACACGCGGCCTCAGTCCGGCAGCTCCGCCAGCCGGCGCTCCAGGAATCGCCGCTCCGGCGCCTGGCGCGTGAGGTCGAGCGCGCGCTGATAGGACGTGCGGGCATCGGCCGTGCGTCCCAGGCGCCGGCACATGTCAGCGCGCGCCGCATGGACGAGCCGGTAGTCGTCGAGGTCGCCGCGCACAAGGAGATCGTCGACGAGTGCCAAGCCGGCCGCCGGCCCGTCGCGCATTGCGACGCCGACTGCGCGGTTCAACTCGACCACCGGGGACGGGTCGGCCTGCAACAGCAGGTCGTACAGCGCAACGATGCGGCGCCAGTCGGTCGCCGCGGCCGTCGCCGCTGCGGCATGCACGGCCGCGATCGCTGCCTGCAGCGCATAGGAGCCGACGCGCGGCCCCGCGAGTGCCCGCGCAGCGAGCGTCGATCCCTCGGCGATCTGCGTGCGATTCCACCGCGACCGGTCCTGATCGGCGAGCAGGATCAGCTCGCCCGCCGCTGTAGCCCGCGCCGCGCGGCGCGATTCCTGCAGCAGCATCAGCGCGAGCAGCCCGATCGCTTCGGGCTCAGGCAGCATCGCAACGAGCAGTCTCCCGAGGCGGATAGCTTCGCCGGAGAGGTCGACGCGCGTCAGCGACGCGCCCGACGACGCGAGATAGCCTTCGTTGAACACGAGGTAGACCACGCGGAGCACGGAGTCGAGACGGTCGGGCAGCTCGTCGGGGCCCGGCACGCGATACGGAATGCGCGCGTCGCGGATCTTCGCCTTCGCCCGGACGATGCGCTGCGCGAGCGCGGACGGCGCGCTCAGGTATGCCTGCGCGATCTCCTCGGTGGTGAGGCCGCACACCTCGCGCAGCGTGAGCGCGACCTGCGCGTCGGGCGCCAGTGCCGGGTGGCAGCACGTGAACACGAGGCGCAGGCGGTCGTCCTCGATGTTCTCGTCGTCGCCAACGGGCGTCTCGTCGGGAATCGACTCCGCGAAGTCGTCGAAGTCCTCCATCGTGTCGAAGCGCGCGCGCCGGCGGATGCCGTCGATCGCCTTGAAGCGCCCGGTCGACACGAGCCATGCGCGCGGGTTCGCGGGAATGCCGTCGCGCGGCCACTGTTCGAGCGCGGCGCGAAAGGCGTCGGACAGCGCCTCCTCGGCTGCGTCGAAGTCGCCGAGCAGCCGCACCAGCGTCGCGAACACGCGCCGCGACTCGTCCCGATAGATCGCGGCTATCGACTCCTGGACCACCGAATCCTGCGTCATCGCGGCATTGTGCAACACGGCGTTCGGGTGGTGGAAGCAAGCGGCGCCGTGCGCTCTCGCCTCCGCGAGGGCCGTTACCGCCGGCTTCCCGGCGTCGAGTAAAATGGCGACCTTCGCCAGCGCCACGAGCGCCACGCGATGCGTCGCCGCCCAAATGCGCCTGGCTTTCCGAGCGCAGGCGGCGTCCACGCCATCCACCCGAGGCCACCGACATCATGACTGACAATCCTCTGCTGCAATCCTGGGACGCGCCCGACGCGCTGCCGCCGTTCGATCGCGTCCGCGCCGCGCATTTCGCGCCCGCGTTCGAGTCGGCCGTTGCCGCCCACGACACCGAAATCGCCGCGATCGCCGACAATGCCGCCGCGCCGACGTTCGACAACACGATCGCCGCGCTCGACAAGTGCGGCCGCGCGCTGTCGCGGATCGAGCTGCTGTTCTGGAACCTGGCATCGTCCGAGACTTCGCCGGAACTGCAGGCCGTCGAGCGCGAGATGTCGCCGCGGCTCGCCGCGCATCAGAACGCGATCCTGCTGAACGGCGCGCTGTTCGCGCGCATCGATGCGCTGCATCGCCGCCGCTCGGAGCTTGGGCTGTCCGCCGAGCAAGCGAAGCTTCTCGAGCGCGTTCATCTCGATTTCACGCTGCGCCGGCGCGCGCCTCGCGCCGGACGCGAAGGCGCGCCTGGGCCAGATCGTCGAGAGGCTGGCCGGCCTGTCGACGCAGTTCAGCCAGAACGTGCTGGCCGACGAAGCCGCCTACGAGCTCGTGCTGCGCGACGAGCGCGACCTCGCCGGACTGCCCGAGCTCGTCCGGCATGCGGCGCGCGAAGCCGCGATCGAGCGCGGCAAGCCCGACGCATGGGTGATCACGCTGTCGCGCTCGCTGATCGTGCCGTTCCTCACGTTCTCCGACCGCCGCGACCTGCGCGAGCAGGCGTTCATCGCGTGGACGCGCCGCGGCGAGAACGACGGCGCGCACGACAACCGTCCGATCGCGCGCGAGATCCTCGCGCTGCGGCACGAGCAGGCGAGGCTGCACGGCTACAAGACCTACGCGGACTACGCGCTCGTCGACCGGATGGCGGGCACGCCGGCCGCGGTCGCCCGGCTGCTCGACCGCGTGTGGGGCCCGGCGAAGGCCCGGGCGCTGCAGGAGCGCGATGCGCTGCGTGCGCTCGCGCTGTCGCGCGGCGAGAACATCCAGATCGAGCCGTGGGACTGGCGCTACTACGCGGAAAAGGTGCGCAAGGCGCGCTACGATTTCGACGAAGCGGCGCTGAAGCCCTATTTCCCGCTGGACCGGATGCTCGACGCCGCGTTCGATTGCGCGCACCGGCTGTTCGGCATTCGCTTCGTGGCGCGGCCGGACATCAAGGCCTATCACCCGGACGTGCGCGTATTCGAAGTGCGCGACCGCAACGACGCCCTCGTCGGGCTGTTCCTGTCGCGACAACTTCGCGCGCGCCGACCAAGCGCGGCGGCGCATGGATGAGCGTCTACCGCAGCCAGTCGCGCGCCAACGGCACGCTGCCGATCGTCGTCAACAACAACAACTTCGCCAAGGCGCCCGCACGGCGAGCCGACGCTGCTGTCGGCCGACGACGTGCGCACGCTGTTCCACGAGTTCGGCCACGGCCTGCACGGCATGCTGTCGCAGGTGACCTACGAGCGGCTCGCCGGCACGAACGTGCTGCAGGACTTCGTCGAGCTGCCGTCGCAGATCTTCGAGCATTGGGCGTTCGAGCCGGAGGTGCTGAAGCGCCACGCGCTGCATCACGAGACCGGCGCAGCCAATGCCGGCGGAGCTGCTCGAGCGTCTGACCGCTGCGCGGCAAGTTCAACCAGGGCTTCGAGACGGTCGAGTACGTTTCCTGTGCGCTCGTCGACATGGCGCTGCATGCGCAGACGGATCCGGCGGGCATCGACATCACGGCGTTCGAGAAAAGCGAGCTCGACGCGGATCGGCATGCCGCGGGAGATCGTGATGCGCCACCGTCTGCCGCACTTCGGCCACCTGTTCTCCGGGCGCGGCGTACGCGGCCGGCTACTACGTCTACATGTGGGCGGAGGTGCTCGACTGCCGACGCCTACGACGCGTTCGTCGAGGCCGGGAACATATTCGATCCGGCCACGGCGGAGCGGCTCCATCGCTTCGTGTATTCGGCCGGCGGCACGCTGGATCCCGCATTCGCGTTCCGGTCGTTCCGCGGCCGCGAACCAGCGGTGGAGCCGATGCTCGTCGAGCGCGGGCTCGTCGAGGAAAGGGCCGCAAGCCGCACCGAAGCGTAGTCTCCGCCGGCTCGCGCCGTCAGGTGGCGGCCTGTGACATTACGCGGTACGTGCCGACGCAGCGCGTGCACAGCCGCCCGGAAGCATCACGGACTTCGCTTTCGCCGAACGCGACGCCGCGGCCCAGCCTGACCACCTTGCCGCTGGCGACGACGGTGCGCTCGGCTCGCAGCAGCTCCAGATAGTCGATGTGCAGGTTGATCGTGGCGAGTGCGTTCTGCTGCGGCGGCAGCAGCGAACGGATGGCGGCTCCCTGCACGATGTCGTGCATGTACGAAAGTATGGCGCCGTTGACTGCCTCGGTGCCGGCGCCGCCGCGATGGTGCGCCTCGATCGTGAGTTCGAGGCGGCTGCGGCCGTCCTGCACCTCCAGCATCCGCAGGCCGGCCCACTGCATGTACAGCTCGTTGTTCCAGTGCTCGGTGGACCAGCTCATTCGTCGTTCCGTGTAGGTGTGAAGCGTGAAATGCGGCGCGCGCAATCGACCGCCTACTTTACAGCGCGTCGCGCCGCGGTCAAGCTGCGGCCTCGGCGTACCTGCCCTGCGCGAGGGCATATACGCCGCGCTCACGGAGGAGTATCAGAGTGAACTTCGACCTGACAGCCGAGCAGATCGAGTTGCGCGATCACGTCGCCGCGTTCGCCCGCGACGAGGTCGCACCCGTCGCCGAGCAGCTCGACCGCGAGTGCCGCTTTCCCACGGCGCTCTATCGCAAGGCAGGCGCTCTCGGCATCACGGCGATTCCGTTCGACGCCGAGTTCGGCGGCATGGGGCTCGGCACGTTCGAAATGACGCTCGCCATCGAGCAGCTCGCGCGCGCCGATCAGTCGCTGGCTGTGACGGCAATGGTCAGCGTCGCCGCCGGCCTGATCCTCCAGCGGTTCGGCACGGCCGAGCAGAAGGCGCGCTACCTGCCCGCCATCGTCCGCGGAGAGGCGATCGGCGCACTCGCGGGTACCGAGCCCGACGCCGGCTCCGACACCGCGGGCTTCAAGACGCACGCTGCGCGCACGAGTTCAGGCTGGGTGATCAACGGCCAGAAGGCGTTCATCACCAACGCGGGCACCGACATCTCGACCTTCGCGCTGACGCTCGCGGTCACGAGCGCTGCCGACGCGCCGCACAAGGAATTCACTCTGTTCCTCGTGCCGAACGGAACGCCCGGCTACATGCCGGGCGAGCCGTACCGGAAGATGGGCTGGCACTCGAGCGACACGCGCCCGCTGTATTTCGACGACTGCGCGCTGGACGACGCCAGCGTGATGGGCACGGTGGGCACCGGGCGGCATCTGCTGCACAAGGGCTACCAGCAGGCGCGCGTGTTTCTCGCCGCGTGCTCGCTCGGGCTCGCCGACGCGGCGCTCGATCATTCGGTCGCGTACGCGCAGGAGCGCAAGGCGTTCGGCGCCACGATCGGCCGCCTGCAACTCATCCAGGAAATGATCGCGCAGATGGCCGTCAAGGTCGACGCCGCGCGGCTTCTGACTTATCGCGCCGCGTGGATGGGCGATCGCGGCACTGTCTCGCTGCGGGAACTCGCGATGGCGAAGTATTTCGCCACCGAGATCGGCACCGAAGTCGCGAACCTCGCCGTCCAGGTCCACGGCGGCTGGGGCTACATGGACGACTGCCCCGTGTCGCGCTACTACCGCGACAACCGCATCTGCACGATCGGCGACGGCAGCAGCCAGATCCAGCTGCTTCTGATCGCGCGCTCGCTCGGGCTCGACGTCCATTTCGGCGACTGAGTGCGGCGGACGCGATGTCGCGCTTGAACCGATTCCTGGAAGGCGTGCGCGTCGTCGATTTGACGAGCTACCTGCCCGGCCCGCTCGCGACACTGCTGCTGGCGGACTTGGGCGCCACGGTGATCAAGGTCGAGCCGCCACAGGGGGATGCCGTACGCACGCTCGGTCCGAGCGACGGCGACGGCCGGCCCGCATATTACGAGGCGATTTCGGCCGGCAAGCAGTCGGTCACGCTCGACCTCAAGAGTCACGACGGGCGCGCGGCGTTCCTCGCGCTGGCAGATGGCGCCGACGTCGTCATCGAATCGTTCCGGCCCGACGTCATGCCGCGCCTCGGCCTCGCATCGTCCCTGTTGCGCGAGCGCAATCCGCGGCTCGTGTACGTCTCGATTACGGGCTACGGCCGCGCGGGTCCGAACGCGCGTGACGCGGGCCACGACGTCAATTACCTCGCGAGCGCGGGTGCGCTGACGGGCAACGGCGCCGGCGGTCGCGCGGCAATCTTCGCGCCGCCCATCGCGGATTGCCTCGGTTCCATGTTCGGATTGTCGACGCTGCTCGCGGCGCTCTATGCGCGCGAGCGCGACGGCCGCGGCGCCGACATCGACATTGCGCTCGCCGACGTCGTGATGCCGCTGCAGACGTTCGCGCTGGCGGAAATGGGCGTCACCGGCCGCCCTCCCGCGCGCGAGCGCGACCTGCTCAACGGCGGCGCCGCGTTCTACCGCATCTACGTTACCGCCGACGGTGCGGAAGTCGCACTCGGCGCGATCGAGCCGAAGTTCTGGGCCGCGTTCTGCGACGCCGCGGGCCATCCGGAGTGGATTGCACGGCAGCGCGACCCGCTGCCGCAGACTTCGCTGATCGACGAAGTGACGCGCTACTTCGCCTCGACGTCGATCGCCGACTGCCGGGAGCGCTTCGTTCCCGCCGATTGCTGCTGGAGCGAGCTCGTCACGCTCGACGCAGCCGTCGCGAGCGAGCGCATGCGAGCGCGGAGGCTCGTCCGCCGCGATCCGGCCGGTGCCTGGCAGGCGCTCTATCCCGCGTGGGTGGACGGAGAGCCGCCGCTGCTTCGCAAGCCTAGGACTTGACCACCGACAAGAGCTTCGTGAGGTCGAGCGAGCGCGCCTGCTCGGCGATCTGTCCGCTGTACTTGCCCTGCATCTGCTTTGCATCGGCGAGCATCGACGCGAAGGCCTGCTGCAGGCCGGCCGCGTCGATCGTCCGGCCGCCGGCGTAATAGCGCTTCGCGACCTGGCCGAGTGCGTAGGTCGTCGCGAACGAGAAGCCCGCGCCGGTCGCAACGCTGCCCATCCCGCCGAGCAATCCGCCGCCGATCTTGCCGAGCAACCCGCCCAGCACCTTGCGGCCGATCTGCTCGACGTATTGCGACGTGAGCCCGACGCCAACCGTAGCGAGCAGCTCCTTGACATGGTCGCGATCGAGCTCGAACCCGTGCGACTTGCCGATGCGATAGACCATCTTCATCTGCAGCGGAATGATCGCCATCGACGCGAGCGATTGCGGCAACAGTTCGAGCGCACCGTTGAGGATCGAATAGTTGAGGATCATCTTGTCGAGCTCGGCGGCATTCGCCGGCACGACGGAGACCAGCGCGCCGTCGAGCGCGCTCCCCGACAGCGGCGTCGAGGTCACGGCGCTTGCCTGCTTCTCGTAGGTCTGCGCCGCACCCGCGTCGAGGCCAAGTGCTTTTGCGAGCCCCGTCAGGAATTCACGCTCGGCCGGCGAGGTCGCGCCGTCGGCGTTGCAGACGCATACCGCCATCTCGTACGCGAGCTGCCGCTGCTCGGTGGCGGGCAGCGAAGCCGCGATCGATTGCAGGCTCGGACCCGCCGTCAGCACGTCCTGATAGAGCGCGCCGACGTCGATTGGCGCGCCCTGGCCCAATCGATCGGCGATCTTCCGGATCTCGTCGCGCTCGTGGTCCGAGTTGGCGCCATCGGCGAACGCGGCCATCAGGCAGATGGTGAGGATGGCGCTTTGCTGGTCGTTGTTCATCGATTTCTCCGAACAGACGGGACGCGGATGATAACCGACGCAGGGTCGCCGTTCGCCGCCGCCTTATGCGGCTTCAAGGATGTCGCCATGCAAGTCGTTCGCCGGGCCGACTGGCAATCTCGGGCGAAATCGGTGCTAGACTGAAAACATGCGTCGAACCTTCCGCATGCTGTTCCTGGTTCTTTTGATGGCGGCCGTTCCCGCGCGCGCGGCAATCGGAGCGGTGATGATTGCATGCGGGCCTGGCCACGGCGCACCTGCAGCGGCAAATTCCGACGGTTCCGCACATTCGGATCACGCGTCGCATCACCACGCCGGCTCCATCGACGAGCACGGTCACGATCACCAGAATGCAAAGGCGGCGCATGACGATGGTGCGCGCCCCGCGGCCCTCACTTGCAGCCTCTGTGCGGATTGTTGCGCAGGCGGCTCGATTCTCCCGCCTGGCCCATTGAGCGTGACGCCGCTCGATCGTGGCGATGTAGCTTTCCCTCCTGTCCTGATCAGCTTCGAGCGCCGCCCTCCCGACGGCCTCGAGCGGCCTCCGCACTCCGCCCTCGTCTGACGCTCGCGGCAAAGCGGTGCGTGCCCTGTGCGCGCATCGCGTTGCAAGGCGAGCGCGTGTCGTGCCCGCGTGTCCTCACCAAGGGACGCGCGCCCGGGTACCGAAATCGATGAGGTTGGCATGCGTCCTGTACGTTTCGCCGCGTCCGCACGGACGCCAGCCGCGCGCTTTGGCGCCGGTGCTGCAATGTTGTTGCTGGTCGGCTGCGCGACATTCTCGACCGATGGCGGCATCGATACCGTCTCGACCGCTGTGCAGGAGCGAACCGGCGCCGCAACGCGCCTCGTGCGTTCCGACGAAGACGCTGCCGCCGTGCGTACACTCGTCGCCGAATCGCTCGCAGCGCCGTTGACACCCGACGCCGCGGTTCGGATCGCGCTGGTGAACAACGCCTCACTGCAGGCGCGCTACGCCGAGCTCGGGATTGTCGAGGCCGAGCTCGTGCAGGCCGGCCGATTGCCAAATCCGCGTTTTTCGTTCTCGAGGCTGGGGTCCGGCGGCGACCTCGAGATCGAGCGCAAGTTCATCGTCGACGTCGTCGCCGTCCTGTTGATGCCGATGACGCTGAAGCTCGAGCGAGAACGTTTTGCCATGGCGCAGACGAGCGCCGCACTCGATGCGATTCGCATCGCCGCCGAGGCGCGCCGCGCCGCGATCGCAGCGACTGCGGCGGCGCAGAGCGTCCTCTATTACGAGCAGGTGCAGCTCGCCGCCGACGCAAGCGCCGAGCTCGCGCGACGTATGGCCGCGGCGGGGAACTGGAACACGTTGAGTCAGGTGCGCCAGCAGCTGTTCTACGCCGATGCCACCACGCGCGTTGCTCGCGCGCGGCAGGCCGCTGCAGTCGAGCGCGAACGCCTCGCGCGCGTGCTGGGCCTGGCAACAAGGCCTGACACGATCCGGTTGCCCGACCGGTTGCCCGACCTTCCTCCCGAACCCCGCTCCGGTGCGGACATCGAGGCATCTGCGCTCGCGCAACGCCTCGATGTGTCGCTCGCCCGCCGCGGGCTGGACGCAACGGCTTACGCGCTCGACCTGACCAGGGCCAACCGGTGGATCAATGTGTTCGATCTCGCGTACAAGAACCAGAGCGATGCCGGTGTCCCGCGCCGCGACGGCTACGAGATCGAGATCGAGATTCCCATTTTCGACTGGGGTGACGCGAAGCTCGCCCGTGCGGAGGCGATCTACCGGCAATCCGCGCAACGCCTCGTGGCTGCCGCCGACGACGCTCGCTCCGAGGCGCGGGCCGCGTACGTCGCATACCGAACGGCCTACGACCTCGCACGCCACTACCGCGACGAGATCGTGCCGCTGCGCAAGCGAATCGCCGACGAGAGCCTGCTTCGCTACAACGGCATGCTGCTCAGCGTGTTCGAACTGCTGGCCAATGCGCGCGAACAGGTGGTAAGCGTCAACGCGGCGCTCGACGCGCAGCGCGACTTCTGGCTCGCCGATGCGAATCTGCAGGCTGCGCTCTCAGGAGGCGGTGCCGCGACTGCGCCCGACTACGTCAAGGGCGTCGAAACGCCGTTCGCGTCCGCTTCCCATTGACTCGCCGAGATCGATCATGACGATGAATCGTCGCAGTTTCTTGCGTACCGCCGGGCTCACCACCGTAGCTGCGGGCGTAGTGACGCGTGCCGGCGCGGCCTCGCTGCCGGAGGCGGCAACGATGGCCGCGGCGACGACCCAACCGCCGCTCGTCCCCGACAGCGGCCACCAGTACAACCCGGTCGTGACATTGAATGGCTGGACCCTGCCGTGGCGCATGACCGATGGCATCAAGGAGTTCCATCTGGTGGCCGAGCCGGTGGAGCGCGAAATCGCACCAGGAATGATCGCCCGGCTGTGGGGCTACAACGGGCAGAGTCCCGGCCCGACAATCGAGGTCGTGGAAGGTGACCGCGTCCGCGTCTTCGTCACCAACAAGCTGCCCGAGCACACGACGATCCACTGGCACGGGCAACGCCTGCCCAACGGGATGGATGGCGTCGGCGGCCTCACGCAGCCGCAGATTCCCGTGGGCAAGACATTCGTCTACGAGTTCGTCGCCCGACGTCCCGGCACCTTCATGTACCACCCGCACGCCGACGAAATGACGCAGATGGCCATGGGCATGATGGGATTCTGGGTCACTCACCCGAAGAACCCGAAGTTCATGCGTGTCGACCGTGACTTCGTGTTTCTGCTCAACGCGTACGACATCGATCCCGGCAGCTTCACGCCGAAGATCATGACGATGCTCGACTTCAACCTCTGGACGTTCAACAGCCGTGTTTTCCCGGGCATCGATCCGCTGGTCGTGCGGAAGAACGATCGCGTGCGGATCCGGATCGGCAACCTGACGATGACCAATCATCCGATCCACCTCCACGGCCACGAGTTCGTCGTAACCGGCACCGACGGCGGCTGGACGCCGCCCGCGTCGCGCTGGCCGGAAGTGACGACGGACATCGCCGTGGGCCAGATGCGTGCGATCGAGTTCGACGCCACTGAGGAGGGCGACTGGGCGTTCCACTGCCACAAGTCGCACCACACCATGAACGCGATGGGCCACGATGTTCCCACCATGATCGGTGTCGAGCAGCGCGACATTGCGCGGAAGATCAATCGTCTGGTCCCCGAGTACATGGTGATGGGCGACCGCGGGATGGCCGATATGGGGGAGATGGAAATGGCGCTGCCGGACAACACGCTGCCGATGATGACGGGATTCGGACCCTACGGACCGCTCGAAATGGGTGGCATGTTCACGGTCGTCAAGATCCGTCGCGACATCGCTCGCAACGACTATCGCGATCCAGGCTGGTATGCGCAGCCGGAGGGCAGCATGGCTTACGAGCTGACCGATGCTGGGCCTGCCGTTTCGCGCGCGCCAGGTCCTCCCGCGGCGCACCAATCGCGAAACACCACAACGATGACCGTACGCAAGCCCGCCAGTCACGGCGGGCACTGAGACCGCATCAAACTAGAAAGGGATCGACACATGCAACGCATTGCTGGTGCCATGACGCTCACACTCCTCGCCGCGCTCCCAGTGCAGACGCTAGCGCATGGCACCGACGATCAAGCCAAGGCTGCGATTGCCGCCGTTGCTGCTGAGCAGCATGCGTTCGGCGCAGTGGGCGATCCGAAAAAGGCCACTCGCCGGGTCGTCATCTCGATGGACGACAGCATGCAGTACTCGCAGTCGGAAATCCGCGTGAGACAGGGCGAAACCGTGACATTCGCGATCTCGAACAAGGGCAAGCTGATGCACGAGCTCGTCATCGGCACCGAGGACGAGTTGAAGAAGCACGCGGAGCTCATGCGAAAGAATCCCGCGATGGAGCACGACGAGCCATACATGGCACACGTGAAACCCGGTGCCACCCGGCGGCTGACCTGGACCTTCAACCGGTCCGGCTCGTTCATGTACGGCTGCCTGGTCACCGGCCACTTCGAGGCCGGGATGAAGGGCCGGATCGTCGTCGCGGCCCGATGAGGCGTCCGCGATATCGTCAACCCGAGGGGAGTGGAGCATGCGACTCATCATGCTGATTGTCGTCATCGGGACGCTCGCAGCATCCGCGGCCGCGACCACGCACGACACGAATCACCCGCGTTCCATGCCATCGCAGATCGCCATCGACGCGATGGCGGAGGGCGAGGTGCGCAAGGTAGACGCGGCAGCGAAAAAGATCACCATCAAGCACGGCGAATTGCGCCACCTCGACATGCCTGCGATGACGATGGTGTTTCAGGTCAAGGATCCCGCGATGCTGAAGCAGGTCAAGGCGGGAGACAAGATCCGGTTCCGCGCCGAGAAGGTAGGCGGTGCGTTCACGGTGGTCGAGCTGGAAGGTGTTCGGGAGGCGCGATAGTCCGTGGGCCATCGGATTGCTCCCAGACCGGTGTCCTAACGGTAGTTAACCCAATGTCAGGAGATGCTCATGAAAGCTTCGAACGTCGCAGCGTTTGCCGCACTGCTACTGCTGTCATCGAATCTCGTGATCGCGCAGCAGTCTGATCCACATTCCCATCCCGGCAAGCCGATCGAAGGTACCAACCCTAGGAGTGACATGGCCCGGATGGACGACCAGATGAAAAAGATGCAGGCGTTGCACGAAAGGATGGCAAGCGCGGCGACGCCGGAGGAGCGCCAGAAGCTGATGGCGGAGAACCGCAAGGCCATGCAGGAAGGCATGGGCATGATGAATCAGATGATGCATGGCAGCAGGATGATGGGAGGGCCGGGCGGCCACTCGCCGACACCGAAGGGGAAGCCTTCCGATCCGACTGCACAGATGCAGATGATGCAAATGCGCATGGACATGATGCAGATGATGATGCAGATGATGATGGATCAGCAGGGGATGACGGGCGGGCCCGGTGCCATGCCAGGCGCGCCCGGAAAGTAGGAGCGTCGTCGATGGCGTCCTCCACTCCTGCAGCTGCAGCAGCACCGACTACCGCACCGATCTACACCTGTCCGATGCATCCGCAGATCCGCCAGCCCAGGCCCGGGAACTGTCCGATCTGCGGGATGACATTGGAACCTATGCTTCCGGCGCTCGACGAAGGTGACGACCCCGAACTCGTCGATTTTCGCCGGCGCTTCGCTGCAACGCTGCCGCTGACCGTCGCCGTCACGGTGTTGGCGATGATCGGGCATCGCCTCGTGCCAGGGCTGACATCGAGCCAGAGCTGGATCGAGCTCGCGCTGGCGGCGCCGGTCGTGCTGTGGGCGGGCTGGCCGTTCTTCGCCCGCTGCGTCGCGTCGATCCGCAACCTGAAGTCCAAATATGTGGACGCTGATTGGCATCGGTGTCGCCGCCGCATTCGGCTACAGCTTCGTGGCAACGCTGGCGCCGGCCATCTTTCCCGCGGCGTTTCACGAGCACGGACGCGTCGGCACCTACTACGAGGCCGCCGCCGTGATCGTGTCGTTGACGCTGCTCGGTCAGATCCTGGAGCTGCGCGCACGCTCGCAGACGTCGGCGGCCATCAAGTCGCTGCTCGGCCTCGCGCCCAAGACTGCGCGCAGGATCGACGCCGCGGGCGGCGAGGTGGACATCCCGATCAGTCACGTCCACGTCGGCGACATGCTGCGCGTGCGCCCCGGTGAAAAGGTGCCAGTCGACGGCATCGTGCTGGAAGGGGAAAGCGCGGTCGACGAATCCATGCTCACCGGCGAGCCGATGCCGGTGACCAAGCGCCCCAACGACAAGGTGGTCGGTGCGACGATCAATGCAAACGGCAGCCTTGTGATCCGTGCGGAGCGGGTCGGCGCGCAGTCGATGCTTGCGCAAATCGTGCAGATGGTCGCGCAGGCGCAGAGGTCGCGGGCGCCGATGCAGCGCCTCGCGGATGCAGTGGCGGGGTACTTTGTCGTCGGTGTGATCGTTCTCGCGCTGCTGACTCTGATTGGTTGGGCGTTGTTCGGCCCGGAGCCGCGTGGGGTCTACGCGATCGCCAACGCCGTCTCCGTGCTGATCATCGCCTGTCCTTGCGCGCTGGGGCTCGCAACGCCGATGTCGATCATGGCGGCGGCGGGACGCGCGGCGACGCAGGGAATCCTGTTCCGAGACGCCGCGGCGATCGAGTCGCTGCGCAAGGTCGATACGCTCATCGTCGACAAGACCGGCACGCTGACGGAGGGCAGACCCGCATTCGAGCGAGCGATTGCCGTCGGCGGCTTCGACGAAAACGAAGTGCTCCGCATTGCGGCGAGCCTCGACCAGGGCAGCGAGCATCCGCTCGCGCAGGCGATCGTCGCGGCGGCGCGCGCCCGCGGGCTCGGACTCGCGAAGCCGGAGCGATTCGAATCCGCGAGCGGCATCGGCGTGACGGGCACCGTCGAAGGTCGCCGCATCGCCGTCGGCAACACGGCGATGATGGCCCGGGAAGGGATCGACGCAAAGGCGCTCGCCACGGAAGCCGAACGGCTACGCACACGCGGCGCAAGCGTCATCTACGTTGCGCAGGACCGGTCACTCGCCGGTCTCGTCGCAGTGTCCGACCCGATCAGGGAATCGTCGCGCGAGGCGCTCGCGAAGCTGCGGACCGCCGGCATCCGGGTGGTCATGGCCACCGGTGACGGCGTCACGACGGCGCAGAGTGTCGCCCACGAACTCGGCATCGACGAGGTCCACGGCGAGGTCAAGCCGCAGGACAAGCTGGCGCTCGTCGAGCAACTCAAGCAGAAGGGCCACGTGGTCGCAATGGCCGGCGACGGCATCAACGACGCGCCGGCGCTGGCGCGCGCCGACGTGGGCATCGCGATGGGCACCGGCACCGACGTCGCGATCAACAGCGCTCACGTCACGCTGGTGAAAGGCGACCTGCGCGGCATCGCGCGGGCACGCAATCTGTCTGTTGCGACCGTGCGCAACATGCGCGAGAACCTCGTCTTCGCCTTCGTCTACAACGCCATAGGCATACCCATCGCCGCCGGCGGGCTCTACCCGTTCACCGGAAAACTCCTGTCGCCGATGATCGCGGCGCTGGCGATGAGCCTGAGTTCGGTCTCGGTCATCGCCAATGCGCTGCGACTGCGGCGCGCCAGCTGACGGCGGGCATGGACGGAAAAGGCACACATCTGTAGGACGAAGAGCGTATCGGCCTGGAGAAGGAGATTTGCGGCCAATAGGCGGCAGCGAGCCTGAATAGCGTCCATAATGGCCCGAGAGCAGCGCCTGCTGCTCGCGCGCATCAATCCCGGAAGAGGGGACTCAACGACATGTTCGCTTCGGCCCGCGACATCGACGATCGCCAGCGCCGCGAAGCGATCCTGCAGGAAGTCCAGTCGTTTGCGGAAGCCATCGTGGAGACGGTGCGAGAGCCCTTGCTGGTTCTCGACAAGGATCTCCACGTGATGATGGCGAACCCGTCGTTTCTCCGCACGTTCCGCGCCTCGAAAGCAGAGACCGAGGGCCGGCTGCTGTACGAGCTCGGCAACGGTCAATGGGACATTCCCGAGCTGCGGCGCCTGCTGGAGGACATCATCCCGCAGCACACGGAGTTCCGGGACTTCGAGGTCACCCACGACTTTCCCGCCATCGGCCGCCGCACGATGCTCCTCAATGCCCGCAAGCTCTCGGAGCCCGGCGTCAACCGCGAGCTCTTCCTTCTGGCGATGGAGGACACCACCGAGCGCAAGCAGGCGGAGGCGGAGTCGACCAAAGCCAAGGAGGCCGCCGAGGATGCGAACCGCGCGAAGAGCGATTTCCTTGCACGCATGAGCCATGAGATCCGCACGCCGATGAACGCAATCGTCGGCATGGCGGACCTGCTGTGGGAAACGCCGCTGGTTCCCGAGCAGCGCGAATACGTGCGGATCTTCAGAAAAGCGGGGAGTCAGCTCCTCGACCTGATCAACGACATCCTGGACCTGTCCAAGGTCGAGTCCGGTCATCTGACGCTCGAGAGCCTCGACTTCGATCTCGGCGAGGTGCTCGACAAGACGCTCGAAATCATGGCGATCCGCGCACACGAGAAGGGCCTCGAGCTCGCGCTTCGGATTGCCCCCGACGTGCCCAAGGCGCTGGTCGGCGATCCCGCGCGGCTGCGGCAAGTCCTCATCAACCTGGTCGGCAACGCGATCAAGTTCACCGAGAAGGGCGAAGTGATCGTACGGGTCGAGTCCGATCCGGAAGACGCAACCGCCGGCGCACTGAGGTTTGCAGTCTGCGACACCGGGATCGGGATTCCCGAGGAGGCGCGCGAGCTGATCTTCGCGCCGTATTCGCAGGTCGATACGTCGACGACGCGCAAGTTCGGCGGGACCGGACTCGGGCTGACCATTTCGTGGCGCGTGGTCGAGCTGATGAAGGGCCGGATCTGGACGGAGGGCAGCGTAGGAACCGGCAGCACGTTCTACTTCACCGCCCGATTCGCGATCAGTGACCGACCCTCGCTCGCGGTCGTGCCGCGCCCGACCAGCCTCGGCGGCGTCAACACGCTGATCATCGACGACAACGCGACCAACCGATTGATCCTGAGCGAAATGCTTTCACGCTGGGGCGCGGTGGTGACCGAAGCGGAAGGCGGGGCGCAGGGGTTGGCGAAACTGGTTCGTGCGAAGGAGGCCGGCGCACCCTATTCGCTCGTGTTGCTGGATCGTCGCATGCCGGACGTCGACGGGTTCGACGTGGCCGAGACCATCCATCAGCAGCCGGCGCTGGCAGCGACGACCATCCTGATGCTCACGTCGGAGAACCGCGCAGGGGACGTTGCACGCGGTCGTGCGCTTGGTGTTGCCGCGTACCTCGTGAAGCCGGTCAAGCAAGCCGAGTTGCTGGAAGCCATCCAGGAGGCCCGCGGCGGGGCCATCCACGCAGCAGAGCAACCCTCGGCCCAGGCGCGACGACTTCCGGCGGGCCCGCAGTCGCTGCGGATTCTGCTGGCCGAGGACTCTGCGGACAATGTGCTGTTGATAGAGGCCTACCTCAAAGCCAGCGGCTATGGCGCGGATGTGGCGCGCAACGGTCAGATTGCGTTCGAGAAGTTCACTTCGGGCACGTACGACATCGTGCTCATGGATGTCCAGATGCCGATCATGGACGGCTACTCGGCTGCGCGCAGGATCCGGCAATGGGAAAGCGACAACGGCGCAACGCCGGTGCCGATCCTGGCGCTCACCGCGCATGCGTTACCGGAAGAAGTCCGCAAAAGCTTCGACGCGGGTTGTACCGCCCATCTGACGAAGCCCATCCGCAAGGCAACGCTGATCGCCGCCATCGAAGAGCACACGATGGGGCTTGTCCGGGTGCTCCCGAGCCTCGCCGCCCTCGTCCCCGGCTTTCTCGACGGGCGCCGACGGGACATCGTCACCATTGCGGCAGCGCTGCAGTGTTCGGATTTCGATGGCGTTCGTATCCTGGGCCACAACATGAAAGGATCAGGCGCCGGATACGGCTTCAACCGCATCACGGAGATCGGGGCGTCGCTGGAACAGGCAGCCGGACGCCGTGCGCCCGAGGCAATTCGCACGCAATCCGCGGAGCTCGTGCGGTACCTCGACGGGCTTCACGTCGTGTACGAGTAGGTCGACCCGTGCGAGTACGATTCTGGGGCACGCGGGGGTCGATTGCCACGCCCGGCCCGGGGACCAACCGCTTCGGCGGCAACACCTCCTGCGTGCAACTGACGACGACCGGCGGTGCCCACTTCATCTTCGACTGCGGGACCGGCGCACGCGCGCTGGGTGCCGAGCTCGTCGCGCGCGCTCGCGGTCCGCTCTCGGTGACGATCCTGCTCAGTCACACCCACTGGGATCACATCCAGGGCTTCCCCTTCTTCGCCCCGCTGTTCATCCCCGGCAATCGCATCACCGTCTGCGGACCGGAAGGAAGCGCGCGCTCGCTGCGCGAAGTGCTCGCCGGCCAGATGGAGTTCACCTACTTCCCCGTGGACATCGCGCAGCTTCCGGCCACGATAACGTTCCAGGAGCTCGGCGAGGGAACGCACGAGATGGGGGGCGTCCGGATCCTCGCGCAGTACCTCCATCACCCGGCGATGACGCTCGGCTACCGCATCGAGGCCGATGGCGCGAGCGTCGTGTACCTGTGCGACCACGAGCCCTTTGCGGAAACGCTGTCGCATGACAGCGATTCGACACACGACCACGCATCCATGGCGCACGAAGGGGACCGCCGCCACGCGCGCTTCATGAGCGACGCGGGCCTGGTGATTCACGATGCGCAATACACGCCCGAGGAATATCCGGCCAAGAAGAACTGGGGCCACAGCACGTACGAGTACGCCGTGGACCTCGCCGGCACGGCGAGGGTGCGCCAACTCGCACTCACCCACCACGATCCCGCACACGACGATGACTTTGTCGAGGAAGTCGAGGGACGTGCCCGGCGCTACGCGGAGCAGCGCGGTCATCCTGTGCAGGTCTGCTGTGCGTACGAGGGACTCGAATTGACGGTCGAGCCGCAAGGCGCCCGGCACCTGGCCGACGTTCCGCTCGCTCTGCCCACAGGGCGGGACGCGCTGCGCGGCATTCGCGTCCTGGTGGTGGACGACGACCCGGACATCCGCGCGCTCGCCAACCTGGCGCTCAGCCAGGACGGCCATATCGTGAACGAAGCGTCGAGCGGCACGGAAGCCCTCGCGTTGATCGATGCGCACGCGCCCGACCTTCTCCTCCTGGATCTGCTGATGCCGGGACAGGGAGGCCTCGAGGTGCTCCGGATCCTGCGTTCGAGGCCAGCCACCGCGGCGCTGCCGGTTGTCGTGCTGACGGCGATGGATGACGAGGCCAATACCCGCGCCGGCTTCGAGTTGGGAGCGACCGACTACGTGACCAAGCCCTTCACGATCCCGCAACTCGCGGCGCGCGTGCGGGCATGCCTGACGCGCAGCGCGAGTGAGGCAACGTAACGCAGGCATCGGTCCGCGGGCGAGCCGGGACGCACATCCCATGCCCCTCCCCGCAGGGAGCATGCAAATGCCGCCTCTGCGCTACCCCAGGCTTCGCAGCTCCCGCAGCGCGACCGACAGCATCGCCGCGTCGACCGCCGGCGCGCGCGCGCAGCTCGGTCAGCAGTTGCGCCTGCGCGCTCGATTGCGCGCGGGTTGCGCGTCCTGCCACGCGGCGATCAGCGCACGTCGCGCTTGTCCATGTCGCCGCCGCCCGTCAGCACTTCGCTCGGCGATGCGCGCGCTGCAGGCCCGACAGGTCGTCGAGCATCGCGCCCTTGGCGAGCATCTGCCAGTGCTGGTCCGCCCGGCAGCGCGCGCGATCTTGTCGCGCAGCCACGGCACGCCGAGGCGCGTCGACAGGTCGAAATAGATCTCGCGCGACCAGCTCGACCGGGCCGCTTCGTCGCGTCGGCGACCTCGACGATGTCGAGCGTCGAGTAAAGCGTCGTCGAGCGTCGACGACGCGCGCCGCCAGCGGCTTCGGGCACGCCCTTCGCGACATAGCCGGCGACCGCCGTCGTCGACGCGCGCGCGGTCGTCGGCGAGTCGAGCAGCGTTCGGCAACCGCGCCGCCAGCGCCTCGACGCGCGGAGCGAAGTGCGCGATCGTCGCGGCCATGTCCTCGGTCAGCCGCCGCGAGCGCAGGAACCACGTCGTGCCGCGCTCGAGTCAGCGGCTCGATGTCGATCAGCATCGCCGACTGCACGCGCGTCGTCGACCTTGTTGTCGAGCGCCTCGATCGCCTTCCACAGCGCGACGAAGCCGAAGATCTCGCGGCGTCAGCAGATAGGCGCGGACGATCTCGTGCGGCTTGGCGCCCGTCGATCTCCATCAGCCGGTGGACGAACGTGCTGCCGACGCGGTTGAGCATGCTGTTGGTGACGTGCGTCGCGATGATCTCGCGCTTCAGCGGATGGCGCGGCATGTAGCCCGCGTAGCGCTCGCGCAGCGCCTGCGGGAAATAGCGCGCGAGCGCGGTCGCGACCCACGGATCGTCGGGCAGGCGTCGAGGCCAGCGAGCTCGTCGTAGAGCCAGATCTTGCAGTAGGCGAGCAGCACCGCGCGCTCCGGGCTCGGTGAGCCCGATGCCGCTGCGCGCGCCGCTCGGCGATCTCCTCGTCGCGACGGCAGGATACTCGATCGCGCGGTTGAGCCGGCCGCTCTTCTCGAGGAACTGGATGAAGCGCTGCTGCGCGTCGAGCAGCTGCGGCGCGATGCGGCCCGGTGACCGACAGCACCTGCGTCTGGAAGTAGTTGTCGCGCAGCACCAGCGCGGCGACGTCGTCGGTCATCTCCGCGAGCAGCGCGTTGCGCTGCTTCTCGGTGAGCTCGCCGTCGCCGATCGGCAAGCCGAGCAGGATCTTGATGTTGACCTCGTGATCGGACGTGTCGACGCCGGCCGAGTTGTCGATCGCGTCGGTGTTGATGCGCCCGCCCGCGCGCGCGTACTCGATGCGGCCGAGCTGCGTGCAGCCGAGGTTGCCGCCTTCGACGACGACCTTGCAGCGCAGCTCGCGGCCGTTGACGCGCAGCGCGTCGTTGGCGCGGTCGCCGACCTGCGCGTGCGTCTCGCTCGTCGCCTTCACGTACGTGCCGATGCCGCCGTTGTAGAGCAGGTCGACCGGCGCCTTCAGGATCGCGTTGACGAGCTCGGTCGGCGTCAGCGCGTCGGCGTGACGATCGCGAGCGCCGCCTTGACCTCCGGCGTGATCGCGATCGACTTGGCGCTGCGCGGATGGACGCCGCCGCCCGGCGAGATGCAGCTTCGCGTCGTAGTCGGCCCACGACGAGCGCGGCAGCTTGAACAGGCGCTCGCGCTCGGCGAAGCGTCGCTCGCCGGCATCGGGATTCGGGATCGAGGAAGATGTGGCGGTGATCGAACGCGGCGACGAGCCTGATGTGCCGCGACAGCAGCATGCCGTTGCCGAACACGTCGCCCGACATGTCGCCGATGCCGGCGACGGTGAAGTCGGTCGTCTGCGTGTCGATGCCCATCTCGCGGAAGTGGCGCTTGACCGACTCCCACGCGCCGCGCGCCGTGATGCCCATCGCCTTGTGGTCGTAGCCGACCGAGCCGCCCGACGCGAACGCGTCGCCGAGCCAGAAGCCGTACTCCTTGCTGATGCGCGTTGGCGTAGTCGGAGAACGTCGCCGTGCCCTTGTCGGCCGCGACGACGAGGTACGGGTCGTCGGGGTCGTGCCGCCTCACCTGCGGCGGCGGCACGATCGCGTCGCCGACGCGGTTGTCGGTGAGGTCGAGCAGCGCCGCGCAGGTAGTCCTGGTAGCAGGCGACGCCTTCCTTCATGTAAGCGTCGCGGTCGCGCGGCCGGCGGCGCGCGCTTCAGCACGAAGCCGCCCTTCGAGCCGACCGGCACGATCACGATGTTCTTCACCATCTGCGCCTTGACGAGGCCGAGCACCTCGGTGCGGAAATCCTCGGGCCGGTCGGACCAGCGCAGCCCGCCGCGCGCGACGCGGCCGCCGCGCAGGTGCACGCCTTCGAAGCGCGGCGAGTAGACGAAGATCTCGAACATCGGCTTCGGCTCGGGCAGGCCCGGCACCTTCGACGGATCGAACTTGAACGACAGGAAGCTGCGCGCGCGCCCTTGCGCGTCGCGGCGCCAGAAATTGGTGCGCGTCGTCGCCATGGATCAGCGCGAGGTACTGCCGCAGCACGCGGTCCTCGGACAGGTTCTCGACGCCTTCGAGCGCGGCCTCGATCGCCCGCACCTGATCGCGCCGCCTTGGCGAGCGCGCCGGTGCCGCGCGTCGGGATCGAAGCGCAGCTTGAACAGCTCGACCAGCATCGCGCGCGATCGTCGGCGTGCGCGGCGAGCGTCGCCTCGATGAACGACTGCGACAGCGGAAAGCCGATCTGGCGCATGTACTTCGCATAGGCGCGCAGCACGACGATCTCGGCGGCCGGCATGCGCGCCGCGACGACCAGCCGGTTGAAGTCGTCGTTCTCGACTTCGCCGCGGAACACGCGGCCGAACGCGTCCTCGAACACCTGGTGCAGCGCGTCGATCTCGACGTCGGCATCGTCGATGCCTGGCGCCTGCAGGCCGAAGTCGTGCATCCAGATCGGCGGCCGATCCGTCGGCGGCGATGCGGTACGGCCGCTCGTCGAGCACCTTGCAGGCCCATGCGCTCGAGCATCGGCAGGCTGTCGGACAGCGTCACCGGCGCGCCCGCGCGGAACAGCTTGAAGCGCAGCGTACCCGGGTCCGGCCTCGAGCGGCCGATAGAGCGACATCCCGAGCGGCTCGCGCGTCCGACAGGCGCGCCATCATCTCGATGTCGGGCACCGCGGCGCGCGCGGCGAAGTCCTCGCGATACGCGGCGGGAAACGCGCCGTCGAACCGGCGCAGGAGCTCGTTGCCGCGCGCCTCGCCGAGCGCGTCGATCAGCGCCTCCTTGAGATCGTCGTCCCAGCGCCGCGCCGCCTGCGGCGAGCCGCGCCTCGAGCTCGCGCACGTCGAAGTCCGGAATCTTGCCCGGGCGTCGTGCGCACGGTGATCATGATGCGCGCCAGCATCGACTCCGACAGGTGGACGTTGAACTCCGAGCTCGTGCCGTTGAACGCCTCCATCAGGATCGCCTGCCACTTCTGCGCGCAGCTCGGTCGTGTAGTTCTCGCGCGGCGCGTAGATGAGGCACGACAGGAAGCGCTCGAACGGATCGCGGCGCACGAACAGGCGGAAGCGCTGCCGCTCGCCCAGGTGCAGGATGCCCATCGCCGTGCGCAGCAGGTCGTCCTCGGCGATCTGGAACAGCTCGTCGCGCGGATAGGTCGCGAGGATGTTGCGCAGCGCCTTGCTCGGCGTGGCTGCCGGGCGGCAGGCCGGCGCGGCGCGATCACGTTGGCCGGTCTTGCGCCGCAGCAGCGGAATCTCGGCCGGGTCGGCGCTGTACGCGGTCGACGTGTACAGGCCGAGGAAGCGGTGCTCGCCGCACACGTCGCCCTCGGCGTCGAAGCGCTTGACGCCGATGTAGTCGAGATAGCCCGGCCGGTGCACGGTCGAGCGCGACGTCGACTTGGTGACGACCAGCAGCTCGGGCCGCCGCGCGTAGGCCCGCACCTCGGGCGGCAGCGCGGCGAAGCTCGCCGCGACGTCCTTGGTCTCGGTCCTCGCGCAGGATGCCGAGGCTCGACCCCGGGACGATCTGCAGCGCGTCCTGGCCGTCGATCGTGACGAGGTCGTGGCAGCGGTAGCCGAGGAACGTGAAGTGGTTGTCGGCGAGCCAGTCGCAGGAACGCCTTGCCCTCGCGTCAGCTCGTCCGGCGGCAGCGGCGGCGGTTCGCGGTCGACTTCCGCGGCGATCTCGCGCAGCCTTCGCGGCCATCGTCTTCCAGTCGTCGACGGCGGCGCGCACGTCGTCGAGCACGCGCGACGAGGTCGGCGGCGAGCGCCTCCAGCGCAGCCGGCTCGGTCACGCGGTCGACCTCGACGTGGATGAACGATTCGCGCGTCGCGGTCGTTCGAGCCGTCCGCGGCGAGCCCGGTCAGCGTGCCGTCCGCCGCGCGCTCCACGGCGATGATCGGATGCATGATCAGGTGCAGCGTCAGCCCGTGGCGGTTCACCTCCATCGTCACCGAATCGACGAGGAACGGCATGTCGTCGTTGACGATCTCGATGATCGTGTGCGTCGACTGCCAGCCGTGCTCCTCGATCGTCGGGTTGAACACGCGCACGCGCGCCTGCCCGCGCTCGCGCTTGCGCGCGAAGTTCCAGTGCGACAAGCGCCGCGCCGTAGAGGTCGGCGGGCTGCCGCTCCTGCGAGGTCCTCGGGATCGACCTGGCCGAAGTAGCGTGCGACGAACGCCTGCACGGTGGCGCGCTGCTCGGGCGCGACCTTGGCTGCGACGAGCTTCGCAACTTCGTCCAGGCGCAGCGTCTTCTGATCGTGCGTGGTGTCGTTCATCGCGCTCTCCTCGCCGGGACTCGCGGGCCTTCGGATGGGCCGCTCGACCGGAAGCCGCCGATTTTACGCTCCCAGCATGATGATCGGACCGCCGGCAGCGTCGGCATCCGCTGCATCGTGCGTCACGAGCAGCACCGGCAGCGCGCGATCGCGGGCGTGATCGAACACGAAGCGGCGAAATTCCTGCCGCAACTGTGCGTCGAGCTTGTTGAATGGCTCGTCGAGCAGCAGCACGCGCGGCGCGGCGAGCAGCGTGCGCATCACGGCGACGCGCGCGCGCTGGCCGCCGGAGAGCGTTGCGGGATCGCGCGCCTCGAATCCCGCGAGATCGGCTTCGGCCAGCGCCTGCGCGACCGCTGCGCGCCGGGTCGCGCGCTCGCGCATCGATGACGGCAGCGCGAACGCCAGGTTGTCGCCGACGGACAGGTGCGGAAACAACAGGTCGTCCTGGAACAGGATGCCGGCGCGACGGCGCTCGGGCGGCAGCGCGAGGATGGCGTCGCCGTCGATGCGCACACCGCCCGTCGCGCGTGAATGCCGGATCGAGCGTTCCCGCGATGAACGCGAGCAGCGACGACTTGCCGCAGCCGCTCGGTCCCATGATCGTCGCACGGCCGCCCGGCGGCACGGCGACGTCGAGCGGGCCGAGCAGCGCGCGGCCGGCGACCGAGAGCGCGACGCCATCGAGCTCGAGCCCCTTCATCGCCGATTGCCCGTGCGGCCCGCATCCACTTGGGCAGCTCGCCGCCGCGGAATCAGCACCGCCGCGAGATAGACGACGCATGGCAGCAGCGCCTGCAACGCCGCGTAGACGCCAATCACGCGGCGGTCAGCGCCCGCTGCGAGCGTCACGGCGTCGGTCGTCAGCGTCGACACGCGGCCATTGCCGGCGAACAGCGTCGGCAGGTACTGGCCGACGCTGACCGCGAAGCCGACGGCCGCGGCGATCAGCAGCGGACCGATCAACAGCGGCAGCTTGATGCGCGCGAACACGCGCCACGGCGACGCGCCGAGGCTCGCCGCGCTGCGCGCGAACCGCGGATCGAGCGCGCGCCATGGATCGGCCAGCGAAAGGAACACGTACGGCAGCACGAACACCAGATGCGCCCAGAGCGTCGCGAGCAGCGTCCCGTCGAGCCCGGCGCGGATCAGCAGAACCTGCGCGCCGAACAGGAACGCCACCTGCGGCACCAGCAGCGGCAGATACAGCATCCACAACGCGCGCACGCCGGCCTGATGCCGTGTCTGCGCTTCGTTCTCGAGGCATCCGGACGTGAGCGCCACCGCCAGCAGCGTCGCGAGCGCGCCGAGCACCAGCGTCGTGAAGAATGGCGTGGCGATTGCAGCCATCTGCCGCGTCCAGTTGGACAGCGTCCACGCATCCGGCAGCGCCGACGGAAAGCGCCATTGCGCAGCGATCGACCACAAGCAGCATCCCGGCGAGGCGAGAGCGCGCTTGCGACGAGCGTGGCAAGCGTCAGCGCGTGCGCGATCCTCGATGCAAGCGTCGCAAGGCCTGCGCGCCCGCCGCGGGCGAGCCAGCGCCGGCCAAGCCTGGCGACTGCGATCTCCGCGAGTCTCCACGCGGCGATCGCCGCGACGACGATCGCGAGCGAGAGACTCGCCGCTGCGGCCGCCGGAAAGTAGAAGGCGATGTCCGCATCGGCGAACCAGCGCACGGCGAGAACGGCGAGCGTCGGCGGATTGCCCGGCCCGAGGATCAGCGCGACGTCGACCACCGACAGCGAAAACGCAAGCACCGCGAAGATCGGCAGGCGGATCTGCGGATAGATCTGCGGGAGGACGACCTTGATCCAGCCTTCGATGCGCCCGTAGCCCAGAGAGCGAGCGAGCGCGACCTGCGACGACGCCGGCACCTGATGCAGCGCGCCGACGATCATCAGCACGAGATACGGCACTTCCTTCAGCACCAGGCAGGCGATCAGCGGCCAGCCCGACGGATGACCGACGGTGGCAACATCCGGCGGCAGCGTCCAGCCGGTCAGCCATGGCGACAGCGCGCGCGCGATCCATCCCGACGGCGCGATCAGGAATGCGACGCCGATCGCGATCGCCGCGTGCGGCGTCGCCAGCACCGGCGCGAACCACGCCCCCGCGCGCCGCGCAATGGCGCTGCCGTGCGCGACCGCGCAGAAGCCCACGGCAAGCGCGACCGAGACCATCGTCGCGGCCACGCCGGTGACAAGCGTCGTCGCGAGCGACGTCGCAAAGCCCGGATACGCGAAAAGCCGTCGCCACGGATCGAGCGAGACCGTGCGTGCCGCCGATCGCCGGCAGGTAACCGAATGCGGGCAGCAGCGTGCCGATCAGCCCCGCACCGATCGGCAGCAGGAACAGCGCGACCGTGACTGCCGGGACAACCGCGAGCGCACCACCGCGCGTCACCTGCACCGCCTCACTTGGTGTAACGCCGCTCCCATTCGGCTGCGATGCGCGTCATCCACGACGGATGTGGCTCGAGCAGCGCCGTCTTGAGCTCGGCGTTCGTCGGCAGCGAAGGATGTCGCGGCAGGTCGTCGAAGCGCTTGCGCTCCGCCGGTGGCAGCTTTGCAAGATCGAGCACCGTGAAATTGCCCATCTGGTTGAAGTCCTGCGCACGCGCCTGCGTCGCCGGCTCGAGCAGGAAATCGGCGACGACCATCGCGCCTTCCTTGTTCGCCGCGTTGTACGGAATGGCGACGAAGCTCGTGTTACCGATCGTGCCACGGTCGAACACGATCGTGCGCACCGATTCCGGCAACTGTCCCGCGTTCTGGGCAACCGCCGCCTCGGCCGGATTGAACGACACCATCAGGTCGATCTCACCGTCGTTCATGAGCTGGCGCTGCGCGGGGCCGTTCTCCGGAAACTGCTCGCCGCGACGCCACAGCGCCGGCCGCAGCGCGTCGTACCACGCCCACATCGGCGCGGTCGCCGCGGCAAAATCTGCGTCGGTGGCGGGCCGCTGGAGCAACGTCGCGTCCGGGGTGAGCTCGTAGAGCGCCTGCTTCAGGAACGTCGAGCCGAGAAAGTTGCGCACGTTCGGGTGCGTCGTCCGGCCCGGATTGCGCTTGGCCCAGTCGAGGAACGCCGCCACCGAGCGCGGCGGGTCGCTCACGCGCTTGCTGTCGTACACGAACACGATCTGCGCGCGGCGCCACGGCGATTCCATTCCGTCGACGGGAATCGTGAAGTCGACGACGTTGGAACGGATGTTCGTCGTGTCGACGTAGCGGTAGTTCGGCAGCTCGGTCGCGAACGGCCCGTGCAGCAGTCCCTGCTCCTTCAACGCGAGAAAATTCGGTCCGTTGATCCAGACGAGATCGACCGTGCCGCCGCTGTTGCGGCCCGCCGCCTTTTCCGCGACGACGCGCGTGACCGCTTCCGCCGTGTCTTTCAGCTTGACGTGATTGACCTTGACGCCGTAGCGGCGATCGACCTCGCCGCCCACCCAGGCGATGAACGCGTTGGTCTTCTCGTCGCCGGCCCACGCGTTGAAGTTGACGGTCTGGCCGCGCGCCTTGGCGACGGTCGCATTCCAGTCGATCGTCTGCGCGGCTGACGGCGACGCTGCGAGCGCCAGCGCGACGGCCGCCGACGCAAGCCATCTCGACCTCATCACGGTGACTCCACCGCGACGATCGGCACGACGACGCGCGCCCTCGACTGCGATGCGTGTCCCCTCGCGGCCTGCCGCCGGCGCCGTGCATCCTCGATCACCGGGCCCAGCACTTCCTCGTGAAAACGATCGCATCCGATGCACAGGTTCCGGTAGGACTGCCCCTTGGGCGTGGTCGTGCCCGATCGTTCGATGAACTTCGCCTCGCTCCATCCGTGCTGGAGCCCCATGCGTTCCGGATGCCCCATCGTGATCGCCTCGTATGCGGGAACGCCGGCCAGCGAATCGAGGATGTCGATCAGGTTGTCTTCGAGCAGGCTGCCGATCGGCAGCTTGGTCTTGATGCAGCATGGATAGACGGCGCCGTCCGGCTCGACCGAGACCTCGGAGCCGTTGTACGCGTGGCGCAGGAAGTTGAGCCCGCCGGACCAGCGGTTGCAGAAGTTGTCGGCGAGGGTCGCCGTGGAAAGGCCGTTCTGCCACGCGCGGCCGCGCGGCCACAGCTTGCCGATCCACGCGTCGGGGGTTGCGCCGAAAAAGCTGAACACGGGACCCGCTTCCTCGTGCCAGTTGCGCGTCGTGGCCGACAGGCCCGAGCGGCGCATGCCGTGCCGCTCGAACAGCGCGGTCAGCCGGTCGACGAAGCGCTTCTGCTTGTCCGCACCTTCCATGCCGACGTGGAAATCGTCGACACCGGCGACCGAGATCATCCACACGCCGCGCGCGAGCAGATCGTCGACGATCGCGTCGGTGACGAGATCGCCGGTGGTCTGCACGACGATCTTCACGCCGCCCTGTGAAGCGTAACGGCTGCGCAGCCGCTCGATCACCTTGTACGTGACGCGCTCGCGCACCGGATCGAGCAGCGACTCGCCGCCGGAAAGGATCACGCGCCCCGTCTTCTCCGGAAACGTTCCATCGGGCTGCGGATCGTCGAGGTCGAGATAGGTGAAGCGCTCGGGGAAGTTGTCGACGATACGCGGAAAATTGCGCTCGGCTTCCGCCACCACGCTCTCCAGCGCGCCGCGGACGTACGGGCGGAACCGGTCTTCGTAGCAGTGCCGGCATTTGCGATGGCAGGCCCACGCCATCACGTAGTAAAGCGATTCCATGCCCGAACCTTACACCGGCCGCATCCAGTCGACGCCCGCCGGGCGTCCATCGAGGTGCAGCCGCGCGGCAGCGGGCGGCGTTTCCGCGATTACGCGTCCGCCGCGGAATACCTTGAGGCGCGGCGCACGAAGGCGGATCGCCTCGACCGGATCGCGCGCCTGCAGCAGCACGAAGTCGGCGCGGTTGCCCGGCGCAATGCCGTAGCCATCGAGATGCAGGATCTTCGCGGCGTTGACCGTCACCGCGTCGAAGCAGGCGCGCATCGCGTCCTGGCCGGTCATGTGCGCGACATGGAGGCCCATCGACGCGACTTCGAGCATGTCGGCGCTGCCGAGCGGGTACCACGGGTCCATCACGCAATCGTGCCCGAACGCGACCGTGACGCCGGCGGCCATCAACTCGGGCACGCGCGTCATCCCGCGGCGCTTCGGATACGTGTCGTGCCGGCCCTGGATCGCGATGTTGATCAGCGGATTGGCGATCGCCGCAACGCCCGCCTCGGCCATCAGCGGAATCAGCTTGGACACGTAATAGTTGTCCATCGAATGCATCGACGTCAGGTGCGAGCCGGTGACGCGGCCCTGCAGCCCCAGCCGCTCGGTCTCCAGCGCGAGCGTTTCGATATGCCGCGAATGCGGATCGTCCGTCTCGTCGCAGTGCATGTCGACGAGGCGCCCCTCGCCCGCCGCCAGCTCGCACAGGATGCGCACGCTCTCGCCGCCGTCGGCCATCGTGCGCTCGAAATGCGGGATGCCGCCGACGACGTCGACGCCCATCGCCAGCGCGCGCTTCAGGTTGTCGAGCGCGCCCTTGCTGCGCAGGACGCCGTCCTGCGGAAACGCGACGAGCTGCAGGTCGAGATACGGCTTCACGCGCTCGCGCACGTGCGAGCAGCGCCTCGACGGCAAGGAGCCGCGGGTCGCAGACGTCGACGTGCGTGCGGATCGCAAGCAGGCCCTTGCCGACCGCCCAGTCGCAATAGGCGAGCGCACGCTCGACGACGGCGTCCTGCGTGAGCAGCGGCTTCAGCTCGCCCCACAGCGCGATGCCTTCGAGCAGCGTGCCGCTCGCGTTGACGCGCGGCATGCCGTACGTCAGCGTCGAATCGAGATGGAAGTGCGCGTCGACGAATGGCGGCGTCAGCAGCTGCCCTGCCGCATCGATCGTCTGCGCCGCGCGACGCGTTGATCGCGCGCGCGACGTTGACGATGCGCCCGCCGGCGACGAGCACGTCGATGCCCGTGCGCCCGTCGGGCAGCGTCGCATTGCGGATCAGCAGGTCGGCCATCAGTGCGGCGCGGCGCGGGCTCACTTCGTCCCGAAGATGCGATCGCCGGCGTCACCCAGGCCCGGCTCGATGTAGCCGTGGTCGTTCAACTGCCGGTCGATCGCCGCCGTGTAGATCGGCACATCGGGATGCGCTTTCTGGAACGTGCGGATGCCCTCCGGACACGACACCAGGCAGACGAAGCGGATCGATCGCGGCCGCGCCTCCTTCAGGCGCTCGACCGCCGCGACCGCCGAGTTGCCGGTCGCGAGCATCGGGTCGAGGACGATCGCGTCGCGCTCGTTCATGCCGCTCGGCATCTTGAAGTAGTACTCGACGGCGACCAGCGTCTTCGGATCGCGATAGAGCCCGATGTGCCCGACACGCGCACCCGGGACGACCGCGAGAAAGCCGTCGAGGAGCCCGGTGCCGGCGCGCAGGATCGGCACGAACACGAGCTTCTTGCCGTCGATCAGGCGGCCGGTCATCTTCTCGAGCGGCGTCTCGATCTCGACCTCGTGCATCGGCATCTCGCGCGTCACCTCGTAGGCCATCAGCGAGCCGATCTCGTTCAGCAGGCGGCGAAAGCTCGTCGTGCTCGTCTCCTTCTTGCGCAGGAGCGTCAGCTTGTGCTGCACGAGCGGATGGTCGAACACATGAACGGTGTGGGGCATGGAGACTCCGATGCGATTCAAAAGACGGTGCCGTCCGAGCGTATCGCGAGCGGCGGATCGCCGCCGCGCAATTCCTGCGCAAGCTCGCGTCCCGCGGCCCACGTGCCGCCTTCGAGCACGCACGCGAGCGGCAGGTCCGGCCGACCGAGGCGCTCGCGCACCTGCGCCGCAACTTCGTCGAGCAGCGCCACCGTGAGCGCGCGCCACTCGACGACGAGCTCGCTGCCGACGTCGTGCGTTTCGCGCGCGGCGGAAGGATCGACGAGCGCGAGCACGCCGCTGTCGAGCAGCAATCCGCCGTTGCGGTACTCCGGGAGGCCCGTCAGCGCATCCTGGTCGGCGATGCGAACGCCCGCCCACTCGAATGGCTCGAACAGCGAGTAGCTCAGCCATTGCGAGAGCTTGTGGAACGGCACCCAGCCGGCGGTCGGCCCGTCGCCGCCCGCGTGCGGATGCCGCCACGCGTCGCCGAGAGCGATGCCATCCAGCATGTTGCCCGCAAGCCAGATGCCGCCCATGCCGTCGAGCAGCGCGCGCAGCAACGTTGGTGCCGCGATGGTCGAGCCGCGGGTGGCGGTCAGCGTGTCGTACAGGCCGCCGGGGCGCGCAAGCGTGCCGAACGTCGCGCGCTCCGTGCGCAGCGCTGCGCCGAGACGCCGCAGCAGCGCCGCACGCCCGTCGAGGCCAACGAGCGGATTGTCGTCTCGAACCTGAAATACGCGGGCGAGCGCGCCGGCGTCGATCCGTGCCAGCGCTTCTGCGTCGACTCGCAGCGGATCGTCGCGCGTCGACGAGAACACGCCGTTGCGCAAACGCATGGAAGCTCGCGACGCCGAGTCCTTCGGAGCGCGTGAACGGCTGCCCCGTCTGCGCCTCGACATAGCGCCACGCCGCGCCTGCGCCGGCGTCGAGCAGCACGCTGACGACCGCGAGATCGACGCGCGCCCGCGCACATGCAGCGGCATCGCGACCCGCCAGCGCCCGCGTCAGCGCCGCGGCGCGATCGACGCCCCCTGCCTCGAAATGCCGCCAGCGGCTGTGATACGGAATGTCGAGCGACGGATAGCGTCGCCGCGTCACGCGGACGACTGCGTCCGCGGCGGCGTCGAGCCGCGAGCGATCGACGCGGAAGTGCCGCGTGCGTCCGGCAAGGGCGGCCGCGAGGATGTTGCGCGAGCGCGCGCGAATCGCGCCGGCGGACAGCAGCGTCGCGGCGGACGCGTCGGCGACCTGCGCCACCGTCACAGGCCGCGGCCCTTGGTCGTCACGAGCTCGGCCGCACCCGGCACGTCGCCTTCGGTGAAATAGCCGGCGGCCTTCTTCGCTTCCATCTCCACGCGCGCGTCGGCGGGAATCAGCGTGTCGGGAATCTGCACGCGCTCGCCGACCTCGATGCCCGCGCCGACGATCGCGTCGTACTTGAGGTTGCTCATCGACACCAGCCGATGGATGCGCCGCACGCCGAACCAGTGCAGCACGTCGGGCATCAGCTCCTGGAAGCGCATGTCCTGCACGCCGGCGACGCACTCGGTGCGCAGGAAGTAATTGCTCGCCGAATCGCCGCCTTCCTGCCGCTTGCGCGCGTTGTAGACGAGGAACTTCGTCACTTCGCCGAGCGCGCGGCCTTCCTTGCGGGAGTAGGCGACCAGGCCCACGCCGCCCGCCTGCGCGCCGCGGATGCACTCCTCGATCGCGTGCGTCAGATAAGGACGGCACGTGCAGATGTCCGAGCCGAACACGTCCGAGCCGTTGCATTCGTCGTGAACGCGCGCCGTCAGCGTCACCGATGGATCGGCGAGATCTTTCGCGTTGCCGAAGACGTAGACAGTCTGCCCGCCGATCGGCGGCAGGAACACTTCGCGGTCGCTGCGCGTGACGAGCTCCGGATACATGCCGCCGGTCTCCTCGAACAGCGCGCGGCGCAGTTCCGATTCGCTGCAGTTGAACCGCCGGGCGACGCCAGGGAGCCACCAGACAGGCTCGATCGCGGTCTTGGTGACCACCGCCGAGCCGTTCGCATGCAGCACCTTGCCGTCGGCCCGCAGTCGCCCCGCGGACATCGCTTCGCGCACCTCGGGCATGTCGATGTGCGCCTTGGTCACCGCGATGGTCGGCCGCACGTCGTATCCCTGCGCGATCTCGGCGCGAAACGCGTCCGCGACGACGGCACCGTACGGATCCATCGACACGATCTTCGTCGGATCGCCCCATTGCGGATATGGGCCAACCGGATCGGTCGGCATCGTGTTCGTGAGATCGGGCTTGTGGCCGCGCAACAGCGCGCCGGCCGCGACCGCGAGCGCGCGATACACGCCATAACTGCCGCTGTGCGTGCCGATGACGTTGCGCTGGCTGCGATTGGCGGTGCTGCCGACGATCGGCCCGCGCTCGTGCGGCGTGGCCGCACCCCAGTGGATCGGCAGCGCGCCCCCGGCCCCCTCCACAGGGTGCGAGGTCAGGCGAATGTGCGATGCAGGCGGCGGATCGGCGCTCATGTCAGGACCCAAGCAACTACTATACCGCTCCGGTAGATTCCGGGTCAGCGCTCGCCCTTGACGTAGGGCTTCATCAGCGCTTGCGGATACGTTGCGCGGCGCGCGACGGCGATCAGCGCCAGGATCGACAGCACGTACGGCAGCATCAGGAACACCTGGTAGGGCAGCCCGGTGTCGCCCGCCTGCTGCACGCGCAGCTGCAGCGCGTCGCAGAACGCGAAGAGCAGCGCGCCGGCGAGCGCCTTGCCCGGCTTCCATCCGGCGAACACGACCAGCGCAACGCAGATCCAGCCGCGGCCGTTCACCATGTTGAAGAAGAACGCGTTGAACGCGGACAGCGTCAGGAAAGCGCCGGCAACGCCCATCAGCGCGGAGCCGCCGACGATCGCGGCGATGCGCACCGCGTTGACGTTCAGCCCCTGCCCTTCTGCCGCGGACGGATTCTCGCCGACCATCCGGATCGCGAGTCCGGCCGGCGTGCGATACAGCAGCCAGGCGACCGCCGGCACGCAGGCGAGCGCCAGCAGCGTCAGCGGCGTCTGCGTCGACAGCACGGGCAACCCGAGCCACGCCATCTCGCCGAACGGCTTGATCGTCGGCGGCGACGTCACCGTCGGGAAGCTGACGCGATACGCGAAGTACGAAACGCTCGTCGCGAACAGCGTGATCGCGAGACCCGCCACGTGCTGCGACAGCGCGAGCGGCACCGTCAGAAGCCCGTGCAGCGCGCCGAATGCGGCGCCGGTCAACGCCGCGACGAGGACGCCCGTCCACAGACCGCCACCGAGATACACGGCGAGCCAACCCGTCAATGCGCCCGCCACCATGATCCCTTCGATGCCGAGGTTCAGGACGCCAGCGCGCTCGCACAGGAGCACGCCGAGCGTCCCGAAGATCAGCGGCGTCGCGATGCGCAGCACCGCCGACCAGAAGTCCGGGTTGGCGAGAATGCCGGTCAGGACGTCGAGCATCGCTTCAGTGCCACCGCAGCCGATAGCGAGCGAACGCCGTCGCGACGAGCATCGAGATCAGCGCGATGGCGACGATCACGTCGGCGATGTACGTCGGCACCGCGACCGCGCGGCTCATGCTGTCGGCGCCGACCAGCACGCCCGCGACGAAGATCGCGGCGAGAACGACGCCGAGCGGATTGAGCCCCGCGAGCATCGCGATGACGATGCCCGAATAGCCGTAGCCGGGCGACATGTCGAGCGTGACGTAGCCGGTGCGGCCCGCGACTTCGATCGCGCCGGCGAGTCCCGCGAGTGCGCCCGACAGCATCGCCACCGTGGCGAGCGTGCGTTGCACCGGCACGCCGGCGAACGCCGCTGCGCGCGCGTTGGCGCCGGCCGCGCGGACGGCGAATCCGAACGTCGAGTAGCGCAAGAGCCCCCAAAGCGCGACCGCCAGTGCCAGCGCGAACAGCAATCCCGTGTGCACGCGCGTACGCTCGATCAGCTTGCCGAGCTGCAGCTCGTCGGGAAGCGTGACGCTCTGCGGCCAGCCCATCGCCGCGGGATCCTTCATCGGCCCGTCGAGCATCATCGACACGAACAGCAGCACGATGAAGTTGAGCAGCAGCGTCGTGACCACTTCGTCGACGCCGAGCCGCGTGCGCAGCAGCGCCGGCACCAGCAGCAGAACGGCACCGGCGAGCATCGCCGCGGCGAGCATCCCGACGAAAATGAGCGCAGGCGGGCCGTCGAGGCTTCCGACCGCGACAGCGGCGAGCGCACCCGCGTAGAGCTGCCCTTCCGCGCCGATGTTGAACAGCCGCGCGCGAAACGCGACCGCCACCGCGAGCCCGGTGAGGATCAGCGGCGTGGCGCGCGTCAGCGTCTCGCTCCATGCGAAGCGCGAGCCGAAGCCGCCGTCGAAGATCGCTACGTAGGTACGGCCGAGCGGCGCGCCGGCCCAGCCGACAAACAGTGCCGCGAGCCCGAGCGTGACGGCGATCGCCGCAAACGGCGCCGCGACCATCCACGTGCGCGACAACTCGCCGCGAGGCTCGATTCTCATCATGAGGGCGCCGACCCCGCCATTGCGAGTCCGATCGACTCGCGCGTCCAGGCGCTCGCCGGCCTCGCCTCGGTCAGATGTCCCGCATGCATCACCGCGATGCGGTCCGCGAGCGCGTCGATCTCGTCCAGATCCTCCGAGATCAGCAGCACGGCGGCGCCGCGCGCGCAGGCATCGAGCAGGCGCTGATGCACGAACGCGACCGCGCCGACGTCGAGGCCCCACGTCGGCTGCGCCGCGACGATGAGCGCGGGCACATGCGTGTCGGGGCTTGCGGAGGCCCCCGTCAGCGCGCGACCCAGGATCAGCTTCTGCAGGTTGCCGCCCGACAGCGTGCGCGCCGGCGCGTCGATGCCGCGCCCCGCGCGCACGTCAAAGCGCTCGACGATGCGCGTCGCCTGCGCGCGAGCTGTATTCCGGTTCACGAGGCCGGCGCGCGCGAACGCATCCGCGTAGTGCTCGGACACTGCGTTTTCCCACACCGGCAGGTCGCCGATCGCACCCACCGCGTGCCGATCCTCGGGAATTCGCGCGACGTTCGCGGCGATGCAGTCTCGCGGCCGGGCAGCAAGCGCGCGGCCGCCAATCGAAATCGTGCCGGACGCCGGCGCGGCGAGGCCGCACAGCGCGTCGGCGAGCGCTTGCTGGCCGTTGCCCGACACCCCGGCAATCGCGGTGATCTCGCCGGCGCGAAGCCCCAGCGTCACGTTCGTCACGCCGGGCGAACCCGCCACCGTGACGCCGTCGATCGCGCAGATGGTCTCGCCGACGGCGTGCGCGCGCGCGACCGGCGCCTCGATCGCGCGTCCGACCATCAGCGTCGCAAGCGTCGCAGCGTCGGCCTCATTGGCGGGCAGTGTCGCGACAAGCTTGCCGCCGCGCAGCACCGCGATGCGATCGGAGACGCGCAGCACCTCGGGCAGCTTGTGGCTGATGAAGATGATCGACAGCCCCTGCGCCACCAGCTCCTTCAGCGTCGAGAAGAGCGCGTCGGACTCCTGCGGCGTCAGCACCGCCGTCGGCTCGTCGAGGATCAGCACGCGCGCGTCGCGGTAGAGCGCCTTCAGGATCTCGACGCGCTGCCGCTCGCCGACCGATAGCCGCGCGACGCGCGCCGAGGGGTCCACCGCGAGGCCGAAGCGCTTCGACGTGTCGAGAAGGCGACGCCGCGCCGCCTTGCGCCGCGAGCGCAACCGCCACATCGGCTCGGTGCCGAGCATCACGTTGTCGAGCACCGAGAGATTGTCGGCCAGCGTGAAATGCTGATGCACCATGCCGATGCCCGCCGCGAGCGCCGCTGCGGGATCGCCGGGCGGCAGCGGCGTGCCGAACGCCTCGACGGTCCCGGCGTCCGGCACGTAGTGGCCGAACAGGATCGACACCAGCGTCGATTTGCCCGCGCCGTTCTCCCCAAGCAGCGCAAGCACCTCGCCACGCGCGAGGTCGAGCGAGATGTCGTCGTTCGCGACGAGCGCGCCGAAGCGCTTGGTGATGCCCGCGAGCCGCAGGACCGGCGCGGATGCGGGCGTGTCCATCAACGAAAACGCCCCGGGATTGCCGGGGCGCTTCGGCGTGCGGACGGCGTCACTTCGCCGTCGTCTTGGGCTCGGTTTCGACGACCTTGACGGAGAACTTTCCGTCGAGGATCGCCTTCTCCTTCGCCTTCACCTTGTCCATCGTGTCCTTCGGCACCTTGCCTTCGAACGTGCCCAGCGGCGCCAGCTCGGAGCCCTTGTTCTTCATCAGCGAGTAGGGGCCGTAGTCCTCGGGCTTGAACGTGCCGCCCTTCACCGCCTTGATGGCGCGGTCGATCGTCGGCTCCATGTTCCACAGCGCCGACGCAACGACGGTGTTCGGATAGTCGGCCTGCGTGTTGATCACGTTGCCGATCGCGAGCTTGCCCTTCTCCTTCGCCGCGTCGGACACGCCGAAGCGCTCGGCGTACATCACGTCGGCGCCTTTCTCGATCATCGCGAACGCCGCTTCCTTGGCCTTCGGCGGATCGAACCACGAGCCGATGAACGTCACCATGAACTCGACCTTCGGGTTCGTTTCCTTTGCTCCCTCCATGAACGCGTGCATCAGCCGGTTCACTTCGGGGATCGGATAGCCACCGACCATCCCGATCTTGTTCGTCTTGGTCATCGCGCCGGCGATCATGCCGGTGAGATAGGCAGGCTCCTGGATGTAGTTGTCGAACACCGAGAAATTCGGCGTCTGGATCTTGCCCGACGAGCCCATCAGGAACGACACCTTCGGGTAATCCTTGGCGACCTTGCGCGCTGCGGCTTCCACGGCGAACGACTCGCCGACGATCAGCGTGTTGCCCTTCTCGGCGAACTCGCGCATCACGCGCTCGTAGTCGGCGTTGGCGACCTTCTCCGAGAACACGTACTCGATCTCCCCGCGGTCCTTCGCGGCGTTGAGCGCCTTGTGGATGCGGCTCACCCACTGCTGCTCGACCGGCACCGTGTAGATCGCCGCGACCTTGAGCTTCTGCTGCGCCAGCGCCTGCGCCGCGCCGCCGAGCAGCGTCAGGCCGACCGCGAGCGAAAACGCCTTCATCCAACCGCGACGCGTAGGCATGGTGTTTCGTCCCCTGAACGTTGGTTTCAGACCAGCGCACCGGATCGGCGCGCCCACAGGTGCAGCGCAGGATGTGCGCCGCAACAAATTTGAATCCTACATCACTTCGAGCGCGTTGCTTTCAACGTTCGGTTTGCCGAGCGAAGGCGAGTGTCCGGCGATCCCCACACCAGCGCAACCGGCGCATAATGGCGGCGCTGACCGGCGACATGCAAATGCGCCGTCGGCCCGAGCCATGCGCGCACTCCAGCTCATTCCGCTACTCGCGCTGGCGCTCCTGCCTGCGTCGAGTTCTGGTGCCACCAGCGCACCGGTGATGACGCTCACGGTCGACGGTGCGATCGGACCCGCGACGGCCGACTACGTGCATCGGGGGCTTGCGCGCGCCGACAAGGCAGGCGCGCAACTCGTCGTGCTGCGGCTCGACACGCCCGGCGGTCTCGACACGTCGATGCGCAAGATCGTGCAGGACATCCTCGCGTCGCCGGTGCCGGTGGCGGCATTCGTCGCGCCATCGGGCGCGCGCGCCGCGAGCGCGGGGACGTTCATCCTGTACGCGAGCCACATCGCCGCTATGGCGCCGGGGACCAATCTCGGTGCCGCCTCGCCGGTCTCGATCGGCGCCGCGCCAATCCCGGCGCCGGGGGCGGCAGAAAAGGACAAGGCATCCGAAGGCAAGCGTGGTGACGTCCACGAGCGCAAGGCAACGCAGGACGCGGCCGCGTACATTCGAAGCCTGGCGCAAGCGCGCGGCCGCAACGTCGAATGGGGCGAGAAGGCCGTGCTTGACGCCGCGAGCCTGTCCGCAGTCGAGGCGTCGAAGCAAAACGTGATCGAGGTGATCGCCGCCGACGTACCGGATCTCCTGCGCCAGCTGGACGGGCGCAAGGTCACCCTCGCCAGCGGCGAACGAACGCTGCAGACGTCCGGCGCGCCGATGGAAGCGATCGACCCGGACTGGACGTCGCGGCTGCTCGCCGCGCTGACCGATCCGAGCGTGGCGCTCGTGCTGATGCTGCTCGGCGTCTACGGCCTGCTCTTCGAGCTCGGCAATCCGGGTTACGTGTTTCCCGGCGTGATCGGCGCCGTCTGCCTGCTGCTCGCGCTCTACGCGCTTCATCTGTTGCCGGTCAACTACGCAGGGCTCGCGCTGATCGCCGTGGGCATCCTGTTCATGGTGGCGGAGCTTTTCTTGCCCGCCTACGGATCGCTCGGCGTCGGCGGCGTGGTGGCGTTCGCGGTGGGCGCGGTGATGCTGATCGACGCCGGCGTTCCAGGCTTCTCCATCCCGTGGTCGCTGATCGCCGCGCTGGCGCTCGTCACGGTGGCGTTCGTGCTGATCGTCGGCAATCTGGCGTTGCGGGCGCGGCGCGCACCGATCGTGAGTGGAATGACGTCGCTCGTCGGCGCCGACGGCGAGATGCTCGATGACGCAGCCGGGACCGGTTGGGCCAACATCCGCGGCGAGACCTGGAAAGTGGCGACGACTGCGCGCCTCACACGCGGACAGAAGATCCGCGTGATCGGCGTCGACGGCGCAACCCCGCGAGTGGCCTCCGTCGAAGGAGCGTGACATGGCGTTTGTCGGCCCGCTGCTCGTCCTGTTCCTGATCCTCCTGCTGCTCGCGAGCTCGCTGCGCATCCTGCGCGAATACCAGCGTGGCGTCGTGTTCCAGCTCGGCCGGTTCTGGAAGGTCAAAGGCCCCGGGCTCGTCGTCCTCATCCCCGGAGTCCAGCAGATGGTGCGCGTAGAGCTGCGCACCGTCGTGCTCGACGTCCCCAGCCAGGACGTGATCACGCGCGACAACGTCTCGGTCAAGGTCAATGCCGTCGTCTACTTCCGCGTCGTCGATCCGCAGAAGGCGGTCATCGAGGTCGAGAACTACCTGATGGCGACAAGCCAGCTTGCGCAGACGACGTTGCGCTCGGTTCTTGGCAAGCACGAGCTGGATGGCTTGCTGTCGCAGCGCGAGAAGCTCAACCTCGACATCCAGCAAACGCTGGACGTGCAGACGCTGTCGTGGGGCATCAAGGTCGCCAACGTCGAGATCAAGCACGTCGACATCAACGAGTCGATGATCCGGGCGATCGCGCGGCAGGCCGAGGCCGAGCGCGAGCGGCGCGCCAAGGTGATTCACGCCGAAGGCGAGCTGCAGGCGTCGCAGAAGCTCTTCGAAGCTGCGCGGATACTCGCGCAACAGCCGGAGGCGCTGCAGCTCCGCTATCTCGAGACGCTGACGGTAATCGCGGCGGACAAGAACTCGACGATCATCTTCCCGCTGCCGATGGACATCGTGAGACCGTTCCTGAACGCTCTGCCGAAGGATCGCGCGTCCGGATGACGGGCGCGCATCACCGCCACAGCTCGACGGCTTGCCCCGCAGCTCGCATCCGGTCCGCGCGCGCCTGGATGTACCGCTGGAACGACGGCTCGTCGCGATACGCGCCGCTCGCGACGTAGTCGAACGACGACGCGAGATGAAACGGGCGCAGATACGCGCTGATCCGGAACGCTTCGCGGCCATCGACGCCGAAGAACACGATCGACGGCGCGTAGGCGATGTCGAGCTCGCGCGCCCACGCCTGCGCCGCCAGCTTGCGTCCATCGGGGACGATCACCGGCGTGCGGGCGCCGAGCGCAAAGCGGACGACGTCGAACTTTCCGACCAGCGCGAGCACCTCGGAACGCTGGAAGCCTTCGCGATGCAACTCGTCGCAGGGCGCGCAATCGGGCGTCTCGAACACGACGGCGAGCGGCTTGCCCCCCGCCACGCGCCGCAGGTCGTAGGGCGGGCCCGCGAAGAACGGCTCGTCGTGCATCGTCGGACTGGCGGGCTCCTTGACGACGCGGCGCAGATAGTCGCCGAGCGGCTCGGTGTCCTCCTTGCGCGCCGCGACGTAGTCCAGCACCGCGTCGAAGCGCTGCGGCGGGTAGTAGCCATCGAGGCGCACGACGACCTTCCCCCGCTCGTCGAGGAACAACAGCGTGGGCGTGAACTGCACGCCCAGTTCGCGCGCCAGCGCCTTCTCGGGCATCGCGCGCCCGTCGGTCCACACGGTGGCGCGATCGCCCCACAGGTTGAGCGCGATCGCGACGAAGTGGCGCCGCGTCTTGTCGACGATCGCCGGCTGGGAGAAGTTCGCCGTCATGAGGCGCGTGCAGTACGGACAGCCGTCCTGACCGATATAGATCATCACGCGCTTGCCGTCCTGCGCGGCCTCGGCGACCTCTTCGCGGAAGTCGAGGAACGACGCGGCGAACCAGCGGGGGATGTCGATCGCATGCGGTGCCGGGTCCTGCGCTAGCGCGGGCACCGTGAGCCCAAATGCGAGCAGCAGCGTCGCACAGGCTTTGAGCGTGGGGTTCATCGAGCATCCGCCGCGCGCACGGCGGTATCGCGGCGCCGGTCCTACTCGTTGCCGACGCGCAACCGGCTCGTCTTGGGCACGCCGGCCAGCAGATATTCCATCTGGTCCGCGAGGATGCGCCGGTTGCGCAGGATGAAGTGCTCGTGGCGGTTCGGTACGTACGGCACGTAGAGCAGCGGCATGTCCGCCTGCTCGGGCGAGCGGTTGCCCTTCCGCGTATTGCAGCTTCGGCAGGCCGTGACCGAGTTGGTCCACGAATCGCGGCCGCCGCGCGATGCCGGCACCACGTGGTCGCGCGACAGGTCGCGCGACAGGTGGCGCGTGCCGCAGTAAGCACAGAGATGCCGATCGCGCGCGAACAGCATCGGATTGGTGAGCCCGGGGACGTGCGACAGCGGCCGGCCGGCGCTGCCCTTGATCGCGAGGATGGACTTGGTGGACAGACGCGAGCGCGTCCCGTCCCGCCGCCAGCCGCCGCGGAACTCCCGGACGACGCCACCCGTCGACCACGCCACGATCTGCTTGGCGTGGTAGGTGATCGCTTCCTCGAGATCGACCCACGCCTGCGGAAGCCCGCCCAGGTCGACCGTCAGTACCAGTGGCTCCATTGCCTGATTATGTCCGACCCGGCCCGGAGGCCGCCGTCAGCCCTTGACGCAAAGAACTTGCTTCAGAGTATGCACGATCCCGGTAAGGTCCGCTTGCGCCGCCATGACTGCCTCGATGTCCTTGTAGGCCTGCGGCGACTCGTCGATGACGCCCGCATCCTTGCGGCATTCCACCCCCGCCGTCTGGTCGGCGAGGTCGGCGCGGGTGAAGCGCCGGCGCGCCTCGCCGCGCGACATCCGCCGCCCGGCGCCGTGGCTGCACGACGCGTACGACGCGGGGTTGCCCTTGCCGCGGACGATGTACGAGCGCGTGCCCATGCTGCCCGGCACGATGCCGAGCTCGCCTTCGCGCGCCGGACACCGCGCCCTTGCGGGTGACCCAGAACGTGCGCCCGCCGTGCGCTTCGCGCTGCGCATAGTTGTGATGGCAATTGACCGCCGTCTCGC
Organism: uncultured beta proteobacterium; assembly: GCA_963851465.1. Classification (GTDB taxonomy): domain Bacteria; phylum Pseudomonadota; class Gammaproteobacteria; order Burkholderiales; family Casimicrobiaceae; genus VBCG01. Next base: position 609,406 of record CAWKPJ010000009.1, read on the forward strand.
GCACCGCGACCGCTCCGGGAAGCGCGCGCCGCAGCGCCGCAAGGACGAAGCCCAGCATGATGTCGCGATTGAGCGCGGCGTAGTCCTGCGCCCACGCGAGGCCCGCGACGTATTCGTCGAACTCGGCCGTGTTTTCCGGCAGCCAGGCAAGGTCGCGGTCCGGCAGATGGATGTGTTCGCGCTCGGCGCGCCGGCGTGCCATCGCGATTGCGGTCTCGCCGATCGTGTTGCCGACGTTGCGGCTGCCCGAATGCAGCATCGCCCAGACCCGATCGGCTTCGTCGAGACAGATCTCGATGAAGTGATTGCCGCCGCCCAGCGAGCCCAGCTGATGCGTGACGCGCTTGACCTCGTACTTCGGCAGGCGCGCCATGATCGCGAGGCCGTCGAAGCGCCGCACGATCGACGCGCGGCGACGCTCGAGCGCCGCCCCTTCATCGAGCGCGTCGTCGAGTCGCGGCACGTCCTTGTGCGCCGCGAAGCCGACCGGAATCGCGCGCTCGATCGCGGCGCGGATCGCCGCGAGCGAGTCGGGCAGATCGGCGGCGGTCAGCGTGGTGCGCACCGCGACCATCCCGCAGCCAATGTCGACGCCGACCGCGGCAGGAATGATCGCCGCGCGCGTCGGGATGACCGTTCCCACCGCGGCGCCCTTGCCGAGGTGCACGTCCGGCATCACCGCGATCGGGCCGGCGAGGATCGGCAGCGCCGCGAGATTGCGGATCTGCGCCCAGGCTTCGTCCTCGACCGGAACGCCCGCGGTCCACGTGCGCACGTTGTCGCTCATGATCCGATTCTTTCAAACACGTTTCGCCACGGGCCCGGCGGGTTGCCCCGCCGGGTGCCGCGACTGCTGACCGCGCGCGGCTGCGCGCGGCGGCGATCCTCCATTGTGAGTTAGGTGCGCCGCGCACAGCGCACGAAACCGCCGATCCCGATTCACGACCGCGACAAGGCTCGGGAACGCGCCTTGCCCTCAAAGGCACCAGTGGATCAGCGCGTAACCGCGCAAGCCCCACTGGCACATCCTCCAACAACGGCAGAGGGCGTCGTGCCGTGCACACCATGATTGCGCGCCACGCCTCAACGCGCGAACACGACGCCGAAGAGCGCCCGCACAACCGGCGTAATGCCGGATCGCACGTGCCGCCGCTCCATGTCCCGTTCCCGCTCCGCTGCCGCGAGGCGGACTTCCACACCGTCCGCCGCGCGCCAGTAGACGCCCTCTGGTCCTGCCCTCACCAACTCGTACTCCCGTCCGCCTTGCGGCCGGGCTGGTTCGTTGCGTGCTCGTCTCATTTCGGGTGCCTCGTTCGCCATTGCTCATTCGACGGCCCCGGGCGACAAAAAGGCCCGGTGCCGTTTGCGGTCGACCGGGCCATTCGAGACAGACGCGCCGACGTATCAGTGCGCCCCTCCCGCGACCGCGACCCGGTCACGTTTCGGTTCCACGCCGGCAAACATGCCGGCGGCCAGCAGGGTATGGGTCATGTCGTTCATCGGCATCACGCTCCTTTCCTGTCCTCTCGTGCGCGCACGATGCGCGCACGAATGCACTGCAGCCTCGTCAACGAGGCGGCGCAACGACCGAAAGGGAGAGAGACGACCTTTCGACGGTTCCGCCGACCTACCCGGCGGACGTCGTCCAGTCGGGTGAGGCTATTGCGTCGCGCGATCGGTGCCGACTTGCGTCGGCGCCGACAGAACCATGACCTGCGTGCCCATGACGAAATCCATGCCGCGGCTACGGGCAAGAGGCCCGTTCGGCTGGAGATTCGAAATGTGCGAAGTGCGTTTCATGGGTTCGAGAGCGACGTTTTGCCCGTGTTGATCAGGTGCTGCGATGATACCAACGCGACCGCGCCGTGCGCAAGCGCTTCGCGACGGGCTGACGAATATTCGACAGCGCGATTGCAACAGGCGTTCGCCGACCGGCCCCTACCGGCCGCGCTCCGATGCATCGCCTGCCGCCGGTGTCCATCATCCTGATGACCGCGCCGATCATCCTGCCGCCGCTCAAGGCCGCGGGCTTCGACCTCATCTGGTTCGGCGTGCTGATGACGATCGTGATGGAGATGGGGCTGATTCATCCGCCCGTGGGGCTCAACATCTTCGTCATCAAGAACATCGCGCCCGACATACCGCTGGCGGACGTGATCTGGGGCGTGCTGCCCTTCGTCGCGCTGATGGTTGTCGCCGTCGTGCTGATCTGCCTGGTCCCTGGCATTGCGACGGCGTTCCCGAACTGGGTGATGGGGCCGCCGACAAGATAGCCCTTGTTGGGCCGGCTTCAGCCGGCCGCGATGCGTCGAGTCAGGCTGGAGCCCGCCCCACCAGTCAGATCAGCGTCACCTTGCCGGTGGCGATGTCGTAGACCCCACCGACGATGTCGATCTTCTTGGACGCATAGTCGCGGGCGATGATCGGGGTGGCGCGCTTCAGTGCGGCGACCTGGCGCCGCACGTTCTCGACGATCGCGTTGTCCAGCAGCGTGCCCGACGACTTCTTTTCCGCGAGCATCACCGCCGGCTTGATCGATCGCATCAGGTCGGGCAGATGGCCGGGCAGCTTGGCGTCCTTCTTCACCACCTTGATCGCGGCGTCGATCGCGCCGCACGACGAGTGGCCCATCACCACGATGAGCACGGCGCCCAGGAACTCGACGCCGTATTCGATGCTCGCGAGCAGGTCCGTGGTGACGATGTTGCCGGCGACGCGGCAGACGAAGAGGTCGCCGGGCTCCTGGTCGAAGACAAGGTCCGGCACGACGCGCGAGTCGGCGCAACTCAGGATGGCGGCCACCGGATACTGCGCGGTCGCGCGCGCGGCACGTTCGGCGCTGAAGTCCCTCTCGTTCGGCTTGTTGGCGGCGTAGCGCGCGTTCCCTTCCTGCAGCCGCTTCAGCACGGCGGCAGGCGCGACCGCGTTGGGCTTCGGCGCGTCCGCAGGCGCGGCCGCGGCACCGGCGAAACCTGCTGGCAGGAAGCCGCCGATCGCGAGACTCGCGCCCGCGCCCATCAGCTTGCGCCGCGACGCCTGTTTCGGCGCGCGCGATGCTTCGTCGTTCTTCTGTGCGCCATCCGTGTCGCCCTTGTTCCGCTGTGCCGCCATGCCGTCTCCCGGTCCGTTGAATCGTTCACGTCCATTTCATAGCGACAATGCGACGCGCGTGCCCTGGTCGATCGCACGCTTCGCATCCAGCTCGGCCGCCACGTCGGCGCCGCCGATCAACGTCGCTTCGATGCCCGCCTGGGCGAGCGCCGGAACGAGATCGCGGCGTGGTTCCTGCCCCGCGCAGATCACTACGGTGTCGACGTCGAGCACCTGCGGAGACCCGTCGACCGTGATGTGAAGCCCGTCATCGTCGACCCGATCGTACGCTACGCCCGCCAGCATTGTCACGCCGCGCCTTTTCAGCAGCGTGCGCCGGATCCATCCAGTGGTTTTCGCGAGTCCGGCGCCGACCTTCGTCTCCTTGCGCTGCAACAGCCAGAGCGTGCGCGACGGCGCGTCGTCGAGCGCGGGCATGAGTCCGCCGCGCATCGCATAGGTGGCGTCGATGCCCCATTCGGCGCGAAATGCCACGACCGCGGGATCGTCGGCGCGTCCATCGCTCGCGTGTCCATCCGCGGCGTCGCCGGCGGAGAGAAACTCGGCGACGTCGAAGCCGATGCCGCCCGCGCCGACGATCGCGGCCGTGGCGCCGACCTTGCGTGCACCGCGCACCACGTCGACGTAGCTCGCGACCTTGGGATTCGCGATACCGTCGATCGGCGGCACGCGCGGCACGATGCCGGTCGCCAGGATGACGCGGTCAAAGCCTGCGAGGTCGGCGGCCGTCGCCAGGCTGATTCAACCGGACATCGACGCCGAGTATCGTCAATCGCGTGCGGAAGTAGCGCAGCGTCTCGGCGAACTCTTCCTTGCCGGGAATGCGGCGCGCGAGGTTGAACTGGCCGCCGATTTCCGCGGCGGCCTCGAACAGCGTCACCGTGTGTCCGCACTCCGCCGCGGTCGTCGCCGCGGCGAGCCCCGCGGGGCCGGCGCCGACGACGGCGACCTTGCGTTTCGTCGTTGCGGGCACGAGCTTCAGCTCCGTCTCGCGGCACGCGTACGGATTCACGAGGCACGTCGCGATCTGGCGCTCGAAGATGTGATCGAGGCACGCCTGGTTGCAGCCGATGCAGGTGTTGATCTCGTCCGCGCGGCCCGCCGCCGCCTTGGCGACGAACGCCGGATCGGCGAGGAAGGGTCGCGCCATCGACACCATGTCGGCGTCGCCGCGCGCGATCACGGCCTCGGCCACCGCGGGATCGTTGATCCGGTTGGTCGTGATCAGCGGAATCGTCACCTCGCCTTTCATCCTTCGCGTCACCCAGGCAAAGGCCGCGCGCGGCACCATCGTCGCGATCGTGGGGATTCGCGCTTCGTGCCAGCCGACGCCGGTGTTGATCAGCGTCGCGCCGGCCGCCTCGACGGCCTTCGCCAGCGCCACCACCTCGTCCCACGTGCTGCCGCCGTCGACCAGGTCGAGCATCGACAAGCGATAGATGATGATGAAGTCGCGGCCGAGCGCCTCCCGCGTGCGCCGGACGATCTCGACGGCGAAGCGGATACGATTCTCGAACGCGCCACCCCATTCGTCGTCGCGATGGTTCGTGTATGGCGCGATGAACTGGTTGATCAGGTAGCCCTCGGAGCCCATGATCTCGACGCCGTCGTAGCCGCCGCGCCGTGCAAGCTCCGCGCAACGGACGTACGCGGCGATCGTGCGCCGCACGCCCCACCCGGTGAGGGCACGCGCCCGGAACGGCGTGATCGGCGAGCGCGTGCCGGACGGCGCCACCGAGAGCGGGTGATACGCGTAGCGGCCCGCGTGCAGGATCTGCATCGCGATGCGGCCGCCCGCCGCGTGCACGGCGTCGGTCACGATGCGATGGCGCGCAACCTGCCAGCCCCACGAGAGCTGTGAGGCGCGCGGCTCGAGTCGGCCGAAGAAGTTGGGCGCCACGCCGCCCGTGACGATCAGGCCGACGCCACCCTTCGCGCGCTCCGCGTAGAACGCGGCCTGCTTCTCGTAGCCGTTGGGCGCTTCCTCGAGCCCCGTGTGCATCGAGCCCATCAGCACGCGGTTGGGCAGCGTCGTGAAGCCGAGATCGAGCGGCGCCAGCAGATGCGGATAGGGCGACAATGGATCAGCCGTGCCGCGACAGGAACTCGAGGGTCGTCCGGTTGTCGGTGCCGCCCGCGCCACGGAGATCGACGGAACAGCACGTGAAGCGCTTCGCGTAATCGGCGACCTGGAATGCGTAGCAGGAGTTGTCGGCGCCGAGGAACGGGATCAGCACCAGCGGTTCGCCGCTGCCCTGGACATCGTAGTGAATCGTGATCCCGTTGGCCGCGACGCTAGGCATGGCGCAAAGTTTACCCGACGGTCCATGTCGACACCGCCCCGCCAAGTCCCACTCGAATGATCTACACGACGCGACGCAGCTCGGTTGTCTCCGGTGCGAGGCGCGCCCGCGCGGAGTTGCGCAGCCACCCGGCGACGTCGCCGGCGGGAAGCGGGCGGCTGAGGAAGAAGCCCTGCACCATGTCGCAGCCCAGCGCGCGCAGGCGCTCGAGCGTGGCCTCGTCCTCGACGCCTTCGGCAACGACGTCGAGCCCCATGTTGTGCGCGAGATCGATCGTCGAGCGGACGATCACCGCATCGCTCGCGTCGCGCGCCATCCGCTGCACGAACGACTTGTCGATCTTGAGCTCGTTCAACGGCAGCCGGCGCAGATAGGCGAGCGACGAATAGCCGGTGCCGTAGTCGTCGATCGGCGAGCGGCAGCCGAGCGAGTGCAGGCGCTGGAGATTCTCGATCGCATGGCCCGGGTCGTCCAGGATCGCGCTCTCGGTGATCTCGAGCGCGATCCACTGCGCCGCGCAGTCGTGCTGTTCCAGCATCGACGCGAAGCGCACCGGCAGCTCGGCGTCCATCAGGTCGCGCGCCGAGATGTTGATCGAGACGTTCATCGCGAGGCCGGCGCGGCGCCATGCCGCGCACTGCGCGATCGCGCGCGCGACGACCCACTGCGTGATCGCGCGGATGTAGCCCGTCTGCTCGGCGAACGGAATGAACTCCATCGGCGGCACCATGCCGCGCGATCGGATGCTGCCAGCGCACGAGCGCCTCGACGTAGTGCTCGCCGTTCGTTCGACAGCGACACCTTCGGCTGGTACATCAGCGAGGAGCTCGTCGTTGTCGACCGCCTTGCGCAGGTCGCTCATCAGCGACAGCCGCTCGTGGCTGTGCTGCTCGTAGCGCTCGTGCCAGATCAGCGAGCCGACGTTGTTGCGCTTCGCCGCGTACATCGCGACGTCGGCGCGGCGCATCAGCGTCGAGCGCTCGAGCCCGTGGTCCGGGAACGACGCGACGCCGATGCTCGCGCGCACGTCGACGATCGTGGCCCTCGAAGTTCATCGGCACTTCGAGTGCCAGCAGGATCGCGCGCGCGACGTGGCGCGCGTCGCCCGCGTTGCTGCCTGGCAGCAGCATGGCGAACTCGTCGCCGCCCAGCCGCGCGACGATGGCGCTGTCGGCCGTGACGACCGCGCGCAGCCGTGCGGCGACCTCGCGCAGCAGCAGGTCGCCGATCGGAATGGCCGAGCGTGTCGTTCACGTACTTGAAGTGGTCGAGATCCATCAGCAGCACGCCGACCGGCGCGCTCTGCGCCGCGGCGGTCGCGAGCGCCGACTCGAGGCGGTCGTTGAACTTCGCGCGGTTGGGCAGCCCGGTCAGCGTGTCGCGGTAGGCGAGCTCCATGATCCGCGTCTCGCGCGACGCGATGCCGTTCTGCATCGTGCGAAAGGCCTTGGCGAGATCGCCGATCTCGTCGTTGCGCGACACGGCGGGCCGCGTCGAGTAGTCGCCGCCGGCGATCCGCCGCGCGACGTTCGCGAGCTCGCCCACCGGCCGCGCGATGCCGCGCGCGATCAGCAGGCTCGCGAGGATCGACACGACGACCGCGACGAGCGACACGAACAGCAGTTGCCGCTGCAGGTGGCGAAACGGCTCCAGCGCAGCGTCGATCGGCTGCTGCAGCAGCGCGACGACGCGATGCGCGCTCGCCGCCGACACCGGCAGCACGCGCGTCAACGACCCGCCGCTCGATTCGGCGTTGCCTTCGTCGTCGACGACGGCGAAGCGATTCGCGGCGAAGTCGAGCATCAGCGACTGCCGCTCGGGCAGTGCCAACGTGCTGGCCTGCAGGCGCCAATCGTCGTCGCCGTTACGGCTCGCGAACGAAACGTCGAGCCCGGTCAGCCGGCCCAGATCCTTGACGACCGCGTCGTCGATGTTGAAGCCGATCGCTACCCACGCGACCGGCACCGGCGCCAGAACCGGAACGATGACGATCTCGTGCAGGCGCCCGCGCACTACGGTGACCGCGCTCGCACGCTGCGCCCTGACGGCTTCCGCGAATATCTGCGGATACGGAAACGCCTTGCCGCGGTGGTCGCCGTCGATATCCGCGACGACGCGACCATCGAGCCCGACCAGCATCATGATGTCGGCATCCACGCGCATCCCGTGGCTCCACATCATCGCCGTGATCTTGTCGCCGCCGCCGGTGGCGACGGCCTCGCGGAATGCGTAGTCGGCGGAGAGCAGCCGCGCGCTCTGCACGAGGCGCTCGCTGTCCTGCTCGCGCAGCCGCGCGAACACGCGCTCGCCGCGAGCGAGCTCCGCGCCGATCGTCTTGCGCGCGGCGGAGACGCCGACCGTGTTGATCAGGAGAAAGCTGCCGAGCTGCACGACGGCCATCAGCACCACGAACAGCGCAAGGATGCGCGTCTGCAGCCGATGGAACGTCATGCGAACGCTCCGAATGCACGATGCGCGGCGCAGCGCGATGCGGCGCGCGGCGCTCCGGTGTGCATCAATTTGTGGTGAACACGGCGCCTCGCGGCGCACGCGGCTGCGTATCCAATCAACGGGTTGGCCGGATCGGATATCGCGCGATGCCCGCTTGCGTCTGCCGTTCGCACTGTTCTGAGGGCTTGCCCAGAGGTCGACGCAGGGACCTAAGCAAGTTCTCTGCCCACGTTCGGAGCAGCGGCGGTCAACGGCCGTTTCCTGGGTCGCCTCCGTGCCTCCGCCAGAAGCAGCGAGGGCCGCGTTGCGCGGCCCTCGTCTCGGCGCCGGCTCAGTTCGCGACGCGCGTGTTGCGAACGGACGCGGCGCGTTGCACAGCAGCCACTTCCGGCAAGCTGAACAGCTCGGCCAAGGCCTGCCGATACTCCTGCTCGCCGACGATCATCGTGTTGTTGTGTCCCGCACCGTCGACCAGCAAAAGTTTCTTCGGCGCCGGCGCCGCCTTGTACAGGGCCTCCGAGAAGCGCGACGGCACCATCCGGTCGCTCGCGCCGTGCGCGATGATGACGGGCATCGTCACGCGCGCGATCTTGTCGACGGAATCGAACTTCTGCGACAGGATCAGCTTGGTCGGCAGCCAATCCGACGTGAGCGCCGCGGCGACGTCGGCGAGCGTGGTGAACGTCGACTCGGCGACGAGGCCGCCGACTTCTGCGCCATCCCCGGACAGGCGTGCCGCGAGGTCGATCGCCACCGCACCGCCCAGCGAGTGACCGTAGATGAAGCGGCGCGACGCGTCCGGCTGGCGCTCGCCCAGCCAGCGCCACGCGGCTTGTGCGTCCTCGTAGACGGAATCCTCGGACGGAAGATCCCCGTCGCTCTTGCCGAAGCCGCGGTAATCGATCGCGAACACCGAGAAGCCGAAGCGATGGAGTTGCTCGATGCGCCGCGTCTGTCCGGTGAGGTTCCAGCGCGCGCCGTGCAAATACAGCACCGCGGGCGCTCCCTTGTCCGCGGCCGGCCACCACCATGCGTGCATCTTCTGCGCCGTTGCGTCGCCATCGCTCGAATGGCCGACCGGGACGAACACTTCCTGCGCCCCGGCGGGAATGCCCGCAAACCAGACGGCGACGTCCTTGGAAGGCCGGAACGTGAGCTGCCGCTCGTTGTAGCCGAAGTGGGCGCACCCCGCGGCGAGCGCGACCAGGAGGCCCGCGGCGAGCGCAAGGCGGACAAGTCCGGCGCGCGGCCGGGGGATTCGGGTCATGACGGGCGGTGAACGAGTCGGGTGTAAGGGAGAGGAGAGTAACGCTGTGGCAGGCCGCAACGTGCACAGGTGTGACGCCGGGCGCGGGGGAGCCTGCTTTTTGGCCACTCCGGCCCGAAGTGGTTCCCTGCCGGGTGTGATATTTCCGGCTCTGCTTCCGCGACAGTCCGCGCGACACCGCGGGAAGTAGCGTCGCCGGGACCCCGCAGTAGCGCAGCACGCGACTTTGCACGCACCCCTTTACCGCGACCGGGCGCGACGCCGATCGTCACGCCGCGGGCATGTGCCCGCATTGACCAGAGGCCCACTCCATGGGTATCTCCAAGCGTATCGTCGGCGCCGGCGCGTTTGCGGCATTCGCGCTCTCCGGATGCTACGTCGTGCCGATCGCCCCGGACGGGACGCCGGTCTACCCGGCGTATCCCCTCAACGTTCCAGCCGCGATCGTCGCTCCCGGACCGGTCACCAGCGGGCCATCGCCGCAGCCGGCGCTGGCGATGCCGGCGGCGCCGAGCGCGCTGCAGGCGCGGCTCTATCCGTCGAACGACGCCGCAACGCGCATCGGCATGCTTTCCGGCACGGTCACCAACATGATGACCGGCAAGGGACGCTTTCAACTCGAGTATCGCGGAGAGGTTCTCGTCGGCGAGGCGACACGCACCCCAGGGGACGACCGCGCCGGCGTCGCCAACGCCTACGGCGATCGCGGCACGTACATGAACTGCACGTACCGGATGACGACGCCGTTCCAGGGTACGGGCTCGTGCAGCCTGTCGACGGGCGCGCAGTATAAGGTGCATCTCGGCAGCTGATGCGAAGGGAGCGACGCGGCGCGCGACCGAGGGCGCCGCTCCCGCTCGCGTCGACCCGCGTGCCCGGCGCCGCCTCCGCGGCGCCATTTTTTGCTAACCTCCGGCGATGGAAAACGATCTTCCGTTTCATTCGCTCGCCGATCTTGCGCGCGAGCTCGCCACGGGCGAAACTTCATCGCGCGAAATCGTCGACGCGTGCCTTGCGCGGATCGCCGCCCTCGACGGTCGCCTGCACGCGTTCATCGACGTTTATCGCGACGACGCGCTCGCGAGCGCCGACGCTGCCGATCGCGAACGCCGCGCGAAGTGGCCTCGCGGTCCGCTCCATGGCCTTCCCATCGCGCTCAAGGACCTGCTGCACCTCGCGGGACGACAGACCACGGCGGGCTCGAAAAACTGGCGCGGCCGCATCTCCGATCACACCGCGACATCCGTCGAGCGCCTGATCGCGGCGGGCATGATCCCCCTCGGCAAGACGCACCTCGTCGAGTTCGCGTTCGGCGGCTGGGGCCGCAACGAGCCGATGGGCGCGCCGTGGAATCCGTGGGACACGACCGTCCATCGCGTCGCCGGCGGATCGAGCAGCGGCTCCGCGGTCGCCACCGCCGCCGGCCTTGCGCCGGCCGCCATCGGATCGGATACCGGCGGCTCCGTGCGCATTCCCGCCGGGCTCTGCGGCCTCACGGGCCTCAAGACGACTTACGGGCTCGTGAGCCTGTACGGTGCGGTGCCGTTGTCGGGCACGCTCGACACCATCGGGCCGCTCGCGCACACCGCGGAAGACGCTGCGCTGCTGACTGCGGCGATGGCAGGGCCCGATCCGCGCGACCCGGCCACGCTTGCCGCGCCGACGGTTCGATCTCGCCGCCGCGCTCGCGGACGCCGGCGGCGTGCGCGGCATGCGCATCACCGTGCTGCCCGTCGATCAGTTTCCCGCGATCGTCTGCGCCGACGCGCTCGCGACGCGGCAATCGATGATCGACGTGCTGTCGCGATCTCGGCGCACGCGTCGAGGAGGCCCGCGTGCCGCTCGACTTCGACGACGTGATGGTGAGAAACGGGCGCATCATCGCGGCGGAGGCCTGGGCGGTGCATCGCGCGTATATCGAGGATCCGGCGCTGCCGATCGATCCCTGGGTGCGCAAGCGGATGGTGAGCGGCAAGACGATCGCCGCCGCGGACTACATCGACGAGCTCGCTGCGCGCCAGCGCGCCGCCGCGGCGTTCGCGACATGGATGCGCGATCGCGATGCGCTTCTGACGCCGACGTTGCCGATTGCGGCGACGCCCCTCGTCGACGTGGACGAAGGCACGACGCCGCTCGCGACGTTCACCCGCGCAGCGAATTATCTCGGCGCGTGCGCGCTCTCGCTCCCCGCCGGCCTCGGCAGCGAAGGGCTTCCGTTCGGCGTGCAGCTGATCGGCGCGGCGTTCGCCGATGCGAAGCTCCTGCGCATCGGCCGCGCAGTGCAGCAGACGACGCCGTGGCATCGCGAGCGACCGGACCTCTCGGCCTGGGCGTAGCGCCGAGCCCCGTCAGCTGCGCGGGCGGGGCCTCCGTGAGGGCGCCTCAACACTGAAGCCCTCATGGAGGCACCGCTCGCGCAGCTGACCGCCCATCTGACCGCGACGACGGGAACGGTATAATTCGGCTCGTCGCCGCCCGCCGATCTCGGCCGGCGGCGATTTGCTTGCCCATGAACGCCGAAACCTTTCCTGCCGATCTCGTCCGCGACGTTGCGAAGCGCCGCACGTTCGCGATCATCTCGCACCCGGACGCGGGCAAGACGACGCTCACCGAGAAGCTGCTGCTCTACGGCGGCGCGATCCAGATGGCGGGCACGGTCAAGGCGCGCAAGAGCTCGCGCCACGCGACGTCCGACTGGATGGAAGTCGAGAAGCAGCGCGGCATCTCGGTCACGAGCTCGGTGATGCAGTTCGAGTACGGCGGCCACACGATCAACCTGCTGGATACGCCCGGCCACCAGGACTTCTCCGAGGACACCTACCGCGTGCTGACCGCCGTCGACGCCGCGGTGATGGTCATCGACGCCGCGAAAGGCGTCGAGGCGCAGACGATCAAGCTGCTCGAAGTCTGCCGGCTGCGCAACACGCCGATCATCACATTCGTCAACAAGATGGACCGCGAGGTGCGCGAGCCGCTGGCGCTGCTCGAGGAGATCGAGTCCGTGCTGTCGATCAACTGCGCGCCGATCACGTGGCCCATCGGCATGGGCAAGCGCTTCCGCGGCGTGTTTCATCTGCTGAATGAAAAGCTGATGCGCTTCACGCCCGGCGAGGAGCGCATCGCCGACTCAGGAGATCATCGAGGGCCTCGACAATCCGCGCTTGCGCGACCTGTTCCCCGACGAGATGCCGGCGCTGGCGCCACGACGTCGAGCTGCTTGCGCGACGCGAGCCATCCGTTCGATCTCGAGGCGTTCCTGGCTGGCCGTCAGTCGCCGGTGTTCTTCGGCTCGGGGATCAACAACTTCGGCGTGCAGGAAATACTGCAGGCGCTGATCGATTGGGCGCCGCCGCCGCAGCCGCGCGACGGGGGCATGCGGCTCGTGCACCCGGCGGAGCCGGCGTTCACCGGCTTCGTGTTCAAGATCCAGGCGAACATGGACCCGAAGCATCGCGACCGCATCGCGTTCTTCCGCGTGTGCTCCGGCCGCTACACGCCCGGCATGAAGGTCCGGCACGTGCGCAACGAGCGCGAGATGAAGATCGCGAATGCGCTCACGTTCATGGCCAACGAGCGCGTGTCGAGCGAGGATGCGGTCGCCGGCGACATCGTCGGCATCCACAACCACGGCCAGCTCCAGATCGGCGACACGCTGACCGAAGGCGAGGCGCTGTCGTACAAAGGCATTCCGTATTTTGCGCCGGAGCTCTTCACGATCGCGCGCCCGCGCGACCCGTTCAAGGCGAAGCAGCTGCAGAAAGGCCTGCAGGAGCTCGGCGAGGAAGGCGCGATCCAGGTGTTCGAGGCGGCTGTCGGCAAGACGCTGCTGCTGGGCGCCGTCGGGCAGCTCCAGTTCGAGGTCGTCGCGCATCGGTTGGCGAGCGAATACAAGGTCGACGCGATCTACGACCAGGCCGGCATCGCGACCGCGCGCTGGCTCACCTTCCCCGACGACGCCACCCGCCGCAGCTTCGAGCAGGAGCGCGCCGCGTCGCTCGCCACCGACGTCGACGACAACCCGGTCTATCTGGCGCAGTCGAAGTACAACCTGCAGGCCGCGATGGAACGCTGGCCGAAGGTCGGCTTCCACACCACCCGCGAGCACGGCGAAAGAATGGCGCACCGCTGACGCGGTGTCTCGACCGCGCGAAGCGGACGATCGGATAGTCTCCCCGGCGTCCCGGTCATGGGCGGGCAGGCCAGCGGCGCGTACGCTGGCGGCATCGAGTCGAGCCCTTTCCAAGCCATGCCTCATGTCGATGCCCGCGGCGTAGAGGTGTCGGGCGCCACGCCCGGCGCCCTTGGCGCCTATGAATCGTCGCTCGCGCGTCTTGTCGGCGGCGAGGGCGACGCGCTGCTGCCGATCGAAGCCGCGCTCGTTGGTGCGCCCGCCTTCGCGATGGGGCACGCGCTGCGTGCCGCCGCGTGCGTCATCGACGACGATCGCACGGACACGATTGCCGTTGTCAGGGCAGTAGCGGCGATCGGGCAGAGCGACGCCGCCACCGAGCGCGAGCGCCACCATGCGGCCGCGGCGCAAGCGTGGATCGACGGCGACGCAGCGCGCGCGCTCGTCCTCTACGGCGCCCTGGTCGACGACTACCCGCGCGACCTCCTTGCACTGCGCGCCGCGCTGGCGCTGGATTTTCGTATCGGCAGCCGAAGCATGCTGCGCGACCGCGTCGCTCGCGCGCTCCCGCATTGGAGCGCCGAGGTTCCCGGGTACGGTCACGTCGTCGCGCTGCACGCATTCGGTCTCGAAGAGAACGGCGACTACGACGCGGCGGAGGCTGCCGCGCATCGCGCGCTTGACCACGAACCGCGATGCGCCAGCGCGATTCACACCCTTGCGCACGTCTGCGAGATGCGGGGCCGCGCCGCGGACGGCATCGCGCTCCTCCAGCGGACCCGGGGTGTATGGGCGACTCACCCGGGATTCGCGTCCCATATCTTGTGGCATCTCGCGGTGTTCCACGTCGACCAGGGTGAGACCGATCGTGCGCTCGCGATCTACGACGACGCGCTGGCGCCGCGCGATGGCCTGTCGCCGGCGACGCTCGTCGACGCCTCGGCGTTGCTGTGGCGCCTCGAGCTCCGCGGTGTCGCCGCTCACGGCCGGTGGCGCGTGCTCGCGCGGAGCTGGGCCCGGCAGCGGCTTCGCGGCGCAAGGGCGTTCAACGTCGTCCACGCGGTGATGGCGCAGGCCGGCGCGCGCAGGATCATCCGCGCGCGGCGTGCCGCGGCTCTGCTTTTCGATGATGTCGCGACGCTGCGGGCCAATCGCGGCGAGGATCTCGATTTTGCCTCGGCGTTCAGCTCGGCGCTCATCGCATTCGCGCGGGGCCGCTACAGCGAAGCCGTCGACCGGATCGACGAGGTTCGCGCGCGGGCGGACCGCTGCGGCGGCAGCGTCGCCCAGTGCGATCTCATCCACCTGACGCTGATCGAGGCGGCACTGCGCGCGCAGCGCGACCGGCTCGCACGCGCGCTCGTCGCCGAGCGTGCGCTGCGCAGGCCCATGAGCCGCCTGGGCCGCTGGTTGTTCGCACGCGCGAGCGCGCCGGTCGCGGCCTGACGCGCGGCACAAGCGCGGCAGCAAAGCAGGAGCCAACGCAACTCCCGGCGCCCTTCGTGGTCGAAACGCAGGTCGTGCACCGGCGCGCGCGCATCGCCGCGACGCCAGGCCCGCTTCGCGAACGGAGGATGTCCATGTCCGACCTCATGCAGACCGCCACGCGACAGGAACCGGCGCTTGCTTCGCTTCCGCTGGCCGATGGCGAAATCGATACCGAACGCATGGCGGCCAGACCGCGCGCGCACTCCCGCGTCCCCTATTTCCTGGTCTTCGGACTTGTCGCGCTCGCCGCCGCGTTCTTCGCATGGTGGATGCGGTCGGCGCCACCGCCGCCGCCTGCGTCCGTCGCGCAGCCCGTGCCGGCAGCGACGCCGGTCTCGCCGGTCGACGCGCCGCCTGCCATTCGCTATCCGATCGACGCTGCGGGTGCGGCGGGCAATGCGCCCGCTGCGACCGCGGAGGCCCCGGCCGGCGATGCCTCGCTGCTGGCCGGATTGATGGCGATCTCCGGCGCGGCCGGCATCGACCGCCTGCTTTTCACCGACGACGTCGTGCACCGCTTCGTCGCCACGATCGATAATTTGCCGCGGACGTCGGTCGCGTCGAAAGTCATGTCCGTCCGCCCGGCGGAGGGCGCGTTCGCGGTCGACACCGACGACGGCCGAATGTCGATCAGCGGCGCCAACGCCACGCGCTATGCGCCTTACCTGAAGACGCTGCAGGCGCTCGACACGGCGCCGCTCGTCGCGCTCTACGTCCGCAACTATCCGGCGTTCCAGCAGGCGTACCGCGATCTCGGCTATCCGAACGGATATTTCAACGATCGACTGGTCGACGTCATCGACCACCTGCTCGCCGCGCCCGAAGTGCAGTCGCCGGTTACGGTGCTGCAGCCGCGCGTGCTCTACGAGTACGCGAATCCCGACCTCGAGGCGCGGTCGGCCGGCCAGAAGGCATTGCTCCGTCTTGGGCCGGAAGGCGAGCGCGCAGCCAAAGCGAAGCTGCGCGAGATCCGGCGCGCGCTGACGGCAGTGCCTGCGCGCTGAACAGGCTACTTCTCCGCCATCGCGGGCAGCTTGTGCGAGATGCCCTTGTGGCAGTCGATGCACGTCCGCTCGCCGTTGGCGAGATAAGTCGAGTGCTGCTGCGCGGCGCGCGGGCTCTGGCGGGTGAAGTCCATGAAATCGAAGCCGTGGCAGTTGCGGCATTCGAGCGAGTCGTTGGCCTTGAGCCGCGCCCACTCGTGCCTGGCGAGCTCCAGCCGGAGGGACTCGAACTTCTCGCGCGTGTTGATCGTGCCGAAGATCTTGCCCCAGACCTCCTTCGACGCCTGCATCTTGCGTGCGATCTTGTCGGTCCAATTGTGCGGGACGTGGCAGTCGGGGCACTTGGCGCGCACGCCGCTGCGGTTCGTGTAGTGGATGGTCGTCTTCAGCTCTTGGTAGACGTTGTCGCGCATCTCGTGACAGCCGATGCAAAACGTCTCGGTATTGGTGAGCTCGAGCGCAACATTGAAGCCGCCCCAGAAGACGATGCCGGCGATGAATCCGCCCACGGTGAGGAAGCCGAGGCTGAAATACCGGCTCGGCCGGTTCATCACCTGCCAATAACGAACCAGCAGCGCTTTCAGGCGGCCAAACATCGCAGCCTACTTTTTCGCCGCGGCTGCCTTGCCGCCTTTGGCTTTCTCGTTCGCCCGCACCGTGTCGAAGTCCTGGTAGCGGTTCTCGACGAGCGGCTTCACCTCGTCCTGCGTCACGTGGCACTGCGTGCAGAAGTAGCGCCGCGTCGACACTTCGCCCAGCATCGTGCCGTCGCGGTCCATGTAGTGCGTCGCCGGGATCGGGATCGCGCGGGTCTCCTCGATCCTCGTGCGCGAGTGGCACGACAGGCAGCGGTTGGCGCTGCGGTCGAGCTGGTAGCCGTCGATCTTGTGCGGGATCGTCGGCGGCTGCATCGCGAACGCGCGATTGCGGCGCACGTCCTTGTTCTCGGCGTTGCCGAGCGCGGGCGGCGTCGGCTCGGCGTCGAGCGGCGTCGGTCCGCGCATTGCGTCGGTGAGCCCTGCTGCGCCGGCGGAGGCGGCAAACGGCAGCACCGCGGCGAGGAACAGCACTCGGCAGATTCCGGTGGCGAGCGTCATGATCACACCTTCACGATCCTGACCGCGCACTTCTTGAAGTCGGTCTGCAGCGAGATGGGATCGGTGGCATCGAGCGTGACCTTGTTGATGAGCTGGCTCGCGTCGAACCATGGCACGAACACGAGGCCCGGCGGCGGCTTGTCGCGGCCGCGCGTCTCGACGCGCGTGCGCATCTCGCCGCGGCGCGAGATCACGCGCACCTCCATTCCGCGGCGCACGCCGAGCTTGCGCGCGTCGTCCGGATGCATGAAGACGACGGCGTTGGGGAACGCGCGGTAGAGCTCCGGCACGCGCCGCGTCATCGAGCCCGAATGCCAGTGCTCGAGCACGCGCCCGGTTGACAGCCAGAATGGGTATTCCTTGTCCGGCGCCTCGGCCGCGGGCTCGTAGGGCAGCGCGAAGATGTATGCGCGCTTGTCTGGATTGCCGTAGAACTCGTAGCCCGTGCCGGCCTTGACGTACGGATCGCTGCCTTCACGGAAGCGCCATTTCGTTTCCTGCCCGTTCACCACCGGCCAGCGCAGGCCGCGCGTCTCGTGATACTTGTCGAACGGCGCAAGGTCGTGGCCATGGCCGCGGCCGAACTCGGCGTACTCCTCGAACAGGCCTTTCTGCAGGTAGAAGCCGAAGTGCTTCGCTTCGAAGTTCGCATAGCCGGCCTCGACCTCGCTCGAGGGAAACTTGTCGACCTTGCCGTTCCTGAACAGCACGTCGTAGACCGTCTTGCCGCGTACCGCGGGCTGTTTCGCGATCAGCTCCTCGGGCCAGACCTCCTCGATCTTGAAGCGCTTGGAGAACTCGACGAGCTGCCAGAGATCGGATCGCGATTCGCCCGGCGCATCGACCATCTGGTGCCAGAACTGCGTGCGCCGCTCGGCGTTGCCGTAGGCGCCCTCCTTCTCGACCCACATCGCCGTCGGCAGCACCAGGTCCGCGGCGAGCGCCGTCACGGTCGGATAGGCCTCGGACACGACGATGAAATTCGCGGGATTGCGGTAGCCGGGATAACCCTCCTCCACCATGTTCGCCGCGGCCTGCATGTTGTTGTTGACCTGCACCCAGTACGCGTTGAGCTTGCCATCCTTGAGCATCCGGTTCTGCAGCACGGCGTGGAAGCCGGGCTTGTCGGGGATCGTGCCCGCGGGGAGCTGCCAGATCGCTTCGGTCTTCGCGCGATGCTCCGGATTGGTCACCACCATGTCCGCCGGCAGCCGATGCGAGAACGTGCCGACCTCGCGCGCCGTGCCGCAGGCCGACGGCTGGCCCGTCAGCGAGAAGGGGCTGTTGCCCGGCGTCGCGATCTTGCCGGTGAGCAGATGCAGGTTGTAGCAGAGCTGGTTCGCCCACACGCCGCGCGTGTGCTGGTTGAAGCCCATCGTCCAGAACGACGTCACCTTGATCTTCGGATCGGCGTAGAGCTCCGCGAGCGCGTCGAGCTTGGCCTTCGGGACGCCCGTCAGCTTGGTCACGCGATCGGCGTCGTAGGACGCGACGAACTTCGCGTATTCGTCGAAGGTGATCGGTTTCGAGCCGTTCACGTCGCCGGCGTTCTTCGCCGCCTTCTGCAGCGCATTGTCGGGCCGAAGACCGTAGCCGATGTCGTCGTTGCCGATCTTGAACGCCGTGTGTCTGTCGACGAACGCGCGGTTCACGCGGTTGGTGCGGATGATGTAGTTCGCGATGTAGTTCAGGATCGCGAGGTCGGTCTGCGGCGTGAAGATGATCGGCAGGTCGGCGAGGTCGAAACAGCGGTGCTCGAACACCGACAGCACGGCGACCTTGGTCGCAGGCGCCGAGAGACGGCGGTCGGTGACGCGCGTCCACAGCACCGGATGCATCTCCGCCATGTTGGAGCCCCACAGCACGAAGGCGTCGGCGTTCTCGATGTCGTCGTAGCAGCCCATCGGCTCGTCGATGCCGAACGTGCGCATGAAGCCCGCCACCGCGCTCGCCATGCAATGGCGCGCGTTGGGGTCGATGTTGTTGGTGCGGAAGCCCGCCTTGAAGAGCTTGGACGCAGCGTAGCCCTCCCAGACCGTCCACTGACCGGAGCCGAACATGCCGACGGCGGTCGGGCCCTTCTCCTTGAGCACACGCTTCCATTGCGCGGCCATCTCGTCGAACGCGCGGTCCCACGACACCGGTGCGAAGTCGCCGTTCTTGTCGTACTTGCCGTTCTTCATGCGCAGCAGCGGCGTCGTCAAACGGTCCGCGCCGTACATGATCTTGGACAGGTAGTAGCCCTTGACGCAGTTGATGCCGCGGTTGACCTCGCTGCGGCCGTCGGCTTCCGTCGCGACGACGCGACCGTCCCTCACGCCGACACTGACGCCGCAGCCGGTGCCGCAGAAGCGGCAGGGCGCCTTCGACCACTTGAGCCTGGCGCCGTCGGCCGTGGGCGCCTGTGCGGCGACGACCGGCACGTGGGCGATCGCGGCGGTCGACGCTGCGCCGCGCTTCAGGAAATCACGCCGTGATAACGCCATGCCGTCCTCCTTGCCGCCGCGACCGCTGCGCGCGTTCTGCGCGTCAGGCGCCGGGGGGCCCCGCGATCAGTTGGTACATCCAGACAAGAAAGCCGTAGCCGCCGACGACGGCCACCGCAAGCACCGGCGCCATGACGACCGTGAAGAACAGGAAGCTGCGCAGCTCCTCGCGCCGCGTCGAGACTTCGGAGGGTGCAGGGTCGTTTGTCACGATGGATCGACCTGCGACAGCGCAAGCATGTCGGGGCAGCGCGGGCCGGGGCGAGCGTGTCTTCGGGTAGCGAATTGGATCATTCCAGTCTCCAACGCCGCTTGATCTCGGTCAACGAAGTTGCTCCAATCCCATTCTATGCCTGTGATTGCTTCCTTTGAAAGCGCTGCCGCGCGCGAGGCGGCGGATCGCTTCGACCTCGCACGCCTGACCCCCGAGTTTTACGCGAATCCCTACCCCTGGTATCGCGCGCTGCGCGACCACGCCCCGGTCAAGGCCATGCCGGACGGTTCGTGGTTCCTTACGCGCTACGACGATATCCTGCCGGTCTATCGCGATCCGAAGGCGTTCAGCTCCGACAAGAAGAAGGAGTTCGGCCCCAAATACGGACCGACGCCCCTGCTGGAGCATCACACGACGAGCCTCGTTTTCAACGATCCGCCGCTGCACACGCGCGTGCGCCGCGCAATCCTCGGCGCGCTGTCGCAGCGGCACATCGCCGCGATGGAGCCCGGGTTGGTCGCGCTCGTCGACAGTTTGCTCGACGGGATGGCGCGCAAGGGTCGTGTCGACCTGATCGAGGATTTCGCGGCGTCGATTCCGATCGAGGTCATCGGCAACCTGCTGCGCGTGCCGCGCGACGAGCGCGGGCCGCTCCGCGCGTGGTCGCTCGCGATCCTAGGCGCGCTGGAGCCGGTGCTGACGCCGGAACGCAGCGAGGCGGGCAACCGCGCGGTCACCGAGATGCTCGCGTACCTGAAAGGACTGGTCGACGATCGCCGCGCGCATCCCGGCGACCCGAATACCGACGTTCTGACGCGGCTGATCGAAGGCGAGGCCGATGGCGAGCGGCTCACCGAAACCGAGCTCCTGCACCAGTGCATCTTCCTGCTCAATGCCGGCCACGAGACGACCACTAACCTGATCGGCAACGCGCTGCATGCGCTGACCGAATGGCCCGAGCAGAAAGCAGCGCTGGCCGCGCACTGCGGCGACGACGACTTCGTGCGCTCCGCCGTCGAGGAGTTCCTGCGCTTCGAAAGCTCCAATCAGCTCGGCAACCGGATCACGACGCGCGAGGTCGTCGTCGGCGGCGTCGCGCTGCCGCCTGATTCGCGGATCACGATGTGCATCGGCGCCGCAAACCGCGATCCCGCACAGTTCCCGGACCCCGATCGCCTCGATCTCGCGCGCGAGCCCAACCGCCACATCGCGTTCGGCTTCGGCATACATACGTGCGCCGGCATGAACCTCGCGCGCCTCGAGGCGCGGATCGCGCTCGCCCGCTTTCTCGCGCGGTTTCCGGATTACGCACTCGACGGCGAGCCGACGCGCGGCGGCCGCGCGCGCTTTCGCGGATTCCTGCACCTGCCGGCGCGGGTCGTCGGGTAGAATCCGCGTCCCGATAATTCCAATGCGTATTCGAGGAGGAAGCATGAAAAGGACTCTCGCCGGCGTTGCAATGCTCGCGTTCGCCGGCGTCGCGCTTGCGCAGGTCAAGGTCGGCGTCGTCGTCTCCGCAACCGGCCCGGCCGCATCGCTTGGCATTCCGGAAAAGAACACCATCGCGATGTGCCCGAAGACGATCGGCGGCAAGAGCGTCGAGTACATCGTGCTCGACGACGCCACCGACACGACGACCGCCGTCCAGGTCACCAAGAAGCTGCTCGGCGAGAACCAGGTCGACGCGATCATCGGCACCAGCACGACGCCCGCGACGCTCGCGATGCTCGACGTGATCGCCGACGGCGAAACGCCGACGATCTCGCTCGCCTCGTCGATCCGCATCATCGATCCTGTCGACGCCAAGCGCGCGTGGATGTTCAAGACGCCGCAGACCGACGTGATGATGGCCGGCGCAATCGTCGAGCACATGGCGAAAAGCGGCGTGAAGACCATCGGCTACGTCGGCTTCAACGACGCGCTGGGTGAGGCGTTCTTCGTCGAGGTCGAGAAGGCGGCGAAGGCGAAGAACCTGCCGCTCGTCGCCAACGAGCGCTTCGCGCCGAAGGACACGAGCGTCGTGGGGCAGACGCTGAAGCTCATCGCGGCGAAGCCGGATGCCGTCATCATCGGCGCCTCGGGAACGCCTGCGGCGCTGCCCGCACGCACGCTCGTCGAGCAGGGCTACAAGGGCAGGATGTACTTCAACCACGGCGTCGCCAACAACGACTTCCTGCGCGTCGGCGGCAAGGACATCGAGGGCGCGTTCGTGCCGGCATCCCCGGTCATCGTCGCGGCGCAACTGCCCGACAATCATCCATCGAAGAAACCGGCGCAGGACTACGTCAAGCTCTACGAAGCGGCGAACGGCGCCGGCAGCGTCGCGGCGTTCGGCTCGTACGCGTGGGACGCGTGCCTCGAGCTGCAGGCGGCGATTCCCGTCGCGCTCAAGACCGCGCAGCCGGGAACGAAGGAGTTTCGCCGCGCGCTGCGCGAAGCGATCGAGGGCATCAAGGAGCTGTCGGTCACCAACGGCGCCGTCAACATGAGCAAGACCGACCACCTCGGCCTCGACGCCCGCGCCCGCGTGATGGTGCAGGTCAAGGACGGGAAGTGGGTGCTGCAGAACTGACCCTCCCCCGTTCCACATCGACCTGGACGATGAAGACTTTCCTCGCGCTCGCATTGCTTGTCCTCGCTTCGTCCCCGGCGGGTGCTGCCGACAACATGAAGGCGTTTCCCCCGGCCGATGCCGGCATGAATCGCTACGTGATCAACCTCCCCAAGCTGGACGACGAGGACGCCGCGAGAGTCCAGCTCATCGTCGGCAAGACCGTCAGCGTCGATGGGCAGAACCGCCACTTTTTCGGCGGGAAGCTCGAGAAGGAGACGATCAAGGGATGGGGCTTCGACCGATACATCCTGCGCAAGTTGGGGCCGATGGCCGGAACGTTGATGGCCGTCGATCCCAAGGCGCCCAAGGTCGAGCGCTTCGTTGCCATTGCCGGTGAGCCGCAGCTCATCCGCTACAACAGCAGGCTGCCGGTCGTCGTGTATGTGCCGGACGGCGTTGAGGTGCGCTATCGAATCTGGCGCGCGGACGCCGCAACTGCGAACGCCGAACGAGGATAGCGGGCACACGCGGCTTCACGCCGAGGCCGCCGACTGCCACACAGAGCTCCGCGGCCGCGAGCATGGGCAATGCGGAAAGGGCGCGCATCATCCAGCGCGCAACTCTCGGACGGCGCAGCGGTGAACCGATGGAGGTAGTCGCAACGGTCATCGATTCAAACCGGCCGCCGGTCGCGCCAGCGGTAGTAGCGGATCAACGCCGCAAGGAACCACGGCGTGCCCGTATAGAGCGGGCGCGTCTGGAACGCCAGGCCGTCGAGTGCGGTGCGTCCTTCGGCACGCCCCAGCACCTGCTGGCCGATGCGCATGCCGAAGTAGCTCGCCGTTCCAACACCGGCGCCGCAGTAGCCCATCGCGTAGTACATGCCGTCGTGCCGGCCGACGTGCATCAGTTCGTCGAACGTGTACGCGACGAAACCGCACCATGAGTGCGTGACGCGCGTTTGCGCGAGCTCCGGGAAGATCGCGACGAGATCGCGATGGAGCAGCGGCGCGCTTACGCGCGGGTCGGTCTCGTCGTGCGACACGCGCCCGCCGAACAGGATCCGGCGTCCGTCCGGCGACGGCCGGTAGTAATAGACGACCTTGCGCGTGTCGCTGACGATCCGCCGCTTCGGCATGAGCCGCGCCATCACGTCGGCGGGCAGCGGCTCGGTCGCGATCATGTAGCTGCCGATCGGAATCACGCGACGGCGCAGCCACGGCGTCACCGCCTTCGTGTAGCCGTTGGTTGCGATGACGACGTCGCGCGCCGTCGTCGTGCCCCGCGCCGTCGCCACGCGAAACGAATCGCCGTTGCGCTCGATCTTCGTCACTGCGCATCGCGGCACGACTTGCGCGCCGGCGGCCTGCACGCGGTCGAGCAGACCCTGGTGGTAGCGTGCCGGGTCGACCGAGCAATGGCGCGCGTAGACGACGCCGCCCCAGTAGGCATCGGTTCCGAGCTCGCTGCGCTGCTCGGCGCGCGGCACCATGTGCGCGTCGACCTCGAGGCCCTTCGGCTGGTGCGCGACGCGCTGTGCCAGCGCCTCGTACTGCGCGGCGTTGTGCGCGGCGTGAAAGCGGCCCACGACGCGCATGTCGCAGTCGATCGCCTCGTCGGCGACGAATGCGTTGATGAATTCGAGCGAACGGTGGCCTTCCTTCAGGATGTCGAACGCGCGCTGCGGGCCGTGGCGGCGCGCCAGCAGCTCATAGGAAGGCTTGATGCTGGTCGAGATCTGCCCGCCGTTGCGCGTGCTGCACCCCCAGCCCGCGTCCTCGGCGTCGAAGACGATCGTGCGACGGCCGCCGCGCGCAGTCTGCAGCGCGGCGTGGAGCCCCGTGTAGCCTGAGCCGACGACCGCGACGTCGACGGCGGGCGGGACCGGTGCCGCAGCGATCGCCGGGCGCGGCACGTGGTCCCACCAATAGGGCTCGAGCTTGCAGCCATCGGCGAAGACACTCATCGCGCGTCCCCCAGCACCAGGTCCGCGCCCTTCTTTGCGACGTGTACGACAGCGGCGAGTTGATCGCTAGCCATGCTCGAAGCCGCCGGCGGTGCGCAGCGCCTGCGATCTCGGTCCGCCGAGCCACGCGACCAGCGCCTTCGCCGCAGCGGCGCTCTGCGCGTCGCGCATGACCGCCGCCGAGTAGACGGTCGCGAGCTCGAACTCGGCCGGCAGCACGCCCACGAGCGTCACGCCACGCGTATAGCGAATCTCCGTCACCTGTGTGCAACCGATCTCGCCGGGCACGCGCGAATCGGCGAGCGCGCGCATGGCAGTTGCGCCGTTCGGGAACGCACGCCAGCAGCGGCGCACCTCGTCCTCGATTCCGAGCCTGCGCACGATCTCGACGAAATGCAGGCCGGCAGTGGAGCGCTCGGGATCGGGAATGTAGACGGCGCTCGCGCCGGACAGAGTCGCGCGCAAGGCGTCGGCGTCGCGAATGTCCGGCAGCGGATCGCCGTCGCGCACCGCGACGCCGGTACGCACGCGGCCGAGCGCCGCCACCGTCCCGGCATGCACCTGGCCGGACGCGGCCATCGCCTCGATCATCGACGCCGTCAGCACGACGACGTCGCACGCCGCGCCGGCATCCAGTCGCTCGCGCATCGCGCCCACTGCGCCGAACGTCGCCTCGATCGCGATGCCGGTCTCGGCACGGAATGCATCCTGCAATGCCTCGACGACACCCTTCGCCGCACCGGCACAAACCAGGTGCAGCACGCGCGGCGCGTCACCGCCCAACCGTCAGCTCACTGGTCGGGCTTGGCACCCGACACTTTGACGATGCGCTCCCACTTGACGATGTCGTCGGCAAGGTACTTGCCGAACTCGTCGGGCGTCATCGTCATTGCGACAGCGCCCTGCTTCGCCCACTCGGCGCGCACATCCGGACGCGCGGTGATCTTGCCGATCTCGGCGTTCAGGCGATTGACGACCGCTGGAGGCGTTCCCTTCGGCGCGATCACGCCGAGCCAGATCGTCGCCTCGTAGCCCGGCACGCCGGACTCGGAAATCGTCGGCGTCGACGCCATCACGTCGGAGCGCGTCTTGCCGGTGGTGCCAAGCGCGCGCACCTTGCCGGCGGCGGCCTGTGGATTCATCGTCGTCACCGCGTCGATCATCATTTCGACCTGGCCGCCGATCACCGCGGTCCGCGCCGCCGAGCTCTCTTTGTATGGCACATGCACGATGTTCACGCCCGCCATCGCCTTGAAGAGCTCGCCCGCCATGTGGTAGGGCGTGCCCGGTCCCGACGACGCATAGTTGAGCTTGCCCGGCTCGGCCTTCGCGAGCGCGATGAACTCCGCCGAGCGTCGCGGCCTTCACCGCAGGATTGACGACAAGCACGAGGTCCGACGAATTGATGGGCGCGACCGGCACGAAGTCGCGCATCAGCTGATACGGACGATTGGGAATCAGCGACTCGTTCACCGTATGCGTGTTCGACATCAGCAGCAGCGTGTAACCGTCCGGCGAACTCTTCGCCGCCATCTCGGTGCCGATGAGCGCGCCGGCGCCGGGCCGGTTCTCGACGACGAATGGCTGGCCCATCGTGTCCTGCAGTCGCTGCGCGAGGAAACGCGCGTAGACGTCGGCGGGACCGCCGGCCGCGAACGGCACGATGATCTTCACCGGCCGCGACGGATAATCCTGAGCGGCCGCGAGCGACGCGACCAGCCCGACAAGGAACGCGGCGACGATTCGAAGCGACGATACGCGCATGACGACCTCCTCCTCGATGCCCCCGCAATCTACCCAATCAGGGGCGCAGGCGCCAGCATGTCGGGCGGCTTTGGCCGCCCCATGCATCGCGTCAGGCTGAAGCCTGACCTACAAGGACATGCACCGGCAGCCTTGTGCGGCCGGCTTCAGCCGACCGTTGCATCGCGTCGGCTTGAAGCTTGATCCACAGGCGTACGATAGGCACATCATGCTGGAACCGCCCACCGCCTCCGTCGCCGTGCTCGAGCGCCGCATCGCGCGCCTCGAGCGCGCCTACACGTTGCTGCGCGCGATCAACGCTGCGATCGTGCGCATCCGCGACCGTACCGAGCTGTTCGACGAAGCGTGCCGGATCGCCGTCGCACACGGCGGCTTTCGCATGGCGTGGATCGGGCTGCCAGGCGCGTCGCCCGCCGATCCGGTGTTCGCGATCTCGCACGCGGGCGAGGAGCGCGGCTTCCTGTCGCGGTTCCACATCGTCCCCGACTCGGCGGAGCACGGGGGCCGCGGCGTCACCGCGACGGCAGTCACGCACAACCGCACCGCCGTCGACAACGACACCGCGGCGAACGCGGGGCTCAGCGCCGCGGTTCGCGAAGAATGTCTCGCGCGGGGATACCGTGCGGCCATCGGGCTGCCGCTGCGCGTCGAATCCAGGGCCGTCGCCGCGCTGGTGCTGTACGCCGATACGCGCGGCCACTTCGACGCCGAGGAAGTGAAGCTGCTGGAAGAGCTTGCAGCGGACATCTCGCTCGGCATGGCGCTCATCCGGCAGGCGAACGAAGCGCAATACCTCGCTGCGCACGATCCGTTGACCGGCCTGCCGAATCGCGGGCGGTTCCTCGAGCGGATCGCGAAGCGCGCGATCGAGCATCAGGGCCTGCTCGCCGTCATGGTGCTCGACGTCGAGCGCTTCCGCTCGATCAACGACAGCTACGGCGCCGCCACCGGCGACGAGGTGCTGCGCGTCATCGCCGAGCGGCTGCACTTCGCCGTGCCCGGCACCGAGCCGCCGGCACGCATCGGCGGCGACGGGTTCGGCCTCATCGTCGACGGCTTCGCGCACGCGGTGGACGTCGCGCGCGAGATCGATCGCATCCTCGCGCATACCTTCGGCGCGCCGATCGCGGTCGAAGGCCGGCAGCTGCACTTGTCGGCCAAGGCCGGCATCGCGCTGCATCCCGCCGACGGCGCCGACGCCGCCACACTGTTCCGCAACGCGGAAGCCGCGTGCGACCAGGCGCGGACGGCCGGAGAAACGGCGCTGTTCTACTCGCCCGACATGAACGCCGGGCTCTCGCGGCTCGTTGCCACCGAGAACCGCCTGCGCCACGGCGTCGCCGACGACCAGTTCGTCGTTCACTACCAGCCGACAGTCGACGCGCGCACCGGCGCGCTCGCGGGCGCCGAAGCACTGTTGCGCTGGAACGATCCGGAGAACGGGCTGACCGCGCCGCACCAGTTCGTCACGCTGCTCGAGCAGACGGGGCTCATCGTCGACGCGGGTCGGTTCGTCGTCGAGCGCGTCGTCGACGACCTGGCACGCTGGCGCGCGATGGGTCTCGCCCCGCCGCGGATCGCCGTCAACGTCTCGGCGCTGCAGCTGCGTCGCGACGGCTTCCTGGAGGAGATGCGCGCGCTGGTCGAACGCGCCGACGGCGACGCGCTCATCGACGTCGAGATCACCGAGAGCGCACTGATGGCCGACCTGCCCGACGCCATCGAGAAGCTGAACGGCTTGCGCGCGCTGGGCATCGGCATCGCCATCGACGATTTCGGCACCGGCTATTCGTCGCTCAACTACCTGGCGAAGCTCCCGGCGTCGACGCTCAAGATCGATCGCTCGTTCGTGGCAGCGCTTGCTGGTGGCGACGACGCGCACGCGATCGTGGCGACGATCGTCACGCTCGCGCACAACCTGGACTTCAAGGTGGTCGCCGAAGGCGTGGAAACCGAGGAACAGGCCGCGCGGCTGCGCCAGCTCGGTTGCGACCAGATGCAGGGGTTTCTGTTCCACGGCGTGCTGCCGCGGGAGAACTTCGAGGCGCTGCTCGCGCCGGCGGTGGCCGCCTAGTCCAGTTCGTAGCCGACCTCGCGCAGGAACGCGGCGCGGTCCTGCGTGCCGATGTGGCCGGCGACGAGCTGGACGAACTCCTCCTGGTTCGCCGCCTTTTCCGCCGCCTTGCGCGCAACCACGCGCGCAATCGGGCCAAGGTACACGGTGAGTCGCTGCGTCGTCGTCTGGACGAAGTCGTCCTCGAGCGGCACCGCCGCGCGGGAGCGCGTGCCCGTTGTCGACCGGTCCGGGGCCGGCTGCGTGCCGTGGGCCGTGGCGCCATGCGTCGTCGCGCCGTGGACGCCAGTGCCATGGCTGCCGGTATGCACGACGCGAAGCGCCCCTGACTCGTGCCCGGGCCGCGCGGCCACGAAGGCCTGGCGTTCCTCGCGATCGTCGATGTTCGCGGCAAGCAGCGAATAGAGCTCGGCGACGTCGTGCGTCTGCGTCGCGGCCTTGCGCACCAGCACTTTCGCCATCGGGCCGACGTAATGCGCGAGCTGGCGCTCGACGGTCGACAGCGTCGTCTCGTCCCATTCGGACGCGTGTTGCGGCGCCGGCTCGAGCTCGACCCGCGCGAGGTTGATCACCGTGGCCTCGATGCCGGCGCTCGAGCCCGGCGACACCCCCGCTGCAACCTGCAGCGCGTTGCGGAACGCGAGCGCGTTCTGGAAGCGCAACTCGGGCGACTTGGCGAGCGCGGTATCGAGCACGTCGTCGAGCGACGGCGGCAGCGCGAGCGCGGTGACCTGCGAAGCCGGCTTCGGCGCTTCGTGGCAGATCTTGTAGGCGATGAGCTCAGGCGACCCGGTGAACGGCCGCTCGCCGGTCAAGAGCTCGTAAAGCACGACGCCGGCGGAAAAAAGATCGGTGCGGTGATCGCTGTCCCGGCCCTGGCACTGCTCGGGCGACATGTACGACGGCGTGCCCATCACCATGCCGGTCATCGTGAGGCTCGATGTGTCGATGCGCGCAATGCCGAAGTCCGCGACCTTCAGCACGCCGCCGGAAGCGAGGATCAGGTTCGCCGGCTTGATGTCGCGATGGACGACGCCGCGCGCGTGCGCAAATTCGAGCGCCTGCAGCAGTTGCGTCGCGATCGCGACGAGCTGGCCGAGCTCGAAGCGCGCCTTGCGGTTCAGGTACTCGCGCAGGCCCGTGCCGTCGACGTACTCCATCGCGATGAACGCGACTCGCTCGTCCTCGCCGTATTCATAGATGCCGACGATGTTCGGATGATGCAGGCGCCCCGCGGCCTTCGCCTCGTTCTTGAACCGCGCCATGAACTGCGCGGCGACTTCCGGATCGACGAGGTCCTTGCGCACGGTCTTGATTGCAACGGTACGCTCGATGTGCGGGTCGAACGCCTTGTAGACGACCCCCATCGCCCCCTTGCCGAGGACACTCTGGATTTCGTACTTGCCGAGGGTCTTGGGATCTGCCATCGCTTTGCCTGTCGGTCAGGCTTCGGCCTGACGCTTTGTCGCCCTATTTGCTTCCGTCCAGCATGTTCATCGCCTGCACCACCGACGCCTTCATGCGCGCCATCGCTTCGGTGAGCACGCCGATCTCGTCCTTGCTCTTGGTCTTGAACTCGCCGGCGTCCATGTTGCCGAGGCTCACCTGATTGGCGATCTTCGCGAGCCGCGTGACGCGGCTGATGACGATCGTGTAGAGCATCACGTTGAGGAGCACGATCACCAGCAGGAACACGCCGAGCAGCGACAGCATGAACGTGCGGAACGACTGCGTGGCGCGCGCGATCGGCACGGCCATCGGCACCGACACGACCTGCGCGCCGATGATCTCGTTCATCTTCCAGCCGAAGCCGTTCGAGTTGCCGTAGACGTCGATCATCGTGCGCGGCGCAGCCTCCGCCGTGCTGTGGCATTCGAGGCACGTGCCGCTCTTGACCTGGATCGGCCGCGCGACGTACAGCGAACGACCCGTGGGCGTATCACGCTCGCCGTAGAGCTCGGGCGTGGTCGCCGACATCCGGAACTTGTTGACGATGTCCGCCTCCCAGTCGCTCGCGCGGTCGCGCGGATTGGTGGGATTCAGCGTCGCCTCCTTGTAGCCGAAGTCCTCGTGCTTCTTGCGCAGCTCGTTGAACTGCTCGGTCGCCGCGAACGCCGGTATCGTCTCCGGCAGGAACACGTACTTGAGCTGCGTCTCGAGCAGCGGCTTGATCCGCGCCGTCGTGTAGTCGCGTGACGCCTGCGCCGATTCCATCATCAGGCGCCCGGTGCGCAGCACCTCCTCGCGCGCGTTGGCCTGCAGCACGCCATAGGCGACCAGCGCCGCCGCTGCGTACGCGATGAGGAAGATGCCGGCCAGGACCAGGTTGAATTTCCAGATCAGCTTCAAAGCAGCATCTCCGAGACCTCCGGGAAGAGAAGGGAAAGCGCAGGGCTCCACCACAGCGCGCCGGTCTTCGCGCCCGGCTTCGCGGGCGGGCCCGGCGAGGGCGGCGACGGCGGCGTGGTGGCGGCTTTCGCTGCGGGCACAGGAACGGGGGCTGGCGTCGTGGCCGCCGCGGGCGCATTCGCGGCGCCGGGCGCGGCGGGCGTGGCGAGACCCGGCGCCCGTCACGGGCGGGGTTGTGCTGGCGGGATACTTCTCCGGGTGCAGCACGCGATCGAAATCAGGATACGCGGCGATATTGGCCTCCACCGCCTTGCGAAACGTCGGATCGGCGAGCCGGCCGCCCAGGCGCCGGGCGAAGGCGCGCCGGTAGGGCCCCGCAAGCCAGGGGTCGGCCTCCGCCAGCGTGATCTCGCGATCGACGGCGAGCGGCGGCGGCTTTTTGCCCTTGAACTTCGGTGCGAGGCTGCCGAGCTTGTCGATCAACGCACGCGGCATCGACGCGACGAACTTCACCGGCGCGCGGCGTTCCGACGTGAACGGCTTGTCGCCGTCGCGCGACCAGTATTCGCCGGCCTTGGCGTCGTGCGGCGGACCGTCGCGGCCCGCGCGGCCGACCTCGGACAGCCTCGCGCTGCCGGTTTCGACGAACAATTCGAACAGGCGGTTGTCGTAATGCGCAACGATGATCGCCTCGGTGACCGATACGGCCGCGGCCGGTGTGCGCAACCGTGCGCCTGCGCCGGGCGCCGTCGCCGCGAACTTCAGCCAGCCGCGATCGAGCCCGAACTCGATCGGATCCTTGCCGCCGGCGGCGGGCAGAGCGGCGCCGTACAGCGAACCCGGCCCGACCAGGTTAAGCGTGCCGCCGACGGCCAGCTCGACCTGCACCGTCGAGCGCTCGCCGGCGTCGATGACGTCGCCCTCCTGGAACGGCGCTCCGGGGACGAGCTTGTACCATACGCTTCCGCGCAGCACGCGCGCGCTGCCGTCGGCGATCGTCACGACGCCTGCGTCCGCCGCCTCGGCGGACGATGCCGCGAGCGCCAGACACACGGCGAGGCTCATACACACAATGCGCATGGAAAACTCCCGACGCGGTTCTTCATCGCGAAGGGGAAGTCATGGATACTAGCAGCCTGATGTCGAATGCTCCACGGTTGCATACGATAATGGCGGTGCGCAGGCCGTTCGCCATCCGAATTGACCGCGTGAATGAGGCGGAATTTTCCCCGCAGCCGCCGATGTGCGCCGAAACGGGGCTTTTTATACTCTCGGCATGAAGAACCATCGCAGGTTCCCTGACGGATGACACGTACCGAACGCATGCTGGCGGTCCTGTTCGCCGACGTCTCCGGCAGCACCCGACTCTACGAAACGCTGGGCAATGCGCAGGCGCTCGTCGCCGTCGCCCGGTGCCTCGATCTCGTGACAGGCGTCAGCGAAGGCCATGGCGGCCGCCTGATCAAGACGATCGGCGACGAGGCGATGACGGTGTTTCCATCGGCCGACGACTGCACCGAAGCTGCCGCCGAGATACAGGGCAAGCTCGCTGAGCTGCCGCCCGCCGGAGGCGCGCGGCTTGCAATGCGCGTCGGCTATCACTATGGCCTCGCGATCGAGGCCGACGGCGACGTGTTCGGCGATTCGGTGAACGTCGCCGCGCGCATGGTTGCGCTGGCCAAGGGAGGACAGGTGATCACGTCGGCGGAAACCGCAGCCGCGCTGTCACCGTGGCTGCGCTCCCGCCTGCGCGAGATCGACTCGCTGACGGTGAAGGGGAAGTCGCAGGAGATGGGCATCTTCGAGCTGGTATGGCAGGAATCGGCCGAGGAGTTGACCGCGCTGTCGACGCGGCCGAAGACCGCACCGGCGAAGATCCGCCTCGCGCATGGTGCGCGCGAGTTCGAAGTTACCGACGGACAGTCGACCGTCACGCTCGGCCGCGACCCCGGCAGCGACGTGGTCGTCACCGACAAGATGGCATCGCGGATGCACGCGCGCATCGAGCGCCGTCGCGACAAGTTCGTGGTCGTCGACCAGAGCTCGAACGGCACGTACGTGACCGTAGAGGGCGAGCGCGAGATCCTGCTGCGCCGCGAAGAGCTCATCCTGCGCGGCAAGGGCCACATCACGTTCGGCCACGCGAATGCGGCCGGTGCCGGCGAGGTGCTGCGGTTCCAGTGCATCGAGGCGTTCGGCCCCGGAGCGTGAGAGATGCGTAACCCGACGCCCCCTAGCGCGATTGATCCGGGGCGGTGTGCACCGAAAAAGCCCTTAAAATAGGAGGCTCTTTCCACTAAGCTACAGGAATCATGTATGGCCACCGATCCGTCGCTCCGGAACGCCGACGCCGCAATGGACGCCGCGTCGCTCTATCGCGAGGAGATCTACACCGACCGCAAGGTAGGCACGCTGCGCGTGCTCGTGCCGGTAACGCCCGCCGGCGCGCCCGACGCGGCGCGCCCGACGGTATTCCAGGGCGAGGCGCAGCTGATGACCAACATGGGCCCGCTGCCGATCAGTTTCGAGATCGAGGCGAAGGACCTCACCGAGGCGGTCGCGAACTACGCCGAGGCCACAAAGTCCGGTGTCGAGCGCGCGATGCGCGAGCTGCAGGAAATGCGGCGGCAGGCGTCGTCGTCGCTCGTCATCCCGCAGGCGGGTGCCGGGCTGCCGCCGGGCGGCCTCGGCGGCGGGGGCAAGATTCAGTTGCCGTGACATGATCATTGAGTCCGCACCGGAGGTAGAGTACGTATCCGGCCGGATAGCGGGCCGGCAACCCCATGTCTGAATCCCCTGTCCTGACGTTCCTCTTCACCGATATCGAGGGCAGCACCTCGAAGTGGGACGAGCAGCCCGAGCAGATGGCGCAGGCGGTAGGGCGGCACGATGCCCTCCTGCGCGACCTTGTGCAGCTGCACAAAGGGCGCATCGTCAAGACCACTGGCGACGGGATCTATGCTGCCTTCGAGACGCCTGTGGACGGCGTTGCGGCAGTCGTAGACATTCAGCTCGCGCTCCTCGACCCTGGCGCGACCGCCGGGATGGGCCTGCGCGTCCGCTGCGGCCTGCA
Source organism: uncultured beta proteobacterium (assembly GCA_963851465.1). Taxonomy (GTDB): domain Bacteria; phylum Pseudomonadota; class Gammaproteobacteria; order Burkholderiales; family Casimicrobiaceae; genus VBCG01. Next base: position 642,736 of record CAWKPJ010000009.1, read on the forward strand.
TAGCGGTCCGGTGCAGTCGCGCGACAACGACTATTTCGGCAGCACGATCAACCGCACCGCGCGGATCATGAACGCCGCGCACGGCGGCCAGATCGTCGTGTCGGCCGCGATCGCCGAACAGGCGCGCGATCGCCTTCCGCCCGAGGTGTCGCTCAAGGACCTTGGCACCGTTCGGCTGAAGGGCCTCGCGACCTCCGAGGCTGTCTTCCAGGTCGTGCACCCGAAGCTCTACCAGAACTTTCCGGCGCTGCGCGAGCTGGAGGCGACGCCGAACAACCTGCCGCAGCAGTTGACGTCGTTCATCGGTCGTGAACGAGAACGCGAGGAAATCGAAGAGATGCTGGGCGGCACGCGCCTGCTGACGCTGCTCGGCATGGGCGGCCTGGGCAAGACACGCCTGTCGCTGCAGATCGGTACGAGCATGATGGACGCGTACCCCGACGGCGTCTGGTTCATCGATCTGCAGACCGTCCGCGACGATGCGCTCGTCGCGAGTGAGACGGCGCGGGTGCTCGGCGTGCGCGAGGAGCCGGGCCGGCCGCTGCTGCAGACGCTGTGCGCGCACCTGAAGACGCGCAAGCTGATGCTGATCATCGACAACTGCGAGCAGGTGATCGAAGTGTGTGCGGACGTCGCCAACGCGATCCTGCGCGTCGGCGCCGGAGGTGCGGATCATCGCGACCAGCCGCATCGCGCTTGCGCGTCCCGGGAGAGCAGACGTACGTCGTGCAGCCGCTGCCGGTGCCGATGCGCAATGCGGATGCCGAGACACTGGCGAAGTCGACATCCGTGCAGCTGTTCGTCGAGCGCGCGAAGCTGCACAAGCCGAGCTTCGCGCTGACGCGAGAAGGAAGCACCCGCCGTCGCCGAGCTGGTGTATCGGCTGGAGGGCATCCCGCTCGCGCATCGAGCTCGCCGCAGCGCGCGTGCGCTCGCTGTCGGTCGCGGACATCAACAAGCGCCTCAACGATCGCTACAAGATCCTGACCGGCGGCGACCGCACGCTGCAGGCGCGACAGCAGACGCTGCGCGCGTTGATCGACTGGTCGTACGACCTGCTGGAGGACAACGAGCAGATCCTGCTCGCGCGCCTCGCCGTGTTCGCCGGCGGTTTCGATCTCGCGGCGATCGAGGCGATCTGCGGCACCGACCCGCTCGACGTAGCGGACGTGCTCGACATCATCACGTCGCTGGTCGAGAAGTCGCTGCTGCGCGTCGAGGACGGCGACGACGGCGCGCGCTACCGGATGCTCGAGACGATCCGCGACTACGCGCGCGAAAAGCTGCTCATGCGCGACGAGCGGGTGCCGTTGGGCATTGCACATTGCAACTTTTATTTCTCGATGGCCAAGGCGGCGAACCACGGATCTCAGGGTGCCGAACAGGCGGAATGGACTCGTCGTGTGGAAGCCGAGCTCGACAACTTGCGCGCGGCCATCAAGCTGACTCTCGAAGGCAGCGTCGACCCGATCATTGCGGTAAAGATAGAGGTCGCGCTGATGTGGTTTCGAATTCTCCGTGGCTATGCGTCCGAGGGTCGCAAGCACATTCGCGCGGCGCTCGCTGAGCCGGCGGTGCAAGCGTCGGACTTCATCCACGGACATGCGCTTTACGTGGGTGCGGCGCTCGCCTACAGCCAAGGCGACAACGCCGAGGCCAAGCAAATGCTCGAACAATGCCTGGAGATACGTACGCGCGACGACAAGAAACCCGAAATAGCCGCAACGCTGTCAATGCTGGCACATGTCAAGCTGAATCTCGGCGATCCTGACGGCGCGCGGGTGGCAGCGAAGGCATCCGTCGAGATTATTCGAGAACTTGGCGATCGGGTGAACGAGACAATCGTACTGATGCAACTGGGAGAGATCGCCGCATACGTGGGTGAAGACTCGCTCGCATTGAGCCAGTTCGAGGAGTGCTTGAAAGTGACGCGTGAACTCGAGTATCCGGAATTGGAGAGTGAGTGTGAGCTGATGCTCGGCGGGTTCGCACTGCAGGCAGGAGATTTTGAAAGCGCGCGCGCGACTTTCGGCCGCGCGATGCAAATCGCGCGCGATGGCGGTGACAAGCGTGGTGAGGCCGCGGCACTCTTGCAATTGGGCAACGCGGCACTTGCGGCGGGCAATCTCGACGACGCCAGGATCAGGCTGGTAGGCGCCCTTCGGGCGTTTCAGGCCTTCGACATGTATACGGAGCTCATCGAGTGCCTCGAGGTCCTTGCCGCGCTGTTCCAGACATCGGGGAACGCCCCGGTCTCAGCGCAGCTCTATGCCGCGGCTGGAGCGGCGCGCAAGCTACATGTGTTACCACGCACCCCTAGGCAGGAGCGACGATGGACGGAGGGCGTTGCGGCAACGCGTTCGGCGATGGACGTCGCAGAATTCCACCGCGCGTGGTCCGAAGGTGAGTCTTGGCAGGCGAATGACGCCGTCCAATGTGCGCTGACTGCGGAAATCGCTCCGCCCGCGTCGAGGGAGACCGCCGCGGCATGAAGGCGCGCTCCGAGACCCATTCAACCCAAAAAAAAGCCGCCCTCGATGGGGCGGCCTTCTCGGAAGTCGAATGGGACTCGTCAGTGCGCCTGTGACCGACGACGACGCATGAGCCAGGCAACGGGCATCGCTGCCAAAAGCAACCAAGCGATGGGAGGCTCTGGAACCGCCGTAACCACCGTAACCACGAGATCCCCGTCGCCACTGGTGGCGTTTCCGATGCCTGAGCACACCGGCAACCCTGCCCCTCCGCAGATCTCCAGGAAAAGGGTACCGTGGCTAAGTCCCGTGAAATCACCACCACCGTTGAAAGCAAACTGTAACCATGCAAACCCCTGGACCGTCGGGGAAAAGACGAACGGCGTGCCGCCAAACTGTCCGGGTGGCGCTGCCGGGGTAGCGAGTCCGGTCGGCGTACCGCCGCTGAGATTCATGATGATATTCGGCGTACCTGCCGCGAAACTGATTGGTATCGTGTCAAGGCTCCCTGGACTGGTTCCCAAAGTCGCGGATACCTGCAAATTCGAGTAACCGGGTAACGGGTTGCACGAATTGGGAGCCGGCTGTAGCAGGTTGAGTCCATTTTGATTCAGAAGCGGACAACTCAGGTCCGTCTCGAACTGGATCAGCGCGGTCCAGTAGAGGCCATTTGCATTGCCGGCGCCGCTAAACGCTGGATCGACCGAGCCCCGTATTACGGCCGCGTGTGCGCCTCCCGCTCCGACCAGTCCGGTGACCACGACGACAGCGCTGCCGGCGAGGATTCTTTTCAGCTTATTCATGGTCACTCCCATCAACATTGGATTACGCCGACCTAGTGCAGCCGAAAGCAGTCGGACCGCCAGATTGGATGTGAAAGCAAGAAACAGACCTCGCTTTTTTTTAGCACCCAGCCAACTGAATCCAAAAGAGTTATTGCAAGAGCATAAATCGCGTCGCGAGCCATATGTAAGAACTTCCGACGTCCCCCGGTTAAGGGAATCGTCTGCCGCAAGTTAGACCCATTCCGGACCCCTCTCAAAGCGCGCGAACAGGAAGTCGACGAACGCGCGAACCTTCGCCGACAGATGGCGCCGGCTCGGATAGACGACGTGGATGGGGATCGGCGGCGGCTGAAAGTCCGCGCAGCAGCGGCACGCAGCGTCCCGGCGCGCAGGTCCGGGGCGACGATGAAGTCCGGCTCGAACGAGATCCCGATGCCCGCGGCCGCGAGGGCGCAGTCAGCATCTGCCCGTTGTTCGCATGCACCGGACCCGGCAATGCGAACGTCATGATCGTCGCCCGTTCGGGTCGCGGAAGCGCCAGACGTTGCGCGCCGGCGAGTACTCGTACGCTCAGGCAGGCGTGCTGCGCGAGGTCCGCCGGCGTCATGCGGCGTCGCCATGGCGCGCAGAGTACGCCGGCGCCGCACAGCAGACGAGCTGCGTCGTGCCGATGCGTCGCCCGATCAGGCTCTGGCTGCCGATGTCGCCGATGCGGACCGCGAGGTCGAATCCTTCGTCGACGATGTCGACCGCGCGGTCCGAGAGCTCGACGTCGAAGCGCAGTCTGCGGATGGCGGGCGGCGAACGCGGCGATCGCCGGCGCGAGGTGGCGAACGCCGAACGTGATCGAGCAGGTGAGCTTCAGCGTTCCGCGCGGGACGACGGTCGCCGACGTGACCGCCTCCTCCGCTTCCTCGAGATCGGCGAGGAGTTGCACGCAACGCTCGTAGAATGCCGCCCCGCTCTCGGTCAGCGAGAGTCGCCGCGTGGTCCGGTTGAGGAGCCGCGCGTCGAGATGCGCCTCCAGCTCCGCAACGTGGCGCGACACGGCCGACGTCGACAGCTCGAGCCTGGCGGCCGCGCGGGCAAAGCTGCCCTGCTCGACGACCTTCGCGAAGACCGATATCGCCAGGAAGCGATCCATGCACGCCATTATCCGCATATTCGCAATAATCTATGCAACTGATAGCCATCTTTATCCCTAATTCATCAAGGCTCATGATTCCGTCCGTCGCGCCACCCGGCGCACTTTTCCGACCAGGGAGTCAACATGTCCACGCCACGCCGTATCGATGCCGCCGCCGTCCTGCTGCGCACTGGGCTCGGGGTCATGTTCATCGCCCACGCGCTGCTCAAGTATTTCGTCTTCACGCTGCCCGGCACCGCGAAGTTCTTCGCTCGCTGGGGCTTCCCGGCGAGCTCGGCTATGTGATCTTCGCCGCCGAGCTCGTCGGCGGGATCCTGCTCATCGCCGGCGTCTACACGCGCATCGTTCGCATTCGCGCTGGTGCCGGTCCTGCTCGGCGCCACTCTGGGTGCATAGCTGGCAACGGCTGGCTTTTCACCGCCGCCAACGGCGGCTGGGAATACCCGGCGTTTCTGACGCTCGCCGCGGTGGTCGTCGGCGCTGCTGGGCGACGGCGCGACGCGATCGCGTCCCTGCTTTCCGCGGTGCCCGCGTCCGCTCGCAAGCCGCGGCCTGAACGGCGCACATCCTTCCGATCGAAGGAGAACTCCATGAAGCTCTACTACGCCCCCGTCGGCCTGCTCGTTCGCGCCGCACATCGCGCTGCACGAGGCGGGCCTGCCGTTCGAGCGCGGTCAAGGTCGACCTGCGCAAGCACAAGCTCGCCGATGGCTCGGATTACTATGCGATCAACCCCAAAGGCTATGTGCCGGTGCTCGAGCTCGACGACGGCCAGCGCCTGACGGAAGTGGCGGTGATCCTGCAGTACATCGCCGACCGCAAGCCCGGTACCCTCGCGCCGGCGTTCGGCTCGATGGAGCGCTATCGGCTGATGGAATGGCTGAACTTCATCTCGAGCGAAGTCCACAAGCAGTTCGGTCCGCTGTGGTACGCGGACACGCACGACACGACGAAGGAGAAGCAGCGCGCGACGCTGGCGAAACGCTTCGACCACATCGCCACGACGCTGGGCAAGCAGCCGTACCTGATGGGCGAGAACTTCACCGTCGCCGATGCGTACCTGCACACGTTGCTCAACTGGACGGGCTTCCTCAAGGTGGACCTGAGCCCGTGGCCAGCGCTGCAGCAATACCAGGCGCGCATCGCCGCGCGTCCCTCGGTGCAGGAAGCGGAGCCGAGTCGAGCACGGCGCCAAGCAGCCATGACGACGACTCGCATGCCGACGTTGTTCCTGTCCCACGGGTCGCCGATGCACTCGGTCGATCCCGGTGGCGCGGGGACCGCGTGGGCGTCGCTGGGCCGTTCGCTCGGCAAGCCCGCCGCGGTCCTGATCGCCTCGGCGCACTGGGAGACTGACATCCCGATGGTGACCGGCAACCCGAAGCCGCAGACGATCCACGATTTCGGCGGTTTTCCGCGCGAGCTCTACGAGATTCGCTATCCGGCGCCCGGCGCGCCAGATGTCGCTGCGCGCGCGGTGGCGCTGCTTGAAGAGCGCCGGCATCGCCGCGGGCATCGACGGGTGCCGCGGGCTCGATCACGGCGCGTGGGTGCCGCTGCGCTGGATGTACCCGGACGCCGACGTACCCGTCGTGCAGCTGGCGGTGCAGCCGGCGCGCGGCACCGCGCATCACGTCGAACTGGGACGCGCGCTTGCGTCGCTCGCTGACGAGAACGTGCTGATCGTCGGGTCGGGCCACACGACGCACAATCTGCGCGACTGGATGCAAAGCCGGCAGCGGCACGACGCGCAAACGTATGCGGGCGAGTTCGCCGATTGGGTGCGCGCCGCGCTCGAGCGCGGCGACACCGATGCGCTCGTCCGCTACCGCGATCTCGCGCCGCACGCCGCACGCTCGCACCCGACCGACGAGCACTTCCTGCCGCTGTTCGTTGCCTGGGGCGCCGCGGGCGAGCGCGCCCGCGTCGAGCGTGTCGTCGAGGGACTGGAAGGCGGCGTGCTGTCGATGGATTCCTATCTGTTTCATCCCGCTGCGCCTGGCATTGCCAAAAACGTGTCGACCGCATACGCCGCTGCGGGCTGAAACCCCGGCAACTGACACGAAGCGCGCGGCTGTCGGCCATCGTCCGACAGGCGAATCCGTGCTCGACCGCTCTTGCCGCCGCCGGGCAAACCCTAGAGTCGAACCGTATCGTCAATCGAACGGAGCGAACCATGCATAGCGATCGCCGTGGCTACAGCGTCTGGGGCCAATTCCTCACGGGCGTCCTCATCGGGCTGGTCATCGTCACGCCGGTGCTGGCGATGCCGCCGGACCTCCCGGTCGGCGTCAACGACGAGACTCGCACGTACTTGCTGATCGGCTCAGGCGTGCTGCTGATGATCGCGCTGGTGATGCGCTTGATCCGCAACCGCCACGAGACGCGGGAGGTCGCGGTCGAGGCGCCACGCGCCTACGGCATGCGGTTCTTCCCGTCTGATCGCCCGATCGCTCTGGAGTGACCTGACAGAATTCCGCCGTGTGCCCTTCGGCGCCATCGACAGGCTTCCTTCGGCCTCCCATGGTCCGAAGCGCGTGCGGGGCCCCGAAGGCATACGGCGGATGCCGCCAATTTCCCACGCATCCAAGAGGGCATCATGTCGTCGTCGATGGCGTTCTTCGTGCGTGAGCGCTGGTTCGAGATCGGTCTCAGATTCTTTGCCGCAGGCGCGCTCATCGCGCTCGCCATGGTGGTCCTGATGGGGCTGCCGCAACTGCGCGTCATCGCGGCCATCGCGTTCGTCCAGGCGGCCCTCGGCGTTGCGCTCTGCGTCTGGGGCTTGCGCATTACGCAGCCGGCGCGCTTCGCCGCGTTGCGAATGCGCGCCCGCGCGTGGGGCCACCGGATGCACGGTGCCGCTTCGGCCGAAAGGACGATGGTGTCTCCCACCACTTATCGCTGACGATGGCATTCCTCTCAAGGAGAAGACCATGGCACACGTCCTCGACCCGAAGCGCCTTTCCAACGACCGCGACTATTGCGCTGCCCTCGACGAGCTGGATGAGCTCAGCCAAACCGACGCCGGCTCGCCCGGAGGCTGGCGCTTCGACGAATTGGCGGCGCTAATCCACGAATACGAAGCGACAATGCGCTCGCCAGGCGTGTCCTGGCCATTGAGCTGGCCGGTGAATTCCGCGTAATCTTCCGAGTATGTCCGCCGCTGCTGCGTCCCAGGACGTCGTCCACAATGCCGAAGCGCACCGCTTCGAGGTGATCCTCGACGGCGAGTTGGCGCGTGTGGATTACCGGCTGGACGGCAATGTGATGCGCCTGGTCCACACCGAGGTTCCTCCGGCACACGAAGGCAAGGGCGTGGCCGGGGCGCTCGTGCGCGCGGCAATGGCTTATGCGCGCGCCCGGGACTTGCGTGTACTGCCGGCATGTTCGTACGTCCGCTCTTACATGCAGCATCATCCGGAAACGCACGATCTGCTGCCCCCGGGCACAGCTCTTTAGGACCGCGCCCCATCCAGCAAGCAACGCCGGCGTTGGGGTAAGCTTGGCCCCTCCGCCGAAAGCAGGTGACTCAGCTTCGCTCGGGATGGATGAGCCGACGAACTCCCGCCGCGATCCGCCGCCTGCGCTGAAACGCCGCTACCGCGGTTGCCTGCTGGGAGGCGCGATCGGCGACGCGCTGGGCGCACCCGTCGAATTCATGTCGCTGACCGAGATCCGCGAAACATTCGGCCGCGCCGGCATCACCGAGTTCACGACAGCTTTCAACCGCAAGGGCGCGATCACCGACGACACGCAGATGACGCTGTTCACCGCGGAGGGGCTGCTGCGCGCGTACGTCGCCGGCGCCGCGCGCGGCGAGCTTGCGGCAGTGGCGCCGTTCGTCGCGAACGCGTACGCGCGCTGGCTTGCGACGCAGGACATGACGCCCGGCGTCGCGGACTTCGACCGCGATGGCTGGCTGTTCGCGGTGCGTGAGCTGTTCGAGCAGCGAGTTCCTGGCGCGAGCTGCCTCGCCGCGCTGGAGCAGATGACGCGGCTGGGCGAGCGCACGCAGAACGACAGCAAGGGCTGCGGCGGCGTGATGCGCAGCGCACCGGTGGGCCTGTGGTGCGCGCGGCTCGACGACGGTTTGTCCTCCGAGCGGATCGCCCGGCGCGCGCTGGAGCTCGGCAGCGACCTCGCCGGCCTCACGCACGGACATCCGACGGGGCGCCTCTCCGCCGGCGCCTTCGCCGCCATCGTCGCGCTCCTCGTGCAGGAGGTCACGCTGCCGGCCGCCGTCGCCAGCGTCAAGGCGCTCCTCATGCGCCACCCCGGGCACGCCGAAACGCTGCACGCGATCGAGCGCGCCGAGGCGGTGGCCGCCACCGGCATTCCACGCGCGGAGGCGCTGGTGGAGCTCGGCGAAGGATGGACCGCCGAGGAGGCGCTCGCCATCGCGCTCGCCAGCGCACTCGCGGCGCCCGATTTCGAGACCGGCGTGCGGCTCGCCGTCAACCACGATGGCGACAGCGACTCGACAGCGGCGATCGCCGGCAACCTGCTCGGCGCGCTGCATGGCGTCGAAGGAATTCCCAAGCGCTGGCTGCTTGGCCTCGAGCTGCGCCGCGTCGTGCTGGAAACCGCCGACGACCTCGCGACGTTTCCCGACTGGCCGATCGGCGAGTTCATGCCCGACAGCCACGAATCCATGTATTGGAAGCGCCGTTATCCCGGCACGTAGGCAGCGTCCACCCTTGCGCCATGCTGACGATCGATCGCCTCGACCATCTCGTGCTGACCGTTGCCGACATCGACGCGACGATCGCGTTCTACACGCGCGTGCTCGGCATGACGGCTGTGACGTTCGCGGGAGGACGTCGCGCGCTTGCGTTCGGCGCCCACAAGATCAACCTGCACCGCGCGGGCCACGAGTTCGCACCCTGCGCGCGCCGGCCCACGCCCGGCTCCGCCGATGTATGTTTGATTACCTCGGTGCTGCTCGCCGAGGCGATGGCGCACGTGCGCGCGTGCGGCGTGACGATCGAGGAGGGTCCGGTGCAGCGCACCGGGGCGACGGGACCGATCGAGTCGTTCTACTTCCGCGATCCCGACGGCAACCTGATCGAGGTGTCGAACTACCGATAGCGTGGCGGTTGTCGCCTAGTGCAGCCGCTGGCGCGACTTGCGCGCGCCGTCGGGAATCTCGCGCCGCGTCGCCGCTGCCGCGCGTTTCGGTGGCGCGGTGCTTCTCCTGCCAGAAGCGGAAGATCAGCACGGCGGCGACGGCGAGCTCCTCGACGAGGCTCTCGCGCTTCTCGCGGTCGTCGATCCACTCGGCGAATTCCGGATCCTGGTCGCCGAACGCCAGCGCCTCGATCGGAAAGATCCAGTCGCGCGCATCCTGCGCGTCGTACAGCGGCTGCCATTCGTCGTCGCGCAGCTTCACGCCGGCCATGTAGCCCTCGCACCACGCCGAGGCCTCGGGCGGCGTCTTGTCGTTGCGGGCTTTCTCGTCGGGCATGTAGAGCAGCGGCTTGAAGCGCGTCGGCGATTCGCCGAGCGTGCGCTGGATGCCGACCATGTGGCGCAGCATCAGCCCCATGATCTTCTGCGCCTGCTCGCTGTCGGCGAAAGCGGGATTGGCGGTGCGGCCGCCGTCGCTCCACACCTGCGGCAGCCACTCCGACGGCTGGATCGCTTCGGGGCCGCTGACGATGGCCGTGAGGAAGCCGTCGAGCATCTCGAGGTCCATGCAGTCCTGCGGCACGGCGTCGGACGCGAGAAAGCCCTCGAGCGCGTCGAGTTCGGCGTCGGAAAGCGGTTCGTCGAGCGCGCGCAGTTCAGCCATGGAGGTCTCGTCGGGGCGCGGGGGCGGTGGCACCCGGCGGGGAATCGATCATTGTACGCCTGCCCCAGTGGGCGGGCTGGCGCAGTCCGCGGCTGCGGCGTGGCTCGAGCCGGCTCGACCGCGCTAGACCGCCGCCACTGGCCGCGAAGTGCGTGCGCGAGGTTGAGCGCCGCCGCGAACAGCAGCACGGCGCCGGCCTGGTGCAGCGCCGCGAGCGCGAGCGGCACTGTCAGCACCAGCGTCGCGATGCCGAGCGCGATCTGCACGACGAGCAACGCGAGGAGCAGGTTCGCCGCGCCCGCGGCGCGCGGCGGCATGTCCGGCGTCACGTGCACGCGCCACCACAGCCACGGCACGATGAACGCGAGCAGCCACGCGATCGGCGCGATGATCGAACTGGACCGTCGCCATGTTCCAGAGGAAGTTCTTCCACGCGGGCTCGAGCATCAGGATCTCGGGCGGCACGACGCTGCCGTTCATCAGCGGGAAGGTGTTGTACGCGAATCCGGCGCGCAGGCCCGCGACGAGGCCGCCGGTCAGCACTTGCGCGAACACCACCGCGGTCACGATGAAGGCGAGCCGGCGCACGCCGCGCGCCGCCGGCGTGGACGCACCGGAGGTGCCCGCGCGACGAGCGACATCGCGACCCACTGCATCGCGCCGAAGATGAGGAACGCGAGCCCGAGATGCGCGGTGAGACGGACATGCGACACGCGCGGATCGTCGACGAGGCCGCTTTGCACCATGTACCAGCCCATCGCGCCCTGCAGCCCGCCCAGCACGAAGATCGAAGCAAGTGGCAGCGCGTAGCCGGCCGGGATGCGCCGGCGGACGAGGAACCAGAGGTACGGGACGAGGAACGCGACGCCGATCGCGCGGCCGAGCAGACGGTGGAAATACTCCCACCAGAAGATGCCCTTGAACTCCGCGAGCGTCATCCCGCGGTTGACCTGCCGGTACTCGGGGGTCGCGCCGGTATTTCGCAAACGCTTCCTGCCAGCGCGCGTCGTCGAGCGGCGGCAGCGTGCCCACGATCGGCTGCCACTCGGTGATCGACAGGCCGGAGTGCGTCAGGCGGGTGACGCCGCCGACGACGACCATGGCGAACACCAGCGCGCAGCAGGCAAACAACCAAGCGGCGACCGGCCCCGCGCCGCTTTCGCGCGCGCCGTTGCGCAGCGGCGCGGGCGCCGCGGTGCGGCCGGAAGCGAGCGTCGCCATCCCCGTGCGGACGCGTCAGTGCGGATGCGCCGCAGTGGCGGCAGGCACCATCGACTCGACGTTGACGGTGACCTCGATCGTGCCGGCCCGCTCGAACGTCAGGGTGAGCGGAATCTTTTCGCCGACGGCGAGCGGCTGCTTCAGGTCGAGGAGCATCACGTGCAAGCCGCCCGGCTGCAGCGCGACCTTGGCGCCCGCGGGAACGTCGATCGTCCGCAGAGGCACGCATCCGCATCACGTTGCCGTCCATCGCCATCGTGTGCAACTCGGCGGCGGCCGCGGCCGGCGACGCGACGAGCAATCAGGCGATCGTCCTGCGAGCCGCGATTCTCGACCGTGAAGAACGCGCCACCCGCGCGCGCGCCCGGCGGCGTCGCGCGCGCGTATGGGTGCCCGATGTGCAGGTCCCGGAGCACGAATCCATGACCAGCGGCAAGTCCCGCCGCGAGCGGCAGCACGACGGCGACGACGCATCGAAGGAAGGCGGATCGCATTGCAGCAATGGTACGCGACCCCGCCGCCGCGACGGCGCGACGGCGCAATCGGCGGCGGCAACGTTGACAGCCGCCGCCGCGCCCGTTAAATTGGTCTGGCCACCTGACCAGAGTTCCGGTTCGCCCGTTCGGGGCGCCACGGGCCGCGGGTGCGTTCAACCAGGAGGAACTCCATGCGTAACATCTTTCGCGCGCTGTTGCGGACTTTCGCCGCCGCAGCGGTCATGGTCGCGTTCGGCGCGGCCGCGCAGCAGCCGATCACGCTGCACGGCGCGGTCCAGTTCGACGACGGTCACGCGTTCACCCGCGCGCTGGAGAAGTTCCAGGAGCTGACCGTCAAGTACTACGGCAAGCCGATCAACTTCGTCCTGCACAAGAACAGCGAGCTCGGCCTCGAGAAGGACTACTTCGCGTACATGAACCAGGGCATCTCGGTCGACTACGCGATCGTGTCGCCGGCGCACATGTCGACGTTCTCGCAAGGCGGCGCCGTTCATCGACGCGCCGTTCCTGTTCCGCGACCTCGACCACTGGAACAAGGTGCTCGACGCCGACATGCTGAAGCCGGTCGCCGACGAGGTCGCCGCGAAGGGCGACGTGATGCTGATCGGCTTCGCCGGCGGCGGCACGCGCAACATCTTCGCCAACAAGCCGGTGCGCAACCTCGCCGAGATGAAGGGCCTCAAGGTCCGCGTGCAGGGCGCGCCGATCTGGAGCAAGACCTTCTCGGCGATCGGCATGTCGCCGACGGTGATCGCGTACGACGAGGTCTACAACGCGATCCAGAACGGCGTGATCCAGGCCGGCGAGAACGAGGCGGCGGGCGTCGAGGCGATGAAGTTCTACGAGGTCGGCCCGAACCTCAACATGACGCAGCACGCGATCACGATCCGGCCGATCTGCTTCTCGGCGAAGACGTTCAAGAAGCTGCCGCCCGACCTGCAGGCCGCGATCGTCAAGGCCGGCAAGGAAGCGGGCATCTTCGGCCGCCAGATCGAGTCGCGGCGCCGACTCGGGCAAGCTCGACGCGATGGAGAAGGCCGGCAGGCTGAAGCGGATCCCGTTCGCCGACCGCGCGCAGATGAAGAAGCTCGCCGACCCGGTGATGGCCGACTACGCGAAGGAAATCGGCGCCGACGGCGATCTACAACAAGATCAACTCGATGTAGTCGCGGCAGCGACAGGTCCGGCGGGAGCATCCCTCTCCGCCGGCTTTTTTTGTCCGAGCCCCGCTCGCGCACCGGACGCCGGGAACCCGCATGCGCAAGTTCATCGCCGGCTACTACCGGCTGCTCAACTGGCTGCTGGTCGCGACCGTCGCGATCCTGATCATCCCGGTCACGCCTGCAGATCTTCTCGCGCTTCACGGCGCTGATCCCGTCCTACATCTGGACCGAGGAGATGGCGCGCTTCTTCTTCATCTGGATGATCATGATCGGCTCGATGGTCGGCATCCGCGACAGCGCGCACTTCGACGTCGACCTGTGGCCGGAGCTGAAGCCGCGCGCCAATGCGCTGCTGCGGCTCGTCTCGAACATGTTCGTGCTGGTGCTGGCGCTCGTGTTCCTCTGGTACGGCATCAAGTTCGTGCAGTTCGGCTGGAGCCAGAACTCCGAGCTCGCCGAGCTGCCGATGCCGTTCATCTTCGTGGCCTGGCCGCTGGCCGGCTTCACCTGGGTGCTGTTCCTCGGCGAGAAGTTCCGCGCCGCACCTGCGCACGCTGGTCGACGGCCGCCGCGGGGCCAGCGTCATGAGCGGCGGCGCGCTGCTGTCGCCGGGCGTCGCCGCGCTGATCCTGTTCGGCGTGTTCTTCGTGCTGATGGCGCTGCGCGTGCCGATCGCGTTCGCGCTGGGGCTCGCCTGCCTGCCGATCCTGGTCATCGAGCCGCGGCTGTCGCCGCTCGTGCTGTTCAACCAGACGTTCAAGTCGTACAACTCGTTCATCCTGCTGGCGGTGCCGTTCTTCCTGCTGACGGCGAACCTGATGAACGTCGGCGGCATCACGGATCGCCTCGTCCGCCTGTCGCGCGACCTGGTCGGCCACCTGCCCGGCGGCCTCGCGCAGGTCAACGTCGTGCTGTCGATCTTCTTCGCCGGCATCTCGGGCTCGTCGACGGCCGACGCGGCGAGCCAGGGCAAGATCTTCATCGAGGCGCAGGTCAAGGAAGGCTACGACCTGTCGTTCTCGGTGGCGATCACCGCGGTGTCGGCGGTGCTCGCCGTGATCATCCCGCCGTCGATCCTGATGATCGTGTGGGGCGGCACGCTGACCGTGTCGATCGGCGCGCTGTTCCTGGCCGGGCATCATTCCCGGCCTGCTGCTCGGCTTCGTGCAGATGGCGACCGTCCACGTCTACGCCAAGCTGCGCAACTATCCGAAGTACCCGCGCTCGAACCTGAAGGAAGTGCTCACGGCGATGGTCGTCGCGATTCCGGCGCTGATGACGCCGGTGATCATCATCGGCGGCAAGATCTTCGGCTGGTTCACCGCCACCGAGTCGGCGGCGATCGCCGTGCTCTACGCCGGCGCGCTGTCGATCTTCATCTACCGCGAGATGGAGCGGCAAGCAGCTGCACGGCGCGCTGCTCGACACGGGCAAGCTGGCGGCGGTCGCGCTGTTCTGCGTCGGGCACCGCCAGCGCGTTCGGCTGGCTGCTCGCGTACTACCAGATTCCCGAAGGCGCTGCTGGCGGGCGTCGGAGCGTGGGGCATGGGCATCACGGCGACCGGCTTCTTCATCGCGTTCTGCTTCCTGGTCGTCGGCTGCTTCCTCGACGCGATCCCGGCGATCATCATCGTCGGCACGATCCTCGAGCCGCTGGCCCGCTCGGTGCACATGGACCCGGTGCACTTCGCGATGGTCGGCATCGTCTCGCTGGCGTTCGGGCTGGTGACGCCGCCCTACGGGCTGTGCCTGATGATCTCGTGCGCCATCGCCAAGGTGCGGATGATGCTACGTGCTGAAGGACGTCATGATCATGCTGATGCCGATGCTGGGCGTGCTGGCGCTGACGATCGTCTGGTCCCGGAGCTCATCCTGTTCCTGCCGAAGCTGATCTCGCCGGAGTTCCTCAAGTAGCGGCTGCTGCATCGGCACGATCGATCGCCTGCCCCGATCGCGCCGGCTGGCCGAGCTGCGATGCGATCTGAAAGCCGGTTCTCGATCACTCGATCACCTTGTCGGCCTGCAGGAGCACGGATTGCGGGATCGCAATGCCGATCTGTCTGGCGGTGTGCAGATTGACGATGAGCTCGAACTTCGTCGGCTGTTCGACGGGCAGGTACGCCGGTTTTGCGCCCTTCAGGATCTTGTCGACGTAGCGGGCGCCGTCCCGACCCTCGAGGCTGTAGCCCGGTCCGTACGCAATGAGGCAGCCGTTCTCGACGTAATCGCTCCGTGCGCAAATCGTCGGCAGGCGACGGTCGATCGCCAGCTGAGCGATCCGTTTCTGGTTCGAGTTCGCCAACGGGTTCAGCGTCACCCAGACCGCCGTGTTGCCTGCGCCGATCGCCTCGTCGAACGCCGTCGCATAGCGGTCGACGACGCTTACCTCCATCGAATAGAGCTGCAAGCCGAGCTCGCGCGCCGGCGCCTGGCTCTCCTTCCATTGCGGAATCGAGCCCGGCGCTTGCGGATCCCACAGCACCGCGAGGCGGCTGACGTTGGGAACGATCGCCTTCAGGAATTCCAGCCGCTTGCCTGTGAGGATCGCGGCCATGTTGGTGATCCCGGTCGTGTTGCCTCCGGGCCGCGCCAGGCTTTCGACCAGGCCCGCCGCGACCGGATCGGTAACTCCCATGAACACGAGCGGCGTCGACCCGGCGACCTTCGCGGCGGCAACCGCAGCGTTGGTCGTCACCGCGACGAGAACGTCGACGTCGAGGGCGACGAGCTCGGCCGCGAGCGCGGGGAGCCGCTCGAACGCGCGATCCTCGTGGCGGTAGTCGATGACGACGTTCTGCCCCTCGACGTAGCCGAGCTCGCGCAGCGTCTGGCGGAAGGCCGCCAGCCTCGGCGCGTCGGCAGCTGCCGACACGGCAGCGAGATACCCTATCCGAGCCTTCTTGAGCTGCTGTGCGTCGACCGATCCGTGGTCTGCAAACAGCAGCGCACAAAGAACAACCAATATCGCCTTCGCACGCATGGATTTGTCCTGCGATTCCTGTATCAATTCTGGTCGCCGGGTCTGCCGATTGCAACCGCGCCCGGTGCGGGGGAAATGGCCGCGAGCGTATCATCCGCGTTTTGCAGACCACCCTCGAGGAATTGAGACCATGCTGCAATTGAAGCCGCTGTCGCCGGGCTTCGGGCTCGAAGCCACGGGAGTCGACCTGTCCGACCCGATGTCGGACGAAGCGTTTGCCGAGATCGAGGACGCGTTCTTCGACGGGCAGGTGCTGACCTTTCGCCACCAGCAGCTCTCGCCGCGGGAATTTCTGGACTTCGCGCGCCGCTTCGGCCCGCCGGAGCCGCACGTCATCGACCAGTTCCACCATCCCGACGATCCGAACATCCTGATCCTGTCGAACGTCGTGATCGATGGCGAACCGCAGGGCCTGGCCGACGCCGGGACGTATTTCCACACCGACTATTCCTATCTCGCGGTGCCGGCGCGCGCGACGATGCTCTATTCGATCGAGGTGCCTGAAGTGGGTGGCAACACGCTCTTCGCGAACCAGTACGCCGCGTACGACGACCTGCCGGCAGCGATGAAGCGCAAGATCGACCCGCTGATCGCCGTCCATCATTACGGCAATCGGAAGATCGCGGAAGGCGAGGCGCGCACGGCCGCGTCCACGCTCACCGACGATCAGAAGGCGAAGATGCCGCTGATCACGCACCCGGTGGTGCGCAAGCATCCGGTCACCGGCGAGAAAGCGCTGTACGCGGTATCGGGAAGCTCGTACGGGATCGTCGGCATGCCCGACGACGAGGCGGTCGCGCTGCTCGACGAGCTCGCCGCGCACGCGACGCAGCCGAAGTACCAGCTTTCGTTCCTCTACGGCATGGGCGATCTGGTGATCTGGGACAACGCGTCGCTGCTCCATTCCGCGACGCTCGTCGATCCGCAATACTCGCGGACGCTGTGGCGGATCACGGTGAAGGAGCCGGCGCCGCAGGGGCACGCGGAGGCCGTCCTCGCGTCGACGTTCGTTCATCGGGGCATGTAGATTCCCGCTTCGCAGCAACCCCGGATCGCCCTGCGTTCGAAGCTGCCCGCCACGGGCACGTCGATCTTCAGCGTCATGTCCGCGCTGGCGGCCGAGCACCGCGCCGTCAACCTCGGCCAGGGGTTCCCCGACTATCCGATCGATCCGGCGCTGATCGATCTCGTCACCGCGGCCATGCGCGCCGGCCACAACCAGTATCCGCTGTCCGCCGGCGTCCTTGCGCTGCGCGAAGCGATCGCCGGGAAGGTCGAGCGGCTGTACGGGCGCGCCTACGATCCCGGGGACGAAGTGACGGTGACCACCGGTGCGACGCAGGCGATCTACACGTCGATCCAGGCGCTCGCGCATCCGGGCGACGAGGTGATCCTGTTCGAGCCCGCTTACGACAGCTACATCCCGTCCATCCGGATGGCCGGCGCCACGCCCGTGCCGCTGCCGCTGACGGTGCCCGACTACCGGATCGATTTCGACGCGCTCGCACGCGCGATCACGCCGCGCACCGCGCGTGATCATGCTGAATACGCCGAACAATCCGGGAACGAGCGTGCTGACCGCGGCCGATCGCGACGCGCTGGCGGACGTCGTGCGCGATACGCCGATCGTGGTCGTCAGCGACGAGGTGTACGAGCACATGGTGTTCGACGGGCAGCCGCATTGCAGCCTCGCCGGGCACGCGGAGCTCGCGGATCGCAGCGTGGTCATCGGCTCGTTCGGCAAGACTTTCCACGCCACGGGCTGGAAGGTCGGCTACGCGCTGGCGCCGCCGGCGATCACCGCGGAGATCCGCCGCGTCCACCAGTTCACGGTATTCACTGTCAACAGCGCCGCGCAGCACGGGCTCGCGGCGTTCCTCGCCGATCCGTCGCGCTACCAGACGCTGCCGGCCTTCTTTTCCGCCAAGCGCGAACTGCTGCGCTCGATGCTGGGAGCTACACCGCTGACGCTGCTGCCCTGCGCGGGCAGCTACTTTCAGCTTGCGACCTACGAGCGCATCAGCGACGAGCCGGCGGCTGCGTTCGCGCAACGGCTGGTACGCGAGATCGGCGTCGCCACAATTCCGCTGTCCGCGTTCTATCAGGATGGCACTGACCATCGGGTAATCCGCTTCTGCTTCGCGAAGCGCGACGAGACGCTGCGGGCCGCTGGCGAGCGGCTGACGCAATTGCGCGCCCGCTAGCACCTGCCATGCGCGGAATGAACCCGCGCGACTTGCTGTTACATGCCGTGGAAGTCCTGACCAGGAGGAAGAGATGAACAAGACCATGCTGCGCGCCACTTTCGTGGCGGCACTCGCGGCGACGGCACTGCCGGCCGTTGCCGCCGACCCGGCGCTCGAGCGCATCGCCGCCGCGACGCGCGCGAACGACTTGAAGTCGGTCCGGTACAGCGGAGAAGGCACCGGCTACACGTTCGGGCAGGCGTACAAGCCGAGCGAAGCGTGGCCGAAGATCCGGATCAATTCGTTCGCGCGGACGATCAACTACGACACCGGCGCGATGCGCGAGGAGATCGTGTTCACGCGCGCCGAAGCGCTGGGCGGCGGCGGTTATCCGCACACCGGGTCGCAGCGCAACGAGCAGTATGTCCACGGCGGGTACGCGTGGAACCAGACCGCCGGCGGCCCCGCGGCAGGACCCCGCTTCGTCGCCGATCGCGTCCACCAGCTCTGGATCACCCCCTATGGCGTGATCAAGTCCGCGCTGCGCAACAATGCGCGGACCGCCACGCATGGCCACGGCGGCAAGGTCTATACGACGGTGACGTTCGCCGAGCCGGGACGCTTTCGTGCCATCGCGCTGATCGACGACGCCGGCCGCGTCCAGCGCGTGGAATCGCGAGCGCCCGACGCAGTGCTCGGCGAGACCGAGGTCGTCACGACGTACGAAGGCTACGCCGACTTCGGCGGCTTCGCGTTTCCGACGCGCATCCGCCAGACGCAGGGCGGCTATCCGGTGCTCGACCTGACGGTGCGCGAAGTCGTGCCGAACGCGCCGGCGGACATCGCGCTGCCCGATGCCGTGCGCACGGCCGCCGAGCGCGTTACCGTCGACAAGGTTGCCGACGGCGTGTGGTTCATCGCCGGCGGCTCGCACAACAGCGTCGCCATCGAGATGAAGGATCACCTGATCCTGGTCGAGACGCCGCTCAACGACGGGCGCAGCGGTCCCGTGATCGAGGAAGTGAAAAAGCTCGTTCCAGGCAAGCCGATCCGCTACGTGGTCAACTCGCACTCGCATTTCGATCACTCGGGCGGGTTGCGCGCCGCGGTGGCGTCGGGTGCGACGATCGTTACCCAGGCGCAGAACAAGGCGTACTTCGAGCGCGCCTTCGCGACGCCCAACACGATCGCGCCCGACCTTCTCGCCAAGTCGGGGAAGAAGGCGAAGGTCGTGACCGTCGGCGACAGGATGATGATGCGCGACGGCACGCGGACCGTCGAGCTCTTTCACGTCGCCGACAGCAATCACAGCGACACCTTCCTGATGGTCTACCTGCCGAAGGAGAAGATCCTGATCGAGGCGGACTCCTATACGCCGGGACCGCCGAATTCGCCGCCGCCGGCACAGCTCAACCCCAACAACACGAACCTGGTCGACAACCTGAAGACACGGGGGCTCGCCGTCGACAAGATCCTGCCGCTGCACGGACGCGTCGTGCCGGTCGGCGATCTCTACGTCGCGGTGGGCGAAAAGCCGCCGAACTGAACACGCGGCACCGAGCTCAGAACGTGTACGAGAGCGTGACGCGAAAGCTGCGCTTCTCGCCCGGGTGGAAGTGGATGTCGTTCACGCCTTCCGGCGGCTCGCCGGGCAGCCGGGAGGCGTAGTAGTACGTGATGTCGCTGGTCCTGGCGTTGAACACGTTGAACACGTCGAGCCGCAGCCTCGTCTTTGGCGCGATCTCGTAGCCGACCTGCGCATCCACCACCGTGGACGCGGCGGAGCGAACGCTGTTGTCCTCGATCAGCGGGTACGCGCCGATGTAGCGCAGGAACACGCCGCCCGACCACGGTCCGTAGCGGTCGACGGCAACCCCCGCCGAGAGCGACCGAGTCAGGCGCGCCGGGGATGTAGTCGCCTTCCGGCGCGCCGTCCGAGAAACGCGCGCGATTCCATGCGAGGTCGAGGTCGACGAACATCCACGGCAGCGGCCGCCAGCGCGTGTTCCATTCGACGCCGTAGCGCTGCGACGGCCGCCCCGCTTCGGTGGTGCCGGCGTCGCCGACGAACACCAGCTCGCTGTCGAGCTTCAGGTACCAGAGCGCGAGCGACGACTGGACGTTCGGAATCGCGCCGGTGCGAATGCCGAGCTCGGCGCCCTTGCTGCGCACCAGCGGCGTGGCCGGGTCGACCGGGTCGCCGGTCTTCGGATCGACGCGGATGGTCACGCCGCGCGCGTCGTTGCTGTGGAAGCCGTAGCCCGCGTTGACGAAGTACTCGGTCTTGTCCCAGGGGCCGAAGACCAGCGAAGCCTTCGGTGACGCCATGCCCGACGTCACGTTGCCCGAGTTCTCGGGAACGATCGAATCGACGTTGAAGCGGTACCAGTCGTAGCGGATGCCGAGGATCGAGCGGAACCAGTCGTTCCACTGCGTGTCGTTCTGCGCGTAGACCCCGGCGCTCCCCTCGGTCACGTTGTCTTCCCGTGTGATCGACAGCCGCTCGCGTTCGCGCGTCGAATACAGCCCGACCGGACGGATGCGGTCCTGCCGCAACTCGAAGCCGAGCGTGTTGCGCGTCGGCACGCCGAAGAGCTCGGCCGATTTCGTCCAGCTCCCGGTCCATCCGATGACGTTGCGATCGTCGGCCTGCTCGAACTGGTCGCCGTTGACGGGGTCGTCGAGGAAGTACGTGAAGTTGGAGAAGAGATTCAGCCGGTACTTGAACCAGTAGGCCGTCGTCGTGAACTGCCCGTCGGCAAGCGGTGCGCTGTAGTCGACGGAGAAGCTGTAGCGCGACGATGTGCCGCCATCGCTCGCGTCGAGTGAGCCGTAGCGGCCGATCAGGCCTTCGTCGACGGCGCGCTTCGCGACCTGGTCGGTCGAGTTCCACTTGCCGTCGTACGCCATCGCGGTAAAGCCGAGCTTGCCGTCACCCACCGGCATCACGTATCGGAGAATCGCGTTCACCTTGCGGAAGTCGTCCGGGACTTCCCACGGGCCGTCGTTGTGCATGTATTCGAGGCCGTAGGTCAGCGTTCCATTCCCGGCCGGCGCCGAGCCAGCGAGCAGCGCCCGGCCATAGCCGTAGTTGCCGCCCGTGCCGAGCGATGATGCCGTCCTTCATGTTGTCGTAGTAGTGCATGAACGCGCCGCCCGCGGAACTGAAGTCGCCGATGTTGGCGTAGTACGGTCCCTTGAAATAGTCGACGCGCGCGATGAGCTCGGGAATCAGGAAGTTGAGGTCCGTGTAGCCCTGTCCATGGCCGTGCGTGCGCAGGTTCACCGGCATTCCCGCGACCCAGGTGGCGAAGTCGGTGCCGTGGTCGAGGTTGAAGCCGCGCAGGAAGTACTGGTTGGCCTTGCCCGCCCCGCTGTGCTGCGTCACGACCATGCCGGGCACGTATTCGAGCAGATTGCCTGGACGCAGCAGCGGCCGATCCGCGATGAGCTGCGGCGTGATCACCCCCGCGCTCGCCGCGTCGCTGCTGCCCACGCTGTTGTCGTAGTGTGCGGTGACGTCGATCGTGCCGAGCCGTGGCGTCTCCTGCGCAAACGCAGCGCCGGTGGCAAGCGCGAGGGTCGTGATGCACGATCGACCGGCCCGCTGCACACGAGTACTTCCTTTCGTAGGAACTACTCGATGGTTCATCCTATTGATACGCGACAGGACGCCGCGCGGATGCATCACCGTGTGAGGGCCCGACGTGTTCGGGGATCTAGCGCCGCTGAATCAGGCGGCGATCAGTCGCCGCCCGGGACCGCCTGCGCGCCGTGACGCCGGCTCGCGGCGATCCCGGCCGAGAAGGCAACCGCGACACCGACGATGACCGCGGCACCAAGCGCGAGCCCCTGCCGCTCGGACCAGGTCTCGACGGCGGGGAGCAGCACCTTCGCGATCGCGAAGAGGCCGACAGCCGCGCTGATCGCAGCGACCGCGAGCGCCATGCATCGCGACGCGATCGCGGCCGTGCGGTTCGCGCGCCTGACGAGGTGACAGATCCACGCGCCGTTGAGGCCGCCGACGACGATCATCCCGAGCACGAAGAGCCCGGCGACGACCAGCGCGTCGGCCATGCTGCCGAGCCGCGACGCCGCGAGTGCGATCAGCGCTGCCTGCGAGATCGTATCGAACGAGAGCGCGAACAGCGCGCCGACGCCCGCCACGCTCCACGGACGGTCGACGCGGAGCAGGCGACCGAGGAGCTGTCCCTTGAAGCCCGCGGGACGCACGACCGCGCCGGGTGCAGCCCGAAGCACCGCGCGCACGTTGACGTACGCGAGGCCGAACAGGAACGCCACGGAAATCGCCACACCGAGCACGTCGAGCCACGCCGGTGTCTGCCAATTTCCGGCGAGTGCAACTGCCGCAACGGCCACCGCGATGACGACGGCGCCGTGGCCGAGCGAGAACAGCAGGCCGGCGCTTTGCGCGAGGCGTGGACGCGACGCCGCGTTGTAGCGCGCGAGTCCATCGATCGTCGCGAGGTGATCGGCGTCGAAGCCGTGGCGGGCGCCCAGCAGGAACGCGAAGCCGCACAGCGCCGCCCACGCGGTAGGAAAGTCATCCATGCCAGTCCACTCGATGGGAAGCGCGGCAGTAGGAATAGTTTTCTAATTATTCCTAACGCTACGCCTGTTCCCGACGCCCGGCAAGCCTCGCTTCGCCGAGGCGCCATGCGGTACGTCAGGACCGCGGGATCAGGTGCAGCCGGCCGTGATGGTGGTGATAGCCGGCGCCCTTGTGCTGGTGGTCGTCGCCGGGATCGACGGTGATGACGTTGATCTGGCCGTGGCGCACGCCGCGCTCCGCCTGCACGCGATCGGCGAGCGCGCGCACTGCCTTCGTCGGCCCTTTCAGGATCAGCGTTTCGAGGCAGTGCTCGTGATCGAGGTGGACATGCGTTCCCGCGACGACCAGCTCGTGCTGCGCGTGCTGCGCCTCGGTGAGCCGCTCGGCGAGGTCGCGCTCGTGATGGTTGTAGACATACGACAGGCTCGCGACGCAGTACGCATGCGCGTCCTGCGCAATGCGCGAGGCCTCGACTTCCCGCCGCAGGAGATCGCGCATCGCCTCGGAGCGGCTCGTGTAGCCGCGCGCGCCAATCAGCACGTCGAACTCGCGCGCGAGCTTCTCGTCGATCGACATCGTGATGCGTTCCATCCGTCGCCTCCAGGAATCGCCGGTCGCGATCCTCGCACCGAAACGATGCGGCATTTGCGCAAGCGGCGCAAGACGGTGCGATCGTCATCACGGCGCCACATCCTGCGATAATCGTCGGTCCAATGGCCGCTCGCCGCTCCCGCCGCGCCGTCGTCAAGCGTCCCGCCCACGCGTCGACGGTCCTCGTGCTGCAGGGCGGCGGCGCGCTCGGCGCGTATCAGGCGGGCGTCTACGAAGGCATGCAGGAAGTCGGCATCGAGCCCGACTGGGTCACCGGCGTGTCCATCGGCGCGATCAACGGCGCGATCATCGCGGGCAATGCGCCCGAGAATCGTCTCGCGCGGCTGACCGAATTCTGGGAGCGCGTGTCGTCGGGATTCGCGCTCGACGTGCCGGCGCCGTTCGATCTGCTGCGCCTCGAGTTCAATCGGTGGAGCGCCAGCGCCAGCGCGATCTTCGGCGTGCCGGGATTCTTCAAGCCGCGCTTCCCTTCGCCGCTGCTGACGCCGTCCGGATCGCCCGGCGCGCTGTCGGTCTACGATTCGACGCCGCTGCACGGCACGCTGCGGGAGCTGGTCGACTTCGATCTCATCAACGCGCGCAAGACGCGCCTGGCGGTGGGCGCCGTCGAACGTGCGCGACCGGCAACTCGGTCTACTTCGACAATCAGGATCCGGACCTCGTGTTCGGCCCGCAGCACGTGATGGCGAGCGGCGCGCTGCCGCCCGGCTTCCCGCCGATCCGCATCAAGGACGACGCCTACTGGGACGGCGGACTCGTCTCCAATTCGCCGCTGTGGTACGTGCTCGACGACGGCCCGCGGCTCGACGCGCTGATCCTGCAGGTCGACCTCTTCAGCGCGCGCGGGCGCGATGCCGCGCAACCTCGACGAGGTGCTGGAGCGGGCGAAGGACATCCAGTATTCGAGCAAGACGCGCTTCAACACGAGCCGCGCGAAGGAGGAAGAGGCGCTGCGCGATGCGCTGACGCACGTGCATCGCGAAGCTGCCGCCGCGCCTGCGCAAGGATCCGCAGGTCGAGCTGCTGGCCGAGCGCGCGCGCGGGCGCCGGATCTCGATCGTCCACCTGATCAACCGCCGCGGCGCGTTCTCGTCGCAGTCGAAGGACTACGAGTTCTCGCGCGCCACGGTGCGCGCGCTGTGGGCCGCCGGCCTGGCCGACATGCGCAAGACGCTGCGCGACCCGCGCTGGCGCAACGCGTGCAGCGCCGTCACGCGGCATGCGGACGCTACGACCTGCTGCCGCGGACCGTCGATCCGGCCGCTCACCCAATGAAGATCGACGACGTCAGGAAGCGCGCGTTCGCGATGCCGTTGACGAGCCCGGCGTTTCCGCCCGGGCCGTACCGCTTCGTCAATCGCGAGTTCTTCATCGTCACCTACCGCACCGATCCCGACGCGCTGCGCGCGGTCGATGCCCGCGCCGCTCGAGATCACCGAGCCGATCGTCAAGTACGAGTTCATCCGCATGCCCGACTCGACCGGCTTCGGCGACTACACCGAGAGCGGGCCAGGTGATCCCGGTGCGCTTCGCCGGCGAGACCGGCGGCTACGTCCACGCGATGTTCCTCGACGACGAGGCGCCGATCGCCGGCGGGCGCGAACTGTGGGGCTTTCCGAAGAAGCTCGCGTCGCCCGCGCTCACCGTCGAGAAGGACACGCTGCTCGGCGTGCTGCGCTACGGCAGCGTGCCGGTCGCCGTGGCGACGATGGGCTACAAGCATCGCGCGCTCGACCTGCGCAGCGATCGAAGCCGTCGCTGACGGCGCCGAACTTCCTGCTCAAGATCATTCCGCACGTCGACGGCACGCGCGCGCATCTGCGAGCTCGTCCGCTACTTCTGCGAGGACGTCACCGTCAAGGGCGCATGGGAGCGGCCCGGCGGCGCTGCGAGCTCTTTCATCACGCGCTCGCGCCCGTCGCGCAACTGCCGGTGCTCGAGGTGCTGTCGGGCGTGCACATCGTGACCGACCTGACGCTCGGCCTCGGCACCGTCGTCCACGACTACCTCGCCTGATGAAGGAACGCACATGAAGCTGCAAGGCAAGGTCGCGATCGTCACCGGCGCCGCGAGCGGCATCGGCAAGGACGATCGCGCTGAGCGCTACGCGCGCGAAGGCGCGAAGGTCGCCATCGCCGACCTGAACCTCGACGCGGCCGAACGCCACCGCAGCCGAAATCAAGGCGGCCGGCGGCGGCAGGCGATGGGCGTCGCGATGGACGTCACCGACGAAGCGGCCGTCGAACGCGGGCGTCGCGGCCGTCGTCGCCGCGTTCGGCGGCGTCGACGTCCTGGTCAGCAACGCCGGCATCCAGATCGTCCATCCGCTCGAAGAGTTCAGCTACGCCGAGTGGAAGAAGATGATGGCGATCCATCGTCGACGGCGCCTTCCTCACCACGCGCGCCTGCCTGCCGCACATGTACAAGGCCGGCGCGGCGGCAGCATCATCTACATGGGTTCGGTGCACTCCAAGGAAGCGTCGGTGCTGAAGGCGCCGTACGTCACCGCCAAGCACGGGCTGATCGGCCTCGCCAAGGTGGTCGCCAAGGAAGGCGCCGCGCACGGCGTGCGCGCCAACGTGATCTGTCCGGCTTCGTGCGCACGCCGCTGGTCGAGAAGCAGATACCGGAGCAGGCGAAGGCGCTCGGACATCTCCGAGGCGGACGTCATCAAGAAGGTGATGCTGAAGGACACGGTCGACGGCGAGTTCACGACCGCTCGACGACGTCGCCGAAGTGGCGCTGTTGTTCGCCGCGTTTCCGACCAACGCGCTCACCGGCCAATCGCTGGTGGTGAGCCACGGATGGTTCATGCAGTAACCGAGGACCGGGCCGCGTCTCCGGCGCCGCCCGTGTTCGACCGCGCCTATATCGTTCGGTGTAGGTAAGTACATCGCGCGATCCATTCTCATGGCGTAGCAGCCTCCGTATCGTCGGGCCTGGCCCGCGTATTCGGAAAGGCTGCCGACCATGAGAGCTCTCCACGCAGGACTGCACGTCCTCGGCAGCGCTGTGCTGCTGAGCTTTGCTGCGTTGTCATGCGCCGCACCTCCGTCGTCGACACGACGATCCAGTGGTGGCGACCGTCGACGACAAACCAGTACTCGCGTCGGAACTCCTGGAGTCGTCGCAGGGTCAGGTGATGGCGTTGCGAAAGCAGGAATACGACATCAGGCGGCGCGCCCTCGACAGCGTGATCGAGCAGCGGATCCTCGACGCTGAAGCGTCGCGGCGCGGCATCACCGTCAGGGAACTGACCAAGGACATCGAGAAAGTCGTCGAGCCCAGCGAAAGCGAAGTCGAGGCGTTCTACCTCGCAAGGTCCGACCTGTTGCAGCGCCGCTTCGATGAGGTACGCGACCAGATGCGCAGCGCGCTCAAGCTGGCAAAGCGCAATGCCGCCCGGGACGCACTGCTGAGCGAATTGCGGCAACAGCACGTCGTCGAGGTATTGCTCGAAGCCACCGCGTGTCGACGTCGCTTTCGATCCGGCGCGGCTTCTGGGATCGCCCGAAGCACCAGTGCGCATCGTCGAATTCTCGGATTTCGAATGTCCGTATTGCCGCAGCGTCGAGAAGACGCTTCAGGTGGTTCTCGCCAAGATACCGCGGCCGGGTCAGCCTGGGCGTATCGCGATTTCCCGCTGAGCGGGATCCATCCCGGCGCGCAACGCGCAGCCGAAGCCTCGCATTGCGCAGCGGCACAGGGAAAGTACTGGCCCTACCACGATCGGTTGCTCGGGGGCGCATCGCTCGACGACGGCAAGCTCAAGGAGCACGCGAAGGACCTGGCTTTGGATCAGAAGAAATTCGAAACCTGTCTCGACACCGGCAGCATGCGTGCCGCGGTGGAGCGCGACACCCGGCAGGGGCTCGCCTGGCAGGCGTCGTGGCCACGCCTTCGTTCTTCATCAACGGCATTCCGTTGAACGGCGCCCAACCCGCCGCGGCGTTCGAAAAGATCATCGACGAGGAACTTGCGCGCATCGGCCCTGCAGTTCGAAACACCGCATCGCGCTAGCCCGGATTCGTGCAGGTATACCGAACGATATAGGAATCACTATCGCGCGATCGATTTACCGACGATCGACGGCGGACGACACTCGTCACACGGCGCCAAGCGTGCCTGGACAGTCCCCACCAGAGGAGAAAGTCTCATGAACGCCCGAAAGATAACTGTGCGAATGCTCGCAGCATGTGCGGTCGCAGCCGCCGGCGTCGTGATCTCAGTGACACCGGCAGGCGCAGCAAACACGACCACTGTGGGCGCCTACTGCATGCAACGGATCTTCATGGGCCCGAACGCAACGGTATCGGGTGCCAATCAGCTCAACTGCACGGCCAACGACATCCGGCTTTCCGGTGCGCTCAGCGTGTCACCGGCCACGTGCATCGCCGGACAGAAGTTCGACCTCACGGCGACGTTCAGGACGGCTGTGACCGCCAACTCGCGCTACGACGCGGCGTTCTTCTTCCGGATCGACGGCGGCGCCACGGCGCGAGGGGATGGCAGCACCGCCAGCGGAACGTGCTCGGTCACGCAGCTCGATCCGGCGATCACGCCGGCACAGAGCATCGACGCCGACTCGTGCGGAGACCTGAATGCAGGGATCTTCGACACCGTGACGTTCACGATCCCGCAGGTGGAGTGCCTGGACAGCAACGGCGATGGCTTCTTGAATCTGCCGAATTGCACGAGCTGGCACAGCAACCAGGGGACGGCCTGCACAGCGCGACTGCCAATCCGTTCGACGCCAACCCGGATACCAAGTCCAAGTGCGTGTGCGACGACAATTTCCAGGTTCCGGTCGTCGTGCAGGCTGGCAGCATCACCGTCATCAAGGACGCGTCCCCGCTCACGCTACCCGAGCCCGGCGGCCAGTTTACCTACACCGTCAAAGCCACCAATACGGCGGACGTTCCCTCGGTAACGCTCAACCGGATTTGCGACGACAAGTTCGGTGAGATCGCCATCGCGAACACCAACCCGGCGCAGCCCGCGTGCCCCGCCGGCAGCATCGGCAGCATCGATGCCGGCACGTCCACCTGCTCGCTGCCACAGACGCTCGCGCCCGGGGGTGGCTCCTACGAATGCACGTTCAAGGCGACGCTGGCCGGATTGCCCATCACGGGCGCCGACCCCAACACGACGGACACGGTCACGGACACGGTGACTTTCTACGGCGTGGATTCGAACACCCCGCCCAAGGGCGTGACGGGCAGCGACACCGCCCAGGTGAAGATCACCAACATTGCCGCCGGCCTCGCTGGTGGTCAAGTCGCTGGAAGGGCTTGCCTGCGCGGACGTCGATTACCGCGTCAAGGTCTACAACACGAACTCGACCACGGGTGGCCTGGAGGCGATCACGCTGAAGGCGCTCGTCGACAACAAGTTCGGCGATATCACCAAGACGGGAACGGACAACCCCAAGGTCCTCAGTACGAGCTGCGCGGTTCCGCAGACGATTGCAGCAGGCACGGCCTCCCCTTATGAGTGCACGTTCAGGGCGCACTTCTGCGGGGTGACCACGCACAAGGACAAAGTGACGGCCACGGTCGGCGACAACGACGGGAGCACCGATGTGATGAATGACTCCAATGAGCTCACGGTAAACGTCTGCGCGAACATCGATAGCGGCGGAAGCTGCCCGCCGTAGGCGCAGGAAACGGAATCCCGGCCGTCGCGCCCCGCAAATCGGGGCACGGCGGCCGGCTTGCTTGAGCTTGCTGACTACTGGCGAGCGAGCCGCGTCATCGGACCGTGAACGTCGCGGCACCCTTCACCGAATTGCCGTTCGCGGTCGTGCTTGCGTCCACCGTATAGAGTCCCACCGGGTCCTGCGGCTTGAGCCGCAGCTTGTAGACGGCCATGCCGCTTCCCGTCGTGGTCGCCTTGGCGGTCACCACCGAGCCCGACGCCTTGATGATCGTGAACTTCACCGCGGCATTCGCCACCGGCGAGCCTCCGGACGTGACTCGCGCGGTGATCGACGCGCTCTGCCCGCGCGTGTAGCTCGGTTGATCGGTCGAGACCGACACCGCAACCGGGCTCGTCGATGCGGCAGCGACGCGGACCGTCACCGCGGCGCCGGTCGCGCTCACGGAAGACGAAGCGATCGTCACACCGGTGTCGGGATCGATGAACGTCTGGCCCGCAGCCAGCGCCGGGTCGTACCAGTAGTAGTAGACCGGGGTCGCGGGTGTCATGTCGAGGAGGAAGCTCGTGTTGCCGCTGGCCTCGGAGCCCGTATGAACCAGCACGCCGCTCGTCACGTTCTGCGCACCGGTTCGCGGATCGGCAAGGAAACTGTCGAAGCCCGTCGCCTGTCGCGACTCGACGTAATACCAGGTTCGCTTTCCAGTGCTCGAGTCGGTCGACTTGAGTATCTTCAGCGCCTTCGGGCCGGCACCCATCGGCTCGTAGGCATCGATGGCGTAGGTGCCGTCGGCCACGACAGTCGTGAGCGGAGGGGCAGCACCCGCGCCGAGCCAGCCGAGCCGCTCCTTCTGGAAGGCGTTGTAGTGGGCCGATTCGGACCCGCCCATCATGTCGACGATATCGCCGTACTCGTTGGTCGCGCAGCTCGATCCGACGACGGTCGTCGTGCCGCAATCGAGCGCGTGCGCGTGCCAGAGACCGAGACCGTGCCCCAACTCATGCGCCAGTACACCGAGCTCGAAATCACCGTTGATCCATGGACTGCGACGGATCGCCACCCACCGTCGACAGGCCCCACCAGCCGCAGGCGTTCTGCGGGAACGCGAACACCTGGTGCGCGTACGACGTGAGGTCGACGCCGGCCGCGGTCGCCGCGGCGCGCGCCTGCGTTGCGAGCGTCGCGTAGTCGCACATCGTCGAAGGCAGCGCGATCGTGAACCAGCCGACGATGTCTCCCGTGAGCCACGTCTGCTGGTAGGAGTTCTCGAGGAAGAAGCTGCTGGTCGTTCCGAACAGCGCGCTCTGCGCGGCGGCGGCCGTATACGGCTGCAGCGTCGGCGCATCCGCGAAGTTGACGAGGACTACGATCGTGCGCCGCGCGCCGAGCGAGCTCGCGGGCGCGGCGTCGGCAACGGCCTGGAAGTCGGCTTCGTGCGCACCCACGGCAAGCATCTGGCCCAGTCGCACACCGGTCACGTGAACCTGTGCGCCCGTCCGCAGATGCTCGGGCGGATCGCCGGCGAAGTGGAGCGAATAGCGCCCGCGCGGCGATTCCAGTAGGTAGTGAAAGCGGCTTTCGCCGCCGCCGCGGTCTTCGTGCAGGATCGTCAGCGCTCCGGCGAGGTTCTCCGCCTGTTCCAGGTGCTGACCGAGGAAGGCCGGCATCTCGGCGCGAACTGCGGCGGTCAACGCCGCGTCGAGCACGGCACCCGGGTCGCTCTCCATCAGCGCGGCGAGGACGCGAGCTCGTGAAGCTGACGGCCGCGAAGGCCAGCGCCTCCGCAAGCCCGCCTCGGTGTGCCCGTGAGGCTCCGCGGTACTGATCCGCGGCGCTTAACAGGCTCTCGGTCAGCTTGTCGACCTGCGGTCGTCCGCCGCCGTGACGGCAGCCTTGGCGATGTTCTCGTGCGATACGGCTGCGGTCGGGATAACCCACAGCAGCGCGGCAAGGAACGGAACTGACTTTGCGAGACGCGGATCGCGCGGCCTGCAGCCGGGCCAAGATGGGGCAGGGCGGGAGAAACGCCATGAGGACATCTCACGAAAGGGAGCGTTAGGACAATGTCATATTCCTCCTTGATTGGCAATGAATCGCGCGCACTGAAGCGCTCGTTCCGCTGCTCGAAGTGAACACGCCTCGCAACAGAGCGAGCCTACGCCCCATGGGCTGGATCCGGCCCACGATGCACCCCAACCTATAGCGTTCGATATGTCGACCGCAAAATGTGGGGTACGCGTTTTCGCACGGCACTCGACGCAGCGCGCGCCGATATCCAAGGCGGCATCAGGGTGCGTGAAACGGGGTGTACTGCAGAACTACGCGCGGTTTCGGCCCAAGACACTCAGTCGATACCGCGACTATGGATATGCCGTAGCAATCCCATACGGCCATCCACCTTGAGCTTCTCGTAGACGTGATGGATATGTACCTTGGCGGTACCTTCGGTGATCGCCAGGTCCTTCGCTACGGCCTTGCTCGAGAGCCCGCTCGCGACCAGGCGGGCAACTTCCCATTCGCGCCTGGTCAGCCGGAGTTCGATCGCCCGTGTCTCCGTCTCGCGTCGAAGCAGGCGCTCGACCGCATGCGAAGCCGCGCCACGCTCGATCCAACTGCCACCCGCGTGCACTTCGCGGACGCATCGCACGAGGACCTGCGACGCCGCATCTTTCATCAGCACGCCACGCGCGCCGAGACGAACCGCTTCGAACACCGGATCTCCGTCGACCGCCGTGAGGACGACCACCTGCGTCGGGACTGGCTGTTCGCGCAGTTCGCGGAGGACGGTCAATCCGTCCTTCCCCGGCATCCGAAGGTCGAGAACGAGGACGTCGGGTGCGAAATGCAGCACGGCGTCCAGCGCAGCGTCGCCATTCGAAACGCGCGCAAGCACTTCAAAATCAGGCTCGGCGGCAAAAATGCACGCCAACCCTTCCAGGACGACGGGGTGATCGTCGGCTAGAACGAGACGAATCGTCATGATCGGCCTCCTTGTCGCAGCTTCATTGGCGACCGAAACTCCGTCACACGTCCGCCGCGCGCGCCGTGCCACGGCAACACGATATCGAGTCGCGAACCGTGCAGCGTCGAGGTGACGGTCAGCGCGCCTTCGAGCGAGACGACCCGTTCCCGAATCGACGCCGGGCCTGAAGTTGTCGCCACGAGCTGGTGGAGGTTTCGGCAGCCGCAAAAACTGAATCCCTTTCCGTCGTCCACGACAGCGACGCGGGCGCGACCCTCGAGGAGCTCGACGGCCACCTTCGCGGTACGCGCATGAGCATGCCGGCCGACGTTCGCGAGCGCCTCCTGTACGAGGCGGTAGAGCTTCATCACCGAGGCTCCGCGGTACGCCGCTGTGCCCGCCGACGGTCAGCGCTGACCGCAAGAAACCACTGGCGCTCCGCGCGCACGCACAACATCTCCAGCGCGGCGCGCAATTCCCTGCTCGTCGCCATCGCGGTCTGGCGCGCAGGCCGCGCTTCCTGGATCCACATGCGCAGCGCGCGCTGCTCCTCGACGAGGCATTGCTCCACGTCGCGCAAGCGCTCGACGATGCGCGGATCGTTGCCAGCGAAGCGAGCCAGCGCCTCGAGTTGAAACGCGGCCCCGGTCAACGATTGAAGGATGCCGTCGTGGAGCTCGCGTGCGAGTCGCACCCGTTCGTCGCGTCTCGCCGCGCTCTCGACGCGCTCTTTGGAGAAGTAGCGATTGACATCGGCAAGCGTCTGCCGCTCGCCGCCCTCGACCACACGCTTCTCGTCCTGAAACTGGACCGGATGGTCGGATACGGTAGTCGTCATTCGACTCTTCGGCCGCCGCGACAACATCAACCGTCAACGGCGACCGCTCCCGTTTGCTGCGTCGCCTTGGGAAACCAGAATCGACTTCCAAGCCCAGGCCGAGTTTCCTCGCGAGGCGCCGTCGATCAGGCGCCGGCCGCAGATCTCTATTCGATTTTCTACTCGGCGCGCAGCAAGCAGTCAAGGGCAGTCGTGCATGAAACTGCGTCACGAATCCGGTACGGCCATCATGACGATGTCGTTACATTCGCCGTTTGCGTCGTATGACGGTGTCGTTTATCCCCATGCGACACGCGCGCAAAACATGAATTTCAGCTCGCTTCGGAGTGATTGACGCGGAAATGGCGGCCGGTGCAGGCAGCACGCCGATCGCCACGCTTCGCCTCCTCCGTTTTCCACGATGCCGGCGTGCACGTCGCGCCTCTCGGCGCGACGTGCAGTCGCTCCATCACGCAAGCGATTTCAGGTCAATTGCAGGCGTTGGCCCCCGCTTCACCGCAATCGATGTGGCGGCGATTGCGCCCGTCGTGCGGCGTCGGGAGATACGGAAACACGGTAGAGATCCCGTTCGCGGTCACGTTGCCGCCCTGCGCGCCGATGTTGTAGTTGACGCCGTCACCGAGCAGCAGATTGCCGGTCGGTGCGCCGGTCAGGATGCCGGCGACTACGCGCAATACGATGTCCGTCACGTCGTCGTTCGGCCGGCGCCCGTTCGGCCAGCCCGCGTTGTCGCCGGCCAGCACTGTCAGCCGCTTCTGTTGCGCGGGCGGCGTCGGCGGCACGGCCAGGTTCAGCCGCAGCAGCTCGGCGCAATCGTTGCGCCCGCAGGTTCCGCTCTGCGGCTGTGACGGATACTTGAGCAGCGCGTTGACCAGGTCCGTCCGGCCCGTCGTGGGAATCATCGTGCCGAAGCGAAGGTTGATGGCCGTCGCCGCGCGCGAGTTGAGATAGAAGCCGAGGAACTGCGCTTCGTCGTCCGGATCGGTCGCGTTCCACTTGTCCTTGGTATCCGTGCCGATGATGAGCTCGTTGACCAGCGGATTGCCCATCCGGGAGACCTGGATCCACGGTCCCGCATCGACGTCGTCGTGACCCGTGTCGCCACGCATGACGCGAACCTTCTTGCGCGCGGTCGACGCATACGCGCCGATCACCGCGTTGGGATCTCCCGTTACCGACGCGATCGGCACTTCGATCGCGATCGTGCTGACGTTGAAGCCGGAGAGCATGTCGTTGCCGAACGGGTTCACCGCGTCGTTGGCGTCCTCGGCCGCCGTCAGCACCGGCGGCGTGCGGCGCAGATTCAGCGTATCGAACACCGCGCCGAGATCGATGTAGAACGTCTCGTCGCGCTGCCCCGCGAACATCCTGCCGCCGTTGGCCAGCGTGTAGACGCCCTGCGCCGCCAGCGCTTCGTAGTTGGGCATGGTCAGCGGGCCGACGCGCGACGGGACCGCGTACATCGTCTGCGTGCCGAGATTGGTGCGCACCCTGCCGCGCACCTGGGTCACCGTGTAGCTCTGGCGCAGGATCAGCCCGTCCGAGCCCGGTCCGTCGAGCGCCGTGATCGGCGGGAGCGCGACGTAGGAGAGCGGAAGCTGCAGGCTCGTCAATCCCCCGCGAATCTCGGTCTTGAAGCGGATTTCGTACGTGAGGTCTTCCCGACCGTCCGCGTTAGTGTCGACGCTGATCTGATACAGCACGTCGTCGCCGAAATTGAAGTAGTTGGGTCCCGCACCCGGCTCCTGTCCGGGGATGACGTTGAGGATGAACACGACCTTGGACGGATCGGTCCAGCTCCGGAACATGTAGAAGTCCGTATTGTCGGCCGCGGGATCGTTGGAGATCTGCGGGGCTTCGCGGTGGCTCGCGGCGAGCGATGCGCCCGCGAACAGGGTGGCGCAGCAAAACGCCGCGCCGGCGATCGTACGAGTGATTCGATGCATGTGATCCTCCATCGTTGAAACAGTCAACCGATCGCCGCGACCGCGGCAATCGGGCGATGCGCTGGTCATGGCACTGCGGCCAGCGCGGCGAACAGCGGAACGTCGAACGCGCGCTCGGCGAACCACACGGTCGCGACCGCGGCAATCGCGGTCGAGCCGCCCGCCAGCACGAGCCGCCGATAGCTCCAGGTCTTGCGGAGTGCGAAGGCGAGCGGGAGAAAGGCAGCGACGATCGCGAGCTGCCCGAGCTCGACGCCGATGTTGAAGCCGGCGAGCGATAGCGCGAGCGAGCCGGCAGGCAGGCCGAGATCCTGGAGCGCGCCGGCGAATCCGAATCCGTGCAGCAGGCCGAACGCGAACGCTGCGATCCAGCGCCCGTGCGCAACCACCGGGAACACGTTGTTGAGCGCTGCCAGCACGACCGACAGCGCTATCGCGGATTCCACCCAGCGCGACGGCAGCGAGACGATGCCCAGCGCCGCGAGCGACAGCGTGATCGAATGCGCCACCGTGAAGGCGGTGACCACCTTCGCGACCTCGATGAACGCGCTTTGAAACGATGCCTCGGGTTGCCACCTGTCGCCGCGCCGGACCAGCACCGCCGGCAGCAGCAGCGACAGCAGGAACAGGATATGGTCGAAGCCGAGCCAGATGTGCCAGACGCCCTCGTGCACATAGCTCGCAAACTGCACGAACGAACCGTCGTTGTCGCCGCCGACGATACGTTCGGGCTTTTCCGGGCTGAACACGACGCTGGCGCTCCTGCCTGCCTCGACGAAATTCAGCAGCCCGCGGTGTTGCGGATCGATGTCGCGAAAGAGTCCGTAGGCGATCGTCAGCGTCGGGCCTGGCCGCGGACAGGTGCCACTGAACTTCAGCACGGCGTACGCGCCGTCCGTGTGCGTGTCGACCAGGTGATCCGTCGCGGCCAGCCGGCAACTCTCCCCGCCCGAGGCGATGCGCAGGCGCTGCAACGCGTACGCGGCGATCTGCGCGTGGCGGGACTTCAACTCCCGCCAGGTGATGTCGCCGTCGCCGTTGGCATCCAGCCCGATGGCGTTGTCGAGATCGCGCAGCGCGATATCCCACTGCCCGGAGAGCGCCGCGCCGTCGCGCTCGACGGTCAGGTAGGCATCGCTCGGCTTGTGCGCGGCGGCGCCGCCGGAAAGCAGCAGCGCGACGAGAAGGAGCAGCGCGCGGATCATCGCGCGCCCGCCAGCGCGGCCGTCACGGCCTTGTCTTCGAGCCGCGTCTTCGCGACCCATTCGGCGGCCATCTGCAGGGCGGCGACATCGCCCGCCGCCTTCGCCGAGTCGACCACGATGCGAAGGTCAGCCGGCTCTCGCTGGACGTTCCAGTTGTCGCGCGCGAGGGCCAGCGCGCCTGCGGCATCGCCTTCGACCGCGAGGAGGAAGCGGGCTTCCTCGCGCCGGTGAAGGCTGTCGCCGCGCCGGCGTGCCGCGTCGAAGCGCGCTGCCATCTCGGTCCGGTGGGCAAGGAACGCATCGCGCTGGTCCGCCAACTGCTGCTCGGCGAGCAGCAGGCGCAGCAGCAGACCGTCGTTCTTCACATCGTCGGCCAGCAGCGGCAGGACTTCGCGCGGACGGCCGGCGTCGAGCAGAAAATCGGCGTAGGCACCCTTGAGGTAACCGTCGCCGGGATCGAGCACCAGCGCCGCGCGGAAGTGCCGCTCCGCTGCCGCAGCGTCGCCCTGCCGCTGCGCAATCTCGGCCGCCAGGGTCAACGCCCACTCCACCAGACCGGCATCGGTGCCGGGCCGCGCAAGGGCGCGCAACAGGTCGGAATACGCGCGCCCGGCGCTGCCGGACAGACTGGTCGGCGGCGCGCGACACCCGGCTACGACGAGCGGCGCGGCGACTTTGGCAAGCTCGATGCAATCGGCCAGCGCGTCTGCGTGGCGTCCTACCACCGTGAGCACGGTCGCGCGAGTGAGCCGCGCCTGCGCCGCACGGGGATTGGCCTTCAGCAGCCGGTCGAGGTCGGCGAGCGCGCCATCGAAATCGTGCTGGCGTTGCCTGATCGTGGCGCGCAGCAGCTGCACCACGGACGGCGCATCGGGCGCCGACCACCACGGGTCCAGCGCGGCTTGCGCCTGGCCCAGGAAGCGTGGATCGCCGGTGACGCGGGAGACGTCGATGGCGCGCTCCGCCACCCCGGCCGCGACGCCGAGGTCGCGAGGCGTGGCGGCCAGCGCCGCCCGCATCCGCTTCAGCTCGCGCACGCCCGGATCGCCCTTCTCCGGCAGCCTCTCGAGTACGACGCCCTCATCTGCGGGCAGGTAAGGCGCGGACACGGCGCTCCCGGCGCACGGCAGCAGCGCCATGGCGACCCAGAAGGCGCGACTCCGCAGCGAGCGCATGCTCAACACACGCGGGGTGGTCCGAGTTTCGGTCATCGAAGCGCTCCGTCGGCGACGCCCGGGCGCGCGCGGGTCGCGCGCCGGGCTGGCAACGCGACCCACCGCTGCACTCACCTCAGTGGGGAGATGCGTGGGCTCGCCTCATCCATACGGCGGGACCGCCGAAATGGATGCGCCGAGGATGCTTCGAAGATGCTGTCTGGATGGCGGCCGAGGCAGACTGCGCTGCGCCGGCCGCCTGGAGCCGACTGGCGCGCTCAGGCTTCCAGCTTGGCGTCCATGGTGATTTTCGCGTTCAGCAGCTTCGACACCGGGCAACCGCTTTTCGCCTTGCTCGCGATCTCCTGGAACTTGGCGTCATCCGCGCCCGGAATCTTCGCGGACACGGTGAGATGGCTTGCGGTGATCTCGAAACCCGCGCCGACTTTTTCCAGCGTGACGTCGGCATGCGTTTCGATTCGCTCCGGCGTGAGCCCGGCCTCGCCCAGCATCAGCGACAGCGCCATCGAGAAGCAGCCCGCATGAGCCGCGCCGATCAGCTCTTCCGGATTGGTGCCTTTGCCGTTCTCGAAGCGCGACTTGAATCCGTACGGCGCCTCCTTCAGGACTCCCGTCTCGGTGGAGATGGTGCCGCCGCCCTCCTTGATGCTGCCCTTCCAGACTGCCCATGCTTTCTTGATCATGATCGCTCCACTCGTTGGGTTGGAATGACTCGCCTCGATTGCCGGCGAGCAGGGTTGCGCGCTAGAGCTGCGGCCCCAGCAGCGCCGCGGCGTGCTCCCACGCCTTCTCGGCGAGCGGTCGCGCGCGCCATGCTTCGAGCGTCATCGGGCGCGACTGCGCCAGGTCACGCTCGAACGTCGCCACTTGCTCGCGCGCGAACTTCTCGTCGTAGATGTTGAGGCTGGCCTCGTCGTTGAGGCGAAACGAACGGTCGTCGAAGTTGGTCGAGCCCACCGAAACGAGCAGGTCGTCGGCGATCAGCACCTTGCAGTGGTACATCGTCGGCTGGTACTCGCGAATCTCCGCGCCCGCGGCCAGCAGATCGCCCCACAGCGCACGCGACGCGCGGCGCACGGTCTCGGCATCGGTATGCGGACCCGGCGTGATGATGCGCACCCGCACGCCGCGCTTCAGCGCAGCGATGATCGCGTCGCGGGAGATTTCGTCCGGCACGAAATACGCGGCGGAGAGGTCGATTGTCCGTTCCGCGGCGTTGATGATCAGCAGGTACATGAGCTCCATGCTCTCGCTGCCGCCCGAGGGTGAGCTCGCGAACATCTGTGCCGCCCCGCCACCCACCGGTGCGATCGGGGGAAAGTAGTCGCTGCCGTGCAGCGCCACGCCCGTGGCCTTCAGCCAGTTGTCGGCGAATACGGCCTGCATCTGCGCGACGACCGGGCCTTCCACCTTGTAGTGGGAATCGCGCCAGTGCGACGGATCCTGCGCGTGACCGGTCCACTCGCTCGCGATGCCGACGCCGCCGGTGAAACCGGTCGCGCCGTCGACGACGAGGAGCTTGCGATGCGTGCGGTTGTTCAGCTTGTTGAGGTCGTACCAGCGCGGCTCGTGGAACTTCCGGATCTCGACGCCGGCGGCCTCCATCGCTTCGAGGTATCGCTTCTCCATCTTGCTGCTGCCGACCCAGTCGATCAGGACGTGGACCTTGACGCCGGCGCGCGCCCGCTCCGCCAGCGCGTCGGCGAAGTCCTGCCCCACCTGCCCCGACCAGTAGATGTAGGTCTCGAACGAAATCGTGCGGCGCGCACTGGCGATCGCCTTCAGCATCGGCGGAAAGATCTCGTCGCCGTTGTTGAGCGCCTCGAAACGGTTGCCCGGCACGATCATTGGGCCCAACAGCACGCCCATCGTGCGCTGGAACTGCGGGTCGCGGATCGAATAGAGGTGCCCGACCTGGCGCTTGACCTTCTTGTCACTGCCCGTGAGATTGAGCGCGACGAAGACGCAGGCGAGCGTGAGCACCGCCGTGACCAGAACGATCAGCGCCAGCGACCAGCCCGAGCCGCTGCGAAACACACCCATGCGCGCGCGACCTCGGCGATCCGGCTATCGGTCCGACCGCTTGCGCGCAGTCCCGCGCTTCGGCGCCGACGTGACGTCAGGCGGCGGGGCAAACGCGGCTTCGCGCTCGAAGAATCGGTGCTGCGCCATCGCCTTCACGAATGCATCGACGACCCCCGTCGCCTTCGTATCCGGTCCGCTGATGACGCCGGCGTTCGCGACCACGGCCGTCGACGAAGGCGCGTCGCCCGATGGACTGTCGAGCGCGCGCGCGAGCAATCGCGCCGCATCTCCCGTCGCCGCAATCGGCTTGCAATGCCGGTAGGTCTCGCGCACGAAGCGGATTGCATCGGGCATGGCAAGGAGTGTGTCGACGGCATCCGCGCCGCCCGGAAGGTAGAGTGCGTCGAACAGGACGGAGCTTGCCGTCAGCAGGCTGAACTCCGCCTGGACGTCGGCGCCGTCGCGGCTGGCCAACGCGCCCAGGTGCGGTCCGA
Organism: uncultured beta proteobacterium; assembly: GCA_963851465.1. Taxonomy (GTDB): domain Bacteria; phylum Pseudomonadota; class Gammaproteobacteria; order Burkholderiales; family Casimicrobiaceae; genus VBCG01. The sequence continues at coordinate 682,463 of CAWKPJ010000009.1, forward strand.
CGATGCACATCTTCGCGCCCTCCGCCGCGAGCGCCTTGCCGAGATTGTCGATCGCCGGCTTGTCGCAACCGGATGCCGTCAGCACCGCCACCTTGCGTGTCGCGATGCTCGGTGCCGGACGCGCCATGCTCAGCGCCGGCGACAGCTTTCCCGGCTTGACGGCCGGACGTGACTCGAACTGCGCAACCTTCCCATCCGCGGGAATGCTGCGATTGAGCGGCCGTTCGGGTTGGACCACGCTCGTCCCGAGACCCTGCGCGACCTTCGTCGCCAGGCCTTCATCGACCTGTGCAAGCATGCCAACCACCCGCTCCCGAATGGCGGTGCTCTGCACCTTGCCGAGCTCGAAGCGCAGCGCGTCGACGATGTGGGCCTGCTCGTGCGGCGCCTGGCTCGAGAAGAACAACGCCGCCTGGCTGAAGTGATCGAAGAAGCTCGCGCTTCGCGCGCGCACCTTTGCCCCGTCCACACGCTCGGTGTACGTGACGAAGCCACCTGCGCCGCGGCCCGCCTGCATCGGACACCCCCCGCCTGTCGTATTGGGTTCGTAGCTGGTCTGGCCGTGATTGATCGTCTGGCGCATGAGACCGTCGCGCTGGTTGTTGTGCACCGGCGCCACCGGCCGGTTGATCGGTATCTCGTGGAAGTTCGGGCCGCCGAGGCGCGTCAGTTGGGTATCGAGATACGAGAACAGGCGCCCCTGCAGCAGCGGGTCGTTGGAGAAGTCGATGCCCGGCACGATGTGCCCGGGATGGAAGGCCACCTGCTCCGTCTCGGCAAAAAAATTCGCCGGATTGCGATTCAGCGTGAGCCGGCCGATGCGTTGCACGGGTACGAGCTCCTCCGGAATGAGCTTCGTCGGATCGAGGAGGTCGAAGTCGAACTTGTGCTCGTCCTTTTCCTCGACGACCTGGATGCCGAACTCCCACTCGGGAAACGCGCCCGCTGTCGATCGCCTCCCACAGATCGCGCCGATGGAAGTCCGGATCCTTGCCCGAGATCATCGTCGCCTCGTCCCACAACACCGAATGGACGCCGAGCAACGGCTTCCAGTGGAACTTGACGAAGCGCGCCTGCCCCTTGTCATTGATCAGTCGGAACGTGTGGATGCCGAACCCTTCCATCATCCGCAGGCTGCGCGGGATCGCCCGATCGGACATCGCCCACATGATCATGTGCATCGATTCGGGCATCAGCGAAACGAAGTCCCAGAACGTGTCGTGCGCGGACGCCGCCTGCGGAATCTCGTTGTGCGGCTCGGGCTTCACCGCATGGATCAGGTCCGGAAACTTGATCGCGTCCTGGATGAAGAACACCGGGATGTTGTTGCCGACGAGGTCGAAGTTGCCCTCCTCGGTATAGAACTTGACGGCGAAACCGCGCACGTCGCGCGCGAGGTCCGATGAGCCGCGCGAACCTGCCACCGTCGAAAAGCGAACGAACACCGGCGTTTCCACGGCAGGATCCTGCAGGAACTTTGCGCGCGTGAGCGCCGCCTGCGACTTGTAGACGCGGAACACGCCGTGCGCCGCGGCCCCGCGCGCATGCACGACGCGCTCGGGGATGCGCTCGTGATCGAAGTGGGTGATCTTCTCGCGGAGCTGGAAATCCTCGAGCAGCGACGGGCCACGTTCGCCCGCCTTGAGCGAGTTCTGGTCGTCGTTGATCCGCAGGCCCTGGTTGGTGGTCAGGAACTCCCCGTCCGCGCGTTCCGCGTTGCGTTCGAGATCGGTCGTCTTGGGGTCCGCGGCGGCTGCGCGACCACGTGGTGTGCGTGTTGCCATGGGAATTCCTTCTTTGCGCGCTGCGCGACCCGCGCGGCACGATGGTGTTGCTTCGGTGGAAGTGCGAAGACTTGGAGTTTTCGTCAGCGCAGACCGGCGATATAGCGCCGAACGTCCTACGTTGGCGTAGGACGTGCGCGCATTCGCAGCCGACCTGCGTAGGGCATCTGCCGACGATGGCTTCCCGGTCGCGCCTATGCAGCGCGGCCTTCGCTGGGGCTAACGTTCTGCCTCCTCGCGATGGAGCGAGGGAACCGCCCCGGCAAGGGGCTTCGACCATCTCGTTACACAGGAAACATCATGGCAACCAAGCAAACCAGCGGCAGCAAGACGAAGTCCGGGAGTCGTGCGCGCACCGGCACGCCGGCGTCCGGCGGCACGAAAACCCCGAATGCGATCCAGCTCCTCGAGAGCGATCACGCGGAAGTGAAGGCGCTGTTCAAGCGCTTCGAGAAACTGGGCGAGGACGGGCCGCGCGACGAGAAGGAAGCGATCGTCCGCGACGCCTGCGCAAAGCTCACCGTGCACGCGACCGTGGAGGAAGAGATCTTCTATCCGGCAGCACGCGAAGTTCCGGAAGCCGACGCGCTCCTCAACGAAGCCGAAGTCGAGCACGGCACGGCCAAGGATCTGATCGGCAAGCTGGACGAGATGAGCGCCGACGACGAGATGTTCGATGCCAACTTCACCGTCCTCGCCGAGTACATCGAGCACCATGTGAAGGAAGAGGAAGGCGAGCTGTTCCCCAAGGTCCGCAAATCCGATCTGGACCTCGAGGCACTGGGGGAGCAGATGGTCGCGCGCAAGGACGAGCTGACAGCGGAGCTCGAGCCGGCCTGATCCACGCCGGCAAGGCACTGCCCGCGGCGGCCACCGAGCCGCCGCGGATTACGCTTTACCATCCATATGGATGGTGCTAGACTGCTGTATGGACTCCAAGCAGCTGGCAACGACCGCTTCCACCCCGGCGCGGGCGTCCGACACGGAAAAGATCACCATCAACCTTGGTCTCGTCGACCTCGGTCAGATCGATCTGCTCGTTCAGGAAGGCTTCTATTCCAACCGCACCGACCTGATCCGGACAGCCATCCGGAACCATCTCGCCACGCACGCCGAGACGGTCAGGCAGACGGTGGGGCGCAAGGCGATGCTGCTCGGCCTCGTGGACTTCACGCGCGCCGACCTCGAAGCGGTGAAGAAGTCCGGGAAGCGCATTCAGATACAGGTACTGGGGCTCGCCCGGATCGCACCCGACGTCCCGGCCGCTTTGGCGCTGGCGACGATCGAATCGGTGTCGGTGCTCGGCGCCTTCCACGCGACGCCCGCGGTGAAGGCCGCATTGGCCGATCGCATTCACTGAGAATGGAAATATCTTGAGCGAGTCAATGAATTCGACGCTGCGCGAAGCCATGCGCCTGATGCAAACCGGGGACCTGCTCGCGGCCACCGCGGAAATCCAGCGAGGGCTGGGCGGCGGGCCTGCGCACGCACCGCATGCACCGCCGGGGGCGGCAACAGAGGCCGGCGCGCCGCTGGAAGGCGTGTTCCACGTCCTCGACGAAACACCGCAGCCGGTGCCCGAACCCGGCGCGGAAATCCCGCCCGGCCACGCGGATGCGCCGCCTGGACGAGCATCATTTGCCGAGCATTTGTACAGCGGGCCCGCTGGAACGCGGCGCTACAAGCTCTTCGTTCCGAGCGCCTATCGCGGCCAGCCGCTGCCGCTGGTGGTGATGCTCCATGGATGCACGCAGACTCCCGACGACTTCGCGACGGGCACGCGCATGAATGTCGCGGCGGAGGCGAGCGGATGCTTCGTCGCATATCCCGCGCAGTCGCCGCAGGCGAACGCGTCGAAGTGCTGGAACTGGTTCAAGCCCGGCGACCAGTCTCGCGATGGGGGTGAACCTGCGATCATCGCCGGGCTGGTCCGTGAACTCTCGCTGAGCTACGGCCTCGACCGGGAACGCATCTACGTTGCAGGGCTGTCCGCGGGCGGTGCGATGGCGGTCATCCTCGGGCGCGCCTACCCGGACCTGTTCGCGGCCGTCGGCGTGCACTCCGGCCTGCCCTATCGAATCGCGCACGATGTGCCGTCCGCCTTTGCAGCGATGCAGCGGCGCACTCTGTCGAGCCGGCAGGGGCCGAGCGCCGCAAGCGACTCCGCGCCGCCGACAACTGTGCCGACGATCGTTTTTCACGGCGACCGCGACTCGACCGTTCACCCGGGCAACGGCGAGCAGGTAGCGTCGGACATGCTGCGCACGAGCGCGATGGGTTCCGCCGGCGGATCGGGCGCCGCAGTCGAAAGGCGCAAAGGCACCGTGGCCGGCGGGCGCGACTACACGCAGACGATCTCCAGGGACCTCGACGGCCGTGTGCTGGGAGAGCATTGGCTGGTGCACGGCGGAGGCCACGCGTGGTCCGGCGGTGATTCGCGCGGATCCTTCACCGATCCGGAAGGACCCGACGCGACCGCCGAAATGCTCCGCTTCTTTCGCGCGCATGCGCGACGCTCACCCTGATTGCCCGATAAGGATTGCTTAAGGGGCGCGTCCCTAGAATCAGCGCGGCTTGTCACAATGGGACCGCCATGCGAATCCTCCTGGTCGAAGACGACGCGATGATCGGCAAGACGCTGTCGCAGGCGCTGCAGCAGGACGGCTACGCCGTCGACTGGGTCACCGACGGCGCCGCCGGCAAGCTCGCGCTCGACACCGCGGGCGAGGGCTACGCGCTCGTCCTGCTGGATCTCGGTCTGCCGCGCAAGAGCGGGCTCGATCTGCTCAAGGAGATCCGGCGCGCCGGCAACAAGGCACGCGTGCTGATCGTGACCGCGCGCGACGCCGTCGCCGATCGCGTCGCGGGATTGGACGCCGGCGCCGACGACTACCTGACCAAGCCGTTCAGCCTCGACGAGCTGCAGGCGCGGATGCGCGCGCTGCTTCGCCGCGACATTGCGCGCGAGACCCATCTGCTGCGTCACCGCGACCTCGCGCTCGATACCGTGACGCGCATCGTCGTCCACGCCGGACAGAAGGTCGACCTGTCCGTGCGCGAGTTCGCACTGCTCGCGGCGCTGCTCGAACGACCGGGGGCCGCGTTGTCGAAAGCGCAGCTCGAGGAGCGCATCTACAAGTGGGGCGACGAAGTCGAGAGCAACGCCGTCGAGGTGCACGTGCACCATCTGCGCCGCAAGCTCGGCGCCGATACGATCCGCACGATCCGCGGGGTCGGGTACACGCTGACATGACGTCGATCCGCCGCACGCTGATCGCCGGACTGATGGCCGGCGTGCTGGCGATCGCGCTGCTCGCCAGCGCGGCCACGTACTTCACCGCGCGCCGGGAGATCGGCGAGCTGCAGGACCTGCAGCTGAAGCAGCTCGCCTACTCCACGCGCATCGACGACCTGTTGCGCGGCCGGCAGCCCAGCCTCGGCCCGCGCGCGGCCGGCGTCAACGATGGCGTGACAGAGCTGCTGACGCAGATCTGGAACCGCGACGGCGTGCTGGTCTACTGGTCGCGCCCGGACAGCGAGCTCCCGGTGACGCCGACGCCTGGCTACGCGACCGTGCGCGTGAACCACCGTGACTGGCGCGTCTATACGCTGGTGCAGGGAACGCATGCGCTGCAGGTCGCGCAGGCGATCGACGAGCGCGAAGCGATCGCGACGCGCACGGCGCTGCGCACGCTGCTGCCCTTCGTCCTGTTGATCCCGCTGCTCGGCGTGATGATCTGGTTCGGCGTCGGCCGCGGCCTGTCGCCGCTCGAGACCATGTCGCGCGCGCTCGGCAAGCGCCGCGCCGATGCGCTCGCGCCGCTGGCGGAGCGCGGCCTGCCCGAAGAGCTGAAGCCGCTCGCCGCGAGCCTGAATGCGTTGCTCGCACGCCTGGACGCCGCGCTCGGCGCCCAGCGCCGCTTCACCGCGGACGCCGCGCACGAGCTGCGCACGCCGCTCGCGGCGCTGAAGCTGCAACTCGACGTCGCGCGCCGCGTCGGCGACGATCCGGCGCGCGTGGCGGCCTACGACGATCTCGAAGGCGGCGTCGCGCGCGCCTCGCACCTCGTCGACCAGCTGCTGACGCTCGCGCGCGTCGAGCCGGAAGCGCTCGCGACGCGCGCGGTCGATTGCGATCTGGTTGCGCTCGCAAAGGATGCGATCGTCGCGCGCGGCGCGCTCGCGGCGAACAAGCACGTCGACCTCGGCCTCGCACGCGAGACGCCCGCCCGGGTGCACGGCGATCCCGCGAGCCTCGCGATCCTGCTGTCGAACCTGCTCGACAACGCGCTGCGTCATACGCCGGCGGGCGGGCGCATCGACGTTGCGGTCGATCGCAGCGGCGACGCCGGCGTGGTCCTCACCGTGGCCGACACCGGTCCGGGCATCCCGCCGGACGAGCGCGAGCGCGTGTTCGACCGGTTCTATCGCGGCACCGATTCCGGCACGACCGGCAGCGGGCTGGGGCTGTCGATCGTCAAGCGCATCGCCGATGCTCACGGCGCCACCATCGACCTGGAGGCTCCGGAACAGGGCAGCGGCCTGATCGTCCGCGTGCACTTTCCGGTGGCCGCAACGCAGTAGTCGCACCCAACGTCCAGGTCCCGCTCAGCGTCTGGTGGCTCTCACGCTTCAGCTACGGCCCGCTCGAATGGCTGTGGCGCCTGGCGACCTACGGGCACCGTCCCGTGCCCGCGGCACGCGCCGCGGCTTCCACGACGTAACGCGTGTCGAGAGGGTCGGCGGCCGTCGCTGCCGCGGCGTCCTCCGCCTCCCGTCTTCCGCGTTAAGGACGCGTTAAGGAGCCGTACCTATATTGCATCGTGCCTGCCCGAGCGTTCGGGCTTCTCGATCGAGGAGTGGCAACGATGCAACTGAAAAAGATTCCTTACGCGCTCGCAGTCGCCGGCATCGGCGCGGCGCTGGCAACCGGCTACATGAAGTTCGACGGCCACGCGGTTTCCGACGCCAATGCCGCCGTCGGGACGCCAGCGGCTGTGGCAGCCGCTGCGACGCCCGCGGTTTCGCCGACCGCCGCGGCGCGCCTTCCCGATTTCACGGCGCTCGCAGAACGCGCCGGCGCGTCCGTCGTCAACATCAGCGTCACCGGCAAGATGCGCACGGCAAGCGCGGATTCCGATGACGATGACGACAACGACAATTCGCAAGACCCGATGCGCGAGTTCTTCAAGCGCTTCGGCGGGCCGAACGGCAAGATGCCGAACATGCCCCAAATGCCGCGCGGCATGCCGTCGCAGGGCCTCGGCTCCGGCTTCATCGTCAGCCCGGACGGTTACATCGTCACCAACGCGCACGTCGTCGACGGCGCCACGGAAGTCACCGTCAAGCTGACCGACCGGCGCGAATTCACCGCGAAGGTGATCGGCACCGACAAGCGCACCGACATCGCGCTGATCAAGATCGACGCCAAGAGCCTGCCGGCGCTCGACCTTTCCGCGCCGCCCAGCGTCAAGCAGGGCGAATGGGTGATTGCGATCGGCTCGCCGTTCGGCTTCGAGAACAGCGTGTCGGCGGGGGTTGTCAGCGGCGTGCATCGCGCGCTGCCCGGTGGCCAGATGACGCCGTTCATCCAGACCGACGTCGCCGTGAATCCCGGCAACTCGGGCGGACCGCTGCTGAATTCCGCGGGTCAGGTCGTCGGCGTGAATTCGCAGATCTACAGCCGCTCGGGCGGTTACATGGGCTTGTCGTTCGCGATTCCCGCGGACGTCGCGATGAAGGTCGCCGACCAGCTTCGCACGACGGGCAAGGTGAGCCACGGGCGTCTGGGCGTCGGCATCCAGCCGCTCAACCAGTCGCTGGCGCAGACGCTTCGGCCTGCCCGACACGAACGGCGCGCTCATCGGCAGCGTCGAGAAGGGCAGCCCGGCGGAGAAGGCCGGAATCAAGAGCGGCGACGTGATCCGCAAGATCGACGGCGTCGCGGTCAATGACACGACCGACGTGACGAGCCGCATCGGCAATTCGGCACCAGGCACCAAGCTGGCGCTCGAGATCTGGCGCGATGGCAAGGCAACGTCGGTGAACGCGACGGTGGGAACGTTCGATGATGACAAGGTCGCAAAGGCGGACGATGGCAGTGGCGCTGACAAGGGCAGGCTCGGCGTCGCCGTGCGGTCGCTTACGGCAGAGGAAAAGAAGGAAGTCGGCCACGACGGGCTGGTCGTGCAGAACGCGACCGGTCCCGCCGCGAAGGCGGGCATCCAGGCTGGCGACGTCATCGTCGGCGTGGGCACCACGAAAATCGCGACGGTAGACGAGCTGAAGAAGCAGGTCGACGCCGCGGGCAAGAGCGTTGCGCTCCTGATCGAGCGCGACGGACGGCAGATCTACGTGCCGGTCAAGCTGTCGTAACGCAGGCTCTCGCGCTGGGCCACGACCGGGACTCCAGACCCCGGTCGGCGCCGACGACACCGCGAGGGGCAACGCGGCCGCGGGGCAACCCGCGGCCGTTTTGCTGTTGCACGGCTCAAAGCGCCGGCGCCAGCCGCCCGAGGTAGCTTCGCACGCGCTCGTCCGCGACCAGCGCGGCGTAGTCGGGGAGCAGCGTGATCGCGCCGCGATTGACGAAGATGAAGCGCTCGCAGGTTTCCTGCAGGATCTCGAGGTGATAGGCCTCGGTCGGATGCAGGCACAGGAACACCACGCGCTCTTCCTGCCGCAACTTGCGGAAGAAATTCAGCATGAAGCCGATGTAGCCGTCCTGCGTGTTGAACTGCGGCTCGTCGAACAGGTGGACGAGCGGCGATTCGCGCGTCGCGCGCTCGAGCATGAATGCGGGCCGCGTGCGCTTTATCTTCCTCACCTGGTACGACTGGTGATAGTGGACCGCAAGCCGGTCGCGCTCCCGGTAGCGGACGCGGTGGATATCCTGTCCCGCGACCCTCACGCGGCCCGCGCTGGGCGCGTTCCCGCCGGTGATGAGCTCGAACAGCGTCGTCTTGCCCGAGCCGTTCGGCCCGAGCACCCCGATCGTCGCGGGCGCGTCGACGCGAAAGTCCGCGGCGAGCGAAAACAACACGTCGCGCGACCAGCGTCCGCGGTGGTAGCGCTTGACGAGTCCTTCCACCTCCAGCAGCGGCGTGCCCATCGCTCAGTTCCCCAGCAGCGAGACGCGCAGCGCGGGATCGTCGCGCAGCGCTGCCGCCGGCCCGCCGTGGACGATCGTGCCGTTGCGCATCACGTAGACGCGGTCGGCGACGTCGAGGGCCGTGCCGACGTTCTGCTCGACGACCAGCGACGCGACGCCTTCGCTCCGCAGGCTGCGGATCGTGGCCATGACGTCCTGCACGATTTTCGGCGCGAGTCCCTGCGACGGCTCGTCGAACAGGACCAGTCCGGGCGCACCGATCAGCGCGCGCGCGATCGCGACCATCTGCATTTCGCCGCCCGACAGGTTCTCGCACTCGCGGTCGATCAGGTACTCCAGCGCCGAAAACACCGCGAAGCAGTCCTTCTCCGTCCAGGCGCGGAACCGCGTGCGCTTGCGCGCGATCGACAGGTTGCGGGCCACGGTGAGCGTCGGGAAGATCCGGCGGTCGTCCGGCACCCATGACAACCCGCGGCGCGCGATCTCGTGCGTGGGCTCGCGCGTGATGTCGGCGCCGTCGAACCGAATAGCGCCGCGCCGCACGCGCGTCAGGCCGAGGATCGAGCGCAGCGTCGTCGTCTTGCCGGCGCCGTTGGGACCGAGCAACGCCACCACCTCGCCCGGCTGCACCGTGAGCGACACGCCGAACAGCACCTGCGTTTCGCCGTAGCTGGTGTCGATCGCGTCGACCGCCAGCATCGGTGCCGCGGCTGTGCTCATGCCTGCGCTCCCTGCATCGACCTGCGCACCCAGGGATTGTCGGACAGCTCCGCCGCGGTGCCCTCTGCAATCACCTGCCCCCACTGGATGACGGAGATCCGGTCGGCCAGCCCGAACAGGAAGCGCATGTCGTGCTCGATCACGACGATGGTGACCTCGCGCTTCAACTCGCCGATGAGCTCGGCGAGGCGCGCGGTGCCGTCGGCGCCGAGCCCGGCCGTCGGCTCGTCGAGGAAGAGCAGCCGCGGCCGCGCGGCGAGCGCGACGCCGATCTCGAGCGCGCGGCGTTCGCCGTACGACAGCCGGCGCGCGGGCACGCGCTCCTTGCCCGCGAGTCCCACGCGGGCGAGAACGTCGGCGGCACGGTCCGCGCAACCGGAGTCGGCGGCAAGATCGTGGACGACGTCGAACCCGCGCGCGCGCACCTCGGGCAGCGCGACCAGCACGTTGTCGGCCGCCGTGTAGTCGTTGAACAGGTTCATCAGCTGGAACGAGCGCGAGATCCCCTTGCGCGCGATCGCTGCCGGTGAAAGGCCGGTGATGTCTTCGCCGTCGAAGCGCACGCGTCCGCGGTCGGGCCGATAGCGGCCCGTGAGAACGTTGAAGCATGTCGTTTTGCCCGCACCGTTGGGCCCGATCAATCCCGACAGCCGCCCGGCGTCGAACGCGAGGCTCACGTCCTGCAGCACGATGCGGTCGCCGAAGCGCTTCGCGATCCCGGTGGCCTCGAACAGCGCCATCGTCAGCCGGCCTGACGCGCTGCGGCGCCCGGCGCGGCCGGGCGCTGTCGCGCGCGCCATTCCTGCCACAGCCCCGCGATGCCCTCAGGCTTCCAGAGCACGATCGCGATGAAGAGCAGCCCGTACCAGAGCAGCCACGTTTCGGTGTACGCGCCAAGAAGGTCGCGTGCGAGGATGAAGAAGACCGCGCCGATCACCGGACCCCAGAAGCTCACCAGCCCGCCGCCGACCAGCACCATCATGACGACGAAACCCGATTGGTGCAGGCTCATCACGTTCGGGTACGCCGACTGCTGCGCCATCGCGAACAGCGCGCCGGCAAGTCCCGCGATCGCCGCGGAGATCACGAACGCCAGCCACTTGTAGAGCCAGACGTTGTAGCCGGCGAACGCCGCGCGCGTCTCGTTCTGGCGGATCGCCTGCAGCACGCGACCGAAGGGCGAATGGACGAGCCGCCACAGGCCGATCACCACCAGCGCGAACACGGCGAGCGCGAACACGAACAGTGCCACGTTCGACTGCAGCGACACGCTCGCGAAGCCGAGCTCCACCGGCAGCCGCTTGAGGTTGAGGAGGCCGTCCTCGCCGCCGGTCACGCTGTGCCACTTGATCGCGACGAACCAGACAATCTGGCCGAACGCGATGGTGAGCAGTGCGTAGTAGATGCCCCGCCGGTGCGACACGAACGCGGCGACGACCGCGCCGAGCAGCGCCGCCGCCAGCACCGCGCCCGTGAGGTCGAACCAGAGATTGGCGTAAAGGTTCTTCTGCAGCAAACCAAACGCATACGCGCCAGTCCCGAAGAAGGCGCCGTGCCCGAACGAAGGCAAGCCGCCGTAGCCGAGCAGCAGGTTGTAGCCCAGCGCATACGTCATCCAGATCACGATCTCGAGCGCGAGATACGGATACAGGCCGACGTGCGCGAGCCACAGCGGCGTGCTCGCGAGAATCGCGAACAGCGCGAGCATCGGCCGCGTAATGAGCCCGGCTGGGGCGCTTCGGGCCAGCATCCTCCTCCTTTCGCGCTACCTCGCCGGGCTTTCGCGGGTGGCGCTTTACAAGACGGAATATAAGTTCTACGCTAATGCCGCGCAAGAACATTCATTCCAACGAGCGCGTATTGGAGGAAGGTCCGATGGGCGCAGCGCGCGCCACGAGCTACGACGAGCTACGCGAGGCGATCACCGATCGCTACGGCGCGCTGCCGCGCCAGCTGCAGCGGGTGGCCGAGGTCGCGCTCGAGCGTCCGCACGATCTCGCGCTCAAGACCGTGGCAGCGCTGGCGGGAGACGCCGGCGTGCAGCCGTCGACGCTGGTTCGCTTCGCCAATGCGCTGGGGTTCGACGGCTTCTCGGCGATGCAGGAGCTGTTCCGCTCGCATCTCGTCGAAGTGTCGCTGCCGTATCGCGAGCGCATCGCCCGGATGCGCGAGGCGCACGCGAGCGGCGGGACCCGTCCCGCCGACATCCTGCGCGGCTTCGTGGTGGAATCGATCAGCGGCCTCGAGCACCTGCCGGCAGCCATCGCGCCGGCCACGTTCAACGCGGCGGTGCGGCTCGTGGCGGGCGCGCGGCAGATCGACGTGCTCGCATACCGGCGCTCGTTTCCGGTCGCGTGCTACCTCGCCTATGCGCTCAACCAGCTCGAACTGCCCGCGCAACTGCTGAATGGCGTCGGCGGCATGAACGAGGTGTACGCCAGGCGGCTCGGCCGCAAGGATGCGCTCATCGTCGTCAGCTTTCGCAATTACGCGGCTGAGGGCGCGGCAATCGCCGCCGCGTGCCACGCCCGCGGCGTTCCGGTGCTCGCGATCACCGACGGACCGCTGTCGCCGCTGAAGCAGAGCGCGCGGATCTGCCTCGAGATCGGCGACGACGGCCGCAAGCCGTTCCGCTCGCTGGTCGAGCCGATGTGCCTGGCACAGGCGCTGGTCGTGAGCGTCGGTCACCGGATCACCGACAGCGGCGGCAGGATGCAACAGACGCATTGACGCCAGGCACCCACCGCGCGCACCGGCGTGAGGCGCGCGGGACGACAACCGAGTGTGGACACGCGGACGTTCGACAAGGAGGAAGCGATGAACGAAAAGCCCGAAGACAGCAAGACCCCCGAGGTTTCGGACGGACGCCGGCGCCTGTTGAAGGCGTCGGCGCTGGCGGTGGCCGCCGGCGGCGCGTACGGCGTTGCGCCGTTCTACGGACCGTGGAAGCACAACCACGTGTGGTCGCAGGCGGCGCAGAAGAAGCCGCTGGTGATCGGCCTCACGATGGATGCGTCCGGACAGTACGGGGCGAGCGGCATGGAGGAGCGCCTGGGCGCGATGATGGCGATCAAGGAGATCAACGCCAAGGGCGGCGTGCTGGGCCGGCCGATCGAGGCGATCCACATGGACACCGAGACGACGCCCGCGACCGGCTCGCGCGTCGCCGAGCGCCTGATCACGCGCAACGAGGCCGCGTTCCTGGTCGGCGCCCTCCATTCCGGCGTGGCCAACGCGATCTCGCAGGTCGCGCAGAAGTACGGCTGCATCTATCTCAACACCAATTCCAGCTCGCCCACCGAGGCGGGCAAGGATTGCCACCGGGTGAAGTTCGTCTGGGACGGCAACGGCACGAACTTCGCGCTTGCGATCGTCAAGAACGCGATGGCGGTCAACGGCAAGAAGTGGGTGATGCTGACCAACGACTACGTGTGGGGTCACCAGACGGCGAAGGCGATGCGCACGATCGTCGAGGCGAACGGCGGGCAGATCGTCGAGGAGATGATGGTGCCGCAGAACACGCGCGACTTCTCGGCCTACCTGATCAAGATCCAGCAGATCAAGCCGAACGTCGTCGCCACCGCGGTGGGCGGCGACGACATCAAGGCGCTGCGCCAGCAGGTTGTGCAGCTCAAGCTCAACAAGTCGCCGGCATGGATCAACAACCAGCAGGACTGGCCGGACGTGTACGGCCTCGGCCCCGATGCGATCTTCGGCGTGTTCGGCACCAACTGGTACTACCGGCTCGATCTCCCGGGCGTGAAGGAGTTTGTCGCGGAGTACCAGAAGGCGTACCCCGGCGTGCAGATCAAGGTGCCGGGCAACGTCTATTACAACGGCTACATGGCGACGCGCGAGCTCCTGCGCGCCGTCGAGCGCGCCGGCACGACCAACAACATCAAGGTGATCAAGGAGCTCGAAGGGCTCAAGGTGTCCGGCACGCGACCGGATGCAGGACTTCGACGCGTACATGAACCCGACGACGCACCAGATCCAGCAGACGATCTACATGGCGACGTACAACGACCAGCCGGCGGAAAAGGACGACATCTTCAGGATTCTTTCCAAGGTGCCGCCGAAGGAAGTCGAGGATCCGGACGCAACGGCGGCGTGCAAGCTGGAGGCGTACGACGCAACGCCGAGCTACGAGATGTGACGTCGCGCGTGCGGTGCGACGGGCGCGGCTGCGCCCGTTCGCGCCGCGCCCTGCCCGCCTTGGACGCGCTGCTGAATCTCGTCCCGCATTTGCTGAACGGGGTCGCCCTCGGCCTCTTGTTCGCGCTGATCGCGCTCGGCTTCATGCTGATCGTCGGCGTGATGGAGACGATCAACCTCGCGCACGGCTCGTTCTTCGCGCTCGGCATGTACGTCGCGCTGACGCTGATCGCGCCGAAGCTGCCGTGGGCGCCCGACATCGCGCAGACGTGGTCCGCGCTGCCGCTCGCGTGGCGCTATGCGGCTCGCACTCGTCGTCGCGCCGATTCTCGTCGGGCGTGTCGGGCATGCTGCTGGAGCTCGCGATGCGCCGCACCTACGGACGCGATGCGCTCTACGGTCTGCTGCTGACGTTCGGCGCGGCGATGGTGATCGAGGAGCTGATCCGCCTGGCGTGGGGATCGACGGAGCAGCAGCTGGCGGTGCCCGACGGCGATCGCCGGCGCGTTTCTCGCGGGCGACATCGTCTATGCGAAATATCGACTGTTCGCGTGCGCCGTCGCGATCGTCGCGACGCTCGCGCTCTGGCTCTTCCTCGAGCGGACGCCCTACGGCGCGCTGATCAAGGCCGGCGCGCACGACAGCGAAATGGTCCGCGCGCTCGGCGTCGATCTGGCGCAAGCTGCGCCGCTACGTGTTCGCGCTGGGTGTCGCGCTCGCCGCGCTCGCGGGCGTGGTGCTCGCGCCGATCTGGGGCGTGCGGCCGCACGTCGGCGTGGACGCGGTGGTGCCGGCGTTCCTGATCATCGTGCTGGGCGGCGTCGGCTCGCTGTGGGGCGCGGTGCTCGCCGGGCTTGCTCGTGGGGCTGGTCGTCAGCATCACCGGCGCGTACGCGTCCGAATGGTCGCTGCTGTCGATGTACCTGCTGTTCATCGCCGTGGTCACGTTCCGCGCGCGCGGCTTCTTCGGCCGCAAGAGCGTGCTGGACGCTTGAGGGGTCGTCGCATGGCCGATACCGCATCGACATCGATCACGCCGCGGATCGATTTCGCGCGCGAGCTCGCCGGGCTCTACGACCTGTCCGGACAGGTCGCGTTTCTCCCCGGTGGCTACGGCGGCATCGGCGAGGCGATCGCGTGGGCGCTGGCGCAAGCCGGCGCGCGCGTGGTGGTCGCCGGCCGCAGCGCCGCCAAGGCGGACGCGCTCGCCGGCGCGCTGCGCACCGCGGATCACGATGCGCGCGGCGTGGCGCTCGACGTCCATTCGCTCGCCGACATCCGCGCGGCGACCGACGCCGCGATGGATGCCTTCGGCGCGCCTCGACATCCTGGTCAACTGCGTCGGGATTCAGCGCGAAGAGCCGCTGGCCGACGTCACCGAAGAGGCGTTCGACGAGGTCTACCGCGTCAACCTGAAGGCCGCGATGTTCCTCGCGCAGGCGGCGGCGCAACGGCAGATCGCCGGCAAGCGCGGCGGCCGCCAGCTGCACCTCCTGTCGGTGCGCTCGCAGCTCGGCTTGCGCAAGCGCGGCTACTCGGCGTACTGCAGCACCAAAGGCGCGCTCGTGATGCTGGTCAAGCAGCACGCGATGGAGCTGGCGCCGGAGCGGATCACCGTGAACGGCCTCGCGCCGACGTTCGTCTACACCGAGCTGATCCGCCACGTGATGGAGAATGCGGCGTTCCGCCGGCAGCTCGAGGAGCGCATCCCGCTGGGACGGATCGCCGACCCGAAGGACGTCGCCGGGCCGGCATTGTTCTTCTGCGCGCCCGCATCCGGCTTCGTCACCGGGCAGGTGCTCTACGTCGACGGGGGCATCACCGCCAGCCAGTGACGCGGCAGGGCCCTGTCCGGCCCGAGTTCCTATATCGTTATACGGTTCGACCTTACGGGGACGCCCCGTATCGCCCGCCGAGCGGCGGCATCCCCCCAGAACCGCAGTGGAGGAGTCCATGTCCAGCACGCCATCCCGTTCCCGCCGCGCACGCGCCGTTCTCGCCAGCGCAGTCGCCGTCCTCGGCCTCTTCGCCGCCGGCAGCGTTCTCGCCCTCGACAGTCTCAAGATCCTGGTGCCCGCGGCACCGGGCGGTGGCTGGGATCAGACCGGCCGGGCGCTGCAGGCAGCGCTGCAAGCCGACAAGATCGTTCCGAAGGTGACCGTCGACAACAAGGGTGGCGCCGGCGGCACGATCGGGCTCGCGCAATTCATCAGCAGCAAGGGCGACCCGAACACCATGATGGTCGCCGGCATGGTGATGGTCGGCGCGATCATCACCAACAAGTCGCCGGTCAACCTGTCGCAGGTGACGCCGATCGCGCGCCTGACCGGCGAATACGAAGTGATCGTCGTGCCGGGATCGTCGAAGATCACGTCGCTCAAGGACTTGCTGGCGCAACTCAAGGCGAACCCGGGCAGCGTGTCATGGGGTGGCGGCTCGGCCGGCGGCACCGATCACATCCTGGCCGGCATGATCGCCGTGGCATCGGGCGTCGAGGCGAGCAAGGTGAACTACATCGCGTACGCGGGCGGCGGCGAAGCGCAGGCGGCGATCATGGGCGGGCACGTCACGGCGGGCATCAGCGGGCTCGGCGAGTTCCTGCCCCAGATCAAGTCCGGCAAGCTGCGCGCGCTCGCGATCTCGTCCGACACGCGCATCCCCGGCATCGACATCCCGACGCTGAAGGAACAGGGTGTTGCCGTCGAGCTCGCGAACTGGCGCGGCATCTTCGCCGCGCCCGGCATCACGGACGCGCAGCGCAAGGAGCTCACTGACGTGGTCGCCAAGGCGGTCAAGACTGCGTCGTGGCAGGAAACCCTGAAGCGCAACGACTGGACCGACCTGTTCCTCGCGGGCGACGCGTTCAAGACGTTCCTCGACGCCGACATCGCACGGGTCGACAAGATCATCGCGGGCATCGGCCTCAAGAAGTGAGTGCCGCAGGGCCGCCGCAAGGCACTCGCCCCCTTGGGCCGAGGCGGCACGAAGCGCCGCTCCGGGGGGAACATGCCTAGCGCGCGCGCCGCGGTCCATCCGGGCGAGCTCGCGATCGCGCTCGGATTGATCGCGCTCGGTTCGTTCATCATCTACGAGACGCAGGGCATCGCGGAGGCCCAGGGCTACGCGCAAGTCGGCCCGCGGCTGTTTCCCTATCTGATCGGCGTGGGGCTCGCCGTCTGCGGCGCGGTACTCGGCTGGCAGGCGATCTCGGGCGGATGGCGGCATGTGCCGCTCGACGAAGGCCGTTCGCGACCGGACTGGATGGCGTTTTGCGTCATCAGCGCCGGCATCGTCCTGCACATGCTGATCATCGGCTGGGCCGGTTTCATCCTCGCATCGATCCTGCTGTTCGTGCTGGTCGCGCGCGGATTCGGCAGCAGGCGACCGGTGCGGGACGCGGTCATCGCCGTCATCCTGGCCGTCACCGTGTTCGTCATCTTCACGCTGGGACTCGGACTCAACCTGCCCAAGGGTCCGTTCGAGGGGGTGTTCTGATGGAGACCTTCTCGGCCCTGCTGGCGGGGTTCGCCGTCGCGCTGACGCCGATCAACCTGATGTGGGGATTCGTCGGCGTGACGCTCGGTACCGCCATCGGCGTGTTGCCCGGCGTCGGTCCCGCGCTGACGATCGCGCTCCTGCTGCCGGCGACGGCGAAGGTCGATCCCACCGGCGCGCTGATCATGTTCGCCGGCATCTACTACGGCGCGATGTTCGGCGGCTCGACGACGTCGATCCTGCTCAACACGCCGGGCGAGTCGGCGACGATCGTCACGGCGATGGAAGGCAACCTGATGGCGAAGCGCGGGCGCGCGGGACCCGCGCTTGCGACCGCCGCGATCGGCTCGTTCGTCGCCGGAACGATCGCGACGATCCTGCTCACCGTGATGGCGCCGATCGTCGTCGACTTCGCGCTGAAATTCGGCCCTGCGGAATACTTCGCGGTGATGGTGCTCGCGTTCACCACGGTGTCGGCGGTGCTCGGCGCGTCGGCGGCGCGCGGTCTCGCAGCGCTGTTCTTCGGCCTCGCGATCGGGCTGATCGGTCTCGATTCGCCAGACCGGCCAGGCACGCCTGACGCTGGGCATCCCGGAACTGCTCGACGGCATCGACGTCGTCGTCGTCGCCGTCGGCCTGTTCGCGGTCGGCGAGACGCTCTACATCGCGACGTATTTCAATCGCGAGAAAGACACGCTCGAGTCGATGAAAGGCTCGATCTGGATGAGCCGGTCCGACTGGAAGCGCTCGTGGAAGCCGTGGCTGCGCGGCACGGCACTCGGCTTTCCGTTCGGCACGATCCCCGCCGGTGGCGCCGAAATCCCGACGTTCCTCTCCTACGCGATCGAGAAGAAGCTGACGAAGCATCCCGAGGAGTTCGGCAAGGGCGCGATCGAGGGCGTGGCCGGTCCGGAAGCGGCGAACAACGCATCCGCCACCGGCACGCTCGTGCCGCTGCTGACGCTCGGCCTGCCGACGACGGCCACCGCGGCGATCATTCTCGCGGCGTTCCAGCAATGGGGCCTGCAGCCCGGGCCGCTGTTGTTCGAGACGCAGCCGCTTCTGATCTGGGGCCTGATCGCCAGCATGTACGTCGGCAACGTGATCCTGCTGATCCTCAACCTGCCGCTGGTCGGCATCTGGGTGAAGCTGCTCGCGATTCCGCGACCGCTCCTCTACGCCGGCATCCTGATCTTCGCAACGCTGGGCGCATACGGGCTGCGCAATTCGTGGTTCGATCTGATGTTGCTGTATCTGGTCGGCATCATGGGCTTCCTGATGCGCCGCTACGACATTCCGGTGGCGCCGGTGCTGGTCGGCATGATTCTCGGGCCCCTCGCCGAGCAGCAGTTCCGCCGCGCGCTGGCGATCAGCCAGGGCGACCTGACGATCTTCGTGCGCCAGCCGATTTCTGCGACCGTGCTCGCGATCACCGTGCTCGTGCTGTTCGGGCCGCCGATATGGAAGCGGCTGTCGGCGCGCAAGGCTCGACGATCGGTTTGACGGTCAGAGGTCGAGCGCCGGGTAGTGGCGGAAGATGTCCTGCTCGTTGAACGGAATGCGGCGCGGCGAGGCGAGGTACGCCGCGACGCCGCGCCGCTCGCGCACGCGATCGCGCACGCCGATCACCTTGCGATGACCGCGTGCAAGCCGCGCCATCGCCTTGGGAAACGCGTAGCCAAGGCCCTCCACGAACCTGGAACAGCGACAGGTCGGCATAGGTGGCCGCGCGTCCCAGGAGGTAGGGCGCGCCGCGCGGGTTGTGCGCGAGCACACGCTCGAAATAGTCGAGGAACTTGGGAATTCGCTCCGCGACGAAATGCTTTGCTCGACGCTTCGCCTCGCGCCGCTGGTCCTCGTA
This sequence comes from uncultured beta proteobacterium, assembly GCA_963851465.1. Lineage (GTDB taxonomy): Bacteria > Pseudomonadota > Gammaproteobacteria > Burkholderiales > Casimicrobiaceae > VBCG01. The sequence continues at coordinate 701,589 of CAWKPJ010000009.1, forward strand.
GTAGAGGCTGCCGGCGATCGGATGATGCACGTCGTGCGCCTCGGCAACGAGGTCCGCGAGCGTGAGCTGGAGCTGATGCGTCCACAGCCGACCTGATTCGCTCGCCGGTGCAAGACCGAGGCGCGGACCGAGATAGAGCAGTATGTTCGCGGTCTGCCCGATCAGCTGCTTGCCTGACTTCAGAAACGGCGGCGCGAACGGCGGCCGCGCGACGCGGCGGCCGTCGAGCAGTGCGAGCATCGCGTCCTCGCCGCCGTCGCCGCGCGCGACGTCGACGTAGCGCGCGCCGGCGTCCTCGAGGGCGAGACGCACGAATTCGCCGCGGCCCTGGATGCCGTCCCAATAGTAAAGCTCGTAGCGCATCGGTTCTCCCGGATGACCCGTGCTCGTGGCGTCGTCAACGCACAGCGGCGAGCAACGTCGCGATCGCGCGCTCCGCCTGCGCCAGATAGCCGGCGCCGAACAGGTTCAGATGATTCAGCACGTGGTAGAGGTTGTAAAGCGTACGCCGCAGCGAATAGCCGTCGGCGAGCGGCCACGCATCGCGGTACGCGGCATGGAAGTCGCGGCCAAATCCGCCGAACAGCTCGGCCATCGCGACGTCGGTCTCGCGATCGCCGACGTAGACCGCCGGGTCGAAGACGATCGGCGTGCCATCCGGCAGGCCGGCGGCGTTGCCCGACCACAGGTCGCCGTGCAAGAGCGACGGCGCGGGTTCGTGCCCGCGCAACAACGTCGGCAGCGTGGCGAGCAGGCGCTCGCCCTCGCGTTGCAGCGCGCCCGCGTGGCCGTTGCGCGCAGCGAGCGCGAGTTGCGGCGCGAGGCGCTTGTCACCGAAGAATCCGCCCCAGTCGTCGGCCCAGCCGTTGCGCTGCGGTGTGCCGCCGATCCAGTTGTCGCGATGCCAGCCGAAGCGCTCGCGCGCCGGGCCGTGAAGCGTGCGGCTTCGATGCAGCGCGGCCAGCGCGGCGCCAAGCGACCGGTCGTCGCGAACTGCGCCCGCATCGAAATGTTCGAGCACCAGGAACGCGGTATCGCGGGCGGTGCCTTCGGCGACGATCGCGGGCACGCGCACGACGCTGGTCGCGGCGAGCGCGCGCAGTCCGTCGGCTTCGGCGTCGAGCATGTCGGCAAAGCGTCCGGACGCCTCTTTGACGAAAAAAATTCTTGCGCCGGTCTCGAGGCGCCATGCCCGCGCCCACGGGCTCGCTCCCGCGGCGTTCCAGCGGACATCCGCAGACGCGCCGATCGCGGTAACGACGGCGGCGCGCCAACCCGGTTCGGAACGCGTCATCGGAACGGTTCGCGCAAGTCAGGAACGTCGGGATCGAAGCAGCGCGTTCCCGTCGACCGGACGATCGCGGCCGCCCGATTGTCGCTACTTGCGCAGCGCGTCGATGCCGCGCGCAACGCCGTCGAGCGTCAAGGGAAACATCCGCGGCCCGAGCGCCTGCAGGATCAGCTGCGTCGAGCGCGTGTATTCCCAGCCGCGCGCCGGTTCCGGATTCCACCAGATCACCTTGCGGAAGTGGCCGAAGATCCGGCCGAGCCATTTGAGCCCCGGCTCGATGTTGCGGTACTCGACGCTGCCGTCGACGGCCGTCAGTTCGTACGGACTCATCGCCGCGTCGCCGACGAAGATCACGCGCCAGTCCGGACCGTAGGTGCGAATGAGGTCGAGCGTGCTGGCGCGTTCGCCCTTGCGCCGCGCGTTGTCGCGCCAGACGTGGTCATAGACGCAGTTGTGGAAATAGAAATACTCGAGGTGGCGGAACTCCGACTTCGCGGCCGAGAAGAGCTCCTCGCATACCGTGACGTGGGGGTCCATCGAGCCGCCGACGTCGAGAAACAGCAACACCTTGACGCGATTGCGCCGCTCCGGCTGCAGCCGCAGGTCGAGCCAGCCGGCGTTGCGCGCCGTGCCCTCGATCGTGCCGTCGAGATCGAGCTCCTCCGGCACGCCTTCGCGCGCGAAGCGCCGCAGCCTGCGCAGCGCCACTTTCAGGTTGCGCGTGTTGAGCTCGACGTCGCCATCCAGGTTGCGAAAGTTGCGCGCGTCCCACACCTTCACCGCCGAGCGCGCGCCGCCGCCGTCCTGGCCGACGCGGATGCCTTCCGGGTTGTAGCCGTAGGCGCCGAACGGACTGGTTCCGCCGGTCCCGATCCATTTCTTGCCGCCCTGGTGCCGGCGCTTCTGTTCCTCCAGGCGCTGCTTGAACGTCTCCAGCAGCTTGTCGAGCCCGCCCATCGCTTCGACGCGCTTGCGGTCCTCCTCGGACAGGTGGCGCAGGAATTCCTTCTTCAGCCATTCCTCGGGGATCTCGCCGCGGATGTCGAAGATGCCTTCGATGCCCTTGAAGTACGCGCCGAACGCGAGGTCGAAGCGGTCGAAGTGCTGCTCGTCCTTGACGAGGGTGAGGCGCGACAGCGTGTAGAAGTCGTCGAGCGACAGCGACACCACGCGCTTGTCGAGCGCCTCGATCAGCGTCAGATACTCACGCGTGCTGACCGGCAGCTTGAACGCCTTGAGGTGAAGGAAGAAGTCGACGAGCATCGCGGCAGCGCACCGATCGCGGGCGGGACGGGTGCATGATAGCGCGCGTACCGCGTCGTACCGGGCGCGTATCATCGCGGGCGGGACGGCGGCGATCGCTGCGCCCCTTCTCCGGCGAATCGAATTCCGATGCCCTCCCGTCCGACGCTGCTCTGCCTCGGCCACGCCGCGTTCGACCTGATCTACACGGTCCCCGCATTTCCCGCGCGACCGACGAAGGTGCCGGCGTCGAGCCTCACGCTTTCGGGGGGCGGCATGGCGTCGAACGCCGCCTGCGCCATCGCGCGGCTCGGCGGCGACGTCCGCTTCGCGGGCGTGGTCGGCGACGACGTGTTCGGCACGCTGGTCGCGCAGGACCTCGCCCGCCACGGCGTCGGCACCGAGCTGCTCGCAACGATCGAGGGCGCGTCCACGTCGGTATCCAGCATCGTCGTCGATGCGTCCGGCGAGCGCCTGATCATCAACCACCGCGGCAGCGCGCTCGATGCGGCGCCGCCGGACTTCAGCGCTGCGTTGCGCGCCACCGCGATGCTGCTATGCGACGTGCGCTGGCCGCGCGGTGCGCGCGCGGCGTTCGCTGCGGCCCGCGCGGCCGGCGTGCCGTCCGTGCTCGATGCGGACGTCGCGGCGCCGGAGATACTCGCCGAATTCGCCGGGCTCGCGGATCACGTCGTGTTCTCGGAGCCCGGGTTCGCGTGCTGGGCGGGACATGCCGCCGACGCGCACGGATGCGCCCATCCGGCTCCAGGCGCTGGTGCGCGCGGGATGCGCGCTCGCGGCGGTCACGCTCGGCGAGCGCGGCGTGCTGTTCGCGACGCCGCGCGGCGTTGCGCGCCAGCCGGCATTCGCGGTGGACACGGCCGAGACGCTCGGCGCCGGCGACGTCTTTCACGGGGCTTATGCGCTGGCGCTCGCCGAAGGCGCGGCCATCGACGACGCGTTGCGCTTCGCCGCTGCGGCCGCTGCCGAGAAGTGCCGCCGCGCCGGTGGCCGCGCGGCGCTGCCCTCGCGCGCCGACGTCGACGCGCGGATGCGGATGCGTTAGCGCACGCGGCGCGGTCAGCGCTCGCGATCCTCGGGGTCGTGCCCGATCATCCACCACGACGCGAGCCGCGGACAGCGACCGCGACGATGCCGAGGAATATCCAGAACCACGCAAAGCCGCGCGCATCCGACTTGTGCCGCGGCGTCGGCCATCGTGTCGATGTTCGTGAAGCCGTCGTAGGCGACGCCGAAACAGACGAGCGCGAAGGCGATCGCCATGCCGAACATCAGCTGCGCAGAGAGCTTCATGCCTCGCCCGGCGACGAATGTGCCGCAAGACGCGCGTCGAGATGGCGCTTCACCGCCGCCCATTCGCTGTCGAGGATGCTGAACACGACGGTGTCGCGCTTGCTGCCGTCGGGCATCAGCTGATGGTTGCGCAGCACGCCGTCCTGCTTCGCGCCGAGGCGCAGGATCGCCTCGCGCGAGCGGTGGTTGAACCAGTGCGTGCGGAACTCGACGGCGATGCAGCGCAGCGTCTCGAACGCGTGCGTCAGCAGCAGGCGCTTGCACTCGGTGTTGACGGCCGTTCGCTGCGCCCGCCGTGCGTACCACGTGTGGCCGATCTCGAGCCGGCGGTTGGCCGCGTCGACGCCGAAGTAGCGCGTCGAGCCGACGATGTCGCCGCTCGCGTTGTCGCGCACGACGAAGGGCATCGCGCCCTGCCGCTCGCGCATGTCGAGCGCGATCGTCGAGCCACGCGCCCACCCGGTCCGGCGCCGGCACCGACGTGTACCAGAGGTTCCACAGCTCGCCGTCGGCGGCGGCGGCCTTGATCCCGTCCGCGTGCGAGGGCGCAAGCGGCAGGAGCGTGGCGTGCGCTGCCGGTCAGCGTGACCGGCTCGATGAAGCGGGCGCTCATCCGGAAGCCGACGTCAGGTTGCTGCTGTCCGATGCGAATACATGCGTCATGCGTCAGCGTCCCGCGCGCGCCATGAACACCACGCGCTCGAACAGATGCACGTCCTGCTCGTTCTTGAGCAGCGCGCCGTGCAGCGGCGGAATCACCGTCTTCTTGTCGCTGCTGCGCAGCACCTCGGGCGGAATGTCCTCGGCGAGCAGGAGCTTCAGCCAGTCGAGCAGCTCGGACGTCGACGGCTTCTTCTTGAGGCCCGGCACTTCGCGCAGGTCGAAGAACACCTCGAGCGCCTCCGCGAGCAGCGCCTTCTTGATGCCCGGGAAAGTGCACGTCGACGATCCGCGTCATCGTCTCGCGGTCGGGGAAGCGGATGTAGTGGAAGAAGCAGCGGCGCAGGAACGCGTCGGGCAGCTCCTTCTCGTTGTTCGACGTGATGACGACGAGCGGCCGATGCTTCGCCGCGATCGTCCGGTGCGTCTCGTAGACGTAGAACTCCATCCGGTCGAGCTCGCGCAGCAGGTCGTTCGGGAACTCGATGTCGGCCTTGTCGATCTCGTCGATCAGCACGACCGACGGCGCATCGTTCTCGAACGCCTCCCACAGCACGCCGCGCTTGATGTAGTTCGCGATGTCGGCGACGCGGCCGTCGCCCAGCTGCGAATCGCGCAGCCGCGACACGGCGTCGTACTCGTAGAGCCCCTGCTGCGCCTTGGTCGTCGACTTGACGTGCCATTGGTAGAGCGGTCGCGACAGCGCCTGCGCGACGGTCTCGGCGAGCAGCGTCTTGCCCGTGCCGGGCTCGCCCTTCACCAGCAGCGGACGCTCCAGCGCCAGCGCGGCGTTGACGGCGAGCTTGAGGTCGTCGGTGGCGACGTAGGTGTCCGAGCCTTCGAAGCGCATGGCGGATTCCGCAGTGAGTGTGCCAAATGAGTGCTCAAATGTTAGCCGATCCGCGCCGCGAGCGCCTGCAGCAGCCACAGTGCGATCATCCCGGCGACGAGCGTCTTCAGCGTGCTGTGCGTGTACCAGGCGACCACGAACGCGACGAGCGCCGCCAGCATCTTGGGTGTCGGCAGTGCCGGCATGACGGTGGGCGGTCCGGGCAGGATCATTGGCACGATCAGCGCTGTCATCATCGCGGCGGGGACGTAGCGAAGCGCGCGCGCGAGGAGCGGCGGCACGCTGCGGCGCGCGAAGAACGCGATGAACGACAGCCGGGAGAAGTAGTTCAGCGCGCCTACGACGACGATCACAAGCCAGAGCTTCAGCGTCGCGTCCATCGGTCCCTCGCGAGCTCGATCGCCGTACCACCAACGATGCCGGCAATGCCGGCGGCGATCAGGTTGAGCCGCATCGGCAGCCCGTCGAGTGCGACGACGGCGACCGCCGCCAGCACGCCGGCGGCGATCTGCGGCGCATTCTTGAAATGCGGTGCGATGAGCGCGATGAAGCACAGCGGCACCGCGAACTCCATCGACCAGCTGGCCGGCACGAGGTTGCCGGTGAAGTAGCCGACGACGTTCGTGATCTGCCAGCACAGCCACAGCGCGAAGCCGGCGCCGAGGAAGTGGAGCCCGCCTTCGCGCGGATGCGCGCCGGCGTCATAGCGCCGGATCGCCGCCGCGAACGCCTGGTCGGTGAGCAGGAACGCGAGCGCCTGCTGCAGCCGCGGCGACAGCGGTCGCAGATAAGGCGCGATCGCGGCGCTGTACATCAGGAAGCGCAGTCCCATGACCACGCACGTGAGGATGATGACGGCGACCGGCGCACCGGCAGCCAGGAGCTGCGCCGCGATGATCTGCGCGGCGCCCGAGAAGATGATGGCGCTCATGCCGAGCGCGCCCCAGACCGAGGCGCCGGCCGCAGCCGCGCCGACGCCGCACACCAGGCCGAACGGAATCAGGCCGATGCACGCCGGCAGCATGTCGGTGAAGCCTTCGCGGAAGTCGGGGGAAGCGAGAAGTCGTTGCACGCAATGAAACGGGGAGGGACGAACCCTCCCCGTACCACGACATTCTAGCGTTTCGCGCGCCGCCCGATGCGGCCGCGCGGGCGTTTCAATACGACGAGTAGACGGCGCCCGGCTTCCAGAAGTAGTAGTCGGCGACGTATGGGACGCGAACCGTCGTTCCGTCGGCGGATGCCGCGCAGCCCGTCGACGGCGCGTTGCCGCCCGCCGTATTGAGGCGCTGCACCTGCGTCACCTTGCTGAATGCGCCCTCGGGTCCCGTCGGCCTTTGCGGTGAGGAGAAGCCACGGAATGGCATCTGCGGCCGGTGCGTCGCTTCGCGACTGCACGGTACCGACAATGCGGCTGCCGTCGCGCGATTCCCACGCAGGACCGGCGAAGTGGCGGCCGATGTTGTCGCCGCGCGCGTCGAACAGGTCCGCCTCGGGCGCGACGAACGCCCATTCGTAAGTACCGGACCGGTCCGCCGACTGCCGGCACCGGTAGATCTGCACACCGCGCGCCTTGGCAATCATCGCGAGTGACGCTTGGGCCGAGGGCGCGAGCTGGTCTGGAACGCCGGAGGCCGGCGCCGCTCGGTCCACAGCGCAGGCTGCGATGGCGAGCCCGCCAAGGCGGCGACCAGCGCCTTGCCTACGCTGGCGGTGCGCGTGATTGCCGCGGGCCCGCTCATCGCAGCACGGTGGCGTTGGCGATCCACCGGCCAGAGCCGATCCGCAGCAGAAACGCGACGTCGGGCTCGCTTCCGCACACGGCCGGTAGTGGACCGACAAAGCCGTTGAAACGCGCATTGCCCTGATCGTCGAGCTCGACCAGTGGCGTATCCACGATTACCGAGTTGTTGCCGGACGCACTTCCGTCCGTATCGCACACGAGCGTGCCTTTGACCTGCGCGACCGCGCCCGGAGTGCCCGACCGCGTTGCCGCCGGCAAAGCTCAATCCGCGCACTTCGAAGTTGACGTGACCATTCGACAGTTCGACGATCGCGTGTCCGTGCTGCGCCGACCACGGCAATCCGCCGCCGGTGACGGCGCCGGATCCGGTGCCGACGACGTTGTTGGCCTGCGCGATGCCGATCATCGATTGCCAGTGGAGCGTTTCGGCAACGGCGGTCGTGGCCGTGACGGTTGCACAGAGCGCAAGACCCAGCGCGATCGGGGATAGGTGGAATCTCGGGGGCATCGACGTTCTCCGCGGTGAATGGGAGAAGCGACTGTAGGCCGCCTGTGCAGCGATCGGATTTCATCCTCGAGTCCGGCGCGTTTCATTCGTTTCACGCACACGGTCGCGTGGCGAAAGACCGCCCGCCTAGCCCTTCACGCCGCCCTGCGTCAGCCCGCCGACGACGCGCTCCTGGAACACCGCGATCAGGATGCAGATCGGCACGATGGCGACGATGAGCGCCGCCGAGATGAGCGGCCACGGGAACGCGAACTCGCCCTGGTAGAGCGTGATGCCCACCGACAGCGTGCGCATCGTCGACGCGGTTCATCAGCGTCAGCGCGAGCAGGAACTCGTCCCACGCGTTGACGAACGCGAGGATCGCCGCGGTGAACACGCCGGGCGCCGACAGCGGGATGACGACCTTGAACAGCGCGCCGACGCGCGAGCAGCCGTCGATCATCGCCGCCGCTCTCGAGATCGGGCGGGATGTCCTGGAAGAAGCTCGCCATCACCAGCGTGCACACCGGCAGCGACAGCACGGCGTAGGGCAGGATCAGCGCGAGGTAGGTGTTGAGCAGGCCGAGCTCGCGCATCACCTTGAACAGCGGCACCATCAGCGAGATCAGCGGGAACATCGCGACGGCGAGCAGCACCGACATGATGAGGTTGCGGTGCGGGCATGCGCAGCCGCGTCAGCGCATAGGCGGCGAGCGCGCGAGACGAGCACGCACAGCACCGTCGACAGCGACGCCACGACGAAGCTGTTCCACATGAAGCGCAGGATCGGCTGCGTCGGTGAACGCGCGTCACGTAGTTGGCGAGCGTCGGCGCGTCGGGCAGGTAGGTGATCGGCAGCTCGGATCAGCTCGGTCTCGGTCTTGAGCGAGGTGAGCAGGATCCAGAGCGCCGGGAAGAAGCCGTTGACGACGACGATGAGCGCCGGCGAGCCAGACCATCGCGCGCGGCGCGTCGGAAGCGTCATCATCAGGTCTCCTCGCCGCGGGTCGCGCCGCGTGTAGCGCAGGTAGCCCGACGTCGCGACCATCGAGAGCACGAACATCAGCGCCGCCAGCGCCGAGCCGTAGCCGAAGTCGAGGAAGTCGAGCGTGGTCTTGTGGATGTACATCGCGAGCGTCTCGGTCGAGTCGCCCGGCCCGCCGCCGGTCATCGCGTACGGGATGTCGAAGGTCTGGATCGCGGTGATCGTGCGGAAGATCAGCGCGACGAAGATCGCCGGCCGCAGCATCGGCAGCGTGATCTCGACGAACTGCTGCCACGTCGACGCGCCGTCGACCTCGGCCGCTTCGTAGAGCGATTTCGGGATCGTCTGCAGGCCGGCGAGCAGCATCAGCGCCATGAACGACGACGTCTTCCAGACGATCGCGATGCAGATCGCGCAGTGACGCGAGCGTCGGGACTCGACAGCCATTGCAGCGGCTCGATGCCGAGCGCGACCAGCACAGTCGTTGACGACGCCCGTGTTGTACTCGAAGAACCAGCGGAAGATGAGGCCCGGCGAACACCAGCGGCAGCGCCCACGGCAGCAGCAGCCCGAGGCGCACCGGCCACTTGACGCTTGAACGGCTGGTTGGCGAGCAGCGCGAGGCCGAGGCCGACGACGAGCGCGCCGGGCACCGTGACGACGATGTACAGGATCGTGTTGCCAGCGCGAATGCCAGAAGCGGTCGTCGTCGAACGCGCGCAGCGTAGTTCGCGAGACCCGACCCACGGCTCGCCCGCCGCGGGTTGGCGTGGTCGACGGCGTGCAGGCTGTTCCAGAACAGCGTCGCGATCGGATAGACGACGATCACCAGCAGCAGCAGCGCGGCGGGCGCGAGCAGCACCGCGCCGAGCGCGCGCTCGGAGAGGTCCTTGTGCTGCGAGACCGGGGCGTCGTTCATGCGATCACTCCCTCGCCCTGCAATGCGGGAGAGGGCCGGGCGTCGATGGGCGTGCGTTGGCCGCTCACCCCGGCCGCTCTCGCCGCTTTCGCGGGCGAGGGAGCATGCCTTAGCGGAACAGCGGCTTCAGCCGGCTCTTCATGTCGGCGAGCGCGACGTCGGTGGTCTTCGTGCCGGCGAGGTACGCGTTCATGTTGCTGCGGATCGACGTCGGACACCTGCGGATACTGCGCGGCGACACCGGCCGCGACCTGGCGCGTCTCGACGACCGGCAGCGCGTCGGCGAACCACGGATTGGCCTTCAGCACCTCGGGGTCCTTGTAGACGCTCGGGAACACCGGCAGGTGCGACGCGAGGATCGCCTGCATCTTCGACACTTCGGGCGACGACAGGTAGCGCGCGAACTTCACCGCCTCCTGCCTTGTTCTTCGAGAACGCGCGACACGGCGAGCTGCCAGCCGCCGATGCAGGTCGCGCTCTTGCCGCCCTGGTCGTGCGGCAGCGTGCGCGACGCCGATCTTGCCCTTCACCTTGGTGTCGGCGTCGTTCTCGAGCGCGGTTCCAGACGTAGCCCCAGTTCATGCGCGAAGATCAGGTTGCCGGCCTGGAAGTCGATGCGGATGCGGTCGGTCGGGATCTCGGCGATGTTCTTCGGCAGCACGCCCGCCTGCTTCATGCGGCCGTAGAGCTGGAACGGCTGCCGCGCCTGCGCGCGTGTCGAGGTTGAGCTTGCCGTCCTTGGTGAGGTCGCTGCCCGCGCCCCACAGCGGCACGAGGTACGTGCAGACCGTGCCTTCGATCGGCGCGCCGGCGGTCGAGAAGCCCTGCAGTTGCGGGTTCTTCTCGCCGTCCATGATGATCTTCGCCGTCTCCATCATCTCGTCCCAGGTCTTCGGCACCGGACGCTTGTACTTCTCGAGCAGGTCCTTGCGGTAGTAGAGGAACTGCGAGTCGGCGAAGTACGGCAGCGCGATCAGCTTGCCGTCGACCTGGTTCGCGTCGCGATAGGCCTTGAGGTACGTCGGCAGGATCTTCGCCTTGTCGGCGCCGAGGTAGCTGTCGAGCGGCTCGGCCCAGCCCTGCGCCGCCCACTGCGCCGGACGGATCACGTCGATCAGGATCACGTCGAGCACCGAGTCCTTCGACGACAGCACGGTGGACAGGTACTGCTGCTGCGCTCGGACGTCGCGCCGCCGACCTCGACCTCGACCTTCACGTTCGGATTGCGCTTCTGGTACTCGTCGGCGATCTTGCGCATCACGTCGGGCCGCTGCTGGCCGCCGGTGAAGATGCGCAGCGTCGTCTGCTGCGCCCACGCGTTCGCGGCGAACGCCGACGCCGACGAGCGCCGCCGCGAGCAGGATCTTCCAGGTCTTCATCGTCGTCTCCTCCGTTGAGTTGCGTGACTGCCGTCAGCGTGCTACGGAATGCGTGCCTCACCAGTCCGCGCCGCGGATCGCGGCGCCGGTGTCGGGGTCGAACAGATGGAAGCTGGTCGAGCGCGAGCGAGACCGGCAGCGTCTGCGCCGACGCGCAAGCCGCGCTTCGGGCGGAAAGCGGCCGGTCATCTCGCCGGCGTCGGCGCCCGCGCCGAGGCGGATGAGCCCGAGCGTGTCGGAGCCGAGCGGCTCGACCAGCATCACGCTGGCCGTCGACGCGCGCACGCCGCGCGGCGTCGCGCCGCGCGCCGACGCTGATGTGCTCGGGCCGCAGGCCGAACGTCAGCGCGCGTCCCGCGTGGCGCGCGCATTCGGCGACGCGCGACGCCGGCACCGGCAGGTCGACGCCGCCCGGCAGGTGCAGCGTGCGGCCGCCTTCGCCGACGCGGCAGGGCAGGAAGTTCATCGGCGGCGAGCCGGTGAAGCCCGCGACGAACTGCGCGGCCGGCCGGTTGTAGATGCCGTCCGGCGTGTCGTACTGGATCAGGTTGCCCGCCTGCAGCACGACGATGCGGTCGGCGAGCGTCATCGCCTCGACCTGGTCGTGCGTGACGTAGACGATCGTGTTGCCGAGCTTCTGGTGCAGCTTCTTGATCTCGACGCGCATCTCGGCGCGCAGCAGCGCGTCGAGGTTGGACAGCGGCTCGTCGAACAGGAACGCCTTCGGCTGGCGCACGATCGCGCGTCCCATCGCGACGCGCTGGCGCTGGCCGCCCGAGAGCTCGCGCGGCTTGCGCTCGAGCAGGTGCGTGATCTGCAGGATGTCCGCCGCCTCGCCGACGCGCGTCGTTGATCTCGTGCTCGGGGCGCTTGCGCAGCCGCAGCCCGAACGCCATGTTCTCGAACACCGTCTTGTGCGGATAGAGCGCGTAGTCCTGGAACACCATCGCGATGTCGCGCGCGCGCGGCGGCAGGTCGTTGACGACCGTGCCGCCGATGGCGATCTCGCCCGCCGGTGATGTCCTCGAGGCCCGCGATCATGCGCAGCAGCGTCGACTTGCCGCAGCCCGACGGCCCGACGAACACGACGAACTCGCCCGACGCGGATCGTCGAGGTCGATGCCGTGGATCACCTCGTTGTCGCCGTACGCCTTGACGACGTTGCGTAGCGCGACTTCGCCATGGCGTCGGGGCGCTTCGCGCCGCCTCCGATTCGTGGGCTACTCATGCCGCTTGCGCGCCTGCGGCTAAACGACGACGCTCGTCTGCGCGAGCCCGGCGTCGACGATCAGGTTCTGGCCGGTGATGCCGCGCGCCTCGTCCGACGCGAGGAACAGCGCGGTGCGCGCGACGTCGTCCTCCGACAGCCGGAACTTGAGGCACTGCTGGTCGAGGAACTCGCTGCTCGTCCTCGGGCGTCGATCCACAGCGCGCGCTGGCGCTCGGTGACGATCGCGCCGGGCACGATCGCGTTGACGCGGATGTTCGTGCGCGCCGAGCTCGCGCGCGAGCACGCGCGTCAGCCCGTCGATCGCCGCCTTCGCGGTCGTGTAGCCGGCCAGTCGCGGGCCGCCCGCGCATCCACGACACCGAGCCGAGGTTGATGATCGAGCCGCCGCCGGCGGCCGCCATCACCGGCGCCACCGCCTGCGCGGCGAAGAAGTGGTGGCGCAGGTTGACCGCCTGGTTCTCGTCCCAGTACTCGGGCGTGACGTCCGTCGAACGCGTGGCGGTCGTCGCGCGCGGCGTTGTTGACCAGCACGCGGATCGGGCCGAACGCCGTCGCGGCGTCGGCGATCGCGCGCCTGCAGCGCGGCGATGTCGCGCACGTCGCAGTGCTCGTAGCGCGACGCGCGCGGCGCCGAGCTCGCGCCGCAAGCGCCTGCGACGGCGCGTCGGCGATGTCGATGAATGCGACGCGGCAGCCCTGCGCCGCGAACGCCGCGACGAACGCCGCGCCGATGCCCGAAGCCGCCGCCGGAGACGAAGACCGTGCGTCCCGCGAGATCCGGGATAGCGCGCGGTCGGGCGTTTGCGCCACGCGTTTCCTCCTTCGATCAGGCCGCCTGCGCAACGCGGCAGGTCATTCATATCATCTATATCACATAGATGACTTTGCTGTCCAGCCCGCGTAGAATCGGCCGCTCCCGCCTGGCTGACGGCCGGCGCGCGGCACCGCCCTTCCCTCGAAGAATTCAAGGAAAAGCGACATGGACATGCCCGTCAACCACTTCAAGCGCGCGCTCCTCGCCGGCAAGACGCATTCCCTACGGCGCCTGGCTCATGAGCGGCGCGCCCGCGACGGCCGAGGCGCTCGGCTGCGCCGGCTTCGATTTCCTCGTCGTCGACATGGAGCACACGCCGATCGACACGCCGCAGATGATCGACATGCTGCGCGCGATCGCGGGCACGCCGGCGTCGGCGGTCGTGCGGCCCGCCGTGGAACGACATGGTGATGGTCAAGCGCGCGCTCGACGCCGGCGCGCAGTCGCTGCTGTTCCCGTTCGTGCAGAACGCCGAGGAAGCGCAGCGCGCGGTCGCGTACACGCGCTATCCGCCCGAAGGCGTGCGCGGCGTCGCCGCCGTGCATCGCGGCAGCCGCTAGGGCACGTGCCGAACTATACTGAAGCACGGCCGCGGCCGAGATCTGCGTGATCGTGCAGATCGAGACGCTGGCCGCGCTCGAGCAGCTTCCGGCGATCGCCGCGGTGCCGGGCGTCGACTCGATCTTCATCGGGCCGCGCGACCTGTCGGCGTCGATGGGGCACCTCGGCGACATCGAGCATCCCGACGTGCAGGCGAAGCTCGAGCACGCGCGCCGAGCGTGCCGCAAGGCTCGGCAAGCCCGTGCGGCATCGTCGGGCCGAATCCGGAGATGGTCGACGCGCTTCCTCGAATACGGCTACACCTGGGTCGCGATCGGCTCCGACATGGGCATCATGGTCGGCCGCGCGCAGGAGTGGCTCGGCAAGGTGGAGGCGCGGCGCGCCCGGCGCCGCAAAAGCTCTGACCGTCGCGGTGCCCGCCGCGCCGCACGCAGCCTCGTCGCGCGGTGCGGCGCGCGTCGACGCTGCTGCCGGACGTCGGCGGCGCGATCGCGTCGTTCACATGGCGCGATCTCGACGTGCTGCGGCCCACGCCCGCCGAAGCCCGCGCGGCCGGCGACGTGCGCCTCGCCGCCTGCTATCCGCTCGTTCCCTACTCGAACCGCATCGCGCGGCGCGCGGCTGCGCTTCGACGGCGCGCGACCATGTGCTCGACGCGCAACTTCGGCGACCATCCGCACGCGATCCATGGCGTCGGCTGGCAGCGCAGATGGCGTGTCGAGCGTGCGTCGGCATCGGGCGCGCTGCTCGCGCTCGAGCACATGGCCCGCGGCGACGACGCGCAAGCGTGGCCGTGGCCGTTCCACGCGACGCAGTCGTTCGATCTCTGCAGTCCGCGACGACTCGGCGCGACGCTCGTCGTGACGCTGACGATCGCGAACACCGGCGACACGCCGTTTCCGTTCGGGCTCGGCTGGCATCCGTTCTTCCCGCGAGACGCGGCGACGACGCTGCGCTTCGACGCGCGCGACGGTCTGGCGCAACGACGCGACGCAGTTGCCCGTCGAGCGGCGTGCCCGCAGACGGGCCGTGGAATTTCGCGACGCCGCGCGATCCCGGCGAGGCCGCGATCGACAACGTGTTCGGCGGCTGGCCGGGCGTCGCGACGATCGCCTCGCCCGCCCGCGGCGTTCGACCACGACGACTCGCCGCGGACCGCGCGTGCGATCGCCTCGTCGTGTACGCCCCGCCCGGCCGCGACTTCGTCGCCGTCGAGCCCGTGACGCACATGACCGACGCGTTCAACGCGCGCACGTGGTGATCCCGGCCACCGGCACGCGCGTGCTGCGCCCGGCGGCGCATTTTCTTGTACGATGCGCATCGACGTGCGCGCGCGCCCATGACCGCCTCCGCACTGTCCGCCTCCCCGTTCCGCTGCGTGCTCGACTCAAGGCGAGCCTCGGCGAATGCCCCGTCTGGTCGGTCGCCGAGCAGGTGCTGTACTGGGTCGACATCAACGCGCCGTCGCTCAACCGCTTCGATCCCGCCGCCGGGCACGAACACCGTGATGCCGATGCCGGCGTCGATCGGCTGCTTCGCGCTGCGCCGAGCGCGGCGGCTTCGTCGTCGCGCTGCGCGACGGCATCTGGCTCGCCGACCGCGACGGCACGCTCGAGCGCAAGGTCGCCGCCGCGCCGTACGATCCTGCGCATCATCGCTTCAACGACGGCCGCTGCGACCGGCAGGGCCGCTTCTTCGCCGGGACGCATGAACGAGAGGCGCGACGCGAACACGGCGCGCGCTCTATCGCCTCGACGCCGACGTCGCGCTCGACGACGGTGCTCGGCGACATGATGATCAGCAACGGCCTCGCCTGGAGCCCGGACGGGCGCACGATGTACCACGCCGACACGCCGACGCACGCGATCCACGCGTACGACTACGACGTCGGCACGGCACGCCGTCGCGCCGGCGCGTGTTCGCGCACTGGAGCGGCGAGACCGACCGGCCCGACGGCGGCGCCGTCGACAGCGCCGGCAACTATTGGACCGCGTTCTATCGCGGCGGCAAGGTGGTGCGAGCTCGTCGCCGCGACGGCGACGTGCTCGCGCGAGTATCCGGTTCCCGCGATGTGCCCGACGATGTGCGCGTTCGGCGGCCCCGACCTCAAGACGCTCTACGTCACGAGCGCGCGCCAGCTGCGCGATGCCGACGAGCTCGCGCGGCTGCCGCAGTCGGGCGGCATCTTCGCGATGCGGGTCGACGTGCCCGGGCTTGCCCGAGCCGCGTTCGCCGGCTGACTCGTCCTCGCATGCATCTTCGATCCCGACCGCCTATCCTGCGCCTCGAGCGCCGCAGAGCCTCGGCGCGACGGCGACGCGGCGCATCGTTCGCGACGTCGACCGGCGACATCCTCGAAGTGTCGTGCTACGGCCCCGGCGTGTTCCGGCTGCGCGTCGGGCCGCAGCACGCAAGCCCGACTACGGCATCGTCGTGGGCCGCGCCAAGCCCTGCACGGTCGCGCAGGCCGACGCGCGGCACGTGGACGCTTCACTGCAGGCGACGCGACGCTCGAGATCTCCGGCGGCGCCGCTGCGCTTCGCGCTGCTGCTGGAAGGAAGCGCCGGTCGCTGGAGTCGATCACCGACGAGCACTTCCGCGGCTGGACGCGGCTGCCGGCGTTCGGCCGCCTGCGTCAGGGCGGGCATTGGACGGCGGCGCTCGCGCTCGCGTCGCGGCGAGCCCGTCTACGGCCTCGGCGAGAAGTTCGGCCCGCTCGACAAGCGCGGCCAGCTGATCCACTCGCAGGTCGAGGATGCGCTCGGCGTCAACACCGGCCTCTCGTACAAGAACACGCCGTTCGCGTGGAGCCCCGGCAGCGGGCAAGGGCGCATGGGGGCTGTTCGTCCACACGCCAGGCATCGGTGACGCACGGCGTCGGCCACCCGGACTGGTCGCATCGCAGCTACGCGATCGCTGGTCGAGGACGAGGCGCTCGACCTCTTCCTGTTCGCCGCCGACACGCCGGCCGGCATCCTCGACCTGTACACGCAGCTCACCGGCCGCGCGCCGCGCGGTGCCGCGCTGGAGCCTCGGCCTGTGGGTTTCGCGCGCGTACTACAAGACGCCGGAGGAAGCGGCCGACGTCGCGGCGAAGCTGCGCGCGCACCGCATTCCGTGCGACGTGCTGACGCTCGACGGCCGCGCCGCGTGGAAGGTCGAGACGCGCTTCGATTTCGAATGGGATCCCGAGCGCTTTCCGCGATCCGACGCGCCGCGCTCGCCGCGATCAAGGCGCACGATCTGCGCGTCTGCGTCTGGGAGTATCCGTACGTCTC
Source organism: uncultured beta proteobacterium (assembly GCA_963851465.1). GTDB lineage: Bacteria > Pseudomonadota > Gammaproteobacteria > Burkholderiales > Casimicrobiaceae > VBCG01. The sequence goes on from CAWKPJ010000009.1 coordinate 718,344, forward strand.
GGTCCATTCGCCGCTGTTCACCGACCTCGCGTCGCGCGGCGTTTCCTGCTGACGACGACGAACGGCGACGCCGTACGTGTTCGGCTGGGACACGACGCCCGCGACGAGCCCGTTCGGCAACGTGCTGACGCCGCTGCCGCGACAGCGGCATCGTCGATTTCACCAATCCCGCCGCCTACGCGTGGTGGCGCGACGCGCACAAGAAGCTCTTCGACGACGGCGTCGACGTGATCAAGAGCGACTTCGGCGAGCAGGTGCCCGACGACGCCGTCGCGTTCAACGGCGACAGCGGACGGCGCCTGCACAACGTCTATCCGCTGCTCTACAACCGCTGCGTGTACGAGGCGACCGAGCGCTTCGAGCGCAAGGAGGACGCGCCGCCGATGGTGTGGAGCCGCGCGGCATGGGCCGGCAGCCAGCGCTACGCCGATGCGGCTGGGGCGGCGATCCGCAGAGCGACTGGGAAGGTCTCGCCGCATCGATCCGCGGCGGCCTGTCATGGGGGATGAGCGGCAACCCGTATCACAGCTCGGACATCGGCGGCTTCTACGGCGCGGCGCAGCCGTCCGCGGAGCTCTTCGTCCGCTGGCTGCAGGCGACGGTGTTCAGCTCGCACATTCGCGTCCACGGCATCGGCGAGCGCGAGCCGTGGGCGTTCGGCGCCGAGGCCGAGGCGGTCGCGAGGAAGTGGCTCGCGTTCCGCTACCGGCTGATTCCCTATCTCGAGCGCGTGATCGCGCAGGCGACGCAGACGGGCCTGCCGGTGATGCGCGCGATGCCGCTCGCGTTCCCGGGCAACGCGCTTGTCCGCCGCTACGAGACGCAGTTCATGTGCGGCGACGCGCTGCTCGTCGCGCCGATCGTCCAGGCCGGCGGCGAAGTCGAGATCGCGCTGCCTCCCGGCGCGTGGTACGACCTCAACACGCGACGGCGCTTCGCCGGGCGGCAGGTGCTGCGCTACAGCGCCAAGCTCGAGCAGTTTCCGGTGTTCGGCCGCGAAGGCAGCGCGCTGCCGCTCGGCCGCGCCGTCCAGCACACCGGCGAGATCGACGCCGCGGCGCCGCTCGAGCTCTTGTGGGTGTTCGGCCCGCCCGAGCACGCGCTCGATGGGTTCGCGCAGGCGACGATCGAAACGGCGGGCGAGGGACGCTTCGGCGTGCTGGTCGCGTCGAGCGTCAAGGTCGACGTGTTCGGCGAGGCTGCCGTCGACGTCCAGACGACGTAGTCAGAGATGCCGGCGCAGCCCATTCTCGCGGTGACCTGCGGCGAGCCGGCGGGCATCGGCCCCGAGCTTCTCGCGATGCTCGCCGCGCGTCACCTGGCGAGCCCGTTTGCTGCGCGGCTGGTGTTCGTCGGCGATCGCGCGCTGCTTGCGGCGCGCGCCGAGCGCATCGGCAGCGCGGCGCGCTACGTCGACTTCTCGCCGGGCGCTGCCCCACCCGCCGGCGCGATCGAAGTGTGGCATCACGCGCTGCCCGTTCCGGTCGAGCCCGGGCACGCCCGATCCTGCGAACGCGGCGGCGACGCTCGCGCAGCTCGCGGCTGCCTGCGACGCCTGCGCCACCGGAGCGTTCGACGCGCTGGTCACGGCACCCGTGCAGAAGAGCGTGATGCAGGACGCGGGACTCGCGTTCATGGGCCACACGGAGTTCTTCGCCGCGCGCACCGGCACGCCGCGCGTGGTGATGATGCTGGTCGGCGGCGCGGCGGACACGCCGCTGCGCGTCGCGCTGGTGACCACACACCTCGCGCTCAAGGACGTCGCCGGCCGCGATCGACGAGCGCGGCGTCGCCGAAACGCTCGCCATCGTCGCGCGCGAGCTGTCGGCGCGCTTTCGCATCGCCGCGCCGCGCATCGCAGTGTGCGGTCTCAACCCGCACGCCGGCGAAGGCGGCCACCTCGGCCGCGAGGAGATCGACGCGATCGCACCTGCGATCGCACGCGTGCGCGCGGCGGGCCTCGACGTCGTGGGCCCGCTGCCAGCCGACACGGTGTTCGTTCCGGACATCGCGCGCCGCTACGATGCGATCGTCGCGATGTACCACGACCAGGGCCTGCCGGTGCTGAAGGCCGCGAGCTTCGGCGGCGGAGTCAACGTGACGCTCGGCCTGCCCTTCGTCCGCACGTCGGTCGATCACGGCACGGCGCTCGATCGCGCGCGCGACCCGGCGCTCGCCGCCACCGCCGATCCGGGCAGCCTGGTTGCGGCAGTCGAGCTCGCGATCGAACTCGCAAGCGGCGGGCGATCGATGTAGGTCAGGCTTCAGCCTGACGCAATGTCCCGGCCGCCTGGAAGCCGGCCCCACAAGGCAGCCGCCCGCCTCACGCCAAGACAATGCACGGTCACCAGCCTCGAAAGCGCTTCGGCCAGAATTTCCTCGCCGACCCGCACTACGTTGCGCGCATCCTCGACGCGGTCGCGCCGCGCGAGGGCGACAACGTCGTCGAGATCGGGCCGGGACTCGCTGCGCTGACCGCGGGACTGATCGAGCGCGCCGGCCGCATCACGGCGATCGAGCTCGATCGCGACCTCGCTGCGCGGCTTGCGGACCGATTTCACGCCGGCGCAATTGACGCTGCACGAAGGCGATGCGCTCGACTTCGATTTCGCGACGCTGGGCGACGAGCAGCGGATCGTCGGCAACCTGCCGTACAACATCAGCACGCCGCTCCTGTTTCACCTGATGGGATACGTGTCGCGCCTGCGCGACGTCCACGTGATGCTGCAGAAGGAAGTCGTCGCGCGCATGGCAGCGGCGCCGGGGACGCCGGACTATGGACGCCTCAGCGTGATGCTGCAGGTGAAGTTCCGCGTGACGCGGCTGTTCGTGATCCCGCCGGGCGCGTTCCGGCCCGCGCCGAAAGTCGATTCGGCGTTCGTCCGGCTCGTTCCGCTCGGCGCCGACGCACCGCGCATTGCCGACGACGCGCTCTTCGGCAGGATCGTCGCCGCGGCGTTCGGCCAGCGCCGCAAGACGTTGCGCAACGCGCTTGCCGCGATTTGCGACGAAGGCGCTGTCCGCGCCGCCGCCATCGATCCCGGGGTACGCGGCGAAACGCTGGCGGTGGCGGACTACGTAAGGCTCGCGAACTCGCTCGCGGCGTGACGCCGCGTCGCGTCAGCTCTTGTAGGCGATCACCTCGATCTCGATCTTGGCGTCCACCATCAGCTTGGCCTGCGTCGTCGAGCGCGCGGGCTTCGCGGTCGTGAAGAACTCGGCGTAGACGCGGTTGAACGACCAGAAGTCGCGCGCATCGTCGAGCCAGACCGTCGCCTTGACGACGTCGGCGAGCGTGCAGCCGGCCAGCGCCAGCGCCTTCTCGACGTTGCGCAGCGTCGTCCGCGTCTGCGCTTCGATCCCGCCCGGCACGATCTCGCCGTTGTCGCCCATCGCGACCTGTCCGGACACGAAAACAAACGGACCGGCCTTCACGGCCGGCGAAAACGGCAGCGGCTGACCGCCGGCACCGGTACGTGCTCCTCCCAGGAATTCGACGCTCATTGCCACACCTCCGATCGACAGGATTGCCGGCGCGCGCGGCTCGAGCGCGCCCCGGATGAAAGAAAATTACAGTCTAGCGAAGAAGTCGATGCTTGCGACCGATCTCCCGTCACCCGCGGCCGATGCCACGGTCTCAGCGCATGGCGGCGCCGCTGGCGGCCGCGGCAGCTATTGACGGCGGTCTGCCAGGGAGTAGACTCGCGCCGGATGTAATTAAATTACACCAATCGGATCGCACGCCCCAGCGCGGCGCCACGAACCGTACCGAGGAGAAATCATGATCCGCGCACACGCCCGCATCGACCTCTTCCACGCCATCCTGCATCGCGCCCGCACCGCCCTTGCGAGCCTGACGCTCGCCGCCGTCGCGGCGACCGGCGCCTCGGCGCCCGCCCTCGCCGCGCCGCCGCGGGGCGGCGCCGCCAACCTGGCGATGATCGGCGAGCCGCAGACGCTCGATCCGATGGCGTCGACCGCCGATCTCGTCAGCATCATCATGCAGCACGTGTACGAGCCGCTCTACACGTTCGACGGCAACTGGAATGTCGCGCCGATGCTGGCCGAGAGCCTGCCGCAGATCTCCAAGGACGGCCTCGTCTACACAATTCCCCTGCGCAAGGGCGTCAAGTTCCACGACGGCAAGGAGATGACGTCGGACGACGTCATCGCGTCGCTGAAGCGCTGGATGGACATGGCGCCGCGCGGCAAGGCGGTCGCGAAGGAAGTGAAGAGCATCGAGGCCAAGGGCCCCTACACCGTCGTCATGACGCTCAACCGTCCGTACGCGCCGTTGCTCGCGCACTTCGCGCTGCCGTCCGGCTTCTCAGTGATCATGGCGAAGGACTCGATCGCGACGCCGCTCACGCAGTTCGTCGGCACCGGCCCGTACATGTTCAAGGAGCGCAAGCCCGACCAGTACGTCCAGCTCGTGCGCTTCGACGGCTACGTGCCGCGCAGCGAGCCGCCGAGCGGCTACGCGGGCAAGCGCGAGGCGCTGCTCGACGAGCTGCGGTTCGTGCCGGTGCCGAACGCGAACACGCGCGTCGAGGGCTCGCTGTCGGGTCAGTATCACTTCGCCGACCTGCTGCCCGTCGAATCGTTCTCGCGGATCGACGGCAAGCCCAACGTGAAGGCGATGCTGACAGCGCCCTTCGGGTTCCCGTATCTCGTGCTCAACACCAAGCAGGGGCCGCTCGCGAACGTCGCGCTGCGTCAGGCAGTGCAGGCCGCCCTGAACGACGCCGACATGATGGCTGCGGGATTCGGCGATCCGAAGTTCTTTTCGATCGAGGGCAACCACTACGCGAAAGGCACGCCGTTCTTCTCTACGGCAGGGACGGAGAACTACGGCAAGGGCGACGCGAAGAAGGCCGCCGCGATGGTCGCCGCGGCCAAGTACGACGGCACGCCGATCAAGATCCTCACGAGCCAAGCCTACGAATTCCACTATCGCATCGCGCTGGTGATGGCCGAGAACCTCAAGGCCGCCGGCTTCAAGGTCGACATGCAGGTCGTCGACTGGGCGACGCTCATCCAGCGTCGCAACGAGCCGCCGCTGTGGGACATCTACATCACGCACTCGGCGGTGCTGCCCGAGCCGACGCTTACGCCGCCGCAGCTGGGCGAGGGCGCGCCGGGGTGGTGGAGCTCGCCCGCCAAGAAGGCCGCGCTCGATGCGTTCGACGCGGAGACCGATCCCGCGAAGCGCGGCCCGCTGTGGGGCAAGGTGCAGGAGGTCGTCTACACCGAGGTGCCGTACATCCGCGTCGGCAGCTTCAACAGCGTGACCGCGCGCTCGTCGAAGCTCGACGGCTACGTCGTGATGCCGTATCCGTTCTTCTGGAACACGGGGCTCGCGAAGTAACGCCCCTCACCCCTGCCCTCTCTGCGCTTTGCGGGGAGAGGGAGTCGAGCGGAGACACGGTTGCAGACGCAGGGCATGACGCGCTACCTGGCCTCGCGCTTCGCCGGCATGCTGATCGTGATGGCGATCGTTGCGACGATCGTGTTCTTCATCACGCGGCTCGCGCCCGGCGACCCGGCGGCCATCATGCTCGGCGACCAGGCGACGGCCGCCGACATCGCGAAGCTCCGCGCGTCGTACGGGCTCGACAAGCCGCTGCCGGTGCAGTTCGCGTACTGGCTCGCCGAGCTCGCCCGCGGCAACCTCGGCCAGTCGATCTTTCTCCAGCGGCCGGTCACGCAAGCGTTGATGGAGCGTGCGGAGCCGACGTTCTTCCTCACCCTGTTCTCGATGCTGATCGCGGCAGGGATCGGCATCCCGTGCGGCATCGTCGCCGCCGTGTGGCGCGGCAAGGCGGTTGACCAGGCGTTCTCCGGCTTCGCGATGCTGGGCGCCAGCATCCCGAGCTTCTGGTTCGGCCTCATCCTGATGCAGATCTTCGCGGTGGGCCTCGGCCTGTTCCCCGTCGCCGGCTACGGCAACCCGGGCGCGCCGCTCGTGGAGCGGCTGCACCATCTCGTGCTGCCGTCGATCGTGCTCGGTGTCGTGAACTCGGCGCTGATCCTGCGTTTCACGCGGGCCAGCATGCTCGACGTTCTCAGCGACGACCACATCCGCACGGCGCGCGCCAAGGGCCTGCCGGAGTCGCGCGTCATCCTGCGCCACGCGTTGCGCAACGCGCTGATCCCGGTCATCACGGTGCTGGGTCTGACGTTCGCGCTGCTGATTGGCGGCGCGATCGTCACGGAGACGGTGTTCGGGCTGCCCGGCGTCGGCAACCTCGTCGTATCCGCGGTGCTGCGCCGCGACTATCCGGTCATCCAGGGCGCGCTGCTCGTGATCGCGGCCCTGTACGTGCTGATCAACCTCGCCATCGACCTCCTGTACCTGGCGGTCGACCCGCGCGTGAGGTACTGAGCCCGTGAGCGCCATCGCCGCCGGCACGGGAGCCACCGTCGCCTCTGTGCCGTCGCGGAGCCCGTCGGCGCTGCTGCTGCGCAAGCTCTTCGGCCGCAAGGTCGTGCTCGCCGGCGCGATCATCCTGGCGATCGTTGCGGCGCTCGCGATCTTCGCGCCCTGGGTCACGCCGTACGATCCCACGTCGATGAAGATCCTCGACCGGATGCAGAGTCCCCGCGCGTCGCACTGGTTCGGCACGGACGAGCTCGGCCGAGACGTGTTCTCGCGCGTTGTCTACGGCGCGCGCTACTCGCTGCTGATCGGCGCGCTTGTCGTGCTGATCTCGGTGACCGCCGGCGTGCTGCTCGGCCTGGTCGCCGGTTTCTTCCGGCGTCTCGACGGGCCGATCATGCGCGTTGTCGACGCGATGATGTCGTTCCCGGACATCCTGCTGGCGATCGCGCTCGTCGCGGTGCTCGGCGCGTCGATGGCCAACGTGATTCTCGCGCTGGCCGTCGTGTACACGCCGCGCGTGGCCCGCGTCGTGCGCGCGTCGACCCTGGTGGTCCGCGAGCTCCTGTTCATCGAGGCCGCGCGCGCGCTGGGCGTCGCGACGTGGCGCATCATGTTCATCCACATCCTGCAGAACATCGCCTCGCCGATCCTCGTGCAGGCCACGTTCATCTTCGCGTACGCCGTGCTGGCTGAGGCCGGTCTGTCGTTCCTGGGCGTGGGCGTGCCGCCGGCGCTGCCGACGTGGGGCACGATGATCGCGAGCGGCCAGCAGTTCGCGCACCAGGCGATCTGGCTCGTCGTCTTTCCCGGCGTGGCCATCGTGCTCGCGGCGCTGTCGCTCCAGATGGTCGGCGACGGCTTCCGCGACCTGCTCGACCCGAAGCTCCGCAAGGCGCTCTGACGATGGTGGACGCGTCGCGCGAGGAACCGCTGCTGGACGTCCGGAATCTGCGGACGCACTTCTTCACCGACGCGGGCGTGGTGAAGTCGGTCGAGGACGTCTCGTTCACGGTCAAGGCCGGCGAAACGCTGGCGGTCGTCGGCGAATCCGGCTCGGGCAAGTCGGTGACGAGCCTCTCGATCATGGGGCTCGTTCCCAATCCGCCCGGGCGTATCGTCGGCGGCGACATCCTGTTTCGCATGCGCGACGGATCGGTCGTCGACCTGACCCGGCTGCCCCGCGGGCAGCTTCGCCGCCTCCGCGGCCGCGACATCGCGATGATCTTCCAGGAGCCGATGACGAGCCTCGACCCGGTGTTCACTGTCGGCGACCAGATCGCCGAAGCCGTCTCGCTCCACCTCGGCCTCGACCGCCGCGCGGCGCGCCAGCGCGCCCTGGAGATGCTCGACCACGTCGAGATACCGGCAGCCGCACAGCGGATCGACGAGTATCCGCACCAACTGTCCGGCGGCATGCGCCAGCGCGTGATGATCGCGCTCGCGCTGTCGTGCAACCCGACGCTCCTGATCGCCGACGAGCCGACGACCGCGCTCGACGTCACGATCCAGGCGCAGATCCTCACGCTGCTCGACCGGCTGCGTCGCGAGACCGGAATGGGCGTGCTGTTCGTCACGCACAACCTGGGCGTCGTCGCGGAGATCGCCGATCGCGTCGTCGTGATGTACGGCGGGCGCGTCGTGGAGGAAGCCGGCGTGCACGCGCTCTTCGCGGCGCCGCGGCATCCGTATACGCGCGGCCTGCTCGCCTGCCTCCCGCGCCGCGCGCTCGACGAGGGCCGCGACGCCACCGCGCACCGCCTCCGCGCGATACCCGGCCAGGTGGCGAGCCCGCTCGACCCGCCGCCCGGATGCGCATTCGCGCCGCGCTGCGACCTGGCGCTGCCCGGGTGCGCCGCGGCGATGCCGCCGCTTCACGCGACCGGGGCCGGGCATCGGTCGCGCTGCGTACGCTGGAGCGAACTGTGACCGGAGCGCTGGTGGCCGTACGCAACCTGACGAAGCACTTCGGTCACGGCGGCGCGCCCGTGCGCGCCGTCGACGGCGTCAGTTTCGATATCCGCAAGGGCGAAGCGCTCGGACTCGTCGGCGAATCGGGCTCGGGCAAGAGCACGATCGGCCGCTCGCTGCTGAAGCTCATCGAGCCCACCGCGGGCGCGATCGAGTTCGAAGGCGTCGATCTCGCGCGGCTCTCGGCGCGCGAAATGCAACCCTACCGCAAGCGGCTCCAGATCATCTTCCAGGACCCGTACGCAAGCCTGAACCCGCGCCGCCGCGTCGGCGACACGCTGGCCGAGGCGATGGCCACGCACGCGCTGCATCCGGGCCGGGCGCGCCCCGCTCGCGTGGCCGAGCTGCTCGCGCTGGTCGGCCTCGCGCCCGAGCACGCGCGGCGGTTCCCGCACGAGTTCTCGGGCGGCCAGCGGCAACGGATCGGCATCGCGCGCGCGCTCGCGGTGGAGCCCGAGTTCATCGTCGCCGACGAGCCCGTTTCGGCGCTCGACGTCTCGATCCAGGCCCAGGTGATCAATTTGCTCATCGACCTGCGCGAGCGCTTCGGCCTGACGATGCTGTTCATCTCGCACGACCTCGACGTCGTCGAGTACCTGTGCGACCGGATCGTCGTGCTCTATCTCGGCAAAGTGATGGAGGTCGCGACTGCGAAGGCGCTGTACTCTGCGCCGGCGCACCCGTACACGCGGGCGCTGCTCGAGGCATCGCCGCGGCCCGATCCGGGCGCGCGGCGCGCGCGCCGCCTGCTGCAAGGCGACATCCCGAGTCCGGTGAACCCGCCGTCGGGATGCGTCTTTCGCACTCGCTGCCCCCACGCCCAGGGCGCCTGCGCGACAACGGTGCCGCCGCTGCGCGAGATCTCGCCCGGTCGCTTCAAGGCCTGCCTGCGCGACGATGTCGGCTGAGATGGACCTGGGATCGATCCTCGCCACGCCGCTGGACGCCGCCACCAAGGGGTATCCGCCGCTCGCGCCGCCGCTTCCGGCGTCCGCCGTGGGCGCGCAGGGCTGGCGCCTGCTCGCCGGCGACCTGCCGTTCCCGCAAGCGGTGATCCGCGACTCCGCGCTCGCGCACAACCAGGCGTGGATGCGTGACTTCACCACGGCCACCGGGGTGCTGCTCGCGCCGCACGGCAAGACGACGATGGCGCCGCAGATCTTCGCCCTGCAGCTCGCGGCCGGCGCATGGGGCATCACGGTCGCGACCGTCCAGCAGCTCGCCGTATGTGTGCGCTACGGCGTGCGCCGCGTGCTGATGGCGAACCAGCTCCTCGGCGCGGCCGAGGTAACCGCGGTGGTGCGTCTGCGGGAGGCGCATCCCGACCTCGAGCTCCACTTCCTCGTCGACTCGCGCGCGCAGCTGGCGGCCATCGACGCCGTCGCGTCGTCGCTTCATCCGGCGCGCAAGCTCGACGCGCTGGTGGAGCTTGGCGTCGCGGGCGGACGCACCGGCTGCCGCAGTCACGACGACGCGCTCGCCGTCGCCCGCGAGGTGGCGGGAAGCGTCAGCGTCCGCCTGTCCGGCGTCGAGTGCTACGAGGGGCTGCAGCTCACCGGCGACACGGCGCACGACACGGCGGTGGTCGGCGAATTGATGGAGCGCGTGAAGAGCGTCGCCGTCGCCTGCGACCGCGAAGGCCTTTTCGGCAGCGAGTCGATCATCCTGACGGCTGGCGGCTCGGCGGCGTTCGACATCGTCGCGCGCGAGCTGCCGACGGCGCTGTCGCTGCCGGTACTGGCGATCCTGCGCAGCGGCTGCTACGTGACGCACGACTCGGGCTTCTACGATCGATTCTTCGCCGGCGTTAGAGCGCGAAGCGGCGCCGCATGGCAGGCGCGGCCGGGCCTGCGACCCGCGCTGGAAGTGTGGTCGCGCGTGCAGTCGTGCCCGGAGCCGGGGCTCGCGATCCTGACGATGGGCAAGCGCGACGCGTCGTACGACATCGAGATGCCGATCGCGGTCAGCGCGTACCGGCCCGGCCGCGACGAGGTCCCGCGCGAGGTCCCGGCCGATTGGAGGATTTCCGCGATGAACGACCAGCATGCCTATTTGCGCTTTGCCCCGACGCAGCCCGACGCGCCGCAGGTAGGCGACCTCGTCGGCTGCGGGATCTCGCATCCGTGCACGACGTTCGACAAGTGGCGGTCGCTGTTCACCGTCGACGACGACTACCGCGTCACGGGCGCGATCCGGACCTTCTTCTGACATGGCCGCGACACCCCGCGCCCGCATCGCGCTGCGCGCCCCGACGGGCGACCTCGTCGCCGGGATCCGCGCCCGTGCCGCCGCCATGTCGAAAGCGCAGCGGCAGGTCGCCGTCGCAATGCTGCACGCGCCGGACTTCGCGTTGCGCGCCAACGTCGACGATCTCGCGCGCCGTGCCGGCGTGAGCCCGCCGACGATCGTGCGCTTCTGCCGCGCGCTCGGCTTCGCGGGACTGAAGGACTTCAAGCTGCGCCTCGCGCAGAGCCTTGCGGTCGAGACGTCGACGCTCCACCGCGCCGTCGCGCCCGGCGACACGATGGCGGCGGTCGTGCACAAGGTCCTGCGCGGCGCGGCGAACGCGCTCACGAACCTCGAGCAGCACATCGCGCCGGAGGCAGTGGAGGCGGCGGTCGTGCGGATCGCCCGGGCGCGCCGCGTCGACTGCTACAGCGTGGGCAATACGTCGATGTTCATGGCCAACGACGCGCAGGCGCGCTTCTCGCGGCTGGGCCTCGCGTCGAATGCGTACTTCGACGCCTACTTGCAGCTCGCGTCCGCCGCGAACCTCGACCACCGCGACGTCGTCCTCGCGATTTCGCACACCGGCTGCATGGCTTACCTGCTCGACTCGGTCGGCGTTGCGCGCGCGCGCAACGCGACGATCGTCGCGATGACGGAGCCGGGCACGCCGCTCGCGGGACTGGCCGACATCGTGCTCCCGATCGTCGTGCCCGCCGACCCGTCGATGCGCGTCGGGACCGAAGCGTATCTCGCGCAGATCGCCTACCTGGAAATCCTGATGGTCGGAGTCGGCTTGCGGCGCGGCGCCGCGGCGCTCGGTCCCCTCAAGCGTGCGCGCGACGTGCTGCGCGAGCATGGCGTCGCCGAGAGCCATCCGGTGCTGCGACTGGCGGGCTCGAAGGACGGGTCCGGAGCAGCGCGATGACAAGCCGGATCCTGCGCGGTGGCATCGTCATCGACGGCACGGGCGCGCCGCGCCGCCGCGCTGACGTGCGCATCGAGGGCGCCATGATCGCCGCGATCGGCCCTGAGCTGGACGCCGGCGGAGCGGAGGTCGTCGACGTGGCGGGCATGATCGTCGCGCCCGGCTTCATCGACGTGCACACGCACGACGACCAGCTCGTGCTCGCGGCGCCCGACATGCTGCCGAAGATCAGCCAGGGCGTCACGACCGTCGTCGTCGGGAATTGCGGTATCAGCCTGGCGCCGCTCGTGCGCCCGGACGTGCCGCCCCCGCTCAACCTGCTGGGCGGCCCGGACAAGTACGTGCACCCGACGATGGCCGCCTACGCAAGCGCCGTCGACCGTGCGCGGCCCGCCGTGAACGTCGTCGCGCTCACCGGCCACTCGACGCTGCGTGTCGCGACGATGGCCGATCCCTATCGCCCCGCCACCGCGCCGGAGCAGTCGCGCATGACCGACCTCCTGCGCGAGAGTCTCGACGCCGGCGCGGCGGGCCTCAGCTCCGGCGTGTTCTACGCGACCGGCGCGGCGGCGGACCTCGAGGAGCTGGTGCTGCTCGCGCGTATCGCCGGCGAAGCGGGGGGGGTCTACACGACGCACATCCGGGACGAGCAGGACAAGGTGCTCGACTCGCTCGACGAAGCGTTCCAGACGGGCCGTCGCGGCAGCGTCCCGGTCGTCGTCTCGCATCACAAGTGCGCGGGTCCGCGCAACTGGGGGCGTACGCGCGAAACGCTGCCGCGCATCGAAGCGGCGCGCGCGAAGCAGCCGCTCGGGCTCGACGCTTACCCGTACGTTGCGGGATCGACCGTGCTGCGCAAGGACATGGTCGACGGCATCATCGACATCCTCGTCACATGGTCGACGCCGCATCCGGAGATGGCGGCGCGGATGCTGGCCGACGTCGCGCGCGAGTGGAACTGCACCCAGCAGGAGGCCTGCGAACGCCTGCAGCCGGGCGGCGCGTGCTACTTCCAGATGCGCGAGGACGACGTGCAGCGCGTCCTCGCGCACCCGGCGACGATGATCGGCTCCGATGGTCTTCCGCACGACCAGCATCCGCATCCGCGGCTGTGGGGAACGTTTCCCCGCGTGCTCGGCCATTACAGCCGCGACGTCGGCCTGTTCACGCTCGAGACTGCCGTCCACAAGATGACGGGACTATCGGCGCGCCGCTTCGGCCTCGCAGGTCGCGGCGAGATCCGAGAAGGCGCGCACGCGGATCTCGTCGTGTTCGACGCCGCGACGATCCGCGACGCCGCGACGTTCGACCGGCCGAAAGTGCCGTCGCAGGGGATCGCGTGTGTGCTCGTCGCTGGCGAGGTCGCCTACCGCGACGGCAAGGTCGCCGCGGATCGCCGCGGCCGCTTCCTCAAGCGCACGCGCCGCGAGGTGGGCTTCGATCAGACGGCGAACACGTAGCGGGTCAGCGCAGCTCTCCAGCCACGCGACCGGCAGCATCAGCGCGAGCTGCGCCAGCACGATCACGATCAGCGGCGACAGGTCGAGCGTGCCGCCGAGCGGTGGAATCAGCTTGCGCACCGGCCGCAGGAAGGGAAACGTCAGCGCGTTCAGCAATCCGGCGAGCGGCCCGTCGGGCGCCACCCACGACAGGATCGCCTGCACGAACACGACCGCGATCAGCAGCCACAGCGCGGCCTTCAGGAGCGCGATCAGCGCCGCCACCAGCAGATAGACGATCCCCGGACCAAGCAGCGCAAAGCCCTTTCCGAAGACGACGAAATACGCGCCGAGCCACAACACCTGGAACAGGTAGGTGGCGACGAGCGACGCCCAGTCGATGCCCTTCAAACCGGGAAGGATCTTGCGCAGCGGCTTGACGATCCAGTCGGTAAGCGCCATCACCGCCTGTCCCGCGGGATTGCGAAACGGCGCGCGCAACAGCTGCATCACGAAGCGCAGCAAGAGCGCGTACGTGAACAGGCCGAAGAACACGTCGATCAGGAATTTGAACGCGGAGTCGAGCATGTTCAGTCCCGCCGGGCCTAACCATCCCGCCCGAATTCGTCGCCGAGCTCCTTCGCGCGCGCGGCGGCGCCACGGATCGCCGCGACGAACGCGTCCTTCACGCCGCGTTGCTCGAGCGTGTCGATCGCGCGCGCGGTCGTTCCGCCTTTCGACGTGACCTGCGCGCGCAGCGTCGCGGGATCGGCGTCGCTCTTCTGCGCGAGCGCGATGCCGCCCGCGACGGTCGCGTAGGCGAGCTTGCGCGCCTGCGCGGGCGGGAGGCCCACGTCGATCGCCGCCTTCTCCATCGCCTCCAGCAGGTAGAACACGTACGCGGGGCCGCTGCCCGACACCGCGGTGACCGCATCGAGCATCGGCTCGTCGTCGAACCACAGCACGTCGCCGCCGGCACGCAGCACCGCGGCGGCCGCATCGCGCGCCGTGGCGTCGACGGCCGGTGCCGCCCACACGCCGCTGATGCCCGCGCCGACGAGCGCCGGCGTGTTCGGCATCGCGCGCACGATGCGTGCATAACCACCGAGCCAGCGCGACAGATCGGCGCTGCGGACCCCGGCGGCGATCGACAGCACTACGGGCACACTCTCGACATGCGGCGCGAGCGCCTGCGCCGCCTCGCGCATCTGCTGCGGCTTCACGGCGAACACGACCGCGTCGGCGCCAGCCACCGCGTCGCGCGCGATCGCCGGAAAGAGCGCGAGACCCGGGAAGCGCGACGCAAGCGCCGCACGCTGCGCTTCGAACGGCTCGACGACGCGAAACTCGCGCGGCGATGCGCCGGCGGCGATCCGTCCGCCGATCAGCGCGGTCGCCATGTTGCCGCCGCCGATGAAGGTCACCGACATTCGTGATGTCGCCTGCGGGAGAAGCGTTGCGGATGCGAAAACATGCGCGCGCAAAGTATCACATGGGCGCGCGGCGTTCGCTTCCGCGCTACCGCGCGCCGAAGATCGCCGTGCCGATCCGCACCTCGGTGGCGCCTTCCGCGATGGCCGCTTCGAGGTCCGCCGACATGCCCATCGACAGCGTATCCACGGGCAGGCCCGCGGCCTTGCAGGCGTCGAAGCACGCGCGCAGCGCGCGGAACTGGTCGCGCTGCCGTCCGGGATCAGGTGTCGGCTCCGGGATGCCCATGATGCCGCGCAGCGTCAGCCCCGGTAGCCGGCTCACGTCCCGTGCCAGCGCCAGCGCTTCCTCCGGTGCGACGCCGCTCTTCGACGCCTCGCCGCTGGCGTTGACCTGCACCAGCACGTTGAGCGGGCCTCGATCCTCCGGCCGGGCGACAGCGAGTCGCTCCGCAACCTTCAGCCGATCGACACTCTCCACCCAGTCGAACGTCGCCGCCGCCAGCTTCGCCTTGTTGCTCTGGAGCGGTCCGATCAGGCGCCACTCGATGCCCGGCAATTCGCCGAGGGCTGCCTGCTTGGCGATGGCTTCCTGCACGTAGTTCTCGCCGAACGCGCGCTGCCCGAGCGCATAGACTTCGCGCACCGCCTGGGCCGGAAACGTCTTCGAAACAGCGAGCAGCGTGACGGTGTTGGAAGCGCGCCCGGCGGCGCGCTCCGCGGCGGCGATGCGTGCCCTGGCGGCTTGCCACCCCTTCTCGGGCAGGCTCATAATCGGACGAGGAGTCCCGCGCTCGGATCTGGCACGCGATTTGCGTTATTTGCGCTATTTGAACGGCGCAGCGGATGGCGCCCTCCGGGAATTATAGATGGACATCACCGAGCTCCTCGCCTTCGCGGTCAAGAACAAGGCCTCCGACCTTCATCTGTCGGCCGGCCTGCCGCCGCTGATCCGGGTCCACGGCGATATGCGGCGGATCAACCTGCCGCCGATGGAGCACGAGGACGTCCACGCCATGGTGTACGACATCATGAGCGACCATCAGCGCAAGCACTACGAGGAAAATCTCGAGTGCGACTTCAGCTTCGCGGTGCCGAACCTGGCGCGCTTTCGCGTCAACGCGTTCAACCAGCAGCGCGGCGCGGCCGCCGCGTTCCGCACGATTCCGTCGAAGGTGCTGTCGCTCGAGGAGCTCGCGGCGCCCAAGATCTTCGCCGAGATGACGAACCGGCCGCGCGGCCTGATCCTGGTGACGGGGCCGACGGGCTCGGGCAAGTCGACCACGCTGGCCGCGATGGTCAATCACGTCAACGAGAACGAGTACGGTCACATCCTCACCATCGAGGATCCGATCGAGTTCCTGCATGAATCGAAGAAGTGCCTGATCAACCAGCGCGAGCTTGGTCCACACACGCTGTCGTTCCCGAACGCGCTGCGCGCCGCCTTGCGCGAAGACCCCGACTACATCCTCGTCGGCGAAATGCGCGACCTCGAGACGATCCGCCTCGCGCTTACCGCCGCCGAAACCGGCCACCTCGTGTTCGCGACGCTGCACACGAGCTCCGCCGCCAAGACCATCGACCGGATCATCGACGTGTTTCCCGCCGCGGAAAAGGACATGGTCCGCGCGATGCTGTCCGAGTCGCTGGTCGCCGTCGTCTCGCAGACGCTGCTGAAGACCAAGGACGGCCAGGGCCGGATGGCGGCGCACGAGATCATGGTGGGCACGCCCGCGATCCGCAACCTCATCCGCGAGAACAAGGTCGCGCAGATGTACTCGACGATCCAGACGAGCCAGAACGTGGGCATGCAGACGCTCGACCAGTGCCTCGTCGAGCTCGTGCGCCGCAACCTCGTGCCGGCGTCGGAAGCGCGGCATCGCGCCGTCAACAAGGAGCTGTTCGGCGGCGCGTAGCGCTCGCGGGAGACCCACCATGGAACGAGAACGCGCCACCAAATTCGTCCACGAGCTCCTCGAGCTCCTGGTCAAGCAGAAAGGCTCCGACCTCTTCATCACCGCGGGCTTCCCGCCGGCGATCAAGGTCGACGGCAAGATCGCGCCGGTGTCGAAGACAACGCTCACACCGCAGCACACGATCGAGCTCGTGCGCAGCGTGATGAACGACAAGCAGGCGGCCGAGTTCGAAGGCAGCAAGGAATGCAACTTCGCCATCGCGCCGCCTGGCGTGGGTCGCTTCCGCTGCAACGCGTTCGTCCAGCAGGGTCGCATCGGCATGGTGATGCGGACCATCACCACGGACATCCCGAAATTCGAGGACCTGGGGCTGCCGCCGGTGCTGAAGGACGTGATCATGTCCAAGCGCGGCATCATGATGTTCGTCGGCGCGACGGGCGCGGGCAAGTCGACGTCGATGGCGTCGCTGCTCGGCTACCGCAACGAGAACAGCTACGGCCACATCATCACGATCGAGGACCCGATCGAATTCGTCCACGATCACCGCAACTGCATCATCACGCAGCGCGAGATCGGCGTCGACACCGAGGGCTGGATGGTCGCGCTGAAGAATTCCATGCGCCAGGCACCTGACGTGATCCTCATCGGCGAAGTGCGCGAGCGCGAGACGATGGACCACGCGATCGCGTTCGCCGAAACCGGCCACCTCGTGCTCGCGACGCTGCACGCGAACAGCACGAACCAGGCGCTCGACCGGATCATCAACTTCTTCCCCGAAGAGCGGCGCGCACAGCTGCTGATGGACCTGTCGCTCAACACGCGTGCGTTCGTCGCGCAACGGCTGATTCCGCGCCGCGACGGCCGCGGCCGCGTCCCGGCGGTCGAGGTGATGCTGAATTCGCCGCTGATCTCCGATCTCATCTTCAAGGGCGACGTCTCCGGCATCAAGGAGATCATGAAGAAGTCGCGCGAGCTCGGCATGCAGACGTTCGACCAGTCGCTGTTCGATCTGTACGAGTCGAACCTCATCTCCTACGAAGACGCGCTGCGCAACGCCGACTCGCTGAACGACCTGCGCCTCGAGATCAAGCTGCACGGCAAGGAAGCGAAGAACCGCAACGTGTTCTCGGGCATCGGCAATCTCGAGGTCGTGCCCGACGCGACGACGCAGAATCAGTTCTGAGCTCGTCGGGGTGAAAAGGCGTCAGGCTCAAGCCTGACCTGCAAGGGAATCGCCACGTCTTCGTTGCGGGCCAGGCTTCAACCTCCCTGTTTTCCTGTGCTAGGCTCGCCGCATGGCCGGCCTCGATACCAGCACTCCGCTTCCGACCGAGATCAAGCTGCATCAGGTTTCGCGCGTGCTCGAAGTGACGTTCGCGAACGGACGCACGCATCGTCTGTCCTGCGAATTCCTGCGCGTGTACTCGCCATCGGCCGAGGTACGCGGCCATGGCCCGGGCCAGGAGACGCTGCAGGTGGGCAAGCGCGACGTGACGATCGCCAGCCTCGAGCCGGTCGGCCACTACGCGGTGCGACCCACGTTCTCCGACGGCCACGAATCGGGCATTTATTCGTGGGACTATCTCTACGACCTGGGCGAGCGGCACGACGAATTGTGGCGGCGCTACCTGGAGCGCCTCGCGGCCGCCGGCGCGAGCCGCGATCCCGCGTGATCGCGCGTC
Organism: uncultured beta proteobacterium; assembly: GCA_963851465.1. Classification (GTDB taxonomy): domain Bacteria; phylum Pseudomonadota; class Gammaproteobacteria; order Burkholderiales; family Casimicrobiaceae; genus VBCG01. The sequence continues at coordinate 736,315 of CAWKPJ010000009.1, forward strand.
AATGAGCGAATCGACGCACTTCGGTTTCGAGCAGGTCCCGCCCGACGAGAAGACGCGCCGCGTGCGCGGCGTGTTCGACTCGGTCGCGCAGCGCTACGATCTGATGAACGACCTGATGTCGGGCGGAATGCACCGGCTGTGGAAGCGCTTCGCGGTCGAGCGCGCCGGCGTGCGTGAGGGCTGGCGCGTGCTCGACCTCGCGAGCGGGACCGGCGATCTCGCGCGGCAGTTCGCCGAGCGCGCGGGCGCGACCGGCTGCGTGATTCACACCGACATCAACGGCGCGATGCTCGCCGCGGGCCGCGACCGGCTGCTCGACAGCGGGATCGTGCTTCCCACCGTGCAATGCAACGCCGAAGCGCTGCCGTTCGCGAGCCGCGCATTCGATTGCGTCTCGATCGCCTTTGGCCTGCGCAACGTCACGCGCAAGGAGCGAGCGCTCGCGGAGATGCGCCGAGTGCTGCGGCCGGGTGGCATCGCGCTCGTGCTCGAGTTCTCGCGCGTCGCCGCGCCGCTCGCACCCGCGTACGACTGGTACAGCTTCAACGTGCTGCCGCGCCTGGGCAAGCTCGTCGCGGACGACGAGGCGAGCTATCGCTATCTCGCCGAATCGATCCGCGTGCATCCGGACCAGGAGGCGCTGAAGAAGCTGATGGAAGAGGCGGGCTTCGACGCCGTCGACTACCACAACCTCGCCGCGGGTGTGGTCGCGCTGCACGTCGGGCGCGTATATTAGCGGCAGCGCCGCGTTGCGTTGACGACGGTGCGTACCCACATAGGGGCCATGCAGCCGTCCATGCCCTCGCAATGCCCGTAGGGGCCTCGCGGACCCTGTGTTCCTTTCGGAGGAAACTGCCATGAAGTCACTGATCGCCCTCGCCGTTGCAACGGTCACCGCCGTTGCGATCCTCGGCGCCGACGTTGCCGATGCCAAGCGCCTCGGCGGAGGCCGGAGCCTCGGCACGCAGCGCCAGAGCGTCGCGCCGGCGCCGTCCACGCCCGCCCCCTCAGCCGTGGCACCGTCCGGCGCAGCGTCGAACCCCGTGATGCCGGCGTCCCCCGCCACAGCGGCGGCCGCGCGTCCCGGTGCCGCGGCCGCGGCCCCGGCGGGTGCGTCGCGCTGGCTCGGCCCCATCGCCGGCATCGCCGCGGGCCTCGGCCTCGCAGCGCTGCTGTCGCACTTCGGGCTGTCCGAAACGTTCGCGAGCTTCCTGCTGATCGCGCTGCTCGTCGTCGCAGCCGTGGTCGTCGTACGGATGGTGCTGTCACGCCGCTCGAGCCCGCAGGCGCCGCCGCTTCGCTACAGCACCGCCGGTGGCGTAAGCGGCGCCCACAGCACGTCGCAGCGTTTCCAGCCGGCCAACGAGATCACGCCGCCCGGGTCCCCGGTCCGCATCGAGCCCACCTGGGGCGCGAGCAGCGGCGGCGTTTCGAGCGCGCGCCGCATGCCGCCGGGATTCGAGCCCGCGCCGTTCCTCGAACAGGCGAAGCTGCAGTTCCACCGCTTGCAGGAGGCGAACGACAACGGCGATCGCGATACGCTCGCCAACGTGACCACCCCCGCGATGTATCGCGAGATCGTCAAGGATCTGGACGAGCGCAAGTCGCAGGTCCCCACGGAGATCGTCGCGCTCGACGCCGAAGTGGTCGACGTCACCCAGGAAGGCATGCGCTACGTCGCAAGCATCCGTTTCCAGGGACAGCTGCGCGAGGATGGCGCGCATGACACCGTTCCGTTCACCGAGATCTGGAATCTCGAAAAGCCCGTGAACGGCTCCACCGGCTGGCTGCTCGCCGGCATTCAGCAGACCGAGGACGCCGCGCCCTGATGACCCGACCCGAGCGTCGCCGGCAATGATGCTCGATCCGGCCCTCGTTCCAGGCAGGGTTGCGAGCGAGGTCGCGAACCGCACGCTGGGTCGCGAAGCGTGGGCGCGTGAGAAGCTCGCGACCCACGCCGGCCGGGTGTTCGCGGTGAGCGTGGGGCCGGCGAGCGCCGGGTTGCGGATCGGCGCCGGCGGTGCGCTGGAGAGTGCAGCGCTTTCCGGTCTGACCCCCGACCTGCGGCTGACGATCTCCCCCTTTGACTTGCCCGCGTTCCTCGCCGATCCGCGGTTGTGGAACGAGTACGTGAAGGAAGACGGCGACGCCGCGCTCGGCGGCACGCTGAAGGAGCTTGCGCAGACGCTGCCGTGGTTCGTCGAGCAGGCGTTCGCGCGCGCCCTCGGGCCGATCGCCGGGCAGCGGCTCGCTGACGCCGGCCGACATCTGCTCGCATTTCCGGCGCATGCCGCCTCGCGGCTCACGCAGAGCGTGGGTCGCTACGCGCGCGACGAAACGCGCCTCGTCGTGGGCGACGGCGAAATGCGCGCATTCGCCGGAGAAGCCGCCGCGCTCGCGGCGCGCGTCGACGCTCTCGAAGCGAGGGTCGCTGCGCTGACCCCGACGCGTTGACCGCGGGTGGCTATGGCAGCCGCCAGCGGAAAGTCCAAAACCGAGCAGAAAACCAGGCCGAATGGCGGCGGCAAGCCGGCGCGCAAAGCGCTGCCGCCGGTCGCGCGTCCGGCGCTCGCCAAGTTCAGCCGGCCGCGCCTCTACAACGTCCTGCAGCGCGAGCGCCTGTTCGCGCGCCTCGACGCGTCGCGTGAGCATCCGATCGTCTGGATCGCCGGTCCGCCGGGGGCAGGCAAGTCCACGCTGGTCGCGAGCTACACGATCGCACGCAAACTGCCGGGCGTCTGGTTCCAGACCGACGCCGGCGACGCCGATCCGGCGACGTTCTTCCACTATCTGACCATCGCGGCGGCCGACATCGCGGGTGCGAAGGCCAAGGCCGTCGCCGCGCTGCCGCGCTTCGCGCCCGAGTACGCCACCGATCTGCCGGTGTTCACGCGGCGCTTCCTGCGCGATTTCTTCGCGCTGTTTCCGCCGGGATCACTGCTCGTCGTCGACAATTTCCACGAAGCGCCCGCCGACGCCCCGTGGCGCTTCGCGTTCACCGAAGGCCTGCGCGAGCTTCCCGCGGGCCTCAACATCGTGTTCATCTCGCGGATGCCGCCGCCGCCCGAGCTCGCGCGGCTCGCCGCCGACCAGACGATGACGCGCATCGACTGGGAAGAGCTGCGCTTCACCGCCGACGAGGCGCTGGCCGTCACGGCCGATGCCGGCCTGCCCGCGCCGCTGCAGCAGGCGATCCATCGCGCGAGCGAAGGCTGGGCCGCCGGCATCGTGCTGATGCGCGAGCACCTCTCCCGCGCAGGCGCGGATGCCGAGACGCTGCTGCCGGAAGGCAAGGACGCGGTATTCGGCTACTTCACCGGCGAGATCTTCAACCGCGCGCAGCCCGCAAACCAGCGCAGGCTGATGCTGATGGCGCTGCTGCCGACGGTGAGCGACGGCGACGCCGAGGCGATCACCGGCGACGCCGACGCGCCGCGGGTGCTCGACTATCTCTATCGGCGCCACCTCTTCACCGATCGCCGGCGCGCCGGCGGCGAGCCGGTCTATCAGTTCCACGCGCTGTTCCGCGAGTTCCTGCTCGAGGAAGGACGCCGGCGACTGCCGGCGGCAGAGCGGCGCGAGGCGCTCGACCGCGCCGCGGGGCGGATGGTCGGCCGCGGCGATTTCGACGCAGCGGTCGCGCTCTACCGCGAAGCGCAGGCGTGGCCGGCACTGACCGGGCTTGCCCTTCACGCCGGCGCGACGCTGATCGCCGAGGGCCGCGGCGCCACGCTCGTCGACTGGATCGGCGCGCTGCCCGACGAAATGCGCGAGCACGAGCCCCGGCTGTCGCTGTACCTCGGCGTCGCGCTCCTTTACGCCGATCCGCCGCGCGCGAAACTGCTTCTCGACGCTGCGTACGCGGGCTTCGCAGCCAACGGCGACCGGCGCCGCCTGCTGATGACCGCCGCGCACGCCGTCGAATGTCACTACTACGAATGGGCGGACTTCGCCCCGCTCGACCGCTGGATCGGCGTGTTCGAGCAATACCTGTACGACGCGCCGCCGTTCAACGCGCCGTACGACGTGATGCGCGTCCATTCGGCGTTCCTGATCGCGCTGCTCTTCCGCCAGCCCGAGCATCCGCGCATCGCCGAAGTGGCCGCCGAGGTCGAACGGCTGATCGCCGCGGAGACCGCGCTGCAGGTGCCGCTCAACTTCCGGCTCTCCGCCGCGTCGATCCTGTTCAACTACTACAACTGGAAGACCAAGGGCGACACCGCGGACGAGCTGATCGCGCGCGTCGCGCCGTGGCTCGACGATCCGCACGCGAACCCGCTGCAGCAGGTGTGGTGGCGCGTTCACCTCGCGTTCAACCACCAGATCCTCGGCCGCTATGCGAAGGCCAGGAAGACCATGGACGAAGCGGAGGCGATCGCGCGTGAGCACGGACTCCGCTCCCAGCTCTTCGAGATCTACTACGCGGAGATCGGGCCGCAGGTCGGCGCGCGCGACGCCGCCGGCGCAGCGCGTGCGCTCGACAAGCTGCGCACCGTCCTCAATCCGGCGCGGCGGATGGATGTCGCGTATTTCCGCTTCCAGGAATCGACGGTGCGCGGCCTCGAAGGCCGCCACGCCGAAGCCGCGCACGCGGCGGCCGAAGCAGCGACGATCGGCCGCGCGGCAGGGTTGCCGTCGATGCAGGTGCCGCACTTCCTCGTGCGGCATGCGACCACGCGCCTCGACCTCGATGAGGTCGATGCCGCGCTCACGTTGTACGACGAGGCGGTGGCGCTCGCCGAGGGCGTCGACAAGCGCAACTTCTCGGTGCAGCGCGCGCTCGTCCGCGCGCACAGGGCGCGGCTCGACGATCGCGTCGACGATGCAGTCGCGCAGTTGCGGACTGCGCTCGCGACAGCGCGCGAGCATCGCTACGGCGGCTTCCTGCGCCACGCGCCGCGCGTGCTGGCGCCGTTGCTGGCGCTCGCCCTCGCGCACGGCATCGAGCGCGATTTCGTTCGCAAGCTGATCCGCGAGCGAGAGCTCGCACCGCCGTCGGAGATGACGACCCCCACGCTCACTGCGTTCGCTGCCCCCGGAGGGGGAGCAAGCCTCCCTGGGGACGGCCCGGCGGGAGGCTATCTCGCCGACTGGCCGTGGCCGCTCGCGATTCGCTCGCTCGGCGAGTTCGTCATCCTGCGCGACGCCGAGCCGCTCGAGTCGAAGGGCAAGGCGCCGAAGAAACCGCTCGAGCTCCTGAAAGCGCTGATCGCGCACGGCGGCCGCAACGTCGACGCGGCGATGTTGACGTCGCTGCTCTGGCCCGAGGCCGACGGCGACGTCGCCAAGACGTCGTTCGACACCAACCTCTACCGGCTGCGCAAGCTGCTCGATGCCGACGGCGCGCTCGCGCTCGCTGACGGCAAGCTGTCGCTTGCGCGCGGCGTCGTGTGGCTCGATACGTGGGCGTTCGACGGGGCGCTCGACGCCGATCCGCCGCGCGTCGACGAGGCGCTCGCGCTCTATCGCGGCTCGTTCCTCGGCCTCGAAACGCCGGCGCCGTGGGCGCTCCCGCTGCGCGACCGGCTGCAGGCGCGCTTCATTCGCAGCGTGCTCCACGAAGGCCAGGCACACGAGAATGCCCGCGATTTCGCCGCGGCGCGCGCGCTCTACGAACGGGCGCTCGAGCAGGACAACCTCGCCGAGCCGCTCTACCGCCGCCTGATGATCTGCCAGCGCGAGATGGGCGACGCGGCCGGCGCGCTCACCACCTATCGCCGCTGCCGCGAACTGCTGTCGATCGTGCTCGGACGCAAGCCGGCCGCCGAGACCGAGGCGCTTCGCGCCAGCCTCGACGCCGCATGAATCGAGGTCGATGAATCGGCGTCAGAAACCGATTCACGCGAAAACGGCCTCGAGCAGGCAGCCGAACTCGCGCGGGAAGTCGATCGACACGCGCGCGTGCACGGCGCCCTGCTTGTCGAAGAAACGCTGCGTGCCGCGGCGCGCGAACACGCCTTCGTGCCAGACGTTCGGGTGGATGTAGAGCCCGCGCGTGCCGTCGAAGCGAAAGCAGACGAACGCTTCGGGCTTGACGTCGTCGCCGGGAAGCGCCAGCGGCACGTAGTACGGTGCGCGCTCGAGCGGAAAGAACAGCTGGCCGCCGTCTGGATGGTAGTTGACGTGCCACAACAGCATGCGATCGCGGATCGCGTGCATGGGCCGTGTCCGCCAGCGGAGGTTCCGTCGCGTAGGCCAGCACGTAGTGACCGTCGACGGCTTCATTGCTGCCATAGAGGACGTCGCCGCGCCATTCACTGACGAAAACACCGTCCGTCGTGCCGCCTTCGTCGCCGCTGTCGGTGTCGACCGGACGCCAGCCCTGCGCCGGCCAGCGGACGATCTCGATAGCGCACCCATCGGGCGCTTCGACCAGGCGGCCGAACCCCGCAAGATTGGCATCGGTCGCGTCGACGACGGGCATCGTCACCCGGCGAAGGCCTGCAGGAACGGCAGGATTGAGGTAGTCGATCGGAGGCATCGCGGAGTACCTGCAGGAACGTGGACCTGCGCGGTTGTACCGGGAAAACGCCGTCTGCTCAAGCGCTTACGGGTGCGCCACCGGCGCGGACGACCGATCTTTCCGACGTGCCGATCGATCCGTAAGCCATCTGTGAGCGCAGCGATCGCACCATGCGGGCCATGCCGGGCGACGAGTCGCCGCGGCGGGCATCCACCAACACAGGAGTGATCATGGGAATCCGTTTCTTGAAGATCGCGGCGGTTTATCTGGCCATCGGCGTCACGATGGGCCTCGCGATGGGAATCACGCAGAAGTTCGCGTTGCATCCGGTGCACGCGCACATCAATCTGCTCGGCTGGGCGACGATGGCGCTCGCTGGCCTCATCTACGTGCAGTTCCCCGCTGCTGCGCAAACACGGCTCGCGAAGATCCATTTCTGGATCCACAACCTCGCGTTGCCGGTGATGATGGTGGCGCTCGCGTTCCTGCTGTCGGGGTACGCACAGGCGCTGTATTTCCTCGAGCCGGCGTCGACGGCAATGGTCCTCGGTCTGCTGCTTTTCGTCGTGAACCTGTGCCTCAATGTGCGCGCCGAAGACGGCGTGCGCCGAGTCGAGCAACAGCGTCCGACGCGTCGCCCGGCTGCTGCCGGCGCGATCGCGCAATGACCGCCGCCAAAGCGGCGCGCAAGGCCCCGTCGCCGCCGGCGGGGCTTCGCGTCGAGGAAAAAACGTCTGCGCCGCCGCTTGGCGACGAGACGCCGAAGCCCGCCAAGCCGCCGCGCAAACGCCGCCCGCGCTTCGTCCTTTAGCGCAAAAGTCCCTCCCGTACAATCGCGGGCATGCCGCGGCCTCGTTGTACGGAACTTCGGCGTCCGACGCACCCGTCGTCGGCCGCCCGCAGTCGCAAGGCGACGTGGCCGTCGGCCCTTTGGCTTCGCCCGCCCCGCTCATGCGCCTCCTGCGTCTTGCCCGCATCGTCACGGTCGCGCTGAAGCACGGGCTCGACGACTTCGCGCTCGGCCACGCGCGCACGCGCTGGATGCGGCCGATCGTCCACGGCGTCCTGTTCTGGCGCGATCTTTCCGCGCCGCGCGCCGTGCGGCTGCGGCTGGCGCTCGAGGATCTGGGGCCGATCTTCGTCAAGTTCGGCCAGATGCTCTCGACCCGCCGCGATCTCTTCCCGACGGACATCGCCGACGAGCTCGCGAAGCTGCAGGACCGCGTGCCGCCGTTCCCATCGGAGCAGGTGATCACGTCGCTGGCGCGGATCTACGGCAAGCCGATCGACGCGGTCTTCCGCGCGTTCGATCCGGTGCCGGTCGCGAGCGCGTCGATCGCGCAGGTGCATTTCGCCGAGCTGCCCGACGGTACGCCGGTGGCGGTCAAGGTACTGCGCCCGAACATCGGCGCCGTCATCGAACATGATCTCGCACTGATGCAGACCGCCGCGATGCTGGTCGAGCGGCTGTGGAGCGAAGGCAAGCGGCTGAAGCCGCGCGAGGTAGTCGCCGAGTTCGACAAGACGATCCACGACGAGCTCGACCTGACGCGCGAAGCGGCGAACTGCTCGCAGCTGCGGCGCAATTTCCGGCATTCGCCGCTGATGCTCGTGCCGGAGATCCACTGGGACTGGACCTACCCGGACGTGCTGGTGATGGAGCGGATGGCCGGCGTCCCGATCGGCCGCGTCGACGAGCTGACGCGCGCCGGCATCGATCTCAAGCGGCTGTCGCGCGCGGGCGTGGAGATCTTCTTCACGCAGGTGTTCCGCGACGGTTTCTTCCACGCCGACATGCATCCGGGCAACATTTTCGTCGCGGTCGATCCGGAGCACCACGGCAAGTACGTCGCGCTCGATTTCGGGATCATGGGCACGCTGTCCGAGCGCGACAAGAGCTACCTCGCGCAGAATTTCATCGCGTTCTTTCGCCGCGATTACCGCCGTGTCGCCACCGCGCACATCGAGTCGGGATGGGTGCCGGCCGACACGCGCGTCGACGAGCTGGAGAGCGAGATCCGCGTCGTATGCGAGCCGATCTTCGACCGGCCGTTGAAGGAGATCTCGCTCGGCGAAGGTGCTGGTCAACCTGTTCCGGGCGTCGCGGCGCTTCAACGTCGAGATCCAGCCGCAGCTCGTGCTGCTGCAGAAGACGCTGCTCAACGTCGAAGGCCTCGGCCGGCAGCTCGACCCCGACCTGGACCTGTGGGTCACAGCGAAGCCCTTCCTCGAGCGCTGGATGGAGGACCAGCTCGGCCTGCGCGCGCTGCAGCGCCGGCTGCTGGCCGAGGCGCCCTACCTCATGAGCGCGCTGCCCGAGTTGCCACGGCTTTTGCACCAGAGGCTGCTGGCGCCGACCGTGGCGTCGGATACGGCGATGATGCAGCTCGCGGCCGCGCAGAAGACGCGCAACCGGTGGCTCGCGGTCGTCGCGCTGCTCCTCGCGATCGTGATCGCACTGCTCGCCCGGCGCGGCGTGTACTGACGCCGCGACGCGTTCACCGCGCGCCGCCGGCCCGCCACCGGACGGAACGTTCGCTATACAATGCGGCGCAATTCAATTTGCTGGGAGACGCGCCGATGGCGCTCCTCGAGGTTCGCAACGTCACGCGGCGCTTCGGCGACTTCGTCGCCGTCAAGGACGTAAGCTTCAGCGTCGAGGCCGGTGAATTCTTCACGCTCCTCGGGCCCTCCGGCTGCGGCAAGACGACACTGCTGCGGATGATCGCCGGGTTCGATCTCCCGGACATGGGCTCGATCGCCCTCGACGGCGTCGACCTCAAGGACACGCCGCCCGAGCGGCGCCCGATCCACACGGTGTTCCAGAGCTACGCGCTGTTCCCGCACATGACGGTGGCGCAGAACGTCGCGTTCCCGCTCAAGATGGCCGGCAAGAGCGAAGCCGAGTCAAGGCGATGGTCAAGGCGACGCTCGACCTCGTGAAGCTCTCCGGAAAGTCGACCAGCGTTCCCGCACGAGCTGTCGGGCGGCCAGAAGCAGCGGGTGGCGCTCGCGCGCGGCGCTCGTCAACCGTCCGCGCGTCCTGCTGCTCGACGAGCCGCTCGGCGCGCTGGACGCCAAGCTGCGCGAGCAGCTCCAGATCGAGCTGATCGGACTGCAGCGCGACGTCGGCGTGACGTTCGTCTTCGTCACGCACGCGCAGGCGGAGGCGCTCGCGCTGTCGCACCGGATCGCCGTGATGAATCACGGCGTGATCGAGCAGCTCGACGAGCCGTCCAAGATCTACGGCTTTCCGCGCAACCGCTTCGTCGCCGATTTCATCGGCAACGTGAACATGCTCGAAGCGGCCGTATCCTCCGCCTCGCCATCCGGCTTCCGCCTCGCGTTGTCCAACCTCGGCGAGATCACCGCGCCTGCGCGCGAAGGCATCGGCGCAGGCACGAAGGGGGTCTTCATCGTGCGCCCCGAGCAGGTGGCGATCCGCGCGCTCGCCGAGCCTTCGGCCGATCCAAACCAGTTCGAAGGCCGGATCCACGACTTTCTCTACATCGGCGACGTCACGACGTACATCGTCGACCTCGCCAACGGCGCGAGGATCGAGGCGCTCCTTCCCAACTCGGCGCCCGGCCGCGCCAAGTTCTTCGAGACCGGCGATCCGGTGCGCGTGTCGTGGAAAGCCGAAGCCGGCGCGTTCCTCGACCGATGAGTGCGGCGCTGCGCTGACGCGATGCAGGACGTCACTTCGACACGAACGCAGGGGGGCCGGACGACGCGGTGGCTGGTGAGCGCGCCGCCGTTGCTGTTCCTGACGGCATTCTTCCTCGTGCCCTCGCTGATCATGGTCGTGGCGAGCTTTCGCTATCCGGGCGAGTTCGGCGCGCTGGCGCCGATCTTCGGCAAGCCCGGCGAAGATCACGGTTTCACGCTGGAGAACTACGTCGTCTTCTTCAGCGACTGGATCTACGCGCAGATCTTCCTCAAGAGCTTCGGCGTTGCGCTGCTCACCACGCTGATCTGCCTGGTCATGGCCTACCCGGTGGCGCTGCTCATCGCGCGCAGCCCGAAGAAGTACCGCGACCTGATGGTGCTGCTGTGCGTGCTGCCCTTCGCGAGCAACTTCCTCGTGCGCGTCTATGCGTGGATGATCATCCTGGGTCCGTTCGACCTCCTGTTCTCGCGCTTTGCGGTCATCGTCGGCATGGTCTACGTCCACCTGCCGTTCATGATCCTGCCGCTGTACACGAACCTCGAGAAGCACGATCCGGTGCTGCTCGATGCTGCGCAGGACCTCGGCGCAAACGGATGGCACCGGTTCTGGCGCGTCACCTTTCCGCTGTCGCTGCCGGGCATCTTCTCCGGATCGGCGCTGGTGTTCATTCCGGTGCTCGGCATGTTCGCGATCCCGGAGATCCTGGGCGGCAAGGACGACTGGCTGGTCGGCAACCTGATCAAGGAGTCGTTCCTCGGCACGCGCGACTGGCCGTTCGGCTCGATGCTGTCGCTGATGCTGACCATCGCCGTGCTGATCGTGGCCGGCGTCGCTGCGGCGCTCGCACGCAGGGGGATGGCTCGTGCGTAGGTCGGCGCTGCTCTGGGTCTCGGCGATCGCCGTGTACCTGTTCCTCTATGTGCCGCTCGCGGTCGTCGTCGTCTTCTCCTTCAACGACTCGAAGCTCAACGCCGAGTGGGTCGGCTTCACGCTCGACTGGTACCGGAAGCTCGTCGGCAACGAGGAGATGCTGAAAGCCGCGCGCAATTCGCTGTTCATCGCCGTCGTCGCGTCGCTCCTGGCGACCGTCCTTGGGACCATGGCCGGCATCGCCATCCACCGCTACCGCTCGAAGCTGCTGCCGTTCATGACGCTCACGCCGGTCGCGATGCCCGAGATCCTGCTCGGGCGTCAGCCTGCTGATCTTCTTCATCTCGGTGTTCGGTGACGAATCGCTGTCGCTCGGCACCGTCATCATCGCGCACACGACGTTCTGCATCGGCTTCGTCGCGATCATCGTGCGCGCGCGTCTCGCCGGGATGGACGAGTCGATCTTCGAGGCGGCGCGCGACTTGGGCGCCACGCCATGGCAGACGTTCCGTCTGGTGACGCTGCCGCTGATCATGCCTGGCGTGATCGCCGGCGCGCTGATGGCGTTCACGCTGTCGATCGACGATTTCGTCATCACGTTCTTCACCGCCGGGGCGGGCGTGCCAACGCTGCCCCTGACGATCTACACGATGATCAAGATCGCCGTGACGCCCGAGGTCAACGCGCTGTCCACGCTGCTGATGCTGCTCACGCTGACGATGATCGTGCTCGCGGGCAAGATCGCGCCCGACGTGCTGCGCGGAGAACGCTGAAGTGGCGATGAGCGGCATCCGCCGTCGCCTGCTGGTTTGCGCGGCTGCCGCCGCTGCGGCGCGGTTCTCGCCGCGTGCGGACCGACCGCCGACGAGAGCAAGGCTGGCGAGACCGACAAGGCGCCGAAGGCCGCCACATCGTCCGGCAACGAGCTCCATCTGTTCAACTGGAACAACTACCTCGCCGAGGAAACGGCCAAGGCCTTCGAAGCGTCGTGCAAATGCAAGCTCGTGCAGGACTTCTTCTCCGACAACGAGGAGCTTCTTGCCAAGCTCGCGGCGGGCGCGACCGGTTACGACATCCTCGTGCCGACCGGCAACGCGGTCGAAACGCTGATCGCGCAGGGGGCGCTGCGCGAGCTCGACCACTCGAAGATCAAGGGGCTCTCCAACATCAAGCCGCAGTTCCTGAATCTTTTCTTCGACCCGGGCAACAAGTACTCGGTGCCGTACGCGTACTCGGTGACGCTGATCGGCTACAACGTCGAGAAAATGAAGGAGCTGGGCTTGCCGACCGACACGTGGGCGGTGATCTTCGAGCCCAAGTACCTGGAGAAGGTCCAGGGCAAGGTGACGGTGCTGGATTCGCAGCGCGAGCTCTTCGCGGCCGCGCTCAGGTACCTCGGCTACTCGGTGAACGAGACCGACGAGAACAAGCTGCGCGAAGCGCGCGACCTGATCCTGCGCGCGAAACCGTATTGGGCGGCGTTCAATGCATCGTCGTACATCAAGGAGCTGACGATCGGCAACATCTGGCTCGCGCACGGCTACTCGAACGACATGTTCCAGGCCGCGCAGGATGCAACGAAGGCCAAGCGGCCGTTCTCGATCGGCTACTCGACACCGAAGGAAGGCGCGGTGCTCGCCGTCGACAACATGGTGCTGCACAAGTCGGGGCCGCGCCCCGACCTCGCCTACCAGTTCATCAACTTCATGCTGATCGGCGAGAACGCCGCCCAGCTTTCGAACATGATCGGTTCGGGCAACCCGAATGCGGCAGCGATGCCCTACATCGATCCGATCGTGAAGGACAACCCGGCCGTGTTCCCCGACCCGGAACAGCAGAAACGCCTCGAGATGCTCCGCGACCTGCCGCGCAAGGAGCGCAGGCTGATGAATCGTTTCTGGACCGAGATCAAGGTGCGGTGAGATCCAGCGCCTGGCTGCGTTGAGACGTTGACCGGCTTCAGGCGCGTCGAACGACGCGTGCACGCGAGCGATCGGAGCGCGAACGAGTGGGGATCAGGTTTCAAGGCCACGGGCGTCGTACGCTGCTCCCGCATGCGCTCGCGGCGCTGTATGCGCTGTCGATCGCCTATGCGTCGCTGCAGCCGTTCGGCGGCTGGCTCGAGCCCGAGCCGGGGACGCCGTTCTTCCTGTTCGCGCAGTGGCCAGCCCGGTGGTTGCGCTACGACATCCTGCTCAATGTCATCGCCTATGTGCCGCTCGGGTTTTTCGCGGCGCTCCTTCCACGGCGCATGGTGCCCGCCCGGCGCATTGCGATCGGCGTGCTCGCCGGATTCGCGCTGTCGTTCGCGATGGAGACGCTGCAGATGTTCCTGCCGCGGCGCGACGCGAGCGCGGTCGACCTCCTCTCCAACATCACCGGCGCGCTGATCGGCGGCGCGCTCGGCGGCGCGTTGACCCGCGCGGATGGCGTCAAGTCGGCGCTGTCGGCTGCGCGGTCCCGGCTGTTTCTCGGCGGGCACCTTGGCGACCTCGGAATCGCGCTGCTGGTGCTGTGGCTGGCGGCGCAGGTCAATCCGGGCATTCCGCTGTTCGCCGTGACTTTCGATCCGGAGCCCGGGCGCATCCTCGCCAGCGTGGCGACGCCGCCGGATGGCGCCGCGCTCGTGATCGAGGCGGCCGAATCTGCATTCCAGATGCTCGGCGTCGGCTTGTTCCTGGCGCTCCTGCTGCGCGAGCGGCGCTACGTCGCCGGCGGCGTGCTGCTGCTGATCGGCGTTGCGCTGCTGCTCAAAGGCGTGGCCGCGACGCTCGTGATCCGGCCGGCGATCTGGGAGGTGTGGCAGCGGCCCGGCGTGCTGATGGGCATCGCCGCGGGCGCGCTGCTGATCCCGGCCGCGATCAGCATGCCGAGGCCAGTGATGATCGCGGCCTGCGCGGTCGCGCTGCTGTCGTCGATCGGCGTGCCGATGCTCGCGCCCGATCTGCTGTCCGCCGGTGCGCCCCTCACGTTCTTCAACTGGCGCTACGGGCAACTGCTGAGCTACAACGGCCTCACGCGGACCATCCTGCTGGTCTGGCCGATCCTTGCGGCGCTGTGGCTGCTCGCGCTGGCGGGGCGGCCCGCGTGGGGCGAGCCCGATCGCGTCTAGCGCGTCGACTATAATCGGGCGCGATGAGCTACTACGAACGTCACGTGTTTTTCTGCTGCAACAAGCGCGATCCGCCGGAGAAATGCTGCGCGGACGCCGGCGCAGCCGACATGCAGAAGTACGCGAAGGATCGCGTCAAGGCGCTGGGGATGTCCGGGCAGGGCAAGGTCCGCGTCAACAAGGCCGGCTGCCTCGATCGCTGCGAGGAAGGGCCGGTGCTCGTCGTGTATCCCGAGGCCGTCTGGTACACGTACGTCGATCGCGACGACATCGACGAGATCATCGATTCGCACGTCGTCGGCGGCAAGGTCGTCGATCGCCTGGTGATCTGACGCATGCCCCGATGCGTCGCCAGTGAGGCCACGCGCTTGACGCCGTCCAAGACCGCACGCGAGATCGTTGCCGGACCTGCCGGCGCGATCGAGGTCGTGATCAACGCGCCCTCCGATTCGCCGGTCGGGATTGCGTTGGTGGCGCATCCCCATCCGCTGCAGGGCGGGACGCTCGACAACAAGGTCGCGCAGACGCTCGCCAAGACGTTCTTCGGCCTGGGCTACGTCGCCGTGCGATTCAACTTTCGCGGCGTGGGTTCGTCGGAAGGCGCGTTCGACGAAGGCAACGGCGAGACCGAGGATGCGCTCCTCGTCCTCGCACATGCGCGGCGTCGCTTCGGCGATTCGCTTCCGTACGCGCTTGCGGGTTTCTCGTTCGGGTCGTTCGTGCAGACGCGCGTTGCGAAGCGTGTCGAAGCCGAGCGTCTCGTCCTCGTCGGCCCCGCCGTCAAGCGCTTCGCTGTGGAGACCGTGCCGCCCGACACGATCGTCGTCCATGGCGAGGAAGACGACGTCGTGGCGCTCGCCGACGTTTACGACTGGGCGCGACCGCAGCAATTGCCGATCATCGTTTTTCCGGGCTGCGGCCACTTCTTCCACGGTCGGCTGCCGCAGCTTCAACGCACGATCGCGGGCATGTGGCACCGGCAGCCGGCGATCGTCCCCGGCGCGTGACTCGCGGGTCGCCGCGATCTCTTATACTTGACTGTTCGAGCGCCCGGCGCCGCCGGAGGCGGGACAGGGCACAAACAGGGCGCAATCCCGGGAGGATCATGATGAAGCGTTCGTTCGCTCGGTTGTCCACTGCGGCGCTCGCCGCTTGTGCAGCGCTCGCGCTGTCCGCTGCGTTGCCCGCGTTCGCGCAGGACAAGATCGACAAGCCGGTGAAGATCCTCGTCGGCTTCCCGCCCGGCGGCACCGCCGACATCATGGCGCGCGCGGTCGCCGACAAGATGAAGGACTCGCTCGGCCAGCCGGTGATCGTCGAGAATCGCCCGGGCGCCATCGGCCGCATCGCCGCCGACGCGGTGAAGGCCGCGCCGCCCGACGGCTCGACGATCATGGTGATGCCGATCGGGCCGATGGCCGTCGTGCCGCACACCTACAAGTCGCTGTCATACGACCCGATCAAGGACTTCGCGCCGATCGGCATGGGCTCGACGTTCCAGTTCGCGATCGCCGCCGGACCGCAGTCCGGCGCGAAGACGTGGGCCGAGTATGTCGTGTGGGCGAAGGCGAACCCATCGAAGTCGTCGTACGCGACATCCGGCGCAGGCAGCCTGCCGCACTTCTTCGGCCTCCTGCTCGCGCGCGAGTCGGGCATCGAGCTCCTGCACGTGCCGTACAAGGGATCGGCCGCCTACATGAACGAGCTGATCGGCGGCAACGTGCCCACGGCGGTCGACGCGATCGCCGATCTCACCGAGCAGCATCGCGCGGGCAAGATCACGATCCTCGCAAGCTCAGGCGCGAAGCGCTCGACCGCGGTCCCCGACGTGCCGACGTTCACCGAGCTCGGCATCAAGGGCGGCGAAGCCGAAGGCTGGTTCGGTTTCTTCGCACCGGCGAAGACGCCGAAGGCGATCGTCGATCAACTGAACCGCAGCCTCAATCAGGCGCTCTCCTCGCCGGAGATCGCCGAGCGGCTGACCAAGCTCGGGCTCGATCCGAAGACGACGACGCCCGAGGAATTCGGGCGCATCCTCGCCGCCGACTATGCGAAGTGGGGACCGGTGGTCAAGGCCTCGGGATTCACGGCCGAGTGAACGACATCGCATCGATAACGGTCGCTCCGCGCGCGCAGCGCGGGGACGCCGCGGGGGATGTCGTCCTCTCCGTCAATGGCCTGCGCAAGCGCTACGGCGAGCAGGAGGTTGTCCGCGGTCTGACGTTCGCGATTCGCCGCGGCGAGTGCTTCGGCCTGCTCGGGCCGAACGGCGCCGGCAAGACGACAACGCTGCGCTGCTGCCTCGGCTTGATCGAGCCCGACGGCGGCACGATCGAGATGGTGGGCGAGCCGGTGCCGAAAGCCGCGCGCGAGGCCCGCATCCGCGTGGGCGTCGTGCCGCAGATGGACAACCTCGATCCGGACTTCACCGTCACCGAAAACCTGCGGATCTATGGCGGCTATTTCGGCATCGACCGCGCGATTCTCGACGAGCGCATTCCGAAGCTGCTCGAATTCGCGGGACTCACGAGCAAGGGCGACGACGGGCCTTCGCACGCTGTCGGGCGGGATGAAGCGGCGACTCACGCTCGCACGCGCGCTCATCAACGATCCCGAATTGCTGATTCTGGACGAGCCGACGACCGGCCTCGATCCGCAGGCGCGCCACCTGATCTGGGACGGCCTGCGACAACTGCTGTCGCAAGGCAAGACGATCCTGCTCACAACGCACTTCATGGACGAGGCGGAACGGCTCGCTTCCAGGCTCGCGGTGATCGACCACGGCGCGCTGATCGCGTCCGACACGCCGCGCACGCTGATCGCGACGCACGTGGAGCCCGAAGTTGTCGAAGTCTACGGGGACGACGCGAAGGCGTGGGCGGAAGCGCACGGACGCCGGCTGGCGAAGCGGTTGGAGCTGTCGGGCGAGACGGCGTTCGCCTATTCGGACAACGCGAAGCCGCTGCTCGATGACCTCGCGACGCGCAGCGGCGTGCGGTACCTGCACCGTCCCGCGAATCTGGAAGACCTCTTCATCAAGCTGACCGGACGCGAGCTGCGCGATTAGGGTGATGGTTCTTCCTGCGGGTCGGCCGGCATTTGCAGCCCGGGCGATTCGTCCGCAGAACCGCGCAGCATGTCGAGCGCAGCGTTCACCGTTTCGCGCCGAACCGTTTCGTCCATGCCGCGCCGCGACTTGCCGCACACGGTGCGGCAGAAGTTGTCCGTCGGACCTTCGAAATCGCAATGCGAGGCGCCGCGAATGCGCTCCGAACGCACTCGCGCCGGTGCCGCCTGTGCGATCGACCTGCCGCTGCCGAACAGGTTGCACACGGACGCATCGCCCAGCAGCACGACCGCCGGCGTGGTGAGCTTTGCCGCGGCGCGCGCGGCGATGCCCCAGCGGTCGACCGGGTCGAGCCCGATCCACCCGCCGAGCCCGGGGAGCTTCGACGCGGCAATGACGGTTCCAACGGCACCCGCGGAGGTGCCGATCAGCACGATGCGCGCGAGTGGCGTCGGCGGCAAGCCGAATGCGCCGCGCTCGATCTGGCGGACCATGTCGAGCACGGCGTCACCGCTGCTCCAATAGTCGACGACATTGGGCAGGTCAGGCGCGATCGCGACGATCCCGGCCTGCGCGAGATCCTGACCGAGATCCCGGTCGCGCGTGCGATCCCGCGAAAAACCATGCGCAAGCACCGCGACGCCTGCGCCTTCGGCATCGTACGGGCGATAGACATCGACCTTGACCTGCGTACCGGTGAGCTCGGCCGTATCGGTGGCGACCGAGAACGGAGCCGGCTGCGCGCCGACGATGGCGGCGAAGAGGACCCCGGCGATGACCGGGGCTGGGCGAATGAACTTGAGCATGACGGGGCGGTGCAAGGCATGAACGGCGCTACAGCCGCGCCGGTTGACCGCGCGTCAGGCGGGCGTGAGCGGCAGTGTAAACGTGAAAGTGGATCCGCTGCCCACGCGGCTTTCCACCCAGATCTTCCCGCCATGCAGCTCGACGAACTTCCTCGAAATGGCCAAGCCGAGCCCCGTGCCTTCGACCTTGGCCGACGGTGCCCCGACCTGCCGGAACTCCTCGAATACCGCCGCCTGATCGTCGGGCGCGATGCCGACGCCGCTGTCCGTCACCGCAATCTGCGCGGCACCGTCGACGATTCCGGCCCGCACGCCGATTCGTCCACCCTCCGGCGTGAACTTGACGGCGTTGGAGAGGAGATTGAGCAGGACTTGCTTCACCTTGCGTTCATCCGCATTCACTGCACCGAGGCGCGGATCGATTTCGCGCGCAAGCGCGATCCCGCGTCGCTGCGCCTTCTCGCGCAACAGGACGAGTGTGTTGTCGATGGCGTGCGGCAGGTCGAACTGCGCCAGTTCGAGCTCCATCCGCCCCGCCTCTACCTTGGACAGATCCAGAATGTCGTTGATGAGCGAGAGCAGGTGGCGCCCCGATTCCTGGATGTCGTTGACGTACTCCGCCTGCTTGGTGTTGATGTCACCGAACATTCGCTCTGCCAGGACTTCCGAGAAGCCGATGATGGCATTGAGCGGCGTGCGCAACTCGTGCGACATGTTGGCCAGGAAGTCGCTCTTGTGCTTGCTCGCGATTTCTAGCTGCCGGCTCTTGGCCTCGATCTCGCGGAACAGCCGCGCATTCTGGATCGCCAACGCCGATTGCGTCGCGAAGGTTTTCAGAAGGTCGACGATCTGCGGCGCAAATACGCCGGCGCTGTTGCGATGGACCGCCAGCCCGCCCAACAGGTGGTCTTCGCGCAGGAGCGGCACTGCCAGGATCGCTCGGTGGCCCGACCGGATGAGAATCTCCCGGACCCGGCTCTGGTAGATCGACGCGTCGGCGACATCAAGGACCTGGACCGGCTCGCCGGTGCCCGCCATTCGCCCCAGCGCACCCTCGCCCTTGTGAATCGGTGTGGCGCGCAGCGCATCGACCAGTTCATCGGGCAGCTGGTATCCCGTATGGAGGTAAAACTCCTCACGCGCTTCGTCATACTCATAGATCGCTCCGCTGTCCATGCCGGTCAGCTGCGTCGCCCGGGCGACGATCGTGCGCAGCACGGTCTCCAGGTCGAGCGTCGAGCTGACGGCCTGTCCGACCTCCCCCAGCGCTTTGAGCTCGTCCACCGACTTCGTGAGATCGGTGGTGCGCGCGTCCAGCTCGGCGAACAAGCGCACGTTCTCGATCGCGATCACTGCCTGATCGGCAAACGTCCGCAGCAACGCGACCAGCTCTTCGGAAAACGGTCCGGGTTCGGGCCGGCCAACCGAGATGCCACCGATCGGTTTCCCATCCCGCATCAGCGGGACGGAGAGGATGCTGCGAAAGCCTCCGGCAGCCGAATGAGGACCGATCGCATAATCGCGGTCGTCCAGCACGTCCTCGATGACGACAACGCTACGTGTCAGGATCGCCCGAAGCACGCCTGTGTCACGACTCGGTGGACGGGGGAACATCCTGCGCAGCGCCGCAACGTAGTCCGCACTTGTGTTTGCGCATGCCGCCACGTGGACGAGCTCGCCGTCGAAGGTGAAGACGTTGGCCGAGGTTGCACGGCACAGCGTCTGGGCGGCGCCCACAATGGCTTCGAAAACCGGCTGCACGTCCATCCGCGACTTGCTGATCACGCGGAGGATTTCGCTGGTCGCCGTCTGTTGTTCCAGCGCCTCCGTCAAATCGTGATTGCGCGTCTCGACCTCCTTGAACAGGCGCACGTTCTCGACGGCGATGACGGCCTGATCGGCGAACGTCTTCAACAGCTCGATCTGTGAGTCCGGGAAGGGCTTGGCCGGCGCCCGGAACACGGTAATGGCGCCTATCGGCTGTCCATCACGCAGCATCGGGACGGACAGCGTGCTGCGATAGTTGGCTCTCTGCGCAGCTTCCTGGTAAACATACTCGGGATCTTCGAAGACGTCGGGTGTGTGGACCACGCTTCGGGTCAGGATGGCCCGCTGGGTGATTCCTCCACGGTGCGGCGGACATGGGTACGCGTCGTGAAAAGGCGCGACGCCTTCAGCATTCAGGCCGTGAAAGGCTGCGACGTGGATCAGCGTGCCGTCGAACCTGAAGACGCCGCTGAATCTTGCATCGCATAGGCGCAGCGCGTTGGCCGCGATCGTGTCGAAAACCGGCTGCGCGTCGATTGGCGAGCGGCTGATGATGCGCAGGATCTCGCTCGTGGCCGCCTGCTGCTCCAGCGCTGCCGCCAGCCGCGTGCCGGCATCGTCATCGCTTGCGCTGCTCCGCTTCACGGACTTGCGCGCACGCGGCAGCGCGGCGTCGGCGCCGGTTCTCGCTGGATTTGCTTCCGCGCCCCATCGGCTCCTCCCTGCCACGACCGACCCGCGAATGCTGCGTTTGCCCTCAGAAAGCGAATATGCGGCGCGCGTTGGCGCCTCTCACCTTGTCGCGCGCCGCGCCGGCCAAGCCATTCACACGCGCGAGGCATCCCGGCATGTCGCCAATCGTATGCGGATAATCCGAACCGTAGAGCACGTTGTCGGCGCCGAACGCGTTGACGCAAAGGTCCAGCGCGCCGGGCGAGAACACGACGGCGTCGGCAAGGATCTTCGGCATGTACTCGGACGGCCGCACGGAGATCTTCTCGCGGCACGCGGGAATGTTGTCGAAACACTGGTCCATCCGCGCGATGAGGTAGGGCAGCGCGCCCCCGCCGTGCGACGCGATGATCTTCAGCTGCGGATACGCGTCGAAGAAGCCGTCGTAGATCATCCGGGCGATCGCGAGCGAGGTATCGAACGTGAAGCCGATCGACGCGGTGAGCTGGAAGCGCGACATGTCCATTTCGGCGACGCCCGGCGGCGCGGTCGGATGGACGAGCACCGGCAGCGCGCGCGCGTCGATCGCGCGCCAGATCGCCGCGAATGCCGGATCGGTGAGCGGAACGCCGCCGATGTTCGCAAGCACCATCACGCCCGACGCACCCGCCGTGCATGCGCGCTCGAGTTCGGCGAGCGCGAGCGCCTCGTGCTGCCAGGGCAGCGACGCGAACCAGCGCAGTCGATCGGGGTGCGCGGTGCGCGCGGCCGCCATGTCGTCGTTCATGATGCGGGCAGCCTGCAGGCTGACCGCGGGCGATCCCCAATAGCAGTTCGGACACGTGAGCGAGACCACGCAGACGTCCACGCCGTGCTCGTTCATCGTCTTCAACCGCAAGTCGTAATCGAACATCGCGGGAACCGGCGTCATGAACGGCGCGCCGTCGAGATGAATGGCGCGCAAGCCGCCGCGAACTTCCTTCACCGAGTAGCGCGGCGCGCCGTGGTTCTTCAGCAGATCGAACCACGCCTCGGTGAGGGTGTGGGTGTGGACATCGATGACGGGACTGGCCAATTCACTCTCCGATCACGGTGGCGTCAGTCGACTTTCGCGCCCGAATCCCTGATCGCCTGCGCCCAGCGTGGCTGCTCCGCCGCGATCGTCGCGGCGAACTGCTCCGGCGTCTGCGGTGGATAGGGCTCCATGCCGAACTTGACGAGCTGCTCCTTGAATTCGGGCGCCGCCTGGATCTTGGCCAGCTCGCCAGCGAGGCGCGCGACGATCTCCTTCGGCGTGCCTGCCGGCGCGACGATCCCCTGCCATGCCTGCCAATCGTAGCCGGCCACCGTGGCCGCGATCGGCGGCACGCCCGCGACAAGGAGCGTGGGCTTCGCCGCCGACGTGCCGAGCGCGACGACCTTGCCCGCGTTGATGTTCGGCACCGCCACCGTTGCGTCCGAGAACATCACCTGAACGTTGCCGGAGAGAAGATCGGTGAGCGCGGCCGGCGTTCCCTTGTACGGCACGTGCTGGATGTCGAGCCCGTATTCGGTCTTCAGCGCTTCCATGAACAGGTGATGCGGGCTGCCGCTTCCGACCGACGCGTAGTTGTACTTGCCCGGGTTCGCCTTGATGGCGTCGATCATTTCCTTCACGGTCTTCGCGGGGAACGCCGGATTCGCGATCAGGAAGAAGTTGACCGTTCCCACCTGGGAAATCGGGGCGAAGTCGCGCACTGGATTGATCGGCGACGGCTTGTACAAGGCGGGGCTGATGCCGAGCGTCGTGCTCGTGGCCATCAGCAGCGTGTAGCCATCGGGGGGCTGCTTCGCGACGAACTCGGCGCCGACCAGCGTGCCTGCGCCCGGCTTGTTCTCGACGACAACCGGCTGGCCGAGCGCAGCGCCGAGGCGCTCCGCAATGTAGCGTGCAAGCAGGTCCGTCAGCGCCCCCGGCGGATAGGGGACGACCAGTTTCACGGGCCGCGCCGGATAGGTCGACTGGGCGAATCCGGCGGGTGCGGCCGCCAGCGCGAACGCTACGACCAAAGCAGAAAGCGCTCGCAGCATACGCTTCATCGGCTGTGCCCCCAAGGTCCGACATTGGCTTTCGACGGCGTGGAACGAATTCGCGGCGCCGTTGCCCGGATCGGGCGTGGAAAATTCTACCCGAACGTCGCTGTTGTAAAGTAGGGACGACCTGCGCCCGGTGCGAACCAGCGCCGCCCCAAGGAGCGTCTGCAATGCGAACGGAAGCGCTGTTCTGGCCGCCTCGCCTGTCGAGTCGATTCGTGCCCGTGTGGCGCCGCAACCTGCTCGTCTGGCGCAAGCTCGCCATCGCCAGCGTGCTCGGCAACATCGCCGACCCGCTGCTCTACATGCTAGCGCTGGGCTACGGCCTGGGCTCGATGATCGGCAACGTGGGCGGCATGACGTACATCGCGTTCATCGGCACCGGCATGGTGTGCCAGAGCGCGATGTTCACCGCGAGCTTCGAGGGGATGTACTCGGCGTTCTCGCGGATGCACGTCCAGCGCACCTGGGAAGGCATCATCAACGCACCGATCGCCCTCGACGACGTCGTGCTCGCCGAATGGATCTGGTGCGCGTCGAAGGCCGTTCTCTCCACAATCGCCATCCTCGCGGTGATCATGGCGCTGGGGTACGGCCATACGTGGCTCGCGCTGTGGATCCTGCCCCTCGGCTTTCTGGTCGGGCTCGTCTTCGGCGGGTTCGGCCTGGTGATGAATGCGCTGGCGCCCGGCTACGACTTCTTCACGTATTTCTTCACGCTGGTGCTGACGCCGATGCTGCTGTTCTCCGGCGTCTATTTCCCGGTCGACCAGATGCCGGCGTGGCTCGCGGGCGTGGCCAACTTCCTGCCGCTCAAGCACGCGATAGACCTCGCGCGGCCGCTGATGATGGGCAACGTGCCAGCCAATGTCGGACTGCACGTTCTGGTGCTGCTGCTCTACGCGTTCGCTGCCTACTACGCCGCGCTCGTGCTGACGCGGCGGCGGCTGTTGAAGTAGGAAGCGCCGTGCTCGCCGTCAAATCGCTGCACATCATTTTCATGGTGGCATGGTATGCGGGCCTGTTCTACCTGCCGCGGCTTTTCGTCTACCACTCGCTCGCGCCGCGCGAGGATCGCATGGGCATAGAGCGCTTCAAGACGATGGAGCGCAAGCTCTTCTTCGGCATCATGACGCCGAGCGCCGTCCTCACCGTAGTGTTCGGGCTGTGGTTGTGGCTAGGCTACGGCATCACCGGCGGCTGGCTGCACGCCAAGCTCGCGCTGGTGGCGCTGCTGGTCGCGTTCCACGTCTACCTCGGCGTGCTGATGAAGGCGTTCGCGCGCGATGCGAACCGGCACGGTCACGTGTTCTACCGCTGGCTGAACGAGATTCCTGCGCTGCCGATCCTCGTCGGCGTGGTGTTTCTCGTCGTGATGAAGCCCTTCTAAGGCGCTGCGGCCATGACCGAGCGCTACTTCGCGCCCTGTCCGCGCGGACTGGAAGCCGCGCTCGCCGCCGAGCTCGGGCAGCTCGGCGCGGCGGAGGTCGCAGGCACCGATGGCGGCGTCGCGTTCGCCGGCGATCTCGCACTCGCGTGTCGCGCGAACCTCGAGTCCCGTCTTGCCAGCCGCATCCTGTGGCGCGTCGGCGGGGGCGCGTACCGCGACGAGCGCGATCTCTACGCGCTCGTCCACGCGCTCGACTGGCATCGGCTGTTCAAGGCCGAGCGCACGTTGCGCGTCGACGTGACGGCTACGCGTGCTCCGCTGAAGAGCCTCGAATTCGCCACGCTTCGCGTCAAGGACGCGGTCTGCGACCGCTTTCGTGCCGAACGCGCCGGCGTGCGCCCATCGATCGACAAGCGGACGCCCGACGTGCGCGTCAACGCGTACCTGACCGATCGTGAGGCGACGGTCTACCTCGACACCTCCGGCGAGCCGCTGTTCAAGCGCGGATACCGGCGCGACGCGGACGAGGCGCCGCTGCGCGAAAACCTCGCCGCCGGACTCCTCGCGCTCGCCGGATGGACGCCTGAGACGCCGTTGCTCGACCCCCTGTGCGGCAGCGGGACGATCGCCGTCGAAGCGGCGCTGATCGCCGCGGACCGCGCGCCCGGGCTCACACGCACGTTCGGCTTCCAGAAGCTCGACTGGTACGACGGGCCGGCATGGCAGCGGATGAAGCAGACGGCGCGCGACCGCATCCGCCCCGCACCGTCGGCGCCGGCGATCTTCGCGAGTGACGTCGCGCAGGCGGCCGTCGCGAAGTGTGCGGGCAACCTCGCCGCCGCGCAGTTGACGGACTTTGTCGCGCTCGATCGCGCCGACGTGCTCGAACGCGACGCCCCAGCGTCCACGGGCATCCTGGTCGCGAATCCACCGTACGGCGAGCGCATGGACGACGCCGAGCGGCTCGCGGCGTTCTATCCGCAACTCGGCGACGCACTCAAGCGCCGCTTCGCCGGCTGGACCGCGTATTTCCTCACCGCCGACCTGCGGCTGGCGAAGCTGATCGGGCTCAAGGCCACGCGGCGCACGCCGCTCTACAACGGGCCGCTCGAATGCCGGCTGTTTGCGTTCCCGCTCGTCGCCGGGTCGATGCGGGAGGACGCGAAGGCCGGATGATAGAATTGTCCTTATGCCCTTCCTCCCTGCCCGTCACTACGAATCGGATCACACGAAGTTCATCCGCGAACTGCTCGAGAAGCGGCCGCTGGTGGACGAAGACCGGCGCCGTGGCCGCGCGATCTGGTGGGACAAGCAGCCGCGCGATCTCGCGCTGCGGCGCGAGATGGACGAAGGCAGCCTGCCGCAGAAGGGCTACGTCTACTCGAACGAGTAGTCTGCCGACCGCTCGACCCGCTCGGGCGCGTTTCCCGGCCGTACCGTGCCATGGATGAAATAGCGCGACGTCTGCCCGATCGCCGCGTCGAAGCCCAATCCCTCGAGTCGCGCGTTCAGCGCGCCGGGTTCATGGAAGATCTTCACGACGCGGTAGGTGCGACCGTCATTCAGCTTGCGCGTCACGACGCCCGCCGTCGCGTCGGGCGGCGGATGGTCGCGCGCCGTCGACATCGGGTCGTGCGCCGAGTCGATCACGTAGGCATGGCCGCCGGGCGCAAGCGCGTTGCGCACCGTCGACCAGAGCGGATCGAAGCACGCGTCGGGGACATGCGACAGCCAGAAGCTCATGAACACGAGGTCGTAGCGCGCAGGCGGCGTCCACGCGAACAGGTCGGCCTCGACGTAGTCGACGTTCGCGCGCCCGACCCGCGCGCGATTGATCGCGATCGCTTCCGGGGACGCGTCAACGGCGGTCACACGTGCGCCGTTCGAGGCCAGGTGACGCGTCTGAAGCCCCGTACCGCACGCCAGCTCGAGGATCGTCTGCGGCCGCGTCGCATCGAGGAATGCGCCGAGCGCGACCTCGACCGCGCGGACGTCGGCCAGCCACGACGCATTGAGCTCTGCTCCACGATCGAAGCGACCCGTGCGAAACCACCACTGATCGTACTCGGCGGCCCGATCGCGGTAGTACGCGATCTGGCCCGCGAGCAACTCGCGATCGACCGGAGCGTGTGCATTCGACATATGACTACAACTTACTCATGCTGAACGAGCCTGACTCATCGAATGGGGACAAGCGCGCGCAGCGGCGGCCGCGCACGCTGCGCGTGTTCGTCGCGATTCTGGCGGGTGTCGCGGCGCTCGCAAGTTTCGAATTCTATGCCCTTTGGCAGTCGAAGCAGCGCGCACTCCGGTTGCGGCTGCTGTGCCGCCACCCGCCTCCCCCACGACGGCGGACCCCGCCGCAAGCATCAAGCCGGCGGCGCCGGCAATCGTCGGTTGGGTCGACGTGCCGGCCGCCGAAAGCTTCGTCGGCGACCGCCTCGTCACCAGCGGCTGGGCGATCGCGCGGGATGGTGCGCGCAGCGTCGACATTCGTGTCGCCGGACGCTCCTACCCCGCGCGGACGGGACTGGCACGACCCGATGTCGCCAAGAAGGAACCCGCCTCGCCTGAAGCGGCGACCTCCGGCTTCGCGTTCGAAGGAGACTTCGCCGATCTTCCTCCCGACCGCTACGTCGTCGACTATCTGGTGACCGACAGTCGCGGCACGACCCAATCGCTCGCGAAGAAGAGCCTCATTTCGCCTGCCGCGATGGCGATGTGGCGGCCGATGCTCGACGCACGACCGGCGTTGGCACGCAACCGCTTCCATTTCCTGATGATGATTTCGGGAATCGGACTCGGCGGCGGCGCGGAGATCGATACGCAATACCGGGACTATCTGTCCCGCACGCAGAAGGTCGGCATCTCCGTCCCCATCCTCTACATGCGCACCACGCATGGCGCGTCCGGCGACTGGCGGTTCGATCCCGCATTCGATCTCCGGCACAAGTGCGGCGAGCGAGTGGTTGCCGAAGACAACCTTGCGAGCGTGATGAAGTACGCCGTCGAGAAGCGCATGCCGGTGCAGTTCATCCTCAATGGCGGCATCTGGGGCGATGCCAGCTGCGAGACGCCGCAATGGGATCTCACCGATCACCTCGAGGAAGACCCCGCCAACTGCCAGTGGTCGCACAACGACAAGGTCTTCCCCGACAACTATCTCAAGGGACTCCCGGGATCGACGGATTCCCCCGATCTCGCGCGTTCGCTGACCTACAACGTCTACGCGGGCAAGGTGCGCGCGTACAAGCGGCGCAACCTTCAGGCCGCGGCGGGCCGCGTCGCCGCGTTCGCCCGCGAGCATCCCGACCTGTTCGTGGGCGTCGTGCTCGACGCCGACACCTACATGAATCCGTTCTTCCGGGGCAAGGAGGCGTACGACTACAACCCCGGCATGTTGCGCCAGTTTCGTGAATGGCTTCAGGCATCGGGGCCATACGCCGGCGCACCGGTCGACGGCGCTCCGGATCTGCGCGCGTATCGGCGCGCCAAGCCGCTCACGCTCGCGATGGTCAACGCAGTCGCGCACAAGGAATGGAAGTCATGGAAGGAAGTGCAGCCGCCGCGCGTGGGCGACGTGGTTGCCGGCGAGCATCCGATCTGGCGCCATCCCTGGTGGAATCTCTGGGATGTATTTCGCAAGCACATCGTCGACCTCCACTACGACGAGTTGTCGCGGTGGGCTCATGAAGCGGGGATACCGCGCGACGCGATCTTCAGCGCGCAGGGCCTGATCCAGCCGGATCCGGGTCAGCCGCCCTTCGCCGTCTACGTGGACAGT
Source organism: uncultured beta proteobacterium (assembly GCA_963851465.1). GTDB lineage: Bacteria > Pseudomonadota > Gammaproteobacteria > Burkholderiales > Casimicrobiaceae > VBCG01. The sequence goes on from CAWKPJ010000009.1 coordinate 763,989, forward strand.
CCGAGCAGCAACTACGATTCGGCCGGCGTTTCCGTGCAGGGCGCGATCCCGAGCCACGGCCATCTCGGCGCGATCCTCTACGGTCGCACCGCTCGAAACGATATCGTGATGGAGACCGGGCGGACGCTGTTCGCGACCATCGGAAGGATGGACGATCGATGGGGCATCGTCGAATACAACAACACGGACCTGACCAACCCCACCATCTCTCCCGACTACGCGATGGCGTACAAGACGTTTCGTGACGCCTTCAACTATGGCGCGCGCGAGATCTCGGCCATGGCGTGGAACGGGTCCAACGGGCTGTTCGTCGGTCAGCCCGGCTACGTGCCTTATACGGCGTGGCGCAACACTCCCGCCGAAGAGGCGATGCGCGACTTCCTGGTCTCGCACGCCGACGTCCCGCTCGGCGCGCGCATGTGGACCTTTGGAACGCCGCTGCACGCTGACGCGGACGGGTGGAGTGCGGAGCGCGGGGCAATGCAGTCGGGTACCGGGTTCGTCACGCTTCGACCCGACCGCGACGGCGTTTCGATCCTGTCGCCCACGGACCAGGTCATACGGCCCGCGCAGATCGAACGCCTGGTGATGCGCTTCCGCGGCGAGACGCAGCCTGCGGCCGTGAAAGTGCACGCGCAGCTCAAATCGGACGATGCCTGGCGGGAAATCGGCGCCGCGACGGGGACCGACGTGCGGCTGCGATGGCCGCGCCGCCTGGCTGCAACCGCAGACGGTGGTCGAGCGCATCAAGATCGAACTGACCTTTGCGCCGGGCGCGGGCGCTGCGACGCTTTCGCGCGTGCTCCTTTACCCCGGAGAACGCGCCGCGATCGCGATGCGATGAGTCACGTCGTCACGGGCTCACCGACTGTATTACGAAATTTTGTTGTGATTGCTGCCAGACCAGGACCGTCGTCCTGCCGGGCGACGGAAAGTCGGTCACCGTCACCTGCCTGGACACGCCGGTAAGGAATTCCCCCGCCGGGACCGTGACCGTAAACGAGGTCGCGGGGCCGCGCGCTGCTCCATTGACGAACAGCTGCGCCGAATGCGTGCCAGCACCCATCAGATTGAAGTTGAGCAGCAGTCCAAAGCCGGTATTGATGTTGCCTTGACCGCAGACGCCCGCCGTATCGGCGCGGCTCGAGCCGTAGGGAACGTTGACCGGCGCCGCGCCGTCGAGGGAGACGCCGATCGCGGGACCTTCGCACGACCATCCCGAGACGAGCCCGATGCCGCTGTTGGAACTGCCCGGCTGCGGATTCTCCAGCGCGATTGCCGTCGATGCGGCCGGCGTCACCGTTCCAGTCTGTCCGCCGTAATTCTTGGGCGAATTCACCACGGAATTTCCGCTGGCGTCGAGCGAGTGTGTCCCGTCCGTCGGCAGCGACATGTAATTGACGATGCTGGTGCCTTCGCCGTAATTGACGGTGCCGCCGGGCTGCGTGAGAAACCCGTCCGGAACGATGAAATCCGGCATCACGATGCCGAGATCGGCGAAACCCTGCGTAGCAATCAGAAAATGCCGGTCCGCGCCTGCCGAGTCGCCGGGAAGGTTGGTCGGAAAGACGAACGAATGGGTCGTCGCTCCCTGCGTCACCACGATGCTGTGCCCGCCGACGAATTGCTCACCCCCGATGTCGATCCTCATCTTCAGGTCGATGAACTGCACCGACCCGCTGGCATTCGAGTAGATCTCGTCGATCCTCCATTCATGAAACGAGGCCACGGCCGGGGACGCATTGATCAGCGTCAGGGTGCATGCGGCGGCGGCCGCCGCTGCTGTACAAGCTCGGAAGAGATTCACGGAAGTCCCTCCTGCTGACGGATGGCGCACGATGGGCCGCTTCCGCACGCGCTCGCGTATGCGGAATCCAATTGCCGGAGTGCTGGCGTAGCAAACATCCACGCCGCGGGAGGTATTCCGCGGCGGCGGGCCGCGCCTTATCGGTCGTCGATGCGATACTCGACGTAGGCGCGGTCGCGCTGCTGGCGCACGAATTCCTGGAAGCCTTCGTCGCTCTTGCGCTGCCGCAATGCAAGCCGCGCCTGTTCACGACGGCGCTCCAGCGAGATGTCCTGCTTGCGGCGCTCGACCACCTGGATCAGGTGCCAGCCGAAAGGCGTGCGCACGGCGACCGATACCTCGTCGATCGGGAGCTTGTCCATCGCGCGCTCGAAATCGGGAACCGTATCGCCGGGGGAGACCCATCCGAGATCGCCGCCCTTGGCGCTCGACGCATCTTCGGAATTGATGCGCGCGATCTCGTCGAACCTGGCATTGCCGCTGACAATGCGCTCGCGCAGGCGGTCGATCTTGCTCCTGCCTTCCGCTTCCGACGTGCTTTCGTTGACCTTGATGAGGATATGGCGCACGTGCGACTGGTCGACAACGGTAGGCTGGTCGCGGCTGCGCTCATCGACGAGCTGGACGATGTGGAAGCCGGCGGGACTGCGCTGCACCGCCGATACGTCACCTTTCTTCATCGTGCGCGTGACATCGACGAACACCGACGGCAGCCGTGCCGGCGTGCGCCAGCCGAGGCTGCCGCCGGACGTCGCATCGGGCGCGTCGGAAAAGCCCGCAGCGACTTCACCGAACGGCTTGCCGGACTTGGCGAGCGCGAGCGCTTCCTCCGCGCGCTTCCTGCGACTCTCGATCTGCTCGGCGCTCGCCTGCTCGGGGACGGACACGAAGACGTGCGACAGCAGATACTCCCGTTCACCGCCGGCCTGGGAAGAGACCGTCGCGAGATAGTTGTCGACCTCGGCGTCGGTGACGGTGATCTTGCTGTCCACCTCGCGCTCGCGCACGCGCTGCAGCACGATCTGCTTGCGGATGTCCTCGCGATACGCGGCGTACTGGATGTTCTCGCGCTCCAGCACCTTGCGGAACTCGTCGGGCTTGAGCTTGTTCTCCTCGGCGATGCGCAGGATGGTGCGCTCCACCATCGTGTCATCGATGCGCATGCCCGTGTCCTTCGCGTACTGCGTGAGCGTGCGCTCGGTGATGAGCCGCTCCAGCACCTGCTTGTCGAGGACGTCTGCCGGCGGCGGCTGGATGTTCGACGCCTTCAACTGGTCGAGCAGGATGCGCCGCTGCTCGCGCAGGTCCCATTGCGTGAGCGCCTCGTCGTTGACCACGGCGATCACGCGATCGAGCGGGACGATCGCGGCGCCGGGTCGCTGCGACACGCGCCGGCGTGGCCGGCGTGGCGGCGCGCGGCGTTGGCCCCGGCACCGGACCCAGTGCCGGCGCCGGTGCCAGCCCGGGCATGGTGGCGCGCGGCACCGCCGGCCCTTGGGACGTCCCCGGGGCCGGCCCCTGCGCGAGCGCGTGCGTCGCGGCCAGCGCGAAGGCGGCGGCGGCGATGAATGGGCCGAAACTGTGGCGAAGACCTGCCATCGGGTACCTCGACTTCAGAGCGTCAGAATCCAGGGAGCGGATCGAGCGTCCGGTCGCGAACAGTGAGCGACGGATCGTTGACGGGGATGTATCCGGGCACGCTGCGACGCAGGAGCTCCAGAGGGCTGGTGCCCACGCGCGCGAGCCCGTTGAGCTCGAGCTGCACGAACACCGCCGTCGACGTCTGTTGCGTCGTGGTCGTGAGCCGCTGACCGACCACGCGCAACACCCAGCAGTCGCCATTGTACTCGATGCCCGCCACCGCCTCCAACGTCTTGCGGGGCGGGACCAGAGAGTAGTTCCAGCGTCCCAGCAGGGTGAGGTGCGAGGTGATCGGCCATTGGCCGGAGATGTCGATCTGCTTGATCTCCTCCGTGGCTCCGGTCGGGTCGACGAGTTCCCGCGTGTAGCGCCATGTCGCGTTGAGCGCCCGGCCAGGGCCCGGCGAATACCTGACGCCGGCGTTCAAGCGCTCGATCTGGGAAGCGTCGAAGTTGTACTGCAGCAGACTGTTCAGCGCCCAGACCTCGTTCAGCTTCCCTTCCGCGCCGAACAGGAAATCCGACTTGCCGCCGGAGCGTGGCGGCTCGCTCAGCGTGACCTGCTGGTCCTTGAAGTAAAAGAGCTGTCCGACTGCGACGCGCAGCCGTTCGGCGCCGGTACCCGGGTCGATGAAGCGCGACGTCAGCGCCAGCGTGAGCTGGTTCGCGTCGCCCACGCGGTCGTAGCCGAGGTACCGGTTTTCGGTGAACAGCGACGAGAAGCTGAAGTCGTCGAGCGCCGAGTCGAACACCGGCAACTGGCTCTGGTTCTTGAACGGTATGTAGACATAGAAGGCGCGTGGTTCGAGTGTCTGCACGAAGTCGGTGTCGAAGATTCGATCCTCGCGCTCGAACACGAGTCCCGCGTCGAGGCTCGTGATCGGTACCGTCACGCTCGGCCGTGCGTTCGCGAGCGGCGGTGTCGTCTGATTGAGATCGTACTGCCAGTACTGCGCGCTGGCGCGCGCGGTGAAAAACCACGCGGCGCCCTGCCGCTCCCAGGCAACGCGCGGGTACACCACGACGCGCTTGCCGGTCGGCGTAAGCGCGCCCTGCCGGAAATCTGCGTACTCGGTCATGCCGCTCCAGGTGAGCCCCATCCAGTCGGTCTGGTTCAGCGTTCCGAGAATTTGCGGCACGCGATTGTACGGCGGCGTCACCGGCGGCTGGTTCGGGTCCTGCAGCGTCTGGAAGCCCTGCGCGCGCGCGAGCAGCGACCACGGCCCCGACGAGGCGATCAGCCCCACGTCGCGCGGCAGGGTCTTCTGGGACGTGATCGCGACGCGGTCGGCATAATCCGCGAAGTACGTATCGTCGGACACCTTGTTCACGTTGACGAAGCCGGCGAGCCACGGCGCGAACTGTTCGTTGTGCCGCCACGAAATTGCGTAGCGTGACTCATGCGTCACGCGATCGTCGGGGACGATCTCGGCGTTGGCCTCGCCGACAGACTGTCCCCAAAACGGCGTGTCGGCGTCGCCCAGCAGGTAGCGGAACTGGCCGCCGATCATCAGGCCGCGCTTGCTCATGATCCGCGGTACGAGCGTCGCGTCGTAGTTGGGGGCGAGGTTGAAGTAGTACGGGATGCTGGCTTCGAGGCCGCGCACGCCGCTCGAGCCGAACAGCGGCGTGAGGAATCCCGACTTGCGCTCATTCGACAGCGGGAATTCGAGCCACGGCGAGTACATCACCGGGACGTCCATGAAATAGACGCTCGCGCGGTGCGCCGTGGCGACCTTGCGCAGCGTGTCGACCTCGAGCTGCTCGCTGGTCAGGTACCAGTCCCGATTCGGCGCGATGCAGGTCGTGTAGCGCGCGTCCGTCACATCGTACTTGTCCGGCCCGGCGAAACGGATCTCCGTCGCCGAACCGCTGGCGTTGGCCTCGGCAACGAAGAACTCCGGGGCGGCGAACGCGCCCAGCTGCGTGTCGCGCTCGTAGCGCAACTCCGGCCCCGTGATCCAGTCGTAACCGCGCCGGATCATGACGTTGCCCTTCGCCCAGATCTCGTCCTTGCCAGGGTCATACGACAGCCAGTCCGCGAGCACCGTCTCGTAGCGCGAGCGCAACTCCACGCCCCCTTCCGCGGTGATCTTGTCCTCATTGCCTTCGAGCCGATCGGCGCGCAGGAACACGACGCCACGTGGCGGTTCCGCCGCCTGCGCCTGCCCCTGCGCAGGCGTCCCAATACGCAAGGGCGCGCCGCGCACGACGGGCGGGGCGAGCTCGCGGGTCGCTTTCAGCGACAGCGGGTCGGCATGCGCAGTCGCGACGGCGATCAGCGCCCCAACGATCGAGATCCACGCTTGCGCGCGCACGCCGGTCAGCGATGGTATGAAGGAAGCGGCACGCGACATCGAGGACGCAACATCGATCCTGTTAGAATTTGCGCGATTCTAGCGCGCCGCCCGTTGACTTCCATCACCGCACCCACTGACGCGCGCCTGGCGGCGCTCCACGACTGGCTCGCGACGACGCTGCGCACCCGCGATTACACGCTCGCGCCTGCCTCCGCCGACGCGAGCTTCCGCCGATACTTTCGCGTCACGCTGGCCGCACCGGCGGCGATCGCGGGCGATGCACGGACGCTGGTCGCGATGGATGCGCCGCCGCCGCAGGAGAATTGCGCGCCGTTCGTCCATGTTGCCGCGCTGCTCGCGGCGGCGGGCATCCATGCGCCGACGGTCCACGCGCAAGACCTTGACCGCGGCTTCCTCCTGTTGACCGATCTCGGGACGACGACCTATCTGCAGGCACTCGACGAAGACAACGCGAACGCGCTGTTCGCCGACGCGATGGACACGCTCGTGCGCTGGCAATCGGCGACGAGAGAGGGCGTGCTTCCGCCTTACGATGCCACGCTCCTGCGCCGGGAGCTGATGCTGTTCCCGGAGTGGTATCTCGCGCGCCATCGCGGAGTGACGCTGACCGACCAGGAGCAGGCGTCGCTGCTCACGGTCTTCGAGCGCATCATCGCGGCCAACCTTGCGCAGCCTGCGGTATTCGTCCATCGCGATTTCATGCCGCGCAACCTGATGGTGTCGACTCCCAATCCCGGCGTGCTCGATTTCCAGGACGCGGTGGTCGGCCCCATCACCTACGACGTCGCTTCGCTGTTCAAGGATGCGTTCCTGAGCTGGCCCGAGGAGCGCGTCCTCGACTGGACGATCCGCTACTGGGAGCGGGCGCGGCGCGCGAAGCTGCCGGTGCCGTCCGATTTCGCCTTGTTCTGGCGTGATGTCGAATGGATGGGCCTGCAGCGCCATCTGAAGGTGCTCGGCATCTTCGCGCGGATCTGCCATCGCGACGGCAAACCCGCCTACGTCGAGGACACGCCGCGGTTTCTCGCCTACGTTCGTCCCGTGGCCGGGCGCTACGACGAACTCAAGCCGCTCGTGCGCCTGCTCGACCGCATCGAGCAGCGCGCGACGACGACGGGCTACACGTTCTGACGGCGCGACAACCGTGATCGGCGCGATGATTCTGGCGGCGGGACGCGGCGAGCGGATGCGGCCGCTGTCCGATGCAACGCCGAAGCCGCTCCTGTGCGCGGGCGGCAAGCCGCTCATCGTCTGGCAGATCGAGGCGTTCGTGCGGGCGGGCCTCACCGACATCGTCGTCAACGCATCGCATCGCGCGGATGATCTCGCCGCCGCACTGGGCGACGGCCGCACGTTCGGCGCGCGCATCGCGTGGTCGCGCGAGGCCGAGCCGCTGGAAGTGGCGGGCGGCATCACGACCGCGCTGCCGCTGTTACCCGCCGGCCCGTTGATCGTCGCCTCGGGCGACGTCTGGAGCGCATTCGACATCGCGACGCTGATTCCGCGCGCGCAGACGATGGCCCACGACAGCGCTGCGCCGCGCGCGCATCTCGTGATGGTCCCCAATCCGCCCTATCATCCACAAGGCGATTTCGCGCTGCGCGGCAATGCGGTCATCGCGGGCGGTGCCGCCAGGCTGACCTTCGGCAACATCGCGATCTACGACACGGCGCTCTTCGCCGGCCTCCAGCGCGGCGTGAAGCAGAAGATGCTGCCGTTGTTCAACGCGTGGATCGCGAAGGGTATCGTGACGGGTGAGCGCTACGACGGGCCGTGGGCCAACGTGGGAACGCCGGCCGACCTTGCGGAGCTCGATGCGCGACTCGCTCGCGCGCCTTCCACCACCTGAAGTCGCGACGACAATCCAGATGCCCCTACCTGCTGCCAACCCCCTGCTCGAATTTCCCGGCCTGCCGCGCTTCGATGCGGTGACGCCCGCGCACATCGCGCCCGCTGTCGATGCGCTGCTCGACGGCGCGCGCGCGACGATCGCCATTGTCGAACGCGACGCCGCGTCGCCGACGTGGGATTCCGTCGTCGTGCCATTGATGGATCGCCTCGATCGCCTGCATCGCGCATGGAATTCCGTGCGCAACCTGAACGCGGTGGTGAACACGCCGGAGCTGCGCGACGCGTATCACGCGAACCTGCCGAAGGTCACCGCGTTCTACACCGATCTCGGGCAGAACGACGCGCTGTATCGCAAGTTCCTCGAGCTGCGCGCGGCGCCTGAATTCGCCACGCTCTCCGAGGCGGCGCGGCGCATGATCGACAACGAGATCCGCGACTTTCGCCTGGGCGGCGCCGAGCTCGACGCCACGAAGCGCGTGCGATTCAAGACCGTCAAGGAAGAGCTCGCCGAGATCGGCGCCGAGTTCGACGAGCATGTGCTCGACACCGAGAACGCATGGGCCCACTTCGTCGACGATGTGCGCGAGCTGGCGGGCGTCCCGGCCGACGTCGTCGCGCAGGCGCGTGCGGCGGCGGAAGCCGACGGCATGCCCGGCTACAAGCTGACGCTGCGGATGCCCTGCTATCTGCCGGTCATGCAATATGCCGAGAACCGCGCGCTGCGCGCGACGATGCATCGCGGTTTCGCGACGATCGCATCGGACGTCGCCGACAATCCGGCGTGGGACAACGGACCGCTGATCGAGCGCATCGTCCTGCTACGCGGCGAGGCTGCATCGCTGCTCGGCTACCGCAACTTCGCCGAAGTCTCGCTGGTGCCCAAGATGGCGCAAACGCCGGCCGAGGTTCTCGCGTTCCTGCGCGACCTCGCGCGGCGCGCGCGGCCGTTCGCCGAGCGCGACTACGCCGAGCTCGTGGCATTCGCGCGTGACGAGCTCGGGCTGACTGCTCTCGAGGCCTGGGACCTGTCGTACGCGTCGGAAAAGCTGAAAGCGCGCCGCTACGCGTACTCGGAGCAGGAGATCAAGCGATACCTGCCCGAGGATAAGGTCGTCGCCGGATTGTTCCGACTCGTCGAGACCATCTACGGCATCACGATTCGCGAGACGCAGGCGCCGGTGTGGCATCCGTCGGTGCGGTTCTTCGAAGTGCGCAGACGCCGCGGGGGCCCTTGCCGGCGAGTTCTACTTCGACCTCTATGCGCGCGAAGGCAAACAGGGCGGCGCGTGGATGGACGACGCGATCAACCGCCGGCGCATCGACGGCGGCGTCCAGCACCCGGTGGCGTACATGATCTGCAACCTGTCGCCTCCGGTGCAAGGCAAGCCCGCGACATTCACGCATGACGAAGTGATCACCCTGTTCCACGAGTTCGGCCACGGGCTGCATCAGCTGCTGACGCGCATCGACGTTCCCGGCGTGTCCGGCATCCAGGGTGTGGAGTGGGACGCGGTCGAGCTGCCGTCGCAGTTCATGGAGAACTACTGCTGGGAATGGGACGTGCTGAAGGACATGACCGCTTACGTGGGCGACGGACCGCTGCACGGAACGCCGCTGCCCCGCGAACTCTTCGACAAGATGCATGCGGCGAAGAACTTCCAGAGCGGGATGGCACTCATGCGACAGGTCGAGTTCGCGCTGTTCGACATGCTCCTCTACGCCGACTACGATCCTGTAGCGCACAGACCGTGGGCGAACCCGCAGGCGCTGCTCGATGCCGTGCGCGCCGAGGTCTCGGTCGTACCGCGGCCGGCCTACGACCGCTTCATCCACAGCTTTTCGCACATCTTCGACGGCGGCTACGCGGCCGGCTACTACAGCTACAAGTGGGCCGAGGTGCTGTCCGCCGACGCGTACAGCCTGTTCGAGGAGGCGGGGGTGCTGTCGCCAGCCGTCGGGGCGCGCTTTCGCGACGAAGTCCTGGCGCGTGGCGGAAGTCGCACAGCCATGGAGTCGTTCGTCGCTTTTCGGGGTCGCCCGCCCCAACTCGATGCGCTTCTTCGGCATAATGGGATGACATTGTCATCCTGACGGAGGCGACATGGTTCGCGCTCGTTGGCCATGGATTCTCGTGACAGGCGTCGCGGCGCTTGCGCTTTGCGCAACGGCCGGCGCGCAGCAGAAAGAGCTCTACCGCTACATCGATGCCGACGGCAAGGTCGTGTATTCGGACAAGCTGCCGCCGGCGAATGCGAAGAACGTCCAGCCCAAGCGCATCGGTGAGAACGTGATCGACACGAGCGAAGTCCCGATCGCCGCGCGCATGGCCTCGGAGCGTTATCCGGTGACGCTTTACACGTTCGACTGCGGCGAGCCCTGCCAGAGCGCCGTGGCGCTGCTCAACAAGCGCGGCATTCCGTTCAGCACTGTCAACGTCTCCGACCCCCGCGGCGCCGCCCGGCTGACGGCGCTCACCGGCAGCAATCTCGCGCCGGTGCTGCAAGTGGGCGAGAAGATGGTGTCCAAGGGAATGAGCGAGCCGCGCTGGCAGGCGATGCTCGACGACGCGGGCTATCCGCGCACGCCGCCGTTGCGGCGTATGGCGCCGGGTTCCGGCACGGAGTCTCCGCCGGTGACGAAGGCTGCGGCCAACACACCGCCGGCGACGCCCGGGCCGGCGCCGGCGCCATCGCCGTTGCCGGATGCGACGGCCGCCGCGCCGGCCGGGGGCTATCCGAAGTAGGTCAGAACGTAATCTGCGACCTCGATGGCGCCAGTGGCGCGATGTCCGGCGCCGTACCCGCATTCAGCAGCGAACTGTCCGCTGAATACACGTAGATGCCGCGACCTGGAGCAAGGGTCGGGAACGGACTCAACGCGTTGGTCGCAAAGTCGAGCTGGTTGCGGATCCCCATTAGCGAAACTCCGTTCCACTGGAATAGCGACGTGTTTGTCGGGTTGATGCGTTCCCACAGGAATGTCCCGTTGCGTGGCGACGGATCGGTAAGCATGGCCACGCGCGCGTACGTGCCGACGGGCGCCGGCATTGTCGCCACTGCCGCAAACGGCGGTTCCGCTGCCAGCGGATGCCACTCGCCTTCCGGGTAGACCGGCTGGTCGGTGTAACCGGGGCTTGCACCGAATCGCACCTTGAGCGTAGCGCCCTGGCTGCTGCGGCACTCGTCGTAGGACGGGTACCTGCCCTGCGCACACCATTGCTCGAAGGTGTACGTGCCCGGCTCGAGCGATGGATACAGGAAGTACAGGAACTGATCGAGCATCGAATGCTGGGTCAGATACAGCGGCTCCCCGATGTCCACCGTGGCCACCATCACGTGGTCGGGCTCCTCCCCCAGCGGTCCGCGATAGACGACCTGCAAATAGACATCCGTGGCATTGATCGGCACCTTGGTCGGAAAGGTGAATGCGACGGTCTGCGATGCGTCGTTGATTCCGGCCGGAACAGGTTGCGGCATCGACACGACGATTTCTTCCGTCGGCGCGCGACAGGCGCTCCAGTTGATGCCCGGCGATCCGTATTCGCCGGACAGGCTGGCCGTGTAGCACGCGTTGCGATGAAACTTCGCGACCGCGACAAGTGTGCCGCCGGAGTTGTCAGGAATCGGCTCGACGGTCGCCTGGCCCGGTGCGGTAGCGCCGCCAGGTGTGACGTTCCTGACCTTGAGCTTGATCCTGGCGAAGCCGTCGACGTCGGGTCGATTCTCGATCGTGTGATCGACGATGCCATAGACGCCTTCGTCGGGCGGGCTGATCTCGAGCTGCCCGCGGAAGAAGAAATTGATGAGTCCGGCGGAGTACCCGACAGCACGCGGGATTAGAAACTTGTGTGCGGCGTCGAACGTGAAGCGGTTGAGGGCGTAGACGAGATAACCCGGCTGGGTGGTCGAGTAGCGCTTGACGAGATCGCTGTCGAGAAGTCCCTCGGACAAGGCTCGCTCGTTTGTCTCCGTAACCCCGGTCAACGAATCGGTGACTTCGCTCTTCCAGAAGCGGACCTTCCCGGCGAAGGCCGCGCTTCCCAGCAGAGCGCTGACTTCGACCTCACTCGAAGGAGAATGGTAGGTGGTAAACGACAGTCCCGGCGGCGGCGGAGAGGGATAGGTCTGGATCGTTCCGGCGGAAAAGAAATTCCTGTTCGTATACTCGGCGATCCCCTTGCCACTCGCAATGTCGCCGCCGACGGCAGTCGTGCGCCATAGGCTTCGCGCGGTAAGGAACGGCGAAGCCCCGGTAGATGCGGCAGGAAAGGCGGGTGTCGAGCCCGCGCCCAAATATGGCAAGTTGAGTCGAACGGATTCGTAGGGATTGTTCGCGTTCCCCAGATCTGTGTACTTCTCATACATGCTCGGCGCAAATAGCTGATTGATTCCCAGCGCAGATGTCAGAGCCCGACAGGCGTCTTCGTCGCAGTGCACGTCGTTTCTGACGTGCTGGGGCTGCGCCATGTCCTGCAAGTGATGAATCACGTGGCCCAGCGCCTGGAACATGCTTCCAAAATTCGCGGATCGAACGAGCAGTGAGCGATCGGTCAAGGCGCGATAAAAATACTCCCGCGCATCCCTCAGGGAGAAATCCTGATAGGCCCGTGGACCGGGGTCCCCTGCGTAGGTCTCGATATCCTCCAGCGCCCAGTCCGACGACCTGACGGAAATTGTCGTGCCGTAGTAGCCTCCTATGTCCAGCGCGCTGTCGTTCACGGGATCATAGAAATGGCGAAGCGGCTGAAATTTCGCTTGGAGCGGGCCGAGATTATCTTCGCGCCGCGACCCAAACTGACTAGTTCCACAATCGTCAATGGAATCCCGCCACCAGCCGCGCGGAAACGTTTGCCGCAGATCATTGGTAGCCACTCCGCGAAGCCCAAGCTGTTCGAGCTTGAGAGGATCCGACAGCCGGGATTGGCAACGGCCGCCGCGAAACGTCCTCGTGAGTGCTGACTTCATAGCTTGAGCAAGGACTAGAAAAGAGCAAAAGTGCAAGGGGTATTGCCACAGAACGGCCAATGGCAACGACCAAAATGCGTGATGCACTATTGGTGGTCACAACTCAACTCCGCAAGAGTTTCACCTGGAACGTCAGCAAATGCCGGTCCGACAGGGGATTTAGTCTTCGTCGCTCGCAGGCCAAGGCGTGTATCACTCTTGGAACCTTCCCCAAATCTCCGCTGGCGGAAAGATCCCGTCAGCGTCGCGCTGACCAAGCTCAACTCACGCAGATATCGATCCAGATCTCCGGACAGCGACTTGACCTCGATTCGCTTGCCACGAAGTGGTGACGACCGATGCGCACCGGGGCTCGGCGCGCCAATGGGGTAGCTGTTGTGTCCGCCGGCAATGCTGAAGCCCGGCTTGAAGATGACAACCCGCGGGTCCTCCTCGCGCAGTTGCTCCAGAGTGAAGTTGATCTTCGTGAACCCCGGAATGAAAAACCTCCCGTTACGGTCGGTGACCGTTTCGATGACTTCGAGTTGGTTTTGCCGAGTTCCGGAGTCGAGGGTGGCGCCGCGCAACTGCCAATGCGCAACGACGATCGCCCCCTCGATCGGTTTCCCGTTCTCGGCATCGACTACCCATGCCTCGATGGGATCGGAGGTGTAATAGGGCGACCCGCAGGCGGCGAGAACGAGGGCAGCTCCGGCGATCATGAGCGCGCGTCCAGCGAAGCCTCGGTGACCGGCGCGCATCACATCGACCCCAGCCGCCACACGCCGTCGCCGTTCCGGCTGAAATAGACGAAGAAGATTCGATTCTGTCCATCGATCACCCGGTTGACAGCGTATTCGCCGAAATCCTGCGTCAACGATACGCCTTGCAAGTTGGAAAACGTCCCGACGATGGTCCCGAGGTCGGGCTGGAGCAGTGAAAACACGGGCGCGTAACGCTGCCGCGCGAACGGATCGAGAAACGTCAGCGCGCTCGTCGTGTCGCCGGCCGCCAGCGCCGACGTCATGCCGGTCCATACAGCTCGAACCCGCTGGTCGAGCGCAGCCTTGTCCGCCACGACGATCGGCACGGTCTCCGCGTGGATGCCTCCCGCAGTGTCCGTCACCTTCACGACCAGGTTTACTGTTCCTGTCGACAGGTACGTGACCGTTGTTTGCCATGGCGGCGCCGAGAGCACTCCGTCGAAGCCCCCATTGCCATCGGCATCGATCTCCACTCGTGCGATGCTCGCGCCGGACTGCGCACCGACGGTGATCGTTACCGCAAGGGGCGCAAAACCCTGCGCCGGCTCCACCGAAATCGCGACCGGTGCCGGAACGCTCGACACCTCTATCGTGTGCGTCGTGGCCACCCCGTCCATCCTCGTCAGCGTCGCCGTGACCGAATTGGCACCCGCCGATAGGGGTACGTTGGCCGCGTAGAACCGGTTGCCTTCCATCGCCGCGACGACGCCGTTGACCACGATTCCCGCGCTCGCCGATGTATTGAAGGAACCCTGCACGTGAACATGATCGGCCGCGATCATGGCGCCGGCGACCGGTGTGTCGATTGCCAACGCCGGTGCCGATACGGTGATGGCGACGGGTAGCGAAGTCGTGCTCGCGCCAGCGTTATCCACCGCCCGCGCGGTCAGCGTGTACGAGCCGGCCGCAACGCCGGACCACTGCACGGCGTACGGCGCGGCATTCGAGGTGCCGATCAGCGTCGTCCCCTGATAGAACGACACGGACGCCAGCGTGCCGTCGGCGTCGGAAGCGGTCGCGACGAGGTTGACGTCAGCCGGCGCGAAGTAACTCGCGCCCGGGGCCGGCGCGGTGATCGAGACCACGGGCGGTGCATTCGCCGTGACGACGACCACCACCGGTGACGAAACTGCCGTCGCACCGGAGTTGTCGGTCGCGCGCGCAGTCAACGAATACGTTCCCGGCGCAACGTTGCTCCACGTCGCCGCGAAGGGCGGGACCGTCGCGCTGCCGATCGTCGCGGTCCCTTGCAGGAAGTCGACCCGTACGACGCTGCCGTCGGTATCCGACGCATTGGCGGCCAATGCGATGGAGGCAGGCGCGGTGAATCTCGCGTCGATGGCAGGTGCTGCAAGCGTGACGGTGGGCGGCGCATTCGGCGGCCGCACGATGACGGTGACCGGGGGCGACGTTGCAGTCGCTCCGCGATCGTCCGTGGCACGCGCCGTCAGCGAATACGTCGCCGCCTGGACGCCGGTCCAGTTCATCGCATAGGGTGACACGTTGGTCATCCCGATCACCGCTCCGTCGCGGAGAAACTCGACCTTGGCGATCGAGCCGTCGGAATCGCTCGCGCTCGCCGCGATGGCGATCGTCGCCGGCGCCGTGAAAGTGGCGGCAGCGGACGGCGACGTCAACTGGACGACCGGTGGCACGTTCGGCCCGCTGACCACGATCGGCAGCGATACCGTGCCGCTATGGCCGCGATCGTCGGTCGCGGTGGCCGACACCGTATGGGTACCTGTCGGGGGATTCACCCAGGCGTATCGATACGGAGGCGAAGTGGCTGAGCCTAGCGGAATCGCCCCGCGAAAGAAGTCGACGCGGGCGATGGTTCCGGCCGGGCTGAGCGCATCGACCTCGAGCGGAATGGTCGCGGACGCTTCGAACACCGAGGCTGCAGGCGCCACGAACGTGAGCAGCGGATCGAGGTTGCCGACCACGTTCACCGTCGTCGTGTCGAACGTGCGGTTGCGGCGCGCAACCGTGGCGCGCAGCGTGTTCGGCCCCGGCACGATCGGAACATAAGCGGAATAGCCGGCGCCGCTGACCGTCGCGATCTGGGAGCCGAATGGACCATCGACGACGATCGTGCTGCCGGCATCGCCTGCGAACGTGCCCGACACGACCGCCTGAGTGCCATAGACGACCGCACCCGACGCAGGCTGTTCGATCACGATCTTCGGAGTGGTGACTGTGACGGCTATCGCGGCCGACGTGGTGACAGCGCCGGCGTTGTCGGTCGCCCTGGCGGTAAGCGAATAGCTGCCCACCGCGGCGCCGCTCCAGGTGTACTCATAGGGCGGCGCGGTGCGCGTCCCGAGCAGCGTCGAACCCCGATAGAATTCGACGCGTGTGATCGTGCCATCGGAGTCCGTCGCCGTTACGCTGATCGCGATCGTCGCAGGTGTCGAGAACGCTGTGCCCGCGATGGGCGCGGTGATCGAAACGATGGGCGCCTTGTTTTTCGCCGCGACCGCTTCAAACGAGAGCGTCATCGCGAGAATCACTATCGCGGCGAGAGTCCACGGCGCCGCGCTTCGCGCGAACAATCGTGTCACCGTTGCGGTCATCGACCGCTCACGATCTGGAACAACGGCGGCGACACTTTTCCATCCACGCTGTTCACCGCCGTGACGCGATGCACGCCGGGCGGCAGCGTCACGCCGAGGGATGCGCCGCCATCGACGATGGGAACGATGCCCAGCACGTCGGCGCCGGCCTTGAATGTCATCGTCCCACCCGGGACCGCTGCATCGACATCGGCCGACAGCACGACAGGCTGCGCGCTTGCCGCCGGATTCACCGACGACCGCAACGTCGTCGGGTAGCCACCTGTCGCAAGCCTGAACACGAACGAGTTCCCCGGCCCCAGCACCGCGCCGCCGGTCAATGGGAATAGCTCGCCCGGCGTGCTGCCGACGGCGACGACGCCACCTTGCCCATCGATCGCGATCTGGTCGACGCTGGTCGAACCGGTGCGGTTTCCGAGCGCCGTCGAATAGACGAGCCGCGTACCGCCAGGACGAATCCGTGCCACGAACGGCGCTCGCTGCACATCGCCGCCGCGCGACAAGTCCTGCACGGGATCTCGTTGCGGAAACAGCGTAGAGGTCGCGTAGCCGGCGACATACGTGAAGCCAGCCGCGTCGGTCGCCACCGACGTCGCGACATCGATGCCTTCATCGGCGCCGAAGATGCCGAAGCACGACGACGCGCCCGAGCCGACGCACCACGCGCCGCCCAGATACGAGGCCCATGCCAGCGCCGCGCCGGCGCCATCGAGCTTCGCGACGAACGCATTGCTGAGTCCGCTCATCTGCGCGCCGAGGTAGGGCTGGAACACGCCTGGCGTGACGGGAAAGTCGGTCGAGGTGGTCCACCCGACGACGGAAGCGCGGCCGTTCGCATCGACGGAAATTCCGAAACCGCGCTCGTCTGCGGACCCTCCCAGGTACGTCGAATAGACGAGCTCTGTGCCGCCGGGGTTGATCTTCGCGACATAGGCGTCGCTCGTCCCGCTCAACGCCGGCCGCAAGGGGTTGCGCGTCGGGAAGTTGCTCGAGCGCGCCGTGCCGACGACATAGGTGTTGCCGCCACCATCGACGGCAATTCCGTGCGCGTCGTCCTTTGCGCTGCCGCCGAGCCACGTCGCATACGTCATTCCCGTCCCGAGCGCGTTGAGTCGCGCGACGTAAGGCGCGGTCGCGCCAAGCTTGGTCGCCTGGAGCACGCCGGCCGTGGTCGTCAGCGCGCTCGCCGTCCCCGTGATCGCCAAACTGCCATCGCCATGCACGGCGATGCCAGACACGGGCGCGCCGAACAGCGTCGAATAGGCGAGCGCGTTGCCCGCTGGCTTGAGCTTGGTGACAAAGCTGGCGCCGGTGGTCTGATAAGCGCCGGCCGTGATCGGAAACGACGTGGAGGTCGTCGTGCCGGTGACGTAGGCGCTTCCGCCACCGTCGACCGCGATGCCGAGCCCCTTCGTGGTGGCGCGACGGGCACCGAGGTACGTCGTGTAGATCGCGGACGTTCCCGTGGGATTGAGCTTGAGAACGTACGCGTCCTGCGTGCCCGCCTGCTGTGTCTGGTAGCCACCGGCAACCGGCAGATCGGACGTCCACACCGATCCGCTGACGTAGATGTTGCCGCCGCCGTCGAGCGCCACGCCCGTGGCCGTACCCCAGAGATTGGAGGCCAGCACGAGCACGGGATCGATGACGAGCGGCCGAGTGCGGTCGTAGCGTCCGACACGAAAGCCCACCACGTTGACGTCGCGCAGGACATAGCTCACTTCGACGTTCCGCCGTATGCCGTCGACGTCCTGGTAGGCAAGCGGCTTGCCAAACCCGACGTCGCCGTTGGGGGTGCGCAGCGTGATGCCGCCGTGCGGATCGACGTTCACCGCATCTGCCCCGCCGAAGCGAACGCCGATCCGCCGCGGGTCCGTGTGCGGCGCCACGATGAAGTCGTATTCGAGCGCGCCGGACGCCCCGTGGAAGACGAGATCGATGCCGCGATAGACGCCGGGATACCGCACGGCGTCGTACGTCGGAACGTCGACGACGTGCGTCGCCGGATCGTCGCCGCGCATGTAGTGAACCCTTCCGGCCAGTGCTTCCCCCGCGACAGCCGCCACGCCCACGCGCGCGCCGTCGAGGCGAATGTCGACCACCGCACCGCGCGTCGTCCCTTCCTGGGAACCGCTGAAATGCAATCTCGCGCCGCCGTCGGTCAGCAACACCGTATGCCCCGCACCACGCGCGACGAATCGAATGCGCGAGTCGTCCACCTGTCCGTGGTTCGCTTCGAAGGCGAGTGGCAGCCCGCCAAGCGTTGCACCGGCGATCACCGGCAACACCGAAAGCAAGGCAGCGAGCATGAACGACAGCGTGCCAATTCGATCCGGCATGACGATCCCTGATTAGGCGAACAGCGAAGCGGAGCTCGCTCGCGCTGTATGCTTCGCCGTGACGATGCGGAGTTTGTTCTTCGTGCGCTGGCAGCCAACTGGCACAAGTGCCATCGGACACAAGTCGCATTGACGGCCCGTCGAACAGCACAGAGCTATCGTCACTACCTAGCGCCCCAGAGGCCCGATCGCGATGAAGCTCGTCACATGGAACGTCAACTCGCTGAACGTGCGGCTGCCGCGCTTGCTCGACTGGCTCGCTGCGAACACGCCCGACGTCGTGTGCCTGCAGGAAACGAAGCTCGAGGATGCAAAGTTTCCGGTGGCCGCACTCGACGCCGCCGGCTACGCGTCGCACTACACCGGACAGAAGACGTACAACGGCGTCGCGATCCTCGCGCGGCACGGTCTCGCCGTGGCCGACGTCGCCATGGGCGTCGAAGGTTTCGTCGACGAGCAGAAGCGCCTCATCGCCGCCACCGTCGATGGCATCCGCGTCATCTCCGCGTACGTGCCGAACGGCCAGTCGGTCGACTCGGACAAGTATCGCTACAAGCTCGGGTGGTGCGACGCCGTGGCGAAGCATCTGCACGCCGCGCTAAAGCACCATCCCGTACTCGCGATCGCCGGCGACTTCAACGTGGCCCCGGAAGACCGCGACGTGCACGACCCCGCGTTGTGGGTGGGCCAGGTCCTCGTCTCGGAGCCCGAGCGCGCGGCGTTCCGCGAATTCATCGACGCCGGCCTCGTCGACAGCTTCCGGCTGTTCGACCAGCCACCGAAGACCTTCAGCTGGTGGGATTACCGGATGCTCGCGTTCCCGAAGAACAAGGGCCTGCGCATCGATCACATCCTGCTGTCGGCCCCGCTTGCCGCGCGCTGCACGTCGTCACGCATCGACCGCAACGCGCGCAAGGGCGAGAAGCCGTCGGACCACGCGCCGGCGATCGTCGAGCTGCGCGACGCCTGAGCGCGCGGGTCCGGATCCGCGCGACCGCCGCTGCGAGCCGCTGCCAGACTCCGCGCGCTCATGGTCTTCGCGTCGCCGCTGTTCCTGTTTCTGTTTCTGCCGCTGACGCTGGCGGCGTACTTCATCGCGCCGCGGCGCTGGCGCAACGGCGTGCTCCTCGTCGCGAGCCTCGCGTTCTACGCGTGGGGCGAAGCGCCGTATGTCGTGCTCGTGCTGGCGTCCGTGGCCTTCAACTGGTGGATCGGTATGCGGATCGCCGCGGCCGACGATCCGCGCGCACGCAAGCGTCGGCTCGCGTTTGCGATCGCGGGCAACCTCGGCACGCTCGCGGTGTTCAAGTACGCGAACTTCGCCGCCGCCAATGTCAACGCGATCGCGCCGGTGTTTGGCGTCGGGGCGCTCGCGTGGGCGGCGATACCGCTGCCGCTCGGCATCTCGTTCTTCACGTTCCACGCGATCTCGTACGTCGTCGACGTCTACAAGCGAAACGCCGACGCGCAGCGCAGCGTCCCGACCTTCGCGCTGTACATCCTGCTGTTCCCGCAGCTGATCGCGGGGCCCATCATCCGCTGGCGCGACGTTCGCGACCCCGCTCGCACAATCGGCGCATGGCGCGACCGCGTCACGTCCGTTCGAACCCGTGAGGAACAACCCGTGCCACACGCCCCACAGCACGAACGGCCAGCTTGCGCCGTGCCACAGAACGCACAGCAGGAACACGATGGCTCCGCGACTATCTGTACGTGCCACTTGGCGGCAACCAGCGTGGCCCGCTGAGCATGCCGCGCGCCGATCCCCTCGCGTTGCCGCCGGTGCCGCTGCCAGCGCCGGCGACGCACCCCTGGCACGACTGGCTAATGCCGCCGGCTTCTGCGCGGCGCTGGCACTCGGTGGAATCGGCGCACTGAGGGAGCGCGCGGCGCCGCAGTTCGAGTTCCGCGCGCTCGCGCCCTGGCCCGCGCCGAAGTTCCTGCGC
The DNA here is from genome assembly GCA_963851465.1 of uncultured beta proteobacterium. Classification (GTDB taxonomy): domain Bacteria; phylum Pseudomonadota; class Gammaproteobacteria; order Burkholderiales; family Casimicrobiaceae; genus VBCG01. The sequence goes on from CAWKPJ010000009.1 coordinate 784,173, forward strand.
ACGTTTCCCGGTGAGTTCGAGCGCGCGTTTGGCGACCGTTTCGGTGGTCGCGGCGCGCTGTTGCTGCTGCATCATCGCGCGATGGTCGGCGTGTTCGGCGTCTCCCCCGCACCCAACGTGATGATCGGCCGCGACGGCTGGCTCTATTTCCTCGGCGAGGAAGGCCAGGCGCTGGATCGCCACTATCGCGTGCCGATCGGCGACGCCGAGATCGCGGCCGTGGCCATCGAGCTCATCCGGCGCCAGCGGTTCCTGGCGTCGCGCGGCATTCTACGCCTGCGCGAAACCCGGGCTCCCGCGCGCGGTCGTCTATCGCGACTCGATGGCGATACCGCTGATTCCGCTGCTGTCGGAGAACTTCAGCCGTGCCGTCTATGTCGGCAGCCGCCGCCTCGACCCGGCACTGATCCTGCGCGAGGCGCCCGACGTGGTGATCGAGGAAATGGTCGAACGCTCGCTGCAGGCGCCCGCTGCGTTGCCGATGCCGGAAGCAAAGTAGCGCCCCTCGCCGCCAGCCCTCTCCCCGCTTGCGGTGACGGTGCGCGAAGGGCGGGGTGAGCCCCTCACCCGCCGCGTTCGCCCTTGCGCAATTCCGCTTCCAGGCCCAGTTCCTGGATCTTGCGCGTCAGCGTGTTGCGGCCCCAACCCAGCCACGCGGCCGCTTCCATCCGATGGCCGCCGGTGTGCGCGAGCGCGCGCCGGATGAGCGCCTTTTCGAACTCCTGCTCCAGCCGGTCGCCGACGTTGCGCTCGCCGCGCGCCAGCGCTTGCGCGAGCTCGCGGTCGAGGGCCTGCTGCCAGCCGATGTCGGTGGTGGCCGCGCCGCTTGCGCCCGGCATTTCGCGCACTTCCGGCGGAAGGTCGGCGACCTCGATGCGCTGCCCCGGGCCCATCACCGTCAGCCAATGACAAACGTTCTCGAGTTGCCGCACGTTACCGGGGAACGCAAACGTCGCCAACACTTTTAGCGCGTCATCGGAAAGCAGCTTCGGCTCCACCGCAAGGTCGCGCGCGCTCTTCAGCAGGAAGTGGCGCGCGAGCGGCGCGATGTCTTCCTGCCGCTCGCGCAGCGGCGGGAGGCGCAGCCGCACGACGTTCAAACGATGCAGCAGGTCTTCGCGGAACAATCCCTGCCGCACGCGCTCCTCGAGATTCTGATGCGTCGCCGCGATGATGCGCACGCTCGCCTTCTGCGGCGCATGGCCGCCGACGCGGTAGTACTCGCCATCAGCCAGTACGCGCAGCAGTCGCACCTGCAGGTCCGCGGGCATGTCGCCGATCTCGTCGAGGAACAGCGTGCCGCCCTCGGCCTGCTCGAAACGCCCGCGGCGCATGTTCTGCGCGCCGGTGAACGCGCCGCGCTCATGACCGAACAACTCCGACTCGAGCAGGTCTTTCGGGATCGCCGCAGTGTTGATCGCGATGAACGGCCCCGCAGCGCGGGGACTGTGCCGGTGCAACGCGCGCGCGACGAGCTCCTTGCCGCTGCCGGACTCGCCGGTGATGAGCACGGTCGCGTTCGATTGCGACAGCCGGCCGATCGCGCGGAACACCTCCTGCATCGCGGGCGCCTGGCCAAGGATCTCCGGTGTCTCCGCACCGCCCGCGGCCGCGGGCGTCGTCGCCGGCGTCTCGGTGCCGGCGCGGCGGATCAGCGCAAGTGCGTGATCGACGTCGAACGGCTTGGGCAGATATTCGAACGCGCCGCCCTGGAACGCCGCCACGGCGCTGTCGAGATCCGAGTACGCCGTCATGATGATCACCGGGATCAGCGGATAGCGCTCCTTGATGCGGTTCAGCAGCGTGAGGCCCGATTCGCCCGGCATGCGGATGTCGGAGACGAGCACCTGCGGCTGGCTCACCGCCAGCGCCTGCAGCACCTCGTATGCCGACGAGAACGTCTTGAACGGGATGCCCTCGCGCGCCAGCGCCTTCTCCAGCACCCAGCGGATCGAGCGGTCGTCGTCGACGATCCACACGGCCTTCATTCCGTCGCCGCGCGGCGGCTCGTAATCGTACGCGTACATCTTCTCGTTCATGTCCCGTTTACCCCACCGCGCGCATCGATTCCAGCGGCAGCAGGATGGTGAAGACCGTGCGGCCGGGCACGCTATTGCATTCGATGTTGCCCCCGTGCTGGGCCACGAACGTCTGCGCGATCGTCAGCCCCAATCCGCTGCCGCCTTCGCGGCCCGATACCAGCGGATAGAAAATCTTGTCGCGAATCTCGGGCGCCACGCCCGGCCCGTTGTCGACCACCGCCACCATGAGCGCCAGCCGGTGGCGGCGCTTCGCCAGCGTGACGCCACGCGCCACGCGCGTCTGAAGCTGGATGTCGGGCCCGGCCGTCGTACCGTGCAACGCCTGCGCGGCGTTCTTCACGACGTTCAGCAACGCCTGCGTGAGCTGCTCGGGGTCCGCTTCGAACTCCGGCAGGCTGGTGTCGAAATCGCAGCCGATCGGAATCGCCGGGAACTCCGCCTGCACCACGCCCTTCACGCGGACCAGCACCTCGTGGATGTTGGTGCGCCGGTACGACGGCAGCCGGTGCGGCGTGAGCAGGCGGTTGACCAGCGACTGCAGGCGGTCGGACTCGCCGATGATCACCTGCGTGTACTCGATCAGCTGCGCGCGATCGAGCTCGCGCTCGAGGAGCTGCGCCGCGCCGCGGATGCCGCCCAGCGGATTCTTGATCTCGTGCGCGAGACTGCGGATCAGCTCGCGGTTCGCCTGCTGCTGCTCGAGCAGGCGCTCCTCGCGTGCGATCTTGAGTTGCTGGTCGATGTGGCGCAGCTCCACGAGCAGCGCCTGATCGGTGCCATCGATCACGGAAACGGTGCAATTGAGGTGCAGGCGCGGCTTGCCCGAAACGCCGAGCTCGAGTTCCTGCTCGGTATACGACGCGCCGGACATCACCGCCTTGTCGATCGCCGCCGTCAGGTCGGGCGCCTCGCCGAAGAGATCGCGCGTCGTGTTGCCGACGAGCTTCGCGCGCGACAGCTCGAACAGGTTCTCCGCCGCAGGGTTGGCGAAGGTCACGCGCCGGCGCGCGTCGAGCATCAGCACGGCTGTCGCAAGCAGGTCGAGACCCGCGTGCGATACGCCCGCTTCGAGCGGAGCAGGCGACGAAAAGAGCCGGAGCTTCATGACCACGTTCGCATGGCGCGCTCCGGTGCGCGCGCGAATCCATGCTGCAGACTTAGCAATATCCGCGCCGGATGCGCAAACTGCCGATCGCGCGCGTCGACCTGGGTGGAGGCGCGCTCAGCGCGTCGTGCCGAGCTCTTTCTTGAGCGCCTCGACGTTGCGTTGATGGAGCGCAACCGCTTCGCGCAGGCGCGCGATTCGCTGCCGGTATTTCTCGGCGTCGGCCTTTTCCTCGGCCAGCGGTTGGGGCGCGCCGCCGTCGTAGGCGATGCGCGCATCGGCGAGCGCTTTTTCCTCCGCGGACAGCTCGTCGCTGAGCACCTTGCGGCGAAGATCGTCGCGGCCCTTCTGGGTTTCAGGGTCGACGCGTGGGAAACCGGTGGGCGCCGTAGTCGGCGCGGACACAGTCGGCTTGCTCTCGGTGCGTCGTGGCGCGACGCTGGCACCACCGCCCGAATTGTTGGGGACATTGAAGAACGCTTCGCTGCCCGACGCGGTGGTGCACTTGTACAAATCGCCGCTGATCGCGGCCGGCTTGCCCACGCAACCGGATTCGCGCGCCTTCTCCGCGAGCGACGCGGCGCCGGCGAGCGGGAGCCACGCCAACGCGCACACGCATGCGAAGCACCACGCGAGTGCGCGGCAGCACCGTATTCCAGCAGCATCTTCGTCACGTCGGACCATCGCGCCCCAGTGTAACCGCCGGGTTCCCGAAGCAAAAGGGGCGGGTTTGACCGTCCCGCCCCCCTGCCTGGTTCACCGCGCACGAAAGGCGCGCCTCGACTTAGAGGCTGTAGTACATGTCGAATTCCACCGGATGGGTGGTCATCCGGAACCGCGTGACTTCCTCCATCTTGAGCGCGATGTAGGCGTCGATCATGTCGTTCGTGAAGACGCCGCCGCGCGTGAGGAACTCACGATCCTTGTCGATGTTGTCGAGCGCCTCGTCGAGCGACGCGCACGGGTGCGGTACCTTCGCCGCCTCCTCCGGCTCGAGGTCGTACAGGTTCTTGTCCATCGGATCGCCGGGATGGATCTTGTTCTGGATGCCGTCGAGACCCGCCATCAGCATCGCGGCGAACGCGAGATACGGATTCGCCGTCGGATCGGGGAAGCGCACTTCGACGCGGCGTCCCTTCGGGTTGCTCACGTACGGAATCCGGCAGGACGCCGAGCGGTTGCGCGCCGAGTAGGCAAGGTTGATCGGCGCTTCGAAGCCCGGCACCAGACGCTTATACGAATTGGTGCCCGGGTTGGTGATCGCGTTCAGCGCCTTCGCGTGCTTGATGATGCCGCCGATGTAGTAGAGCGCGACGTCGGAAAGCCCCGCGTAGCCGTCGCCGGCGAACAGGTTCTTGCCGCCCTTCCAGATCGACTGGTGCACGTGCATGCCCGAGCCGTTGTCGCCGACGATGGGCTTCGGCATGAACGTCGCGGTCTTGCCGTAGGCATGCGCGGTGTTGTGGATGACGTACTTCATGATCTGCAGCCAGTCGGCGCGCTGCACCAGCGGCGCGAACTTGGTGCCGATTTCGCATTGGCCGGCGTTCGCGACTTCGTGGTGGTGCACTTCGACTTCGACGCCCATCTGCTCCATCGCCAGGCACATCGCCGAGCGGATGTCCTGCAGCGAATCGACCGGCGGCACGGGGAAGTAGCCGCCTTTCACCGCGGGGCGATGGCCCATGTTGCCACCTTCGAACTTGTCGCCCGTCGACCACGCCGCTTCGCTCGAGAAGATCTTGCAGTAGCTGCCCGACATGTCGACCGACCACTCGACCGCGTCGAAGATGAAGAACTCGGGCTCGGGCCCGAAGTACGACACGTCACCGATCCCCGTCGACTTCAGGTACGCCTCGGCGCGCTTGCCGAGCGAGCGCGGGTCGCGCTCGTAGCCCTTGCCGTCCGACGGTTCGATCACGTCGCAGGTGAGGAGCAGCGTCGTCTCGTCCATGAACGGATCGATGTTCGCGGTGTTCGGGTCCGGCATCAGCAGCATGTCGGAGGCCTGGATCCCCTTCCAGCCGGCGATCGACGAGCCGTCGAACGCATGACCCGATTCGAACTTGTCGGCGTCGAACGCCTTGGAGGGCACCGAAACGTGCTGTTCCTTGCCGCGGGTATCGGTGAAGCGGAGGTCGATGAATTTGACCTCTTTGTCCTTGATCATCTTCAGCACGTCGGCTGGGGTGGTCATGCGAGGGTTCTCCTGGAGGGACGGGGGCGAAACGGGAACGTTGCGCCGCAGAATCGAGCGCCATACAAAAAGCTAGAACCATGCCATGCGGGGAATCGAGCCAAACCCCCGCTTTAGTGCAATTTTTGCCGATTCGGGAGCGGTTTGGCAAGCACGGCGCACCGATTCGGCACAGCCCGAGGCTCGTTTGCGTTAGTTTGGTGCGTTGGCGAACACCGCCGTCGATCAATCGATCTCGCGGCGCAACATCGCGCGCAGGCGGCCATTGCGAGCGGTCAGGGGTAATAGAGGTAGAGCCGGTACCCCGCCTGCGTCGTCGCGCTGGCGTCGATGAACGTCTTGACGACGAGCTCGCTGTTCGCCGGGAAGCCCGCCGCGAAGTTCGCGACGCCGCCGGCATAGTCGGCAGGTGTGAGGGCGCGGCGCACGACGACCCGGTCGCCGGAATCGGTAAGCGTCAGCTCGAGATCGGGATAGGCGAGCGCGACCGACGCGCGATTGCGCAGCGTCGCGGTCAGGATCAGCAACCCCTTGTGTGCCGGGTCGGACTGGAGATCGGACGCATCGATGGACAGCCCGGCGATGTTGCGCAGCGGCCGGACGACGCAGCCCAGGGGCTCGCACATGCGCACGAGAAGCGGCTTCGCCGCAGGCCACCGCGCAGCGACGGAGTCACGGTAATGGAGGACCGCCTGCAGGGCGAGCAGGACGGCCAGCAACAGGATGGCGGCGGCGTAGAGCGCCGCGCGGCGCCACTTCCGCGGTTCCGCTGCCGATGATGCGCCGGCGTCGTCGTCCGCCGCCGTCGATTCGGGTGCAGCGGTCGATTCGCGCGCCGCGGCGGGCTCGAACGACGGCTCGCGCACCGCTGCTGGCGCGACGGCTCCGTCGCGTCCGGCGCGGGGCGCTTCCGCCCCCACCGATTCGAGCGCGCGCGAGCTGCGCAGCGTGACGGTCGCGGGACCGCGTGCGAGATCGTCCTCGTCGAGGGTTGGCTGCGCGGACGGCGCAAGTGAAACCGTCTGCGCGTTGCCGTCGAACACGGCGCGGCAATGGCCGCAGCGGACCTGTCCCCCGCGCAGCGCGAGCTGCTCCGGCGTCACGCGGAATACGGTCCGGCAGCCGGGACAGCGCGTGAATTTCGGTTCGGCCATGGATGGATTCAGGACGTGCGATCGGGCCGGCGAACGCCCGCGAGCAGCGACCAGCCGTCGGCCGTGCGCCAGGGCGCGATATTAAACCAGCGCGCATACGCGTCTGCGACCAGCGCCGCCTGGGTGTCGAGCAATCCGGCGAGTGCGATCGAGCCGCCTTCCCGCACCCGCATCGCCAGCGCCGGCGCGAGGACGCGCAGCGGGTTGGTCAGGATGTTCGCGACCAGGATGTCGTACGTTTGGTCCGGCAGCGCTTCCGGCGCGACCAACGCGATGTCGACGCCATTCGCGCGCGCGTTGTCCGCGGCGGCGCGCAATGCCTGCGTATCGATGTCCGTGCCGGCGACGCGTCCCGCGCCGAGCTTCGCGGCCGCAATCGCAAGAATGCCGGAGCCGCAGCCGTAGTCGAGCAGCGAACAGCCCGGCGACACGCGCTCGGCGAGCCATTCGAGGCACAGCCGCGTCGTCGGATGCGACCCGGTGCCGAACGCGAGCCCGGGATCGAGCGCGAGATTGAGCGCCGCGGGATCGGGCGGTGCACACCACGACGGCACGATCCAGAATCGGTCGGCGATATTGAGCGGTCCGAACTGCGCCTGCGTCGCGCGCACCCAATCCTGCTCGGCGACGGCGCCGACGTCGTGCGCCGGGACGTCGGTACCAAGCGCATCTGCGCAACGCCGCAGCAGCGCATCGGCATCGGTACCGCTGGCGCACAGCGCCGCGAGCCGCGCGAGCTTCCACAGCGCAGCATCAGGCTCGCCCGGCTCGGCGTAGATCGGCGTTTCGGCAGGCGTGCCCGCCGCTGGGTCCGAGACGTCGACGGCGAGCACGCCCGCGTCGAGCAGCGCGTCGGACCATGCGTCCGCGTGCGCGGCGTCGACGTCGAAGCGGAGCGTGACGTAGCTCACCTGCTCACGATACGCGTCGGGTGCCGTTCAGCCGACTCCCTTGCGCTTCGCGAGACGCTCCTCGAGATAATGGATCGACGTTCCGCCGAGGATGAACTTCTCGTCGAGCAGAAGCTCCTGGTGCAGCGGAATGTTGGTCTTGATGCCGCCGACGACCATTTCGGACAGCGCGACGCGCATCCGCGCCATCGCCTGCTCGCGCGAATCGCCGTACGCGATCACCTTGCCGATCATCGAGTCGTAGTTCGGCGGCACGAGATAGTTCGTGTACGCGTGCGAATCGACGCGGATGCCCGGGCCGCCGGGTACGTGCCACGACGTGATGCGTCCGGGCGACGGCGTGAAGTTCCACGGGTCCTCGGCGTTGATCCGGCACTCGATCGCGTGGCCGCGCTTCTCGATGTCGCGCTGGCGAAAGCGCAGCTTGTGCCCCGCCGCAATGCGGATCTGTTCCTGCACGATGTCGATGCCGGTGATCGCCTCGGTGACCGGGTGCTCGACCTGCACGCGCGTGTTCATCTCGATGAAGAAAAACTCGTCGTCCTGGTACAGGAACTCGAACGTGCCCGCGCCGCGATAAGCGATGCGCCGGCACGCGTCCGCCGCGCGCTCGGCGATGCGCGCCAGCGCGCGCGCGTTGACGCCGGGCGCCGGCGCTTCCTCGATGATTTTCTGGTGCCGCCGCTGCATCGAGCAGTCGCGCTCGAACAGGTACACCGCGTTCTTGTGCTCGTCGGCCAGCACCTGGATCTCGATGTGGCGCGGCTGCGTCAGGAACTTCTCCATGTAGACCGTCGGATTGCCGAACGCCGACTGCGCTTCGGAGCGCGTCAGCGTCACTGCCGGAAGCAGCGCCGCCTCGGTATGCACGACGCGCATGCCCCGTCCGCCCCCGCCGCCCGCCGCCTTGATGATCACCGGGTAGCCGGTGGCGCGCGCCATCTTCACGATCTCTTTCGGATCGTCCGGCAGCGCGCCTTCCGAGCCGGGTACGCACGGGACGCCGGCCTTGACCATCGCGGCCTTGGCGCTGACCTTGTCGCCCATCAGCCGGATCGTCTCCGGCTTGGGGCCGATGAACACGAAGCCCGAGCGCTCGACCTTTTCGGCGAAGTCCGCGTTCTCGGACAGAAAGCCGTAGCCCGGGTGGATCGCCTGTGCGTCGGTGACTTCCGCTGCCGCGATGATCGCCGGGATGTTCAGGTAGCTCTGCGCCGACGGCGGCGGGCCGATGCATACCGACTCGTCGGCGAGCGCCACGTACTTCGCGTCGCGGTCGGCCTCGGAGTGCACGACGACCGTCTTGATGCCGAGCTCGCGGCACGCGCGCTGCACGCGCAGCGCGATCTCGCCGCGGTTGGCGATCAGGATCTTGTCGAACAGCTTTTCGGGTTTCGCGGCCACGTCGCTTCGCGCGGCCGTCAGTCGATCACGAACAGCGGCTGGCCGAACTCGATGGCTTGTCCGTTCTCGGCGAGGATTGCCTTGATCGTGCCTGCGGCGTCGGCTTCGATCTCGTTCATCAGCTTCATCGCTTCGATGATGCACAGCGCGTCGCCCTGCGCGACCGTGTCGCCGACTTCGACGAACGACTTCGCGCCGGGCGAGGCGGCGCGATAGAACGTGCCGACCATCGGGCTCTTGACGACGTGGCCTTCGTGCACCGGTAGCGGGGCGGCAGGCTCGCTGCCGAGCCCGCCCGCCGCGGGCGCTGCGACGGGCATCGCGCCCGCAGCGGCAGGAAGCATCACCGTCGACGGCCCGGGCACGACGGCGCGCGTGATGCGCACCCGCTCCTCGCCCTCCTGGATTTCAAGTTCGGCAATACCCGATGTTTCGACGAGCTCGATCAGCGTCTTGAGCTTGCGCAGGTCCATGCCGTTCACCCCCGATCAGGTCGCGTGCCCGTAACACACGCGAAGGCGCCGGCGGGATCCATGTCCCGGGCCGCAAAGCCGGCGAACGCCGGGCGTTCGGCCGACGGAGGCCCGACCGCGCAGCGTCGCGCGCGACGGCACGACCGGCGTTGTACTTTCCGAGGCGAGTTTGCCGCAGATGCCGGCTAGTTGTCCAGCGATGGGCTGAGGATCGCCGAACATCGCGCCCGCCTGCGTGCCGGAACCGCCGGATCAGATGAGCTTGGCGACCAAAGCGTCGAGTTGAGGCTGCTTGAGCGGTCCGAGCTGGGTATGCACGATCTTTCCGTCGCGACCCACCACCACGGTGAACGGGAGCGCCATAAGGTCGTTGCCAAGCGTGTTGGAGAGCTGCATCGCGCCCATGCCACCCACCAGCGTGGGGTAGTTCAGATTGATTTCTTTGGCGAATTGCTGCGCTTTACCCGCATCATCCACCGCGATACCTACAAATTGCAGGCCTTTGGCACCCAATTCCGATTGCGCCTTGATGAACTGGGGCATCTCTTCGCGGCACGGTGCGCACCACGTCGCCCAGAAATTCACCACGAGGACCTTGCCGCGCCATTGCTCGAGACGCTGTTCGCGGCCGTCGAGGTCGGGCAGCGCCACGCCAAGGAGCGCGCTCGCGTCCTTGCCGACCGGCGAGGGGACGAACGCCGTGCGCGCGACGTAGGCGCCGGCAGCCAGCGCCAGCAGCCCGGCGCACGCCACCAACAGCCAGCTGCGGAATCCTTTTTCCGGCGCTGCCGGTCGACGTTAGCGAGCGCTCGCTTACTTGCTCGTTCAATTGAACAGCCCCTTGCGCGCCGGCGCCGCCTCGACGACGGGTCCCGGCCCGGCGCCTTGCCGAGGCAGGACGAGGCGCACCTGCTGGGTCGTCGGCGGATAGCAGACGCCAACGTCGGCGCAGCCCTGTGAGTCCGCGGAGAACGTGATGGCTTGTCCCGCCGCGCCATCGACCACGGGAACCTTGACGATCAGCGTGCCCCGATAGGTTTCGACATCCCCGAAGAATTCGTCGCGCTTGCGCGTCCCCGTCGGCAATTCGGATGGACCGAGCGCCGGGCCGCCGGGCGCCGCAGCGAATCGCAGCTTGTCGCGGTACAGGTAGTACCCGTCGGCGACGTCGAAACGGGCTTCGACCGTTTTCGGGTCGATCGCACGCGCCGAAAAGCGGAACGCCTGCTCGGGCGGAAGCAGTTTGGCCTCGAGCCCCGGTACGCCTCCGGCGGCCCACGCCAGCCCTGCCAGCATGAGCGCCAGCACGCCGACGGCGCTCGCCGCGGCGCTACGCCGAGCGGGTTTCCGCTGCGATCCAGTCCAGGTAGGCGGGCGAGGCATGCGTGATCGGGACAGCCACGATCTCCGGAAGTTCGTAGGGGTGGAAACGGCGGATCGCCGCCTCCACCTTCGAAAACAACACTGCGCGCGTCTTGATCGCCAGCGGAACCTCCGTGGCCGTTTCGATTTCGCCGCGCCAGTGATAAATTGATTCCACGGTCGCGCCGACGTTGACGCACGCGGCGAGCCGCCCTTCGATGAGGTCGCGGGCCAACTTGCCCGCGGATGCGCGGTCGGGCAGGTTCGTCAGCACGACGATTGCCGCCTCCGCCAAGGAGCCGTCCATGCGTTTTGTCCTGCTCGCGATTGTACTGACATTCCCGCTCGTCGACCTTTACGTCACGACGCGGATCGCGCGCTGGACCGGCATCCCCGTCTGGGGCTGGCTCGCCGCCGGATTCCTCGGCGGACTCTGGCTGCTGCGCAACGAGCGTCTGTCGTTTCGCGCGAACACGCTGGCCGCATTGCACGGCGAGCAATCGCTGTTGCGTGGCCTGGTCGACAGCGGCCGCAAGGTACTCGCCGGCCTGCTGTTCATGCTCCCTGGCGTGCTGTCGGATGGATTCGCGCTGATGCTGCTGATGCTGCCGATCAATCGGGGTCGCTACGGACCCGAGCCGGCCGTCGCCGGTCGCACGCACGCGCGCCGGCGCATGACGATCGACGGGAATTTCCGCAGGCTCGACTGACGGGCTTCTGGCCCGCTGCTCGCGCCGCTACTTGAGCCGGTCGAGCAGCGTCGGCTCATCCTTGCCGGCACGCCGGTAGGCCCACACCATCATCGCCACGCCCGCGACGATCATCGGCAGCGAGAGCCACTGTCCCATCGTGAAGCCGCAGCGCGAGATAGCCCGAGGAAATCGTCGGGCTCGCGCGCGAACTCGGCGATGAAGCGCAGCGTGCCGTAGCCCACCAGGAACAGCCCCGACACCGCGCCCATCGGCCGGCGCCGGCTCGCGTAAGCTCCACAGGATCACGAACAGCAGCAGGCCCTCGAGGCCGAGCTGGTAGAGCTGCGACGGATGCCGCGGCACGTTGTCGACCTGCGGGAACACCATCGCCCACGGCACGTCGTCGCGCCGGCCCGACCAGCTCGCCGTTGATGAAGTTGCCGAGGCGTCCGGCGGCGAGGCCGAGCGGGACCAGCGGCGCGACGAAATCCATGACGTCGAGCCAGCGCTTGCCTGCGGCGCCTGCGCGTAGAACCACAGCGCGATCAGCACGCCGAGGAAGCCGCCGTGGAAGCTCATGCCGCCCTGCCACACCTGGAAGATCTCCAGCGGGTGCGCGAGGTAGTGGAGCGGCTTGTAGAACAGCACGTAGCCGAGGCGCCCGCCGAGGATCACGCCGAGCACGCCGTAGAACAGCATGTCGTCGATGTCGCCGGGACGCCAGCCGGTCAGCATGTTCTGGCGCGCGCGCTTGCGCCCCAGCGACGATCACGAGGACGAACGCCAGCAGGTACATGAGCCCGTACCAGCGGATCGCGAACGGGCCGAGCGTCGAGGCCACCGAGCGTGAACGGCCCGAAAGCGAACGCGATCGGATCGAATTGTGGATGGACGAGCATGCGTGATGTCAGGGGCGCTGGGCCGCCCCAAGCCACTGACCACGCCCCCTTGGGGCAGCGAGGCCGTACGAAACTGAGGCGAGCGTGGGGGTCGTTTCATCCTAGGATCGGAACGCCGCGCGCGCGTGCGCAACGAACGCCGCGACTGCCGGCTCCTCGTCGCCTTCGCGCCACGCGAGCCCCACTTCCATCAGCGGGCTCGTTTCGGCCAAGGGGCGATATACCACACCCGTGCGCCGCATGTGCCGCAGCGATGCCGGCACCAGCGCGACACCCATCCCCGCGGCAACCAGGCTGACGATCGTCGGCATCTGGATCGCCTCCTGCTCGATCCGCGGCGTGAATCCGGCGTCGCGACAGTACCCGACGATGAGATCGTAGAGCCCCACCCCGGCCTGGCGCGGGAACAGGATGAACGGCTCCTGCGCGAGCGAGCCGAGGGTAAGCCGCTGCGGCCAGCGCCGCCGCGCCGGCAGCGCGGCGACGAGCGGCTCGCGCATCAGCGGCGCGTAGCGCACGCCCGGCTCGACGAGCGGCGGCACCAGCAGGCCGACGTCGATCTCGAGCTCGCGCAAGAGCGCGCCCTGCGCATCGGACGTCGCCTCGTGGAGGTGCAGCCGGATGCCCGGGCGGCGGCGATGGAACTCGGGCAGCACGCGGGGCAGCACGTTGTACGACGCAGTGCTGATGAAGCCGATGCGTACCGCGCCTACCCCGCCCTCCGCGAGGTGCCGCGCGCCTTCGACGAGGGCGTCGGCCTCGCGCAGCAGGCGGCGCGCTTCGGGCAGCAGCGCGCGGCCGGCGGCGGTGAGCCGGACGCCGCGCGTCCCGCGCGTGAACAGGCGCGTGCCGAGCTCCTGCTCGAACCCCTGGATCTGGCGCGACAGCGGCGGTTGCGAGATGTGCAGCCGCGCGGCGGCGCGGCCGAAGTTCAGCGTTTCGGCAACGGCGGTGAAGTAGCGAAGGTGGCGGAACTCCACGGATGGGTTTGCGTATCGATACTCAAAAGGTATGAGTATTGTCACATTATTGTATTAGACGGTATCAATCCCCGCGCCTACCATTTGTCGTCGCCATGATTGACCCGTCGCGCAACGTTGCCTACGCCGCACTCGTCCTGACCGTCGCCCTGTGGGCAAGCAGCGCGGTCGCGGCGCGCGGTTTGCTCGAACGTCATCCCGCCGGTCACGCTGTCGCTGTTGCGCTGGACCGTGGTCGCGCTATGCCTGCTGCCGTTCGCCTGGCGCGAGCGCGCCGCGATGATCAAGGCGATGCGCACCGATTTCCGCACGTATGCGGTGATCGCGCTGATCGGCTTCGCGCCGCAGACCTGCGCCGTCTACTTCGGGCTCGCGGGATCGACGGCGACCACGCTGGGCCTCTTCAACTCGGCCATTCCGGTCATCATCGTCGCGGTGCTCGTGCTGTTCCGGGGCCGCAAGCTCCACCGGCTCGAGGCCGTCGGGCTCGGGCTCTCGTCACTCGGCGTCGCGCTGATCCTCGGGCGAGGCGACCTGCTTTCGCTGCTGTCGCTCAGCTTTGCTCCGAGCGACCTCATGTTGCTGGCGACGACGGCGTTGTGGGCGCTCTACACGATCCGTCTGTCCGAGCGGCCGACATCGCTGTCGCTGACGGCGTTCCTGTTCGTCTGCGCGATGCTGGGCCTGCTGTTCCTCGCGCCGTTCGCCACCGCCGAGATCGCCTTCAAGGGATGGCCTGCGATCTCTCCATCCACCGCGCTCGGCATCCTCTACATTGGTACGCTGCCGACGCTCATTGCATCGTTCCTGTTCGCGTTCGGCCTCGCGCGCGTCGGCGCGATCCACGCGGGCATCCTCACTCACCTAATGCCAGTGTTCACCGCGCTGTTCGCCGCGGTCTTCCTTGGCGAGCGCCTGCAGCCGTTCCACGGCGCAGGCTTCCTGCTCGTCGCCGGCGGCGCGCTCATCTGTTGTCTGCGCGCAGCGCCGGTGCTAACGTCGCGTGCCCCGACGCGAGCGCCGGCCAAGCCGTAGCCGATCCGCGTCCACCCAAACCACCGCAGCAGTGCCCGCAGGAGGATTCACGATGGCGTTCAATCGCCGCTCCAGACTCATCACGCAAGGTGTCGCGCGCTCGCCCAATCGCGCGATGCTGCGCGCCGTCGGCTTCGGCGACGGCGATTTCGAGAAGCCGATCGTCGGCGTGGCCAACGGCCACAGCACGATGAATCCCTGCAATGCCGGCATCCAGCCGCTGGTCGACCGCGCGATGACGGCATTGAAGGACGCGGGCGCGATGCCGCAGGTGTTCGGCGTGCCGACGGTGACCGACGGCATCGGCATGGGCACCGAAGGCATGAAGTATTCGCTGGTGTCGCGCGAGGTGATCGCCGACGCCATCGAGACCTCGGTCAACGGCCAGTGCATGGACGGCGTGCTCGTCGTCGGCGGTTGCGACAAGAACATGCCCGCCGGGATGATGGCGATGGCGCGCATCAACGTGCCGGCGATCTACGTGTACGCGGGCACGATCAAGCCGGGCGACTGGAAAGGCCAGGCGCTCACCATCGTGTCGGCGTTCGAGGCGGTCGGCGGCTTTGCTGCCGGCAAGCTCGCGAAGGAAGACTACGACGGCATCGAGCGCAATGCCTGCCCGAGTGTGGGCGCCTGCGGCGGGATGTTCACCGCGAACACGATGTCGTCGTCGTTCGAGGCGCTCGGGATGAGCCTCCTCGGCAGCTCGCAGATGGCTTCCCCCGACGGCGAGAAGGCGGATTCGTCCGCGGCATCGGCGCGCGTGCTCGTCGAGGCGATCAAAAAGGACCTGAAGCCGCGCGACATCATCACGCGCAAGTCGATCGAGAACGCGATCGCGCTGGTGATGGCGACAGGCGGCTCGACCAACGCCGTGCTGCACTACCTCGCGATCGCTTCGGCCGCCGAGGTCGAATGGACGATCGACGACTTCGAGCGCGTGCGCCGCCGCGTGCCGGTGCTGTGCGATCTCAAGCCGTCGGGACGCTACGTCGCCGTCGACTTGCATCGCGCCGGCGGCGTACCGCAGGTGCTGAAGATGCTGCTCGCGCACGGCCTCCTTCACGGCGACTGCATGACGATCACCGGCCGCACGATGGCCGAGGAGCTCGCGCATCTGCCGGATGCGCCGCGCGCCGATCAGGACGTGATCCGGCCGTGGTCGAACCCGATGTACGCCCAGGGCCATCTCGCGATCCTGCGCGGCAACCTCGCGCCTGAAGGCTGCGTCGCCAAGATCACCGGCCTCAAGAACCCGGCGATCACCGGCCCCGCGCGCGTGTTCGATTCCGAGAACGCCGTCATGGACGCGATCATGGCGAAACGGATCAAGGCCGGCGACGTCGTCGTCATCCGCTACGAAGGCCCGAAAGGCGGCCCGGGGATGCAGGAAATGCTGGCGCCGACCTCCGCGCTGATCGGGCAGGGCCTCGGCGAATCGGTCGGGCTCATCACCGACGGGCGCTTTTCCGGCGGCACATGGGGCATGGTCGTCGGCCACGTCGCGCCGGAAGCGTACGTCGGTGGCAACATCGCGCTTGTCGAGGAAGGCGACTCGATCACGATCGACGCGCACAAGCTGCTCGTGCAGCTCAACGTCGCCGACGACGAGCTCGCGCGCCGCCGCGCACGCTGGAAACAGCCGCCGCCGCGCTATACGCGCGGATTGATGGGAAAATACATGCGACTTGTTTCCACTGCGAGCAAAGGTGCGATCACCGACGGCGGTACTGCATAGCGTTCTGCGCGTTCTGACGTTCGCTGCGCTGGCGTTCGCGCGCCGCGCCGGCGGCGCTGGCGCAGCCGGCGGCCGCGACGACCGGCGCGCCACGCGCGAGCGCACCGCCGCCGGTGGCGCTGCTGCCCGGACACCAGCGACCCGCGCGGCGCCTCGCCGTCGGGTCCGGTGACGATCGGCGTCTACCTGTACTCGGTGCAGGATCTCGACTTCTCCAAGCACACGTTCCATCCCACGTTCGAGGTCTGGTTTCGCTGGCGCGGCGACGCGTTCGATCCGCTCGCAAACCTGCACGTCGTCGGCGCGCGCGCGACGACCGTGACGCTCGAGGACCGGCGCCGCCTCGCGGATGGTGAGAACTACGTCGTCGCGCGCGTCGACGCCGTCATCAACGAGACCTTCGACACGGGTGCGTTTCCATTCGACCGGCACCGCCTCGAGATCGAGATCGAGTCGCCGTTCGAGGACGACTACGTGGTGTTCGAGGTGGACGGCAAGGCGAGCATGCTCGATCCTGACGCCTTCTCGCCCGGATGGCGCCTGTCCGGGTTCAAGCTGCGCGAGCATCGCAAGCAGTATCCGACGTCGTTCGGCCTCGACGAGCGCGTCGGCGATCGCTATTCCGCCGTCGTCGCGGAGGTCGTCGCCGAGCGCATTGGCTGGCGCGTCGCCGTCGACTACTTCATCGGCTTCATCGTCTGCGTGCTGCTGTGCCTGCTGGGCTACCTGATTCCCGTGAACCTGCTCGCCGCGCGCACGACGCTGCTCACCGCGGCGACGATCGCCGCCGTCGGCAACAAGTACGTCATCAACTCGCTCACCGAGACCAGCGTCACGGCGCGCCTGGTCAACGTCGCGGTCATTTCCGCGTTCGCGATGGTGCTGATCTACATGCTCACGTCCGTCCGGGCCGAGCGAATCGCCACGGCCGGTGATCGAGAGCGCGCCGAGCGGCTCAATCGCAATGTCGGAATCGGCTCGGCGGTCGTCTACGCCATGGTGATGTCGTTCGTCTTCTGGCATGCGCTGACAGGGGCGCCGACGTGACGGCGCTCACGCTGCCCGCGACGCGCGACGGCGTGACGGCCCGCGTCGAGCTCGAGGCGGAAGGCGCAATGAGCGCGCCGGGCCGCTCCCAAGCGCGAATCGCCCCGGAGCGCGTAGCGCGGAGGGTGGTCCAATGACCGCAAAACCCCTGTCGGCGTCGGCGCAGCGGGTGCAGGACGCGCTCGCCGCGGCCGGCGTCGTGACGACCATCGTCGAGTACGACGTCGCCGCGCGCACGTCCGCCGAAGCGGCGGCCGTGCTGGGCTGCACGGTCGCGCAGATCGCCAAGTCGCTGGTGTTTCGCGCGGCGTCGGGTGCGCCGGTGCTGGTGATCGCGAGCGGCGCGAACCGGGTCGACGAGCGCAAGGTCGCAACGCAGGTCGGCGAGGCGATCGGCAAGGCCGACCCCGCGTTCGTCCGCGAATGCACCGGCTACGCGATCGGCGGCATCCCGCCGCTCGGCCACGCGTCGTCCATGACGACGTTCGTCGATCGCGACCTCCTGCAATACGACGTCGTCTACGCCGCGGGCGGCACGCCGCACGCGATGTTTCCGCTGCGGCCGGCCGAGCTCGTGCGCGTGGCCGGCGGCAACGTCGCCGACGTCAGGGCGTAGCGGCAGACGCGCGCGATCAGGAGCCCCGTCGGCGTCGGCGGATGAATCCGTCAAAATGCGTGTTGACGCTTGGAAGCAGGCAATGGCGAACTTCGTGCAAGGAGGATGAAATGCGAGGAACGACGGCTGCTCTGGCGCTTGCCGCCAGCATCACGTTCGCGGGCTGCGCGGGCACGGATCAGGTGGGCACGGGCGGGCCTCCCGCCGAAGCTCCGGTATGGCGCGTCGGCGACCGCTGGGTCTACCGAATCACCGATGGGTTCCGCGCTCCGCTTTCCTGGAACGAAACGCACGAAGTGGTCTCTGTCGCGCCCGGAGTCATCACCATCCGTGTCACCGAAGCAGGTCCGTCCGCGCGCGGCCCGCGCACCGAGATCTGGACGCGGCCCGGACTGCTGGCCGCCGGCCCGGTGTTCGACAACGAGACACGCCGCTTCACACCGCCGGTCGCGATCTACGCCTTCCCCATGTCCCCGGGCCAGCGCTGGGGCGGATGGGTGGACAATTTCAACGAGACTGCGCAGCAGGCCGCGCAGATCAACCGCACGGTCAGCGTCGGCAACTGGACCCGCGTCGAGACCGCGGCCGGAACGTTCGATGCGCTGCCGCTGCGCGTGCTCATGCGCCTCGACGACCAGGAGTTCTGGCGCGGGCCGACGGAAGCGAACTACCTTGTTCATTACGCGCCGGCGGCGGGCGCGATGGTGCGTGCCGACAAGAACGCGCACTTCGTCCAGTCGGGGCGCGGCGGGTTCGGCGCGGTGACCACGCAGCGCGCGCAGGTCGAGCTCACGTCGTACACGCGCGCGACGCCCTAGCGCCGACGGCGCGGGGGCTTTGCTGCGCGGGCGCGCAGCGACGCCGCCAGCGCAGCGCGCAGCCATTCGCGCATCGCCGGCGGGCTTTCGAGCGCATCGTCCGGCGCGCGGAAATAGCCGGTCTCGTGCAACTCGCCGTCACGGCCGCGATAGCGAAACGGCGGCAGTTCGCGCTCGACGTATGTGGCGCGCGTGGCGCTGTCGGTCTTGAGATAGAGCACGTCGTCGTCGACAATGCCGACGATCAACCCGTCGAGGTACACGCCATGGCCGCCGAACATCGCGCGCGCCGACGCGCTGCCGGTGGGGCGCATCATTTCCAGCACATGCGCGACAAAGTCCTTCGAGTTGGCCACGACCGGGCGACGCTGCACCGCTCGGCCTGCGCTGTCAAGGCAACGTATGCGCTGCCTCCGTTGCGCCAGTCGATCACGATTCTCGCGGCCTCGCGGAAACTCGCATGTGCCGCGCTCGTGCAGTAGTCTTGTCGTTCGCGCGTTGATTCGCGCCCACGAGGTCAACAATGACCAACTTTCGGACGGGTCTCGTCACGTGCACGGCAATCGCGATCCTGGCGGGATGCGCGGTGTCCCCCGGCGGCAGCGACGGTCCGGCCGCGGCCGCGCCGACGCTCAAGGTGGGCGATCGCTGGGTGTATCGAGGCAAGGATGGCTACCGCGTGCCGATCCTTTGGGAAGAAACGCACGAAGTCACGGCGGTGAGCCCGCAGGGCATCACGGTGCGCATCACAGGCAAGGGCAACACCGTCGATTTCCAGCGCACCGAGACCTGGCTGGCGCCGGGCGTGGTGGCGACCGGCGCGGTGTACGAATCCGAAACATCGCAGTTCGATCCAGCGCTCATCCGCTGGAAGTATCCGCTGACGACCGGCGAATCGTGGAACCAGTCGCTGCGCGATCTCGACAAGCCGCGCGGCGCCTACGGCCCGATACAGCGCCACGTCACGGTCGGCGGCTACGAGTCGGTGACGACACCGGCCGGGACGTACAACGCGCTTCGGATCCGCATCTTCACGCAACTCGACGACGAGACGTTCTGGCGCTATCCGACAGAAGCCAACTACCTGGCGTGGTACGCGCCCGCCGTGGGCGCAATGGTCAGGGAGGAGCAGCGCTCGTACTATCGCGAAAAGGACGGGCGGGACGCAGCGACGGTTCCGGGGCAGAACGCGACCATCGAGCTCGTGTCCTTCACGCCGGGCGCGCCCTGACTCCGGTGAAAGTTGCGCAAGCACTACAATGGCGGGGAGTCGCTGACTTCGCGACGTTCACTCCAAGGAAACAGAAAATGAGAACCTCATCGCACGCGCTCATGGCGCTGCTCGGAATCGTCATTGCGGGCGCAACGGCGGCGCAGACGCCGGCACCCGCTGCGCCTTCATCCCCGCCTGCTGCTGCACCGGCGGCTGCACCTGCTGCTGCGCCTGCCGCTCCACCTGCCGCTGCACCGGCCGCGGCGCCGGCACCAGCTGCCGCCAAATCCGGCGACAACATGGAAGGGCTCGCCGCCGTCTACTCGGACAAGCTTGCCGGCCGCAAGACGGCCAGCGGGCAGGTGTTCAGCCAATCGAAGCTGACCGCCGCGCATCCGTCGCTGGCGTACGGAACCAAGGTCAAGGTGACGAACACGAAGAACGACAAGACCGTCGAAGTCGTCATCAACGATCGCGGACCGACGCAGGCCGGGCGCGTCATCGATCTTTCGAGCGCCGCTGCCGCAAAGATCGGCATCGGCAAGCAAGGCATGGCGCCGGTCAAGCTCGACGTCGTCGGCGAAGCGCCGGCGAAGAAAGCCTCGAAGTAACGCGCCTCGCGTTGCGCTCCTGGCGCCCGCGCGCCGTCAGAGTCCCAGCCGCTGCCAGAGCGTCGTTGTCAGCGCCGCCTGGTTCAGCGTGTAGAAGTGCAGCCCCGGTGCGCCGCCTTCCAGGAGGTCGGCGCACATCTGCGTGACGACGTCGAGGCCGAATGCGCGGATCGAGGCCGTGTCGTCGCCGTAGCTTTCGAGCTTGCGCCGGATCCAGCGCGGGATTTCCGCGCCGCAGGCGTCGGAGAAGCGCGCCAGTTTCGAGTAGCTGGCGATCGGCATGATGCCGGGCACGATCGGAACGCTGACGCCGGCCTCGTCGCAGGCGTCGACGAAGCGCCAGTACGCCTCGGCATTGAAGAAGTACTGCGTGATCGCGGAGTTCGCGCCGGCGTCGATCTTGCGCTTGAAGTTCGCGAGGTCGTCGTCCGGCGAGCGCGACTGCGGGTGATATTCCGGATACGCGGCGACGTCGACGTGAAACCAGTCGCCGGACTCCTCGCGGATGAATGCGACGAGCTCGCTCGCGTAACGGAACTCGCCGGCGTCGACGGTGCCCGACGGCAGGTCGCCGCGCAGGGCCACCAGATGACGGATGCCATGCGCGCGATACTGCGCAAGGACGTCGCGGATGTTCTCGCGCGTGCTGCTGACGCACGAAATGTGCGGCGCTGCGGACAGGCCCTCGCTGCGGATCTCCAGCACCGTCGCCAGCGTGCCCTCGCGCGTCGAGCCCCCCGCGCCGAACGTGACCGAGAAGAACGCCGGCGAAAGCTGCGCGAGCTGACGCCGGGCCATGCGCAACTTTTCGACGCCCTCGGGTGTGCGCGGCGGGAAGAACTCGATCGAGAAAAGCGCGTGTCGGTCATCGGTCGTGCTCGGTCATCGGTAGCGAACGCCAGCGTTCAGGAGGACTTCTTCGGGATCAGCGCGGAAAGCGCCCACGAGATCAGGCTGTAGACGATCGCGCCGAAGACGCCTGCCCAGAAGCCGTCGACCCTGAATGCCGGGACGAACGAGCCGACGGCCCAGAACAGCAGGCCGTTGATCACGAAGATGAACAGGCCGAGGGTGAGGATCGTCACCGGCAGCGTGAGGATCACGATCAGCGGCCGGATCAGCGTGTTGATGAGGCCGAGCACCACTGCGACGATCAGCGCAGTCCAGAACGAGTCGACGTGGATCGACGAAAACACATAGGGCAGCGCCAGCAGCGCCAGTGCGTTGATCAGCCAGTGCAAGACCATTCGCATGTCGGGTTCCCCTTTGTGATGAGCGTCACGCCGCGCCGGCGACGTAGGGCTTCAGCGCAGCATACAGAACGCCGCTGACCGGCGCCGCGATACCCGCGTCCTTCGCCAGCGCCACGACGGCGCCGGAAAGCCATGGCGCTTCGAGCCGGCGACCGCCGGCGAGATCGTTCTGCATCGACGAGCGCATTTCCGCCGGGAGAGCGTCGAGCGCTTTCAACTGCGCCGCGACGAAGTCGTCGGCGAGCAGCACACCCTGCGCGCGGCCCACGGTCCACGCTTCACGAACCGCCGCCTCGAACGTCGCGCGAAGATCGGGATCGCTGCGGATGCCGCCGACCGGTTGTCGCGCGACGGACGTGCATCCGGACAGCGCTGACAGAAAGCAGAATTTCTCCCAGAGCGCGCGGCGCACATCGGCCGAGACATCGATGTCGATACCGGCCGCGCGACAGGCATCGGCAAACTGCGTCGCGCGTTCGACGGGTCCGCCGGGAAACGCGCCGATGCGCAGCCGCGCCATCGTGCCGGTGTGCGCGATCACGCCCGGTTCGCGGATCGTCGCGGCGATATACGCGACGCCACCAAGCACGTGCGCCGGGCCGAGCACGCGCTCGAGCACCTCCGGCGCGACGAGCCCGTTCTGAAAGGGAATCGCCGCGCCGCCCGTGCTGACCAGTGACTCGATCTGCGACGCCGCCTGCTCGACGTCCCACAGCTTGACGCAGAACATGACGATGTCGACCGGCGCCACCGACTTCGGGTTGTCGGTCGCTTGAACGTCGGTGAGGTGGAGCGGCGAGGTGCCGCTCTCGATCCTCAATCCGTGCTCGCGCAACGCGGCGAGATGCGCGCCGCGCGCGATGAACGTGACGTCGTTGCCTGCGGCGGCAAGCTTCGCGCCGAAGTAGCCCCCGACGCCTCCGGTTCCCATTACGGCGATGCGCACGACTACTCCTCGTTCAGCGAGCGACGAAAGCCATCAGCCGCACGATGCTCCGGACACCGCAGCGTCAGTAGCGATAGGAGTCCGGCTTGTACGGGCCGCGAAGATGCACGCCGATATACCTCGCCTGCTTGTCCGAGAGCTCGGTCAGCGCCGCGCCCAGCTTCGAGAGTTGCAGCCGCGCCACCTTCTCGTCGAGGTGCTTCGGCAGCACGTACACGCCCACCGGATACTTGCCGGATTTGTCCCGCGCGTCGGTCCACAACTCGATCTGCGCCATCACCTGGTTGGCGAACGACGAGCTCATCACGTACGACGGGTGCCCCGTGCCGCAGCCCAGGTTCACGAGGCGCCCTTCGGCGAGCAGGATGATCCGCTTGCCATCGGGGAAGATGATGTGGTCGACCTGCGGCTTGATGTTCTCCCACGTGTACTGCTTCAGGCCCGCGACGTCGATCTCGTTGTCGAAATGGCCGATGTTGCACACGATCGCGTTGTTCTTCATCCGCTTCATGTGCTCGTGCGTGATGATGTCGATGTTGCCAGTCGCGGTGACGAAGATGTCGGCCTGGTCGGCCGCATAGTCCATCGTGACGACGCGATAGCCTTCCATCGCCGCCTGCAGCGCGCAGATCGGGTCGATCTCGGCGATCCACACCTGCGCCGACAATGCGCGCAACGCCTGCGCCGAACCCTTGCCGACGTCGCCGTAGCCGCACACCAGCGCGACCTTGCCCGCGATCATCACGTCCGTCGCGCGCTTGATGCCGTCGACGAGCGACTCGCGGCAGCCGTAGAGGTTGTCGAACTTCGACTTCGTCACCGAATCGTTGACGTTGATCGCGGGGAAGCCGAGGCGGCCTTCCTTGTGCATCTGGTAGAGCCGCTTGACGCCGGTGGTCGTTTCTTCCGTGACGCCCTTGATGCCGGCCTTGAGCCGCGAGTAGAACTTCGGATCGGCGGCGAGGCGCTTGGTGATGGCCGCGAACAGCGCAGTCTCTTCCTCGTTGGTCGGATGCGAGATGCACGCGCGGTCGGACTCGGCCTGCGTGCCGAGGTGGACGAGCAGCGTCGCGTCGCCGCCGTCGTCGAGGATCATGTTCGGGCCGGACGTGGCGTCGGTGCCCCACTCGAAGATCCGGTGGGTGTAGTCCCAGTACTCCTCGAGCGTCTCGCCCTTGTAGGCGAACACCGGCGTGCCGCGCGCGGCAATCGCGGCGGCGGCATGGTCCTGCGTCGAGTAGATGTTGCACGACGCCCAGCGGACGTCGGCGCCGAGCGCTTGCAGCGTCTCGATCAGCACGGCGGTCTGGATCGTCATGTGCAGGCTGCCCGCGATGCGCGCGCCGCGCAGCGGCTGCTCGGGCGCGAACTCTTCGCGGATGGCCATCAGGCCGGGCATCTCGGTCTCGGCGATCGCGATCTCCTTGCGGCCCCAATCGGCCAGCTTGAGATCGGCGACCTTGAAGTCGGCGAACTTCGCCTTGTCGGTCACAGTATTCATCGTGTCACTCCGTTCGTATCGGGTGACCCTGGCGGGAACGGGGATTTGCGCCGCCCGTTGTTCCGCTTCGGATCACGGTTCAACGAGCGCGGTTGCAAAGGCCGGTTTGGGGGGAATCCGGGCCTGCCCCGAGCCTGGCCCGACGTTCAGTTCGCACTGCGTCGGGTCGCAACGCTCCTCGGGGCGTCGAGGCTGAATTGTAACCGATCGGCGGCGGCCGCCGTCCATGCCCGCCCGTCGGCCAATCCTGCCCGCGGGGCCGCTCGCCGCATGGGCGACCGGCCCCGCCGCTGCATGTCAGCCGCGCAGGTTCTTGTTGAAGAAGGCCACCGTCCGCGACCACGCGAGCTTCGCCGCTTCGGGGTTGTAGCGCGGCGTCGTGTCGTTGTTGAACCCATGCTCGGTGTTCGGGTAGACGAAAGCCTCGTACTTCACGCCCGCCGCCTTCAGCGCGGTTTCGTACGCCGGCCATCCCGCATTGATCCGCTCGTCGTTCGACGCATACTGGAGGAGCAGCGGCGCCTTGATCTTCGCGGCTTCGGCCGCGGTCGGCTGACCGCCGTAGAAGGGAACCGCCCCGCCCAGGTCGGGCATCCGCGTCGCCAGCATGTTCGCGATGCTGCCGCCGTAGCAGAAGCCGACGACGCCGATCCTTCCCGTGGTCTCCGGAAGACTCTTGAGATACGTCGCCGCAGCGAGAAAGTCGTTGCGCGTCTTCGCCTGGTCGAGCTTCGCGAAGAGATCGCGCGCCTTGTCCTCGTCGCCCGGATAGCCGCCGAGCGGAGATAGCGCATCGGGCGCCAGTGCGACGAAGTTGTCGAGCGCCAGGCGCCGCGCGATGTCCTCGATATGCGGATTGAGCCCGCGGTTCTCGTGCACGACCAGGATGCCCGGCAGCTTGCCCGCCGCGTTGGCCGGCCTCGCCAGGTAGCCGCGCATCTTCCCCGAGCCGTCGGGCGACGCAAATTCGACGTACTTGGCGCTGATCCGCGGATCGCTGCCGGCGACCTGTTGCGCCTGCGCAAAGCGCGGGCTCAACGACTCGAGCAGCATCGCCGCCGTGACGCCGCCCACCGAGTAGCGCGCGACACCGTTGAGAAAGCCGCGGCGATCGATATCGCCGTGCACGTATTTGTCGAACCAGCGCAGCACTTCGGGATGAAAATCGGCGGCGGTCTTCCGCTGCATGGGGAATCTCCGTAGTGAAATCGGGTGTGTCGACACGCGCGCCGTTTTGCAATTCTTACAACGGCGGTCCGCGCCCTGGATTCCAGCGCAGCGCTCACTCGCCGCGCGACGACCCGGAATTCGACTCCGATTCCATCAGTCCGTTCGCAAGTGACGATTCGCGCTTGTAGAAGCCCTCGGTGTGAAACGTCTCTTCGAGCAGGAACAACTCGTAGTCGAGGTGGTGTGCGAACTCGTGCGTGAGCGTGCGCAGGAAGCTCTTGAACGCGACGACCTGAGCTTTTTTCGCGGTGCGCATCCAGACGGTGATGCGCGCCGGCGCAGTCCCCTCGACGGGCTCGTAGAGGCCGTGCAGCTCGCCGTAGTCGTCGGACGGGCGCTCCGCGAGTACGCGAACGCGGATCGGCGGCACCTTGTAGCCGGCGACCAGCGTGTCGATCACCCGCTGGCAGGCTGCTTGCAACGTGGCGCGGTCGTCGGCCGCGAGCGCCTGCCGGATCCGTGCAACATCGGCGCCCGCGTCCACACCCGGCGCCAGGCCGATGGCGCCGATGTCGTCGCTTTTGCGGTAGATTTTCTTGCGGGCTGCGGAAAGCCGCTCGTAGTAGGCAAAACGCATCGGTACAAGTGTAGCCGCCCGGTCCCGGCGGCCGCCCGGTTGCCGCGTTGCACCACTCGGCTACCATGCCGGCTCATGCACCCACTTCCTGCCCCGGATCGACGTCATACCGCCCGCCAGGTGTGGTGGCTCGCGCTCGCGTTGACGCTGGTAGCGAGCGCCGCGGGCGCGCAGGAGAAGGGATTCGGCTTCGACGATGTCGTCGCGCGCGCCCGCGCGCTCGCGGCAACGACGCAGCGCCTGCCCGACAGCGGCCTGTCGAAGGAGCTGCTCGACCTCGACTATGACCAGTACCGCGACATCCGCTTCCGGCCGGACCGCTCGCTCTGGCGCGACGCGAAGCTGCCGTTCGAGCTGCAGTTCTTTCATCCGGGCTTCCACTACCAGCGCGCCGTGCGCATCCACGAGATCACGCCGGCCGGCGTGCGCGACGTCCCGTTCTCGCGCGAGCAATTCGACTACGGCAAGAACAACATCGAGCCCTCCAAGCTGCGCGCGCCGGGATTCGCCGGCTTTCGCGTGCACTTCGCGCTCAATACGCCGAAATACAAGGACGAGATGCTGGTGTTCCTCGGCGCCAGCTACTTCCGCGCGCTCGGCAAGGGCCAGGTGTACGGACTCTCGGCGCGCGGCCTCGCCGTCGACACGGCACTGGGCTCGGGCGAGGAGTTTCCGTCGTTCACCGACTTCTGGATCGACCGCCCCGCCGCCAACGCCACCCAGCTCACGATCTACGCGCTGCTCGACTCGCGCCGCGTCACGGGCGCCTACCGCTTCGTCGTGAAGCCCGGCACCGACACGGTGCTGGACATCGGCGCCCGCATCTTCCTGCGCGAGCCGGTGACGAAGATCGGCCTGGCGCCGCTGACGACGATGTACCTGTTCGGCGAGAACCATCCGAATCCCGGCGCGACCGATTTCCGCCCGGAGGTGCACGACTCGGACGGCCTGTCGATCCAGTCCGGCACGGGCGAGTGGATCTGGCGTCCGCTGGTCAACCCGAAGCGGCTGCTCGTATCGTCGTTCGCGCTCACGAATCCCGCAGGCTTCGGCCTGCAGCAGCGCGACCGGCGCTTCTCGCGCTACGAGGACCTCGAAGCGCGCTACGACAAGCGGCCCGGCGTGTGGGTACAGCCGACGGGAATGTGGGGCGCGGGCCGCGTCGAGCTCGTGCAGATCCCCACGCCCGACGAAACGAACGACAATATCGTCGCGTACTGGGTGCCTGACACGCTGCCGCCGCCGAAGCAGATGCTCGCCGTCGATTACAAGCTCTTCTGGCAAATGGACAACGCGATCCACCCGCCGCAATCCTGGGTGACGCAGACGCGTCGCGGCCACGGCTATCGCATGAAGGCCGACGACAGCATCGACTTCGTCGTCGATTTCGAGGGGCCAGTGTTCGCGAAGCTGCCCCCGGATGCCAAGGTCGAGCCGGTGGTGACCGGACAGAACGTCGAAACGCGGGAGGTGATCGCGTACCCGAATCCCGTCACCAACGGCTATCGGATGGCGCTCCGGTTCAAGCGCCTGGATGACGGCAAGCCCGTCGAATTGCGCGCGTTCCTGCGCACCGCGGGCGGCGGCGCGATTTCGGAGACGTGGAGCTACCTGCTGCCGCCGAGTTGACGGACCCGTCCGGCTCGAGTGTCGTCGACCGCTATCTCGACGCGCTCGGCCTCGCGGGGAATGCGCGCGCCGATCTCCTGGCGCGGATTCGTTCCGAAGCGGGCGATGCGGGCGACGCGCGCGCGCTGTTCGCCGCGCTGCATGCGGCGCTCGCCGACGAAGCGGTCGATCCCGCGAACCCGGCGCGCGCATCGGTGGCCGCGCGCGTCGCGCTCGCCGCGCATCCGCGGGTGCCGCCCGCGCCCGCCCCGGGCGAAGGCAAGGGCTGGCTGCCGACGGCGCCCCCGCTCGCGCGAACGTCGATGGCGCCGCGCCATTGGCTGCCGGGCTGGTGGGATCGTCTCCGGCATTCGCGCAGCGAAAGCCAACACGTGCCCGACTCGCCCCCCGAGCATGGGCGCTGGCGTCGCGCGGCTGTCTGGCGGCGCTCGCTGCTCGTGCTGCTGATCGTCGGGCAGACGTACCTCGCGACCGACCTGATGGTCGCGATCCTTCCGTACCACGGCCGCCAGCCGCTCGAGATCCCGATCCTGATCCTGTTCGCCATCCTGTTCGGCTGGATCTCGGCCGGCTTCTGGACGGCGCTCGCGGGTTACCTGGTGCTGGCGCGCGGCCGCGACCGCTGGTCGATCTCGCGCACTGCGCGCAACGACCCGCCGATCGCGCCCGACGCGCGTACCGCGGTGATCATGCCGATCGCGAACGAGGACGTCGCCGGCGTGTTCGCGCGCCTGCGCGCGACGTACGAGTCGGTCGCGCGCACGCCCGACGGCGAGCGCTTCGACTTTTTCGTGCTGTCCGATTCCGCAAATCCCGACACGCGCGTCGCCGAGGTGGCGGCGTGGTTCGAGCTGTGCCGCGCAATCGGCTTCGGCCACGTGTTCTATCGCTGGCGCGCGCACCGGATCAAGCGCAAGAGCGGGAACGTCGCCGACTTCTGCCGCCGCTGGGGCAAGCGCTATCGCTACATGATCGTGCTCGACGCCGACAGCGTGATGAGCGGGGAGTGCATCCGCCGCCTCGTGCAGATCGCCGAGGCGAACCCCGACGCCGGCATCCTGCAGACGGCGCCGCGCGCGACGGGGCGCGACACGCTCTACGCGCGCGTCCAGCAGTTCGCCACGGGCGTCTACGGGCCGCTGTTCACCGCGGGGCTGCACTTCTGGCAGCTCGGCGAATCGCACTACTGGGGCCACAACGCGATCATCCGCATCGCGCCGTTCGTCCGTCACTGCGCGCTCGGACGCCTGCCGGGGACGGGCAACCTCTCGGGCGAGATCCTGTCGCACGACTTCGTCGAGGCGGCGCTGATGCGGCGCGCAGGATGGAAAGTGTGGATCGTCTACGATCTCCCCGGCAGCTACGAGGAGATGCCGCCCAATCTCATCGACGAGCTGAAGCGCGACCGCCGCTGGTGCCAGGGCAACCTGATGAACTTCCGTCTGGCGCTGATGAAGGGCCTGCACCCGGCGCATCGCGTCGTGTTCATGACGGGAGTGATGGCGTATCTGTCGGCGCCGCTGTGGTTCCTGTTCCTCGTGCTGTCCACGGCACTGCTCGCCGTCCACACGCTGACGGTGCCCGAGTATTTCGTCGAGCCCTACCAGCTCTTTCCGCAGTGGCCCGAGTGGCGGCCCGATTGGGCGCTGAAGCTCGTCGGCGCGACGGCGATCCTGTTGTTCGTGCCCAAGATCCTCGCGACCCTGTTGCTGTCGGGCCGGCAGGCGCGCGGCTACGGCGGGCGCGGCGCGTTGTGGGCGAGCCTCGTCCTCGAATGCGTGTTGTCCATGCTGCTGGCGCCGATCCGCATGCTGTTCCACACCCGCTTCGTGGTGATGGCGCTGACCGGTCTCAAGCTCACGTGGCGCTCGCCGGCGCGCGACGACGCGGAGACGACGTGGCTGCATGCGCTGCGCCACCACGGGCTGCAGACGCTGATCGGCGTCGCGTGGACTGCGTTCGTCGCGTGGCTGAATCCGCTGTTCCTCGGCTGGGTGCTGCCGGTCGCCGGCGCGCTGATCGTGTCGATCCCGCTGTCGGTCTACACGAGCCGCGTGCGTCCGGGCCGGCGCGCGCGCAGCGCCGGGTTGTTCCTGATTCCCGAGGAGATCGATCCGCCACCCGTGATCCGCGCGGCGCGCAGCTATGCGGGCGCGTCCGGGCCGGTGCGAACGTTCACCGACGCCGCCATCGATCCCTACGTCAACGCGATCGCCTGCGCGATCGCCAACGACCGCCGGCGGCTGCCCGAGACTATCCGGCGCGAACGCGACGCGCTGGCGCGCGCTGCGCTCGAGGGCGGCATCGAAGACCTGTCCGCCGAGCAGAAGACGCGCCTGCTCGGCGATCCGCTCACGCTGTCGCGCGTGCACTCGCAACTCTGGATCGCCGGTGGCACGGCGTCGACGGTGCCGCGCACCGATGAAACTGGCCACGATGGCGACGGAAGTACGCTTCCGGGGGGTGTGGGATTTCCTCGCGCTGCGCCGTTGGCGCTAGAATGACCCGGAACGGTGCAAACGCCGCCGGAGGCGCGTTACGCGGCGGCCGAGGAGGTCTCATGAAGCGCTTCGCCCTGCTGATCCTGCCGCTGCTCGTCGCGGCCTGCGCGACGGCCCCGCCGCCGCAGGAGCCCGAACGCCTGTTCAACGACGCTTTGTTCAAGCCAGCGTCGGTCAACGTCTCCGCCGCCGGGGTCTTCGCCCTCTCACCCGAGATGCGGAATTACCTCGACCACGACATCGCTGCGCGCGTGCGCACCCGCGGCCGGCAGTATGCGTTGATCGATGCGCTGTACCAGCCGGGGCAACTCAAGCTCGAGTACGACGCCGGGGCGACGGGCAACGCCGCCGAGGCGTTCGCCGCACGCTCCGGCAACTGCCTGTCCCTCGTCATCATGACCGCGGCGTTCGCCAAGGAACTGGGGATGGTCGTGCGCTACCAGCAGGTCTTCTCCGAAGACACCTGGAGCCGGATCGGCGACTTCTACTTCGCGGTCGGCCATGTGAACCTGTCGCTCGGCCGCAAGGCTGCCGACCCGAAGTACGGCAAGAACGAGTGGAACGAGCTGACGATCGACTTCCTGCCTCAGGCGAACCTGCGCGGACAACGCACGTGGGTGATCGACGAGCCGACGATCGTCGCGATGTACATGAACAACCGGGCGGCGGAATCGCTGACGACGGACCATCCCGACGATGCGTACTGGTACGCGCGGGAGGCGATCGTCCAGCAGCCGCGTTTCATGGCGGCGTACAACACGCTCGCCGTCGTCTACCGGCACCACGGCAACCTCGCGGCGGCGCAACGCGCGCTGGAGTTCGTGCTGGAGCGCGAACCGGCGAACATGAACGCGATGTCCAATCTCGCGCTCGTGCTGCACGATCAGGGCCGCTTCGCGGCGGCGGCGGAGCTGACAAGCAAGCTCGAGCGCATGGAGCCCAATCCGCCCTTTGCGTATTTCAAGCGCGGCCTGGCGGCCATGGAGCAGGGCAACTACCGCGTCGCCCGCGACATGTTCGCCAAGGAGGTCGATCGCGCGGCGTACTACCACGAGTTCCACTTCTGGCTCGCACTCGCCGAGCTCGGGCTGGGCGAGACCGATGATGCGCGCAGGCACATGACGCTCGCCATCGAGAACAGCACGACGCGCGAGGATCACGACCTCTACGCGGCCAAGTATGACCGGCTGCTGGGGAAGGGGCGCGCCACGCGCCGCTGAAGCGAGGCGGGACGCCGGCGCGACCGCAAAAGCGAAGGGCCGCGTTTCGCGCGGCCCTTCTTCTTCGAGCAGGAAGGCGTCAGGCCTTCTTGATCTTTTCGAGCATCTTGAAGATGCCCTTCGGAGCGCCGACGAACATGCGCTTGAAAGTCTTGGGTAGGCAACGACGCTCGAGCGTGTTGCGGCGGGTTCGGTTTCGTTCGGCCATGGCGGGCTCCTTCCTCGAATTCGTGACGTCTCGGCGGCCGAGGGCGCGCCGGGATCGCTAAAAGCGGGCATTCTACCCTATTCGGCATACCGTACGGCCGGCCTTCCGGCCGCTGCGCGTTCGTCACGCGGGGCAGGGGACGAGGCGTGCCGGATGCGCGTTGTAGAATCTCGCCGCGCGCGATGGACATCTCCGGCATCTTTCCCGTCCTTCCTACGCCGTTCGACGCCGACGGTACGCCCGACGAGGCGGCGCTGCGCCGCCTCGTTCGCTACGCGCTCGCGAGTGGCGTGGACGGCGTCACTTATCCCGGCGTCGCCAGCGAGGTGAGCGAGCTCGCGCCCGACGAGCGCGTTCGCCTCGTCGCCGCGGTGCAGGACGAGCTCGCGGGCCGACGGCCGCTCATCGTCGGCATCAGCGGCAGCAGCGTCGAGATGTGCATCGCGCTCGGACGGTCGGCGCTCGAGCGCGACGTCGCGGCGTTCATGGTGGCCGCGCCCGCCGATCGCAAGGACGTCGCGCAGCAAGTCGGCTTCTTCAGTGCGCTGGGCGCGGCGTTGCGCGTCCCCATCATGCTGCAGAACGTCCCGCCACCCGCGGGCGCCGGTCTCGCGCCCGACACGGTGGTCGCCATCCTGCAAGCGGTGCCGGCGATCGCGTACGTCAAGGAAGAGACGCTGCCGAGCGGGCAGCGCCTCACAGCGCTGCGCGAGCGCGCTCCCGCGACGCTGCGCGGTGTCTTCGGCGGTGCGGGCGGACGCTACGTCACCGACGAGCTGCGCCGCGGCGCCGCGGGATCGATGCCTGCGATCGAGCTCGCCGAGGTGCACGCAGCACTGATGGCCGCGCATCGCGCCGGCGACGCGGCCGGCGTTCGCCGGCTGTTCACGCGCATGCTGCCGATGCTGAACGTGCAGGCGGTGTTCCGCTGGGCGTTGACCAAGTACGTGCTGCAGCGCCGCGGCCTGCTCGACGTCGCGCGCCAGCGCGCGGCCGGACCGGCGCTCGACGCCGTCGATCGTGTCGACGTCGACGCGTTCCTCGACGACATCGCGGATCTGCTGTTGCCGGGAGACGCCGTTCCGTGAGGGCGACCGCCGCATTGCGCGCGACGTACCCGCGCCGCGGAGCCCGGAGGGTCGTGCAGTGACCGCCTTTCCGCGTGTGGCGCGCGTCGAGACCGTCGTCGTCTCGCTGCCGCGCGAGACGCCGTATCTCGGCCCGCTCGGCGGCGGAGATCGCGTCGATGCGGCGGCTACGTGGTGCGCGCCGGCAACCGCACGCTCTATCCGACCGACGATCGCTCGGTGCTGGTCAAGGTCACCGCGGACGACGGCACCGTCGGCTGGGGCGAGACGTACGGCATCGTCGCGCCGGACGCCGTCGTGGCGATCATCAACGACGTCCTCGGACCTCAGGTGACGGGACGCGATCCGCGCGACGTCGTCGTGATCCAGGAGGATCTGTACGACCTGATGCGCGTGCGCGGCTTCTTCGGCGGCTTCTACGTCGACGCGATAGCCGGCGTCGACATCGCGCTGTGGGACCTGTTCGGCAAGCTCGTGCGGCCAGCCGGTCGTGAAGCTGCTGGGCGGCCAGCGCACCGACGACGATACCCGCCTACGTGTCGGGCCTTCCCGGCGCGACCTCGCGGAGAAGGTCGCGCTCGCGCGAGGGTTCGCGGCGCGCGGCTTCGACGCGTTCAAGTACGCCGCGGCCGTCTCGTTCGACGGCATCGAGGACGAGATGCGCGCGCTGCGCGAGGCGCTCGGGACGGACGCGAAGCTGATGGTGGACCTGCACTGGAAGTTCACCGCCGCGGAAGCGATCGCGCTGATCGACCGGCTGGCGGCGTACCGGCCGTATTTCGTCGAGGCGCCATGCGCGCCCGAGGATCTCGAAGGGCAGGCGCACGTCGCCGCTGCGGCGCGCGTGCCGATCGCGCTGGGCGAAGAGCTGCGCACGGTGTACGAGTACCGCCCGCGCTTCGAGCGACGCGCCTTGGCGATCGCGCAGCCGGAGATGGGCCACACCGGCATCTCACAGTTCATGCAGATCGCGCGCATGGCCAACGCGTTCCACGTGCACGGTGATTCCGCACGCGAGCGTGGGCGTGGGAATCTTCCAGGCCGCAAGCCTGCACGCGTCGGCGGCGCTACCGAACGTGCCGATGCACGAGTACCAGCACTCGGTTTTCGATCGCTGTCTCACGTACGTCAGGACGACGATGCGCTGCGAACGCGGCGCGTTCTCGCTGCCTGAGGGTCACGGGCTCGGCATCGAGCCCGCCGAGTCACTTTGGACTTTCGCTTGCGGCGGGACCGCCGCCCGTTGACCACGAACCACCGGAGATTTCACGCATGAGAAAGCTGCTGCCCTTCGCTGCTCGCCTCGCTCGCACTCGCGAGCGCGCCGTCGCCGGCACAAGTCGAGCCGTATCCGTCCAAGCCGGTGAAGTTCATCGTCCCGGTGCCGCCGGGCGGCGCCGCGGACGTGATGGCGCGGATGGTCGCCGAGCAGCTGCAAAACAAATTGGGCCAGCCGTTCGTCGTCGACAACCGCCCGGGCGCGGGCAGCGCGATCGGCATGCAGGCGCTCGCGAAATCGCCGCCGGACGGCTACACGATCGGGCTCGGCAACATCGCCGCGAACGCGATCAACCCCGCGGTGCAGCCCGACAACATAGCAGTCTACGACCCCGTGAACGACTTCGCGCCGATCTCGCTCGTCGGCATCACGCCGCTGGTGCTCGTCGTCAACGCCGAGAAGGTGCCGTCGAAGACGCTGGCCGAGTTCATCGCCTATCTCAAGGCGAATCCGAACAAGCTGTCGTACGGCTCGTCGGGCAACGGCTCGTCGCTGCACCTCGGGATGGAGCTCTTCCTGCTGAAGACCGGCACGAAGATGACGCACGTCCCGTACAAGGGGTCGGCGCCGATGGTCACCGATCTCATCTCCGGCCAGGTGGACGCGTCGATGGACGCGGCGACGAGCTCGTGGCCGCACGTGCAGACGGGCAAGCTGCGCGCGCTCGGCGTCTCCACCAAGGAGCGCGCGTTCTTCGCGCCCGACCTCCCGCCGATCGCGCAGGTCGTGCCCGGCTTCGACGTCAAGCCGTGGCACGGCGTGATGGCGCCGGCGAAAACGCCGCAGCCGATCGTCGACAAGCTGTCCGCGGAGATCCAGGCGTTCATCAAGGATCCGGCGACGCAGCAGAAGCTCAAGGATCGCGGCGTCGTGCCGGTCGGTTCCTCGGCGCAGGAGTTCGCGAAGGTGATGAACGACGAGTACGAGCTCTACAGGCAGGTCGTGCGCGACGCCAACATCAAGGCGGAGTAGCCGCCGCGCCGTCCAGGTATTTCGGGTCAGCGCATGCCGACGGTCACGCCGGCCAGCGCCGCGGCCGCTTCGCGCGGCGCCGAGCGCCAGTATTGGCGGGGCGCGACGACGCTGCGGCCGAGCGCGCACCGCGGCGTGCCACGGCCAGCGCGGATCCCACAACATGCCGCGCGCCAGCGCGACCAGGTCCGCGTCGCCTTCGGCGACGATCGCCTCTGCCTGTTGTGGCTCGGTGATCAATCCGACCGCCATCGTGACGGCGCCGGTCGCGCGGCGAACCGCGCGCGCCAGTGGCACCTGGTAGCCGGGACCGAGCGGGATCTTCTGCGCCGACGACACGCCGCCGCTCGACACGTCGATCCAATCGCAGCCGCGCGCGACGAGGCGGCGCGCGAGCTCGATCGAGTCGTCGAGCGTGATGCCGCCGTCGACCCAGTCGACCGCCGAGATTCGCACACCCATCGGCTTTGCTGCAGGCCACGCAGCACGCACGGCGTCGAAGATCGTGAGCGGGCAGCCGCATGCGGCCCTCGCGATCGCCACCAAAATCATCGTTGCGGTGGTTGGCGAGCGGCGAGAGGAATTCGTGCAACAGATAGCCGTGCGCCATGTGCAGCTCGAGCGCGTCGATGCCGGCGCGATGCGCACGCTCCGCCGCGGCGACGAACGCGTCGCGGATCGCGTCGATCTCGCCGGGCGAGAGCGCGGCGGGAGGCGCCTCGTGCGCTGAATGCGGAATCGCCGACGGCGCCACCGGCTGCCACCCGCCATCGGCAGGCGCGATCAGCTTGCCGCCTGCCCAGGGGACGGCCGAGCTCGCCTTGCGCCCTGCGTGCGCGAGTTGCATCGCGACGGGCATCGCGGGCGCCTGTTGGCGCGCGCGTGCCAGCGTCGTCGCGAGCGCGGTCTCGCACGCGTCGTCGTAGAGGCCGAGGCAGCCGTGCGTGATGCGCCCGTCGCGCGTGACTGCGGTGGCCTCGATCGTGAACATGCCGGCACCCGACTGCAGCAGCTGGCCCCAGTGGACGAGATGCCAATCGTTGGCGCGGCCGTCGTCGGCCGAGTACTGGCACATCGGCGACACGACGATGCGATTGGCCAGCGTGAGCCCGCGCAGCGCGAGCGGGTCGAAGAGATGCAAGCGCTGCGTCAGCGAACAGTTACGTCGTAACGCACCGTCTTCGTTGGTGCGACGTTCGGCTCGAACGGGCGCCGGTAGGCGAGCTCGAGCGACGCCGTTCCGGCGCTGGCAGCGAGGAAGATGAACGTCATCTGCCCGCCGTCGGCGACCGGTATCGGGTTCACTGCGACCATGGGCGTTTCGGCCGTGGCGCCGACCGGAACGGGCCTCGCCGTCCACGCGATCTGGCCGAACGGCACCGTGGCAACCGGCTGTGCCGGGCCGGCTGACGCCACGGCACCGCCAACGCCGGGCGGCATCGTGTAGTCGGGAGTGCCGGTGAGCTGGAGCGTCGGCGCGAAGCCGGAGGTTGCTTCCCACCGGTAACCGGTCGGGATGTTCGCGGGGAGCGTGACGACGATCGACTGGCCGCGCGCGAGTGTCAGCGGTTGCGCCGGCGCCTCATCAAGCCGCACGAACGACGGTGCCGGCTCGAACGGGTTGTCGGCCGTCAGCGACGCGCAGCCTGCCAGGGTGGCCAGCGCCACCATCGCGATCAACGTATAGCGGACCATGGGATCAGCCTCCCGCCGGGCCGCCCCAAGGGAGGCTTGCTCCCCCTGTGGGGGCAGCGAACGAAGTGAGCGTGGGGGTCGTCATACCTCCCGCCGGGCCGCCCCAAGGGAGGCTTGCTCCCCCTGTGGGGGCAGCGAACGAAGTGAGCGTGGGGGTCGTCATCTAGGCCGTTGCGAGCTCGACCGCGCCTTTGAGCCCCGCCGCAGCGCGCAATGCGCCCGCGCGATCGGTGTTCTCCCAGCTGAACTCGGGCTCGTCGCGGCCGAAATGCCCGTAGGCGGCGGTCTTGCAGTAGATCGGGCGCAAGAGGTCGAGCATCTGGATGATGCCCTTCGGCCGCAGGTCGAAATGCGCATTGACGAGCTCGGCGATCTTCGCGTCAGGCAGCTTGCCCGTGCCTTCGGTGTAGACCGTCACGTTGATCGGCTTGGCCACGCCGATCGCGTACGACAGTTGCACCGTGCACTGGCGTGCGAGACCCGCGGCGACGATGTTCTTCGCGACGTAGCGCGCGGCGTACGCCGCCGAGCGATCGACCTTCGACGGATCCTTGCCCGAGAACGCGCCACCCCCGTGCGGCGCGGCGCCGCCGTAGGTGTCGACGATGATCTTGCGGCCGGTGACGCCGGCATCGCCGTGCGGCCCGCCGATCTCGAAGCGGCCGGTGGGGTTCACGAGAAAGCGCGCGCTCGCGATCATGTCCTGCGGGAACACCGGCTTGATGATCTCCTCGATCACCGCTTCGGCGAGCTCCTTCTGCTTCTCGTTCATGCTCGGATGATGCTGCGTCGACAGCACGACGGTGTCGACGCTCTTCGGCTTGCCGTCGACGTAGCGGACGGTGACCTGCGACTTGGCGTCGGGGCGCAGGAACTTGAGACGGCCGTCGCGGCGCACTTCGCTCTGGCGCTGCACGAGGCGATGCGCGTAGTAGATCGGAAAGGGCATCAGCGTCGGCGTCTCGTCGCAGGCGTAGCCGAACATCAGGCCCTGGTCGCCGGCGCCCTGGTTCAGGTAGTCGTCCGAGGCGCGATCGACGCCCTGCGCGATGTCGGGCGACTGGCGGCCGTAGCACACCATCACGGCGCAGCCGTCGGCGTCGAAGCGCAGCGCCGGGTCGTTGTAGCCGATGCGGCGGATCGTGTCGCGCGCGACGCGGCCATAGTCGACGTTGGCGTTGGTCGTGATCTCTCCGGCCATGACGACGAGCCCGGTCGACACCAGCGTTTCCGCCGCGACGCGTCCCGTGGGATCCTGCTCTAGAATCGCATCGAGCACGGCATCGGAAATCTGGTCCGCGACCTTGTCGGGATGGCCTTCCGAAACCGATTCCGACGTGAAAAGAAATTCACTCATCGCCACTCCTGGCGCCTTCGAGGCGCACATTGAATACGCGGCCCGAAAGGCCGCCGAGGATGTGTCACGCAAACGCTTGAATTCTAGCAGATTCTTCACCGCCACCGCGATGGCCCACGACGCCTTGCCCGCAGCGATCCGATGAGCGGAGGCCCGGTCGCCGCCGACGCAGAGAGCATCGCGGAAGCGGCTCGCCATCTGCGCGAGGGCCGGCTCGTCGCGTTTCCGACGGAGACGGTCTACGGCCTTGGCGCCGACGCCGCGAACGCCGAGGCAGTTCGCCGCATCTTCGTGGCGAAGGGCCGTCCTGCGGACCACCCGGTCATCGTCCACCTTGGCAGCGCGGACGCGATGAGCAGATGGGCGCGCGAAGTCCCGGCTGGCGCACGCGCGCTCGCCGACGCGTTCTGGCCCGGGCCGCTGACGCTGATCGTGCCGCGCGCGGCGCACGTGCACGACATCGTCACCGGCGGGCAGGACACGGTGGGCCTGCGCGTACCTTCGCATCCGGTCGCGCGCGCACTCCTCGACGCATTCGGCGGCGGCATTGCCGCGCCGTCGGCCAACCGTTTCGGTCATGTCTCGCCGACCACCGCGGCGCACGTCGCCGCCGATCTCGGCGACAAGCCGGCACTGATCCTCGATGGCGGCGCCTGCGGCGTCGGCATCGAAAGCACGATCGTCGCGTTCCGTGGCGACGTTGCGTTGCTGCTGCGCCCGGGCGGGATCGACGTGAGCGACATCGCGCGCGTGCTCGGACGCCCGCCGCTCGCGGCGGATCGCGATGCGCCGCGCGCGTCCGGCACGCTCGCGTCGCACTACGCGCCGAAGACGCCGGCATCGCTGCTTGCGTCCGACATCCTGCGGGCCGAGCTCGAGCAACTGATGGCGCGCGACGAAAGCGTTGCCGTGCTTGCGCACACGCTGCAGCGCTCCACGGAATTCGAAGGCACGTGGATCATGGCAGCCCGCGATGCGCGCGGCTATGCGCACGACCTGTACGCGAATTTGCGCGCACTCGACAACGCGAACGCCGACACGATTCTCATCGAAGAAGTTCCCGATGAGCCGGAGTGGTTGGCCGTGCGTGATCGCCTTACGCGCGCCACCAATTGCGAAGACGACGATCGCGATTGAATATCTGCAGCGCGATCACGCGCCGCGCGGATCGTCCAACAACCACGCCGCGACGATCTGCGGCGTGACAAATCTCCCGGCGTGTGCGCTGCCGTGCATTCGTGAGACGTGTGCACTTTTCTGTTTGTTCGAAAGGAAACCCGAGAAATGCGTGTATCGAAGATTTGGTATGCAGTAGCAGCCGCTGCCGTACTGGCGGCCCCCCCGGCATTGGCGCAAGACGGAGGCGGTGGACCGTCGACGATTCCGAACGGGCCCTACGGCGACAACGACAGCCTCGCCTCGCTCCGCAGTTACGCGCAGCTGGTCGACGCGCTCGAAAAGTCCGTGCACGCGAGCCGCGGCGCTGCAGCGCTCCACTACGCACCCTGGACAAGCAATTCGGGTCGTGGTGTGCCTTACGTCGTCATTGGAAATGGCCCGACAGCCGCCCTGATCATCGCCCAGCAGCACGGCGACGAAATGGAGACGAGCGACTCGGCCGTCAATTTCGTTCGGACGCTTGACCAACAACTCCAAGGCGTCGAAGGCAATCCGCGAAGCGCTCACGGTCGTCGTCGTGCCGCGCGTCAACGTCGACGGCTTCGACGGAGAGAAAGCCGACGGGACGCCGATCACGAACGCGGCCGGCACCCAGATCCCGCCTTGGCGCGAGAACTGGGACCCGCGATTCACCGTCAATCCGCTCCCGGGCTTCTATGCCAGAGGTCGCGGCTATGACATCAACCGCTACCATGCGTTTCGTCCGGAATGCCCGCTCGACAACCCGAACTATCCCAACATCACGACGGGCGTGGTGAGCTGCGAAACGGTGGACATCGACAGCAAGGGCCCGTACAACATCGCCGACGGCAACCCCGTTCCGGAAGCGAAGAACATTCGTTGGCTGAACGACCAGTTCAAGCCGGTGGTCGCTCTCGACATGCACCATCAGGGAACGCGCGTCCACAACGGTGACATGGTCACCGCGTCGACGCTGTATCCGACCGCCGCGGCGACGGCGACACGGCTGCTCGCGGTC
Organism: uncultured beta proteobacterium; assembly: GCA_963851465.1. Taxonomy (GTDB): domain Bacteria; phylum Pseudomonadota; class Gammaproteobacteria; order Burkholderiales; family Casimicrobiaceae; genus VBCG01. Next base: position 824,084 of record CAWKPJ010000009.1, read on the forward strand.
GACCCGAACGCCGTCACGCGGTTCACCGCAGGTCAGACCATGGCCAAGCGGGTGGTGGTCATCATCGCGCAGACGCTCGCGCAGTACCCGTATGCGGATCTGAGCCGCTATCCGGGCGGAACGGAGCCGGGCATCTCGCGCAATGCGTACGGTCTTCTGGGCTCGGGCTCGGTTCTGCTCGAGTTGCGCGGCGGGATCGGCACCAAATCGGGTGGGCTACATCCAGAAGATCGGCTATCACGCCTCCATGTCCATCGTCGAGCAACTCGCCTTGGACAAGACCCTCTCGGCGTTCGACCCCGACCTGGCCGATGTCCTCGTGATTCCCGCCAACGGCGAGCGACCGAACCCCGGCAACCAGGGCGAAGCGATCGTCGACGGCTACGTGGCGAATCCCGTGGATGACCTGGACGACGATCACCTCGGAAACTAGCCGCGTCGTTGCAGGATTCGAACGGGGCGGCTCAGGCCGCCCCGTTTTTCATGCGCGGCGATCGCCGGCGCGCATCGCCAGCTTCTGCGCCACCAGCACCGAGGCGAGCAGAACGAAGCCGATCGCGTCGGTGATGTAACCCGGCTTGATCAGCAGGATCGCCGCGGCCAGCAGCGCGGCGCGCTCCCACCATTGCGCTTCGCGCAGCAGGTAGCCCTGCAGTCCGGCCGCGAGGCAGATCACGCCGACGACCGCGGTGATCGACGAGGTGACGCTGGTGAACGCAGTCGCCGATCAGCATCAGCGACGGCTCGTAGATGAACATGAACGGGATGATGTACGCCGGCGCCGCCAGCCGCACCGCCTCCCAGCCGGTGCTCCAGATGTTCGCCTTCGCGAGGCTCGCCGCCGCGAACACCGCCAGCGCCACCGGCGGCGTGATCGCCGACAGGATCGCGAAGTAGAACGCGAACATGTGCGCCGCCGGCGGGATGGCGCCGAGCTTGATCACCGCGGGCACCAGCAGCGACACCATGACGATGTACGGCGGGCGTCGTCGGAATGCCCATGCCGAGGACGATCCCCGCCAGCGCGGTCAGCACCAGCGCCGCCGCCAGCGAGTTCTGCGACAGCGCGATGACGAACTGCGTGAACACGATGCCGAGGCCGGTGATCGTCACGCAGCCGATCACGATGCCCGCGCACGCGCAGGCCATCGCGACGGCCAGCGTGTTGCGCGCGCCTTCGACCAGCGCATCGAGCACGTTGCGCCAGCCGATGCCCGCGCGCGTGCGTCGCGCGCAGCAGCGCGACCGGGATGCAGGACAGCGCGCCGGCCAGCGCGCAGCGCGGCGCCGAATAGCCGAGGATCAGCCCGCCCAGCACGACGAAGATCGGGATGAACAGGTGGCCGCGCACGGCCATCACCGTCAGGAAGCGCGGCAGCTCCGAGCGCGGCACGCCGGCCAGGTGGTAGCGCTTCGCCTCGAAATGCACGGCGAAGAACACGGCGACGTAGTACAGCAGCGCCGGCATCGCGGCCCACAGCGCGACCTGCGCGTACGGCACGACGAGGAACTCGGCCATCACGAACGCCGCGGCGCCCATCACCGGCGGCATGATCTGCCCGCCGGTCGACGCCACCGCCTCGACCGCGGCGGCGAACGGCGGCCGGAAGCCGGTGCGCTTCATCAGCGGAATCGTGATCGGCCCGTCGACCATCACGTTGGCGACCGCGCTGCCGGACACCGTGCCGAACAGGCTCGACGACACGACGGCGACCTTGCCGGGCCCGCCCGCCTGATGCCCGGTGATCGACATCGCGAAGTCCATGAACAGCTGGCCGGTGCCGCTTTTCTCCATGAACGCGCCGAACAGCACGAACAGCATCACGTAGCTCGCCGACACGCCGAGCGTCGAGCCGAAGATGCCCTCGGTCGACAGGTACAGCTGCTCCATCAGCACGTCGGGCGTCACGCGGGTGAAGCCGATCGCGTAGACCAGGAACACGATCGCGGTGAGCGGCAGCGCCAGCCCGAGCACGCGCCGCGTCGCCTCGAGCACGATGACCACCGCGGCCACCGCGTAGAACCTGTCCGACCACGTCAGGTCGTCGATGTAGATGATGCGGTTGATGAAGTATTCGTAGTTGAGAAAGATGTGCAGCACGAAGCCGAAGCCCAGCGCCAGCAGCAGCATGTCGAGCGTGCGCCACGCCGGCTTTCCGGGGCGCGTCGGGTACAGCAGGAAGACCAGCGTCATCGCGAACAGCAGGTGCGTGCCGCGGAAGATGATCGCTTCGGGCGGGCCGAATCCCGCGACGTACATGTGGTACAGCGACATCGCCACCGCGACGGCCTGGACCAGCCGGCGCAGGAACGCGCTCTCGGGCGTCGTCGGCTGCGGCTTCCTCGGAAACGACGACGGGCGTGGTCAGCTTCGGACACGAGTCGGTTCCCGCAGCGATGATCGAAGCCGGACGGAAAACGGGGCGGCCTTGCTGCCGCCCCGCCGAGTCAACGCAACCGCATTTCATGCGCTACATCGCGCCCACTTCCTTGTAGTACTTCGCCGCGCCCTTGTGGAACGGCACGCCGATGTCGACCGCCATGTCCTTCGCCGTCAGCCCGGCGATCGGCTTGACCACCGCCGCCATGTCGTTGACGTTGGTCGCCATCGCCTTGGTCATCTTGTAGACGACGTCCTCGGGCAGGTCGCAGGCGACGACGATGTGCGTCATGTAGCCGATCGCGGCCACGTCCTTGTCCTGCTTCGGATACGTGCCGGCCTTGATCATCAGCTTGTTGTAGCCCGGATTCTCCTTCTTCAGCTCGGCCATCGTCTTGTCGTCGACCGGGACCATCTGCACGTCGCGCGCGCTGGCGAGATCCATCACCGCCGACGCCGGCGCCGTCGTGCCGAGCGTGAACACCTGCACGTGGCCGTCCTTCATCATGTCGACCGCGTCGGTGTACGACGCCTGGAAGTTCACCTTGCCGAGCGACGCGTAGGTCATGCCGTTGAGCTTCAGGATCTCGCCGGTCAGGAGCTCGGCCGGTGTTGCCCTTCGATTGCGTGACCAGCGTCTTGCCCTTGAGGTCGGCGAACGAACTCACCTTCGCGTCGGCAAGCGCGACGACCTGGAAGTACTGCGGATAGAGATTCGCCACCTGGCATACCTTGGTGGTCTTCTTCGGATACGGCGCCCGCCCCTCGACGCCGTCGACGGTCGTCGACGAGTTGCCGAAGCCGATCTGCGCCTTGCCCTCGTCGATGCCGCGCACGTTGGCGATGCCCGCGCCCGGCTGCTGCTGGATCTGCAGGCCCGGGAACGGCGGCCTCCCACATGTTCTTGAGTGCGCCGCCCAGCGGGATCCACGACCCGCCCTGCGGGCCGGTCATCATGGTCACCTGCTGCGCTGCGGCGGAAATGGTGAATGCGGCGGAGAAGACGAGCGCACCGATGCGCCCCGCTTGAATGGCAGACATGGCATTCCTCCTGGTGACGATGGGCGCAACGCTCTTGGCGACGAAGCCGCGCGCTGCCTTGATCTTCTACGATCGATTGTGAATCGGCGGCCGGGTCGGGTCAAGCCGACGCGCGGGTCGTTGCCCGGCGCCGCGCGTCACCGCGGCGCGGCACCCCCGCATGTGCCGGCGAAGACGCGATCGAGGAACCCGCGAATCGCCTCGGCGAGCGGCGTCGTCGCGCCGTCCATGTAGTGATCGGTTCCCGCGATCGACACACTCTTCGAGCACGCGTCGCGCGGCAGCGCCGAGGCGCGCGACTTCGCCGCGGCGAGCGCCTCCGGGAAATCGCGCTCGGCCACGACGTCGAGCACCGGCATCCGCGGCGGCTTGGTGAAAGCGACGAGCATGCCGACCGGTGCCCATGCCACGATCGCCGTCGCGTCACCGCGTGCGAGAAACGCGTCGGTCATCGATGCGCCCATGCTGTGCGACACGATCGCCACGTTCGCGAAGCCTTTCGCACGAAGCCACGCGAGCGCCGCGGTGATGCGGGTGCCGGCATCGTCGAACAGATCGCGATAAGCATCGCGCGGCGCGTCCGCCGCGAGCACCGGCATCTGTACGGCGAGCGTCGCATAGCCGCGATCGGCAAGCTTGGTGCGCAGGTCGCCGATCAGGTTCCAGTCCGGATGCACGCCGAGCCCGTGGACGACGATGACGGCGCCCTTCGGGACGCCCGCAGGTTCGGTGAAGATCGCCAGCACGCGCGGTCGATCCGGGGGCGCCAGCCACACCGCGTCGCCGGCGACGATCTGCGGCACCACTTCGCTCGCCCACCGCGCCTCCCGCGCGTAGTCCGGTGTTGCCGCGGCGGCGGCGACCGCAGAGGCGAAAGCGAGCCAGACGACGAGCGCGACGCGGGTCATGCCGTTATTGTCGCAGCGAAGCATCGAGCGCGAGCAGTTCGGGGAGGTGTCTTGCCGGCGTTATCGGGTCGCATGTGGAATAATCCGGCCGCAAGCGTACATCGGGCTGCGCTCTCGCGGCGCGACGATCGGACCCAACGGCATGCGCCGCCTTGCGATGAACGCCAACCTGTACACGCTGATCGAGAGTCACTTCGCGGGCGCGGCGGAGGAGCCGTGCCTGCTGGTCCCCGGCGGGCCGGTCGTGCACTTCGACGATCTCGCGACGCTGTCGGCGCAGATCGCCAACGCGCTGACCGGTGCGGGCTGCAAGCCCGGGGATCGCGTTGCCGTCCAGGTCGACAAGCACTGGCAGGTGGTTGCGCTCTACCTCGCGTGCCTGCGCGCGGGCCTCGTCTACCTTCCGCTCAACATCGGCTACCAGAAGTCGGAGCTCGCGTACTTCTTCGCCGATGCGTCGCCGCGGGTGATCGTCTGCGGGCCCGAGCGCCTCGGCGTGATCGCGACGCTCGCCGGCAACGCGACGGTGCTCACGCTGGACGCCAACGGCGGCGAGCTCGTCGACCGGGCGCGCGACGAGGCCGCGGACTTCCGCAACTCGGTGTCCAGGCCCGACGATCTCGCGGCGATCCTCTACACGTCGGGAACGACCGGGCGCTCCAAGGGCGCGATGCTGACGCACCGCAATCTCGCGTCGAACGCCGCGGTGCTGGTCGACAGCTGGGGCTTCACCCGCGGCGACACGCTGCTGCACGCGCTGCCGATCTATCACGTGCACGGCCTGTTCGTCGCGCTGCACTGTGCGCTGCTGTCGGGTGCACGCATGCTGTGGCTGCCGAAGTTCGAGGTCGGCGCGGTGCTCGAAGCACTGCCGCGCGCGACGGTGATGATGGGCGTGCCGACGTTCTACACGCGGCTTCTCGCCGCGCCCGCGTTCACGCGCGAGTCCTGCCGCACCGTGCGCCTGTTCGTGTCCGGCTCCGCGCCGCTGCTGCCCGAGACGTTCGACGCGTTTCGCGCGCGCACCGGCCATACGATTCTCGAGCGCTACGGCATGACCGAGACCGGCATGCTCACATCGAATCCGCTGGCCGGCTCGCGTGTCGGCGGCACGGTGGGACTGCCGCTGCCCGGCGTCTCGGTGCGCGTCGTCGATCGCGCAGGCTGCGCCGTGCGCGCCGGGTGCGGTCGGCAGCGTCGAAGTGAAGGGGCCGAACGTGTTCGCCGGCTATTGGCGCATGCCGGAAAAGACGCGCGAGGAATTCACGCCCGACGGCTGGTTTCGCACCGGCGACGTCGGCACCTGGGCGTCGGGCGGCGAGGGCAAGGGCTACCTCAAGCTCGTCGGCCGCGCGAAGGACATGATCATCACCGGCGGCCTCAACGTCTATCCGCTGGAGATCGAGGAGCGCATCGACGCGATGCCGGGCGTGGTCGAATCGGCGGTCATCGGCGTGCCCGATCCCGACTTCGGCGAAGCGGTGACCGCGGTCGTCGTCGCGCAGCCGGGACACGGTCTGACGGAGCACGAGATCATCGCGGCGCTGAAGCTCGACATCGCCACGTTCAAGGTCCCGAAGCGCGTGCACTTCTGCGACGACCTGCCGCGCAACGCGATGGGCAAAGTGCAGAAGAATGTCCTGCGCGAGAAGTACGCGGCCGCGTGATCGGCCGCGCCTGAGTTCGCGGAGAGCGGCGCCCGCTAGTCCGCGCGCACCGCCGGTCTACGCACCGCCGATCACGTCGCGTGCGCTGCGCTCTCCCGCCTGCGCAGCCACGACTTCACCTTGCCGATCAGCGGCCAGCACAGGATGACCAGCGCGAGCGCCATGATCGAGCCCACCAGCCCGTTGCTGAAGAAAATGCCGACTTTGCCGCCGGACAGCAGCATCGACTGGCGGAACGCCGTCTCCGCCATGTCGCCCAGCACCAGCGCAAGCACCAGCGGCGCGAGCGGGTACTTGAGCTTCTTGAACAGGTAACCGACGACGCCGAACACGACCATCATCGCCGACGTCGAACATCTTGTTGTGGACCGTATACGCGCCGATCGCGCAGATGACGACGATCACCGGCGCGATGATCGCGAACGGGATGCGCAGGATCGCCGCCCAGAACGGCACGGTCGTCAGCACGATGATCAGCCCGACGATGTTGCCGAGGTACATGCTGGCGATCAGCCCCCAGACGAAGTCCGGCTTCTCGACGAACAGCAGCGGCCCCGGCTGCAGGCCCCAGATCAGCAGGCCGCCGAGCAGCACCGCGGCCGTCGGCGAGCCCGGAATGCCGAGCGTCAGCATCGGCAGCAGCGCGCTGGTGCCCGCGGCGTGCGCCGCGGTCTCCGGCGCGACCACGCCTTCGATCTGGCCTTCGCCGAACTTGTCGCCGGTCTTCGAGAAGCGCTTCGCCATCCCGTAGCTCATGAACGACGCCGGCGTGGCGCCGCCCGGCGTGATGCCCATCCAGCAGCCGATCAGGCAAGCGCGCAGCGAGGTCATCCAGTACTTCGGCAGCTTCTTCCACGTGGTCCAGACGACCTTCGGGTCGATCTTCGCCTTGGTGCCCTTGAACGCGAGGCCTTCCTCCATCGTCAGCAGGATCTCGCCGAGGCCGAAGAGGCCGATCACCGCCACGAGGAAGTCGAAGCCCTGCAGCAGCTGCGTCTGGCCGAAGGTCATGCGAAGCGTGCCGGTCACGGTGTCGAGTCCGACTGCGGCAAGCGCGAAGCCGACCATCATCGAAACGAGCGTCTTGGCCGGCGGCTCGCGGCCCATGCCGACGAAGCTGCAGAACGTGAGGAACTGCACCGCGAAGAACTCGGGGGGACCGAACTTGAGCGCGAATTTCGCCACCAGCGGCGCCAGGAACGTGATCAGGATCACGGCGAACAGCGCACCGACGAACGACGAGGTGAACGCCGCGGTCATCGCCTCGCCCGCGCGGCCCTGCTGCGCCATCGGGTAGCCGTCGAACGTGGTCGCGACCGACCATGGCTCGCCCGGTATGTTGAACAGGATCGACGTGATCGCGCCGCCGAACAGCGCCCCCCAGTAAATGCACGACAGCATGATGATCGCGGACGTCGGCGACATCGTGAACGTCAGCGGCAGCAGGATCGCGACGCCGTTGGCGCCGCCCAGTCCCGGCAGCACGCCGATCAGCACCCCCAGGAGGATGCCGACGAGCATGAACAGCAGGTTCTTCCAGGTCAGCGCGACCGCGAACCCGTGCATCAGATTGCCGATATCCTCGAGCACTGGCGACCTTTCCTGCGGTTCTCGGCGAACGGAACCGTCAATAGCCGATGAGCTTTTCGAACGGTCCCTTGGGCAACGGCACCAGGAACCACACTTCGAACAGCAGGAACAGCGCGATCGGCACGCCGAGGCTCGTGCCGAGCGTGATCGGCCACTTGAACTTGCCCTGCCAGATCATGAAGGCGGCGATGTAGATCGCCGACGACACGTAGATGCCGAGGAACCAGATCGCGACGACGAAGGCGATCGTCGGCAGCAGCATCGAGAAGACCGGCCGCAACTCGGCGTGCGTGACGAAGACCGAGCTGGCGAGCTTGCCCCATGCCCAGACGGTCTTCGCCGCGATCCACCCGGCCGTCAGGATCAGGATGCAGCCGATGAAGAACGGAAAATAGCCCGCCTTCGGCCCGTCGTCGCCCCACGCGATGCCGACGCGCAAGGCGTCCATGACGACGACGGAACCGCCGGCGACGACCAGCAGCGCGACGACGAGCTCGACCCAGCGCGTCTCGACGACGCCGCCGCCTTCCCTCCCTGGTGTGCTCATCGCTTCTCTTTACTTGGCGATGAAGCCGGCTTCCTGCATCAGCACCTTGTGCTCGTTCTCGGCGTTCGCGACCCAGTCGGCGTACTGCTTGCCCGTCATGAACGTCTTGTTGAACGCGGCGTCCTCGGCGAACTTCTTCCACTCGGGCGTCTCGCGCACCTTCTTGAACAGGTCGACGTAGAAGTCGACCTGTTCCTGCGTCACGCCCGGCGGCATGAAGATGCCGCGCAGCATCAGGTACTCGACGTCGACGCCCTGCGACTTGCAGGTCGGAACGTCCTGCCACGATTGCGTCGCCGTGACCTTCGCCGTGTAGGGCATCGGCTTGCTGTCGAACACGCACAGCGGCCGCAGCGCGCCGGAGCGCCAGTGCGCGACCGCCTCGATCGGATTGTTGACGCTGGAATCGACGTGCTTGCCGACGAGCTGCACCGCGACTTCGCCGCCGCCCTTGTACGGCACGTACGTCATCTTCTTGCCGGCCTTCTTCTCGAGCGCGACCGTGATGATCTGGTCTTCCTGCTTCGAGCCGGTGCCGCGCCATCTTGAACTGGCTGGCCGCGCCGGCCTTGACCGCGTTCAGGTAGTCGCCGGCGGTCTTGTACGGCGTTTCCGCGTGCACCCAGAGCACGAACTCGTCGAGCGCCAGCATCGCGACCGGCGTCAGGTCCTTCCAGTTGAACGGCACGCCCGTCGCGAGCGGCGTCGTGAACAGGTTGGACAGCGTGATGATGATCTTGTGCGGATCGCCCTGCGCGCCCTTGACCTCGAGAAAGCCCTCCGCGCCCGCGCCGCCCGACTTGTTGACGACGATCAGCGGCTGCTTCATCAGGTTGTTCTTGGCGACGACGCCCTGAATGAAACGGGCCATCTGGTCGGCGCCGCCACCCGTTCCCGCGGGAACGACGAACTCGACCGGTTTGGTGGGCTCCCACGCGGCCTGCGCGGCCATCGGGGCAGCGCCGGCAATGGCGCCCAGCGCACAACCCATCGCCAGCGCACGACTGCTCACGTTCTGTGACATGACTCCTCCTAAAGTGGACGACTACTCGTAGTTCATCCGCGGCGGCAGGTTTTGCCCGCGGACCGCGCTCACGCCGTCTTCAGCGGTGTTGCCTGTTCATGCGGTCTGTTGGATCGTCGCGCGCGGATCTGGTTCAGATCAGTCCCGCGCCGCGCGCCCATTTGTACTTCGCGCCGAGCACCGCCACGGGCATTTCCGTCGAATACGGATACGCGGGAATCCCGTGATCGAACAGGTACTCGGCGGCCTCCTCCACCTGCACGTCGCCCGCGAGCGACGCAACCACCGGCTTGGAAATGCCTTTCGCCTTGAACTCCTCGACGACTTCGGCGACGAGCTTCGCGAACACCATCGGCGGCGTGATGATCGTGTGCCAGTAACCCAGGATCAACGAATGAATGCGCGGATCCTCGAGCCCGAGGCGGATCGTGTTCTGGTAGGTCTTCGGCGGCTCGCCGCCGGTGATGTCGACCGGGTTGCCCGCGGCGCCGAACGGCGGGATGAACTTGCGGAACGCGGCGTCGAGGTCCGGCGGCATCGCCATCAGCTTGAGGTCGTTGTCGACCACCGCGTCGGACAGCAGCACCCCTGACCCGCCGGCCCCGGTGATGATGACGACGTTCTCGCCCTTGGGCGTGGGCAGCACCGGAATCGCGCGCGCGAACTCCAGCAGATCGCGCAGGCTGCGCGCGCGGATCACGCCCGACTGCTTCAGCACGTCCTCGTAGATCTTGTCGTTGCCGGCGAGCGCGCCGGTGTGCGAGCTCGCCGCGCGCGCGCCCATCGCCGTGCGTCCGGCCTTCAGCACGACCACCGGCTTCTTCTTCGACACGCGCTTCGCGACTTCGGCGAACGCGCGGCCGTCCTTCAGGTCCTCGCAGTGCTGCGCGATGATGTGCGTGTTGTCGTCCTGCTCGAAGAACGTGAGAAGGTCGTCCTCGTCGATGTCGCTCTTGTTGCCGAGGCCCACGATCGCCGACACGCCCATCTTCGCCGAGCGCGAGAAGCCGATGATCGCCATGCCGATGCCGCCCGACTGCGACGACAGCGCGGCGTGACCCTTGACGTCGTACGCCGTGCAGAACGTCGCGCAGAGGTTCTTCCACGTGTAGTAGAAGCCGTAGATGTTCGGGCCCATCAGCCGCACGTTGTACTTGCGGCCGATCTCCTGGATTTCGGTCTGGCCCGCGACGTTGCCCGTTTCGGCGAAGCCCGACGGAATCAGCACCGCGCCGGGGATGCCCTTCTCGCCGACTTCGATCAGCGCCGCGGCGACGAACTTCGCGGGAATCGCGAACACCGCGACGTCGATCACGCCCGGCACGTCCTTGACGCTCTTGTATGCCTTGCGGCCCATGATCTCCGTGGCAGAGGGATTGATCGGATAGATCTCGCCCTGGTAGCCACCGTTGATCAGGTTCTTCATCACCGAATTGCCGATCTTGCCGTCCTCGGACGACGCGCCGATCACCGCGACCGCATCGGGCTTCATGATGCGGTTCATCGACTTCACGATCTCGTCGTGCGGCGGCCGGTAACGCGCCGGCGCCGGGTTCCAGTCGGTGACGATGCGCACGTCGGCGGCAATGGCGCCGCTCTTGGTGGCGAACACCGGGTTCAGGTCCATCTCGCTGATCTCGGGAAAGTCGGAGATCAGCTGCGACACGTTGACGATGATCGCGGCGAGCGCATCGCGGTTCGCCGGGTCGGACCCGCGCACGCCCTTCAGGATTTCCGCTGCGGCCACACCGTCGAGCATCGACAGCGCGTCGTCCTTCGTCGCGGGCGCCAGCCGGAACGTGATGTCCTTCAGCACCTCGACGAGCACGCCTCCAAGACCGAACGCGACGAGCTTGCCGAACGACGGATCGGTGACGGCGCCGACGATGACCTCCTGGCCGCCCATCAGCATCTGCTGCACCTGGACGCCCATCAGGTTCGCCTTGGCGTCGTACTTCTTCGCGTTGGCCATGATCGTCGCGAAGCCCGCTTCAACGTCCGCAGCCGACCGCACGCCGACCAGCACGCCGCCCGCTTCCGTCTTGTGCAGGATCTCCGGCGAGACGATCTTCAGCACGACCGGGAAGCCCATGCCATTGGCGAGCTTCACCGCATCCGCCGCGCTCGTCGCGACGCCTTCCTTCGGCACCGCGATGCCGTACGCGTCGCAGACGAGCTTGCCTTCGGGCGCCGTCAGCGACGTGCGGCCGTCGGCCTTGACCTTGTCGAGAATCGTGCGGACCGCCGTCTTGTCATGCGCCATTGGTTCGTTCCTTGTTGTGCTAGATCGCGCCCGCGGTGCGCAGCGCAGCGACCTGATCCTTCGAATAGCCGAGCTCCGCCAGCACTTCGTCGGTGTGCTCGCCCAGCAGCGGTGAACGCACGACATCGGTAGGGCTGTCCGACATCTTGATCGGGTTGCCGACCGTGAGGTACTTGCCGCGTTTCGGGTGATCGACCTCGACCACGGTGCCGGTCTTGCGCAGCGACGGCTCTTCGGCGATCTCCTTCATGGAGAGGATCGGTCCGCAGGGTATGTCGTGCTCGTTCAGCAGATCCATCGCCTCGAACTTCGTCTTCGTCATCGTCCACTTCTCGATTTCGCCGAAGATCTCCATCAGGTGCGGCAACCGCGCCTTCGGCGTGGCGTAGCGCGGATCGGTCAGCCATTCCTCGCGGCCGATCACTTTGCAGATGTCCTTCCAGACCGGCGCCTGCGTGATGAAGTAGATGTACGCGTTCGGGTCCGTCTCCCAACCCTTGCACTTCAGGATCCAGCCCGGCTGGCCGCCGCCCGACGCATTGCCGGCACGCGGCACCGCGTCGCCGAACTTGCCATTCGGATACTGCGGATACTCTTCCATCACCTGCGTCCGATCGAGCCGCTGCTGGTCGCGCAGCTTCACGCGGCACAGATTGAGCACGCCATCCTGCATCGCGGCGAGCACGCGCTGGCCGCGTCCGCTCGTGTTGCGCTGGTACAGCGCGGCGACGATGCCGAGCGCCAGATGCAGCCCCGTACCCGAATCGCCGATCTGCGCGCCGGTGACCAGCGGTGGGCCGTCATCGAAGCCTGTCGTCGAGGCTGCGCCGCCGGCGCATTGCGCCACATTCTCGTAGACCTTGCAGTCCTCGTACGGGCCGGGGCCGAAGCCCTTCACCGACGCGACGATCATCCGCGGATTCAATTCCTGGATGCGCTCCCACGTGAAGCCCATGCGGTCGAGCGCGCCGGGCGCGAAGTTCTCGACCAGCACGTCGCACTTCTTGACCAGCGTCTCGAGGACTTCCTTGCCCTTCGGGTTCTTGGCGTCGATTGTGACCGAACGCTTGTTGTGGTTCAGCATCGTGAAATACAGGCTGTCCACGTCGGGGATGTCGCGCAGCTGCCCGCGCGTGATGTCGCCTTCGCCCGCGCGCTCGACCTTGATCACGTCGGCGCCGAACCATGCGAGAAGCTGCGTGCACGTCGGACCCGATTGCACATGCGTGAAGTCCAGGATCTTCACGCCATCCAGAGCCTTACCCATTCATCTCCCTCGTTCGCTGTCTCGTTGCCTTCGTCGCCCCGCGGCTACTTCTTCTTCGCCGTGGGATTGAGGCTCGTGATACGGCCGCTCTCCGTGCCGCCGCCCTCGTCGATCACGGCGTTGATCAGCGTCGGCCGCCGCGAGCGGATCGCCTCTTCCATCGCGCGGCGCAGTTCGTCCGGCGTCTTCACGTGCGCGCCGACGCCGCCGAACGCTTCCATCAGCTTCTCGTAACGCGCGTCCTTGACGAAGACCAGCGGCGACGGATCCTTGCCACCGGTCGGGTTCGTTTCGTCGCCGCGATAGACGCCATTGTTGTTCATGATGACGACGCACACCGGCAGGTTGTAGCGGCAGATCGTCTCGGTTTCCATGCCGGAGAAACCGAACGCGCTGTCGCCCTCGACCGCGATCACTTGCTGCCCGGTCACGACGGCGGCGGCGACGCAGTAGCCCATCCCGATGCCCATGATTCCCCACGTGCCGACGTCGATGCGCTTGCGCGGCTTGTACATGTCGACGATCGAGCGCGTGAAGTCGAGCGCGTTGGCGCCCTCGTTGACGAGCACCGCATCGGGATTCGCCTTGACGATGTCGCGCACGACGTTGAGCGCGCTCTGGAAGCTCATCGGCGACGGGTTCTTCGCCAGCGTCTCGGCCATCTTGGCGACATTCTTGTTCTTGCGCTCGGCGATGGCGGACAGCCAGTCGGACGGCGGCTTCGGCCAGCTCGGGTCCTCAGTTGCGTCGATGCCGGCATTGAGCGCCGCGACGCACGAGGCGATGTCGCCGACGACGGGCGCATCGATGCGAACGTTGCTGTCCGCCTCCTGCGGCGAGATGTCGACCTGGACGAACTTCTGCCCGCCCCAGTCCTTGGAAGACTTGCCACCCCACGTCTTGCCCTTGCCGTGCGAGAGCAGCCAGTTGAGCCGTGCGCCGATCAGCATCACGACGTCGGCTTCGGGCAGCACATACGAGCGCGCCGCGGATGCCGATTGCTCGTGCGTGTCGGGCAGCAGTCCCTTGGCCATCGACATCGGCAGATACGGAATGCCGGTCTTCTCGACCAGCGTCCGGATGTCGGCGTCGGCCTGCGCGTAGGCGGCGCCCTTGCCCAGGATGATCAGCGGGCGCTTCGCGGTCTTGAGGAGATCGAGCGCGCGCTTCACCGCGTCCTGCGCCGGGATCTGGCGCGGCGCAGGATCGACGACCTTGATCAACGAATTCCTGCCGGCCTCGGCCTCGACCGTCTGCGGAAACAATTTCGCGGGCAGGTCGAGATAGACGCCGCCGGGGCGGCCGGAGAGCGCGGCGCGGATCGCGCGCGCGACACCGACACCGATGTCCTCGGCGTGCAGCACGCGGAACGCGGCCTTGGCGAGCGGCTTGGCGATCGCGAGCTGGTCCATCTCTTCGTAGTCACCCTGCAGCAGGTCGACGACCTCGCGCTCGCTCGAACCGCTGATGAGGATCATCGGAAAGCAGTTGGTCGTCGCGTGCGCGAGCGCCGTCAGGCCATTGAGAAAGCCTGGCGCGGACACGGTCAGGCAGATGCCCGGCTTCTGCGTCAGGAATCCGGCGATCGACGCGGCGTAGCCGGCGTTCTGTTCGTGGCGGAACGAAATGACGCGCATGCCGGCAGCTTGCAACTTGCGCGTGAGGTCGGTGATCGGGATGCCGGGCAGCCCGAAGACAGTATCGATGCCGTTCAGCTTGAGCGCATCGATGACGAGGCGAAAACCGTCGGTCTCGGCGGGCGGGGCCGCGGCCTCGGCGGACGCGCCGGCATCGCGGTGCTTCAGCGTGTCGTCGGCGGTGGCGCTCGCCGGGCGGGCGGCGGATTTGCTGGCCAGGTCTTCCATCACGTCCTCCCTGCGAAGATTCGTCGCGAGCGGCGCTCTCGTAGACATCCGAGAGGGCTGCGGGTCACGGGCATTGCGGTCTTGCGCCGGCCCGTGGAATACACCGGGCGGCGGAAATGCGGTACTTCGGACGCCTTCGAACGCGGATGCCAGCCTTCCTGTCCGCGGGCATTTTCTTATATTCGCGATAAGGTATGTGATATATCATCAACCGTCAACGAGCATGATGAAGGCAACGCGGGTCCGGCGAGCCAGATCCTCTCGTCGCTGCGCCGCACAACGTAATGCTGCGTAGCAAAAGAACATTTTGGCGATTGCCGCACTGCGATTCGCGTACGGGCAAGGTCCTGCACGAGCGCTGACGCCCGGCTGGTTTCTGGTATATAAGATACCGAACACCAGCGGATGCCCGAACGCGGTGAGTTGAAACGATGAAGGGCGGGACCACGAGCCTTGCGGGAACAGCGGCGAGTGGCCCCGGAGCGAAGGAACGCCCATGACCGCCGGTGCCCTGCAATCCGAGCTGCCCTCAGGCGGGACCGAGGACGAGGTGGACGCCCGGCCAGCGAAGTCCGCCGAAGCGCCCGCGGCAGGCGCCGCGCCGGCGGCGCTCAACCTGCAGCCGATCAACACCAGCCTCTCGCTGCGCGACCAGGCCTACGCGGCGCTCAAGCAGGCGATCATCGACGCCGACATCTACTCGCACGACGAGGAATTGCGCCTCGACGAGCGCCAGCTGTCGCAGTCGCTTGGCGTGTCGCGCACGCCGATCCGCGAAGCGATGACCCTGCTCGAGCAAGAGGGCTTCCTGCGGACGGTGCCGCGCCGCGGCATCTTCATCGTCCGCAAGACCAAGAAGCAGATCGTCGAGATGATCGAGATGTGGGCGGCGATCGAGAGCATGGCTGCGCGGCTCGCCACGACCAACGCATCGGACGCGGAGATCGCCAGCCTGCGCACGATGTTCGACGAGTTTCATCACTCGACGCCGGGTGAGCACATCGACGAATACTCGGACGCGAACATCGCCTTCCACCAGGCGATCATCCGGCTTTCCGGCTCGCATCTGATGGGCAGCACGATCGAGAACGTGCTGCTGCACGTCCGCGCGATCCGCCGCATGACGATTGCACAGAGCGACCGCGCGGCGCGCTCGATCGTCGATCACATGCGGATCATCGAGGCGCTGGAAAAACGCGATACCGAGCTTGCCGAGCGACTGGTGCGCCAGCACTCGCTCGATCTCGCCGCGTACGTCGAAAAGCATTGCGACTTCCTCGAATGAGCGTCATGAGTGCCGCCGGGCCGTCCCAAGACAATCGCCCCCCTTGGGGCGGACGGCGCGCAGCGTCGATCGGGGGGAGGCATACACCCGCCGGGCCGGAGGTCGTGCATTGAGCGAGCCGGTCGCCGTCGACATCTCGCGGCTTGCGGGCCGCCGCAAGCTGCGCAGCGGCCCGAAGGGGCGCGCCGTCGATCCGCGCGCGCTCGCGGACGTGCGCTCGCTGCTCGGCGAGGCGCCACGCCGTCGCGACCTCCTGATCGAACACCTGCACCGGATCCAGGACACCTACGGCCAGCTGTCGGCGGCGCACCTCGCAGCGCTGGCGCAGGAGATGCGCCTTGCGCAGACGGAGGTCTACGAGGTGGCGACGTTCTATCACCACTTCGACGTCGTGAAGGAAGGCGAAACGCCGCCGCCGCCGATCACCGTGCGCGTCTGCGAGACGCTGTCGTGCCAGATGGCGGGGGCCGACGCGCTGCGCGCGGCGTTGACGAATCTCGAGGCGGCGACGTGCGCGTGATCGGCGCGCCATGCATCGGCCGTTGCGAGCACGCACCTGCCGCCGTCGTCGGACGGCATACGATCGACCACGCGACGCCGCAGAAGATCGAGGACGCGGTGCGCACTCGGCGTACCGAGGCCGTGGTCACGGATTACACCGGCCTCGCCGAGTACCGCGCCGAGGGTGGCTACCGCACGCTGGCGGCGTGCGCGAGCGGCGAGCGCACGCTCGAGGCGACGATCGCCGCGCTCGAAAGCTCCGCGCTGCGCGGCCTGGGCGGCGCCGGCTTTCCCGTCGGCCGCAAATGGAAGATCGTGCGCGCGGAGCCGGCGCCGCGCCTGATGGCCGTCAACATCGACGAAGGCGAGCCCGGCACGTTCAAGGACCGCTACTACCTCGAGCGCGATCCGCACCGCTTCCTCGAAGGCATGCTGATCGCCGCGTGGGTTGTGGGCATCGACCGCATCTACATCTATCTGCGCGACGAGTACGCGGCGTGCCGCGCGATTCTCACGCGCGAGCTCGCGGCACTCATCGCCGATCCGCCCTGCGCGTTGCCGTCGATCGAGCTTCGCCGCGGCGCGGGCGCGTACATCTGCGGCGAAGAGTCGGCGATGATCGAGTCGATCGAAGGCAAGCGCGGCATGCCGCGGCTGCGCCCGCCGTACGTCGCGCAGGTCGGCCTGTTCGGGCGGCCGACGCTCGAGCACAACATGGAAACGCTCTACTGGATCCGCGACATTCTGGAGAAAGGGCCGGACTGGTTCGCGGACCAGGGACGCCACGGCCGCAAGGGGCTGCGCTCGTTCTCGGTGTCGGGACGCGTGAAGAAGCCCGGCGTGCATCTGGCGCCGGCCGGCATCACCGTGCGCGAGCTGATCGACGAGCATTGCGGCGGCATGCTGGACGGGCACACGTTCTACGGGTACTTGCCTGGCGGCGCGTCGGGCGGCATCCTGCCGGCGTCGATGGGCGACATCCCGCTCGACTTCGATACGCTGCAGCCGCACGGCTGTTTCATCGGCTCCGCTGCCGTCGTCATCCTGTCAGAGCGCGATCGCGCGCGCGACGCCGCGGTGAACCTGATGAAATTCTTCGCCGACGAATCCTGCGGGCAATGCACGCCGTGCCGCGTCGGCACGGCGAAGGCGGTCGCGCTGATGGAGCGTGCGCAGTGGGACACGCCGCTGCTGGCTGATTTGTCACAGGCGATGGCCGATGCGTCGATCTGCGGTCTGGGCCAGGCAGCGCCGAACCCGATCAGCTGCGTCGTCAAGTATTTTCCGCACGAGCTCGCGTAGACCTATCGACGATGAACGCCCCGCACGAACACGACCTCGCCCAGCAGGCGATCACCTTCCGGCTGAACGGCGCGGACGCCGAAGCGCTGCCCGGCGAGACGATCATCGAAGTGGCGGACCGCCTTGGCGTGTCGATCCCGCGCCTGTGCTATTCGCCCGGCATGCGACCCGACGGCAACTGCCGCTCGTGCATGGTCGAGATCAAGGGCGAGCGCGTGCTGGCGCCGTCGTGCTGCCGCACGCCGGCGCAGGGGATGGACGTGCAGACCGGCAGCGCGCGCGCCCTCCACGCGCAGAAGATGATCGTCGAGCTGCTGGCGTCCGACGTGCCGGACCGTGTCTACAAGCCGGACTCCGAGCTCGCGCAGTGGAAGGCGAAGCTCGGCATCGGCACGCCGCGCTTCGCGCCGCGCAGGCAGCCCCCGGCCGACGTGTCGCATCCGGCGATGGCGGTCAACCTCGACGCATGCATCCAGTGCACGCGCTGCGTGCGCGCGTGCCGCGAGGAGCAGGTGAACGACGTCATCGGCTATGCCTTCCGCGGCGAACATTCGAGCATCGTGTTCGACATGGGCGACCCGATGGGCGCGTCGACTTGTGTGGCCTGCGGTGAGTGCGTGCAGGCCTGCCCCACCGGCGCGCTCGCGCCGGCGAAGGATGCGTATCTGACCCCGATCGACCGCATCGTGCCGTCGGTGTGTCCGTACTGCGGCGTGGGCTGTCAGCTCAACTACCACGTGCATGACGACAAGATCGTGCACGTCGAGGGACGCGACGGGCTCGCGAACCACGAGCGGCTATGCGTCAAGGGACGCTTCGGTTACGACTACGTCGCGCACCCGCACCGGCTCACGAAGCCGCTGATCCGCAGGTCCGGTGCGCCCAAGTCCGCCGACTTCACGATGGACCCGGCGGATTGGTCACCTGTGTTCCGCGAGGCGACGTGGGACGAGGCGCTCGCACTCGCCGGCGGCACGTTGAAGAAAATCCGCGACACCCGCGGGCCGAAGGCGCTCGCGGGCTTCGGCTCGGCCAAGGGCAGCAACGAAGAGGCGTACCTGTTCCAGAAGCTCGTGCGCACGGGGTTCGGCACGAACAACGTCGACCACTGCACGCGCCTGTGCCACGCGTCGTCCGTCGCGGCGCTGCTCGAAGGCATCGGCTCGGGCGCGGTGTCGAACCCGGTGATGGACGTGACGAAGGCCGAGGTCGTGCTGCTGATCGGCGCGAATCCCGTCGTCAATCATCCGGTGGCCGCGACGTGGATCAAGAACGCGGTCAAGAACGGCACGAAGCTGATCCTCGCCGACCCGCGGCGCTCGGAGCTCGCGCGCCACGCGACGCATTACCTGCAGTTCAAGCCCGACACCGATGTCGCGCTCCTGAACGCGATGATGCACACGATCGTCGAGGAAGGTCTCGCGGCGACGTCGTTCATCGAAGATCGGACGAGCGGCTACGAGGCGCTGGCGGCGAATGTCGCCAAGTACAGCCCCGAGGCGATGGCGCCGCTGTGCGGCGTTCCGGCGCCGACGATTCGCGAGGTCGCGCGGCTGTTCGCGCGATCGAAGGGCTCGATGATCCTCTGGGGAATGGGCATTTCGCAGCACGTGCACGGCACCGACAACGCGCGCTGCCTGATCGCGCTCACGATGCTCACGGGGCAGGTCGGGCGTCCCGGCACGGGCCTGCATCCGCTGCGCGGGCAGAACAACGTGCAGGGCGCGTCCGACGCTGGCCTGATCCCGATGATGCTGCCCGACTACCAGCGCGTCGACAACGGCGCCGCGCATGCGCGCTTCGAAGCGCTGTGGGGCATCGCGCTGGACCCCAAGCCGGGCCTTACCGTCGTCGAGATCATGGATGCCATTCATCGCGGCGAGATCAGCGGCATGTACATCATGGGCGAGAACCCCGCGATGTCCGATCCCGACGTCTCGCACGCACGGCAGGCGCTCGCGGAGCTGGAGATGCTCGTCGTGCAGGACATCTTCCTCACGGAAACGGCGTATCTCGCCGACGTGATCCTGCCGGCCTCGGCGTTTCCCGAGAAGACCGGGACGTTCACCAACACCGACCGCCTCGTCCAACTCGGACGGCAGGCGCTGCCGCCGCCGGGCGAGGCGCGGCAGGACCTCGCGATCATCGTCGCGATGGCGCGTGCGCTCGGCCTCGACTGGACCTACTCGCATCCCCGCGAAGTGTTCGACGAGATGCGCAAGGCCATGCCGTCGATCGCCGGCATCACCTGGGACCGGCTGGAGCGCGAGCACGCCGTCACTTATCCGTGCGAAAAGGAAGGCGATCCCGGCCAGCGCGTCGTGTTCACCGAGACCTTCCCCACCGCCACCGGCCGCGCGCGGCTCGTTCCTGCGCAGATCATCCCCGCGGACGAGCAGCCGGACACGCAGTATCCCTACGTGCTGATCACCGGCCGCCAGCTCGAGCACTGGCACACCGGCAGCATGACGCGCCGCACCGAAGTGCTCGATGCAATCGAGCCCGGCCCGGTGGTTTCGGTGAATCCGGCTGATCTCGCGGCGCTGGCCGTCGAGCCGGGCGGCGTCATCACCGTATCGTCGCGGCGCGGCAGCGTCGCGCTCTACGCGCGCGCCGACGAAGGCACGCCGCGCGGGGCGATCTTCATTCCATTCTGCTATTACGAAGCCGCGGCGAATCTCCTGACCAATCCGGTGCTGGACCCGTTCGGCAAGATTCCCGAGTTCAAGTACTGCGCGGTGCAGGTGACGGCAGGAGGCGCGGCAAGCGTGCGCTTCGGCTACGGCAGGGAAAGCAGTTCAGCGCCCGCCTAGCGGAGCGCTTGCCGCGAGCTTCTCGACGATCTTCCACTCGGCCGGCGTGACCGGCGTGATCGACAGGCGATTGCCTTTCCGCAGCGTGATCATGTCCTCCAGCCCGCGCGTCGCGTGCAGCTCGGCCAACGGGACCAGGCGGATCTTCTTCACCAGCTTCACGTCGACGTGCATCCAGCGCGGCGCGGCGCGCGTCGACTTGGCGTCGTAGTACGGACTCTTCGGGTCGAACTGCGTGGTGTCGGGATATGCCGCGCGCGAAACTTCCACGATGCCCGCGATGCCGGGCTCCGGACAGCTCGAATGGTAGAAGAACGCGCGATCGCCGACCGTCATGCCGTCGCGCATGTAGTTGCGCGCCTGGTAGTTGCGCACGCCGAACCAGGGTGTGGTCTGGTTCTTTGCGCGGATGAGGTCGTCGATCGAGAACTCTTCCGGCTCCGATTTCATGAGCCAGAAGTTCAAAGAGGGTCCCCCGCCTGTGCCGTGCCCACCGTCATCCTGAACCTGGGTTCAAGAATGGTCGCCTGCCGGAGCCATCAGGCACTTCCGCGTGGGAAGCGCACACCGGCTCGCATATGGCTTGGCAACCTCGCTACGAGAGCATTGGTCCAAAGAGTATTTGGCGGACTCGAACACCGCAGGGGATTGGAACTGCAGATTTGCAACTAGAACAGCTTTTCCTGTCCGGCGAGCGTCTGCTCGATCGCCGACTGCATGGCCTGGATTCTACGCCGCACGGCCTCCCCGTCAACCGCGCCGTCGACCATCGCGCGCGGCGTGCGGCGCTCGCGCAACAAGTCGTTCGCGATGTTGAGCGCCGCCATCACGGCGATGCGATCGATGCCGGTCACCTTGCCGCGATCGCGGATCTCGCGCATCTGCTTGTCGAGGTAGACGACCGCTTCGTTGAGCGCGTGCTCCTCGCCGTCGGCGCACGCGACCTTGTAGACGCGGCCCAGGATATTGACGTCGACGGTGGGTGTCGCGGCGGCGGATGCAGGCGTCTTCGGCGGGGTCATTGGACTACCCTCCGCGCGTAGCGCTCCGGGCCAATTCGCGCTTGGGAGCGGCCCATCGCGCTCATACCATTCGTCGAAGCATCGCTCATTCGGCGGGAATGCGCGCGAGCAGCGCGTCGAGGCGCGCGGTGGCCTGCTGCACGCGATGCGCGAGATCGCGGTTGCGCTGGTGCGCCTGCGCGAGCTCGTTGCGCAGCGCCTCGTTGGCCGCCCGCAGCGCCCGCGCGTGCGCGAGCAGCGTGGCGAGCCGGTGTTCGAGCGCGGCGAGTTCGTTGTCCATGGTGCGCGGTCAATTGCGCCCACTATAGGGGCCGCGCGCGCGGCGCGTCAACCGAGACTCGCGTGCTCGTCAGCGCGGTACGGCCGCGTCGCCGGTTGCAAGCGCGGCGTAGCGCACCTCGACGATCTCGAGGTCTTCGGCGCCACCCGGCGTGCGCACCGTCACCGTGTCGCCTTCGCGCGCCTTGATGAGCGCACGCGCCATCGGTGACACCCAGCTGATGTACCCGCGCCCGGTGTCGATCTCGTCAACGCCTACGATGCTGATCGTTCGTGCCGCGCCTGCGGCGTCGCGCAGCCGCACGGTCGCGCCGAAGAACACCTGATCGGCCGAGTCGTCGTCGCGCGCCGCTGCCGGGTCGACGACTTCGGCAAGGTCGAGACGCCGGACCAGGAAGCGAATGCGCCGATCGATCTCCCGCAGTCGCTTCTTGCCGTAGATGTAGTCGCCGTTCTCGGAGCGATCGCCGTTGCCCGCCGCCCACGCGACCGTCGCGACGAGCTCGGGCCGCTCGCGCGCGAGCAGATCGTCGAGCTCGCTGCGCAGGCGCGCGAATCCGCCGGGCGTCATGTAGTTCCGGCTGCCGGCAGGCAATGGCGAACCGGCCTCGGGGACCGGATCGTCGTCGACTTCGGTTTCTTCGTTGGTGAACGCCTTGCTCATCGCTCGCCGATTATAGGCGCGCCCCGATCGGCCCCTGCCGCATCCGGTCCCAACCGGCGGTGCTTCGTCGCGCCCTCGCCGGGGCATCGCCCAAAGCGTGGGCGAGCGGCGCCGCGCGCTGCTATAATCGTCGGTCTTTCAAAGACTTGGCGCTCCACTTCGGAAACGGACTTGGAAACTGAGCTGAAACTGAGCTGGATGAACTGACTTGGGAACCGAGTTGACCCGCAAGCTGTACATCCGCACGTTCGGCTGCCAGATGAACGAGTACGACTCGGACCGCATGGCCGACGTGCTCGCGCAATCCGACGGTCTTGCGCTGACGTCGACGCCGGACGACGCCGACGTGATCCTGTTCAACACCTGCTCGGTGCGCGAGAAGGCGCAGGAGCGCGTGTTCCACGACCTGGGTCGCGTGCGCGCGCTGAAGGCACAGCGCCCCGATCTCATCATCGGCGTCGGCGGCTGCGTCGCGTCGCCAGGAGGGCGCGGCGATCGTCGAGCGCGCGCCGTACGTCGACGTCGTGTTCGGCCCGCAGACGCTGCATCGGCTGCCGGCGCTGATTCGCGCGCGGCGCGCGACGGGCGTCCCGCAGGTCGACATCAGCTTCCCCGAGATCGAGAAGTTCGACCACCTGCCGCCGCCGCAGGTGGACGGCGCGACGGCGTTCGTCTCGATCATGGAGGGATGCAGCAAGTACTGCACGTTCTGCGTCGTCCCGTACACGCGCGGCGAGGAAGTGTCGCGGCCGCTTCGACGACGTGCTGACCGAAATCGCCGATCTCGCCGATCAGGGCGTGCGGGAGGTGACGCTGCTCGGGCAGAACGTCAACGCCTATCGGGCGCGTCAGTAGCAGCATGGCCGCAACATCGACGATCCGATCGCCGGCTCCGCGCGACGGCGCTACGCCGACTTCGCGACGCTGATCGAGCACGTCGCCGAGGTCCCCGGCATCGAGCGCATCCGCTACACGACGTCGCATCCGAAGGAAATGACGCCGCGGCTGATCGGCGCTCTACGCGACGATGGACAAGCTCGTGTCGCAGCTCCACCTGCCCGTGCAGTCGGGCTCCGATCGCGTGCTGGCGGCGATGAAGCGCGGCTACACCGCGCTCGAATACAAGTCGATCGTGCGCCGCTTGCGCGCCGCGCGGCCGGGCCTTTCGCTGTCGTCGGACTTCATCGTCGGCTTTCCCGGCGAGACGGACGCCGACTTCGAGCAGACGATGAAGCTGGTCGACGACGTCGGCTTCGACGGCGCGTTCAGCTTCCTCTACAGCCCGCGCCCCGGCACGCCGGCGGCCGAGATGGCCGATCAGGTGCCCGCGCGATGTCGAGCAACGCGCGACTCGCGCGCCTGCAGGCGCTGCGTCGACGCGCAGTACCGCGCGCAGCAGCGCGGCGATGGTCGGGCACGCGCCAGCGCGTCCTGGTCACCGGCCGCGCCGTCAAGGGCACGGGCGAACTGCAGGGCCGCACCGACAACAACCGCGTCGTCAATTTCGCCGGCGACGCGGCGCTCGTCCACCGCTACGTCGACGTCGACATCACCGCCGCGCTGGCGCATTCGCTGCGCGGCACGTTCGTCGCTGCCGAACGGCGGGAACCGCAGGCCGCCGCGGCGATCTGAGCGATACGCTTTCCGGAGAGTCCCGAATGAGATCCATCCCTCTGGCCCGCAGGCTACCCATGCTGGCCATCGCCGTCGCCCTCGCCATGTCAGGCTGTGCGACGCTGCCCGCGCGGTAGCGCTGACACCGCAAAAACGACCGAAACCGCGGCCATGGCCGCCGCCGCCGCGAGCGTCGCGACGAAGGATGCCGCGGCGCCGGCCGCCGCGCCCGCTGCCAGCGCACCCGGCGCAGCGCGTCCGCCCGGCGCGCCTGCGGCCGCCGCCGGCGCAGCGGCTGCAGCCGCCGCCGCGGCCGCCGCCGCGCAGTCACAGAAGCCGTTCGCCGACGTGATCAAGGACGCGAAGGAGACGCCGGGACTGTTCCGCGTGTACCAGAAGGACGAGAAGGTCTGGCTCGAGATCGCGCCCGACCAGTTCGACACGCCGTTCTTCTTCTCGTGCGAACCTGAGCCGCGGCCTCGGCGAGAAGGTTCATCTACGGCGGCCTGATGCGGCGACAGCGAGATCGTCGAGTTCCAGCGCGTCGGCAACATCGTGCAGCTGATCGCGAAGAACCACGTCTACTTCGCGAGCGAGGGCAACGCCGCAGGCGCGCGCGGTCGCCGAAGCATTCTCCGACAGCCTGCTCGCAGCCGTGCCGATGGCGAGCCAGCCGCATCCGGAGCGCAAGGCGGTGCTGATCGAAGCTCAACGCGCTGCTCTTGACCGACATCCCGGGCGGCCAACGGCATTCTCGAGCGCGTCGTATCGGCAGTCGTACAGCTTCGACTCGCGCAACTCGTCGATCGCCAAGGCGCGCGCGACGCCCGACTGGTCGCGTTCGACGTCAACGCGCACTATTCGCTGGGCGCGGGTGATCCAGCCGCCGATCGACGCCCGGGCCGACGCCGTTCCCGCCGCCGCCGGCGACCCTTCCCGACATCCGCAGCCTGTTCCTCGGCTACACTACAACTTCGCCAAGCTGCCCGACGAGCCGATGCGCCCGCGGCTCGCCGACGAGCGCGTCGGGCTATTTCACCGTCGAGCCGCTTCGACTTCGCCGACGACACGAAGCTCGTCGCCGAAGCGTCAACTACGTCAATCGCTGGCGCCTCGAGAAGAAGGATCCGGCCGCGGCGCTGTCCGAGCCGAAGCAGCCGATCGTCTTCTGGATCGACCGCAACGTGCCGGAGAAGTACCGCGCCGACGATCGTCGCGGCAGTCCTCGAATGGAACAAGGCGTTCGAGAGGATCGGCTTCAAGGACGCGATCGCAGTCGAAGATGCAGCCCGACGACGCCGACTTCGACACGCTCGACGCGCGCCACGCGTCGGTCCGCTGGATGACCACCGCACGGCCGTCGTTCGGCGGCATCGGCCCGTCGCAGTCGATCCGCGCACCGGCGAGATCCTCGACGCCGACATCGGCATCGACCCGGTGCTGCTGCGCAACCGCCGCTTCCAGCGTGTCGAGCAGATTCGCCGATCCTGTCGCAGTGCGCGGCATCACGAAGCACGCGGAGTATCTGTGCCAGGCCGCCGACTACGCGCGCGCAGGAGTCGGGCTTCGCGCTCGACCTCCTCGAGGCGCGCGGCGAGATCGAGCCCGACAGCCCCGAGGCCGAGCGGTTCGCTCGACGACGCTGAAAGACGTGGTGATGCACGAGGTCGGCCACACGCTCGGCCTGCGCCACAACTTCCGCGCGTCGACGGTCTACACGCTGGCGCAGCTCGACGACCCGGCGTTCACGGCCGCGCAACGGCATCTCCGGCTCGGTGATGGACTACAACGCCGATCAACATCGCGGTGAAGGGCGAGCCGCAGGGCGCGTACATCGATGACGACGCTCGGGCCGTACGACTACTGGGCGATCGAGTACGCGTACAAGCGAGATTCCGCCCGAGCAGGAGAAGCGCCGAGCTCGCGAAGATCGCCGCGCGCGGCAGCGAGGCCGCGCTCGCGTTCGCGTCCGACGAGGACGCGATCGCTCGGCGATCGATCCCGAGGCGAGCCAGGTCGACCTCGGCGGCGATCCGCTCGTGTACGCGCAGCGGCGCTTCGCGCTCTCGCAGGAGCTGTGGGAGCGCTGGCAGACGCAAGCCGCTGAAGCCGGGCGAGACCTATGACGTCTCCGCCGCACGTCGACGCGCGGCCTGCTCGCGATGTCCGGCGCGTCGACCGACGTCGCGAAGTACATCGGCGGCGTCTACTACGCTGCGCGACCCGCCGGCAGTCCGCGCGCCGCCGCTCACGCCGGTCGCCGTCGCGCGAAGCAGCGCGAGGCGCTGAAGCTCATCGCCGACGGCGTGTTCTCCGCCGACAGCTTCCGCTTCAAGCCGGAGTTCCTGCGCCGCATGCAGGTCGACTACCTCGACCGCAACGACATCTTCGACAGCGGACTGTCCGCGCCCGGCTTCGATTACTCGCTGCAACACGCAGGTGCTCGCTACGCAGCGCAAGGTGCTGAACGTGCTCATGAGCGACGCCGTGCGCGCAGCGGCTCCTCGACAGCGAAGTGAAGGTCAGCGACCCCAAGTCAGGCGCTGCCGCTCTCCGAGCTCTACGACACGCTGCACGACTCGATCTGGAGCGAGCTTCGAGTCCGGCCGCGACATCACCGCGCTGCGCCGCAACCTGCAGCGCGAGCACCTCGCGCGGCTCGCAGCGTCGCTGCTGCGACCGTCAGCATGACGATGCCCGCCGACGCGCGCTCGCTGCAGCGCGAGAAGGCGCGCGCGCTGCGCCGCGAGCATCGCGGCCGCCCAGAACCGCAGCGGCTTCTCGCAAGGAAACGACGGCGCACCTCGCCGAAGCGCTCAACACGCTCGACGAGGCACTGAAGGCGCCGATGGTGCGGCAGGCGATCTGATGCCAGGGATCGGTCAGAGGTCGGCGAGAGCGCGTCGGCGATGATGGCGGCGCGGAGTACATCGCGCCGTCGCGCTGACATCGGATCCAATGGCTCAACCCGTCGCGCGTCGAAGACTGACGCTCGCGCCGCTCGACAATCGCGCGCTCGCGAACCTGTGCGGGCCGCTCGACGCGAACCTGCGGCAGATCGAGGCCGCGCTCGACGTCGCCATCGCGCATCGCGGCGGCAGCGTTCACGCTCGACCGGCACGCCCGCGCAGACAGCGCGCGCGGCCGCGGCGCTGCAGCGCTTCTACGCGCGCGGCCGAGAAGCCGCTGTCGGTCGACGACATCCAGCTCGGGCTGGTCGAGATCGCGACGCGCAGCGCGGCGTCGGCGCCGTCCGCTCGCGGAGGATGCGACGGCGATCCGCTGCTGCGCACGCGCCGCGCCGACCTGCACGGCCGCACGCCGAACCAGATCGCGTACCTGAAGGCACATCCAGGCGCACGACATCACGTTCGGCATCGGGCCCGCGGGCACCGGCAAGACCTATCTCGCGGTCGCGTGCGCCGTCGATGCGCTCGAGCGCGACGCGGTCAAGCGGCATCGTGCTCGTGCGTCCGGCGGTCGAGGCGGGCGAGCGGCTGGGCTTCCTGCCCGGCGACCTCGCGCAGAAGGTCGATCCGTACCTGCGCCCGCTCTACGACGCGCTCTACGACCTGATGGGCTTCGACAAGGCCGGCGAAGCTGTTCGAGCGCAGCACGATCGAGATCGCGCCGCTCGCCTACATGCGCGGGCGCACGCTCAACCACTCGTTCATCATCCTCGACGAGGCGCAGAACACGACGCCCGAGCAGATGAAGATGTTCCTGACGCGCATCGGCTTCGGCACCAAGGCCGTCATCACCGGCGACGTCACGCAGATCGACCTCGCGCGCGGCCAGAAGAGCGGCCTGATCGAGGCCGAGCGCATGCTCGCCGGCGTGCGCGGCATCGCGTTCACGCGCTTCACCAGCGCCGACGTCGTGCGCCATCCGCTGGTGCAGAAGATCATCGACGCCTACGAGCGTCACGACGCGAAGAAGACCGACTGACGTCGGCTCCTTTGTGGTCCGGCTTCAGCCGGACGCGACCGTGCCGATGCCGACCGTTTCGCTCTCCGTCCAATACGACGTCGCCGCCGACGCGCTGCCGCGCCGCGCGACGCTGCGCCGCTGGGCGCTGGCCGCGGCGGAGCGCGACGCTCGCCGTCACGCTGCGCTTCGTCGGCGCGCGCGAGGGCCAGCACGCTGAACGCGCGCTACCGCGGCAAGGACTACGCGACCAACGTGCTCGACGTTCGTGTACGATGATGTCGTCCCGCGTCGCAGGCGACATCGTGCTGTGCGCGCCGGTCGTGCGCGGCGAGGCACGAGCGCAGGGCAAGACGCTGCGGGCGCACTGCGCGCACCTCGTCGTCCACGGCATGCTGCACTGCAGGGCTACGATCACGAACGCGGCGCCGACGCGCGCGCGGATGGAAGCGCGGGAGACGGCGCTCCTCGCCCGGCTGGGCTATCGCGACCCGTACGCGGCGCCGCGACGCCTGAGCGCACCGCGATGGACGACCACCGACGAAACGCCGGAGCAAGCCGACGCTGCTCGAGCGGCTGTCCGCGTTCCTGACGCGCGAGCCCGAGGACCGCGAGGAGCTGCTCGAGCTGCTGCACGGCGCGTTCGAGCGCAAGCTGCTCGACGCCGACGCGCTGTCGATGATCGAGGGCGTGCTGCCGGTGTCCGAGATGACGGTGCGCGACATCATGATCCCGCGCGCGCAGATGGACTGCGTGTCGATCGACGACGACCCGCCGGAGTTCCTGCCGCTCGTCCTCGAGACCAAGCACTCGCGCTTTCCGGTGATCGGCGAGAGCAAGGACGACGTCGTCGGCATCCTGCTCGCGAAGGAGCTGCTGAACTACTACGCGAATCCGGACGAGCTTCGATCTCCGCGACACGCTGCGGCCCGCGGTGTTCGTGCCGGAGTCGAAGCGGCTCAACGTGCTGCTGCGCGAGTTCCGCGCCAACCGCAACCACATCGCGATCGTCGTCGACGAATACGGCGGCGTGTCGGGCCTCGTCACGATCGAGGACGTGCTGGAGCAGATCGTCGGCGACATCGAGGACGAGTACGACTTCGACGAGAGCGAGGACAACATCATCGCCGAGGCCAACGGCCGCTTCCGCGTCAAGGCGCAGACCGAGATCGCCGACTTCAACGCGCATTTCGGCACCGACTTCGCCGACGACGAATTCGACACCGTCGGCGGCCTCGTGCTGCAGGCGTTCGGCCGGCTGCCGAAGCGCGGCGAAGCGACGACGCATCGGAGGCTTCCGCTTCCGCGTCTGCGCGCCGACAGCCGCCGGCTGCACACGCTGCAGGTCGAGCGCGTGGCGCCAGCGCGACGGCCGTCGCGACGCGCGCCGCACGTCGCGCGAGCGCTGACCGGTGAGGGCGCAGCCTCGCGGCGACGGCCCGGCGGTGAGCGCGGCCGGTGCGCTCGCGCGCGCGCTGGCCGCGCTCGCGGCGCGGCGCGGCGACCGTGTTCGGCTTCGCGCCGTTCGGCGTCGCGTTCGCTGCCGGTCGCTCACGCTCGCGGTGCTGTTCGCGCTGTGGCAGACGCGCCACTCCGCCGCGCCGCCGCCGCGCATGGGCTTCGCATTCGGCCTCGGGCTGTTCGGCGCCGGCGCGTCGTGGGTCTACATCGCGCTCGAGACGTTCGGCGGCATGCCCACCGTGGTCGCGCTCCTGGGCACCGCGGGCTTCGTTGCGCCTTCTTGCGCTGTGGCCCGCGCTCGCCGGCTGACATCGCGGCGCGCGCGACACCGCCGTCGAGCGTCGCGCGCGCCCTCGTCGCCGCGCGGCGCGTGGACACTCGCCGAATGGCTGCGCGGCTACATCTTCACCGGCTTCCCCTGGCTCGCCGTCGGCTACGCGCAGCTGCCCGGCAGCGCGCTCGCCGGCTATGCGCCGCTGGGCGGCGTGTTCCTCGTCTCCCTCGCGGTGGCGCTCGTCGGCGGCGATGGTCGCGCTCGCGTTCGACGCCGTTGCCGAGCGCTCGTGCCGCGTGCGTGGTCATCGCCGCCGCCGCCACCGTCGCGCTGTTCGTCGGTGGCGGCCTCGCCGGACGGATCGAATGGACGCGCCCGAGGGCAAGCCGCTCGCGGTGTCGCTCGTGCAGGGCAACGTGCCGCAGGCGCTCAAGTTCGATCCGCAGTTTCGCGAGACAGACGTTCGCGCTCTACGCCGAACTGGTCGAGTCGAGCCGCGGCCGCCTGTCGTGCTGCCCGAAAGCGCGTTCCCGATGTTCTCCGACGAAGTGCCCGACGCCGTGATCCATCACCTGATCCGCACGGCGAGCGCGCGCGACGGCGACGTGCTGCTCGGCCTGTTCACCGCGGAAGCGCCGCGCGCCGGGCAGCGACCGAGCCGCGCTACTACAACAGCGTCGTCGCGCTCGGCGACGAGCGACCTGCAGCTCTATCGCAAGCGTCACCTCGTGCCGTTCGGCGAGACGATTCCCGCTCAAGCCGGTGTTCGGCTGGTTCATCCGCAACGTGCTCGCGATCCCGCTCGCGGACCAGACGCCCGGGGCCGCGCAGCAACCGCCGTTCGCCGTCGCCGGACAGGCGCGTGGCCGTGAACATCTGCTACGAGGACGCGTTCGGCGGCGAGCTCATCGACGGCGCCGCGCGCCGCGGCGCTGCTCGTCAACGTGACCAACGACGCGTGGTACGGCCGCTCGATCGCCGCCTACCAGCACAACCAGATCGCCGCGATGCGCGCGCTCGAGACCGGGCGGCCGATGCTGCGCGCGACCAACACCGGCATCACGTCGGCGATCGCGCACGACGGGCCGCGTCGTCGCCGAGCTGCCGTGGTTCACGCGCGGCATCCTCGGAGATCACGATCGACGGGCGCACGGGCGCCACACCCTACCAGCGCTTCGGTGATGGCCCCACGCTGGCGCTGGCCGCCGCACTCGTCGCGCTGGCTGCGTGGAGCGCACGCCGGCGCATCTGAAGTTGCGGCCGCAGGTCAGCACAGCCCGATCGAGCGGCGACCGAAAGACAACACACCGCCGGCCGAAATCTTCCGGCGGCGCGGCAGCGGCGTTGCGGGATTCGACAATCCCGTAAAATCAACGTCTTTGCGTCATCCGCACGGACCTCGATGCAGACGTTCCAGCAGATCGTTCTCGCGCTCCAGCAATACTGGGATCGGCAGGGCTGCGCGCTGCTGCAGCCCTACGACATGGAAGTGGGCGCGGGCACATCGCACACCGCGACGTTTCTGCGCGCGCTCGGTCCCGAGCCGTGGCGTGCCGCGTACGTGCAGCCGTCGCGCCGTCCCAAGGACGGCCGCTACGGCGAGAATCCGAACCGCATGCAGCACTACTACCAGTTCCAGGTCGTGCTGAAGCCTTCGCCGCCCGACATCCTCGACCTCTACCTCGGCTCGCTCGACGCCCTCGGCTTCGATCTCGACGAAGAACGACGTCCGCTTCGTCGAGGACGACTGGGAGAACCCGACGCTCGGCGCATGGGGCCTGGGCTGGGAAGTGTGGCTGAACGGCATGGAGGTGACGCAGTTCACGTATTTCCAGCAGGTCGGCGGCCTCGACTGCAATCCGATCACCGGCGAGATCACCTACGGCCTCGAGCGTCTCGCGATGTACCTGCAGGGCAAGGACAACGTGTTCGACCTCGTGTGGACGACGTGGAAGGAAGACGGCGTGGAACGCGTGCTGACCTACGGCGACGTCTATCACCAGAACGAAGTCGAGCAGTCGACGTACAACTTCGAGCAATCGAACGCGCCGAAGCTCTTCGAGCTGTTCGCGTTCTTCGAAGGCGAAGCGAAGCGCCTGCTCGAAGCGAAGCTGCCGCTGCCCGGCTACGAGATGATCCTGAAGGCCGCGCACACGTTCAACCTGCTCGACGCGCGCGGCGCGATCTCGGTCACCGAGCGCGCCGCGTACATCGGCCGCATCCGCACGCTGTCGCGGCTGGTCGCGCAAGCGTACGTCGAGTCGCGCGAAGCGCTCGGCTTTCCGATGCTGCCCGAGCGCTATCGAGTGAAGGCCGCATGAGCGCAGCGACAACCTTGTGGGTCATGTTTCAGCCTGAGGCGACGCGGCGCGGCCGGCTGAAGCCGGCCCCACACGCATGAGCGCCGTCGCCACTCTCGTCATCGAGCTGTTCACCGAGGAGCTGCCGCCGAAGGCGCTGAAGGCGCTCGGCGCTGCGTTCGCGGACGGAGTCGCGAGCGGATTGCGCACCCGCGGCTTCCTCGACGAAGCGGCGACCATCACGCCCTACGCGACGCCACGGCGACTCGCCGTCGCGATCACGCAGGTGCGAAGCGTTGCCCCCGACGCCGAGAACGTCGACAAGCTGATGCCGGCGAAGGTCGCGCTCGACGCGGGCGGCCAAGTTTCGCAGGCGCTTGTAAAAAAGCTCACCGGGCTCGGCCGCGCGCATCTTGCGACGCCGGCGCTCGACGCCGTCGACGGCGCCGATCGCATCTACGTCGGCTCCGACGGCAAGGCCGACTACGTCTATCTGCGCTCGCTCGCCAAGGGCGCGCCGCTTGAGCGCGGACTCGCCGAAGCGCTCGCCGGCGCGCTCGCCAAGCTGCCGATCCCCAAGGTGATGCGCTACGCCGGCGACGGCGGCTACTACAACGACGTCGAGTTCGTCCGTCCCGCGCACTCGCTGCTCGCGCTGCACGGCGCAGACGTGGTGCCGTTGACGGCGCTCGGCCTCGCTGCCGGGCGCATCACGGGAGGCCATCGCTTCCTCGGTCGCCGCGACATCGAGATCGCCTCCGCAGAGGCGTACGCGCCGACGCTCGAAGCGGAAGGCAAGGTCATGCCGGATTTCGCGCGCCGCCGCGCGGAGATCGTCCGCCAGCTCGAGCGCCATGCCGAGGGCGCCCAGGTGATCATGCCCGACGCGCTGCTCGACGAGGTGGCCTCGCTGGTCGAATGGCCGGTGGTGTACGCCGGCACGTTCGACCGCGCCTTCCTCGACGTGCCGCACGAGTGCCTGATCCTGACCATGCAGCAGAACCAGAAGTACTTCGCGCTCGCCGACGGCGAGGGCCGGCTCACGCACCGCTTTCTCGTCGTGTCGAACCTCGAGACGCGCGACCCGTCGGCGATCGTCCAGGGCAACGAACGCGTGCTGCGCGCGCGGCTCGCGGACGCGCGCTTCTTCTACGACCAGGATCGCAAGACGCCGCTCGCCGCGCGCATCGCGAAGCTCGCAAGCGTCGTCTACCACAACAAGCTCGGCACGCAGGCGGCGCGGGTCGAGCGGCTGCGCTTTCTCGCCCGCAACATCGGTCCCAGGATCGGCGCGCCGCTCGAGCAGTGCGACCGCGCCGCGCTGCTCGCGAAGGCCGATCTCGTCACCGACATGGTCGGCGAGTTTCCCGAATTGCAGGGAACGATGGGCCGCTATTACGCGCAGCACGACCAGGAGCCGCAGCCGGTTGCCGACGCGATCGCGCAGCACTACGCGCCGCGCTTTGCCGGCGACGCATTGCCGGACGGCCCCGTCGCGCAGAGCGTCGCGCTCGCCGACAAGCTCGAAGCGCTGGCGGGGATGTTCGGCATCGGGCAGGCGCCCACGGGCGACAAGGACCCGTTCGGGCTGCGCCGCGCGGCGATCGGCGTCCTGCGGATCGTCATCGAAAAGCGCCTGCCATTGCCGCTGTCCGCGTTGATGGGCCTCGCGTTCCAGGCGTTCAACGAGGTACCGGCAACCAAGCCCGTCCCCGAGGACCTCGCGAGCTTTCTCTACGAGCGCTTGCGCGGCCACCTGCGCGACCAGGGCTATACGGCCAACCAGGTGGAAGCGGTGCTCGCACAGCGGCCCGAGCGCATCGATCTCGTGCCCGAGCAGCTCGCCGCCGTGAAGGCGTTCGAGGCGCTGCCCGAAGCCGACGCGCTCGCTGCCGCCAACAAGCGGATCGTCAACATCCTGCGCAAGTCCGAATCGGACGCCGCGCCCGCCGTCGACCGGGGCCGGCTCACCGACGGCGCCGAGCACGACTTGTGGCAGGCGTTCCAGCACCTGACGCCGGTCGTCGACGAACACTGCGCGAAGGGCGATTACACGGCGGCGCTCAAGGCGCTCGCCGCCGCCAAGCCCGCCGTCGACCGCTTTTTCGACGGCGTGATGGTCATGGCCGACGACCCGGACGTGCGCGCCAACCGGCTCGCGCTGTTGCGCGGCGTTGCGGCGACGATGAACCGCGTCGCCGACATCTCGAAGCTCGCGGCGTGAAAAGTACGGCGCGAAGGATTCTGACGCGATAATCCGCGGATGGTCCAGCTCGCCTCCGATGCGGTCCGAGAGACCCGCGCCGTCAAGCTGATCGTGCTCGATCGCGACGGCGTCATCAATCACGACAGCGACCAGTTCATCAAGGCGCCCGACGAGTGGCGGCCGATTCCCGGTAGCCTCGAAGCCGTCGCGCGGCTCAACCAGGCCGGGTTCCGCGTCGTCGTCGCAACCAACCAGTCCGGCGTCGGCCGCGGCCTCCTCGACATCGCCACGCTGAACGCGATCCATGAACGGATGCACAGGGCGCTGGCGCAGGTCGGCGGGCGCCTGGACGCGATCTTCTTCTGCCCGCACACAGCCGATTCGCAGTGTCATTGCCGCAAGCCGAAGCCGGGCATGCTCGAGGAGATCGGCCACCGCTTCGGCGTCGAGATGACCGGCGTGCCCAGCATCGGCGACAGCGAGCGCGACCTCGTCGCCTCTGACGCCGTCGGTGCGCAGCCGATGCTGGTGTTGACCGGCAAGGGCGAGCAGACGCTGCGCAAGGGCAACTTCCCCAAGAACACGGTGATCTTCCCCGACCTCGCCTTCGCGGTGTCGGCGTTGCTGGCCGGCGAGTGATTCCCGCGATGAGCGCGCCGGGCCGTCCCCAAGCGCGAATTGCCCCGCAGCGCAAAGCGCGGAGGGCAGTCCAATGAGGGCGCTGCGTAATCTCCTGTTCCTGCTGTTCCAGCTCGTCGTCACCCCGTTCTACGCCGCCACCTTCCTGCTGATGTTCTGGCTGCCGCGAGTGCCGCGGTACATGATCGCGCGCAGCTGGTGCAAGGTGAACCTGTACGCGGCACGCGCGCTCTGCGGCGTGCGCTGGCAGGTGATCGGCGCGGAGAACATCCCGACCACGCCGCACGTGATCATGTGCAAGCACAGCTCGACGTGGGAGACGCTGGCGCTGAATCTGTACTTCCCGCCGCTGGCGTTCGTCGCCAAGAAGGAACTGCTGAAGATCCCGTTCTTCGGCTGGGGCTTCGCGCTGTCATCGCCGATCACCATCGACCGCAAGGCCGGCCGCGATGCGATGGATCAGATTGTCGAGCAGGGTCGCGCGCGTTTTTCGCAGGGATTCTGGATCGTCATCTATCCGGAGGGCACGCGGATCCGCGCCGGCACGCGGGCGCGCTACAAGACCGGCGGCGCGCGGCTCGCGCTGGCGCTGCCCGCACCGATCTTGCCGATCGCGCACAACGCCGGTTATCTTTGGCCGAAGGGAGTCCTCGGCAAGAAGCCCGGAACAATAACGATGTCGATCGGCAAGCCCATCGCGACCGCAGGCATGACCCTGTCGGCGCTGAACGACGCGGTCGAGGCGTGGATCGAGGACGAGGTCGCCCGCCTCGGCGTTCCGCGGTGACGGTCAGCAACAGGCCGCGTTCCCGGCGCCCGGCGCGACTCAAGCCCGACGCCGACGAACGCGTCCGCGACGGCGTGATCCGCCAGGTCGTCCTGTACGGCGAGTCGATCCCTTACCGGCTCGTCCGCGCGCGTCGGCGATCGATCGGCATGGAGGTGCATCTCGAAGGTCTCACCGTGCGCGCGCCGCGCTGGGTGACGATTCGCGAGATCGAAGCGGCGCTGAAGGAGCGCGCCGCCTGGGTCGTCAAGACGCTGGTCGAATGGCGGAGGCGGCGGCGCGAGGCGATGCCGCGCGTGTGGAAGTCCGGCGCGCCGATCCTCTACCGCGGCCGCGAGCTGGCGCTCGAGTTGTTTCCGGCACGCCGCGCTGCGATGGTCGCCGATCTCTTCCACCTGACCGTCCGCCACCCGGCCGCGCACGACGAGCAGGAGGTCGCGCTCGCTGTCGGGGCGTGGCTCAAGGACGAGGCCTGGAACCTCGTGGTGACGCGCGTCGCCGACTACGCACTCCAGACCTCGCGCCCGCCGCTCTCGGTGCGCCTGTCCGATGCGCGCAGCGAATGGGGAAGCTGCAATGCCAAGGGCGAGATCCGTCTCAACTGGCGGCTGGTGCAGCTGCCGCCTGCGCTCGCGGAATACGTCGTCGCGCACGAAGTCGCGCACCTGGACGAGCTCAATCACTCGGCGCGGTTCTGGTCGCGGGTCGAAGCGCTGCTGCCCGGCCACGCGGCGCTGCGTCGCGAGCTCGACGAGTGGACAGCGCTGCTCGCCTGAATCTGCGGCGCTGGCGCCGCGCCTGACTCAGATCGCCGGCGCAGCGAGCGCAGGCAGCGTAACCGCAAGTCCCGCCTGCGCCTTCAGGAGCCGCGCGAGCGTCGGCGCGAGCTCGTCGTCGGAGCGCGTGTCGCGCCAGCGGCCGTCCTGCGGGCGGAAGTGGAAGCCGCCGGATTTTGCCGCAACCCACAGCTCGCGGTTCGTGACGTGGCGGTTGACGATCAGCTTGCCGCCGTCACCGCAGTCGATCTCGAGGATGCCGTCGTTCAGCGACCAGTCGACGTCGGCGTCGCGATTTTCGAGCGCCGCGTCGAGCGCCAGACCGATCGTCGCGAGCGTGGCGTCGGCGGCAGCGATGAAGGCGGAGTCGGTGATCATGGCGTGCTACGATTTGCGGCGATGGTAAAGCATATCGCCACGCCGCGCCGTCACATCGTCGTGGCGCTCATCGCAGCGCTGAGCGCAGCGCTCGCGACCTCCGGATGCGGCGTCAAAGGTCCGCTCGTGCCCGCCCCACGGCCAGCGGCGGCGACGCCTCCGCAAACGCCTCCAACGACCAGCGAAGAACCGCCGGCAGAGCGCAAGCCATGAGCGGCTCGAGCCGTCCCGAGGGCGAATTACACCGCGGCGCGCAGCGCGAAGTTGAGAGTCAGACGAGCGGATTCCGGTACGCGAACGGCGCCCTCACGGCAGAAGATGCGCCGCTCGAAGCGCTCGCCGAGCGCTTCGGAACACCCCTGTTCGTCTACTCGAAGGCGATGCTGGAAGGCGCGTATCGCGCCTTCGACACGGCATTCGCGGCGGTTCCGCACCTGGTCTGCTACGCGATGAAAGCGAACTCCAACCTCGCCATCCTCGATCTTTTTGCACGACAGGGCAGCGGCTTCGACATCGTCTCCGCAGGAGAGCTCGCCCGCGTGATCGCTGTCGGCGGTGATCCTCGCAAGGTCGTCTTCTCCGGCGTCGGCAAGACCGAAGCGGAGATGGAGGCGGCGCTCGCGGCCGGCATCCTCTGCTTCAACGTCGAATCGGCGGGCGAGCTCGCGCACCTGTCGGCCGTTGCCGCCCGCATGGGACAGGTCGCCCCGGTGAGCTTCCGCGTGAATCCCGACGTCGATCCGAAGACGCATCCGTACATCGCGACGGGACTGAAGGAGAGCAAGTTCGGCATCGCGTTCGCCGACGCGCCGGCGCTCTACCGCCACGCCGCCACGCTGCCGGGCATCGCCGTACACGGCATCGACATCCACATCGGCTCGCAGATCACCGAGCTCGAGCCGTATCGCGAGGCGACGCGCAAGGTGCTGGGTCTGGTCGACGCCCTCGCGGCCGAGGGCATCGCGCTCGCGCACGTCGACGTCGGCGGCGGACTTGGCATCCGCTACCGCGACGAGTCGCCGGTCGATCTCGCCGACTACGCCGCGATGGTCACCGCACTGTTCCGCAGCCGCCGCGAGCGCGTCCTGTTCGAACCCGGCCGTCTTCTGGTCGGCGAGGCGGGCGTGCTGCTGACGCGCGTCCTCTATCTCAAGCCGGGCGCGCCGCGCGGGTTCGCGATTGTCGACGCGGCGATGAACGACCTGCTGCGGCCGTCGCTCTACGGCGCCTGGCACGGCATCGACGCCGTGCGTCCGCGCGACGCCGAAACTCGCGCGTGGGACATCGTCGGGCCGGTCTGCGAGAGCGGCGATTTCCTGGCGCTCGACCGGCAGCTCGCACTCGCCGAAGGCGACCTCCTGGCGATCCGCACCGCAGGTGCGTACGCGATGGCGATGAGCTCCAACTACAACGCGCGGCCGCGTGCTGCCGAGGTGCTCGTCGACGGCAAGATTGCACATCTCGTGCGTCGCCGCGAGCGCGTCGACACGCTGTTCGCGGACGAATCGAAACTCGTCTGACGAAATTCTGCGCGACGCGTCACTGCGCGCAATTTTCCCGCGCATGCGCACTCGCGGAGGGGTGTGCGAAATCGCAACAGTGACGAACCTAAGCGCCGGAATAGGCGGTGGAATCTTGCAAATCGTTGAAACGTGGCTACAATGCAGGCAGCAGGTAGCAATGGATTTGTCAAGAGGCAACTTGCAATTGAAGTTCCAGTCGCGAGTTCCAACGGACACTTCCGGCGACACCTGCGAATGAAGTGGAATCATCAAAACAGTTAAAGCAACTCAGACAGGAGAAACAACGATGATGGCTGACATGATGTCGATGATGGCGCCTTCGGCTCCCGCCGCGGCGCTCAAGAGGGCGGTCAAGAAACGGGCCGTCAAGAAGGCGATCAAGAAACGGATCGTCAAGAAGGCGCTCAAGAAGCGCGCCGTGAAAAAGGCGATCAAGCGCAAGGTCGCCAAGAAGGCGATCAAGCGCAAGGTGGTCAAGAAGGCGGTCAAGCGCCGCGTCGTCAAGAAGGCCCTGAAGAAGAAGGCGGTCAAGCGCCGCATCGTCAAGAAGGCGGTGAAGCGCAAGGTCGCCAAGAAGGCCGTCAAGCGCAAGGTCGCCAAGAAGGCTGCGAAGAAGAAGTAACACCCTTCGACGCGGCGTCCGCCACCTCGCTGTGACGGACGAAAGACGGGCGACGCCAACGTGTCGCCCGTTTTGTTTGGCGGCGCGTGACCGGGTCACCACCCAGCGGGATTTGGTCGCCTCAGAGATTCGGCCGGACAATCAACGGTCGGATACCCGTGCCTCCGGCAATCAAGGAGCGCTCAAAGTGCGTCGATGCTTGGCGTGGTCGCTGTGGCACATCGGATTCCATGTGCCATTGCTGATTCGATCACCAAGATGCAGAATCCCCGCCACGAGGGCTAAGGTCTTCGCATCGAAGGTGGCAGATGAGGCCGGGAGGTAGCTGAGGCAGGCTGGGCAGCACGACATGGTCTAGGACGCGACAGCGGGGACCGCTATTGAAGCCCTGGGGCGCACATGCCTCTGCCGCGTCGTTCGTATCGAAACGTGCCAAGAAGGGGTCCACACCTTCGGCCGCGAACCAGGGGAGTCGCCATGAGGTCGCAGAACAAGGTTGGTGCCGAATCGCAGCGTCTCGACAAATCCGGGCTGCTGGACGTACTCATCCGAGCCGGCCTCATTCTGGCGCTGGTCGCGATTTGCTACCAGGTCTTCGCGCCGTTCCTGACATTGATGGTGTGGGCACTCATCCTGGCCGTCACACTCTATCCGCTGCACCAATACCTCGCGGCCAAGATGGGAGGAAAGCAGGGACTTGCCGCGACGATCCTGGTCCTCCTCGCCATCGCCGTGATTATCGTCCCAACCGCCGTGCTGATGAGCTCGCTGGGCGACTCGATCCACCAATTGGTGAACGACGTGCAGAATGACGAGCTGGAGATCCCGGCGCCGCGCGAAAGTGTCGCGGCGTGGCCCGTGGTTGGCGAGAAGCTCTACGCGATCTGGTCGGCGGCGTACACCGATTTGCCTGCCCTGATCAAGAGCATGCAACCGAAGATCGGCGACCTCGCGAAGATGGCGCTCGGCTTCGTTGCCGGCATTGGCGCCGGGCTTCTACAGTTCCTCGCTGCCCTCATCATCGCCGGCATTCTCATGGCCTTCGGCGAGGCGGGCAGCCGTGCAAGCCTTGCCATCTTCAGGCGCTTCGCGGGCGCCACGCAGGGTGCCGAGTTCACGACGCTGGCCACGGCGACCATACGGGCCGTTGCACAAGGTGTCATCGGCGTCGCCTTCATCCAGGCGATCATCGTCGGCCTTTGTCTGCTGCTCGCCGGCATACCCTGGGCGGGCGTGCTGGCGATGATCGTCCTGGTGCTCGGGATTGCCCAGGTACCCGCGCTGCTGGTCACGCTGCCTGCCATCGGCTACATCTGGTGGACGGGCGATTACGGGACGGTCGAGGCGGTCATCTACACCGTGCTGCTCTTCGTCGCTGGAATGACCGACAACGTTCTCAAGCCGTTGATGCTCGGCCGCGGAGTCGACGCACCGATGCCGGTCATCCTGCTCGGCGCGCTCGGCGGCATGGCGGCGGCGGGGATTCTCGGAATGTTCGTCGGTGCCACACTGCTGGCGCTGGGCTACCAGATCTTCATGGGTTGGGTGGCGCCAGGGACCGAGGCGGAGCCGTCCGGCAAGAAGCAAGACACACCGACCTGATCCCGACGTTCGGGGGCATGTCCATGGCGTTGATGGCGCACCGACGGATGCACCCTCGCACCGGATAGCGGACGGCGCGCGCCGCACCGGCATTCGCCGGCCCAAAAGAACACAGGCGACGCGATGCGTCGCCTGCTTCCACAAAATACCGTGGGTGGATAACGCTTAGCGCTTTTTCGCCGCGCGCTTCGCTACCTTGCGCTTGACGGCCTTCTTCACGACGCGGCGCTTGATCGCCTTCTTCGCGACCCTGCGCTTGACGGCCTTCTTCGCGACCTTACGCTTGACGGCCTTCTTCACGACGCGGCGCTTGATCGCCTTCTTCGCGACCTTGCGCTTGACGGCCTTCTTCACGACCCGGCGCTTGACGGCCTTCTTCACAACGCGGCGCTTGATCGCCTTCTTCGCCACCTTGCGCTTGACGGCCTTCTTCACAACCCGCCGCTTGATCGCCTTCTTCGCCAGCGCCTTCTTCACGAGCTTGCGCTTGATCGCCTTCGCCACGATCCTTCGCTTGATCGCCTCCTTCACTGCCGGGCTGGCGTCCGCCGGCATCATCGACAAAATGTCCGTCATTGCGTCTTCTCCTGTCTAAGTTGGCGTGACTGTTATGAGCTTCTACGCTTGGCAGTTGCGACGGCTTTGCCGATCGGTATCGAAAATTTCCGCGACCTCTTGACAAACCTGTTGCAACCTGCCTTCTGAATTTTAGCCGCATTTCGTTGTATTGCAAGTTTCATCGGCGATTTTTTGGGCCTTGCATCGCGAGCACTGCAAATACGCACCGCCGAATGCGGCGTGCGAATGCAGGTTGCAGTAATGCAAGACTGGCGTCGATGAGGCTGCCAACGCGACGAGATGAGCGCGCGCCGCTACCGACAACCTCGCGAGCGCCTCGGGTGTCAGCGCTTCGCGGACTTGCCGGACGCTGCCTTTGTCGGCCCCTGCCGCCGCGCCTTTGCCTGGCGCTTCTGGACGGGCCCCGCG
The DNA here is from genome assembly GCA_963851465.1 of uncultured beta proteobacterium. GTDB lineage: Bacteria > Pseudomonadota > Gammaproteobacteria > Burkholderiales > Casimicrobiaceae > VBCG01. The sequence goes on from CAWKPJ010000009.1 coordinate 865,598, forward strand.
TCGCTGAGGATCTTGATGCGCTGCCCTACGTCGAGCTTGTTCTGCATCAGGTTGTTCCAGTGGCGAACGTCCTGCGCGGTCACGCCGTAGCGCGCGGCGATAACCGGCAGCGTATCGCCGCGGCGGACCGTGTAGTAGAGCGTGCGGCCCGACGGAACCGACGTGAACACCGCCTGGTTCAGCGAATCGGCCGACTCGGCGGATGCCCGCTGCGACGGCACCAGAAGCGTGTGCCCAGGCGGAACGCGCGTGCGCGGGCCGATGCCATTGATCGCCAGCAGAGTTTCCGCGGACATGCCGTATTTGGCGGCGATCTGCGGCAGCGACTCGTTGGGCTTCACCCGATAGGCCTGCCACGACACGAGAGGCTGGTCGATCAGTTCGAGCTTCGCGGCAAACATTTCCGCGTTGTCGATCGGCAGCAGGATCGCGTGCTCGTCCGCGCCCGCGATCACCGGCCGGTTGTGCTGGGGATTGAGCGCGAGGAAGTCGTCCAGCGGCAGTTCGGCGAGTTCGGCCGCGCGCTTCACGTCCATCTTGAGCGTCGTCTTCACGACCGTGAAGAACGGCGCGTCGGGAACGTCCCCGAGCGACAGGTTGTACTTCGCGGGCTCGGTGACGATGTTCTTCACCGCCTGCAGCTTCGGCACGTAGTTCTGGGTCTCCGCCGGCATTCCGGTCAGGCTCGCGTAATCGGTCGGGAGCCCCTTCGCCTTGTTGCGCGCGACGGCGCGGCGCACGTTGCCCTCGCCCCAGTTGTACGCCGCGAGCGCAAGCTGCCAGTCGCCAAACTCGTCGTACAGCTTCTGCAGGTAATCGAGCGCCGACGTCGTGGCAGCGAGCACGTCGCGGCGCGAGTCGAACCACCAGTTCTGCTTGAGGCCGAAGTGCCGGCCGGTAGACGGCATGAACTGCCACATCCCGGCGGCGCGCGCCACCGACATCGCATTCGGATTGAACGCGCTTTCGACCATCGGCAAGAGCGCGATCTCGGTCGGCATGTCGCGACCCTCGACCTCGGACACGATGTGATAGAGGTAGCGCCGGCTGCGCTCGATCATGCGCGCGACGTAGTCGGGCCGGTCGGCGTAGTACTTCTCCCACTTCGCGACCAGCGGGCTTTCGAGATCCGGGATCCCGTAGCCGCGCACGATACGATCCCACAGGTCGCCTGCGGGTTCCGGCAGCGGCTCCAGCTCAGCGAGGTCGATCTGCGCGAAGGGCAACGGCAGCAGCACGACCTTCGGCGGAGCGTACGGCAACGGCTGCAGCATCGAGTAGTCGGGCGCAGGCGGCGGTTGCGGCGGAGCGGGGGTCGCGCACGCGGCGAGCGCGGCGACGAGAACGATGACGAGGGCAGAGCGATTCAGGCGCAATTCGTATCCGGGGCCGCAGAGGGCCCGTGGATGGTAGGCGCCAGTAGAGCTGGCGTCAATTCACATTTGCCTGTGGGTCATTTGTCATTGCTTGTGGGGCAGCTTCAGCCGGCCGCGCTGCATCGCGTCAGGTTGAAGCCTGACCCACAAGGTCCCGCGCCAGCCGGCGTTCAACGGAACGCGTTCTTCCACGCCCGCAATTCCGCGAACGTCGCGACGACGTCGGGCAGCGCGCGTCCTGCATGGGCTTCCGCTGCGGCGCGCACCGCAGGCTCGTCCGCGCGCAGGAACGGATTGGTGAGCCTCTCGGCGCCGATGGTCGAAGGAAGGGTGGGCTCGTTGCGCGCACGCTTGTCCTGTTCGCGGGCTTCCCGCTCCTGCATGTGGCGATTCGCCGGCTCGACCGCGCGGGCGAAGCGCAGGTTTGCCAGCGTGTATTCGTGGCCGCAGTACACACGCGTCGCGGGGTCGAGCGCCGCGAGCTTCGACAGCGACGACCACATCTGAACGGGCGTGCCCTCGAACAACCGGCCGCAGCCCGCTGCGAACAGCGTGTCGCCGCTGAACACGGTGGGCGTGGCGCCGATCGCGCCGACATACGCAACGTGCCCCGCCGTATGGCCCGGAATGTCGAGCACGCCGAACGTCACAGGCAGGCCCGGGACGTCGACGCGATCGCCTTCACCAAGCGCCAGCGTGCGGCCCGGTATGGTTTCGTGCGCGGGACCGAGCACGGGGCAGGACCACCGCGCGAGCAGTTCGCGATTGCCGCCGACATGGTCCGCGTGATGATGCGTCGTCACGATCGCCGTCAGCGCGAGGGCGTGTGCATCGAGATAGGCGATCACCGGCGCCGCATCGCCGGGATCGACGACCGCGGCCGATGAACCTTCGCGAATCAGCCAGATGTAGTTGTCCGCGAACGCCGGGATGGGGATAATCGCCGCCATGGAGGCATCTTCGGGACTGCCCGAGAGCGTGTCAACCTCGCTCGCAGATTGGTTCGCGACGCCGCTCGGCCGCTATCTCCTGGCGCGAGAGCAGGCGTATTTCGACCAGACCGTCGCCGACATCTTCGGCTTCCACGTACTGCAGGTCGGGCTGCCCGCGTCGCCGTTCCTCGCGCAAAGCCGCATCGTGTCGCGCTGGACGCTCGACTACGATGCGCCCGCGGACATCATCGCCGACCCGCACGCGTTGCCGTTCGCCGAAAACGAGATCGACTTGATCCTGCTGCCGCACGCGCTCGAGTTCACCGACGATCCGCACCGCTTGCTGCGCGAGGCCTACCGAGTGATCCGACCCGAGGGACAGATCGTCATCGCCGGGTTCAACCCCTTCTCGCTGTTCGGCGCGCGCCGTTATTTCGGCCACGGCACGACGCCGCCGTGGAACGGCAACTTCATCTCGCTCTACCGCCTCAAGGACTGGCTGTCGCTGCTCGGGTTCGACGTCGTCGGTGGGCGCCTCGACGGCTACGTGCCGCCGTTCGCGAAGGAGAAATGGCTCCACCGCTTCTCGTGGTTCGAAAAGGCCGGTGACCGCTGGTGGCCGATCGGCGGCGGTGTGTACTACCTGCGCGCGACCAAGAAGGTGCTCGGGATGCGCGTGATCATGCCCGCGCGCGAGTTGCGTGAGCGCCGCGACGAAGCGCTCGCGCCCGCCGGGCCGGGCCGCGCGCGCGAAGGCCTGACGACGAATCGCAATTGAGCGCCGCCGGGCCGCCCCAAGGCGCTCGCTCCCTGCGGGAAAAGCGCGACGCGATGCCCGGGGGAAACCCATGACCAAGGTCGTCATTCACACCGACGGTGCCTGCAAAGGCAATCCCGGTCCCGGTGGCTGGGGCGCGCTCATCGACCGCGACGGCAGCATCGAGGAGTTGTCCGGCGGCGAGCACGCGACGACGAACAACCGGATGGAGATGACCGCGGTCATCCGCGCGCTGGAATCGCTCGCGTCGGGGACCGATGTCGCGCTCTACACCGATTCGCAGTATGTGAAGAACGGGATCGAGACGTGGATCCACGGCTGGAAGAAGAACGGCTGGAAGACTGCCGACCGCAAGCCGGTCAAGAACTCCGATCTCTGGCGCGAGCTCGACACGCTTGCCGCGCGGCACCGGATAAGCTGGCACTGGGTGCGCGGGCACAACGCCCACCCGGGCAACGAGCGCGCGGACGCGCTGGCGAACGAGGGCGTGCTGCAGGCAATCAAACGCTGAAGGCGCGTCACGCGCCCAGCCGGCGCGCGAATACGGTCATTTCCTTCTCGGCCTGCTTGTCGCCCTTGCGGCGCGCGACCTCGATGCCGTCGCGATACGCCGCGAGCGCTTCCTCTGCACGCCCCGCCGCCACGAGCGCCCTGCCGAGCAGCTTCCACGCGGCCGTATAGCCGGCGTCCTGTGCGACGGCGCGCTGCAGGTGCTCCGCGGCGCGCGTCGCGTCACCGGCCTTCAGGTACTCGTTGCCGAGCGAAAATCGCAGCAGCGCGCCATCCTTGCCGGCCGCGAGCATCCGCTCGAAGCTCGCAAGCGCGGAAGAACGGGGCGCATCCGCTGTCATCGCGGGAAAGTGCGCTACTTGGAGATCGGCTCGCCGGTCTCGCAATCCACGCGGCGGTAAGGATAGGTGGCCTTGCGCGCCTGGCCCTTGATATTGCCTTCGATCGACGCGAACAGCCAGCCTTCGCCGCCCCGATGGTAGACGAGCTTCTGCGGGAATTCGTCGACGACATTGGCGAACGCGAACTGCGTGCCATTGTCGTCGGTGGCCGCCGTCGCGAGGCGGAAGTCCGTCGGCGGCTTGCCCGAGGGGATCGCGACATAGTGAATGCCGTCGGCGCGCAACTCAAGGCGCAGGTACTCGTAGTCCAGCGTCTTGTCCTGCAACACGTTGTGGCTCACGCCGATCATCATCCCGCCGCGCAGCGGCAGCCAGTGCTCGCGGAATTCGCGCTGGTTGACCGCACCGCGCCAGCAGCCTTCCAGCCACGCGAGCGAAGTGAGCGACGTCGTGTCGACGGGTGTCGGCGCGGCGGCGGGAGCGGCGGGGGCGGGCGCTGGCACAGCGCCCGGGATTGGCGCCGGTACCGGCGGAGGCGCCGGCGCGGGCGCCTGCGCACGCGCAATGGCGCACGCCAGCAGCAGCGCGCCCGCAAGCGCGTACGTGCGATTCGTGAGTGTCGTCTTCATCGTTGAATAGGTTGTGTCGCGACACGGCTGCACGGTTACTGCAGCCGCGCGAGCGGCAGGTTGAGCAGAAGGTTCTGCGGCTTGAGCTTCAGCAGGTTGTCGGCGTCCATCGCCATCGCGAGATACACGGGCCGTCCGGCGAGCGCCGGTCGCATTGCCGCGGGATCGGCGAAGTCGAGCTGGAACAGGCACAGGAGCCGCTGCATGCGCACATCGTCGACGTCCACCTTGTTGTACAGGTCGTTCAAGAGCGCGCTCGCTTCCGCGTCGAGGCCCACATGCCACACCCAGCGCGCGTCGTCGATTTCGCGCTGCGGGGCGATCTTCACCTCCACGGCGAGAAAATGCGCCACCCAGCGCTGCAGCACGTCGGTGAGCGCCGCCAGCGCCGCGCGGCCGCGATTCAGGCTGATCGACGTATCGAAGCGCTCGTCGCGCTCCCAGTAGTCGGTCGCCGTATCGCGGTCGAGCACGTCGAGTTCGACCGTCCGAAGCGGCGTCCTGTTCCGCGCCAGCAGCTCGCCGAGCGAGCCGAAGCTGCCGCCCGTCGCGTACAGGTCGACCGTGACCGCGTCGGCGGCCATCACCGCGCCGTCTTCGAGCACGGCGATCTTCTGCGCGCGGAACAGCATCTCCGCCGCACGCGCGGCCATGGCGTCGGCGTCCTCGCCCAGGATGTGCCGCAGGATCACCTGCGTAAGCTGGTGGACGAACATGGGCGGCACGTCCACGCCATCACCGCGAAACAGTCCGGCGTACGCCGCTTCCACCGAGCTCGCCGCGGTCAGGCGCTCGCGGAAGCGCAGCCAGATGCCGTAGTTCTCGCGGGCGTCTGCATCGGCGATCGCGGCGAGCTCCGCGGGCGTCACGGCGCGCCGCGGCGCAGCCAGAAGCGCGTCGTGCAGCGCGTGCTCGGCGGCGCAGGATTCGGGAACCGGGGCGAGCTCCGGGCGCGTCAGGAAGCTGCGCAGGAAATCGTCGGTGACGGTGAGCCGCCCGTCGCCGCCGACCGTCAGCAGCCGATAGCCGCAAGAACGCCAGAAGTCGTGCGCCATGGACGTCATCCCGACGCGCGAAGCGACGAGGGACCTGCATTTGCGCCGGAAGGAGCGCGAGAAGGGGATGCCCCGCCATGCTCGCAATGGCCGCGAGAACCGCTCATCCGCCGAGCATCGCCTTCCGCAGATCGGCCTGCACCGGCTTGTCGCCGATCCAGACTTTCGTCAGCGCACGGTTGAACGCTTCGCCGGCGATGGAACCTTTCGCGGCGCCGTTGAAGCCCACCTTCGTCGCGTTGTCGACGAAATCGATCGTGATCACGCTTCCCTCCTTGAGCGCACCCATGCTCTTGCAGAGGGCGATGAACTCGGCCGTTTGCGCCTTGACCGCGTCGACCTCCGCCGCCGTGTTGGCTTCCTTCAGCCCGTCGTTGACGGCGTCGGCCAACTGGTCGCCGGAAAGATCGCGCAGCAGGTTGAGCTGGATGCGCCGCGGCCCCTTGGCGAGGACCGCATCCGTGGTGGCCGCCTTCGCCGGCAGGTAAAGACTCGCGACGTACACCTTGAACACCGCACGTGTCCGGATGCCCGCGCCGTTCAGCACGAGCTCCTGTCCGCCGACGCTCATCTTGTCGTCGAGCTTGACGCCGCCGACATCCGCCGCCATCGCGGTGCCCGCCAGCAGGAATGCCGCCATTGCCGTCATCGCCGTCCGCATCGCTATCTCCTCGTTCATTTCGCGAGTCGCATCGCGTTCACATCGCTTCGAAAATGCCGGCCGCGCCCATGCCGGTGCCGACGCACATCGTCACCATGCCGTACTTGTGCTGGCGCCGCCGCATGCCGTGCACGATCGTCGCCGTGCGGATCGCGCCCGTCGCGCCGAGCGGATGCCCGAGCGCAATTGCGCCCCCCAGCGGATTGATCTTCGCCGGATCGAGGCCCAGGACGTTGATGACGGCGATGCTCTGCGCTGCGAACGCCTCGTTCAACTCGATCCAGTCGAGTTGCTCCTGCTTGATGCCGGTCGTCGCGAGGACCTTGGGAATCGCCGCGATCGGGCCGACGCCCATCACCTCGGGCGGCACGCCGGCGACCGCGAATCCCACCCACCGCGCCAGCGGCGCGAGCGACAGCTCCTTCAGCACACGCTCGGACACGAGGATCGCCGCGCCGGCGCCATCGGAGGTCTGCGAGCTGTTCCCCGCCGTGACCGATCCCTTCGCCGCGAACACCGGCCGCAGCTTCGCGAGGCCGTCGGCGCTGGTGTCCGCGCGCGGACCTTCGTCGCGCTTGACTGTCTTCTCGCGCACGACGATCGCGTCGGTGGCGAGGTCCGGCGAATTCTCGACGACGGCGATCGGGCTGATCTCGGCGTCGAACTCGCCCGCCGCCTGCGCCGCGAGCGCCTTCTGGTGCGACGCGAGCGCGAAGGCATCCTGCGCCTCGCGCGAGACTTTCCACTGTGTGGCGACCTTCTCCGCAGTAAGTCCCATGCCGTAGGCAATGCCAACGTTCTCGTCGCGCGCGAACACGTCCGCGTTGAGCGCGAGACGGCCCAGCATCGGGATCATGCTCATGCTCTCGGTGCCGGCGGCGATCATGATGTCGGCCTCGCCAGTGCGGATGCGGTCCGCGGCAATCGACACGGCGTTGAGGCCCGACGAGCAGAACCGGTTGATCGTCATGCCGGCCACGGACGACGGCAACCCCGCCAGCAGCACGCCGATGCGCGCGACGTTCATCCCTTGCTCGTACTCGGGCATCGCGCAGCCGACGATCACGTCATCCACGCGCTTCGCGTCGAGCGACGGCACCTGGCCGAGCACGCTCTTCAGCACGTGGGCGAGCATGGTGTCGGGCCGCGTCGAGCGCAGCGCACCGCGCGGCGCCTTGCCAACGGCGGTGCGCGTCGCTGCAACCACGTAGGCGTCTTGCAGTTGTTTCGGCATGAGCGTGGCCTCTAGTTGCGCAGCGGCTTGCCGGTGGCGAGCGTGTGCGCGATCCGGGCCTGCGTCTTCTCGCTGCGCAGCAGGTTCATGATCTCCTCCCGCTCCAGCTTGAGGAACCAATCCTCGTCGACGAGGCTGCCTGGCTCGAGCTCGCCGCCGCACAGGACGCGCGCGACCTTGCGGCCGATCTCGAAATCGTAAGGCGAGATGAAGCCGCCGTCCCGCATGTTCACGAGCAGCATCGTCAGCGTCGCGATGCCGGTCTTGCCGGCGACCGGGACATTGCGCGCGGGCAGCGGAGGCCGGTAAGCTGCATCGGCCAGCGCGCGCGCCTGACCGATCGCGACGTGCAGCACTTCGTACGCATTCTGGATCACGACGTCGGATGGCCGCAGGAAACCGAGCGCGCGCGCCTCCAGCGCGCTCTTGGCCACCGTCGCTGTCGCGATCGTCTGGAAATACGTGCGCACGAACGGAAACATGTCGGCCTGGCCGCCGACGGCGCCGCGCTTCACCTCTTCGGTCGCGCGCACGGCAAATTCCTTGCAGCCCGCGCCTGCCGGCAGGATGCCGACGCCCACCTCGGGCAGGCCGATGTACGACTCCAGCGCTGCGACGACCCGGTCGCAGTGCAGGATGAATTCGCACGAGCCGCCGAGCGCCATGCCGCGCACCGCCGCGACGGTCGGCACGAGGCTGTAGCGAAGGCGCATCGAAGTCTGCTGGAACTTCGCGATCATCGCCTCGATGCCATCCCATTGCCTCGCCTGCACCGCCGGACCGATCGCCGACAGGTCGGCGCCGAGCGAGAACGGCTCCTTCGTCTGCCACAGCACGAGGCCGGCGCATTGCTTCTCGGCCTCGTCGATCGCGCGCTGCACGCCGTCGAGCACCGCTTCGGAGACGGTGTGCTGCTTGGTTCTGAACGACAAGATGCCTACGTCCTCGCCAAGATGCCACATCCGGACGGCGTCGGTTTCGAAGATCGTCGTGCCGCCGGGAAAGCGCTCGGCCAGCACCGGATCGGGAAAGCGCTGCCGTGCGTACACCGGCAGCGCACGCCGTGGCACGAACGTATCGGTCGACGCCGAATAGGCGCCTGCCGGCGTGTGAACGCCACTGGCCGCCGCGACCTTGTCGCCGCTGACCCATGCGGGCAGCGGCACGCGGGCGAGCGTCTTGCCGGCAGCGATGTCCTCGGCGATCCACGCCGCGACCTCTTTCCATCCCGCCGCCTGCCACGTCTCGAACGGCCCCATCTGCCAGCCGAAGCCCCAGCGGATCGCGAGGTCGACGTCGCGCGCGTTGTCGGCAATGGCTGCCAGCTGATACGCGCTGTAATGGAAGAGATCGCGGAAGATCGCCCACAGGAACTGCGCCTGCGGATGCTGCGACGCGCGCAGCTTCGCGAACCGCTCGGCCGGCGCGCGAATCTTCAGCAGTTCGGCAACTTCCGGTGCGACGACACCGTCCGCGACGCGATACGCGGCCGCCGCGGGGTCGAGCACCTGGATGTCCTTGCCGACCTTCTGGAAGAAGCCGGCCTTCGTCTTCTGCCCGAGCGCACCCTTCGCGATCAGCGCGTCGAGCACCGGCGGCGTCGCAAACAGCGCATGCCACGGGTCGTCGGGCAACGTGTCGCGCATCGTCTTGATGACGTGCGCCATCGTGTCCAGCCCGACGACGTCCGCCGTGCGGTAAGTCGCGCTCTTCGCGCGGCCGATCGCCGGTCCGGTGAGCGCGTCGACGACGTCGAAGCCAAGTCCCGACTTCGCCGTGTGCGCCATCGTCGCCAGCATCGAGAAGATGCCGATCCGGTTGGCGATGAAGTTCGGCGTGTCCTTCGCGCGGATGACGCCCTTGCCGAGTGTCGTCGTCAGGAACGCCTCGAGCGCATCGAGCAGCGGCGCTTCCGTTCCGGGCGCCGGGATCAGCTCGACCAGATGCATGTAACGCGGCGGATTGAAAAAATGGACGCCGCAGAATCGGTGCCGCAGCGCTTCGGGAAGCGCATCCGACAGGGCGGCAAGCGACAGCCCCGACGTGTTCGACGCCACGACCGCATGCGGCGCAATGTGCGGCGCGATCTTCGCGTACAGGTCCCGCTTCCAGTCGATCCGCTCGGCGATCGCCTCGATGATGAGGTCGCACTCGGCGAGCCGCGGCAGGTCGTTGCCGTAGTTCGCCGCGTCGATCCATGCCGACCGGTCGCGCAATGCCAGCGGGGCCGGCTCGAGCTTCGTCAGGCCGTCGACGGCTTTCTGCACCAGGCCGTTCGGCGGCCCATCCTTCGCCGGCAGGTCGAACAGAATGACCGGGACGTCGGCGTTGGCAAGATGGGCGGCGATCTGCGCGCCCATGACGCCGGCGCCGAGCACCGCGGCCTTGCGCACGGATAACGACGAGTTCGACATGGTCGGGATCAGGTGTGGGACTGGGGCACGTGTCCTGCGACGCGGCCGCGGGAAAAACAACGCGGCCGGGGTAGAGCCCGGCCGCGATTATTGCATCTTACGGGGTCGTCAGAACGTGTAGGTCGCCTGCAGCGAGAAGATCGTCGTGCTGACGTCGTAGGTCCCGTTGATCAGGCCATAGGTGGGCGTGCTGCCCAGGTTCTGGTTGAATCCCGGACTGTCGGCGAAGATGTAGACGAAGCCTGCGTCGAACTTGAGATTCGGCGTCCACTTGTACTCGCCGCCGATCGCCAGCCACCAGCGATCGGAGTCCGGCAGGCGCGGCGTGGGGTGGTTCGTCACCGGCGTCTGGTCGAACGCCACGCCGAAACGCGCCTTCCACTGATCGTTGACGCGATAGCTCGCGCCGAGCGCGATCTTCCACGTGTCGTCCCACTCCAGCGGAACCGCGGGTATCGCGGGCGGAGCGCTCGCGTTGAACGCCAGCTCCGGGATGCTCGACCAGCCCGTCCACTGCGCGTCCAGCATCACTTCCCACGCGGAGTCGATCCGGTACACCATCGACACGTTCGCGATCTGCGGCAGCGTGATGTCGGAAGTGACACCCCTGTTGTACAGCGCCTGGCTGTTGACGCCGGCGGCGAGCTGCGCAATGGTCCCGACGATCACGGGTGGGGTGCCCGGCGGCGGCACCGGCGTCGGGTTGTTGTAGTCGACGTTGCCGCTCACCTTGAACTTCATCTCGGAGCGATAGGAGGCGGCGAGACGCAGCTGCGTCGTCGCGTCCCACGCAGCGCCGATATTCCATCCCCAGGCGCTGTCGTCGCCGGTGATCGTCGCCTTCGAATCGAGCGCGGGCGTCGCCTGCGCGATCGCGTTGAAGGTTGGCGTCCCCGGGGCAATGCCCGCCCGTCCGGCGGCCTGCAGCAGCGCGGCCGAATAGTTGACGCTCTGGGACAGCGTGGCGTCGAGGGTCTGGAAGTTCGACGCCGACGCCGACCGAGAATTGAGGCGTCGCTTTCCACGCGAGCGCGGGGTTCACGTTGATCGTCTTGATCTGCGACTTGAGCGCCTGGTAGCGGCCGAGCCAGCCGTCGTCGTACTCCGTCGTCAGTCCGAACGGCGCGTTCACTCCGACTCCGAACGTCCACTGCGAATTGATCGGCACGGAGAAGTACATGTTCGGCACGAAGTTGTTGCCGCCGGCGTCACCGCCGTCGCCACCCAGGGGCTGATTGAGCGCGGGTTGCGAGGCGTCGTTGCGGAACTTGATCGACGGCGTGATGATGTGCAGCGCGGCTGCGCCCTGCATGCGCGGGAACTGCGACAGCGCCGCCGGGTTCCACCACATCGCCGACACGTCGTCGGTGTACGCCGCACCCGCGGCAAACGCGTTGCCCAGGCCGCTCCCGCTGTTCTCGTTCAATTGAAACCCGGTACCGAACGCCTGACCCGCTGCCAGCGCCATCAAAGCGGCGCCCACCGAAGCCGCAACGCGCGAGCGCCGAAATTTTCTGGTTGTCATTTGATTCCTCTCCTCTCGGTTTGAACCGTCGCGGGCCGTTTTCCTGGCCGTTCTTCGTCGATTTCCGGCAAGTTTTCAACCAGAAATCTTGCTTTTCCACTATACACCGGCGACTTGCGTTTCCAGCCAGCGGCGCGCTGGCGTCTGCCGCGCGACCGATGCAGTGTGGCCTCTGCGGCACACGACGTCCGGCATCAAGCGATTGGTGCAACGCGTCAAACGCCCGGGGTCGACGCCCTTTGGAGTACCTATGCGCTGCGCGCTGCGGTGAAATTCCCTTGGGGCAGCCCCGCGTTGCTCATCCAGGCGGAAGCTCGCGTGGCAGGCGATCGGCGCCGACCGCGACATACGTGAGGCTCGCCTCGGTCACCTTGACCGTGAGCTCGCGGCCGGGGTCGCGTTGGGCGTAGACCTCGACGGCAACCGTGATCGACGTCCGGCCGACCCGGGTGATGCTGGCGAAGAACGAGACGACGTCGCCGATCAGCACCGGCTGCTTGAAGACGAAGGAATTGACGGCGACGGTCGCGACGCGGCCGTGCGCGCGGCGCGAGGCCACGACTCCGCCGGCGATGTCCACTTGCGACATGATCCAGCCGCCGAAGATGTCGCCATGGAAATTCGCGTCGGCCGGCATCGGCACGACGCGCAGCATCGGGCTTCCCGCCGGCAACGTGATCGAGTCGCTCATTTCAGGCGTCGCGTTCTGTCACGCCGCCGCTTTTCTGGCCTCGTCCCGCAACTCGCGGCGCAGGATCTTGCCGACGTTCGACTTCGGCAACTCGGTGCGAAACTCGATATCGCGCGGGCATTTGTAGCCGGTCAGGTGCTCACGGCAGTGCTTCAGCACATCTTCCACGGTCAGCGCGGGGTTCTTCTTGACGATGAAGAGCCTGACCGCCTCGCCGGACTTCTTGTCGGGCACGCCGACCGCTGCGCATTCGAGCACGCCCGAATGCATCGCGACCACGCCCTCGATCTCGTTCGGGTAGACGTTGAAGCCGGACACCAGGATCATGTCCTTCTTGCGATCGACGATCCGCACGAAGCCGCGCTCGTCCATGATGCCGACGTCGCCGGACGCGAACCAGCCGTTCTTGTCGATGACTTTCGCCGTTTCGTCCGGGCGCTGCCAGTAGCCCGCCATCACCTGCGGCCCACGGATGCAGATCTCGCCGGGCTGGCCGAGCGGCACCGCCTTGCCGCTGTCGTCGCGCAGCTCGATCTCCGTCGACGGCACCGGCAGGCCGATCGAGCCGTTGTACGCCGGCAGGTCGAGCGGATTGATCGTCGCCGCGGGCGACGTTTCGGTGAGGCCGTAGGCCTCGATCAGCGGCGAGCCCGTCACGGCCTTCCATTTGATCGCCACCGCCTCCTGCACGGCCATGCCGCCGCCCAGCGTGAGATGCAGCGACGAGAAGTCGAGCTTGGCGAAGTTGCGGTCATTCAACAACGCGTTGAACAGCGTGTTGACGCCGGTGAACGCAGTGAACCGGTGCTTCCCCATCTCCTTCACGAAGCCGGGTATGTCGCGCGGATTCGGAATCAGGATGTTCTCCGCGCCGAGCGTCATGAACGTCAGGCAGTTCGCCGTCAGCGAGAAGATGTGATACAGCGGGAGCGGCGTGATGATGATCTCGCGCTCGTTGGTGTGCATGAACGGAAACACCCACGCGCGCGCCTGCAGCAGGTTCGCGACGATGTTGCGGTGGAGCAGCATCGCGCCCTTCGCGACGCCGGTCGTGCCGCCCGTGTACTGCAGGAACGCGATGTCGTCGTGGCCGAGAGGCACGCGCTCGAGCGTGCGCTTGCGGCCGTCCATCAGCGCATCGGACAGGTGGATCGAACCGGGCACCGAATACGCCGGCACCATCTTCTTCACGCGCCGGATCACCAGGTCGACGAGCACGCCCTTCATGCCGAGCAGCTCGCCGATCGACGTGATGATCGCCTGGCGCACCTTGGTCTTGCCGATCACTTCCTGCAGCACGTGCGCGAAATTCTCGACGACGACGATCATCTCGGCGCCGGAGTCGACGAGCTGATGCTCGAGCTCGCGCGCCGTATAGAGCGGGTTGACGTTGACCACCGTGCAGCCGGCCCGCAGGATGCCGAACAGGCACACCGGATACTGCAGGATGTTCGGCATCATCAGCGCGACGCGCGTGCCCTTCTTGCAGCCTGCGCCTTGCAGGAACGCGCCGAACGCCGACGACAGGTGGTCGAGCTCCGCGAAGCTCATCGAGCGGCCCATGCAGGTGAAGGCCGGGCGCGCGGCGAACTTGCCGCAGCTCTCCTCGAAGACCTCGCGCACCGAGGCGTACTCGTTGATGTCGATCTCCGCCGGAACGCCGGGCGGATAGCTCGAGAGCCAGATTTTTTCCACGCCGATCCTCCTCGTCGCGGGCATTGTTCGACGATGCCTTCGGAGCGCTGCCCCGCTCGCCGCTCGTGCGGCGCATCGTACCAGAACAGGCCCGCCGATCTTTGACCTACGCAGGCGCCTGCGCGAGCGTTTCGGCGTAGTGCAGCGGGCCTCCGCGGAAGGGCGCAAATCCGGTACCGAAGATCGCGCCGGCATCGACCAGGTCGGCGTCGGCGACGATGCGCTCGTCGAGCGCACTCTTTGCTTCCTGCACGTACGGAGTCACCAGACGTTGCGCGAGACCTTCGGGAACCGTGCCGGCGGCCTGCTTCTGCGGCTTGCCATTCACCCACGAATAAAAGCCCTGCCCGGACTTCTTCCCGAGCTTGCCGGCGTCGACGAGCGTCATCAGCTTCGCCGGCGGCACGGCATCGCTGTCGAGCATCCGCCCGACGGCGACACAGATGTCGAGCCCGACGGTGTCGGCAAGCTCGATCGGGCCCATCGGCATGCCGAACGCCAGCGCCGCTTCGTCGACGGTCTCGGGCGCGATGCCTTCGTCGACGCAGCGCATCGCCGTCATCAGGTAGGGCGCGAGCACGCGATTGACGAGGAAGCCCGGCGCGCTGCGCACCGGAAGCGGCAGCTTGTCGATCTGCCGCGCGAACGCTGCGCCCGCGCGCGATCTCGGTCTCGCGCGACTCGCGTCCGGCGACGATCTCCACCAGCATCATCCGCGGCACCGGATTGAAGAAGTGCAGGCCGATGAGCCGCGACGGATCGGCGAGCGCCGACGCGATCTCCTCGATCGGAATGCTCGACGTGTTGGTGGCGAGGATCGCGTCGGGACGGGCTTTCTTCTCGACCTCGGCGAACAACGCGCGCTTCGCGTCCAGGTTCTCGAAGATCGCCTCGATGATCACATCGGCGCGCGCGACGCCGTCGCCGGCAACGTCGGGGATCAGGCGATCGGTCGCATCACGCGCGCGGCGCGCGTCCTTCAGGCGCTCGGCGAACAGCGCGCCCGCGCGCTTCATCGCGGGCGCCAGCCGCTCGGCACTCTGGTCCTGCAGCGTCACCGTCAGTCCGCGCAGCGCGCACCACGCCGCGATGTCGCCGCCCATCGTGCCGGCGCCGACGACATGAACGTGCGTCGCCTTGAACGCGTCATCCTTGCCGAGCGCCTTCAGGCGTTCCTGCAGATGGAACACGCGGATCAGGTTCGCGGCCGTCGGCGCCGCGAGCAGCGACGGGATCGACGCGGGATCGCTGGCCGGCACGGCGAGCGCGTTGCCGTCGTAGCGCGTGAACAGGTCAAGGATGGCGTATGGCGCCGGATAGTGGTCGCGGCGCGCGCGCTTCGCGACCTGCTTCGCCGCCTGCTTCGCGATGAATCGCCGCACGGGCGGAAGCAGCGTCAGCGACAGCGGGAAACGCAGCGTGCGCGGCGCCGGCCGCGCGCGCAGCACGCCGCGCGCGGTGTTCTCCATGATCCGTACCGGCACGCACTCGTCGGCCATACCCATCCGCTTCGCGCGCCGCGCGTCGACCGTCTTGCCGGTGAGGAGCAGGTCGAGCGCGGCAGGCGCACCGACGAGCCTCGGCAGGCGCTTGATGCCGCCCCAGCCGGGAACGATGCCGAGCATCACTTCGGGCAGTCCGAGGCGTGTGCCGGGCTCGTCGATGACGACGCGATAGCGACACGCGAGCGCCAGTTCGAGACCGCCGCCCAGGCAGAATCCCTTGATCAACGCGAGCGTGGGGTACGCGACGCGCGACAGGCGCTCGAACGTGTCCCAGCCGCGGCGGACGATGGCCAGCGCCGCCTCGGGATCGGCGACGTTGCCGAATTCGCCGACATCCGCGCCGGCGATGAAGCCGTTCGCCTTCCCCGACCGGATGATGAGCCCCTGCGGCGCATCGCGGTCGAGCACGTCGAGCGCCTCGTTCAGCTCGACGAGCATCTGCTGCGACAGCGTGTTGGTCGTCTCGCCGACGCGGTCGAACGTGAGCGTGGCGAGACCGTCGGCGTCGCGGGTGATCTTCCAGCTCTGCATGGCCTCGCTCTGGTCCGGTGCGTCTTTCATGGCCGCTCCACCAGCATCGCGCCGCCGAGGCCGCCGCCGATGCAGATGGCCGCCATGCCGCGCCTGCCGCCCGTGCGCTCGAGCGTGTTGAGCAGATGCAGCACGATGCGCGCGCCGGAGGCGCCGACCGGATGGCCCAGCGCGATCGCGCCGCCGTCGACGTTGAGCTTGCTCTCGTCCAGCACGCCCATCGCGTGCGGCAGGCCGAGCTCGGTGCGGCAATATTCATCGCTCGCCCACGCGCGCAGGCAGGCGATCACCTGCGCCGCGAACGCTTCGTTGATCTCCCACGCGTCGAGATCGTCGAGGCCGAGGTGGTGGCGCGTGAGGATCGGCGTCGCCGCGTGCACGGGCCCCAGGCCCATCTGCGCCGGATCGAGACCCGCCCATTCGGAGTCGACGATGCGGCCCTTCGGCTCGAGCTTGTGCTTTTCCACGGCGCGCGCGGAGGCGATCACCAGCCACGTGCCGCCGTCAGTGATCTGCGAGCTGTTGCCTGCCGTGACGTTGCCGTACTTGCGGTCGAAGAACGGCCTCAGCTTCGCGAGGTTGTCGGGCGTCGAGTCCTCGCGCACGCCGTCGTCCTTCTCGTAGAGCGTGCCGTCCTTCGCGTAAAGCGGCACGACTTCGCCGGCGAAATGGCCCTCGCGCTGCGCGGCGAGCACGCGCTGGTGGCTGCGCGCCGCGAATTCGTCCATCTCGCGCCGCGTGATGCCGAAGCGGTACGCGAGGTTCTCCGCTGTCTGGCCCATCAGCAGGCCGACGATCGGATCGGTGAGGCCTTTCATGAGGCCGATGACCGGCGCGAGATACGCCGGGCGAAAGCGCGTCAGCAACGCCGCGCGCTGGCCGACGCTCTTCGCGGCGTACCACTGCGACAGCCACATCACCATCGCGTCGGAGAAGAGCAGCGGCGCGCGCGACAAGGCGTCGACGCCGCCGGCCAGCACGAGATTCGAGCGGCCCGCACGGATGTTGTTGATCGCCGAGTCGAGCGCCTGCATCCCCGACGCGCAATTGCGCATCACCGTCCAGCCGGGCACCTTCTGGCCACAGCCCATCCGCAGCGCGGCCACGCGCCCGATGTTCACTTCGTCCGGCGACGGCGCGGCGCAGCCCAGGATCACCTCGTCCAATTCGGCGGGCTCGAACGGCATGCGCAGCAACAGCGAGCGGCCCGCGTCGGTGGCAAGGTCGGACGCGGCGAACGGCCCCGGCCGGTTCTTCGACTTGAGGAACGGCGTGCGCGCGCCGTCGACGATGTAGATGGGCTCGTGGTTCATCGGGGCTCGTGGTTCATGGCGGCTGCGAGAGTCAGGCGATGGCGCGCCGCCGCGGCGTTTCACGCACCTGCGGCGCCATCGTCGCGGCGTCGTGGACCGTCACCGGGCTGACCGGCTGCAGCAGCGACGTGCCGAGATCCTGCGCGAAATCGTCGACGCGGATCACGCGCTCGGTGAGTTCGCGGGCAGCGACGATCGACTCTGCTTCCGCAGCGGTGATCACGCCCGCCGCCACGGCACGCGCCGCCAGCGTATCGACGTCCTCCCCCGGCCCCAGCTTGGCGTCGAAGGCGCCCGACCGCGATGCCGCCTTGATCTTCGCCTCCGCCGGCTCCGCGGCGATCACCGCCTTGAGCGCGCGCTCGATCTGCGCCAGCGGCTGCTCGCCGCCCGGGAGGTACATGCCGGCCGTGAGCCGGTCGCGCGCCTCCGACGGCGTGATCAGCAGCCGCGCGACATCGTGGCCGAGATCGTCCGACGGCACTTCGTACGGTCGGCCCAGCGGGAACACCACGCGCCACATCACTTCGGCGAGGAAGCGGTTGGGGAAGTTCGAGATGACGCCTTCGAACGCGTTCTGCGCCTTGTACATCGCATCCCACATCGCCCAGTGCATCAGCGGCGCATCTTCGGCCTTGCGCCCTTCCGCCTCGAAGCGCTTCAGCGTCGCGGAGCACAGATAGAGCATCGACAGGATGTCGCCCAGCCGTGCAGAGAGCTTCTCCTTGCGTTTCAGCGCGCCGCCCAGCGTGCCCATCGACACGTCGGCGAGGAACGCGAGCGCGGCCGAGAAGCGGGTGAGCTGCTGGTAGTAGCGATGCGTTTCGGGCGCGACGTCGGCCGGGACGCGGACGAAGTGCGAGCCCGTGAGCCCCATCACCAGCGTGCGCGCCAGGCTCGAGACGCGTGAAGCGCAGGTGGCCGAACAGGAGCTTGTCGAACGCGCGTCGCGCCATCGCGCGGTCGGCGTTGCGCGTGGCCGAGATCTCCTTCAGCAGGAACGGGTGGCAGCGGATGGCGCCCTGGCCGAACACGATCAGGCTGCGCGTCAGGATGTTCGCGCCCTCGACGGTGATCGCCACCGGCAGCGACATGTACGCCGACGCGATGAAGTTCGACGGGCCCATGCAGATGCCCTTGCCACCGACGATGTCCATCGCGTCGTTGACGACGACGCGCGCGCGCTCGGTGAGATGCAGCTTGGCGATGCCCGACAGCACCGCGGGCTTCTCGCCCAGGTCCACCGCCTGCGCGGTCAACGTGCGCGTCGCATCCATCATGTAGAGGTTGCCGCCCATGCGCGTCAGCGGCTCCTCGATGCCCTCGAACACGCCGATCGGCAGCTTGAACTGCTGGCGCACGCGCGCGTAACCGCCCGTCGCGCGCACCGCGAGCTTGGCCATGCCGGTGCCGGTGGCCGGCAGCGAAATGCCGCGGCCCGCGGCGAGGCATTCCATCAGCATCCGCCATCCCCGGCCCAGCATCGGCTGGCCGCCGATCACCCAGTCCATCGGGATGAACACATCCTTGCCCCAGTTCGGCCCGTTCTGGAACACCGCATTCAGCGGCATGTGGCGGCGGCCGATCTGCACGCCCGGATGCGACGTGGGAACCAGTGCGCAGGTGATGCCGATGTCGTCCTTGTCGCCGACGAGATGGTCGGGGTCGTAGGCGCGAAACGCGAGGCCGAGCAGCGTCGCCACGGGGCCGAGCGTGATGTAGCGCTTGTCCCACGTGAGCTTGAGGCCGAGCACGCGCTTGCCTTCGTGTTCACCCCAGCAAACGATGCCGAAATCGGGGATCGACGCCGCGTCCGAGCCGGCATGCGGATTGGTGAGCGCGAAGCAAGGGATCTCCAGTCCCTTCGCGAGGCGCGGCAGGTAGTGGCGCTTCTGCGCCTCGGTGCCGTAATGCGCGAGGAGCTCGCCCGGCCCGAGCGAGTTCGGCACCATCACCGTCACCGACACCGTGCCCGAGTGCGTCGACAGCTTGGTCATCACCTGCGAATGCGCGTACGCGGAGAAGCCCTTGCCGCCGTACTCCTTCGCGATGCTCATGCCGAGAAAGCCGCGGTCCTTGATGAACTGCCATACGTGCGGCGGCAGGTCCTTGTAGACGTGCGTCGTCTCCCAGTCGGTGACGAGTCCGCACAGCTCCTCGACGTCGTGATCGAGGAAGCGCTGCTCTTCGGGCGTCAGCGCGGGCTTGGGCACCGCGAGCAGACGCGCCCAGTTCGGCTTGCCGGAAAAGAGCTCGGCGTCCCACCAGACGGTGCCCGCCTCGATCGCTTCGCGCTCGGTGTCGGACATCGGCGGCATCACCTTGCGGAATCCGGCGAGCACGCGATCGCTGATGAGGGCGCGGCGCAGCGGCGGGACATTCAACACGAGCGCGGCAAGCGCGAACGCAGCCGTGAGCGTGACGTTCAGCGCAACCGGCAGCAGGTGACCGAGCCACGAGGCGCCGAGGAGCGCAGCCACCGCGAGCGCAAAGGCGACGCCGGACGCGTTGACGTAGAACAGCGCGATCGTTGCCAGCAGCGAAACCACGAGCCAGAGCAGGGTCAGCATGGCGGAAATCCCGGGTTCGTCAGGGTCAAGATGGAGGCGGAGCGGGCAGGGCTCAACGCGCGCGGACGGGTTCGGCGTCGAACCCGCGCGTCGCGTCGGAAAGGTCGGGCAGCGGCGCCGTGAGCCCGGCCAGCAGGAACGGCGCGAGCCGGCGCAACAGGATCTCGTCGTTGTCCGTCTCGAGCGGATTCAGCTCGGCGATCAGCTTGAGCGCGTCGGTGCCCGCGAGAGTGTAGGAAAGCGCGCCCATGATGAAGTGCAGGCGCCACGACAACTCCTTGCGCGGCAGCTGCGGCAGCGCGCGGCCGAACGCCGCCTTGAAGCGCGCGATCATCTGCGCGTACTGCTCGGACAGGAACTGCCGGATGAACGGCGCGGGGTCGGCGTAGGCGCGGCCCAGCAGCTTCAGAAAGTTCTTGCCGCCGCGCTGCGGATCACGGGCCAGCGTCAGCGCAGGGGTGAGCAGCGCCGTCAGGATCTGCTCGCACGCCAGCGGCTGCGCGGCGGCGTCCGCTTCGAGCTTGTCGAGCAGCGAGACGCGCGCCTGGTTCATCGGATCGAGCCGTCGCGTCAGCACCGCCTGGAACAGCTCTTCCTTGCTGCCGAAGTGATAGTTGACGGCAGCGAGATTCACTGCGGCCGTCGCGGTGATCGAGCGCAGGCTCGTCGCCTCGAAGCCGTGCTCCATGAACAGCGCCTCGGCGGCATCCAGGATGCGCGCCTTCGTGGCTGCAGCACCGCGCAGCGCCGACAGCGGAATGACTTCGCCGATCGTGGCCATCGTGCTCTCGCTCTTGCGTTGATCGACCGGATCGTGCCGGTCGGGGATCGTCCGTCTGCGCTCCCGCGTAATCCCTCGGATCGGGCGACAGCGCGGACGATTCGGTTAAACGTTCGTTTGAATCCTACGTTGGTTCTTCGATCGTTGTCAACCCGGACCCGCCCTACGTGTCGCCCGCGCAGTCGCGGCCGATTGTCAGCCCACGCAGCTTGCGGCCACCAACGTCGTTGGCCATGGCCGGAAGTGTGCGATCACTTCCGACTGTGGGCCGATGCCAAACCGCGACGCCAAAAGGCTGCTCCTGCCGATGCCGATCGACCCATCCGATAAAGTCGCAGGATGCCGCCGCTCGCTGCGACCTCTCCCTTACCGTCCATCCTCAGCGCCCGGGATCGCCGCCGCGGCATGGTTTGGGGCCTCGTGGGGGTAGTCGCGTTCAGCCTGACGCTGCCGGCCACCCGCTACGCCGTCGCCTGGCTCGACCCGATGTTCGTCGGACTGGGACGCGCGGTGATCGCGGCGGCGCTGGCGGCCGGCGTCCTCGTGGCAGCGCGCGCGCCGTGGCCTCGCCGGGCGGTATTTGCTCGCCTCGCGCTGGTCGCTGCCGGTGTCGTGTTCGGTTTCCCGCTGTTCTCTGCATATGCGATGCGCCACGTCCCCGCGTCGCATGGCGCCGTCGTCATCGGGCTGCTGCCGCTCGCAACGGCGGTGGCCGGCGCGCTGTTGGCGCACGAGCGCCCGTCGCCGCGCTTCTGGGCATGTGCGCTCGCGGGCAGTGCAGTCGTCGCGGGCTTTGCGCTGTGGGAAGGCGGCGGCGCGCTGCAACTCGCGGACCTCCTGCTCGTCGGCGCCGTCATCTCGGCGGCGATCGGATACGCCGAGGGCGCGCGGCTTTCGCGCACGCTCGGCGGCTGGCAGGTGATCTCCTGGGCGCTGGTGCTCGCCGCACCGTTCGCCGCCATCCCCACGTGGCTCTCGCTCGACGCGCGGATGGCGGCCGCGCCATGGACCGCGTGGGCGGCGTTCGCGTACGTGGCGGCCGTGTCGATGTATCTGGGCTTCTTTGCCTGGTACAAAGGACTTGCGCTCGGGGGGATCGCCGCGGTCGGACAGGTGCAACTCCTGCAGCCGTTCTTCACGCTGTTCGCGTCGGCGCTCTTGCTGGGCGAGCGCCTGGACGCCGCGACGTTCGTGGCCGCCGCACTCGTCGTAGCGACGATCGCGGTGGGCCGCCGCGGCTGAGCGTCAGGAATCGATCGCCGGCAACGGCAGCGCGAACGAAGCCTTGGCTATACTTCCGGCATCGACCGGGAGGAGAATCGATGGCGTCGATCTCGATCGCCCGCAAGCATCACCTGTCGCACAAGAAGGCCAAGGAAGTGGCGGAGAAGATCGCCAAGGACTTGAACAAGCGGTTCGATCTCGACTACGCGTGGGACGGCGACGACATCGCCTTCGAGCGCCCCGGCGTCCACGGCACGATGCATGTCGCGAAAGATGCGCTGTCGCTCGATGTCGCGCTCAGCTTCCTGCTGATCCCGCTCAAGCCCGCGATCGAGAAGGAAATCCACGCGCAGCTCGACAAGCTGCTCGCCGCCAAGCCGTCGAAGTCCGCGCGTAGCAAGTAACAACGACCCCAGAGCTTATTGCGTTCGCCCCGCAGGCGGCCCGGCGGGAGGCTGCGCGCGTCAGGGCGGCGGGAACGGCGCGTCGTCGCCGGCGAAGATGGCGTCGTTGATCCGCCGCTCGCGCGTGTCCACGGTGGCGAGAAACTCGCGCGCGCCCTTCATCCGCCGAAACGCGTCAAAGCCCCGCTCGAGAAAATCCTGCAGAGCGCCGAGGCCGGCCGCATGCGCCGGCTTGCGCATCATGGTGAGCGCGCCGCCGATCATCGGCGTGCGCACGAACCGGTCGAGCGCGTTGCCGACTTCGCCGATGAGCGCGATCTGGCGCGCGCGCAGCGCCTGCTCGCCGGTCGCGCGATAGGCACGGCAGTAAACGGGCACCGCGATCGTCTCGACGCCGTCCGGCAGATGGACGATCAGCGCGCGATCGAGCTCGTGGGCGAGCGCGTTCAATTCGACCGCGCGCGCGACCGTGACGATCACTGACTGCGGCAGCAGGCGCCCCATCACGGGAACGACGCGCACCAGATCGGCATCGCGCTGCGCGAAGTCTCCGCCGCCGTACAGGTCGTTCTGGAAGAACCTGATCGCGCCGATGTAACGCGGATCGCCCGCGAGATCCGCGTATGTGTTGTACAGGCGTCGCGCCTGCCAGGCCGACAACCGGTCGAGCGCGTCGGCAAGCGGCGGATTGGCGCCGCGCATCGCGTGCAGCCGCAGCACCCGGGCGAGCGCGTCGGTGAGGTCCGCCTGGGCGGGCGACAAGGGGGGGTCGGGTACTGCCACGATCGCGTCGAAGTCTAGCGGGATTTAGATTGTTTGCTCTACCGCCCCCGTCTATCGTGTCCGGCTCACCACGATGAATCTCTCGCGCCGAACGTTCATTTTCGTCGGGGCGGCGGGCGCCGCCGCGCTCGTCGCCGCGCGGTTGTTGCCGCGCAGGGCGCCGCCGCAGGGCGCACTCGACGCCAACGGAACCGCAGTGATGGCGGCAATCATGCCGGTGCTGCTCGCCGGCGCGCTGCCGACCGATCCGCAACTGCGAGGCGAGGCGCTGCGCGAAACGCTCGTGGCGATCGACGGCGCGGTGGCCGGCCTCGCGCCGCGCGCGCAGGACGAGCTCAACGACCTGTTCGGCCTCCTCGCGCTCGCACCGGCGCGCTGGTCGCTCGCGCGCACGACCGCGTCGTGGGCGGATGCGTCGCGCGACGACGTAGCGAGCTTTCTCGATCGGCTGCGCGACAGCCGCATCGACCTGCTCCGCGCGGCCTACGATGCGCTGCATCAGCTCGTGATGGCTGCGTGGTACGGCAGCCCGCGTGCATGGCCCGCGATCGGCTACCCTGGTCCACCCGATCTCGGCACGGGCGCGCGAGAATCATGAGCGTCGCCGGGCCGCCCCAAGGCACTCGCCTCCCCTCCGCGCGAGCGGCGCGAAGCGCCGTCCCGAGCGAGGTCATATGATCGGCACCATCGCCGACCCGGTTCGCGAAGGCGTCGCGCGCGGCTGGCGCGTCATCGACGCCTCGACGCTCACCGACGACCGCACGCTCGAGGCCGACGTCGTCATCGTGGGTACGGGCGCGGGCGGCGGCACCGCGGCCGAGATTCTCGCCGAGGCCGGCCTCGCCGTCGTGCTCGTCGAGGAAGGGCCGCTCAAGTCGTCGGCCGATTTCCGCATGCGCGAATCCGACGCGTATCCCGAGCTCTATCAGGAATCCGCCGCGCGGCGCACGCGCGACAAGGCGATCGGCATCCTGCAGGGACGCTGCGTCGGCGGCGGCACGACGGTCAACTGGACGAGCTCCTTCCGCACGCCCGATGCCACGCTGGACTATTGGCAGCGCGCGCTCGGCCTTGCAGGTTTCGGTCCGGCGGAGCTCGCGCCGTGGTTCGCGCGGATGGAAGCGCGACTGTCGATCGCACCATGGGACGTCGCGCCCAACGCCAACAACGCGGCGCTCGCGCGCGGCGCAGCGAAGATCGGCATCTCATCGGGAACGATCCGCCGCAACGTCAAGGGCTGCTGGAATATCGGCTATTGCGGGATGGGCTGCCCCACCAACGCCAAGCAGTCGATGCTGGTCACGACGATCCCGGGCGCCCTCGCGCGCGGCGCGACGCTGGTGACGCGCGCGCGCGCCGTGGCGTTCACGTGGCACGGCGAGCGCGTGGAGGCGCTGGAATGTCTGGCGATGGACGCGCGCGGCACGCGGCCGACGGCACGCCGCGTCGTGATCCGCGCTCGCGCCTACATCGCGGCCGCGGGCGCGATCGGCACGCCGGCGCTGCTGCTGCGCAGCCGCGTGCCCGATCCTCACGGCGTCGTGGGGCGCCGGACGTTCCTCCATCCGACGTTCGTCTCCGCGGCAATCATGCCGGAGCGCGTCGACGGGTATGCGGGCGCGCCGCAGACCGTCTTTTCCGATCACTATCTCGACACGCTGCCGCTCGACGGCCCGATGGGATTCAAGCTCGAGGCGCCGCCGATTCATCCGCTGCTCACGGCGATCACGCTGCCGAACCACGGCGACGTGCACGCGAAGCGGATGCGCGAGTTGCCGCACCTGCAGGTCGTGCTGGCGTTGATGCGCGACGGCTTCCACGCCGACAGCCCGGGCGGCACCGTCACGCTCGCGGGCGACGGCACGCCAGTCCTCGACTATCCGCTGACCCCGTACCTGTGGGACGGCGCGCGGCGCGCCTTCGCCGCGATGGCGGAGATCCAGTTCGCGGCCGGGGCGAAATCCGTCGTTCCCGTTCATGGCGATGGCGCCGAGTTCACGAGCGCCACGGCCGCGCGCGCCGCCATCGCGAAGTTCGACCTGCGTCCGCTCGCGACGTCAATCGTGTCGGCGCACGTGATGGGCGGTGCGCCGCTCGGTGCCGATCCGCGACGCGCCGCCTGCGATCCGCAGGGGCGCTTCCACCATCTCGCCAACCTGCACGTGATGGACGGTTCGCTCTTTCCGACGTCCGATTGGCGCGAATCCGCAGCTGTCGATCTACGGCATGGTCGCGAAGCTCGCGTCGGGACTTGCCATCACGCTCAAGGGATGAGGCTCGCTCGTCCCGAAGACCACACGGCGCCGGAGCGCACAACGCGAAGGCAAGGTCACCACGTCCCTCGCGATTAGTGTGATTGCTCTAACGGCAGCCGGTAGATTGGCACCATGCGCGATGCGTTTTCGCGCGGTCCGTCAACAGGAGAACGTCACCATGCTGAACACGATCCAGTACAAGAGCAATCAAGTCAGCGGCACCGTCATCGCCGCGTCGCGACAAGTGTGGCTCGCAGGTCTCGGCGCCGCCGTCGTCACGCGTGACTGGGCCGAGCGCGAAGCCGGTCAGGTCTTCCGCACGCTGGTCAAGGAAGGCACTGCCGTGGAATCGAAAGCATTTCGCATGGTCGGCGATCAGGTCGAATCGTCGATGACGCGCGCCAACGTGCTGTGGAAGAAAACCCGCGCCACCGTCGAGACGACAGTGCGCGCCTACGCGGACACCGCGGTCACGATCGTGCGCAAGTCGCTGCCGAAGGCGCTGCCCAGAGTCGAGCTGCCCGCCATGCTGCAGGCCGCCCCTGCCGCGAAGGCGACGCGGGCCAAGCGTGCGGTCAAGGCGCGCACCACGAAGACCGTGAAGCGCGCGAAGCGCGCCGTCAAGCTGGCGAAGCGCTGATACGCTAAACTCCGCGATGATCAAACCCCTGGATCGGGTCGTTCCGGTTCAGGGGTTTTTGCCACAGGGATGACGTCCCCCACGCGCACTGCGTGCGCTGCCCCCGAAGGGGGAGCGAGCCGCCCTTGGGGGCGGCCCGGCGGGCGGCCGATGGCACGGAGGAGGCGCATGACGGAGGCGGCGACGAGCGGTCGCGCAAGGCGCGCACCGCACAAGGCGCGTGTGCGCGCGACGCGTGTACGACCCGATTCCGCTCCGCGGATCGGCCTCGCGCTCGCAGGTGGCGGGCCGCTCGGCGGCATCTACGAAGTCGGCGCGCTGCTGGCGCTGGCCGATTCCCTCGACGGCTTCGATGCGAACGCGCTCGATGCGTACGTCGGCGTGTCGTCCGGCGGCTTCGTCGCCGCCGCGCTCGCCAACGGCATCTCGCCGGCGCAGATGTACCGGCTCTTCATCGAGGACGGCGCCGACGCCGCGCTCAAGCCGGAGATCTTCCTGCGCCCCGCGTTCGGCGAGTTCGGGCGCCGCGTGGCCGCGCTGCCGCGCCTCGCGCTCCGCGCATCGCTGCAATACCTGCGCGACCCGTTTCAACGCGGCGCGATGGAGTCGTTCGCGACGCTCGCGCGCGCAGTGCCGACAGGCGTGTTCGACAATCGCGCCGTCGACGTCTTCCTGTCGCGGCTGTTCGCGGCGCCGGGACGAACGAACGATTTTCGCAAGCTCCCGCGCAAGCTCTTCCTCGTCGCGACGAACCTCGACACCGGCGCCTCCGTGACGTTCGGCGCGCCGGGTCACGATGACGTGCCCATTTCGCGCGCCATCGAGGCCTCCAGCGCGCTGCCCGGCATGTTCCCGCCGGTGGAGATCGACGGTCAGCACTACGTCGACGGTGCGCTCAACAAGACGCTGCACGCGTCGGTAGCGCTGGACGAGGGCGTGACGCTGCTGTTCTGCATCAATCCGCTCGTGCCCTTCGATGCCAGCGGCGGGCCGCGCGGCCGGCGGCTCACCGTCGAGAAGCTGAACCAGGGTGGCCTGCCGCTCGTGCTGTCGCAGACGTTCCGCGCGATCATCCATTCGCGGATGAGAGCCGGCATGGAAAAGTACGGCCGCCAATACCCCGGCGCGGACATCCTGCTGTTCGAGCCCGACCGCGAAGATGCCGACATGTTCTTCGCGCGCATCTTCAGCTACCGGCAGCGCAAGCGGCTGTGCGCGCTCGCGTTCGCGGCGACGCGCGACAAGCTGCGCGCCCGCGCCGCGGAACTGGCGCCGAAGCTGGCGCGCCATGGCATCGCACTCAACACCGATCGCCTTGCCGACCCGACGCGCCGCGTGACGGATGCGCTCACCGACCCGCGGCCGCTCAAGTCCGACGCACGGCGCGAGGCGACGGTGCGCCGCACGACGCGCGAGCTCGCGCATACGCTCGACCACCTCGAACGGTTCCTGGCCGCAAGGTGACGCCTCCCCACGCTCGCTGAGTAGCGCCCGCGCCATGGCGCAAAAGAAGGCACCGCGCCGCACGCGCGAGCGCATTCTCGATGCGGCGCTCGCGCTATTCAACCGCCTGGGCGAGCCGCACGTGACGACGGCGGTGATCGCCGACGAGCTCAACATCAGCCCGGGCAATCTCTACTACCACTTCCGCAACAAGGACGAGATCATCGGCGATCTCTACGCGGCGTTCGAAGCGGAAGTGGCGCCGCTGCTCGTGGCGCCGGCGGACCGCGCGCCGCAGGTCGACGATCTATGGTTCCTGCTGCATCTGCTGTTCGAGCGGATGTGGGCGTACCGCTTTCTCTACCGCGACCTCGACGAGATCACGTCGCGCAACCGCAAGGTAGCGCAGCGCTTCGCCCTGCTCACCCGGCGCGGCCAGGACACCGTGATAGAGTTGTGTCGAGGCCTCGTCGCGACGGGAACGATGCGCGCGACCGAGCGCGAGATCGTCGCGCTCGCGAGCAACGCCGTGATGATCGCGACGTACTGGATGTCGTTTCGCCGCCTCGTTGCGGGACCCGCCACCGGTGCCGTGAGCGATGCGACCAGTGACGCCGAGCCCGGCTTCGCCGCGTACCACGTGCTGGCGCTGATCGAGCCATATCTGCGCGGCGCCGATCGCGCGCTGATCGAACGATTGGGGGCGGATTATCTGAGGTAACGCGTCGGGAGGAGATCGCGATGGCGAAGAAATGGGTGAAGTTTCCGCATGCCGACAAGGCGTACGCGTTCGACGCCGCAGGACTCAAGAAGCACTGGGCGCGCCTGCACAAAGGCGACTGCGAGGCGTTCCCCAAGGACGCCGCCGTCGCCGACGCGTGGCGCCACTATCACGCGGGCGACTTCCAGCAGGCCGTCGAGGCCGGACTCGCGGCGGGTGGCGCCGGCGTGAATTGCGCGGCGAAGGCGCAGACCGTCTACGCCAACTACCTCGAGAAAGCGGCCGCCGCGAAGCTCGCGCTGTTCGAGGAGGCGGCGGGCTGGGCCGACGAGCGGCGCGGCGACGCGCCGAAGGACGCGAACGCGCACTATCTGTACGCGTTCGCGCTCGGCCGCTACAGCCAGGGCATCTCCGTCGCGAAGGCGCTCGCGCAGGGCTTCGGCGGCAAGATCAAGGATGCGCTCGCCACGGCGCAAAAGCTGGAACCGAAGCACGCCGAAGCGTGGACGGCGTACGGCGCGTATCAGGCCGAAGTGATCGCGAAAGTCGGCGGCATCGTCGCCGGCATGACCTACGGCGCGAAGAAGGACTCGGCGCTCGAGTGCTACCAGAAGGCGCTGAAGCTCTTCCCCGAATCCCCGATCGCGCACATCGAATACGCGAACGGACTCATGCTGCTGTTCGGCAAGTCCAAGATCGACGAGGCGACGAAGGTCTACGAGAAAGCCGCGGCGTGCAAGCCCGCTGACGCGATGGAGCGTCTCGACGTCG
The DNA here is from genome assembly GCA_963851465.1 of uncultured beta proteobacterium. Lineage (GTDB taxonomy): Bacteria > Pseudomonadota > Gammaproteobacteria > Burkholderiales > Casimicrobiaceae > VBCG01. The sequence goes on from CAWKPJ010000009.1 coordinate 894,380, forward strand.
AGCTTGCGAAGTCCGAGCTGGAGTAAGGCGAGCCCGGCGAAGGCTCAAGCCGCGCCGACCGATTCTGCCGCAACGGAAGGATCGAGCTCGCCCTCGCGCGGCCACGGGCTCATCAGCGTCGTCAGCACGAGCTTCTCGAACTCCGCGCTGAAGCGTGCGATGACGCGCTCGGGATCCGGGCACAGCGTGCGGTCGGTGACCACGCCGAACTGCACGAAGTCGTTGTACGAGATGATCGACACGCCCATGCCGATGTTGCCCGACTGCGGCACCCAGAACATCAGGCTGTCGATTCGTCCGCCCGCGAGATAGAGCGGCTGCTGCGGGCCGGGGACGTTGGTCATCACCGCCGTGGCATTGCGCGCGAGGATCGACAGCAGCGTGTCCTGCAGCACTTTCGGCCCGGCGCCCATCGCCGCGAGCAGGCCGAGCGCCAGGATCGGCTGGTAGCTGCCTTTGAGCGCGTTCATGTTCGCTCGCACCGCGTAGAGACGCTCGACCGGATTCTCGATGCCGATCGGCAGGTCGAGGAAAACGAGGCCGAACTGGTTGCCGAGCTTGTACGCCTTTTCGAGCGGTCGCAGGTTGACCGGCACGAGCGCACGCAGCATCACGCCATCGACCGATTCACCTTTGGCGACGAGATAGCCGCGCAGCGCACCGGCGACGCACGAGAGCAGCACATCGTTGACCGAGCCGCCCAACGCCTTGCCGATGGTCTTCACTTCGGGCAACGGCAACGGGTCGGCCCACGCGACGCGCTTGATGACGCCGGGCGTACCCTTGAAGCGTGTCGGCGAGTCCTGCGCCATCAGCGCCAGCTTCGCGATCTCGGCGGTGAGCGCCGACCCCTTGTCGGCCAGCGCGACGGCCTTCGCGGGGTCGTGCCAGATCTCGACGCCCTTCTCGACCAGCGTGCCGCCGATCTTGCGCGCGGATTCCAGCACGCCCGACAGCGGCGCCATCAATTGCGCCAGCACATCGTCGGCATCGGGACCCTTGCGCTCGCGCGGCTCGAACGGCATCGCCGGCGGCCCGTCTGCCGTGGCGTCGGTCATCGACAGCATCACGCGCACGAGCGCGATGCCGTCGGCGTAGCAGTGATGGATGCGCGCGACCAGCGCGCTGCCGCCCTCGTAATTGTCGACGAGATGGAACTGCCAGCGCGGCCGCGACGGGTCGAGCGGCGTCGACATCAGCCGCGACGCGAACGCCTGCAACTCCGCCTTGCCCGCACGCCCCGGCAGCGCAGTGTGTGCGACGTGGTGATCGATGTCGAAGTGGGCGTCCGCCTCCCAGAACGACATTGCGGGCGTTTCCACCGGGCGCTGGCGGAAGCGCTTGAACACCATGAACCGCTCAGCGATGACCTTGCGCAGCCGCGCGACCTCGATCTTCTCGCGGAAGATCAGCACGCCGCAGATCATCATGAGATTGCTCGGACGATCCATCCGCAGCCATGCGTTGTCGATGGCGGAAATCCGTTGACGCTTCATCGCGGTCATCGCACGGAAGGTGGGGAGCGGGCGGGAGTGGCGTGCGTTGCGCACGTCTTCTGTCTCGCGCTAAAGTAGCATGAAAGCCGCACCCGGCAAACGACCGGGCCGCGACAACGTACGGAGGATTTACGATGGCCGCCGCACCGAAGAAGGACGATCTCAAGTCGAAATTCGAAGCCGCCGCCGCGGCCGCGAAGCAGACCAAGAAGAAGCCCGACAACGCGACGCTGCTGAAGCTGTATTCGTACTACAAGCAGGCGACCGAGGGCGACGTCAAAGGCGATCGGCCGGGCGGCTTCGATTTCGTGGGCGGCGCAAAGTACGACGCGTGGGCCAAGCTCAAGGGCTCGAGCAAGGACGACGCGATGACGAACTACATCAAGCAGGTCGACAAGCTGAACCGGGATTGATCGCCCGGCTGCGTCACCTTGTGGGGCTGGCGGGCCGCGGCGCATCGCGTCAGGCTGAAGCCTGACCTGCAAGGAATCGCGACGCTGCGTCAGGCCCCTCGATCCGCGCGGTAGGTCAGCTGCATCAATCCGGACGGAAAGCGACGCTCCCCGACGAGCACGAGCGGCATCCGCCGCGCGCCGGGCGCGACGAGCGGTATACCGTCGCCCAGGAGCACCGGATGAATCGACACGATCACGTCGTCGATCAGTCCGGCGTCCATGAACGCCGCGACGAGCGCGCCGCCGCCGACCAGCCACAGGTCCTTGCCGTCGCGTGCGCGAAGCTCCGCGACGACATCGGCCGGCGAGCGCGACGTTGCGACGGTGTTGGGTGACGTGATCCGCGCATTGCCGCTCCGCGTGAACACGACGACATTGCGTCCCGCGTACGGCCACTCGGGGAATGCGCAGGCGACCTCGTACGTACGCCGGCCCACGAAAACCGTGTCGATGCCCGCGTAGAACGCCGCGTAACCGTAGTCGCCGTCGTCGAACAGCCAGCCGAGGTCGTCGTCGCGGCCGGCGATGTAGCCGTCGAGGCTGGTGGCGATGAACAGCCGGACGCGGCGCACCTTGCCGCTACTTCAGCGCGGCCTTGGCCACCTTCGTCGCGGTGCGCACCGTGCGCTTCGCGGTCTTGGTCGCGGTCGTGACGGCGCCGGTGGCCGTGCGCGCCGCGGACGACGCAGTGCGAGTCGCCGAGCGCACGGCGCCCTTGACCAGCTTCTGGACACCCGACGCCGGCGGCTTGCGCTTCGGCTTGACGCCGGTCGCCTTGATCAGCTCGTTGACCGCTTCGGACAGCGCGTCGACGCGCTCGGCAAGTCGCTCGACGTCGCTTTGCGTGTGCACGCCCAGCTTGCCGAGCGCGCGCGCGACGCGATCTTCGAACACCTGCTCCAGCTTGTCCCACGTTCCGCCCGCCATCGCCTGCACCTCTTTTGCGCGCGCCTTGGCGGCACCCGTGGCCGCGGCTGCCGTGTCGAACGCCGCCTTCTTCGTCCGCGATTCAAGTGCCTCGCCCTGCTTCACCAGTGTCTCGAACACCTTCATCCCCTCGGCCTGCGCGCGCGAAAACGCGCCCAGTCCCGCGAGCCAGATCTGCCGCGACGATTCGAGCACCGATTGCGACGGGTCCTTGGCGCCGGCCTTGGACGCAGTCCGCGGATTCGGCTTTCATCTTCTTGAGCATCGGGTCTTCCCCTCAGGATGGATGCGCGCGGCGCCGGACTGCGCCCGCGCGCCTGCGATGGCGATTCTAGGCGTACAAGTTTAGAGCATGCACACTAATCCGCGGGACGGGCGGACGCGCGTTAGAGTCGCGGCACGCAAGGGTTACAATCGGCGCCTCGTTCGCGGCCGCCGGGCGGACCGCTGCGATACGCGCCCCCGTCCACTGCGAAACGCGCGCCGGACGAGAAGCGGCGTCCACTCGAGGAGGAATCCATGGCTTACTTCGTCACCGGCGCGACCGGCTTCATCGGCCGCTTCCTCGTCGCCAATCTGCTGAAGCGCGGCAAGCCGGTCTACGTGCTGGTGCGAAAGGGCTCGCTGAAGAAGCTGGACGAGTCGCGCGCGCTACTGGGGCGCCGACGACAAGCAGGTGGTCGCGGTGATCGGCGACCTCGCGAAGAAGAATCTCGGCGTCGCCGACGCCGACCTGAAGAAGCTGAAGGGCAAGGTCGAGCACTTCTTCCATCTCGCGGCGATCTACGACCTCAAGGCGTCGGCCGAGGAGCAGGAGCTCGCCAACGTCGACGGCACGCGCCACGCGGTCGAGTTCGCCGGCGCAGTCGACGCCGGCTGCTTCCACCACGTGAGCTCGATCGCCGCCGCGGGCCTCTACGACGGCGTGTTCCGCGAGGACATGTTCGAGGAGGCCGAGGATCTCGACCATCCCTACTTCAAGACCAAGCACGATTCCGAGGCGCTCGTGCGCAACGAGTGCAAGCGGCCGTTCCGCGATCTACCGGCCGGGCTTCGTCGTCGGCCATTCGAAGACCGGCGTACATCGACAAGATCGACGGGCCGTACTACTTCTTCAAGACGATCCAGAAGATGCGCGAGATGCTGCCGCCGTGGGTGCCGACGATCGGCATCGAGGGCGGGCGCATCAACATCGTGCCGGTGGACTTCGTCGCCGACGCGCTCGACTACATCGCGCACAAGAAGGGCCTCGACGGCAAGTGCTTCCACCTGACCGATCCCGCAGCCGTACCGGATCGGCGAGGTGCTGAACATCTTCGCCAAGGCCGCGCACGCGCCGCAGATGACGATGCGCGTCAACGCCAAGATGTTCGGCTTCATCCCGGCGCCGATCCTCTACGGCATCGGCTCGCTGGCGCCGGTGAAGCGCGCGATCCGCGTCGTGCTGAACGACCTCGGCATCCCGCGCGACGTGTTCCAGTTCATCAACTGGCCGACGCGCTACGACAACCGCGAGGCCGCGAAGGCGCTGAAGGGCTCGGGCATCGAGGTGCCGCCGCTCGACACGCTACGCGTGGCGCCTGTGGGACTACTGGGAGCGCCACCTCGACCCCGACCTCTTCATCGACCGCACGCTGGCGGGCCGCGTGCAGCGACAAGGTCGATCGTCGTGACCGGCGGCTCGTCGGGCATCGGCCAGGCGACGGCGCTCAAGCTCGCCGAGGCCGGCGCCAAGGTGATCATCGTCGCGCGCGATCCGGAGAAGCTCGAAGCGACCCGCAAGGAGATCGCTGCGGCAGGCGGCAAGTGCTTCACGTACTCGTGCGACCTCGCCGACATGACCGCGATCGACGCGCTGGCGAAGAAGATCCTCGCCGAGCACGGCGTCGTCGACTTCCTCGTCAACAACGCCGGCCGCTCGATCCGCCGCGCCGTGCTGAACTCGCTCGACCGCTTCCACGACTTCGAGCGCACGATGCAGCTCAACTACTTCGGCCCGGTGCGCCTGATCCTCGCGTTCCTGCCGAAGATGGTCGAGCAGAAGCGCGGCCACATCATCAACATCAGCTCGATCGGCGTGCTGTCGCGCGCGCCGCGCTTCTCGGCCTACGTCGCGTCGAAGTCGGCGCTCGACGCGTTCTCCGAGTGCGCGGCGTCGCGAGTTCGTCGACAAGGGCATCCACTTCACCAACATCAACATGCCGCTGGTGCGCACGCCGATGATCGCGCCCACCAAGATCTACGAGAACGTGCCGACGCTGTCGCCCGAGGAAGCGGCCGGCCTCGTGGTCGAGGCGATCGTCCACCGGCCGGTGCGCATCGCCACGCGCCTCGGCATCTTCGGCGCCGTCTGCCACGCGATCGCGCCGAAGGTCACGCAGGTGCTGCTCAACACCGCGTTCAACATGTTCCCGGACTCGGCGGCGGCGCAGGGCAAGAAGGACGGCGAGGCCGCAACCGCTGTCGGCGGAGCAGATGGCGTTCGCGCAGCTCACGCAGGGGATCCACTGGTAGCGCCGCGGCGCGACGCTCTGCGCCGCGATCGCGGCGAGCTACGTGCGCGCGTGCGACCGCGCGGTCGGCGAGCAGCGCGTTGTGGCCGACGCCCGACGAGCTCGATGTTGTCGGCGCCGTCGACACGCGAGGAGAGTCTGCGGCGCGACCATCGAGTCGTGCCACGACCAGATCGACACGATCGGCGGCACGCGCGAACGACGCCGCGTTGCAGCGCGTCGAGCCACGCGTTGCCGGGGCGCAGCTGCGCGAGCGAGGTGCCGAACATCAGCCACGCGTGCACGCTGCCGCGGTAGCGGCGTGCCGAGCGTGATCGCACGCCGCAGCTTTGCCGCGCCGTGCTTGCGACAGGTACGCGCGCGCGACCAGCCCGCCCATGCTGTGCGACGACGATCGACGAGCTCGCGCGCGCCGGTCGTCGCCAGCACCGCATCGATCCGCTTCGCGAGCTGGTCGGCGAACGTGTCGATCGATGCGAGCGGCGGGCCGTACGAGATCGTGTAGACCGGCGCGACGCCCGCCTTCGCGAGGTAGCGCGCGAAGCGCTCCCAGACGCCTGCATTGCACAGCACGCCGTGCAGCGAGCAGCACCGGCAGCGCGCGAGGGCGCGGCCGGCGGTTCCGTCAGCAGCAGGCGGTAGAACATCATCCGCTTTGCTGCGCCGGTCAGCGCCCGGTATTCGCGCCAGCACGAGCCGCAGCGTCCTGCGGACGCCGATGCGCATCGGCGGGGGTCGCGGCGAGCGCCAGATCCAGGCAACGGCGAAGTAGATCGACATGAACGACCGCGATCAGCGCGAGGTAGACGCGAGGAGCGCCGAGGACGACGATCCACGGCGAGACGCCACGCGCGAGCATGGGCACCGCCCACGCCGCATAGAGCGCGACGCCGCCGATCGAGACCGCCCACAGCGACCAGCGCCGTCCACATCGGCGCGATGGTACAGGCAGCGCTGGTGGCTATCCTTGTGGGTCAGGCTGAGGCTTGACCCGCCAGCGACTTGCGGAAGCGGTTGAGGTCGCTGCGACGGTCTCGAACGTCTGGCCGAACAGCGACGACAGGTTGTGCAGGATCATGCCGATCACGCGCTGTCTCCCAGCTCGCGTCGAAGCGGATCTGCTCGTCGAGCCAGCGCTCGCAGCCACGCGGGGTCGGGCAGCCGGCTTTGCACGGTGTCGCTCGGGAAACAGATCGCTGGTTCACGTGCAGGTTGGTGGGATGCAGCGGCTTGCCTGCGCGGCGCGCGCTCGCCATCAGCACGCCGATCTTCGCGAACGCGCGCTTGGCCTCGTCGCCGCAGCGCTCGATCGCGCGCCTCATGAAGCGCAGGTACGCGCCGCCGTGGCGCGCCTCGTCGCGCGAGATCAGCTCGTAGATGCGCCGGATCACGGGCTCGGTGTGCCACTCGCGCCGCGCGGCGGTACCAGTGGTTGAGGCGGATCTCGCCGCAGAAATGCAGCATCAGCGTCTCGAGCGGCGGCGCCGGGTCGAACTCGAAGCGCACCGCGTGCAGCTCGTCCTCGGTCGGCACGAGGTCGGGCCGGAAGCGGCGCAGGTACTCCATCAGCACCAGCGCGTGCTTCTGCTCCTCGTAGAACCAGATCGACATGAACGCGCAGAAGTCGCTGTCGTGGCGGTTGTCGCGCAGGAACATCTCCGTGGCCGGCAGCGCCGCCCACTCGGTGATCGCGTTCATCTTGATCGTCGCGCCTGCTCGTCGGAGAGCTGCGCGGCGTCGAACGCGTGCCACGGCACGTCGTCGTCGAGGTTCCAGCGCACCGCTTCGAAGGCCTTGAACAGTTCGGGGTAGAGCATTGCCGCTCCTTACCCACCCGGCGGCGATTGTACGTGCGCGCCGCCGCGCGCGTCAGTCGGGGCATACGCAGCGCGCGTCGCGCCGGATGCCGCGGTCAGGCGGCGGGCGGCACCCAGTGCGCGCGCCAGCTGCGCAGCGCATTGACCGATCGACGGCGAGGTCGGGAATCAGCACGACGCCGGGCAGCGTCTTGCGCACGCGGCGCGTCATCTCGCCGCCCGCCCACAGCGTGACTGCGCCGGCAGCTGCGCGGCGCAGCGTCGCGAGGCCGTCGGTGGCCTGGCGCAGCGGGAACGCGGCGGAGAACGACAGCGCGACGATGTGCACCTTGTGCGCGATCGCCGCGCGCCGGATGTCCTCGAGCGGCGTCTGCGGCCCGAGCGAGATGCATTGCGACGCCTTCGGGCACGAGCAGCGCCTCGACCATCAGCAGGCCCGAGGCCGTGCTGCTCGGTCGGAAACGTCGTGAGCAGCACGCGCGGCATGCCGGCCTGGCGCGGGAAGGCGTTGATCGCGGTGCGCAGCGCCGACCTGCAGCTGCTCGGTGTAGAGGTGCTCCTCGAACACCTGCAACTCGCCGCGCATCCACGCTTCGCCGACCGCGCGGTTGAGCGGCGTGATCGTCTCGAGCACGAAGCGCTGCAGGCCCTGCCGCATCAGCAGGTTGGCGAGCGTGTGCTGCAGCGCCGTCGCGTCGTGCGACTTGCAGCATCGCGAGGACGTCGCGCTCGAGCGCCGGCGCGAGTCGTGTCGCGGCGCGGCCGGCGCGCGCGCATCGGCCATCGCGTTGAGCTCGTCCAGCGACAGCGCGATGATCTTGCCGGGGCGCATGCCGACGTCCATCAGGCGCTTGATCGCGCGCAGCTTCGCCGATCGTCGGCGGGCGTGTACTGGCGCTCGCCGTTGTCGTCGCGGCCGGGCTTGGGAAAGCCGTAGCGGCGCTCCCACATCCGCAGCACGTCCTTGGACAGGCCGGTTTCGCGCTCGACGGCGCTGATATTCAGCACCATCCCTTGAGGCTCAAGCGGTTTGTTCATGAGTTTGTCTTGGACGTTCTGTTGACACTGCGGCGGTGACCGGTTAAGGTTAACAAAATCATGGCAATTTGTCCAAGACAATGTTAGCTCTTCTCGAACGCTGGTGGCGCGCAGCGGCGCTGGCCGCGGGGGCGCTCGTTCTGGCGTACTTCGTGGCCGTATCGGCCGACCTGGTGAGCGACGACCTGCTCGGGCACGCGCTGGGGCCCGTCGCGCTCGCGCCCGGAACCGACGACGCCGCCGGCGACGCCGGCCCGCCGTCGGCCGACGCCGATTTCACGCTACCGGTGCCGACGCCGCTCGAAGACGATCGCGTCGTTGCCGCGTTGGCGCCGCTCGTGAATCTCGCCTGCAGCCGCAGCGACTACGCGAGTCCGGACGCGGCCAACCTTCCGGCGGCCGACGTCTACGCCGCCGCCGAAACCGCGTTTCGCGAGCGCGCGCTCGCCGCGCCCATGGCGCCGTCCGCATCCGAAGTAGACGCGCTGATGACGGAGCACCTGTTCGCGGCGGCGCTGTCGCCCGTTCTCGCGCTGCACGCCCCTGAAGATGAGACGCCGCCCGCCAACGTCGCGGTGACGGGCGCGCCGCCCTCTGCCGGCGCCTGCCCGGCATTGCTGCAGCACACGTTCAACCGGCTGCAGACCGGCGAGCCGCAGTCGCTCTGCCAGTTCCAGGGCAAGGTGCTGGTCATCGTCAACACGGCGAGCCATTGCGGCAATACGCCGCAGTACGAAGGGCTCGAGGCGCTGTATCGCAAGTACAAGGACAAGGGCCTCGTCGTCGTGGGCTTCCCGTCGAACGATTTCGGCGGGCAGGAGCCGGGCACCAACAAGGAGATCGCGGAGTTCTGCCGCACGACCTATGGCGTCCAGTTCCCCATGTTCGAGAAGTCCGCGGTGACGAAGAGCAACGCAAACCCGCTGTTCGTCGACCTGATCGCGAAAACCGGCAGCGCACCCCGCTGGAACTTCCACAAGTACGTCGTCGATCGCACCGGCACGCGCGTCACCAGCTTCGCCGACAGCATCAAGCCGGACGCGCGCAATCTGGTCGACCTCGTCGAGCGGCTGCTCGCGGAGAAGGAGCCGACGGCGAAGATCTGAGCGGCGCCGCGTCGAGGCGGCGCCATGGGACCTCTAAGCCGCGACGGCCCGCGCGATCAGCGACACGCCGTTGACGAGCAGCAACACGGCGATCAAGCGCAGCACCCCTGCGCCCGAAAGACGGTGATGCAGGCGATTGCCGAGCCGGATGCCGAGCAGCATCACCGGCAGCATCGCTGCGGCGATCAGCAGCAACGCGGGCTGCAGCAGCACGCCGGCGACCGCGAAGATGGCGAGGCGCGTCCAGACGCTGATCGCGATGATCGTGGCCGACGTGGCGCGCAGCGCCGCCTTGTCCTTGATGCGCGCGGAGAGGAACACCATGTAAACCGGCCCGCCGGTCCCGAACATCACGGAGAACACGCCGCCGATGAGGCCGATCGGCCAGGCGAGCCACGCGGGCGCGGCGCGCAATGCGCGCGGGCCGACGAGCAGATAGGTTCCATAGCTCGCCACGAAGATGCCCAGCGCGAACAGCGCGATCGACGGCGGAAGCCTGACGATCAGCGTGGCGCCGAGCCCCATGCCGACCAGCGCGGGAACCATCAGTCGCCGGAACTCCGGCCACGCGACACTGCGTCGCAGATGAACCGTCGCGCCGGTCGCGGCGAAGGCGTCGAGCGACGTTGCAAGCGCCACCGCGAAGGGAAGCGGAAAGATGTGCGCGAGCAGCGGCACGCCGACGATGGACGAGCCGAACCCGGTGGCGCCGAACATCGTGTAGCCGATCGCCACGATCAGCGGAATCGCAGCGAGGGCGTACCAGGGGAGATCGGCGAGGAGCGGCGGCAGCGTCATCGCCCCGATACTGCGCGGCGAAGGGCGACTTGGCTTTAAGTCGCGGATTAAGCTATAATTTTCGGCTTCGGCGAGCTAGCTCAGCTGGTTAGAGCAGAGGAATCATAATCCTTTGGTCGGGGGTTCGAGTCCCTCGCTCGCTACCAAAATTCAGGGACTTGCGTCCTACGGACGTGAGTCCCTTTCGTTCTCGGGAAATGCTGCGGTAACCGAGCGCGTCGGTTCGGAAGCATCCTGCATCCGGTAACCCGGGTCGGCGATTGCTGTGCTGGCTCCCGCTTGTAATAACACCCGCTCGGCTCAGAGGTTGCCCATGTCGCGAAATGTTCTCGACGAAGCACACATTCACCCGGCTGTCCGCCAAAGGATTCAGGACAAACACTCCGGCATCGTCGAGGAAGTGCGGGCCGCAATTGCCGCCCACGACGTCGTGGTCGTCGGGATGAGACAAAACCCGTGGCCGAGGAAGGCTCGGCAGGCTCTCGATGCCGCCGCGATTCCCTACAAGTATCTTGAATACGGCAGCTACTTCAGCGAATGGCGACGCCGCCTGGCACTGAAGATGTGGACCGGGTGGTCGACATTCCCGATGGTTTTCGTGGGCGGCGTGTTGGTTGGCGGCGCCGAGGACCTGAAGCGCCTCATCGAGAGCGGTGAGTTGAGGCAGATGCTGTCCGGAAAGCCGCCGCCGACGCCCTGAGGTACTGCGCTGCTTCCGTGTCAGCCATTGAAAAAAGCGCCCGACGGAATCCCGTCGGGCGCCAGTTGCCGGACTTGAGAGTGCGTTACTTGCCGTCCCGGTCGGAATCTCCGGGAACGGCGCGCTCGACCGCGTCGCTGACGCGCTGCCACGAATCCCTGGCGGCGAGCTTCGCACGGTCCCACTCGAGGCTGGACTTGCCCCTGGCTTGATCCCAGTCGCGGCCCAGATCGCTCTCCACAGCGTCGAACTCGCTGTCGGGATACTTCGTGTACGAGGAAACACCGTAGCGGTACGCGGGTCCGAACTCGTCGTAGGTGCTGTCGACAGCGTAAGGGCGGTCCCTGAAGTTCTCCTTCCAGTACGCATCTTCGGCTGTCGGGTCGATCATTTCCGCGACGCCCTTGCCCGCAAGACCGCCGAGGACCGCGCCGACTGCCGCGCCCACCAACGTTCCTACCGGGCCCGCCACCGTGCCGGCCGCTGCGCCAGCGGCCACCGCGCCAGCGGCTGCACCGACGCCGGTACCCACGGGATGCGAGCCGGGCGCACCCGTGATCGGATCACGGTTGGCGTCGGTTTCTGCGTTGTATGCCTGCTGTTGTTTCTGAGTCATGAGTAACTCCTCGAAGTCGATTGCGTGTGAACGGGCCAACGTGGGTGTCCAAAGTCGCCCGGCTTCCCCTTGTCGTCGTGCAGTCGTTCTGCCACGTCGCCGTGAGGGTTCGTCATTGGACCCGCTGCGTTGCCATCCCGTTAGCAGCAAGCTGCGTTTATGCACGTAGGAGGCTTCCGACATCGTGCAGAAACGAGCCCGTCCTACATCAGATTCGGAGAGATGCTCACAGCTTCGCGCAACGCATTGCGCGAAGCTTCGTCCCGAAGTGGATCAAGGGAGCATCGGCGATGAACGCAACGCAGAACGAAGCGCTGGTATCGGATCTGGTCGAAGGCTATCTTTACCGGGAACCGATCGAACGCATTCAAGGCGTGGTCGGCGCGATCTTCATCCTGGTCAGCGTGCTCTGGTTGCCGACCGTCTATCTGTTCGATATCGGGCTTCGTTAGCCTCAGTTGCGGCGGACGACGCGTCAACGACCGGGCGCACCAGCGCCCGCAGCTCGCAACCGCTTTGCCTGGAAGAACGCACCCACGAGGAACAGCACGAAAAGGATCCCGGCCGCCATCTGCAATCCCGGCACGTCGGCATTCGCTGCGAGCGGCGCGCCCGGTGGCAGACGTGTGGACGTTTCGGTGATGGCGGGGATCCAGTGGAAGAAGAAGGTGGCGGAGTAGCCGATCGTCGCGACGTAGCGCGCGGCACGCCCGAACCAGCCGTACTTTTCCGCGCCCATCGCGGCGGCGATCACGACAAGCGTGATGATGCCGAGCACGTGCGGCTTGCCGAAGCCGCCGTGCTGGAAGATGCCGAAGCCGGTCAGGCACGTGAGGATAGTCGTGATCACGTAGACCTTGCCGAGCGTGTTGCGCAGCGTGATCTCCTTGTCGCGGATGAGCGCGATGGCGCCTGCCGCAACGGCGACAAGACTGATGGCCGTGTGAACGACACCGAGCTGGGTCAAGCCGAACATGCGATTCCCCTGTGCAAAGCGGACGTCCGCGCGAGCCGCCCCGTGCAGCTCCGGAAACGCGTGTCCCGGGCGAGAGTTTCCACTACACGGGCAATCCATGAAAGCGTGGGGCCGGAACAAGTCCGGCCCCGAGGTGTATTCGCAGAATCCCAACCATCCGGTCGATGGCTGGGTAAAGGGCGGAGCGCGTGGGGCGTCAGCCGGCCGTCGCCTGAAGCTTCTTCGGCGCGCGGTGCGAGTGCTTCTTTGGCGCGCGCTGCGAAGAAGCACTTCGCGCCGCTGTGGCACCGTTCGCGCTCGTCGCGACCGGCCTGATCGCGCCGGCGACGACGTTTTGCTCATGCCGCAGCCCGAACTGCGCGGCGGGGTTCGCCGCGGGCGCGTGAGAAACGAGCTCCACCGAATACGCGCCTTCTGCATTGCATTGGTTGCCGGTCGCATCCATACCGCCGCCAGCACCTCCGGAGCAATCGTGCGCGTGCGCCGAGAACGAGAATGCCATCGCAGCGGCGAACGCGAGAATCGGCTTGATCTTCATCGTGCTACCTCCGTCGTGGAGGCCCGGATCGAAGACCCGGGTCAGGTCGCGCGAACCTGCGCTTCCTGACGCATACGATGAGCGTGATCGCACACGCGGCAAACCGAACAGTGCGACCGGGCGCTGTGGAAAATTCCGCGCTGGCCTCAGAAGCCGAACGACACCACGCGCACCCCAAACAGCCAGCGGTGAACCGCCATCACCACCACCGCGAGCAGAAGACCGGCGACGACGGCGATGACGTCGTGCCGCGCGACCGGCTCGAACTGCTTCACCGCGCCGCGCGCGATGACCGAGATCAGATCGACCACCGCATAGGCGAAGAACGCGCCGAAAAGAATCGTCCCGCGCAGATCGCCGTTCGCGAGCAAATGGACGCCCGACCAGATCAGGATGCCGATCAGCATCGGATGCCTGAGCAGGCGACGCGAGTGCCCGCGCATGTTGGCGGCGGCGAGCAGGATGAACGAGAGCGCCATCGCCTCGGGCGCGATCGCGCGCGCCGCCGGCACCGGCGCGAAGAGCTGCGGCCCGCGCTCGCCGAAGTAGTAGCCGGCGATGATCAGCGCGAACCCCGCCAGCGACACCAGCGAGAACACTCCCTTGAAGCGTTGCTCGCCCAACTTCGCGACGAGGCCGGCGCGCAGCGACGTCGCCACCGGGACGAGATGAATGCCGAGGAACAGGACGAGGCCGAGGGCGAGGAGCGTCATGGTATCCGCCGTAAGGTGAGTCGGTTCTGCGCGACGTCGGCAATGCGGCTGCCGATACAAGGATTCCCGTACGCGCTTCGATCGGTGCCCGATAGTTTGGGCTAAGATGCGTCCCCTGCGCTACCCGCGCCAGACGACACGATGGACGCCGCTCGTTTCGCCGCCGAACTCGACACGCACCGCCGCTATCTGCTGCGCGTCGCGCGGCTGCAGCTGCGCGACACCGACGCTGGCCGAGGACGTCGTCCAGGACACGCTCGCCGCCGCGCTGACCGCGCAGGCGGGCTTCACCGGCAAGTCGAGCGTCAAGACGTGGCTGACGGGCATCCTCAAGCACAAGATCGTCGACGCGATCCGGCGCAAGCAGCGCGAGCCGATCGCCGCCAGCTCGCTCGACGAGGAGACCGACCTCGAGGATTTCGACGGCCGATGTTCAAGGACAACGGCGCGCTGGCAGGCGCCGCCCGCCGACTGGGGCGACCCGGAGCAGGCGCTCGTCGCAGCAGCAGTTCTTCGACGTCATGGAGTTCTGCCTCGAAAAGCTGCCGCCCAACACCGCCCGCGTGTTCATGATGCGCGAGGTGATGGAGCTCGAAAGCGACGAAATCTGTAAGGAATTGGCGATTACCGCGAATAATCTCTGGGTCATCCTCTACCGCGCCCGGATGTCGCTGCGCGAATGCCTCGAGCAGAACTGGTTCGCGGGCCAGGCGCGCGGCGCGTGAGCGATGCGGCGACCGCGACGCAGACGCGCCGACCATGAATCTCATCCTCACAGGCCATCGGCCACCTCGTCTCCTGCAAGGAGGCGACGCGCCTCGCTGTCGCAGGCGCAGGAGCGCGCCGCTCGTCGGCGTGTCGAGCGCTGCGAAGCTGCGCTGGCACCTCGCGGCGTGTGCCGCATGTGCACGCGCTTCGAGCAGCAGCTGCGCTTCATGCGCGAGGCGATGCGGCGGTACCGGCAATAACGCAGAGCGACGACATCGCACCGTGCGAGCTCATCGTCAACGGCGACCGCGCAGCGCCTCGACGCCGCAGCCCGCGACCGTCGCCGACGCTGGTGCGCGCGCTCGACCTCGAAGGCAAGCGGATCGCGGTCGAGCGCAACGGCGAGATCGTGCCCAAGAGCCGCTACGGCGACACGCCGCGTGCTCGAAGGCGACCGGCTGGAGATCGTGGCCGCGGTCGGCGGCGGGTAGGTCGCTCGCCGGCGGCACGGACGGCGCGCGCGACCGGCCGCGACCGGCGTAAAATCGGCGGCATGAACGCACCCGCCGAACCCGCCGCCGCTCGCCGATCCGCTCGTCATCGCGCGGCCAGCGCCTATCGCTCGCGCCTGCTGGTCGGCACCGGCAAGTACCGCGACTTCGCGCAGACGCGCGAGGCGATCGTCGCCTCCGGCGCGCAGATCGTCACCGTCGCGATCCGCCGGACGAACCTCGGGCAGGACGCGAACGCGCCGTCGCTGCTCGACGCGCTGCCGCCGTCCGAATTCACGTACCTGCCGAACAGCGCCGGCTGCTACACCGCCGACGACGCGGTGCGCACGCTGAAGCTCGCGCGCGAGCTGCTCGACGGCCACGCGCTGACCAAGCTCGAAGTGCTGGGCGACGCGAACACGCTGTTCCCGAACGTGCGCGAAACGCTGAAGGCCGCCGAGCGCCTCGTGGCCGACGGCTTCCAGGTGATGGTGTACACGTCCGACGATCCGATCATCGCGCGCGAGCTGGAGCAGATCGGCTGCGTCGCGATCATGCCGCTCGCGTCGCTCATCGGCTCGGGCATGGGCATCCTCAATCCGTGGAACCTGAAGCTCATCATCGAGCAGGCGAAGGTGCCGGTGCTCGTCGACGCGGGCGTGGGCACGGCGTCGGACGCGGCGATCGCGATGGAGCTGGGATGCGCCGGCGTGCTGATGAACACCGCGATCGCGCTGGCGCAGGACCCGGTGCGGATGGCGCGCGCGATGCGCTCGCGGTCGAGGCCGGCCGCGAGGCGTTCCTCGCCGGCCGCATGCCGCGCAAGCTCTACGCGGCCGAGCCCGAGCTCGCCGACGTCCGGCCTGATCTCGATGACGCACGCTGCGTCGACCGCCGCGCGCTGTGCGCGCGGACCGCGTTCGCATGCGCGCTGGCGTTTGCGGCCTGCGCCGGCGCAGCGCCGACGCCCGGCGCAGATCATCGAGCTGTGCAAGCGATGCCGAAGGCCAGGCGCACTGCGGCCGCCTGATCGAGCAGGAGCAGATGAAACGGCTGCCCGGCTGGCGGAGCGCGACGGCGACACGCTGCGCGTCACGCTGTTTCCGTCCGGCGTGCGTCACGTTCCGCGACAGCGTTCCCGTGAGCGGCGCGAAGACGTACGCGCTGTGGGACTACTGGATCGGATCAACGCGGTCGTGCTGTTCGCCACCGACGGCGAGCAGACCGGCTTCGTGCTGCTGCAGCGCGCGACGGGCAAGCAGTTCCGGCTGCCCGCCGAGCCGGTGCTGTCGCCCGACCGGCAGCGTCTCGTCACCGCCGACTTCTGCGCCAGCGGCTGCGACAACGAGCTCGCCGTGTGGCGCGTCACGCGCGACGGCGTGCGCAAGGAGCTCGCGTGGAAGCCGCCGGCGCCGTGGTCCGACGCGAACGCCGCGTGGAAGGATGCCGACACGCTGCGCGTCGAGTACACGGTCGACGGCGAGACGACACCGCGCACGCTGGAGCGCCGGCTCGCCGCGTCCGGCTGGGCGAAGCGCTGACGCGCGTCGCTGCGATGAGCGACGTCGGGCCGCCCCGAGCAGCGCGTCACCGCGCGTCCCGTCCGCAGCTTCGTGCTGCGCCAGGGCCGGATGTCGCCGGCGCAGCACGCGCGCTTGCGACGAGCTGCTGCCGCGCTACGGCGTCGCGTACGCGCCCGGCACCGCTCGACTTCGCGCACGTCTTCGGCCGCACGCGCGCCCGTCGTCCTCGAGATCGGCTTCGGCATGGGCGAGACCACGGCGGCGATCGCGCAGGCGCATCCGCGACATCGACTTCCTCGGCGTCGAGGTGCACGCGCCGGGCGTCGGCGCGCTGCTGAAGCGCATCGACGAGCTCGGCGCTCTCCAACGTGCGCGTGATCCGGCACGACGCGGTGGAGGTCGTCGACGCACATGATCGCGCCGGACTCGCTCGCCGGCGTGCACGTCTTCTTCCCCGACCCGTGGCCGAAGAAGCGCCACCACAAGCGGCGGCTGCTGCAGCCCGCGTTCGTGCACGCGCTCGCGCAGCGCCTCGCGCCCGGCGGCTACCTGCACGCGCGACCGACTGGGAAGACTACGCCGAGCGAGATGCTCGCCACGCTCGCCGCGGAGCCGCTGCTCGCGAACACCGCGGACGGCTTCGCGCCGCGGCCCGCCGTGGCGGCCGCAGACCAAGTTCGAGGCGCGCGGCCGCAAGCTCGGCCACGCGCGTGTACGATCTGGTGTTCCGGCGGCGGCTAGCGTGCCGGGACTCGACCGGCGACTTACGCGTCGGACCGGTCAGCCTCGGCGCGCGCGGCGCGCGCGGCTCGGTGCCGTCGCGCGAAGGCGATGAGCCGCGTGATCGCGCTGCGCGCGACGTCGCGCGAGAAGTGCGCGCGGATGTTCTCGCGGCCGCCCGCCGCGAGCGTGCTCCCACAGCGCCTCGTCGCCGTAGAGCGCGCACGATCGCGTCGGCGAACGGCCGCGGCGTCGTCGGCGACGAGCACGTCGTCGCTCGGGCGACGAGGTGCATGCCTTCGATCGACGGCGTCGTCGCGACGACCGGCAGCCCGTAGCTCATCGCGAGGTTGATCTTGCCCTTGACGCCGGCGCCGTAGCGCAGCGGCGCGATCGAGACGCGGCAGCCGCGTGAAATACGGCGTCGACGTCGGGCACGTAGCCGGTCACGACGAAATCGTCGCGCCGCGAGCGCGCGTGATCGGTCGCCGGCACCTTGCTGCCCACGATGTACGTCCTGACGCCGGGCAGCGCTGCGCGCACGTGCGGCAGGACCTCGCTGCGCGTACCAGAGCACCGCGTCGGTGTTGGGCGGATGCTGGAAGCCGCCGATGAACACGAGGCCCTCGCGCTCGGCGAACGGCTTGCCGCCGCGGCATCAGCTCGTGGATGTTGCGACAGCACGCAGCACGCGCGCGTCGGGCACGAGCTCGCGCGAGCAGCGCCTGCTCGACCGGGCGACACGACGAGCGTGACGTCGGCCTTGCGGATCAGCGCCAGCTCCTCGTCGCGCTTGGCGCGCGCCGCGGCGCGCGCCGAGCGCGCTGCCTTCGAGCTCCGCCTGCCGCTCGCTCGCGCAGGAAGTGCAGGTCGACGGTGTCGAACACGACCAGCGCCTCGGGCGCGAACGCGCGCACCGCGTCGATGTGCTTGACGGCGATGTAGTGGCGCGACATCACGACGATGTCGAACTCGGCGCCGCGCTTGGACAGCAGGTCGGCGATCGAGCGCACGTACGGGCTGGAACAGCACCTCGACGCCGCGCTGCTGCAGCTGCGCCGACGTAGGGCTGCCGGTGCTCGAGGTTGTCGGCGACGAACGTCACCTTGCAGCGGAGCGACGTCAGGATCTCGAGGATCGCCATGCATGCGCACCGAGCCCGGAGTCCTGGTCGGGCGTCAGCATGCACGCGTCGATGACCAGCACGCGCGCTTGCGCCCAGCGGTCGCGCTCGAGCTCCGGCGTCGATGCCGTTGGCGCGGTGCGTCGCGAGCGCGGCCGCCCACTTCGCCGCGAACGTCGCCTGGTTCATCGACCTGGTGGCGCTTGACGCCGCTGCCGTCTCGTCGGTGCCCGACGTCTGTCCCTCGAAATGCACGACCGTCGACAGCGGCTGGTAGTAGACCTTGCGGCCCGCGGCGCGCACGGCGAACGCGAGATCGGCGTCCTCGTAGTACGCAGGCGCGTAGCGCGTGTCGAAGCCGCCGAGCTCGCGGAACAGCGCGCGCGGGATCGCAAGGCACGCGCCCGAGCAGTAGTCGGCTTCGCGCAGGTAGTTGTACTCGGGCCGGTCGGGATCGTCGTCGCGGCCGAAGTTCCACGCCGAGCCGTCGCGCCACACGATGCCGCCCGCCTCCTGCAGCCGGCCGTCGGGATAGACGAGCTTCGCGCCGACGAGCCCGGCATCGGGATGCGCGATCGAACACGCGCAGCAGCGCGTCGAGCCAGCCCGGCGTGACGATCGTGTCGTTGTTGAGGAACACGACGATACTCGCCGCGCGCGAGCTCGGCGCCGCGGTTGCAGGTGCCGATGAAGCCGCAGGTTCTGCGTCGTTGCGCTCGAAGCGCACGCCGGTGACGGCGGCGAGCGCCGTCTGCGACCGGCTCGGGCGACGCGTCGTCGACGACGATCACCTCGTAGCTGCCCGTGCGGCGTGTGCGCGTGCACGCTCTTCAGGCAGGTGAACGTCAGCAGCGGCTTGCCGTACACCGGGATGACGATCGACACGCGCGGCGCCTCGGCTCGGCGCGAACGCGAGCGGCGTCGATCGCATCCTCGACGTCGGAACGTGCGCTCGGCGCCGGCTTGAAGCGCTCCTCGGGCGCGCACCTTCGTGCGCACGCGCTGCGCGAGCGCGCGCGGCCCTTCGTCGCGCAGCGATCGACCATCGCCATCACCGACATGCTGCGGCAGGCGCCGCAGCCCGCGCCAGCCAGCGCGCGCAGCGTGCGCGCAGCGACCTTGGCGCGGTGGCCGGCGCGGCGCAGCGGCGCCGTCATGCGCCACGCGCGCGACGATCTCGAGCTCGTCGATGCGCCGCGCGCGCCGCGATGGCTCGAGATGCGCGCGTGCTCGACCTGCGCCGGCGTGCATCTGCGTTGCCGCATGCGCCTGCGCTGCGCTGGATCTGCGCGATCGACGCGTTGCGTCGAGAGCTCGCGGCGAGCTGCTTCGCGATCGCCCTTGCGCGCGGTCCTGCACGGCGCGGAAGTGCTCGCGCAGCTGCCGAGCTGCGCTGACGTGCCGATCTGGTGCTTCAGCTCGCCGCGCGCTGCCGTGTGGCCGCATTCCACACCCGCGGTGTAGAGCTGCGGCAGCGAAAGCGGCAGCAGCTCGACCTCGCCTTCCTTGAGATAGAAGTGCCGGTCGACGAGCGCCGGCAGCGCTCGGCGCAGCGCGGCGTGCGCGCGGCGCCGGCGGGCAGCGCGGCCGTGTACAGCGCTGCGATAGCGGGCCGGATCCATCAGGGCACCGCCACGCGCAGCGGACATCGACGGGCTGCCGATCGTCGGGCACTGCGGGCCGGCCGCTGGCGCCGGCGGCCGCCAGCAGCGCGTCGTTCCATTCGCCGCGGCGGCGCGTTCCACGGCACCGTCGTCGGCGCGCGGATGCCCGCGAGCCGCTCGGGAAACGCGCCGAGCGCCGAGGCGACGATCGGCAGGCCCGATGCGAGCGCGACCGACAGCGTGTAGGCGTACGTCTCCGGGAACCTGCGCCGCGAACAGCAGCACGTCGGGCTGCTCCGCGGCGATGAGCTGCGCGCAGCTCGCTGTCGACGTACTGGCCGTAGATCGTGAGCGGCGCGTCGGGCGCCTGCGGGATCGGCTCGGTGGTCGAGCCGAGCACGCGAAACGTCAGCGGCAGGCCGCGCTCGCGCGCGTCGCGCGCGCAGGCGGCGACGACGTGCAGGCCCTTTTCCGGCGACAGGTTGCCGAGGATCGCCACGCGCGACGATCGCGCGGCATCGGCATCCGCGGCAGCCTCCGGATGCGGCCAGACGTTCGATCGCGAGCTCGGGGAAGTAGCGGCGCATGCGCGTCGCGACGTCCTGCGACGGCGCGATCACGCGCTCGGCGCCGCGCAGGAAGCGCGCGAACGCGCCGCGCCACGCGTGATGTCGAGGCCCCATTGCGCGGGGCGCTTGGCAAGGCACGCGGCGCAGCCCGGCGGCATCGGGCTCGCCGCAGTAGCGGCCGTCCTCGGTCACGAGGTGGTACTGCGGGCAGATCGGATGGTAGTCGTGCAGCGTGTAGTCGTAGGGCACGCCGACCGCCGCGGGCAGCTCGAGGATCGCGCGCGGCTGCAGGTGCACGTGATGGAAGTGCAGGCGCTCGACGCCGATCGTGCGCAGCGCGTCGGCGAGCAGCGGCAGTTCGGCCGGCAGCGTGAAATACAGCGCGAAGCTCTCGCCGGCCTGCGGCCACGACAGCTTCACCGTGTCGCCGACGGCGGGCTCGAGGAACAGCACTTCGCAGCGATCCTCGGTGAGCGCCGACGAGGTCGTTCATGTAGCGCCGGATGCCGCCGCCCCACGGATGCGAGACGAACACCAGGATGCGCTTGCCGAGCTCGCGAGCCGCAGGAGGTCGACGCGCCGCGCGAACGGCCGCGCCGGATCGCGCTCGCGCGATGCTCGCTTGCGCTGCGGCGGCATACGCGGGATAGAGCTTGGCGAGCGCCTGTCCGCGCGCGCTCCGCGAGCCCGGCGCCTCGCGCGCGCCGAACGACGCGTGTCCCTCGTGTGCCGACGAAGACGTCGCCCGCGAGCAGATGGCGAAAGCCCGCGCTGCCGGCGCGCAGGCAGAAGTCGATCTCGACGCCGTAGTCGCCGCCGAGCGGGTTGCCGTCGAAGCGCGCCGACGGCGCGCAAGCAGTCGCGGCGGAAGTACAGGCACGGGCCATCGACGAGCGGGCAGCGCATGCGACCTGCCGGCGTTGGCGCGCGCGAACAGCGCGTCGAGCGTCGCGACCGTCTGGCCGTCGGGCAGCGCATTGTCCGCGCGCGGCAGCGGATAGGTCGCGACGCCGACGCTGTTGGTGAACGTGCCGACGACGCCGACGTCGCGCGCGCGCGGCGTGCCGCGCAGCCGGTCGAGCCAGTCGTTGGCGACTTCGGCATCCGAGTGCAGCAACGACGTCGCGGTCGCGATGCAGCGCGAACGCCCGGTTGACCGCGGCGGCGCGACCGCTCGCCGACGGCGGGTCCATCAGCGTGATCGCATGGCGCGCGGCGAGCTCGCGCAGGTAACGCGCGAGGTCCGGCTCCGGACTCGCGTCGCTGACGACGATCACGTTAAACGGCGTTTGCTGCCCGCCGGCGAGGATGGCTTCGAGACAGCGACGCGCGGCACCGGCACCTGTATCCCGCGCAACGGCGACGACGACGTCGACGGTCACCTCGCCGCGGTGCTCGGGCGTGAGGCGCTCGCCGGTGGACGTGAGCGCGGCGGGGGCGGCGGTCGTGGGAATCAAGGCGCTCGGGATGGCGCGCCGCGATCGTCGGCCCGACGCGGCGTCAACACTCTATTGTAGCCGCCGCCCCGTCAGCGGGTACCTTGGCTTGCCTCGGCGCGACAGCGTTGCGCTATCCCAGCGTCAGGATGACCGGCTGGTGGTCGGACGCCTGCGTTTGCTGGTCGACGGCGAGCGCGCGCACGCGTGGGGCGAGGTCGTCGCTGACGAAGATGAAGTCGCAATGCAGCTCGGCACCGGAAGGATCGGTCTTCTGGTAGATGCAGAACGTCGACGGGTGCGGCGCGCCCGGATGCGTGAGCTGCCAGGCGTCGCGCAGCGGCGGCGTCGGCGTCGTCGAACGGCGCCAGCATCCGCGGATGCTCGGGCCAGTCGGGCTCGAAGTTGAAGTCGCCGGTGATGATCGTCGGCGCGCGGCCGCAGGAACGTCTGGAACGGGCTGCCGTCGTCCTTGGTGATCGCGCGCGTCGCGCGCGTGCGCGTGGCCGTCGGCGTAGATCTGCGCGCAGCCCGTTCACCTGCGCCATGCGCTGCACGCCGAGTAGTACTCGAGGTGCGTCGTGATGACGCGCACGTCGCCGAACGGCGCACTGCACGACCGCCTCGATCGCGATTCGCGGCATGCCGGCCACGCCCGGGTCGCAGGGATAGGGCAGCAGATGGCGATAGATCTGCCGCACCGGCAGCCGCGAGAGGATCATGTTGCCGAACCGCCGCCGCTTGCCGTCGCGCCCCGGCTGGTCGACCGCGACGCCGGGAATCGCGGTGAACCCTGGCAGCAGCGCCGGCGAGCACGGCGAACTGGTCTTCGCCGGCGCTGCCGCCGAGCCGCGGGTCGGGGAAGTTGTCGGCGATCTCCTGCAGGCACAGCACGTCGAAATCGGCGATGCGCTGCGCCTCGGCGACGATGCGCGCCGGATCGACGGCGAGGTCCACGCCGCGGCACCACTGCACGTTCCACGTCATCAGCTTCATCGGATCCCCGCGCGCATGAACGATTGCACGAACTGCCGCTGGAACAGCAGGAACGCGATCAGCAGCGGCGCCGGTGGACAGCAGCGTCGCCGCAGTGATGATCGACCAGTCGATGCCCTGGTCGGTCGACGAGAACACCTGCAGGCCCACTGTCACCGGCCGCGACTCGACCGAGTTGGTGATGATGAGCGGCCAGAGGAAATTGTTCCAGTGGTACGACACCGACACCAGCGCGTACGCGAGGTAGGTCGGGCGCGCGAGCGGCACGTAGACCTTCCACAGCGTCTGCAGCGGCGTGCAGCCTTCGACGCGCGCGGCTTCGTCGAGCTCGCGCGGGACGGTCTTGAACGTCTGGCGCAGCAGGAAGATGCCGAACGCGCTCGCCATGTAGGGCAGGCCGATCGCGAGGATCGTGTCCTTCAACCCGAGCGCCGTCATCGTCCGGTAGTTCTCGACGATCAGCACGTCGGGCATGATCATCAGCTGCACGAGCACCAGCGCGAACAGCACGTTGCGGCCGGGGAACTCGAAGCGCGCGAACGCGTACGCGGCGAGCGTGACGAGCACGAGCTGCGCCACCAGCACCATCGTGACCAGGATGACCGTGTTGAGGAAATAGCGCGCGAACGGCGCCGCGTGCCAGGCCTTGACGAAGTTGTCGAGCGTGAGCGGGGCGGACAGCGTGAAGCTGCGTCGAGAACTCGGGCGGATGGAACGCCGTCCAGAACGCGTACGCGAGCGGCAGCACCCACAGCACGCCGAGCACCCACGCAGCCGAACGTCTCCAGCGCGCGCGCCACGCGGCCCGTCGCGCTCGTACGACGTGCGGTGCGCGGCGCTCACACGTGGCGGCTCATTGGTAGTGCGTCCGGCGCTCGAGAAACGACGAACTGCGCGAGCGCGACGACGCCGAGCAGCACCAGCAGCACCATCGTCAGCGCCGCCGCGTACGCCGAGTCCCAGAAGCGGAAGCCGATCTCGTAGATGTAGTAGAGCAGCAGCGCGGTCGCGTTGTCCGGCCCGCCGCGCGTCATCACGAAGATGTGGTCGACGAGCCGGAACGCGTTGATCACCGCGTTGACCAGCACGAACAGCGTCGTCGGCATCAGCAGCGGCAACGTCACGCGGCGGAAGAAGTACCAGCGCGACGCGCCTTCGATCGCCGCGGCCTCGGCGAGATGCGGCGACATCGACTGCAGCGCGGCGAGGTAGAAGATCATGAAGAAGCCGGCTTCCTTCCAGACGGTGACCGCCATCAGCGCGGTCAGCGCGGTCGACTTGCTGCCGAGCCAGTTGTGGCGCGGCGACGCCGAACAGTCCGGTGACCTGCTCGAGCAGGCCGTACTCGGGCGTGTAGAAGAACAGCCAGATGTTCGCGACGGCGATCATCGGCAGGATCGTCGGCGTGAAATAGGCGAGGCGCAGCAGGCCGCGGCCCGGGATGCGGTCGTTGACCCACACCGCCATCGCGAGCGCGAGCACGATCGACAGCGGGATCGTGCCGAGCGCGTACCAGAGGTTGTTGCCGAGCGCCTGCCAGAAGATCGGGTCGTCGATCAGCGCGCGGTAGTTGTCGAGGCCGACGAAGACCGCCCCGCGCGCGCCCTTCGGCGTCGAGTAGAAGCTGTGCCAGAGGTTCGCGACCGCGGGGTAGTGCGTGAACAGCACGAGAAGCGCCATCGCAGGCGTCAGCAGCAGCCACGCGTACAGCCATTCCTTGGTGCGCGTCACTTGAATCGTGTCGCGATCCTTGTGGGGCCGGCTTCAGCCGGCCGCGGTATCGCGTCAGGCCAAGGCCTGACCTGCAAGGATCGCCACCGTCCGCGTTACTTTGCCGCCTTCAGGATCCGCTCGGCTTCGCGCTGCGCGTCCTTCATCGCCGCCTCGGGCGTCTTCGTGCCCGTGAGCGCCGCCTGCAGGCCGTCGTTCAGCGCCTTGGTGACGCGCTGGTTGTCGTGCGTCGACAACTCGGCCTTCGCGTACGGAAGCTGGTCGCGCGCGACCGCGGCAGCGGGAAAGCCCGCGACGTACTGCTTCATCGCCGGCGTGTCCCACGCGTCGGCGCGCACCGCAACGTAGCCGGTGTCGATGCCCCACTGCGCGGCGCGCGCCGGCGTCGTCACCCACTTGATGAACTTGAACGCCGCGTCGCGCTGCGCCGGCGTCGACTTCTTGAAGATGTAGAAGTTGCCGCCGCCGGTCGGGCTGCCCCGCTGCTTGCCCGCGGGCAGCATCGCGACGCCGAAGTCGAACTTGGCGTTGTTCTTGACGTTGGTGAGGTTGCCGGTGGTCGTCCACATCATCGCAACCTTGCGCTCGAAGAAATCCTTCGGCGTCGTGCCCCATTCGACGATGCCCTCGGGATGCACCTTGTACTTCTTCACCAGGTCCACCCAGTACTGCAGCGCGGCGATCACTTCGGGCTTGTCGTAGTAGACCTCGGTGCCCGCGGCGTTCATCAGGTTCACGCCGTTCTGGATCGCGAGCCCCTGGAACAACCAGTACGGAAAACCCGAGGACGGAATCTGCACGCCCCACTGCGTCACCTTGCCGGCGGCGTCGCGCTTGGTGAGCTTCTCGCCGTACTCGGCCATCTCCTTCCAGTTGGTCGGCGCCTTGTTCGGG
Source organism: uncultured beta proteobacterium (assembly GCA_963851465.1). Lineage (GTDB taxonomy): Bacteria > Pseudomonadota > Gammaproteobacteria > Burkholderiales > Casimicrobiaceae > VBCG01. The sequence goes on from CAWKPJ010000009.1 coordinate 919,868, forward strand.
TCGAGGCCCGCTTCCTTGAACGCTTCCTTGTTCCAGTACAGGACGATCGTCGAGCGCTGGAACGGAATGCCCCAGGTCTTGCCGCCGGTCTGGCTGTTCTCCATGAACGCCGGGTAGAAGCTCTTGAGCCACGCCTGGTCGTCCGGCGTCTTGACGAGCTCGTCGAACGGCACGATCGCGTCCTCGTCGATCAGCGAGTACATGTCGGTCGACAGCAGGATCGACGTCACCGGCGGCTCGCCGCTCTTCACGGCGGTGAGCGCCTTGGTGATCGAGTCCTGGTACGAGCCCGTGTAGATCGGCTTCAGCTTGATCCCGGGGTTCTCCTTCTCGAAATCGGCGGCGTAGCCGTCGATGGTCTTGGTGATCGGTCCGCCCACGGCGACCGGATAGAAGAACGGCACCTCGACCGGCGCCTGCGCGAACGCGACGTGCGGCCATCGTTGCCGCGGCCAGTCCCGCAAGCCAGCGTTTTGCGTGCTTCAGCATGGGATCCTCCCTCCTCAAAAGTGTGCGATGTTACGCGAACATCGTTGCGGGCGAGCGTGGGCCCGGGACGGCGCCTCGCACGCCGCCGGCGTCGAAATAGTGTTGCGCCGACGGCGTCCAGTCGAGCCACGCGGGATCGCCGCGCGACAGCCCGACGCTGCCCATCGCGCGCACGGCGACGCGCTCGCTGCCGATGCGGCACGCGACCAGCGAATCGCCGCCCAGATACTCGACGCTCTCGACCGTCGCGCGCATGCCGCGCTCGTGCACGAGCTCGATGTGCTCGGGTCGCACGCCGAGCATGCCCGCGCCGAGCTCGCCCGGCAGCACGACCGGGCCGTCGGTGCCGGCGATCACCGCGCCCTCGTGGCCGGCGTCGAGCTTCATCAGGTTCATCGGCGGCGTGCCGATGAACCGCGCGACGAACGTGTTCGCCGGCGATTCGTACAGATCGACCGGCGTGCCGTTCTGCTCGATCCTGCCGCCATTCAGGAGCACGACGCGATCCGCCATCGACATCGCCTCGACCTGGTCGTGCGTGACGTACACCATCGTGATGCCGAGCTTGCGCTGCAGCGCGCGGAGCTCCTGGCGCATCTCGGCGCGCAGCTGCGCGTCGAGGTTCGACAGCGGCTCGTCCATCAGGCACACCGGCGCTTCGGCGATCACGGCGCGGCCAAGCGCGACACGCTGCTGCTGGCCACCGGACAGTTGCGCGGGCTTGCGGTCGAGGAGCGACGCGAGGCCGAGCATGTCGGCCACCTTCGCGAGCCGCGCCGCGGTGTCGGCCGCGGACACCTTGCGCACCGCGAGGCCGAACGTGATGTTGTCGGCCACCGACAGGTGCGGAAACAGCGCGTAGCTCTGGAACACCATCGCGATGTTGCGCGCCGCGGGTGGCAGGCCCGTGACATCGCGCCCGCCGATCCGGATGATGCCGGCGTCCGCGGTCTCGAGACCCGCGATCAGTCGCAGCGTCGTCGACTTGCCGCAGCCGGATGGGCCGAGCAGCACGTTGAGCGTGCCAGGCTCGAAGGCGAACGTGATGCCATCGACGGCGTGCACCTTGCCGCCGGCGGTCGTCCAGTGCTTGCTGACGCGGTCGAGGGCGATCGCCGACATGCGGGAATACGGGATCGGCCTGCGGTCAGCCGAACAGCGCCGTCAGCGCCGCGCCCGGATCGGGTGCGCGCATGAACGCTTCGCCGACGAGGAACGCGTGCACCCCGGCCCGGCGCATCTGCATGACGTCGCGCTGCGCCACGATGCCGCTCTCGGTCACGACGAGCCGCTCGGCGGGAATCTTCGGCAGCAATGAAAGCGTCGTGTGCAGCGACACGCTGAAATCGCGCAGGTTGCGGTTGTTGATCCCGATGAGCGGCGTCGACAGCCGCAGCGCGCGCTCGAGCTCCGCCTCGTCGTGGATCTCGACCAGCACGTCCATCCGGTAATCGCGTGCGCAGGCTTCGAGTGCCGCCATTCGCGCGTCGTCGAGCGCCGCAGCGATCAGCAGGATCGCGTCGGCGCCGAGCGCGCGCGATTCCGCGACCTGGTACTCGTCGATGATGAATTCCTTGCGCAACGCCGGCAGCGTGGACGCGAGCCGCGCCTCGACCAGGTGCTCCGGGGCGCCCTGGAAGAACGGCCGGTCGGTGAGCACCGACAGGCACGCCGCGCCGGCGAGCGCATACGAAGCCGCGATGGCCGCCGGGTCGAACTGCTCGCGCAAGAGGCCCTTGCTCGGGCTGGCGCGCTTGATCTCGGCGATGATCGCAGGCTTGCCGGCGGCGATCTTGGCGCGCAGCGCCGCTGCGAAGCCGCGCGGCGGCGGCGTGATCCGCGCCTCGGCGTCGACGGCGGTGAACGGCTTCGCGAGCTGCGCCGCGATGACCTCCTCCGCCTTCGCGGTCATGATCTTCGCGAGGATGTCGCCCTGCGCAGGTGTACTCATCAGGCCTGCTTCGGTGCCAGCTTCTGCGTCAGCGCCACGAACGCGTCGAGCTTGCGCTTCGCCTCGCCGCTCGCGATCGCGGCACGAGCGCGCAGGATGCCGTCGGCAATCGAGTCGGATACGCCTGCCGTGTACAGCGCTGTCCCGGCGTTCAGCACGGTGATCTCGCGCGGGGTGCCATCGGTGCCGGACAATGCCTCCAACAGCATCTCCTTCGACTCGGCCGCGTCCTTGACCTTGAGCCCGCGGTTGGATTTCATGTGCAGCCCGAAATCCTCCGGGTGGATCTCGTACTCGAGGATCTTGCCGTCTTTCAGTTCGCCGACCATCGTCGCCGCGCCGAGCGACACCTCGTCCATGCCGTCCAGTCCGTACACGACGAGCGCGTGGTTGGCGCCGAGCCGCTCCAGCACGCGCACGTGGATGCCGACGAGATCAGGATGGAACACGCCGATCAGCTGGTTGGACGCGCCGGCCGGATTGGTGAGCGGGCCCAGGATGTTGAAGATCGTCCGCACACCGAGCTCGCGGCGCACCGGCCCCGCGTGCTTCATCGCGCTGTGGTGGTTCGGCGCGAACATGAAGCCGACGCCGCACTCGGCGATGCATTGCGCGACCTGCGCCGGCGCCAGCATGATGTTGGCGCCCAGCGCCTCCAGCACGTCGGCGCTGCCCGACTTCGACGACACCGAGCGATTGCCGTGCTTGGCCACGCGCGCGCCCGCGGCCGCGGCGACGAACATCGACGCCGTCGAGATGTTGAAGGTGTGCGACGCATCGCCGCCGGTGCCGACAATGTCGACCAGCCGCTCGCGGTCGGGGACGTCGACCTTGGTCGCGAACTCGCGCATCACCTGCGCCGCGGCAGCAATCTCGCCGATCGTCTCCTTCTTGACGCGCAACCCCACCGTCAGCGCCGCGATCATCACCGGCGTCACTTCGCCGCTCATGATCCGCCGCATCACCGACAGCATTTCGTCGTGGAAGATCTCGCGGTGCTCGATCGTGCGCTGGAGCGCGTCCTGCAGCGTGATGGCCATGTGTCGAACCCGATCCGTCTAATGTGTTCGCCTCGAAGCGGCGCCCTGCGCGGTGCCGTCGAGAAAATTCGCGAGCAGGCGCTTGCCGTGCTCGGTCAGGATCGCCTCCGGGTGGAACTGCACGCCGAACACCGGCAGTTCGCGATGCCGCACGCCCATGATCTCGCCATCGTCGGTCGTCGCGGTGACCGCAAGCGCCGCCGGCAGGTTCGCCGCGTCGATCGCGAGCGAATGGTAGCGCGTCGCCTGGAATGGCGAGGGCAGGCCTGCAAAAACCCCGTCGCCGGCGTGCGACACCGGCGACAGCTTGCCGTGCATCACGTGCCGTGCACGGACGATCGTGCCGCCGAACGCCTGACCGATCGCCTGGTGGCCAAGGCAGACGCCGAGGATGGGAATCTTGCCGGCAAAACGCTGGATCAGCGGCACCGAAACGCCCGCCTCCGTGGGCGTGCAGGGACCCGGCGAAATCACGATCTGTTCCGGCGCGAGCGCGGCGACGTCGTCGAGCGCGATCGCGTCGTTGCGCACCACGCGCACGTCCGCGCCGAGCTCGCCCAGGTACTGGACGAGGTTGTAGGTGAAGCTGTCGTAGTTGTCGATCATCAGCAGCATGGTTGGTCCGTATCGTCGGTCGATCCTGCGTTGAGTCGGCGGCGACGGCGGAAACGCTGCCGGCAGTCGCCGCGAGGCGGAAGGGTCCCCGGACGGGACCCTGGGACGACGATCAGCCGCGCCATCGCCGCGCGACGGCGGCGAGGGAGCTTCGCTCCGATGCGATGCTGCAGTACATGCGCGCAACGGTACGCGAACGCGCAGGGACCCGCAACCGCCTGGCTTGACGTTCCCCCATCGCTATCGCAGTATCGATCGGCCCACAGGGGGGCATCCAGCATTGCACACTACAAGGGGAAATCCATGAGCGATTTGCAGAGATTGCCGACGCCAAACCGCATCGCATCGACGATCGCCACTGCGCTGTTGGCGGTTGCGGTGATGGTCCCGAGCGCGGCGAACGCCGCGTCTGCGGAAGTCATCGTCACCGGTCTCGACCATCCTCGCGGCATCGCCCTCGGGCCGGCGGGCCGAATTCTGGTCATCGAAGCCGGCGTCGGCGGCGCGGCTCCATCGATGACCGGCCATGTCACCGAGGTATTCCGCGGCGAGGTCCGTCGTCTGCTCAATCTGCCATCGGTCACCTTGCCGAACAACGAAGTGAGCGGCCCGACGAGCATTGCAGTCCCGAACGGCCTCGGCAACATGCTCGTGACGATGGGCGCCGGGCCATCGGCGCCTCCGTTCGGACAGCTGCTGCGCGTGAATCCTGCGCGCACCTTCGAACTCGCGGACATCACCGGCTACGAGATGGCGAACAATCCGGACGGCGTGGTGCCCCCCGATTCCAATCCCTACGGCGTTGCCGCGGTGGGCGACGGAAGCATCCTGGTCGCGGACGCGGCGGCGAACGACCTGCTGCAGGTCGCAAGCGACGGGACGATCCACACCGTCGCGGTGTTCCCCACCGCGCCGAATCCGCTGTTTCCTGGTATCGGCGGTCCCACCGTGCAGGCGGTTCCGACCAGCATCGCCATCGGTCCGGACGGCGCGTGGTACGTCGGCGAACTGCGCGGATTTCCGTTCGTCGTACCTTCGCACATCTGGCGCATCGAGCCCGGCTCGCGTGACGTGCATTGCGTCATCGGAGCAACGTCGGGCCCGTGCATCGACTGGGCGAGCGGCCTGCGGCACGTGGTCTCGATCGCATTCGGGCCGGACGACGACCTGTACGTCTCGCAGTTCGGGCCCGGCCCCGGACCGCCGTTCCTGCCGGGTTGGGCGACACCGGGAAGCATCGTCCGCGTGGACGCACAGACCAAGGCGATCTCGACGGTCTACAGCCCGCTGACGGCCCCCGGCGGCATCGCCGTGAACGGTGACGGAACGATTTTCGTGACCAACTTCAGCACGTCCGTGACCTTCGGCGAACTGCTCCGCATCCGACCCTAGCGTCAAGCACCTGCGCGACAACGGAAACGCCCCGCCGATGGTGGCGGGGCGTTTTCGCGGAACCGGTATGGCAGTGCGGGTGCGATTCAATCCGGGGGCTTGGCCTCGATCCTGATCGAGCCGTACCAGGCAGCGAGATCGTCGATATCGCGATCCGACAGGGCACGCGCGACGACGGTCATCACTTCGTTGGCACGCTTGCCGTTGCGGTACGCACGCAACTGTTCGACGAGATAGATCTCCGGCTGACCCGCGAGGTTGGGCGCGTTGGGCAGTGTGCTCAGCCCCACCGCACCATGGCACGCCACGCAGCTCCCGGCCTTCTGGCGGCCGGCCGCGGCGTCGCCGGCGTGGACCGGCGCGGCAAGAAACACCGCGCCGATCGCGAGCCACGCTCGCCCGCCCTTCATTGCGCGTTCATTCGCCTGCGTAGTAGATGCGGTAAATCGCGCCAGCGTAGTCGTCGGACACGAGGATCGAGCCATCGGGCAGGTTGGCGACGTCCACCGGCCGCCCGAGATAGCGCTTGGTGGCGGGATCGAGCCAGCCGTCGGCGAACACCTCGGTCTTGTCCGCGGTGCCGTCCGGCTTGAGCGACGTGAACATCACGCGCGCGCCGATCGGCTCGGTGCGATTCCAGGAGCCGTGCTGCGCCGAGAAGAGGCCGCCGCGGTACTTCGCCGGGAACTTGCTGCCGGTGTAGAACGCGAGGCCCAGATCCGCCGCATGCGCGTCCATGTAGACCTGCGGATTGGTGACGTTGGGCGGCAGCGGATCCTTGTCGTAGCCGTTGTCGGTGATCCGCGTCTTGCCCTGGATCCAGGGATATCCGAAGAACTGTCCCGCCGCCGTCGCGCGGTTGATCTCGCCGGCCGGAATGTCGTCACCCATGCCGTCGGTCTGGTTGTCGGTGAACCACAGCGTCCCGTCCTTTGGATTGAACTCGATGCCCACGGAGTTGCGGACGCCCCGCGCGTATACCTCGCGCTTGGTGCCGTCGAACGCGTTCAGCCGGATGATCCCGCCGATACCCGTTTCGTCGTAGAGCTTGAGCTTGTCCCGCGGCTGGACGTTGAACGGCTGACCCATCGCGATGTAGAGCATGCCGTCCTTGCCGACCCGGCACACGCGCGCGCCGTGATTGAACGACTCCTCCTCGACCGGAATCAGCTTGCCCTGCGGGACCACCTCGATGACCGCGACGTCCGGACCCTCGTAGAAGAACTCGGCCGCGGGGAAGTTGAGGACGCGGTTGTGCTCGATGACGAGCAGGAAGCCATCCTTCGTCCAGCACACGCCGTTGGGCACCTTGAAATTGAGCGACGGCGCGAACGCCTTCACTTCGTCGGCGACGCCGTCGCCGTTGCGGTCGGTGACTGCCCATACGCTGGTCTTGCGCGTGCCGACGAACAGCATGTTGGTCGAAGGTGCGACCGCCATGTGGCGCGCATCGGGGACGATCGCGTACAGCTCGATCTTGAAGCCCGGCGGCAGCTTGACCTTCTTCAGGTTCTCCTTGATCGCGTCGGCATTGCGGCCGGTCTGCGCCACCACCGGGATGCTGAGGTCGGTGGTCGCGACCTTCATTTGCTTGAGCGTGCCGAGATTGTCGGGCTTGGCCTGTGCGTGGACGGCGCCGGCGAAAAGCACCCCGGCCACGGCAGCGAGCGATGCGGCGATGCGGATGGGCTGCACAAGATCCTCCGTTGCTGTTGTTGGAATGGTCCTCCGGCGATCGGCCTCACGGCGCCGTTCCCGGGGTTCCTGATTCTCCGCTCCCCTCGCGCGACGTCAACACCAAGTTCAATTGCCCGCGCTACAGAAACGAAAACGCCCCGCCGGGCGGTGGCGGGGCGTTCTCCCGGGCCGGAACGCAGGGAGGAGCGTTCCGGACGGTTACTTGCGGTCGTCGCTAGGGACCGCGGCGCAACAGGCCCGCGACGAGCGAGACGACGAACAGGATCAGGAAGATGAAGAACAGGATCTTCGCAATCTCGGCAGCGCCGACGGCGATGCCGGTGAAACCAAAGACGGCCGCGATGATCGCGACGACGAAAAACACCAGTGCGTAATGAAGCATGGCAACCTCCTCTTCTGGATGAACGGGTGAACGCCTAATCGAACGCCGCGGGCGCGAGCATCAAAGACCCGTAGCGGTCGTACTGCAAATCGTGTTCGAACGTCTCGTCGCGATCGACGCGAAGCGTGGTGAGCACCGTCCAGTCGTCGTCGCCGGGCAGGTCGTCCGCGTGCAACACAGGAACGCGCGCGGGTACGGTCGGCACGACCATCGCTTCGCTCGCATACGGTTGGTGGTGTCTCATGATCACGCGTCCTCGCCGGGCTTCGGCACGCGCGTATCTTCAGGCGCAGTCTCCGGGGTGTCGTCGTCGCCTTCGCCCGGTGCGCGCTTTTCCGTGTTGTCCGCGCCGGGCGCCCGCTTCGTAGGCGGCTTGCGCGTCAGCATCGGATCTTCTTCCTTCGCGCGGCTCTTGCCTTCCGCTTCCGCGGCGGCGAGTTGCAGCGCTTCAGCGTCCGTCGCCGGAGCGGCGTCGTGCGCCGCCTTGTCGACCTTGCCCGATTCGACGAACCGCTTGGTCGCCTCGTTGTAGGTGCGCGACGCTTCGTAGTTGCCTTCGCCCTGCACTTGCTGCCCCTTGCCCATTTGATGGCTCCGAGTGGTTCGACGACGATGCCATTGTGGGGAGCGGTCGCGCCGGCGAGAGTCGGCGGCGGGCTGAAACGGGCGTCGGCGTGGGGCGACAGCCTCATGTCGCGCGTTGTCCTACATCGGCTGGGAGTACTTGTGCGACGCTGCGCGCCGCTTCCCCGACGGGAAAGGCGCCTACTCGACGGCGGTAGAGACGGCGAAGGGCGTTGGTGCGGGACGCACGATGCCGGCGGCCGGGTCTTCCGCTGCGGCGAACGCCACGCGCGGAATGCCTGATCGAACCGTGCCGAACATCGTCGCGAACGAGACGTCCGCGGCGTCGCGGCCGATGCCGATGCGCAGCAGGCCGGTGACCGGCGAGATGTCGGTCGGATCGAACAGGTACCAGCGGTCGCCGAGGTACGCCTCGACGTAGGCGTGGAAATCCGGCGGGCCGAGGCTCGCCGGCGCGCCGTAGTCGACGCCGGTGACGAAGCGCGCCGGATAGTTGAGCGCCCGCAGCAGAGCGATCGTGAGGTGCGCGAAATCGCGGCAGACGCCGGCGCGATGCTCGAGCGTCTCCAGCGCGGACGTGTTGGTGCCGGACGTGCCCGGCTGGAACTGCGTGCGTGCGCGCACCCATGCGCAGACCGCATCGACCTGGCCGCAGCCCGGCGCCAGATGCCCGAACTCCTGCCACGCGAGCGCCTGCACCTGATCGACCTGGCAATAGCGGCTCGGCAGCAGGAAGCGCAGCGCGCCGGCCGGAATGTCGGCGAGCGGCGTCGCGGTCAAATGTTCGCGCTCCACCATGTGTTGCGTTATCTCGACGGTTCCGGCATAGCGCACGCCCAGCGTGCCCGGCGTTGCCGACAAGCGTGCGAGGCGGTTGCCGTTGGCCGGCTCGTCCTCGAACGTCACCGGCACCTGCGGCGTGACGGCGAACGATTCCGCGACGACGCGCTGCTGCGGCGTGCGCGCCGCATGCAGATTGAAGATGAACTCGGCGGGACTATCGACCTGATAGGCAAGCTCGACCGTATAGCCGATCCTCACCTTCTGCTCGAACGTCTCCGCGCCAATGCGCTGAAGCCCTAGCTGTTCCATTGCGGCACCTTACGTTGGCGGCAGGTCCCAGTACGGATTGAAGCCGCAGGGCGTGGACGTATCCGAATCCTCGGCGCCATCGGCAGGATCGATCTCGATCAGCGCGACCGGTCGCAGTGCCTCGGCGTCGACCAGCACCTTGCAGCCCGGCTCGAGCGCAATGCCATGCGTGGCGTAGTGCGGCGCCATCAGCGGATCGGGGTCGACGACGTACCAGACGCGCCGCTCGTCGCGCGCGTCGCGCGAAACCACGATCGACGCCAGCGTGCCCATCGGAGCGCACGCGCGCTGCGCGCGCGCACGGTCTACGAGCGCGCGACGCCGCGCGCCACGGCCCTGCTCGCCCCGCTCTTCATCCGGAATCGGGAATCCCGGCAGCGTGGCTTGTCCATCCGGCGCGTGAGCGCGCTCGACATTGATCTTTTCCATTGAATGGTCCTCGCGACTGGCACATCGCGCAACGGCAGCGTTCCGTCGCGACGGCCCTCGTTTGACAACACCCGCACGGCGCCTTACCGCGCGAGCGACTGGGGCAAACTATAACGCGCGCCTGCTGCGCGGTCTGTCAGGCAGAGTCCGACAGCCGCATCGCGTCCCGGGTTCCCCGCGTCACGCGGCGTCAAGCCCGAGTTGCACCAATTCGGCCGCGCGCAACACTGCGCGCGCCTTGTTCTGCGTCTCCTGCCATTCGGTCTCGGGTACCGAATCGTGCACGATGCCCGCGCCCGCCTGCACGTAGAGCATGCCGTCCTTCACGACCGCGGTGCGGATCGCGATCGCGGTGTCCATGTCGTCCTGGAAACTGATGTAGCCGACCGCACCCGCATAGACGCCGCGGCGCGTCGGCTCGAGCTCATCGATGATCTCCATCGCGCGAACTTTCGGCGCACCGCTCACCGTGCCCGCGGGGAACGTCGCCGCGAGCACGTCGAACGCCGACAGTCCCGGCTTCAGCGTGCCCTCGACGTTCGACACGATGTGCATCACGTGCGAGTAGCGCTCGATCGCCATCTGCTCGGTCACGCGCACGCCGCCGATGGTGGCGACCCGGCCCACATCGTTGCGGCCCGAGGTCGAGCAGCATCACGTGCTCGGCGATTTCCTTCGGATCGGCGGCGAGCTCCGACGCGAGACGCTCGTCCGCTTCGCGCGTCGCGCCGCGCGGGCGCGTGCCCGCGATCGGGCGCAACGTCACTGCCGATCCCTCCTTGCGCACGAGGATCTCCGGCGATGCGCCGACGACGTGGAAGTCGCCGAAGTCGTAATAGAACATGTACGGCGACGGATTGACGCGAGCGCAGCGCGCGATACAGCGACAGCGGTGAATCGGTGAACGGCAGGCGCAGCCGCTGCGACAGCACCACCTGCATGATGTCGCCCGCCGCGATGTACTCCTTGGCGCGCCGCACCGCAGCCTGATACGCGTCGGCGCCGGATTCACTCTCGGGTCGCGTCACGGCGCTCGCGGTCTGATACGGGATGGTCACCGGCTCGCGCAGCTTCCTGCGCAATTCCTGCAGGCGATCCTGCGCGGCGCGCGTACGCGTTCGTCCGCTGCGGGATCGGCGTAGACGATCAGGTAGATGCGTCCGGACAGGTTGTCGATCACCGCGAGCTCGTCGGTGAGCAGCAGCAGCATGTCGGGAAGATCGTCGAGGCCGCCCGCGGCGGCGGGCGCGCGCCCGGCGAGACGCGTCTCGATGTGGCGCACCGTGTCGTAGCCGAAATAGCCGGCGAGCCCGCCGCAGAAGCGCGGCAATCCCGGGCAGCGGCGCAGCGCGGAAGCGCCGCATGAATTCGCGCAGGAACAGCGAGCGGATCGCCGTCGAATCGCTCGACGACACCGCCGCCATCCTCGACCTCGACGTGCGTGCCGCGCACGCGGATGCGCACGCGCGCCGGCAGCCCGATGAACGAGTAGCGGCCGAAGCGCTCGCCGCCGACGACCGATTCGAGCAGGAACGTGTAGCGCTGATTGGCGAGCTTCAGGTACAGCGACAGCGGCGTGTCGAGGTCGGCGAACGACTCGAGCACGAGCGGGATGCGGTTGTAGCCCTCGCGCCGCGAGCGCGCGCGAATTCGGCTTCGGTGATCATGGTGCGACGTCCTTTCGACTCATTGCATTGGCGTCGCTTGGATCAGGCGCGCGACGCCGGGCGCATCGGGGTCAGCGGCGGGAAGCGCCGCGCCAGGTGCCGATGCGCCAGCGCCACGCGCAGGCGCGCGGGCGGAGGGAGTCGAGTGCGTCGTGGTTCACGGAAATACACTATACCATCGCCTTCGCGACCTCGCCGCGCATCGCCGCGATGGTCGCCTTGTAGTCGGGCTTGCCGAAGATCGCGCTGCCGGCGACGAACGTGTCGGCGCCCGCGGCGCGATCGCGCCGATGTTGTCGACCTTCACGCCGCCGTCGACCTCCAGCAGGATGTCGCGTCCGGTGCGCTCCTTCGCCATGTCGACGAGCTTGCGCGCCGCGCGCAGCTTGTCGAGCGCGTGCGGGATGAACGACTGCCCGCCGAAGCCGGGGTTCACCGACATGATCAGCACGAGGTCGAGTTTGTCGATCACGTGCATCAGCCAGTCGAGCGGCGTTGCGGGGTTGAACACGAGCCCCGCCTTGCAGCCCTGCTCGTGGATCAGGCCGATCGTGCGATCGACGTGCTCGGACGCCTCCGGATGGAAGCTGATGATCGACGCGCCCGCCTGCGCGAAGTCGGCACGATGCGGTCGACCGGCTTCACCATCAGATGCACGTCGATCGGCACGCTCGCGTGCGGCTTGATCGCCGCGCACACGAGCGGCCCGATCGTGAGGTTGGGAACGTAATGGTTGTCCATCACGTCGAAGTGCACGAGATCGGCGCCGGCGTCGATCACGGCGCGCACTTCCTCGCCCAGCCGCGCGAAGTCGGCGGAAAGCAGCGAAGGCGCGATGCGGCAGGTCGTGCACGCCGCTCATGGGTCTCTCATTCGATCGCTCATTCGACTACTCATTTGACTATAATCGCAGAAAAGCGCCGCGTCGCGCGAGATCCCTCACGATGGCGGAGTCGACAAGAGACGAGATCACGGTGGTGACGAAGGTCGACGTATGTCGCCGACCAATCGGACCCCGCCAAGAACCAGTACGTGTTCTCGTACACCATCAAGGTCACCAACACCGGCGACGCTGCCGCGCAGCTCGTCAGTCGCGCACTGGTACATCACCGACGGCGATCATCGCGTGCAGGAAGTGAAGGGCCTGGGCGTCGTCGGACAGCAGCCGGTGCTGAAGCCCGGCGAGAGCTTCGAGTACACGAGCGGCGCGAGCATCGCGACGCCGGTGGGGACGATGAAGGGCAGCTACCAGATGGTTCGCGAGGACGGCACCACTTTCGAGGCGCCCATTCCGCCGTTCACGCTATCCGTGCCCCGCACGCTGCATTGAAGGCTGGTCAGCGCTTGTCGTCATCGGGCGGCTTTTGCGCGTCCGGCTTGCGGCGCGCGCCGAACGTCCAGGCGACGAGCCCCACGGCGACCACCAGCGCCAGCGCCGCTTCGAGATAGATCCAGCCCATCGTGCGCTCGTTTCGCCTTGTCGTCAGCCTCGCCGCTGCGATGCTCGTCACCGCGTGCCAGGTGACGCCGCCAGCGCCAACGCCGGCACCCGCGCCACCCGCCGCACCCGCGCCATCACCAGTGCCGGAGCCCCCCGCGCGCGCCGTCTTCACGCCGGTCACCTTCGCCGAGGTGCCCGGCTGGGCCGACGACGACATCGCTGCTACGTGGCCGGCCCTGCTGGTGGGCTGCCGCGCGCATGCCGCGAACGCGAAGTCGCAGGCGATCTGGCAGCGAGCCTGCGCCGCGGCGGCGCAGGTCGACGGCCGCGACCGGCGCGCCGTGCGTCAATACTTCGAGGGCTATTTTAGTCCGTACCGGATCGCCGCCGCCGACGGCCGCGACACCGGGCTCGTCACCGGTTACTACGAGCCGCTGCTCGCGGGTTCGCGCGCGCCCACTGCTGCGTACACGGTGCCGCTCTACGCGGTTCCCGACGATCTGCTCGACGGTCGATCTCGTCGAGCTCTTCCCGGAGCTCAAGGACAAGCGCGTGCGCGGCCGCGTCGAGGGCAAGCGCGTCGTGCCGTACTGGCCCCGCGCGGACATCGAGCGCGGCAAGGCGCCGCTTGCGGGCAAGGCCCTCGCGTACGTCGCGCAGCCGATCGACGCGTTCTTCCTGCAGATCCAGGGCTCCGGGCGGATCAGGCTGGCCGACGGCACGGCGATGCGCGTCGGCTACGCCGACCAGAACGGCCACCCGTTCCGCTCCATCGCGCGCGTGCTGATCGAGCGCGGCGAGTTGACGCTCGACCGCGCGTCGAAGCAGTCGATCGAAGCGTGGGGCCGCGCGAATCCCGACAAGCTCCCCGCGCTCCTCGACGAGAATCCGAGCTTCGTGTTCTTTCGCGAAGTGGCGCCGCCGGCGCCCGGATCGCTGGACGCGCAGATCGACGGGCCGATCGGCGCGCTCGGCGTGCCGCTGCTGGCCCGGCGGACGATCGCCGTCGACCCGCGGCTGATCCCCCTCGGCGCGCCGGTATTCCTGGCGACCACGATGCCGCTGTCGACGCAGCCGCTCCATCGCCTGACGCTGGCGCAGGACACCGGCGGCGCGATCCGCGGCGCGGTGCGCGCGGATTTCTTCTGGGGCTTCGGCGACGAGGCCGGCCGCGAGGCCGGGCGAATGCGGCAGGAGGGACGGATGTGGCTCCTGTGGCCCAAGGACGCGCCGCCGCCTTGAGCCGTGCCTACTTGGTGAGAATCAGCTTGCCGAATCGCGTCTTGCGCAGGAAATAGACCGTCCGGTCGTGCAGGATCGCGAGCTGCGACTCACCGAGCAACAACGCTTCGCTGGTCACCACGCGCGGCGTGCCCGCTGTGGCTGTCGTGCTGCGCAGCGGAAGCGGCGTCCGGCGTCGGGATGGACGGGCGATCGCCGGCGCCGCTCATCGCTTCAGGCGCCGCCGCCCATTTGCGACTGCTGGTAGTTGGCGATGCCGACCTTCCCGATCAGCTCGAGCTGCGTTTCGAGCCAGTCGATGTGCTCCTCCTCGGAGTCGAGGATTCGCCGGAACAGATCGCGGCTCACGTAGTCGCCGACGCCTTCGCACTCGGCAATCGCTGCCTTCAGCACCGGGTGCGCGGCGAGCTCGAGCTTCAGGTCGCAGGTCAGCGCTTCCTTGACGTCCTCGCCGACCAGAAGCTTGTGCAGGTCCTGCAGATTGGGGAGTCCTTCGAGGAACAGGATGCGCTCGATCAGCGCATCGGCGTGCTTCATTTCGTCGATCGACTCCTTGCGCTCGTATTCGCCGAGCCGCCCGAAGCCCCAGTGATCGAACATCTTGGCGTGCACGAAGTACTGGTTGATCGCCGTCAGCTCGTTGGTGAGGACCGCGTTCAGACGTGCGATGACCTTCCTGTCGCCCTTCATTGACACTCTCCCCTCGGGAACTTGCTAGGCAGCGGCAGTTTCGGACTGGCCGCAGGCCAGGCGTGAAACGGTTTCCACGAGGATCGATTTTGCGCAGGATGTGCAACGACCGCAACCGAGACCGACGCCGAGCTCGCGCGCCAGGTCTTCGGACGAGCGCGCGCCGCATTCGGCGGCTTTCGCGATGTCGCGATCGGTGATCGCGTTGCAGATGCAGATGTACATGCGGTCGTTCGGGTCGGAACGTAAACGATAATGCGAATGGTTCTCATTATTTCACGGCCTTTGTCTACCTGCAAGCGGGTTCCTGGCGATTCGAGATATTTTGTGGCGTCGTCCCAAGGGGATGGTGGCCATTAGTGGGCGCCCACTTACCGTCTGGAAGAGCCGCAGAGCGGCGGGCGCCCGCATGTTGTAGGCGCAGCCAGGCAGGCAGCGCAGTCAGGCCGCGGGCAGCACGCCACCGGCCTGCTGGTCGGCGTGATACGACGAGCGGACCATCGCACCCACCGCCGCGTGGCGGAAACCCATTGCGTACGCCTCGCGCTCGTACGCCACGAACGTGTCGGGATGCACGTACCGCAGCACCGGAAGGTGGCCCTTCGACGGCTGCAGATACTGGCCGATCGTCAGCATCTCGATGTCGTGTGCGCGCATGTCGCGCATCGTCGCGACGATCTCGTCGTCGGTCTCGCCCAGGCCCACCATCAGGCCGGACTTGGTGGGAATGGCGGGAAAGCGCTGCTTGAACGCCTGCAGCAGTTTCAGCGAATGCGCGTAGTCGGACCCCGGTCGCGCCTGCCGGTAGAGCCGCGGGACGGTTTCCAGGTTGTGATTCATCACGTCCGGGGGCGCCGCCGTGAGGATGTCGAGCGCGCGGTCCATCCGGCCGCGGAAGTCGGGCACCAGCACTTCGATCTGCGTGGCCGGCGAGCGCTCGCGCACCGCGCGGATGCAGTCGACGAAGTGCTGCGCGCCGCCGTCGCGCAGATCGTCACGGTCCACGCTCGTGATGACGACGTAGCGAAGCGCGAGCGCCGCGATGGCGTCGGCGAGGTTCACGGGCTCTTGCGTGTCGAGCGGCAGCGGCCGGCCGTGGCCGACATCGCAGAACGGGCAGCGCCGCGTGCAGATGTCGCCCATGATCATGAACGTCGCGGTGCCCTTGCCGAAGCATTCGCCGATGTTCGGGCACGACGCCTCTTCGCACACCGAATGCAGGTTGCGCTCGCGCAGGATCCGCTTGATCTCGTAGAAGCGCGGCGACGACGGCGCGCGCACGCGGATCCACTCGGGCTTGCGCAGCGTCTCGGCGCTGACCACCTTGATCGGAATGCGCGACGGTCTTGGCGTCGCCCTTGTGCTTGACGCCGGCGGCGTTGGTGGCTTCGGGAGGTGCCGGGGTGTCCATGGATCCCTGTGGCCTATCCTGTCCTTGTGGGGCCGGCTTCAGACGGCCGCGCCGTCCGGTCCACCAGCCGCGCCGCGACAATCGGCGCCAACTCGCTTCCGGCCTGGTCCACCGTCCGCGTCACGCCCAGGTCGGCGAGTTGCGTGACCGCAAGGCCGGGATAGCCGCACGGATCGATGTCGGCGAACGGCGCCAGATCCATCGCCACGTTCATCGCGAGCCCGTGATACGTGCAGCCGTTACGAACCTTGAGACCCAGCGCCGCGATCTTCGCCTCGCCGTCCGCGCGCATCACGTAAACGCCGGGCGCCGATGCCTTGCCGTACGCGGAAACCCCAACCGATCCGAGCCAGTCTACCACCGCGCCTTCGAGGCGCCGGACCATGTCGCGGACGCCGATCCGCGCGCGACGCAGGTCGAAGAGAACGTACAGGACGAGCTGGCCAGGACCGTGATAAGTGACTTGCCCGCCGCGGTCGACCTTGACGACCGGAATGCCGTTGTCGCGCAGCAGATGCTCGCGTCGCCCCGCGAGCCCGAGCGTGTAGATGGGCGCGTGCTCGGTCGTCCAGATCGCGTCCGGCGTAGTCGGCGGCACGCGCGGCGGTGAACGCCTGCATCGCGTGCCATGTCGCCGCGTAGTCGGTGCGGCCGAGCGCGCGGATCGCGAACGGCGGCGTGGTCAACGGCGGGTCCGCGGCGTTTTCGGCGGCGTTGCCCACCCCGCGCCGTCGAACTGGAACGCCTGCTCGCGCGCGACGCCCGTGCGCTGCCACACAACGCGCTCGCGCGTCACCGACAGCATCCACGTCTGCTGCTCCTGCGGACTCACGCGCGCGAATGCCTGCGGCGCGAGCACCGCGCCACAGGCCGCGCGCTCGGGATCGCGCACCGACTCGTAGCGGATCGCGCCGACGCCGCCCTCGCGTGCCGCTCGCGACAGCGCCTGGCACGCCGCGTAGTCGTCGGGATCGGTCCATTGCCGCCTTGCGGCGTCGAACGGCGGCCGGCGCAGGTCGACAGCGAGCGTCGCGAGTTGCGCTCGGAACACGGTCTGCGGCTTCACCGGCATCGCCGCCAGCGCGGGCGATGTCGTTGAGGTGGCGCCAGCGCCAGTAGCCGAGCTCGGCGCAGGCGGTGCGGACCTCGTCCGCGCCGTAGAACACGCCGGGGTCGTTCGGCCCGCGAAAGCGCGATCCCCCCGGCGGCGGCGGATAGCGGAACGGCGTGAACAGCAGCCAGTGCAGCTTGCGCGCGCCGGCGGGCACCGGCGGCTTGGCGTCGTCGAGAATCCGCTCCAGCACCTGCTGCTCGTCGAGCGAGTCGACGAGCGCCATCGTCGAGGCGACGTGCTGCGCCTCGACGGCACGCCACAGGTCGAAGCGCGCGGACCGCGCTTCAGAGGCGACCGCGCGCGTTGTCCAGGTACGTGACGACACGGACGAGCCCCGCGACGGACGGCAACAGGTCGGCGGGCGCCGCGCCGAGCGCGGTGTTCTCGCTGTCGAGCCAGGCCCGCGCGGCGTCGCCGTGCCCCCACAGCGCGTCGAGCGAGCGGAACAAGCCGCACGAGCAGCACCGCGAGCTCCCACTCCTTGGCGCGCTCGCGCGACAGCACGTACTTGCCGGCGCACAGACGCGACGCGGTCGCCTCGGAAATGCCGAGGATGCCGGCCAGGGCGCGCTGCGAGAGGCCGAGCAGCCGCGCGGCGCGCACTGCCGCGCGGCTCAGGATGGCCGCGTCCTGCGCGCGATCGGCGGCAGGGGCTTCGACGGCGTTCACGGGCGTCGTTTCCTCAGGAGGATTTCGCCTGAAGTTTGCTGCTGAAAGGCGCGGCCGTCAACGCCGCCGCGGCCGTCACAGCACCATCTTCACCATCGGGTGCGCGACGAGCTCGCGGTACAGGTTGTCGAGCTGCTCGCGCGACGTCGCGTTGACCGTCGCGGTGACGGACAGCCAGTTGCCTGCCTTCGACGCGCGCATCTCCAGCGCCGCGGCCTCGAAATCCGGCGCGTGCTTCTGCGACGACCTCGACGACCGCCTGCGCGAAACCGTCCTGCGTGCGCCCCATGATCTTGATCGGGAACGCGCAGGGGAACTCGAGGGCGGACGGTTGCTGCGGTGGCGGTGCTTTGGCGTGGTGGCGGTCATGGCATGACGCTCCTGCCGCGCGTGAAGTGCGCGGCGACGATAGCCGTCAATATGCGGGCGAGCGACAGCGCGATGCAACCCGGCCGGCGTGGCGGACGCCGGCCTTCAGCCCGGCCGCTGTACATGTATTCGCGCGTGAGCGGATGCGGCAGACGCCCGTCCGCGTGCGGCTTGCCGGCCAGCAGCTGCCACAGCGACAGCCAGCCGCGGTCGAACGCGTGCGCCGAGCCCGCCATGTAGATGCGCCAGACGCGGTAGCGCTCCTCGCCGACCTCCTGCCGCGCCGCGTCGCCGTTGCGCCTCGAGCCGGTCGACCCAGTGCCAGAGCGTCTTCGCGTAATGCTCGCGCAACGCCTCGGCGTCGATGAGCTCGAGGCCCTCGCGGCGAGGCCCTCGATCACCCGCGACACGTGCGTCAGCTCGCCGCCGGGGAACACGTACTCCTCGACGAAATCGCCGATGCCGCTGCCCAGGCTGTCGGCCGCCGAGCGCGTTGTGCGTGATGCCGTGGTTCAGCACCATGCCGCCCGGCTTGAGCACGCGATAGATCTTGCCGAAATACCTGGCGTAGCTGCCGCGTGCCGACGTGCTCGAACATGCCGACGCTCGCGACCTTGTCGAACTGCGCGTCCTCGGGCAGGTCGAGGTAGTCGCGCAACTCGACGCGCACGCGGCCCGTGAGTCCGCGCGCGGCGATCTCGGCGGTCACGTGGTCGAACTGGTTCTGCGACAGCGTGATGCCGGTGGCGTCGACGCCGTAGTTCTCGGCCGCCCACAGGATCAGGCCGCCCCAGCCGCAGCCGATGTCGAGGAAGCGCTCGCCCGGGCGCCAGCCGCAGCTTGCGGCAGATGTGGTCGAGCTTCTGCGCCTGCGCGTCGTCGAGCGTGTCGTCCTCGCGGCGGAAATACGCGCACGAGTAGACCATCCGCTGGTCGAGCCACAGCCGGTAGAACGCGTTGGAGACGTCGTAGTGATGCTGGATGTTGCGCGCGGTTGCCGCGGCGCTGGTGCAGGAACTGCTTGCACCCGCGTGCGCAGCGGATCGCGGCCGTGCGACGACGGCGCCGACCATGCGCGTCGGCGATGTCGAGGATCCGCCGCGCGCTGCCGGTGAAGTCGAGGTCGCCGTGGACGTAGGCCCGCGCCAGCGCGCCGAGCGCGGGCGAGGCGAGCGCCTTCATGCCGCGCCAGGAGCGCGCGACGACGTCGACCTCGGGCGCGTCGGACAGCGGCACGCGGGCGCCGTCGGGCAGCACCAGCGTGACGGGCAGGTTCCGGCCGCCGTAGCGGCGTTCGATGATGCGGGCGAGCGGTCCCGGGCGGTTGAGTCCGCGCGGCGCAGAAGATGACTTCGGCAGCGAGGCCATGGTGCGGGTGACTCCAGGCCGTTCCACGGCAAAAGTTTAGCAAGAGCGGCGCGGCGTTTGTTTTGACACCGCTCGATACGCCTCCTACCATGAGGCGTCAACGGCCCTTCCGCTCCAGCGCGCGTCGTCGCGCCCCACCTCCGCCATGTCCTCTTCCGGCTCCGCCGCCGGCGACCCGCATCCTGCGTTCGACGAACGGCAGTTCCGCGACGCGCTCGCGCAGTTCGCGACGGGCGTGACCATCATCTGCACCCGCGCCGGCGCCGGGCCGCTACGTGGGCTTCACCGCCAATTCGTTCAATTCGGTCTCGCTCGACCCGCCGCTGGTGCTGTGGAGCCTCGCGCGCCGCTCGGCGCAGCCTGGCGGCGTTCGAGGGCGCCGAGCGCTACGCGGTGAACGTGCTCGCGGCCGAGCAGGCCGAGCTCGCGCGGCGCTTCTCGCGTCCGCATGCCGACCGCTTCGCGGGCGTGGCGCTACCGGCTCGGCTGGTCCGACGCGCCGCTGATCGAGGGCTGCGTCGCGTGGTTCGAATGCCGCCACCACGCGCGCCACGCGCCGGCGACCACGTCGTGTTCATCGGCGAGGTCGTCACCTGCGAGCGCGCGCGCGGCCACGGGCTCGTGTTCCACCACGGCGGATTCGGCGATCGTCCACGCCGCTCGCCGGCGGGAAAGTCAGCGTCGTCGACGCGAAGCCGTCAGCGCGAGCAGACGCTTGCGGCTTGCTTCGGCCTGGAACGCCTCCCAGACCCGGCGGAACACCGGGCCCGGCTTGCCGCCGGCGAACGGCTTGCCGTCGACCGTGGTGATCGCCAGCACTTCCTTCGTCGACGACGACAGCCACATCTCGTCGGCGCGCGAGCGCCTCGGCGCGCGTCACCGGGCGCACGTCGAGCGGCACGCCGGCGTCGCGCGCGAACTTCCAGCGTCGCGTCGTAGGTGATGCCCGGCAGGATCAGGTTGTCCTTGGGCGGCGCGATCGATCGTGCCGTCTTTCACGATCAGCACGTTGGAGGCCGACGCCTCGGTCAGGAAGCCGTCGCGGAACATCACCGTTTCGACGGCGCCGCCGTCGGCGGCGAGCTGGCGCATCAGCACGTTGCCGAGCAGCGAGATGGTCTTGAGGTCGCAGCGATGCCAGCGGTTGTCGTCGGCGGTGACCACGGCGACGCCGTGCTCGACCTGCTCGCGCGACGGCAGCGGCAGCGGGTTGCTCATCATGAACACCGTCGGCGCCACGCCCTGCGGGAACGCGTGGTCGCGCTTGGCCACGCCGCGCGTGACCTGCAGGTAGACGCGCCTGGTCGTCGAACGGCTGGCTTCGCGGCGAGCTCGCGGATCAGCGCTTCCCACTGCGCGTCGGTGTGCGGGTTCGCGAGGCGGATGCCGTCGAGGCTGTCGCTGCAGGCGCGCGAGGTGCTGCGGCATGCGGAACGGCTGTGCGCGCGTAGATCGGGATCACCTCGTACACGCCGTCGCCGTAGATGAAGCCGCGGTCGAGCACCGAGATGCGGCGCGTCGGCGAGTGCGACGAATTCGCCGTTCAGGTAGACGATCTGGTCGGAGTTCAGCATGGAGGTCCTTGCGATGTCATCCCGTGGCGCAGGCGCGGGCCCGCTTCACTTCTTGAACCAGAGCCGCACCGTGTCCCACGTGCGGCCGAAGAAGCTCGCCGAGCGGCACCTCTTCCAGCGCGATCAGCGGGAACTCGGCCATCGGCTTGCCTTCCAGCGCGACCTTCACCGTGCCGACGCGCTGCGCGCGCGCCATCGGCGCGACCAGCGGCTCCTGCGCTTCGAGCGTCAGCGTGAGGGCGCTCGCCTTGCCCTTCGGCAGCGTCAGGTAGCGATCGGCGAGAAACCCCGCGGCGACTTCGGGCGCCGCGCCCTTCCATACGCGTAGCGTCGACACCGGCTTGCCCGACTGGTAGAGCGCGACGGTGTCGAAGGCCTGGAACCCCCAGTTCAGCAGCTTCTGCGCCTCGGCCGCGCGCGCCGGCGTCGGAACTCGCGCCGAGCACCACGGCGAGCAGCCGGCGGTCGCCGCGCTTCGCCGACGCGATCAGGCACCAGCCCGCGGCGTCGGTGTGGCCGGTCTTCATGCCGTCGACGAACGGGTCGGTCCACAGCAGCCGGTTGCGGTTGGGCTGCGTGATGTTGTTGTAGCGGAACTCCTTCTGCGAGTAGATCGGATAGTACTCGGGATAGTCGCGGATCAGCGCCGCAGCGAGCTTCGCGAGGTCGGCGGCGCGTCGAGTAGTGCTGCGGGTCGGACAAGCCCGGTCGCGTTGGCGAAGCGCGTGTCCTTGATGCCGAGGCGCGCGGCCTCTGCGTTCATCTTCGCGACGAACGCCTCCTCGCTGCCGGCCGACGAGCTCGGCGAGCGCGATCGACGCGTCGTTGCCCGACTGCACGATCATGCCGCGCAGGAGCTCGTCGACCGACACCGCCTTGCGCGGCTCGATGAACATCCGCGACCCCTCGGCCTTCCACGCCGTTTGCGACACGTTGACCATCTGCGACGGCGTGATCGTCTTGGCGCGCAGCGCGCCGAACACGAGGTAGGCCGTCATCAGCTTGGTGAGCGACGCCGGGTCGCGCCGCTCGTCGACGCTCGCGCCGGCGATGACCTGTCCCGACAGCATGTCGAGCAGGAGCCACGCGGGAGCGGCAACGGAAGGGGGCGTCGGGGCGGCCACGGGTGCGGCCACCGCAGCGGGCGCTTGCGCGAAGGCCGCGGTCGACAGGTGGAAGGCGGCGACGAGCAATGCAACCGCGCGGGCGAATGAGCCCGCCGGGCCGCCCCAAGGTCGAATTGCTCCGGAGCGCGGAGCGCGAAGGAACCGTCGTGATCGCATGAACACCGCGCAAAAACAACTGATTATACTGGCCCGCATGACGACCTTTCGCCGGACGCTCCCCGCCCGCACCATGGCAACGTTCCTTGTGCTCGCCGCGACCGCCGCTGCGACGCTTCCCGTGCAGGCGCAGGATGGCGATCCCGAAGACAAGGCGCTGCGCTCGCTCGTCGACGCCGAGCTGGCGTTCGCGCGCATGGGGTTGGAGCAGGGGATTCGCGCTGCGTTCATCGCCAACTTTGCGAAGGACGGCATCGTGTTCGAGCCGGCGCCCGTGCGCCTCGTCGAGACGTGGTCGGCGCGGCCGCCAAATCCCAATCCGAAGGCGTTGAAGCTCGAATGGCAGCCGGAGCAGGCGGGGATCGCGAAAAGCCTCGACATGGGCTTCACGACCGGTCCGTTCAAGCTTACCGACACGACGCGCGACGCCCCGCCTTCGCACGGCGTGTTCTTCTCCGTGTGGCAGCGCGATGCGGCGGGCGTGTGGAAAGTCGCCCTCGACATGGGAATCTCCACGCCGCAGCCCGTCGATTTCGCCGCGATGGGCGCAGCGCCGCGCCCGCGCTACAAGGGCAAGGCGGACGGGGCGACGCAGCAAAAAGCGCTGATGTCGCGCGAGGCGCGGACGCTGTCCACGGCCGGCGCTGCCGCCAACGCCGGCACTTACGCCGATATGCTCGCCCCGGACGTCCGGCTGCATCGCGACGGGATGATGCCGCTCGTGGGCCGTGCCGCCGTCGCCAAGGCAGTGCGCGATCGCGCCGCGCGCATCGTATGGACGCCGCAGGAGGTCCGGGTGGCGGATTCGGGCGACCTCGCGGTCAGCTACGGCAAGTATCGCGAGATCGCTCGCTCCGGGAAGTCGGCCGAAGGGTTCTACACGCACCTGTGGGTGCGCGACGCCGCCGGCCGCTGGCGCATCGCCTACGACATCGGGCTACCCGCAACGCGATGATCTAGGGCGCCGCAAACTCGAAGGAAACTTCGGGCTTGCGCCCGGCAACGACGTCAGCGAGCGCCTTGCCGGAGCCACAGGCCATCGTCCAGCCGAGCGTGCCGTGGCCGGTATCGAGCCACAGGTTGCGATAGCGCGTCCGGCCGATCAGCGGCACGTTGCCGGGCGTTGCGGGGCGCAGGCCCGCCCAGAAATGCACGTTCGCGCGATCGCCTGCGTCGGGAAACAGCTCGAACGTGCGCCGCGCGAGCGCTTCGCAGCGCAGGCGGTTGAGATCGGTGTTCCAGCCGGTCAGCTCGGCCGTGCCGGCGACGCGCAAGCGATCGCCCAGGCGTGTCATCACGATCTTCCACTCGAGGTCGGTGAGGGACACCATCGGCGCGCCCTGGTGTTCGCCGACGCTGATCGTCGCGGAGTAGCCCTTCGCCGGGTAGACATTGCACGGGATGCCGAGCCCGGAGAGGATCAGCGGCGTGTAGCTGCCGAGCGCCGCGACGTAGCCGTCGGCGACGATGTCCTCGGGCACGTCCTCCTCGTCGAACACGCGCACGCCGGTGATCGCGTCGCCGTCGGCCATCAGCGAATCGACGTGAATGCCATGGCGGAAGCGCACGCCGCGCGCGGCGGCGAGCTTCGCGAGCTCGACGGTGAACTTGTGCGCATCGCCCTGCTCGTCGGTCGCCGTATAGATGCCGCCGGCGAGGCGCGCGCGGCACTGCGCGAGCGCAGGCTCGATCGCGACGCATTCGTCCACCGTCTTCACGTCGCGATCGCAGCCGTACTGCCGCATCAGGTCGGCGCTGGCGACGCCGTGGTCGAATTCCTTGCGGTCGGTGTAGAAGGTGAGGATGCCGCGCGCGAGCTCGTCGTAGCGCAGGCCGGTCGCTGCGCGCAGCGCCTTCAGGCAGTCGCGCGAGTAGAGCGCCATGTTCAGGCACTGGATCGTGTTGTGCTTTGTGCGCGACGGCAGGCACTCGTAGAGGAAGCGGATGCCCCACAGCCATTGGCGCCAGTCGGCGCGCAGCCGGAAGAGCAGCGGCGCATCCGCCTGCCCCAGCCACTTGAGTATCTTCGCCGGCGCTTCCGGATTCGCCCACGGTTCGGCGTAGGACGCCGAGATCTGGCCGCCGTTGGCGAACGAGGTCTCCAGCGCGACGCCCTTCTGGCGCTCGACCACCGTCACCTCGTGGCCGTCGTTCGCGAGATACCACGCAGCGGTGACGCCGATGACCCCGCCGCCCAGGACGATCAGCTTCATCGGACCGGGATCGAAGGCGGACCGTTCGTTTCGTCGGCGGCGTCCGCCACCGGAATGCAGCTGCAGAACAGGTTGCGGTCGCCGTAGACATTGTCGACGCGTGCAACCGGCGGCCAGTACTTCGCGTGTCCCGTGTCGCCATCGGGATACGCCGCCAGCGCGCGCGAATACGCGTGCGGCCAGGCGTCGGCGGTGACGACGCGCGCCGGATGCGGCGCATGCTTGAGCGGATTGTCGGCGCGGTCGGAGCGGCCCTCCTCGATCGCACGGATCTCGCCGCGAATCGCGATCATCGCGTCGATGAAGCGGTCGAGCTCGGCCTTCGATTCGCTTTCGGTCGGCTCGACCATCAGCGTGCCCGCGACCGGAAAGCTCATCGTCGGCGCGTGGAAGCCGTAGTCGATGAGGCGCTTCGCGACGTCCTCCGCTTCGATGCCCGCCGTCGCCTTCAGCGGGCGCAGGTCGAGGATGCACTCGTGCGCGACGAGCCCGCCCGGCCCGCTGTAGAGCACCGGATAGTGCGGGTCGAGACGCTTCGCCACGTAGTTCGCCGCGAGGATCGCCGCTTCGGTCGCCGCCGTGAGGCCGCTGCCGCCCATCATCGCGATGTACATCCACGAGATCGGCAGGATCGATGCGGAACCGTACGGCGCGGCGCTGACGGGGCCGATATGCGTGCCGCCGAAAGCCTCCCTCACTCCTTGCCCCTCGCCCTGCGGGCGAGCGGAAATGAAGTGTCGATGGCTGGGCAGAAATGGCGCGAGATGCGCCTTGCACGCGACCGGGCCCACCCCCGGCCCGCCGCCGCCGTGCGGAATGCAGAACGTCTTGTGCAGATTGAGGTGCGACACGTCGGCGCCGAAGTGCCCGGGCGCCGCGAGGCCCACCAGCGCATTGAGGTTGGCGCCATCGACGTAGACCTGGCCGCCATGCGCGTGCACGATGTCGCAGATCTTCACGATGCCGGCCTCGAATACGCCGTGCGTCGACGGGTACGTGACCATGATCGCGGCCAGATCGCTCGCGTGCGCGTCGGCCTTGCGCTGGAGATCGGCGAGGTCGACGTTGCCACCGGCGTCGCAGGCGACGACGACGACGCGCATCCCGGCCATTTGCGCCGACGCCGGATTGGTGCCGTGCGCAGACGCCGGGATCAGGCACACGTTGCGATGCGCCTCGCCGCGCGACTTGTGATACGCCTCGATCATCAGCAGGCCCGCGTACTCGCCCTGCGAGCCCGCATTGGGCTGCAGCGATACTGCGTCGTATCCGGTCGCGGCGCACAGCATCCGCTCGAGGCCGTCGATCAGCGTGCGATAGCCCGTCGCCTGCGCGGGCGGCGCGAACGGATGCAGCGCGCCGAATTCCGGCCACGTCACCGGCAGCATCTCGGCAGTGGCGTTGAGCTTCATCGTGCACGATCCCAGCGGAATCATCGAGCGGTCGAGCGCGAGATCGCGGTCGGCCAGCGCGCGCAGGTAACGCAGCATCTCGGTCTCGGAGCGGTGCCGGTGGAACACCGGATGCGTGAGAAACGGCGACGTGCGCGCAAGTTGCGCGGGCAGGGCGTCGGGGGTCTCGGGGTCGAGCGCGTCGACCGTGAACGTCGCGTCGCGGCCCGCGAAGATGCGCCACAGCAGCGCGACGTCGTCGCGCGTCGTCGTTTCGTCGAGCGAGATGCCGAGCGTCCCGATGCCGCTGCGGCGCAGGTTGACGTTCGCCGCGCTCGCGCGCGCGACGATGGCATCGGTGTCGGCGCTGGCGTCGACCAGCAGCGTATCGAAGAACTCGCGCGTGCGAACGACAATGCCGAGCTGCTGCAATCCCTGGCGCAGGATCGCGGTCAGCCGGTGCACGCGGCGTGCGATCGTCGTCAGTCCTTCCGGCCCGTGATAGACGGCGTACATGCCCGCCATCACCGCAAGGAGCACCTGCGCCGTGCAGATGTTCGACGTCGCCTTCTCGCGGCGAATGTGCTGCTCACGCGTCTGCAGCGCGAGGCGATATGCGGGCATGCCCTGCGCGTCGACCGTGACGCCAACGAGGCGCCCAGGCAGCGAGCGCTTGTACTCGTCGCGCGTCGCGAGGTAGCCGGCGTGCGGACCGCCGTAGCCCATCGGCACGCCGAAGCGCTGCGACGTGCCGACGACGGCGTCGGCGCCCCACTCGCCTGGGGGCTTCAGCAGCGTCAGCGCGAGGAGATCGGCGGCGACCACCACGTGGCCGCCCGCAGCGTGGACGGCCGCCACCACCGCCGCGTAATCGCGCACGTCACCGTTCACGGCCGGGTACTGCAGCAGCACGCCGAAGACATCCGCCGACGCCGAGGCACCTGCCGGACCGACGACCACCTCGATGTCGAGCGCAGCCGCACGCGTGCGCACGACGTCGAGCGTCTGCGGCAGCACTTCGTCGGAGACGAAAAAGCGCGTGCTCGTCGACGTGCCCATCCGCTGGCAGAGCGTCATCGCCTCCGCGGCCGCCGTCGCTTCGTCGAGCATCGACGCGTTCGCGATCGCCATGCCGGTCAGGTCGCACACCATCGTCTGGAAGTTGACGAGCGCTTCGAGCCGGCCCTGCGAAATCTCCGGCTGATACGGCGTGTACGCCGTGTACCACGCGGGATTCTCGAGGATGTTGCGCTGGATGACGCCCGGCGTGTGCGTGCCGTAGTAGCCCTGCCCGATGAACGACTTCGCGACCACATTGGACGATGCGATCGCGCGCAGCGCAGCAAGCGCTTCCGCCTCGGACATCGGACCCGGCAGCGGCAGCGCTTCGCGTTCGCGGATCGCTGCAGGCACGAGCGCATCGATCAGCGCAGCGCGCGTCGGATAGCCAAGCACGCGCAGCATCTCCGCCTGATCGGCGGCATCGGTGCCGATGTGCCGGCCGACGAACGCGCCGTGGTCTTCGAGCGCGGTGAGCGGCAACGCGAGATGGTCACTTCGGTCGTTCATGTTCATCGCCTCGTTCCGCCGGTTACGCGTCCGCGATCGATTTGCTGTACGCCGCGGCGTCCATCAGAGCGGCGAGCGCCGCTGGGTCCGTGGGCTTCATCTTCCACAGCCAGTTGGCGTAGGCATCGGCATTGACGGTTTCCGGCGCGCCGACGGCGGCGTCGTTGCCCGCTGTCACCTCACCGGCGATCGGCGCATAGACGTCGCTCGCCGCCTTCACCGACTCGACGACGCCGCAGGACTCGCCGGCCGCGAGCTTGCGTCCCACGGCAGGGAGCTCGATGAACACGAGATCGCCGAGCGCCGCCTGCGCGTGATCGGTGATGCCGATGGTGACGGTGCCGTCGGCTTCCGTACGCACCCATTCGTGGCTGTCGGTGTACTTGAGGTCCTTCGGTACGTTCATGCAATGCCCTCGCTTCGTGAAATGGTTACGAGACCAGCACCTTGCCGTTGCGCACGAACGGCGGCTTGACGACGCGCGCGGCGAGGCGCTTGTCGCGGATGTCGACCTGCACGCTTGAACCTTGTGCGATCGTCGCCGGGAGACGTGCGAGCGCGATCGACTTGCCGAGCGTGGGCGAGAACGTGCCGCTGGTGACTTCGCCGTCGCCCGCCTCCGTACGGACCTTCTGGTGCGCGCGCAGCACGCCGCCTGCATCGGTCAGCAGCAGTCCCACGAGTTGCCGCGCCGGCGGCGACGCCGCGAGCGCCGCCTTGCCGACGAAATCACGCGGGCTCGCGAGGTCGACGGTCCACGCGAGGCCCGATTCGAGCGGCGACGTCGTCTCGTCCATGTCCTGGCCGTAGAGGTTCATGCCGGCCTCGAGGCGCAGCGTGTCGCGGGCGCCCAGACCGCAGGGTGCGACACCCGCCGCCGCCAGCGCATCCCAGAGCGTCGTCGCGTGTGCGGCCGGGACGACGATCTCGAAGCCGTCCTCGCCCGTGTAGCCGGTGCGCGCGACGAAGACTTCACCGAACGCACTCGACACGAACACGCCGTTGAACGGCGGGAGCGCGGCAGTGGGCACCGCGCTCTCCGGCAGCGCCCGCCAGGTCTTCGCGCGCGCATTGGGACCCTGCACGGCGATCATCGCGAGATCGGTGCGCGGCGTCAGCACGAGGGCGGGGCTCGTTTGCCCGAAGCGGCGATCGCGCAGCTCGGTCAGCCACGCGATGTCCTTGTCGGCGGTCGCGGCGTTCACCACGAGCCGGAAGAAATCGTCGGCGAGGTAGTAGACGATGAGGTCGTCGAGCACGCCGCCGTCCTCGCGCAGCAGGCACGAATACAGCGCCTTGCCCGGCGTCTTCAGCTTGTCGACGTTGTTCGCGAGGGCAAAGCGCAGGAACTCGCGCGCGGCGCTGCCATGGACGTCGACGACGCGCATGTGCGAGACGTCGAACATGCCGGCGTCGGCGCGCACCGCGTGGTGCTCGTCCATCTGCGAGCCGTAGTGAACGGGCATGTCCCAGCCGCCGAAGTCGACCATGCGCGCGCCGGCGGCGCGATGGGTTGCGTTGAGCGGGGTGGTCTGCGGCACGTCGATCTCCGGTCGGAACGAAAAAAGGGGCGGCGCGGAAATCCCGCGTCGCCCCGTCTGTCCTTTTTACCTGAGAGATTGCGGCGAGCCGGCCGTCAGCCGGCCGATGTCGCTGCGTGCCCCTTCGGTGGGCCGCGCATTGAAGCATCGCGCGACCGCTCTCCAGATTGCCGTCGTTCCCGCAGTCCTTTTGCCTGAGCGATTTCGGGATTACGCCTTCGGCGGCGCCGCCCTGTTGCCGACGGCACGCTCTCCTGCAGGGAACCGTGCGCAGGTTAGCAGGGGCCGCGCCGCCGGTCAAAGCGGCGCGGTCGAAGGACCTGCGCGCGATGCTGCCCTATTTCTTCAGCGTCAGGATCCAGTCGACGAGGTTCTTGATGTCCGCATCCGACGTCGTCGCGTTCGGCGGCATCGGCACCGGGCCCCATACGCCGGAGCCGCCGTCCTTCACTTTCTTGATGAGCTTCGCGGCAGCACCCGCGTCGCCCTTGTACTTGGCCGCGACTTCCTGATACGAGGGTCCGACGATCTTCTTGTCGACCGAATGGCAGACGGCGCAGCCGTCCTTCTTCATCAGCGCTTCGGCGGCGGCGTTGTCCAGCGCCGCTTGCGCGTTGCCTGCGACCAGCGCGGCAACGGCGGCGATCGATGCAAGTGCGAGTTTCATGAATTCTCCGGAATAAGCCCAAAAAAGCCGGTCGATGGTACCGGAACCCCTGGGTCGACGCCAGTTGACGACTCCGGCGCTCGGATGCGCTCGTAGGTCAGGCTTCAGCATGACGCAGCGTCGCGGCCGGACGAAGCCGGCCCACGCAACTAACGCCCCTGCGCGAGCGCCGCTTCCACGTCGGCGAGCGAGGCGACCGGCGGCAGGCAGGTCGTCCCGCGGCAGACCCACGCGACGGCGCCTCGCTCGGGCTTGCGCCCCTTGACGAGCGAGGGTGGCGGCCGGTCGACCGGGCCGAGGTCGAGCACGCGGACGTTGGGCCGGTAGCTGCGCTCGAGCGCGGCGTGCCAGGCGCCGGTCTCCACGGGGTCACCCGCCAGTACGACGAACGTCGGCGGAACCTCCAGGTCCTCCAGCGCCGAGAGCAGCGTCGAATGCCCGCCGGGCGATTGCTCGAGCGCCGAAGCGAACACGCGGACCGCGCGCGCGGCGGCGTCGAGATAGCGCTGCTCCGTCGCCAGGTGGCCAAGAGCGATCAGCGCCTGCGCCGCGACGCCGTTGCCCGACGGCGTGGCATTGTCGCGGCCCGGCTTCGTGCGATGGAACAGCTT
The DNA here is from genome assembly GCA_963851465.1 of uncultured beta proteobacterium. Taxonomy (GTDB): domain Bacteria; phylum Pseudomonadota; class Gammaproteobacteria; order Burkholderiales; family Casimicrobiaceae; genus VBCG01. The sequence goes on from CAWKPJ010000009.1 coordinate 950,361, forward strand.
TTCGTGGTCGTGGCTCGTGAACCAGAAGCCGCCGCGCTGGCGATCCTCGAAATGCGCGATGAGTGCGTCGGCGATGGCGCGCGCGAAATCCCAGTCGTCGGGACGAAAGCGCGTCTGCATCGCCTCGATCAGCGCAGCGAGCATGAAGGCGTGGTCGTCGAGGTAGCCGGGAAGGTCCGGCGCACCGGCGCGCCGCGTCGCGAACAGCCGGCCGCCGCGGAAAAGCGTGGCGCGAATCGCGTCGATCGCCGCGAACGCCAGGTCGGCCCAGCGCGGCTCGCCCTGCGCCCGCGCGGCGCGCGCGAGGCCCGCGATCACGAGCGCGTTCCACGCCGTCAGCACCTTGTCGTCGGTGCCGGGGCGAACGCGGTGTGCGCGCGTCATGAACAGCGCGGCCTTCGCGCCGACGAGCCGCGTCTGCGCGTCGGGCAGCGTGATGCCGAGCTTCGACGCGACCTGCGCGAGCGGCGTCACCACGCGCAGGTTCCAGTGGCGATGCTCGAAATTGGGCGGCCCGTCGAGCCCGAAGTACGGCGCCGCCATCGCCCACTCCGCGTCGTTCAGCACCGCACGGACCTGATCGGGCGTGAAGACGTAGAACTTCCCTTCCTCGCCTTCGCTGTCGGCGTCGAGGCTCGCGTAGAACGCGCCGTCCGGTGCGCGCATCTCGCGCACCAGCCAGCCGACGATGTTGCGCGCGACGTCGCCGAAAGCCGCCTCTCCGGTGGCGCGCGCGAGATCGGCGTACAGACCGAGGAGCGGCCCGTTGTCGTAGAGCATCTTCTCGAAGTGCGGGATCGTCCATTCCGCGTCGACGCTGTAGCGACAGAAGCCGCCGCCGAGGTGATCGTTGATGCCGCCTTCGGCCATTCGCGCGAGCGACGTGCGCACCACCGTGAGCGCTTCCTTGTCGCTCGCCATCGCGAACGCGCGCAGGCAGAACTCGAGCTCGGCGGCGTGCGGAAACTTCGGGGCGGCGCCGAAGCCGCCATGCACCGGGTCGAACGTCGCTTTCAGCTCGGCGAGGGCCACGCCCGGCGCGCGCGCGGGCAGGCTCGTTCGCTGCGGCTCGGCCGGCTCGAGGGATTTCATCGCATCGGCGAGCCGCTGGCTCTGTTCGGCAATCGCCTCGCCCTGCTGGCGATACGCCTGGGCGATGCGCGGCAGGATGTCGATGAAGCCCGGCAGCCCGTAGCGCCCTTCCTTCGGGAAGTAAGTGCCCGCATAGTACGGCGCACCCGCCGGCGTGAGGAACACGGTGAGCGGCCAGCCGCCCGAGCGCCGCGTCAGCAGCGCGTGCGCGGTCTGGTAGATCTGGTCGAGATCGGGTCGTTCCTCGCGGTCGACCTTGATGTTCACGTAGCGCTCGTTCATCGCCGCGGCCACGGCGGGATCCTCGAACGATTCGTGCGCCATCACGTGGCACCAGTGGCAGGCCGAGTAGCCGATCGACAGCAGGATCGGCTTGTCCTCCTCACGCGCGCGGTCGAGCGCGTCCTTGCCCCACGGGTACCAGTCGACCGGGTTGTCCGCGTGCTGGCGGAGATACGGCGATGTGGACGCGGACAGCCGATTGGGCATTCCGCATTATCGTCCGATCGTCCGAAAGTTTCAGGCCGCGTCCTCGAATGCGACGCGTTCGAAGTCGGCACCGCGGTGCAGGAGCTTCACGAGGCGGAAGCGCCGCTCGCCGCCGCTGTCGACCGACCGCAGCTGCCGTCCGGGCGTGAACGCACGAGGCTGCATGATCAGCGATGGACGATCGTCGGGCGTTTCGGCGAGCAGCAGCGCGGCGATCGGCGGCTCGTCCGCATAGTTGCCCGACTGCGGCCGCAGTGTCACCGCGCGCGGCGTTCCTTGCCAGAGCTTCAGCGTCAGCGCGAGATCGCCGCTGCCGGCACGTGCCACGCGCGAGGCCCAGCCGAGACGCGTCCGTTCGGGGTCGCGCACGACGACAAGCTGATCGAGCGCCCAGCGGTAGTGGCTCTGATCCGCGTGACGCATCGTTGCTTCGCGCATCTCGCTGCGGCCGCGCCACCGCTCCCATGGCCATTCACGCTCCGCTTCCTCGCGGAAGCGGTCGTAGTCGGTGAGCGCGCCCAGCGTCTTCAGATGCTGCGCTTTCTGGAACGTGCGCCCGATCGGATCGGCGCGCTCGAACGTGCGCCCGCCGACGCGGAAGAATGCAGCGAGCAAGCCGCCGGTGACGAGATCGAGCTCCGCGTCTTCGCCTTCGCCCGGACCGCGCGGCACGTGGCACCACCGCGCTTCGAGGTGCGAAAGGAGCGCGATGCACTGCTCGGTGGAGACGTCCTGGCCGAGCTGCAGCTCAGCCGGCGCGGCACCGCCGGTGAGACGCTTGAGCCGGCCGCGTACGCTGGTCGACAGCTTGCCCGGGTAGCCGAAGCGAAACGCCGCCGGCGCGTCGTGCGGCGCCGCGGGGACGAGCCTCGCGCCCGCCGTGCTGTCGAGGTCGACGACCGCGACCGGTCCCTCGCTTTCGCGTTCACGCGCGTACGGAAACAGCTTGCGGCTCCACTGGCCAAGCCAGCGGTCGGCGAGCTCGATCTGGCGGACGCTCATCGCGCAGGGATCGGCCAAGCCGAGCAGCAGCGCGTGGCTGTAGGTGGAGTAGCACGACGTTCCAACACCCTGCGGGATGAGGTCGTCGGTCACCGCGGTGACGGCACAGTCGAGCATCTCGGCGAGACGGTAGTACGCGTGGAGCTCCTGCCAGGTTTCCGGCGGGGTGGCGCGGCGCGCGAGGCCGTGCACGAGCACGAGCTGTTTGCCGACGAACAATCCACGCTGCAGGATCTTCGCCTTTACGCCTTCAAGCTCCTTGTCGCCCTCGAGCAGCGGCTTCAGGCAGGCGGAGTACTGCTCCCACAGCGCATGCCATATCGAGACAGCCTGGTCGATCGCCTCGCGCTCGCGCTCGCCTTCGGGTTGCGCCTTGCCGGCATAGCGTCGCGCGAGCTCGGTATGAAGATGAGTTGCCGGCTCGCGGAAGATCTCGGCGATCTTCGCGCGCTCGCGCGCGGGGGTTTGCGTCTCGCCGAGCAACGCCAACTGTCCCATCAGCGCTTCGTGCACCTGGCCGACCTGCAGCATCGGCAGCGTCTTGACCCAGCGCGACGCGCCATCGCCGTCGGTGAACGCGGCCCTGGGCCGCTCGGCGACCGGCGGCGGGACGACGAGCGGAGCGGCCGGTTCCGGATTCTGCAGCGTCGTGTCGCCCATGGCGTCAGTCGCCCCGCGCTGCGTCGATTCGCGCCGCGAGCGCCGCGTCGAAATCAGGCGGCAACGCGCGCGGGCTGCCGTCGCGTTGCCGCGGGCCCCACACCGGTTGCGGAAAATGCGAATCGTCCGCGAAGCGCGGAATGACGTGCCAGTGAATGTGCGGAACCAGATTGCCGAAGTTCGCCAGGTTCATCTTTCGCGGCGCGAGCAGTGCCCGCAGCGCGTCTTCGACAGCGAAAACGATGCGCATCAGGTACATGCGGTCAACCGGTGCGAGGTCCGTCATTTCACACACGTGCGCGTTCCAGATCACGCGGCATAAGCCTGCGAAAGGCTCGTCGGCCACGACCACCCGCAGGCGTGCGTCCTCGAACACGACGCGCCCGCCCGCGCTTTCGCAGAACACGCATGCCGCCTCACGCTCGACCATCGCGCCTTATAGCACGCAGCCTCGGATTCCCGACTGCCGCGCAGGGGCAATGACCGGCGCGGAGCGCCTGCAAAGGCGCGGTCGCGACCACCCATTGACGTACTGCAGCAAGGAACGCGCCAGCCCGCCCCGCCATGGCGCGGCGAGGGCGCCGGGTATGACGAGCGAATAATCTGCTGTTGCGGCGCGGAATGCTCCCCCGACCCGGGCGCCGCCCGCGGGTAGTGTCTCGAACATGGTACTGACCCCGACATCGCCGCATCGCTGGCCGGGAAATCCGGCGCGGCGCCGTCCGCTGTTTGCCTCCACCCGCGAAGACGCGCCTTTTCGCCACGGCGGGACGAACCTGATTCGAGAGGGCCGTCCTCGCGGGATTTTTTGGAGAGGGTCGTACCTGCCACCGGAGTTGAACATGAAGTCGACGACCAACTACCCACCGAGCAGTCCCCAACCGGACGCGGGGCCCGACAAGCCTTCGCGCGCCGCCGAATACATTGCTGCGCTCTACGTCGTGTTGGTGCTGCTCACCCCCTGGCTCCTGCGCGATGCGCCGCTCTTCGCGCCGTCGAAGGGTGTGGAAATCCAGATGAGCTACAAGGCCGCGCCCGCGCCGAGCCTTGAATTGAAGGCGCAAGGGGCCGCCGACAAGGCGACGACCGCCGCCGTGCGAGCGAACTGACGCGGCGCGGCATCGGCCTCCCGCGTCGTTAGACCAGCACGCGCTCGATCCCGCCGGCGTTCGCCTTGGCCACGTAGTCTTCCATCCACGTCGCGCCGAGCACGCGGCGCGCGATCTCGACGACGATGTAATCGGCCTGCGTGCCGGCGTCGTCTTCGAAGCGCGACAAGCCCTGCAGGCACGACGGACACGACGTCAGCACCTTGACGTCGCCGGCGAAGCCGTCGGCGCGCAGCGCTGCGGCGCCCTTGCGCATTTCCTCTTCCTTGCGGAAGCGCACCTGCGTCGATATGTCGGGCCGCGTCACCGCGAGCGTGCCCGACTCGCCGCAGCAGCGATCCGACAGCTTCACCTCCGTGCCCATCAGCGCGTTGACGACCTTCAGCGGCTGGTAGGTCTTCATCGGCGTGTGGCAGGGGTCGTGATAGAGATAGCGCGCGCCGGTAACGCCGTCGAGCTTCACGTTCTTCTCGAGCAGGTATTCGTGGATGTCGAGCAGGCGACAGCCGGGGAAAATCTTCTCGAACTCGTAGTGCGCCAGCTGGTCCATGCACGTGCCGCACGAGACGATCACCGTCTTGATGTCGAGGTAGTTGAGCGTGTTCGCGACACGGTGAAACAGCACGCGGTTGTCGGTGATGATCTTCTGCCCTTCGACTTGCTTGCCCGCGGCGGTCTGCGGATAGCCGCAGCACAGGTACCCCGGCGGCAGCACGCACTGCGCGCCGACGTGATAGAGCATCGCCTGCGTAGCGAGGCCCACCTGCGAGAACAGCCGCTCCGAGCCGCAGCCGGGGAAATAGAACACGGCGTCGGAGTCGTCGGCGACGCGTGACGGGTCGCGGATGATCGGCACCACCGCGTCGTCCTCGATGTCGAGCAGCGCGCGCGAGGTGCGCTTCGGCAGCTTGCCCGGCATCGGCTTGTTGATGAAGTGGATGACCTGCGCCTTGATCGAGGCGCTGCCGACCGTCGCGGGCGGTGCGCTGGTCTGCGCCTGCGCGAGGCCGAGGCGTTTCGCGACGTTGTAGGCGAAGCGCTGCGCCTTGTAGCCGACGCCGACCATCGCGCGGCGCACGAGGCGGATTGTCGCGGGATCCTTGGCAGTCAGGAACAGCATCGCCGCCGCCGTTCCAGGATTGAATTTGCGCTTGTGCTCGCGCGTAAGCAGGTTGCGCATCGCCATCGACACGTCGCCGAAATCGATGTCGACCGGGCATGGGTTGGCGCACTTGTGGCACACCGTACAGTGGTCGGCGACGTCGCCGAACTCATCGAAGTGGCGCAGTGAGATGCCGCGCCGCGTCTGCTCCTCGTACAGAAACGCCTCGATCAACAGCGACGTCGCAAGGATCTTGTTGCGCGGCGAATACAGGAGATTGGCGCGCGGCGAATGCGTCGCGCAGACCGGCTTGCACTTGCCGCAGCGCAGGCAATCCTTGATCGATTCCGCGATGCCGCCGATCGCGCTCTGCTCGAGGATCAGGCTCTCGTGGCCGATCAACGAGAACGAGGGCGTGTATGCATTGGTGAGGTCGGCCGGCAGCGCGGCGGCGCGCACGAGCTTGCCGCGGTTGAAGCGGCCCTCGGGATCGACGCGCCGCTTGTAGTCGGCGAACGGCGCCAGCTCGCCGTCGGTCAGGTATTCGAGCTTGGTGATGCCAATGCCATGTTCACCCGATACGACGCCACCGAGCGCGCGGGCAAGCGCCATGATCCGCGCGACGGCGGCGTTCGCCGCCTGCAGCATCGCGTAGTCGTCGGAGTTCACCGGCAGGTTGGTGTGCACGTTCCCGTCGCCGGCGTGCATGTGCAGCGCGACGAACACGCGGCTGCGCAGCACTTCCTTGTGCACGGCCACCACATGCTTCATCACCGGCGCGAACGCGCGGCCGTCGAAGATCTCCTCGAGCGGCGCCTTGAGCTCGGTCTTCCACGAAGCGACGACCGAGTGGTCCTGCAATGCGGGAAACGTCTCGGCGAGATTGTCGCGAAGATGCCGCCAGCGCGTCGCGACTTCCGCGACCAGCGCGCGTGCTTCGGCGACTTTCTCGGCCACGAGCTCGGGCGCCGGCTGCGCTTCGGCGTCCGGCGCCCACAAATGCGTAAAGGTCGGCACCGCGAAGAACGCGGCGAGCCGATCGGCGAGCGCCAGCTTGTTCGCGAGCGACAGCTCGATGTTGATCCGCTCGATGCCGTCGGTGTAGTCGCCGAGACGATCGAGCGGGATGACGACGTCCTCGTTGATCTTGAACGCGTTGGTGTGCCGGGCGATCGCGGCGGTGCGCGAGCGGTCGAGCCAGAACTTCTTGCGCGCCTCTGCCGACACGGCGACGAAGCCTTCGGCGCCGCGCGCGTTGGCGATGCGGATCACTTCGGAGGCCGCCCGTGCGACGGCGTCATCGCTCTCGCCGACGATGTCGCCCAGCAGCACCATCTTCGGCCGCCCGTGGCGCTTGGCTTTCGTCGCGTAGCCGACCGCCTTGACGTAGCGTTCGTCGAGGTGCTCGAGCCCCGCGAGCTGCACGCGCAACTGCGGCGCCGATTGCGACAGCGCATCCAGATAGCGCTTGATCTCGACGATCGCCGGCGTCGAATCGCGCACCTGGCCGAAGAACTCGAGGCACACGGTGCGGATCGCCGGCGGCATCCGGTGCAGGATGAAGCGCGCGCTGACGATGATGCCGTCGCAGCCTTCCTTCTGCACGCCGGGCAGTCCCGCGAGGAACTTGTCGGTGACGTCCTTGCCGAGTCCGGTCTTGCGAAACGTCGCGCCGGGAATCGTCAGCGTTTCCGTGCGCGTCACGGTCTTGGCGTCCGCCGCAGTCCATTTGAGCTCGAACCGTGCCTCGCGCGCGTCGTGGATCTTGCCGAGGTTGTGGTCGACGCGCGTCACGTCGAGCCACTGCGCGTCCGGCGTCACCATCCGCCACGACGCGAGATTGTCGAGCGCCGTGCCCCACAGCACCGCTTTCTTGCCGCCGGCGTTGACGGCGACGTTGCCGCCGATGCACGACGCGTCGGCGGACGTCGGATCGCACGCGAACACGAGCCCGGCCGCGTCGGCCGCGTCCATGGCGCGACGCGTGACGACGCCGGCGCCGCAGTCGAGCGTCGCGGTCGGCGTCGCGTGCCCGGGCAGCATGCGCGGCTCGACCGCGCTCATCCGCTCCAGCTTCTCGGTATTGATCACCGCCGAGCGCGCATCGAGCGGAATCGCGCCGCCGGTGTAGCCCGTACCTCCACCGCGCGGAACGATCGTGAGGCCGAGCTCGATGCAGCCTTCGACGAGGCCGCGCACTTCGTCTTCGGAATCCGGGTACAGCACGACGAACGGATACTCGACGCGCCAATCGGTGGCGTCCGTGACGTGCGACACGCGCGCAAGACCGTCGAATGCGATGTTGCCGGCGGCGGTGTAGCGCTGCAGCGTCTTGCGCGCGACCTTGCGCAGCTGCGCGTTCGCGGGAAAGGACGCGGCAAAGCGATCGACCGCCGCGCGCGCGGCGGCAACCAGCCGGACCACGCTTGCGTCGCGAACGGCGTCCGCGTCGGCGTTCTGCTCGCGGCGCTTGTCGATCTCGGTGAGGCGATGGCGAAGCGCTTCGACCAGCAGCTTCTGCCGCGACGGATTGTCGAGGAGATCGTCCTGGAGATAGGGATTGCGCTCGACGACCCAGATGTCGCCCAGCACCTCGAACAGCATTCGCGCCGAGCGGCCGGTGCGGCGCTCGCCGCGCAACTGACCGAGCAGCGTCCACATCGGCGCGCCGAGCAGGCGGATCACGATTTCGCGATCCGAGAACGACGTGTAGTTGTAGGGGATTTCGCGCAAGCGCGGCGCGTCGGCCGGCGTGCTGTCCGTGGCGAGAATGCGGTCGGTGACGGCGTTCATCGGACCGTCGATGATACCGCAGTGCAACATCGACGCATGACCTGCACCGCAGGCGCCGCAAGCGGCGATTCCCCGGTGACATGCTGGCCTGGTGTCGCGCGATGCCGCTACGATCCGCCGTGCGCAGGTTAATCTGCGCGGATGGACCCGAGACGACTCAAACCCGCCAGCGTCGCCGCGCAGGCGCTCGGCTGGGTGGACGACAAGACGCGCGCGATCGCGCCGCCGATTCACACGTCGACGACCTTCATCCGCGACCCCGACAACCAATACCGCTCCGGACGCATCTATGCGCGCGATCAGAGCCCGGCGTTCGATCAGGCCGAGGCGGTCCTGACGGCGCTCGAAGGCGGGCGTGCCTCGCTGTTGTTCTCGTCCGGCATGGCCGCGGCAACGGCAGTGTTCCAGGCGCTGGCGCCCGGCGACCACGTGCTCGCACCCCGGGTGATGTACTGGTCGCTGCGCAACTGGCTGACGGGATTCGCCGCGCATTGGGGACTCGAGGTCGAGTTGCTCGACATGAGCGCGCCCGACGAAGTTCGCCGCGCCATCCGCCCCGGCACGACCCGGCTGGTGTGGATCGAAACGCCCGCCAATCCCCTGTGGACCATCACCGATATCGCGCTGGTCAGCGAGATCGCGCACGCCGCCGGTGCCGCAGTCGTTGTGGATTCGACCGTTGCGACGCCCGTCCTGACGCAGCCGCTCGCGCTCGGCGCGGACATCGTGATGCATGCGGCGACCAAGTACCTGAACGGACACTCGGACGTCGTCGCGGGAACGCTCACCACGCGCGACGAATCGCCGTTGTGGCTGCGCATCAGGGCAATTCGCGCCCAGCTTGGCGGGATACCGGGGCCGTTCGAGGCGTGGCTGCTGACCCGCGGCATGCGCACGCTGTATCCCCGCGTACAGGTGGCCTGCGCCAGCGCGCACGCGATCGCCGGGCATTTCGCGCAGCATCCGCAGGTCGCGGAAGTGCTCTATCCCGGTCTGCCGTCCTTCCACGGGCATGCCGTCGCTGCCCGGCAGATGCGCGGCGGTTTCGGCGGGATGCTGTCGATTCGCGTTCGCGGGGCGCGCGGCGCTTCCGGTCAGGACACCGCCGTTGCGACGGCGGCCAACGTCGCGCTTTGGAAGCGCGCGACGTCGCTGGGCGGCGTGGAGAGCCTGATCGAGCACCGCGCCAGTGTCGAAGGCGCAGGCTCACCCGTCCCGGACGATCTGCTGCGCCTCTCCGTCGGCATCGAGGACACGGCAGACTTGATCGCCGACCTGGAGCAAGCGCTGGAACGCGCGCGCGGGACGCCTTCGTCAGACGGCGAGCTCGGCGTCGGGAACGCCTCCAACCGCTGAGGGCGGCGCGAACCGCGCACCTGCTGGCTCGCGCGGCAGCGCAGCGTCGTCGAGTCGTAGGCCGTCACGCCGGCGTCGGCGCGTTGGCGGCGATCAGTCCTTCGTGCTTCAGCTCGTGCCAGAAGTCGGCAGGAATCATCGGCGCGCACGTGTGCGAGATTCTGCGCGACCTCGCTCACGCTGCGCATGCCCGTCACGACGCTTGCGACGGCGGGATGTGCGAGCGGGAATTGCAGCGCGGCTGCCGCAATGTCGACGCCGTGCCGCTGCGCACACCGCCTCGATGCGTCGCGTGCGGTCCATGATCGCGGCGTCCGCCTCGACGTAGAAGAACGTCGCGCCGGGTTTGGCGCCCGTCGCGAGGATGCCCGAATTGAACGGCGCCGCCATCAGCACCGAGATGCCGCGCCGCTCGCAGTCGGGCATGAAGCGGTCGAGCGCCGTGTGGTCGAGCAGCGTGTAGCGGCCCGCGAGCATGAAGCAGTCGAAGTCGCCGTCGGCCGCGAAGCGCAGCAGGATCTCCCAGTCGTTGACGCCGACACCGATCGCCTTGATCACGCCGGCATCGCGCAGCTCGACAAGCGCGCGGTAGGCGCCGCTCATCGCTTCGCGATAGCGCTGCTCGACGAGATCGCCCTGCCAGCGCCGGTTCACGTCGTGCATGAGCGCGATGTCGATGCGGTTGGTGCCGAGGCGCTGCAGCGTGCATCGAGCGAGCGCAGCGCGCCGTCGTAGCTGTAGTCGAACGCGACTTCGAACGGATACGCGCCGCTGGATGCGCCTGGCGCGACAGTATCCGCAAGCGGCCGCATCAGGCGACCGACCTTCGACGAGACTGTCAGCCCGCGCCGATCGACGCCACGCATGCACATGCCGAGACGGTGCTCGGCGAGGCCCAGGCCGTAGAACGGGCGCGGTGTCGTAGTAGCGCTGGCCGGCGGCGTGGAGTGCGTCGAATGCGTCGCGCACCGAAGCGTCCGTTTCGGTGGCGGCGAGGCTGCCGAACGGCGCGGTGCCGACGCCGAGCTGCGACACGGCGACGTCGCGGTGACCGATGCGCCGCATGGCGGCAGGATCGAAGCTCATGGATGTCCGTGTCGTCGCGAAATTCGATCCGAAGGATGCGGGCGGCCCTGCGCCGCGGCTACATCGAAGGGCCGACGCGGCTGACCACTTCGTCGCCTTCGCCGACGATCTCGCCGTAAGTGAGCGATCCGGAAGCAATCTCGAGCAGGCGCGCCACCCCGGCATCGCAGAGTTCGTCCAGGCTCGATGTCCCCTGCAGCGCGCCGCTCGCCGCAAAGTCGATCTGCGCCTCGAGCCGCGACGTCGTGCCGGGGTTCGCGCTCATCTTCAGCGTCGGTGCAAGAGGCTGCTGTAGCTGTTGCCCGCGCCGGTGGTGAAGACGACGATCTGCGCGCCTGCCTGCGACCATCGCGGTCATCGACTCGGGCGAGAAGTACGGCGTGTCCATCAGGTAGAGCCCCGGCGCGCTCGGCCGCTGCGCGGCGCGCAGCACGTCCCGGATCGGCTGCCCGCCGCCCTTGGCGATTGCGCCCAGCGCCTTCTCCTCGATCGTCGTGATGCCGCCCGCCTTGTTCTGCGGGCCGGGGTTCTGCGCGCGCAGGTCGCCGCCGGCTTCGCGCACCAGGCGCTCGCGTTCGCGTACAGCGTCGACGATGCGGCGCGCGACGTCGGCGTCGCGGCGCGGCGCGCGAGCAGGTGCTCGGCGCCGGTCCACTCGACCGTCTCGCTGAACATCGCCTGACCGCCGCCTTCGACCACCGACTCCATCATGCGGCCGGCGAGCGGATTGCAGACGAGGCCGGACGTCGCATCGGAGTGCCCGCACTCGACCGCGATGCAGAGGTCGGCGAGGTCGCAGCGCTCGCGGCGCAGCGCCGACGCTTCGTGGACCAGCCGCGCGGCAACGCGAACGCCGGCATCGACCAGCGCGAGCGCGTCCTCGTGCACGCCCGGCAGCGACAGGCCGAATGCCGGCTTGCCCGCTGCGCGACGATCGCGTCGACGTAGGTGCCCGTGATGTCGTCACCGGCCGACACGACGACGACTGCGGCGACGTTCGGATGCGTCGCCAGACCGGCGAGCGTGTCGAAGTGCAGCTTCGCATCCGCCGCGACCTGCCCGCGACCATATCCCGAGGCGACGCAGACGGTACCGCGCACCAGGCTCGCGATGCGCCGCGCGGCGGCCGAAGTCAGTCCTGTCGGCGAAAGGACCAGCACGTGATTGCGCACGCCGACGCGGCCGTCGCGGCGGCGATATCCGTCGAACCCGCGCTTCGTCGCGCTGCCGGCGCTCACGCTGGCGCCCGAACGCGGATCCACCTCGGCTCCCACGACAGCACCGACCTTCCGTTCCTCCGTGTCGGGCGCGAGATTGTGAACGTGCACCCACGCGCCGACGGCGACCGCCTGCGTCGCGCAACCGATGATTTCGCCGTACTTGCGCACCGGATGGCCCGCGGTCAGCGGCCGCAGCGCGAACTTGTGGCCGGCCGCAATGCGTTCCAGCGTTACCACGTCGCGCGCGCCGTCTCCGACACCAAGTGAAATGCGCGTGCCGGCGGCCAGATCGACGAGCGCCGTCGCGACGTCGTCGCGGGGGTCGAGCACCGTCGCCTGCAGCAGCAGGGCGTCGCGCGCCGTCGGATGGTATGCCATGCGTTCTCTCAGACGCTCACGAGCTTGCCGCACCGGGACGACGCGGCGGGCTCCATTGTCACACCGGCGCCCGCAGCCGCACCTTCACCCCCGCCGCCTCCTCGCGCATCTTGAGCAGCGCGCCGACGTCGTCGTCCTGGCAAGCCCTCGCGCGAGCCCTTCTCGAGGCTCGCGAGCGTCGCCTTGCCGACCGGCGCCGTCGACGCCGAGCGCCTCGACCATCTGACAGCGCGAGCCGGCAGTCCTTGTGCGCGAGCTTCATCATGAAGCCGGGCTTGAAGTCGCCCGGCAGCGAGCGCTTCGGCATCGCGATCGCGAGCTGGTTGTTCCACGCCATCGTCGTCTTGAGCACGCGAGAGCATCAGTGTCGAGCGTGAGGCCGGCCTTGGTGCCGGCGACGAGCGCTTCGACCGACGCCTCGCCGATCGCACGTGCGCGAGCAGGTTGTTGATGAGCTTCATCGTCTGCCCGGCGCCGAGCTCGCCGCAGTGGAAGAAGTCGGTGCCCATGCAGTCGAGCACCGGCCGCACGCGCGCGATGTCGGCGGCGTCGCCGCCGACCATCAGCGTGAGCGTGCCCGCGACGGCGTGCATCGGCGGTCTTGCCGACCGGGCTGTCGATCATCGCCGCGCCCTTCGCGCTGATCGCCGCGCCGACCTTGCGCGTCGTCGCCGGATCGATCGTGCTCATGTCGATGTAGATCGCGCCCGGCTGCATGCCCTCGACGACGCCGTCCGTGCCCGAGCGCCACGCGCTCGACGTCGGGCGCGTCGGGCAGCATCGTGATCACGACGTCGCTCGCCGCCGCGACCTCGCGCGGCGTGGCGCGCCGCCTGCGCCCCGGCGTCGACCAGCGCCTCGCACCGACGCGCTGGTTCACGTCGAGCACCGTCGAGCGAATGGCCCTTCTTCAGGAGGTTGCGCGCCATCGGCCGCCCATCATGCCCAGTCCGATGAATCCGACGTTCATGTTGCTACTCCGTTACGTTGGGTGTCGCGATCGTGCGCTCTTTCCACTGCGCGAGGTCCCACGCCGGCGCGCCGCGCAGGTCCTTGGCGTCCTTCGCCTCGAACGCGGCGGTGTCGGGCTTGCGGCCCGTCTTCTCCTAGGCTGCCTTGCACCGGCGCGGCGGTCGGCGCGAACGCATCGCGCACCTGCGCCCACGCGAGCGGCTTCGGAATCAGCTTGCCCTCGACCATGTACTTCGACGTCTCGAGCAGCGCGGCGGCGTCGCCTTCGGTCGGCCAGCACCAGCCGCGCTGCGAACAGCACGTCGTCCTTGACCACCAGCGCGCCGAGCTTGGGATCGAGCTCCCAGTACTTGCGCGCGAGCTCGGACACCTGCGCCCGCGTCCATCGCGGAGAGCTTCGCCACCGCGTCCTGCTGCGCCATCAGCGAACGCGGTGACGACGCCCGGATTGCTCCTTCGACCATCTTGCCGCTGGCTGATCCAGAACGAGCGGTGCAGGTAGTAGCCGTCGGGATAGAACGGCGACTTCTTGACCGACTCGAGCAGGATGCCCGCGCCTTCGCCGGCCGGTCCCTTGTAGTGGCTCTCGGTGTAGCCGAACGAGTTCATGATGCCGACGGTGCCGATCTCGGCTTGCGCCTTGAGGAACGCGGGATGGATCAGCATCGCCGCGTCCATGCCGGTGCGGGATCGTCGCGGCCTGCGCCTGCGTCGGCGTGTTGACGACCGTGATGCCGTGCGCCTTCGGATCGCCGTTGCCGAGCTCGAAGCGCAGCATCTGCGACCAGCACGTTGTACGGGATCGCCGCCGAGCAGCGCGCCGACGGTCTTGCCCTTGAGGTCGGCGATGTTGCGGATCGGCGAGTCCTTGCGCGTCGCGAGCACGAAGCGGAAGTGGCCTTCGCCGACGGTCAGCGAGCTGCATGCGGCTGGTTCTGCGCGATGAGGCGCACGATCGGCGTGTTGCCCCACATGCCGAAGTCGAGGTTGCCCGAGACGAACGCCTCGACCATCGGCAGCGCCGACGGATAGTCGCGATAGTCGACCGTGAGGTCGTAGCCGAGCTCGGCGCGCGAACTTCTCGAAGGTCTTGTTGGCGATCATGTACTGCGTGACCGGCGAGTTGCCGGCGGCCCACGGCTGGCGGCCGACCGAGACCTTGAGCGGCCTTGCGCGCCTGCGCGCGCACGATGCCGGGCGCGGCCAGCGCGAGCGACGCCGCGCCGGCCGCGGCCGACGAAGCGGCGCCGCGCGATGTCGCGGCCTGCGATGCGGACTCGTCTGTCGTGTCATGTTCCTCCTTGGCTTGCGTGTCAGGTGACGGTGGCGCGATACGCCTCGTCGCGGATGAGGTTCCAGATGTGCTGCGTCAGCGCCTGGAACTCGGGTAGCGCGCGCGTGCGCGTCGTTGCGCGGGCGCGGCAGGTCGCACGTCGATCACCGCCTTCGACGCGGCCCGGGATGCGTGGTCATCACCGCGACGCGGTCGGCGAGGAACACCGCTTCGTCGATCGCGTGCGTGATGAAGACGACGGTGCGGCGCTCGCTCGCGCGGGCGGTCCTGGCCCCAGATGCGCAGCAGCTCGTCCTGCAGGATGAGGCGCGTCTGCGCGTCGAGCGCCGCGAGCGGCTCGTCCATCAGCAGCACCGCGGGCTCGTTGGCCATCAGGCGCGCGAGCGCGACGCGCTGGCGCATGCCGCCGGAGAGCTGGTGCGGATACTTCTCCTCCGAGCCGCGTGAGGCCGACGAGCTCGATGTAGTGGCGCACGCGCTGCGTCGCGCTGCGTCGGTCGTCAAGCCCTCGCCGGCCGGTCCGTGACGCAGGCCGAACTCGACGTTGCCCCACACCGTGCGCCACGGAAACAGCGCGTAGTCCTGGAACATCACGCCGCGCTCGGGGCCGGGGCCGGTGATCGGCTGTGTCGTCGAGCAGCAGCGTGCCGGAGGTCGGCGAGCTCGAGCCCGGCGAGCATGTTGAGCACCGTCGTCTTGCCGCAGCCCGACGGCCCGACGATGCACGAGGAACTCGCCCTGCGCGATGTCGAGCGAGACGTCCTCACCGCGACGGTCTCCTTGCCGTCGGCAGCCGGAAAGCGCTTGCCGGCGTGCTCGATGCGCAGCTGCGGATCGTGCGCGTTCATCGCGCGCTCCACGGCATCGCGCAGCGCGCAGGCAGCCGCGCGCAGCAGCGGTCGAGCAGCGAGCGCGACGACGCCGACGGCGATCATGCAGACGATGATGCGGTTGAGCTCGATGCTGTAGGCGTAGAACACGAACATCATCTGGCCGATGCCGCCGGAGCCGCCGCCGCCGGCCTTGGCGCCGACGGCGAGCTCGGCGGCGACGATCGCCGTCCACGCGACGCCCATGCGCGATGCGCAGGCCGACGCCGATCGACGGCAGCGCGCCGGGCACGACGACCGTGCGGATCGTCGGTGCAGCGCGGCGACGCCCATCGTCGCCGCGGCCTGCAGCAGCGTCGGATCGACGCGCTTCACGCCGGCGACCGTGTTGACGACGATCGGGAAGAACGCCGCGTAGGCGACGATGAACACCGCCGCCGCCGTGCCGGTGCCGAACCACAGGATCGCGAGCGGCAGGATCGCGATCGCGGCGATCGGCCGGAAGCTCTCGACCAGCGGATCGACGTTGCGCTCGACGGCGCGCGACGTGCCCATCGCGAGGCCGAGCGGAATCGCGAGCAGCGCCGCGACCGCGAAGCCGCCGAACACGCGGCCGAGGCTCTGCACGATCGCCGCGCGGCAGGTCGCCGCTCGGCGATCATCTCGATCGCCGCGGCGACGACCTTCGACGGCAGCGGCATGCGCGGATTGTCCGACCGTGCATGCCCAGCGCCTGCCAGAGCGCGAGCAGCACGATCGGCAGCACGCGCCGAGCGACCAGCGCGCGGATGCGCGTGCGCGTCATCGTCGACGCCGCCGTTTCGGGCGCCCACGGCGTGAGCCGGTGCGACAGCGCGCGCACCGCGCGGTCGCACAGGTAGCCGAGCACGCCGATCATCGCGATGAACGCCATCACCTGCGGCGTCATCAGCAGCTCGCGGTACCACTCGATCGCGTAGCCGAGGCCGCTCGGCGCGCCGATCAGCTCGGCCGCGACCACGCGGTCCACGCCGACGCGACGCCGAGGCGCACCGCCACGAGCAGCGACGGCAGCGCCGCGGGCAGCACGACGCGCGTCACGATCGTGCGCTGCGGCACGCCCATCGTGCGCGCCGCGTCGACCAGCCGCGCGATCGACCGCGCGCACGCCGGCGATCGTCCCGAGCAGGATCGGGAAGAACGCGGCGTAGGTCATGATGAACACCGGCAGCGCGTTGCCGATGCCGAAGATGAAGAGCGCGAGCGGGATCCACGCGATGCCGGAGATCGGCCGCAGCATCTCGACCAGCGGGTCGACCAGGTCGTCGGCGATCGCGCGCAGGCCCATGCGCGAAGCCGAGCGGAATCGCGAGCGCGGCGGCGAGCGCGAGGCTGCCAACCATCCGCGCGAGGCTGATCGCCGCGTGCTCGAAGAGCTCGAGGTCGCGCGGCGAGCTCCACGAACGCCTTCGACCACGGCGAGCGGCGAGGGCAGCAGCACCGGATTGCCGCTTCCACATCGAGAGCAGCCGCCCAGACGACGGCGAACACCGCCATCGTGCGCAGGTAGACGCCGGCGCCGGCGAGACGCGCATCAGCACTGGCTCACGGCAATGCCGCGCCGGGCGCGCGCAGCGCGTTCCACGATTTCGATCCAGGCCTCCTGCCGGCTCTGCGCGCTGAATAGCGCTCGCCGGCCCTTGTCGTACGCGATGTTACCGCTGACATTCGCGCGGTGCGCAAGCGCCGCATCCCATGTTCGCCGCGGACCGGGGCGACGCTTGCCGCATTCGTCGAGCCGACCGCCATGACCGCACGAGCACCGCCCGCGCCGCGCGCTGCTGCCGACGTCGCGCAGCGCGCCGGCGTGTCGACGATGACGGTCGTGCGCGTGATGCGCGATCCGGACAAAGTGTCGCGGCCGCACGCGCGAGCGCGTCGAGGCGGTGCTGCGCGAGACCGGCTACACGCCCGACCTCACCGCGCGCGGCCTCGCGTCGCAGCCGCAGCGGCCTGGTCGCCGCGATCGTGCCGGTGCTCACCAACTCGCTGATCGCCGAGATCATGCAGGGCCTGACCGACGCGCTCGCCGAGCACGACTTCCAGCTGCTGCTCGGCGTGAGCGGCTTCTCCGCGCCGGCCGAGGAAGCGCTGGTGCGCGCAGTTCCTGTCGCGCCGCGTCGATGCGATCTATCCTCACCGGCACGCACCACACGCCGGCGACGATCGCGGCATGCTGCAAGCGCGCGCGGCATCCCGGTCGTGGAAGGCGGCAATCTCACCGCGCGAGCCGATCGACATGGTCGTCGGCTACTCGAACGTCGATGCGGCGCGCGCGATCACGCGCTACCTGTCGTCGCGCTACGACGGCCGATCGGCTACATCGGCGCGCATCCCGCGCGACAACGACCGCGCCCGCGATCGCCGCGCGGGCTACGACGGCGGCCTGCGCAGCCGCGCGGCGCAAGGTCGACCCGCGCCTCTGCATCGAGACCACGCTCGACATCGATGCCGGGCGCCGCGGCGATGGCGCAGCTCGCGCAGCGCGACGCCGCGGCTGCGCGCGGTGTTCTGCTCGGCCGATGCGCTCGCCGTCGGCGCGCTGTACGAGTGCCAGCGCCGCGGCCTCGCGTGCCGCGACGCGATCGCGCATCGCCGGCTTCGACGACATCGTGCTCGCCGCCCAGTCGTGCCGGCGCTCACCACATTCGCGTGCCGCGCTACGAGATCGGCCAGCGCGCCGGGACGCTGCTGTGCGACCGCTGGCGGGCGCGCCGTGCGGACGACGCATCGTCGACGTCGGCTATCGGCTGATCGAGCGCGACAGCGCGTGTTGGCGGGCTGGTTCGACGCCAAGCTATAGACAGCGTTCGGCGGTTTCCACGCAACTCGACCGAGCTACGCCGCGCGGTCGAAGCGCCGAAACTGCAGCGCCTCTGCCACATGCGCGCTGTCGACGCTCGCGCTGCCGGCGAGGTCGGCGATCGTTCGCGCGACCTTCAGGATGCGGTGATACGCGCGCGCGGATAGCGACAGGCGCGCCATTGCGCGCGCGAGCAGCTTCTCGGCGTCCGCGGCGGCATGGCAGTGCGTCGCGACCTCCTGCGCGGTGAGGCGCGCATTCGGCGTGCCTTGCCGCTCGCGCTGCAAGACCTGCGCCGCGATGACGCGCTCGCGCACGTCCGCCGACGATTCGGCAGGCGGCCCGGTCGGGAAAGACGCGAGCACGTCGGCGGATACCGACGGCACGTCGATCGCGAGATCGAGCCGATCCAATAGCGGCCCGGACACGCGGCCGCGATAGCGCGCCACCTGCTCCGGCGCGCAGCGACAGCGGCCCGACTGGTCGCCGAGCCAGCCGCAGGGGCAGGGGTTCATCGCCGCGACGAACTGGAACTGCGCGGGAAACGCACACTGCCGCGCGGCGCGCGAAATGTGGATGACGCCCGATTCGATCGGCTCGCGCAGCACTTCCAGCACGTGGCGGTTCCATTCCGGCAGCTCGTCGAGGAACAGCACGCCGTGATGCGCAAGCGAGATCTCGCCGGGCCGCGGATGGCTGCCGCCGCCCACCAGCGCCGCCGCGCTGGCCGTGTGATGCGGCGCGCGGAACGGCCGCTCGCGCCAGCGCTCGGGGGCGAACGTCCCGGCGAGCGATGCGAGCGCGGCCGACTCCAGCGCCTCGTCCTCGGTGAGCGGCGGCAGCAGCGACGGCAAGCGCTGCGCGAGCATCGACTTGCCGGTGCCGGGCGGTCCGACGAACAGCAGGCTGTGCCTGCCGGCGGCCGCGATTTCCAGTGCGCGCTTGGCCTGTGCCTGGCCGCGGACGTCGCGTAGATCGAGGTCGCTGCGCGATGCGACCGGCAGCGCCGCGTCGAGCGCGGGGAGACGTGCTTGTCCGGTGACGTGCGCGCAGACGGCAAGCAGATCGCGCGCCGGATGCACGACGGCGTCGCGGACCAGCGCCGCCTCGGCTGCCGACGCCGCCGGCAACACGAACGCGCGGCCGTCGCGTCGTGCTGACAGCACCATCGCGAGTGCACCACGGATGGCGCGAAGCTCGCCAGTGAGCGCCAACTCCCCGGCGAATTCGTACGCCGCGAGTGCCGGCGCCGGAAGCTGTCCGCTCGCCGCGAGGATGCCAAGTGCAATCGGCAGGTCGAAGCGCCCGGACTCCTTCGGCAGATCGGCGGGTGCCAGGTTGACGGTGACCTTGCGCGCGGGAAACTCGAAGCGGGCGTTCTGCAACGCCGCGCGGACGCGATCGCGCGCTTCGCGGACTTCGGCCTCCGGCAGGCCGACGATGTTCACACCAGGCAGGCCACCGGCGAGGTGTACCTCGACGGTGACCATCGGCGCGTCGATGCCCGCGAGGGCGCGGCTTTGAACGATGGCGACGGACATGAAGAACGGCCCGAAACACGAGTCGAACGACGATAGCCGCCGCGATTGACGTACGCAGTCGGTCATTCGGCTGACCCTCCGCCCGATGCGCGCCTGTCGCCCCGCGTGTGCTGCGACGCGGAACTCGCGCGTCGCCGCCGCCTCCAATCGGAACCGGTGGGCCCGGTCCCGCCGCACCAATGCGTCTGGTGATTTGCCGATGACCCTCGCGCCCTGCCCCTTCTGCACGCATTCGAACCCCGCCGGCGCCCGCTTCTGCAACGAGTGCGGCTCTCCGCTGCACTTGCTTCCCTGCGAGCACTGCGAGGCGGTGAACGACGCGCTGTCGCGCGACTGCTATCGCTGCGGTGCGCCGTTGCGCAGCGAGGCGCACCGTGAGCCGATGGGCACGCTGGCCTATGCCGACGTCGGCGATGCGCTGGTGGATCGGGAGGCCACGACGGTCGTCCTCGCGTACGGGGACGAACCGAGAACGCCGCTGCGTGCGACCGCGGCATGGTCCCCTGCCGGGACGGACGTCGAGCGCGAATCGCTATCGATGCGCGACCCCGCGGCTGTCCTCGACGCTGCAACAGCCCACGAGCGAGAGCCGCTCATGGACACACTCGCGGCGGACGATAACGCGGAGGGGCGAGTCGCTCATCACGTTGCTTCTTCGGCGCGCCCCTTCGTGGCCTTCGTCGCAGCCCTGTCGATCGTCGGGCTGGCGGCGCTTGGCGGCTACACGTTCATCCAGCGGGGCGAAGCGCCAATCGAAGCGCAGCCATTGCCGCCGCCGATTCCGGCACCGGCTGCGGCGGACGTGCCCACGCCACCGGCGGAGCCGCCGCAAGCGCGAGAGCCCGCGCTGCCCCAGGCAGATACTCCGACCACACCGGCGCCGACCACATCCCCGCGGACCACATCCCCGCGGACCGAATCGCCGCCGACCGAATCGCCGCCGCCCGCGGACGCCTCGCCCGGGGTCGCACCCGACACAGGCAAGATGAGCGCCGCGGAGTCACCGCCGAAAGTCGACCGAAAGCCGGCGACGGCGTCTTCGCCCAAGCCGTCGCAGGACGCGATCGAGACGCAGCGGATCATCATGCGCGAATTGGGCAGTTTCGCACCGCCGACGCGCTGAATTCTCGAGTGCGATTGCGCGCTTGCGTGGCCGCTGCTGAGCAGCGCTGAAATACCGACTATCTCGCCGCGCGCGCCTCGAGCTCCGCGACGCGCGCCTCGAGCTGCTCCAGCTTCTCGCGCGTCTTCAGCAACACCTGCGCCTGCGTGTCGAACTCGGCGCGCGGCACGACGTCGAGCCGAGTCAGGCCGCTCTGGAGCATCGCCTTCACGTTCTTTTCGATGTCCTTTGCCGGCGAATTCTCCATCGCCTTGCCGATGCGCGCGGCCAGATCGTCAAGCGTCTTGGAATTCAGCATGGGTGCCTCCGCGACTCGTGTAAGGGCCGTTGGAGTCTAGCAAAGGGCCGCGGTCGCGGCACCGAATCGGCCCGTCGGGGCTGAGGAAAACCGTGCCCATACCGAGCACGCCCAAATGACGTGCAATTACCCGTACGTGCGCACGACATTGGTGCACGAATCCGGTGCGCGCCTTCGGGCCGGTGTCTGAAATAGACCCTAATCCATTGTTTTATATGAAATTTGTGCGGTGGCACACGAAATGCTGACACGTAGTCGGCAATCTCCAGCATTTCGCGCTTCGTCTTCCAACAACGGGATAACCAACATCATGCAAGCCTCCGCTCGTTTCAAGCAGTCCCTGCTCGCGGTCACGCTCGGCACGCTCGCCACCGGTACGGCTCTGGCACAGACGCCGGCGCCCGCCGCACCGCCGCCGCCCGACAACGTCGTCACGGCCAACGTCGGCATCTTCAGCGAATACATCTTCCGCGGCATTTCGCAGACCGGCGGCAAGCCCGCGGTGCAGGGCGGCTTCGACTGGGCGCATTCGAGCGGCTTCTACGCGGGCACGTGGGCGTCGAACGTCAGCTGGCTCGAGGACTTCGGCCTGTACAGCCGCTCCAGCCTCGAGTGGGACTTCTACGGCGGCTACAAGGCCAACTTCGGCGACACGGACTTCTTCTGGGACGTCGGCACGATCTACTACTACTACCCGGGCTCGCGGAACCCCGGCGTCGTCAACGCCGACACGTGGGAAGTGTACGGCGCGCTCGGCTGGAAGTGGATCAGCGTGAAGGCTCGTGACAGCAGCGACAGACTACTTCGGCATTCGCCGAACGGCCAGAAGACCGACGGCACGGTACTACATCGACCTGACGGGCACGTACCCGATCGGCGACACGGGCTTCGCGCTGGTCGGCCACGTTCGGCCACCTCGACGTGCGTAATGACGGCAGCGGCAACTGCCGCTGCGTCGTACGACCGACTGGAAGGCCGGCGTCTCGTACACGGTGCCCGAGGGCGTGCTGAAGGGCATCGAGTTCGGCGCGTACTACACCGGCAACAACGCCAACGTCCGCGTTCTACACGGACCTGACCGGCTACGACACATCGAAGGACCGTGGCGTCGTCTACGTCAAGAAGACGTTCTAGAGACGACATCACATTCGGGGAACCCATGAAACTCGTTACCGCCATCATCAAGCCGTTCAAGCTCGACGAGGTCCGCGAGGCCCTCTCGGCAATCGGCGTGCAGGGCATCACCGTCACCGAAGTCAAGGGCTTCGGCCGCCAGAAGGGCCATACCGAGCTCTATCGCGGCGCGGAGTACGTCGTCGACTTCCTTCCGAAAGTCAAGATCGAAGCCGCGATCAAGGACGAGCTCCTCGACCGCGTCATCGAGGCCGTCGAAAAAGCCGCCAACACCGGCAAGATCGGCGACGGCAAGATTTTCGTTTTCGACCTGGAACAGGTCGTGCGCATTCGCACCGGCGAAACCGGCGCGGACGCGCTTTGAGGGGATATCGATGAAACGTTTGCTCGTATTGATCGCAATGCTGGGCGCGCTCGGCCTCGCCGCGCCGTCCATCGCGCAGGACAAGGCGGCAGCGCCGGCTGCCGCCGCGCCTGCGGCGGCAGCGCCGGCGGCGGCACCTGCCGCAGCACCGCGCGGCTGCGGCGCCTGCCGCCACCGCTGCACCTGCGCCGACGCCCAACAAGGGCGACGTGTCGTGGATGCTCATATCCACCGCGCTGGTGCTGATGATGAGCGTCCCCGCGCTGGCGCTGTTCTACGGCGGCATGGTTCGCAGCAAGAACATGCTGTCGGTGCTGATGCAGGTGTTCGTCGTGTTCTCGCTGATCAGCGTGCTGTGGTGCGTCTACGGCTACAGCCTCGCGTTCACCGAGGGTAACGCGTTCTTCGGCAGCCTCGACCGCCTGTTCCTCAAGCGGCACGTTCGACTCGGCGAAGGGCGAGTTCGCGATGGCCGCGACGTTCTCCAAGGGCGTCGTGATTCCCGAGCTGGTGTTCGTCGCGTTCCAGGCGACGTTCGCGGCGATCACCGTGTGCCTGATCCTGGGCGCCTTCGCCGAGCGCGTGAAGTTCTCGGCCATCCTGATCTTCGCGGTGATCTGGTTCACGTTCGCCTACGCGCCGATCGCGCACATGGTGTGGTTCTGGGCGGGCCCGGATGCGTACACGGCCGCCAACGTCGTCGACGCGACCAACGCCAAGGCCGGGTACATCTGGCAGATGGGCGCACTGGACTTCGCGGGCGGCACGGTCGTGCACATCAACGCCGGCGTCGCCGGACTGGTGGGCGCGTACCTGATGGGCAAGCGCATCGGCTACGGCAAGGAAGCGATGCCGCCCAACAACCTGCCCATGACGATGATCGGCGCCTCCCTGCTGTGGATGGGCTGGTTCGGGTTCAACGCCGGTTCGGCGCTGGAAGCGAACAACTCCGCCGCGCTGGCGTTCATCAACACGTACCTCGCCACCGCGTGCGCCGTGCTGTCGTGGACGTTCTTCGAGTGGATGATCAAGGGCAAGCCGTCGATGCTCGGTGCGGCGTCGGGTGCGGTCGCGGGCCTCGTCGCGATCACGCCGGCGGCCGGCAACGTCGGCATCCCCGGCGCGTTCGTGATCGGCCTGCTGGCGGGTGTGGTCTGCCTGTGGGGCGTGAACGGCTTGAAGAAGATGCTGAAAGTCGACGACACGCTGGACGTGTTCGGCGTGCACGCCGTCGGCGGCATTCTGGGCGCGCTGTTGACGGGCGTCTTCGTGTCGCCCGATCTCGGCGGTCCGGGCTTCGTCACCGACTGGGTCACCGTCAAGACGGGCTTCACCAGCATCGGCGAGCAGGTCGTCGATTCAGGCGAAGGCCGTCGGCATCACGATCATCTGGACGGCTGTCGTCGCGTTCATCGCGTTCAAGATCGCGGACATGATCGTCGGCCTGCGCGTCACCGAAGAGGAAGAGCGCGAAGGTCTGGACATCAGTTCGCACGGCGAGTCGGCCTACCGCATCTAGCCGGTCGTCGCAGGAATTGCGCGCGGGCGACTCTCTCCCGCCCGCGCGCAAGGTGGTCCGGGGGCTGGCTTTCCCCCGATAGTTTTCTCCTCAGTGGCTTTACGGGCGCCCTCAAGGCGCCCGTTTTTTCCCCAGCGTCATCCGCGACGTGACGAGCGCGACGTTGCTTTTGAGCGTCTGACCCCGCGGTACAATCCGCCGCCATGGTCCCTCGCCTCAAGACCGCACTCGTCGGACTGCGCTCGTCTGACCGCTGGAGATCGAGGCGCTCGACACCGTGTCGCCCACCGCCGTCGCGGCGACGGCCGCGACGGTGTCGTGATCTCCGTCGAGTACTGCCAGCTCCAGGCACGCTACAACCGCTGGATGAACGAGCGGCTCTACGCCGCCGCGCGCGAGCTTTCGGACGCCGAGCGCAAGCGCGATTGCGGCGCGTTCTTCGGTTCGCTCCATCGCACCTTGAATCACATCCTTTGGGGCGACCGCGTCTGGCTCGGGCGCTTCACCGGTGTGCCGTACGGCCATGCGGCGTTCGGCGCCGACACGTTCGACGATTTCGCGACGCTCGCGCGGGAGCGCGAAAGCGCCGATACCGCGCTTCTCGCCTGGGCCGGGCAGCTGACGCCCGCGTGGCTTTGCGCCACGCTCGAGTATCGCGCGGCGTCTGACGGCAAGCAGCGGCAGCTTCCCGGATGGATCGCCGCGACGCATCTGTTTCAGCACGCAGTTCACCATCGCGGGCAGGCGACGACGCTGCTGAAGCAGGCGGGCAAGGACCCCGGCGTCACCGATCTGCCGTACATGCCGGGTGTGACCCGCGCTTCGGGGTCAGATACGTAACATTCGATCCGAATGCTGCGTATCTGACCCCGTTCTCCGACACTCCGAACGCCGGCACCCGCAATGCTGCGGATCGTCCTGTCGAACCGCTACGAGGTCCTCGAGGCCGCGTTGCTGGCGCGGCTCGACGGCGTACCGGCCTCGCCGTTCGTTGCGGACCAGATCATTGTCCCGAGTGCGGCGATACGCCGCAAAGTGGAGCTCGCGATCGCCGATCGCACCGGCATCTGCGCCAACGTGGAGTTCCCGTTCCTGGCGCAGTGGCTGTGGAAGGAGATCGGCGCGCTGGTGGCCGTGGCGGAAACGTCGCCGTTCGCGCCGGAGGTCCTCGCGTGGCGGATCTACGCGATCCTCGGCGACGCGGCGTTCGTTGCCGCGCATGCGCCGCTGGCGCGCTACCTGGCGCAGGCCGACGAGCGGATGCGCTATGACCTCGCCGCGCGTGCCGCGACCCTGATCGAGCACTACATCACGTACCGGCCGGCGTGGCTCGACACGTGGTCGCGGGGGCATGACGTCGGGTTTGCCGACGGCGCCGCGAAGGCACACGAAGAATGGCAGGCGGCGCTGTGGCGCCGCATCGCGGAAGCGCTCGACGTGACGCGACGCCATCCGTCGCTCGAGTTCTTCAACGCGATCGCGGCGGGCAAGACGCCGCCGGCCACCGCACGCGACGCGTGTGCACGTGTTCTGCGTGCCGTCGATGCCGCCGCTCTACCTCGACATCGTCCGCGGCCTCGCGCGCTTTCGCGACGTCGATCTTTACGCGCTGAACCCGTGCCGCGAATACTGGTTCGACATCGTCGACGCGAAACGGCTGTCGTGGCTGACGGCGCACGGCCGTGCAGCCCACCACGAGTCGGGCAATCGCCTGCTGGCGGCATGGGGCGAACCCACGAAGGCGTACCTGTCGCTCCTGTTCGACGACAAGGGCGAAGCGGTCGTCGACGAGTCGCGCTTCGAGCCGGCGCCGGCGACGACGCTGCTCGCCGCCACGCAGAATGCAATTCTCGATCTGTCCGACCTCGCGCCGGGGAGCGTCGTCCTCGCCGACGGCGACCGCAGCCTCGAACTGCACGTCTGCCATTCGCGCACGCGCGAACTCGAGGTGCTTCACGACCGCCTGCTCGCGCTGTTCGCGGCCGACGGCACGCTCAAGCCGGCCGATGTGCTCGTCGTCACGCCTGACCTCGCGAAGACCGCGCCGCTGATCGACGCCGTGTTCGGCAACGCGCTGCCGCCGCGCCACATCCCGTATGCGATCACCGGCCGGCCGCGCAGCGAGGAGAACCCGGTGGCCGGCGCGTTGCTCGCTGCGCTGACGCTCGCGCCGTCGCGCTTTGCGGCCAGCGAGGTGTTCGACCTGCTGCAGCGGCCGATCGTTGCGCGCCGCTTCGGCCTCGACGCCGATGCGCTGGCATCGGTTCATCGCTGGATCCAGGTGTCCGGCATCCGCTGGGGGCTCGACGTGAACACGCGCGCGGCACTCGACCTTCCGGAAGACGGCGCGCTTCACGTTCGACGACGGGCTCGACCGGCTGTTCGCGGGCTACGCGTGGCCAGCGCAAACAGCGACGCCCTTCGACGGACGCCTTCCGGCGGGCGATCCCGAAGGCTCCGAAGCGCTGGCGCTGGGCGCGTTCGCGCGCTTTGTCAGCGGGCTCACGCGGCTGCGCGCGGTTGCGGCGCGCCGACAAACGCCTGCGCAATGGTTCGATTCGCTCCACGACGTGCTAGCTGACCTCGTCCTGCCGGCCCCCGACGACGCCGAAGCCACCCGCGAAGTTCACGTCGCGCTCGCGACGCTGCGCGACGACATGCTTCGCGGAGGCGTCGGCGAGCCGCTGCGGCTGTCGGTCGTTCAGGCGGCGCTCGCCGCCACGATCGACGCGCCCACCCGCGGCGGCGTGCCGACTGGTGCCGTGACATTCGCGTCGATGGCGAGCCTGCGCGGCACTTCCGTATCGCGTCGTCTGTGCGATCGGCCTCGACGACGGCGCGTTTCCGGCGCGCACGCCCAGCAACGAGTTCGATCTCCTGCAGGCCGCGCCGGCGCGGGGTGATCGGCAGCGCCGCCTCGACGATCGCAACATACTGCTCGATCTGCTGCTCGCCGCGCGCGACTTCTTTCACGTGTCCTACGTCGGCCGCAGCGTGCGCGACAATGCGCCGCTGCCGCCGGCGGCGCCCGTCTCCGAACTCGTCGACTACGTCGTCCCGGCGATCGCCGGCGCGGCCGCCGAAGCACGTTCACGGCTGACCGTCGCGCATCCCTTGCAGCCATTCTCGGTGACCGCGTTCGACGCGAAGGCGCCGCACGTGCAGAGCTTCGACGCCGAGTACGCGGAGGCGCTGCGGGCACGCAGCCGCGGCGCGAACGCCCGCATCGTGCGCACGACGCGCGACGACGACGCCGATGAGGCCGACGACGGCGATGCGCTCGACCTTCCGCGCATCGTCGAGGCGCAAGCACCGTTCTTCGACCGTCCTCTTCCGCCGGCGGGACCGGAATGGCAAACGGTGCCGGTCGAGCAGCTTCTCCGGTTCTATCGCAATCCCAGCCGCCTCCTGTTGGAGAGGCGCGCTCGGCGTTGCACTGCCGGAAGCGCCGGTGGAGATCGACGACGACGAGCCGTTCGGCCCGGACGGACGCACGCACTGGCGAATCGCCGACCGGCTGCTCGCACACCTGCGCGCCGGCGCGTCGGTCGACGCGCTGCGCGCCGCGGCGCGCGCCGGCATCGAGTATCCGCCGGGCCCGCTCGGCGACGTGCTCATCGACCGCGAAGTCGCGCAGCTCGACGCGTTCGCGCGCGCCGTCGCTGCCGACAGCGCCGCGCCGCTGCTGCCGCCGATCGCCATCGCGCTCGACGTCGACGTAGGCGGCACGCCCTGGCGCGTCGAAGGCGCGCTGGCGGAGTTGCGCCAAAACGGTCTCGTGCGCGAGCGCTACGTCAACACGCACGCGAACGACTATCTGGAAGGCTGGATCCGCCATCTCGTCCTGAATGCGGCGCGTCCTCCGGGTGTGGACCCGCGCACCGTCTGGCACTCCCGCGACGGGACGTTCAGTCTCTCGCCGCTCGCTGCCGACGCCGCGCACGCGCGTTTGGGATCACTGGTCGCGATGTATGCGGCAGGACTCGCCGCGCCGCTGCGGTTCTTTCCCAAGTCGTCGTGGGCTTACGTGCGCAGCGACGGCAAGGCGTACAAAGCGCGCGGCGCATGGAACGGCGCGCCGCAGTTCGGCGGCGAGAGCGCAGATCCTGCGTTCGCGCTGGCGTTTCGCGGCGTCGAGGATCCGCTCGACCGCTTGTTCGAGGACACGGCGCACGCGGTCTTCGCGGGCCTGTTCGACCACCTTGACGATCCGCGCGTCCAGGGCGCATGAACACGCGCCTGCCGCCTTTGCCACTCGACCTGCTCGCGTGTCCGCTCGAGGGGGCGACGCTCGTCGAGGCGTCAGCCGGCACCGGCAAGACCTGGAACATCTGCGGGCTCTACCTGCGCCTCCTGCTCGAGCGAGAGTTCGACGTGCGCGAGATCCTGGTGGTCACGTTCACCAATGCGGCGACTGCGGAGCTGCGTACGAGGATCCGCGACCGCATCGTCGAGACCCTCCGCTACGCGCGCGATGGCGTGGCCGACCCCCACGACGACTTCGTCCGCCGCCTCGTGACGCAGGTCGAGTCGGTCGCCGGCCGCACGCGCGACGACACCGTGGCGCGGCTTTCACTCGCGCTCCACAGCCTCGACGACGCCGCGATCTTCACGATCCACGGGTTCGCGAGCCGCGCGCTCGCCGATACGCCGTTCGCGTCGGGACTCCCGTTTGCGGTCGAGCTCCTGACGGACGACAGCGCGATCCTGCAGGACGTCGTCAACGACTTCTGGCGACGGGAGGTCGCCTCCGATGACTGCGATCCGGCGCTTGCGGCGTTCCTGATCGACCGGCGCGATTCGCCGGAGACGTTCGCGCGCATCGTCGCGCGCCGCATGGCGAAGCCGTTTGCACGGCTGCGCTTTCCCGACGGAGTCGACGCGGCGCCGGCCAACACCACGGCGCTGGCCGACTGCTATCGCGCCGCGAGCGCGCTGTGGCACGCGCAGCGGGCGGCGATCGCCGAAATCTTCGCGCAACGGCGCGAGGGCGCGCTGCACCGGAACGTCTACCACGCCGATTCGATCGCCCGGGCATTTCTCGATTGGGACCACTGGCTCCGCGCGGGCGATCCGCTGGCACCGTACCCGAAGGACGACAAGCTCGATCTGCTGACATCGGCACGGCTCCTGAAATGCACGAGCAAGGGCAGCACGACGCCGGCGCATCCGTTCTTTGCCGCAGCCGGCGCGTTGCGCGACACGCGGCGCGCGCTGCAAAACGATCTGACCCGTGCGCGTCTCGCACTGATCCGGCGCCTCGTCGAGCACGCGCCGGCCGAGGTCCGCAGGCGCAAGCGCGACGCACGCGTCGCCGGCTACGACGATCTGCTGCACAACCTCCATGCCGCGCTCGAAAGCCTCGCCCATCCTGGATTGCCCGACCGCCTGCGCGCGCAGTATCCCGCCGCGCTGATCGACGAGTTCCAGGATACCGATCCGCTGCAGTTTGCGATCTTCGAAGCGATCTACCGGGGCAGCGACGCGCCGGTGTTCCTCGTCGGCGATCCGAAGCAGTCGATCTACGGCTTCCGCAACGCCGACCTCCACGCGTATTTCGCAGCGGGCGCGCGCGCGCGGGCGCACTTCACGCTGCTCGAGAACCAGCGCGCGACACCGGCGCTGATCGCCGCGCAGAACGCACTGTTCGGCGCGAATGCGCGCGCCTTTGCGCTCCCCGAGCTCGACTATCGCGCGGTGACCGCGGGGACGCGCCATCGCGCGTTGCTCACGGACGACTCCGCGCCGCGCGCGCCGCTCACCGTCTGGATGCTGCCGCCGGCCGCAGACGGCGCGCCGATGCTGCGCGCCGATGCGAAGGCCGCCGCAGTGCGCGCCACGGCGGCGGAGATCGCGCGGTTACTGCGCGAGTCCGCGCAGGAGCGGATCCGCCTCGACGACGTGCCGCTGCGCTCTGCCGACATCGCCGTCCTCGTGCGCACGCACGCGCAGGGCGTCGACGTGAAGGACGCGCTCGCCGCGCTCGGCGTCGGCAGCGTCGAGCTCGCGCAGGAGAGCATCTTCCGCACGCCCGACGCCGACGAGGTCGCACGCGTGCTCGCCGCGGTGCTCGAGCCGTCGCGCGCGAACCTCGTGCGTTCGGCGCTGGCGACGCAGATCCTCGGCCAGGGCGCCGCTGGCATCGCGGCGCTGACGGACGACGACGCCGCATTTGCCGCACATGTCGATCGCTTCGTCGAATATCGTGCGCTGTGGCGGACGCGCGGGTTCGCAGTGATGTACCGGCGGCTGATCGCCGGCGAAGGCGTAGTCGCCCGCATGCTGGCGCGCAGCGACGGCGAGCGGCGGATGACGAACCTGCTCCATCTCGGCGAGCAGCTGCAGGAGGCCGCGGCGTCGGGCATGGCGCCCGACGCGCTGCTGCGCTGGCTCGCGACCGAGCGCAACGAGCGCGCGCGCGACGACGCCCGCGAGCTCCGGCTCGAATCCGACCGCAACCTCGTGCACATCGTCACGATCCACAAGGCGAAGGGGCTCGAGTACCCGTTCGTCTTCTGCCCGTTCTTCTTCGAAGGCGGTTACTGGCAGCCGCGAACCGATGTGCGCGAGTACCACGACGACGGCGATGCGGTGCTCGACTTCACGCCGGCGGACAAGGGCAACCCGGAGTCCGTGGCGATCGACGCCAGGATCCTCGCCGAGGTCGCCGCCGAGCGCCTGCGTCTCCTCTACGTCGCGCTGACACGCGCGGCACAGCGCTGCTATCTCGTCGCGGGCGTCTACGCGATGGTGCAGGGGCGCTCGACGAAGGAGAGCGCCCGCGCGCTCGGCAACTGGCTCGTCGCCGGCGACGGCATGGACTTGGTCGCATGGCTCGCCAACGGCCGCTCGCCGGACGACATTGCCGCCGCGTGGCGCCGCCTCGCGGAAAGGGCTGCACCGGACATCGCGATCGTGCCGCTGCCGCTCGACCGCGGCACGCCGTTCGTCGAAGCGGCGACCGATCCCGCCGCGATCGTCGCACGCACGCCACCGGCGCGCATTCGCGCGGAATGGCGCATCGGCAGCTTCAGCGCGCTGGCGCAAGGCGCGACCAGCGACGGCGCCGCCGCCGATCACGACGCCCGCGCGGTCGAGCCGGACGCGACGGCTGCTGCGAGCTCCGCGCAGGCGGACGACATCGTGCGATTTCCGCGCGGCGCCGCGGCCGGCGAGTGCCTGCACGCGATCTTCGAGCGCATCGACTTCGGCGACTCCGGCGGCTGGCCGACGATCGTCGCCGACGCGCTCGCGCAGTTTCCCCCTGCGCGCGCCGCAGCGGATGGCGCGCGACTCGCACCGATGGTCGAGCGGATGCTGCGCGACGTCGTCGCCACGCCCCTGCCGATGGGCGGCACGCTGGCGACGGTCACCCGCGAGCGGCGCCTCGTCGAGCTCGGGTTCACGTTTCCTGCGTCCACGCCCGACACCGCGCGCCTGCGCGACGCCGTCGCCGCCGCGGGCTACGCGACGCCACGCCTGGCGCCCGGCAGGCTCCATGGCTATCTCAACGGCTACGTCGATCTCGTGTTCGAGCACGCCGGCCGCTACTACGTACTCGATTGGAAATCGAACCATCTCGGCAACACGGCGGCCGACTACGCCAGCGCTGCGCTGGCGCGCACGATGCGCGATCACGGCTACCACCTGCAGCAGCTGATCTATGCGGTGGCGCTCGACCGCTACCTGCGCCGGCGCATACCGCGCTACGACCACGACACGCATTTCGGCGGCGTGCTCTATCTGTTCGTGCGCGGCGTGCGGCCCGACTGGCGCGCGGCCGACGGCGCGCAGACCGGCATCTATTTCGACCGCCCGAGCGCGGCGACGCTCGCGCGCATCGCCGACGCACTTCGCGTGCCGGCGGTGGAGAGCGCATAGCATGGACGACACGTCAATTGAACGGGCGCTGCCCGAGCACACGCTTGCGCAGGCGTTCGCCGAGCGCGTTGCGCGCTGGGCGCACGACCGCCACGCGCCGGTCCCTTCGACGGATGCGGCGCGCGGCGCCGCCTATGCGGTGTCGATGGCCGTGTCGTCGGGGCACACCTGCGTGCCGCTCGCCCGGATCGCGAGCGACGGCGACGTCGCGGCCTTGCGCGCGCGTCTCGCGGATTCGCGCGTCGTCGGGCGCGGCCGCCGACGGATTCGCGTTTCCGCTCGTCGTCGACGCCACGGGCCGGCTGTATCTCGCACGCTATTTCGACTACGAAGCGCGGCTCGCGCGCGCCGTCGCGCACCGCGTCAAGGCACCGTCGCGCAGCGTGTCGCCCGCGGCATCCGCGATGCTGGAGGCGCAGTTCGGCCGCGACGGCGCGACGGGACAGAAGCTCGCGGCGGCGCTCGCGCTGCTGCGCAACCTGACGATCGTGAGCGGCGGTCCCGGTACCGGCAAGACCACCACCGTCGTGAAGCTTCTCGCCTGCCTGCTCGCCGACAATGCCGCATGCCGGGTCGCGCTGGCCGCACCGACCGGCAAGGCCGCCGCACGGCTCACGGAAGCCATCACG
The DNA here is from genome assembly GCA_963851465.1 of uncultured beta proteobacterium. Classification (GTDB taxonomy): domain Bacteria; phylum Pseudomonadota; class Gammaproteobacteria; order Burkholderiales; family Casimicrobiaceae; genus VBCG01. The sequence goes on from CAWKPJ010000009.1 coordinate 983,075, forward strand.
GCGTTCCGATCGAGCGTCGCGCCACCGCTTCGCGATCGCCTGCCCGCCGCCGTCTCCACCGTGCATCGGTTGCTCGGCGTGTATGGAGATGGCCGCGGATTCCGTCACGATGCGAGCCATCCGCTGCCCTTCGACGTGGTGGTCGTCGACGAGGCGTCGATGCTCGATCTCGCGCTCGCCACGCGGCTCGTGGAAGCAGTACCGAAGGACGCGCGCCTGCTGCTCGTCGGCGACAAGGACCAGCTCTCCGCGGTGGAAGCCGGCGCAGTGTTCGCCGAGCTGTCCGCCGGCGTGGCGTTCACGCCCGCGTGCGCCGCAGCGCTCGCCGCGCTGACCGGCGCGTCCCCCGCCGCCATCGCCGCCACGACGCACAACGTCGGCGACGCGTTGTCCGACAGCGTGATCTGGCTCACCGAGAACTTTCGCTTCTCGCACGATTCCGGCATCGGGCGCGTCGCGACCGCCGTCAACGCCGGGGACGCCGCCGGCGCGACCGCCGCCTTGCGCGACGACGTTGCGGCGAATGTCCGCTGGATCGACGACGCCGGCGTCACGCCCGCCGGCGACACCCTCGCGACGATCGCCAGCGGCTACGCCGGGTTCGTCGACGCGATGTCTGCCCTGCCCCTCGACCCGGCGCAGTGCTTCGCTGCGTTTGGCCGCTTCCGCGTGCTGTGTGCCGAGCGACGCGGCCCGCGCGGCGCCGAGGGCATCAACGCGGCGATGGCGAGGCGGGTGCGCGAAGCGGTGAACCCCGTCGAAAGCCGCAAGTCCGCGACGGCGCCGGACGATGATGCGTGGTTCGTCGGGCGTCCGGTGATGGTGCGCGCCAACGACTACCTGCAGAACCTGTTCAACGGCGATGTCGGCCTTACGCTGCCCGACGAGACGGGCGCGCTGCGAATCTGGTTTCCGATGGCGGACGGGGGACTGCGCCCGATCGCGCCGGCGCGGCTGCCGTCGCACGAGACCGCGTTCGCGACCACCGTGCACAAGGCGCAAGGTTCCGAATTCGATGACGTGCTGCTGCTGTTGCCGTCGCAGCCATCGCGCGTGGTGACACGCGAGCTCCTCTACACCGCGATCACGCGCGCACGCCGTCGCGTGACGATCGCCGCGGGCGTGGCGACGCTCGAGGCTGCGATCGCGACGCCGACCGCGCGCGATTCCGGCCTTGTCGACCGGCTGCGCGACGCGCTTACTTCGCCTTCTTCTTCACCGCCTTCGCCGCCTTCTTCGGCTTAGGCGCACCCAGCGTGCGGCTGCGCTTCGGCGGATACGGCGTGCCGTCGCGGTGCGTGTACTTGCCGACCTTCGAATCGATGATCATGTCGATGTCGGGATAGCCGCAGAAGTCGACGTCGGCGCGCGTGCCGACTTCGAGGCAGACGGCGGCTTTCGACTTGCTGCGGTTGACCAGGTGATGGCCGTCGCGCTTCCCCTTGGGAAAGCCCGCGCAATCGCCTGCCTGCAGGACCTCCTCGCCCGCGTCGGTGACGAGCACGACCTCGCCCGACAGCAGGAAGACGAACTCGTCCTCGCCCGCATGCCAGTGCCGCTGGCTCGACCACGCGCCCGGCTCGAGCAGCAGCAGGTTGACGCCGAACTGCGTGAGTCCCGCGGCGTCGCCGAGTGGCTTGCGGCTGCGTCCCGCCATCGGCTCGTCATAGGGCGATGGATAGCCCGAGCCCGTGCGGGTGCGCACTTTCGTGATGTCGATCTTGCCCATGTTCTAGCGTCCCTCCCACTTGAGAATCGGCACCGTCGACAGCGAATTCATCGGCGAGCCCTCGATCAGGCGCTTGCTGATCGCCACGTAGACGAGCGCGTTGCGCTTCGCGTCGAACATCCGGATCACTTTGGTGTTCTTGAAGATGAGCGACGTGCTCTCGCTGAACACGCTCTCGTCCTTCGGCAGCTTCTCGGGCAGCACGATCGGCCCCGTCTGGCGGCACGCGATCGCGAAGCGCGACGGGTCCTCGGCGACGCCGAGCCCGCCCTTGACGCCACCGGTGCGCGCCTGGCTGATATGGCACGACACACCGGCGATCTTCGGGTCGTCGAACGCCATCACGCAGATCTTGTCATTGGGCCCGAGGATGCGAAACGTCGTCGACGTGCAGCCGATGTCCTCGGCGTGCGCAAAGGAGGCGGCGAGCAGGAAGGCAATGGCGAGCGCGGTGGCGGATTTCACGTGGGTCCTTTGCTGAAGCGAGGTCAATCGAACAGCGGGAGCGCTACCGGGGCGGGTGGCGGCTCGGCCTCCGCCGCGCCTTGCGCAGTCAGCGCCGTCGCGCGCACACCGAGCAGGCGGATGCGCCGCTCGAGCGGCACGCGCTTCAGGCATTCGCCGGCGGCGTGGCGGATCGCGCGCGCGTCCTGCGTGGGCGCTGCCAGCGTGTTGTCGCGCGTGACCGTCCTGAAATCGTCGTAGCGCAGCTTGAGGCCGATCGTCCGCGCGACGTAGCCCTTGCGCTTCAGGTCGTCGCCGACACCCGCGCAGAGCTCGGTGAAGATCTTCGACAGCGCTTCGCGGTCGCGCCGCGCGGAAAGGTCGCGCTCGAACGTCGTCTCGCGGCTGATCGACTTGGGCTCCATGTACGTCACGACGGGGCGCTCGTCGCGGCCGTGCGCCGCTTCGTGCAGCCACGCCCCGTAGTGCTCGCCGAACTGCTGCCTGAGCCACTGCGGGTCGGCCTGCGCGAGCTCGCCGATGCGTGCGGATGCCGAGTGCCTCGAGCTTCGCACTCGACTTCGGACCCACACCGTTGATCTTGCGCGGCGGCAGCGGCCAGATTCGCAGCGCAATGTCGGCGGGGCGCAGCAGCGTGAGCCCGTCGGGCTTGTCGAGCTCGGACGCGATCTTCGCGAGGAGCTTGTTCGGCGCGACGGCGATCGAGCACGAGAGGCCCGTTGCGGCGCGCACGGCGCGCTTGATCGCGATCGCAACGTCGCGCGCGCGCCGCCAGGGATCGTCGGAGGACGGCTCGCGAGCGCTTCGCAATTCGCCTGCCGGCGCCACATCGGTGAGGTCGATGTAGATCTCGTCGATGCCGCGGTCCTCGATGACGGTCGCGAGCGTGCGCACCGCCGCCTTGAACAGGCGGGAATACTTCCGGTACGCATCGAAATCGACCGGCAGCAGGATCGCGTCGGGCGCCAGCGCGGCGGCCTTCATCAGCCCCATCGCGGAATGGACGCCGAAGGCGCGCGCCTCGTAGGTGGCCGTCGTGGCGACGCCGCGGCCGGCATAACCGCGCAGCGTCGCGAATTCCCGCGTGACGCTGCCGGTCACAGGGTCGCGCGTCTCGCGCGGCTGGTGCCGGCGGCCGCCGCCGATCACGACCGGCTTGCCGCGCAGTTCGGGATAGCGCAGAAGCTCGACGGACGCGTAGAACGCATCCATGTCGAGATGGGCGATCAGCCGGGTCGAAGCAGCGGCAGCGAATGTCATCGTGGCGCGCACGTGGGGCGCCGCGATAGTTTAGTGCAACGGACGGGGGTCGGCCGGGGTCGACGGTCGCCCTGGGATCGGGGGTTGTAGGCGCGAAGCGTCGGGGGTCCCGGCCGTAATGGCATTCGAGCAAATTCTTTGCCGATGCCAGCGGCTCGTGCGTTCGCGGCGACGAGCGGTCGCCGCCGCAACGGCTTGTGCGTCACAAGCCACCTTCACAACAATTCAGCGGCTGCGTTTGCGCCGCGCACGCGGATGCGCGGCATCGTAGACCTTGGCGAGCGCCTGGAAGTCGAGGTGCGTGTACACCTGCGTGCTCGCGATCGACGCGTGACCGAGCATCTCCTGGACCGCGCGCAGATCGCCCGACGATTGCAGCACGTGCGACGCGAACGAATGCCGCAGCATGTGCGGATGGACGTGGCGCCCGAGGCCCTGGCGAATCGCCCATGCGGCGAGACGCCGCTCGATCGTGCGCGGCGACAGGCGCGCGCCCCGCGGGCCGACGAACATCGCGGTCTCGCCCTTCGCGGCGAGCTCCGGGCGCTTCGCGAGCCAGGCGGCGATCGCCTTGCGTGCCTTGGCGCCCACCGGCACGACGCGCTCCTTCGACCCCTTGCCCAGCACGCGCACTTCGCCCTCCGCGAGATCGAGGCGATCGACGTCGAGGCCGGAAAGCTCCGAGAGGCGCAGCCCCGACGAGTACGCGAGCTCGACGAGCGCGCGATCGCACAGCGCGAGGTCGTCGTCGCCGTCGATCGCGACGAGCCTCGCCGCTTCGTCGGGCGTCAACGCCGACGGCAGGCGTTTGGCCGATTTCGGCGCCTTGAGGCCGGCGCTGGGGTCGTCGCGCATCGCCGGATCGGTTTCGAGAAGGTAGCGGAAGAACGCACGCCACGCGGACAGCATCCGCGCGAGGCTGCGGCCCGAAAGCCCGCGGCCGTGCAGCGTCGCGAGGAACCGCGACAGTTGCGCGCGGCTGATCGATCGCGGCGGCGTTTCGTCGGCGAGCGCGAGCAGCTGCGCGACGTCGCGCAGGTACGCATTGCGCGTGTGCGGGGGACGCGTCGCCAGGTGCCGCGCGAACGCGCCGTAGATGCCGGCGTGGACCGACGGCACGCTGTCCGCGACGGATTCGCCGGCCGACGCGCGCGTCATCGTGATGACCGGCCCCCGCGCTATGCCAGCGGCAGGAAGCGCGCCGCGGATACGCTCGCGAGCTCGGCCAGCCGCGTCAGGAACAACGTGCCCATTCCCGGATGGAAGCGTTGCGGGTCGGGGCTGCCGAGCGCCAGCAGGCCGAACGTCTGCGACGTGCGCAACGGCATGCAGGCGAACGACTTCAGCGCCTCGCCGTCCTCGAACCATTCGCGCGACTCGAACGCGGCGGCGTGGCCGCAGTACGGCGCGCCCAGGTCGCGCGCGTAGTCGCGGATTTCCGGCGACGTCGCCGCGAGCTCGGGCAGGTACGAGCCCTCCGGCACCTTGCCCCACAGCCGCGCAGCGACCTGGGGCACGGCGAAGTCCTCCTTCAGGCTGTGTGAGAGGACCGCGAGCGTCGTCTCGAGATCGGGCGAACCGAACAGCGCGAGTGTTGCGCGGTGCATCTTCTCGCCCGTCGCCTCGTTCTCGGCGCCGAAGCGCATCAGGTCGCGCAGGCGGGTCTCCAGCTCGTGATTCTTTTCGCGCAGCGTGAGGATCTGGCGCTCGGCGATGGGGATCGCGTGGCCGCCGTGCGGGTGGGGAACGAAGATCTCCGCGATCACGTCGGCGTAGTCTTCGAAGAATTGGGGATTCTGCTTCAGGTATTCCGCGACGGCGCTGGTGTCCATTCGCTGTCTTTCTTCCTCTCGTTATCGTCGTTGGTCTTCATCTGCCGCCGCGTTGCGGGACCGCATGCGTCGGCACCTCCCAGCGCCCCTCGAACACCGTCGTCGCGGGGCCTTTCATCTGCACCGGCTGTCCGTCGCCTTGCCAGCCGATCGTCAGCGCGCCGCCGCGGGTCGCGACGCGCACGCGCGCGTCGAGCGCTCCGCGGCGAATGCCTGCAACCACCGCAGCACACGCGCCGGTGCCGCAAGCGAGTGTTTCACCCGCGCCGCGTTCCCACACGCGCAGCCGAATGTTAGCGCGATCGACGATCTGCATGTAACCGGCGTTGACGCGCGCCGGAAAGCGCGCGTGATTTTCGATCAGCGGGCCTTCGGTCGTCACCGGCGCGGCGTCGACGTCGGCGACGACCTGCACTGCGTGCGGATTGCCCATCGACAGCACGGAGACGCTGCGCAGCGCGCCGGCGACGTCCAGCGGCTCGGCAATCGCGCCGGTGCCGCCTTCGAACGGAACGTCCTCGGGGCGAAATCGCGGCACGCCCATGTCGACGCTCACCTCGCCGTCGTCCTCGAGCGCGGGCACGATCACCCCGCTCGCCGTCTCGACGGTCAGCGCGCGCTTGTCGGTGAGCGCGTGATCGCGGGCGAACACGACGAAGCAGCGCGCGCCGTTGCCGCATTGTTCGACCTCGCCGCCGTCGGCGTTGAAGATGCGGTAGCGGAAGTCCGCGCCGGCGGTCTGCGGCGGCTCGACGACCAGCACCTGGTCGCAGCCGACGCCGAAGCGCCGATCGGCGAGCGCACGGATCTGCCCCGGCGTGAGCGTGAACGGCGCGCGCGTCGCATCGATGACGACGAAGTCGTTGCCGAGCCCCTGCATCTTGGTAAACGCGAGCGTGGTCATCAGCGTTCCGTCACTGCGGCGTTCCTGGCGCACGTTCCCTGCCCCAGCTCGCCGCGCCTGACAAACGGCACGCGCAGCCCGCCATTGAACACGGCCGTGCCTTCGATCGCGTATTGCAGCGACGGGCCGTGGCCGGGTGCCGTCGCGGCGCCGCGCCGCATCGCGGCGATCGCCGCGCGCACCAGCACGTCGACGCCGGTCTGCGCCGCCAGCTCGGCGCGGGCCGTGGCGTTCGCCGGAACGCGCACCGGCGCGACCAGCGTCGCGGTCGCGACGACTTCGCCTTCGACGGCCAGCGCAGCATCGAACCCCTCGACATTGATCGGCTGCGGATTCGGGTTCGCGAGCTCGACGGTCACGCCGAAATAAGCGCGCGCGTCCTGCACGCGATCGAGCCGCACGCCGACCACTTCGACTTTCGGCGCCGCGAGGCGCTGCCCCAGGCCTGCGCATCCGGCGACGATCAGCGCAAAGGCGATCAGCGCAGCGCGCATCGCGTCAAACGTTGAACCGGAAGTGCATCACGTCGCCGTCCTTCACGATGTACTCCTTGCCTTCGAGCCGCATCTTCCCCTTGTCCTTCGCGCCCTGCTCCCCCTTGCACGCGACGAAATCGTCGTAGGCGATCGTCTCCGCGCGAATGAAGCCCTTCTCGAAATCCGTGTGGATCACCGCGGCGGCCTGCGGCGCCGTCGCGCCGACCTGCACCGTCCACGCGCGCACTTCCTTCGGCCCGGCGGTGAAGTACGTCTGCAGGCCGAGGAGCTTGTAACCCGCGTGGATGACGCGGTCGAGGCCGGGCTCCGTCTGGCCGAGGTCCGCGAGGAACGCGAGCTTGTCGTCGCCCTCGAGATCGGCGATTTCCGCCTCCAGCGACGCGCACACGGCGACCACCGGCGCGTTCTCGCCCTGCGGCGTGCTGCTCGACCGCCGCCAGCAGCGGATTGTCCTTGAAGCCGTGATCGGCGACGTTGGCCACGTACATCGTCGGCTTCATCGTGAGGAGGAAGAACTGGCGCAGCACGTCCTTCTCCTCGGGATAGAGGTCGGCGCTGCGCGCGGGGCGCCCGGTGTCGAGCACCGCCATCACTTTCTCCAGCGCGGCGACGATCCGCTGCGCCTCCTTGTCGCCGCCGGCGCGCGCCGTCTTGCCGAACTTCTGGAGCTGCTTCTCGACGGACGCGAGGTCGGCGAGGGCGAGCTCGGTGTCGATCGTGGCGATGTCCGACAAGGGGTTCACCTTGCCCGCCACGTGCACGACGTTGCTGTCCTCGAAGCAGCGCACGACGTGCGCGATCGCGTCGGTCTCGCGGATGTTGGCGAGGAACTGGTTGCCGAGCCCCTCACCCTTCGACGCACCCGCGACCAGGCCCGCGATGTCGACGAACTCGACCGTCGCCGGAATCACCTTCTGCGGCTTCGCGATCGCCGCGATCACGGCCAGCCGTGGATCGGGCACCTCGACGATGCCGACGTTGGGCTCGATCGTGCAGAACGGATAGTTCTCCGCCGCGATGCCCGCCTTGGTGAGCGCGTTGAACAGCGTCGACTTGCCGACGTTGGGCAACCCGACGATGCCGCATTTCAAGCTCATGTACCCACCTTCGTGTGGAGCAGCATCATCGCGCGTTCCATGTCGCCACGCGCGACGTCCGGCCACGCGGCGAGCGCACGCGTGATCGCCGCATCGAGCGCCGTGCCCTCTTCCGCGCGCGGCGGCTTCAAAACGTAGTCGACGACGTCCTGCTGTGGCAGCTCCGAATCGCGCGGATGCCCGATGCCGAGGCGCAGCCGCCAGAAATCCGGCGTGCCGAGCGCCGACTGGATGTCGCGCAGTCCATTGTGGCCCGCGACGCCGCCGCCCAGCTTCATCTTCGCCTCGCCGGGCTTGAGGTCGAGCTCGTCGTGGACGACGAGGATCTCGTCGGGCGCGATGTCGAAAAAGTGCGCCAGCGCGCCCACCGAGCGTCCCGAGTCGTTCATGTACGTCGACGGCTTCACGAGCCGCAGGGTCCCCGCCTTGCCGAGGTCGCCGGCGAACCGCGACTCCGGCGCGAGCGACGCGCCGAGCTTCCGCGCCAGCGCGTCGACGAACCAGAAGCCCGCGTTGTGACGCGTCGTCGCGTACCCCCGGCCCGGATTGCCAAGCCCTGCGACCAGTCGGATTTGTGCCATGACGATGTTATGGAGACGCGTGAAAGAAAAAGCCCGCCGGCGGTGCCGCGCGGCGGGCGCTTATCGCCGAGGCGGCGGCTCTTACTTCTTCTTGTCGTCCTTGCCAGCGTCCTTCTTCTTGTCGTCCTTGCCGGCGTCCTTCTTGTCGCCCTTCGCATCCGCCGGCTTCGCCTCGCCGGCCTTTGCTTCGCCCTCTGCCGGCGCAGCGGCGGCCGCACCTTCCGCGGCAGCGCCTTCGGCCCCTTCGGCTTCGACGATGGCCTTCGGCACCACCGCGGTCGCGACCACCGGATCGAGCTTGCCCGTCGACACGATCGTCACGCCGTCCGGCAACTTGAGCGCGGACACGTGCAGCGAATGGCCGGTGTCGAGCTCCGACAGGTCGACCTCGATGAATTCGGGCAGGTCCTTCGGCAGGCAGTTGACGTCGAGCTCGGTCATCACGTGGCTGACGATCGCGCCCGAGACCTTCACTGCCGGCGACACCTCGGCGTTGACGAAGTGCAGCGGGACCTTCATGTGGATCTTGCGGTTCTCGTCGATGCGCTGGAAGTCGACGTGCATCACCTCGTTCTTGAACGGGTGCATCTGCACGTCGCGCAGCAGCACTTTCGTCGCGCCGCCGTCGAGCTTCATCGTGAGGATCGACGCGTGGAACGCTTCGTTGCGCAGCGCGTGGATCAGCGCGTTGTGGTCGAGCTCGATTGGGGTGGGCGCATCCTTGCCGCCGTAGACGATGCCGGGGGCCTTGCCCGTGCGGCGCATGCGGCGGCTGGCGCCGCGGCCTTCGGTGTTCCGCGCGAACGCGGTGAATTCGATCGATGCCATTTCAATAGCTCCGTGGTCTGCGGCCTTCCCTTCCGGGCCCCGCCGTCCTTGCCGGATGCGGCGGGCCGGACAAGTCGTCCGCGCAAGTTGTAGTTGTGTAAACCCGTAACCCGTTGGCGACACGCGGGCCCATCGCCGCGCCCGGTGGGGCGGTCGGCAGCGAGCTCGCAAAAAGCCTTGAATTGTAACCGGAAAATGCCCCGGCTTTCAACCAGCGGCGAGCGCGTCAGCCCGGGACGCAGCCCATGACGCCGGCCGGCCCCTGGCCTTCAGGCACGAAGCCCTTGTTCATCATCTGCCTTTGCACCGCAGGATCGGTGGTGTATCGGTGATTCGGCGCGCCGGTCTGTCCGCCGTTGTACATCCGATAGAGCGGGATACCCGTCGCACACTCGCCGAGATCGTCCGGAAGGACGACCGCGAAAGCGATCTGCTCGTAGGTCCAAACCGGGTTGAGCTTGACGAACTCGCACTCGTTCGCGTCGGACGTATAGAAATGCGAGCTCTTCGGGGCAAACGCCGTCGTGAAGAACCGGCAGACATCCGCGCCCGTGCCGCTCTTCCACACGCGAAACGTTTGTCCGGTGCGTTGCCAGCCGGCAAATGCACCAGCGTCCAGTCCGGCGATTTCCTCCGGCATCGCGGTCACGAAATAGTGCGCAAAGCCTTCATGGAAATACTCGACGGCGAACAGCATGTTCGCTTCGTCGGTGGACTCGAGATAGGGCGAGTTCGCCAGGTCCGCGCAGTCGCGGCGGCCGTGACCGAAGTAGTCGTCGCGTCCGACGTCGAGCGTCGAGGGCGTCCATGGCTGCTCCCCGGCGTACATCAGATCGTCCGCGCTGTCGCTGACGTGCCCGCCCCTTGTCTCGTGCAGCGCGCAGGCGTCGACGACTCCCAACAGGTGCATGGCCTCGTGCATCCAGCTGAACTCCCAGTACCCGGGCGGCGCGGCGTCCGAGTCGGCCAGCGGATTGTCTCCGCAAGGCGTGTAGCCGGCGACCACGGCCTTGAGATACAGCGCGCCGACACTGCCGGCAGGCCCGTAGAACGGATTGGCGGCGCCGGAGCAGGCGAACGTGGACGAGCCCCCGTAAAAAACGACGTCGAGCCGATTGGCCTGCATGAGGCTCGCGCCCTGCATCTCCATCTCGATCTCGTCGCGAACGTACGGCCCGGCGGACGCGATCTCCGCGTCGGTCTGGCTCAACCGGAAAAAACCGACGTCGAGATCGCCGTTGAACGTGTCGACACGCAACGTGCGCCCGCCCGACTGAGCGCGAAACCAGTTGAGCCCGACGGCGATCGAGCGCGCGATCGTGCCGTCGGTGTCCAGGCTCTCGTCCGCGCCGTCGCTCGGCAGCACATACCAGACCTTGATCTTGGGCCGCGTCGAGTCGTCCGGGCGGTTCTGCGTCGAACGCGCCAGGCTCCGCGCACTAGGTTGAAGGACGCCATCAGCGGCTGCCAGGCGCCCCTTCTTGATCGGATACGCACCGGTTGCGGGACGCGCAAAGAACGACGCATCGGGCGGCAGCAGATGATGCGCATGCACGCCAGTCGCGGCGAGTGCGGCCGCGACGCCCCCCAGCAGGCGGGGAAGCCAACGAGCGGCGGTGACAGTGCGGGAGACAACAGATCGGCTCGGAACTCTGGATTCCATCTTGATGTTCTTGTTGCCGGAGGCCGTCAAGGCTAGCCTGCCTCGCGGGGCCATGCTGTAGGAGACGGGGCGAAAGCGGGTAGGACGGACGGTGCGCCGGGAACCGCATTCAACCCAATGGTTGAGACTATTCGCCCGAACTACGGCGCAACGCCGACATGCGTCAGGGCATGTACTGCCCGCCGTTGACCTCGAGGATCTGCCCCGTCACGTAGCCCGACAGCGCATCGGAGGCGAGGAACAGGAACGCGCCGACGCACTCTTCCGCCGTCCCGAGCCGGCCCATCGGGATCGTCGTCTTGAACGATTCGAGCATCGCCGGCGTCGAGTAGCGCTCGTGGAAGGGCGTGGTGATCACGCCCGGGGACACCGCGTTGACGCGGATGTTGTCCTTGACGAGCTCCTTCGCCATGCCGCGCGTGAACGTCGAGACGAAGCCCTTCGCCGATGCGTACATCACTGCGCCCGCGCCGCCGCCGTGGCGCGCCGCGATCGACGTCACGTTGATGATGTTGCCGTGCCCGCCCTTGCGCATGAACGGCACGGCGGCAGAGCATGCGGCGACGAGCGAGCGCACGTTCAGGTCCATCACCGCGTCGAAGAACGCGTCGTCGACCTCGGCGATCGGCACGCGGCGAACGAGGCCGCCCGCGTTGTTGACCAGGATGTCGAGGCCGCCGAAGTGCTCGGCCGCGGCCTTGACGACTTCGCGCGCCTTGGTGGATGACGTGAAGTCTCCGCCGACGAGAAACGCCTCGCCGCCGCCGAAGCGGACATCCGCCGCGACTTCCTCCGCACGGTTGACGCTCGCGTTGTAGTGGATCGCGACACGCGCGCCGGCCTGGCCCATCGCGCGCGCGACCGCCGCGCCGATGCCGGTCGATGCGCCGGTGATGAGAACGGCCTTGCCTTTGAGGTCGGGAATGATCGTGGGGTCCATGTCCATATTTTCAGTCGGTGAACAGCGAGCTTACGGATTCCTCGTTGGAGATCCGCGTCATGGTTTCGGCGAGCAGTTGCGCGCAGGAAAGCTGCCGGATCCGCGGGCACGCCTGCGCCTCGGGCGACAGCGGGATCGTGTCGGTCACGACGATCTCGTCCATGTCGGACGAGGCGATCCGCGCGACCGCGCCGCCGGAAAGTACGGGATGCGTGCAGTACGCCATCACTTTCTTGGCGCCTTTTTCCTTCAACGCCGTCGCGGCTTTGCACAGCGTGTTCGCGGTGTCGACGATGTCGTCCATGATCACGCAGGTGCGGCCTTCGACATCGCCGATGATGTTCATCACCTCGGAAACGTTGGCCTTCGGGCGCCGCTTGTCGATGATCGCGAGGTCGGAGTCGAGGCGCTTGGCGATCGCGCGCGCGCGCACGACGCCGCCCACGTCCGGCGATACGACGAGGAGGTCGTCGTAATTCTGCTTCCACAGGTCGCCGAGCAGAATCGGCGTCGCGTAGATGTTGTCGACCGGAATGTTGAAGAAGCCCTGGATCTGGTCGGCGTGGAGGTCCATCACCATGATGCGATGGAGGCCCACGGTCATCAGCATGTCGGCGACGACCTTCGCGGTGATCGGCACGCGCGCCGAGCGCGGGCGCCGGTCCTGCCGTGCGTAACCGAAGTAGGGGATCGCTGCGGTGATGCGCGCCGCCGACGCGCGCTTCAGCGCATCGACCATCACCAGTACTTCCATCAGGTTGTCGTTGGTCGGCGCGCAGGTCGACTGCAGGATGAAGACGTCGCGGCCGCGGACATTCTCCAGCAGCTCGACCATCACCTCGCCATCGGAGAAACGCCCGACGACACAGCGCCCGAGGCTGATGTTGAGGTGCCGGCACACGGCCTCCGCGAGCTTGGGATTCGCGTTGCCGGTGAATATCCGCATCCGCTCGAAGGCCATGGCGGTAAGGTCGTACGCGCTAGAGCGTCGAGCGGAAAAATGGCTGGGGAGGTAGGGATCGAACCTACGAATGCCGGAATCAAAATCCGGTGCCTTACCACTTGGCGACTCCCCAGCGGAAACCTCTGTCGGCGCGGCGGCCCGTGGCGGGCTGCCGCGTACCTATGTGTTCGAACGCCGTCGCATCACGCGAATGCCGCGAGCGGGTGCCGAGGAAGCGTGCGCGCGACGCGGGTCGCGAATTCGCGCGGCACGCCGACGAGCGCCGCATGCGCGTCCGCTTCGCTCGCGAACGTCGCGAACGCGCCGCCCCCTGATCCTGTCATCCGCGCCGACGGCGACGCCCGCTTCAACACAGCGATCGCGCTTGCCACGCCGGGAAATTTCGCGGAAGCGACGGACTCGAGATCGTTGCGCCCGTAACCCTCGGAAAAGACGTCTATTTTCGCCGACGGCGCGGCGCGTGTCAAATTCGGCGCGGCGAAAATTTCCGCCGTGCTCACATGAACCGGCGGTACCACGAGCGCCAGCCAAAGCGTAGGCATCGATACGGGCGTCAAGAGTTCGCCGATGCCGCGCGCGAGCGCGGCTTCGCCCCCCACGAAGAACGGAACGTCGGCGCCCAGAGTGCCCGCCGATCTCGGCCAGCGCCGACCGCGTCAACCCGAGATGCCATAGCCGGTTGAGCGCGAGCAATACGCTGGCCGCGTCAGCGCTGCCGCCGCCCAGCCCCGCGCCTATCGGTATGCGCTTGTCGACAGCGATCGTTACCCCGCGCGTTACACCCGTCGCGTTGCGAAGCGCGTGCGCCGCCCGCACCGCGAGGTCGTCGCGATCGTCGACGCCCGGCAACGGCTGCGCGCGCACGATCGCGCCGTCGTCGCGCGACTCCAGCGTCAGCGTGTCGGCCCAATCGATCAGCACGAACAGCGACTCGAGCGTGTGATAGCCGTCGGCGCGCCGGCCGGTGACGTGCAGGAAGAGATTGACCTTCGCCGGCGCGGAAACAATCAGCCGAGTGGGGGCGGGTTCGGCCGATATCCTTGTGGGTCCGGCTTCAGCCGGCCGCGATGCCGCGTCAGGCATGAAGCCGGAGCCTCGGCTCGCTCATTGCCAGCGGTCCACCACAATGCGCAATTCGATCGGCTCGCCGCCCGGATAGCGCAGCGTGAAGCGCGCAGCGCGCGGCGCCGCATCGTCGGCGTACGCGTAGGCGATCTCCCAGCCGTCCTGGGCGAGCAGCAACGGGCGCCCGGCGCCGTCGCGCTCCATGGTGTTCGGCGAATCGGGCCGCGGCATTCCACGCAGCCACGCAGCGAGACCCGTCACCGGCAGCGGGAATCCGAGCGTGCGCGCGGTAAGCTCGTCCCACGCGGGCGCGGTCTCGACCCGCCCATCGGAAGTCTCGACGCGTACGCCTCCCGGATCGCCATACAGCCGCGCGATCGTCTGCCCGAGCGGTGACGACAGCACGATGCGATCGCGCGCACCGTCGTGCGTCCACGCGAATTGTCCGGACACCCCATCGCTGCCTCGGCGTGCGGACATCCGCCCTTCGGCGTCGAACGGCGTCGCGATCGCCGCTGCGTCTGCTGCAACGCTCTCGGATTTGCGCGGAAGCTCCGCGCAGCCCGCGAGCGCCGCAAGTACGACGATGAGCGCGAGCGGGCGAAGCCGGCCCTTCAACGCGCCAGCCGCTTGACGGTTTCCTTCAGCACGGCGTTGTCGGGGTTGGCTTCGAGCTGCGCCTTCCAGATCGCGCGGGCGCTGTCGCGGTCGCCTTTCGCCCAGAGCACTTCGCCGAGATGCGCGGCGATCTCGGCGTCAGGACGCTCGGCGAGCGCGCGCTTGAGGTAGCTCTCCGCCTCGTCGAGGCGTCCGAGCCGGAAGAGCGCCCATCCCATGCTGTCCATGATGAACGGGTCGTTCGGCGCGAGCTTGTGCGCGCGCTCGATCAGCGCAAAGCCCTCTTCGGTGCGCGACGTGCGATCGACGAGCGTGTAGCCGAGCGCATTGAGCGACTGCGCGTCGTCGGGCTTGAGGGCGACCAGCTTGCGCAGCCGCGTCTCGGCTTCGTCGACGCGGTCGAGCTTCTCCGCGAGCAGCGCTGCGTCGTAGTTGAGATCGGGCGATTCCGGAAACTCGGCGAGCGCCTTCGTCAGCACCGCGTAGGCGCCCGCGATGTCGCCCGAATCGCGCAGCAGTTGCGCCTCGGCCTGCCTGACCTGCACGCGCTCGTCGATCGTCACCGCCGGCAGCTCGTTCAGCCAGCGCCGCGCCTCGTCGATCTTGCCCTGCTTGGCCAGCATCGCCGCAATGCGAAGCTTCGCGAGCCACGCGCGGTCGCCTTCCGGCACGCCGCGATAGCGCTCGATCGCCTCGCCGTAGCGCTTCTGTTCCTCCGCGATCTGCGCGAGATAGAGATCCATTGCGCCCGGCTCGCCGTACTTTGCCGCTTTGAGGTCGAGGAACAAGCGCTCGGCCTCGGCGTAGTCCTTCATCGACAGCGCGATGCTCGCGACCGCGAACTCGAGATCCCGCGATGACTTGTCCTGGTCCCAGAGCGCCTGCATCACCGCGCGCGCTTCGGTGTACTTCTTCTGCTCGACGTAGCGCTGCGCGAGTGCGCCTGCCACCGGCCGCGCATCCGGTTGCGCAGCGAGAAACTCGCGCAGGTAGGCGATCGCTGCCTCGGACGACTGCTTGCCGAGGAGCTCGGACTTGACGACGGCGCCGCGGTCCCAGCCGGGACGAAGCTCCAGCGCGCGATCGATCTCCTTCATCCCGGCCGCCGCGATCTCCGCATCGTCCAGGCCCGTGTTGTACGCAGCGAGCGCGACGGCGAAATGCGCCTCGGGGCTCGCCGGATACGGCTGCGCAAGCTCGCGGATCAGCTTGTAGACGGCCTTCTTGTCCGCCTGCTGCGCGAACAGGCGGTTGATCTGCAGGAACGCTTCGCCGACGCCGTTGCCGGACACGTTGGAGTCGGCGAGCAGCTTGGTCAGCCGCTGCTTCAATTCGTCGTCGCCGCCCGTGTCGAACGCGTCGCGGCCGCCCTCCGCGGCAAGCGCTGCGACAACCTGCTTCGGGCGCTCGGCGGTGGGATCGAGCACGGCCCAGAGCTTCGCGGCCTCCTGCGCGAGGTTGCGCTGCCGCGCGACCAGCGCGATCTCGGTGGCGCGCCGCGCGATGCGCGGATCCTGCGCGTCGCGCGCCGCGTCGAGGTACGCGCGCGCCGCGAGCGCATTCTCGCCGCGCTGCAACGCAACGTCGCCGAGCAACAACCGGTAGAACAGCTCGGCGGAGATGCCGTCGCCGGACGTCGCCGGCTTGCGCGTGGAGGGCAGGTCGAGTGCCGGCGACAACGGCGACTGCGCGCCGGCGATGGCAGCGGTCGAAGCCGCCAGCGCCACCAAGGCGCGAAGAGCGGGGACTGGGAAAGAGCGGATGATCGACATGGCTGGCGTTCTTTGAGTCTGGGGTATAGTCGGCGCCGCCTTGGCGGGCCGCGGGCGCCGCCCGCGGGCGACGTTGGGTCCTTTTTACCATGCCTGAACTGCCCGAAGTCGAAACCACCCGGCGCGGCGTCGAGCCCCACGTGGTCGGGCGCAAAGTGTCCGATCTTCACGTGTACGACCGGCGGTTGCGGTGGCCGGTTCCGTCCGATCTCAAGGCACGGCTCGCCGGTCGGGTGATCGACCGCGTAGACCGCCGAAGCAAGTACTTGCTCTTTCGCCTCGGCGCCGACACGCTCCTCGTCCACCTGGGCATGACCGGCAGCCTGCGCGCCCATACCCAGTTGCCCGCGCGCCGGGCGCACGACCACGTCGATCTGGTGCTCGAGCACGGGGTCACGCTGCGCTACCACGACCCGCGACGCTTCGGAGCGATCCTGTGGATCGCCGGAACGGCGGAGCACCACCCGCTGTTGCGCCGCCTCGGTCCCGAACCGCTCGAAGGGACGTTCGACGCCGACTACCTGTGGAAGGCAACTCGGGGCCGCCGCGCCGCGATCAAGCTCGCGCTGATGGACAACCACATCGTCGTGGGCGTCGGCAACATCTACGCGAACGAAGCACTGTTTCGCGCCGGGATCCGGCCGACGACGCCGGCAGGGCGACTGTCCCGGCCGCGGCTTTCCCGGCTCGTCGACGAAACGCGAGGCGTCCTGACGGAGGCGATCGCCAAAGGCGGCAGCACGCTGCGCGACTACGTCGACGCAACGGGCGAGCCCGGCTACTTCCAGCTCGACTACTACGTGTATGGGCGCGCCGGCTTGCCGTGCCGCCGCTGCGGGACGCGCGTGAAACTTACCCGTCAAGGGCAGCGTGCGACCCACCACTGCCCGCGCTGCCAGCGCTGATGCGCCGGCGCAACACCCGAAGGTGCTTTCGACTCAAAGACTTGGGCGAGCTGCCGCCCGTCCGTCGGACGGAGGTATCCTCCCCATGACGCGGGCATTTGTCATGCTTTATCACCGCACAAGAAAGTAAAAACCCCGGCCGAATGCACCCATCCCGCGATCTTGCCGCCCGATTCGAAGCCTACGGCGATTGGCGCCGCCGTCTCTCCGACGGCATCGCGAGCCTTCACGACTGGCTGCGCCGTCAGGAGCTCTCGGACGCCCAGGTCGACCTGAAGATCGCGCAGATCACCGAGCGGCTGCATCAGGACAAGCTCGTCGTCGCTTTCGTCGCGGAGTTCTCCCGCGGCAAGTCGGAGCTCATCAACGCGATCTTCTTCGCCGATTTCGGCGCGCGGCTGCTTCCGTCCTCAGCGGGCCGCACGACGATGTGCCCGACCGAGCTCCTGCACGAACCAACGCGCGAGCCGGCGATCCGCCTGCTGCCGATCGAGACGCGCGCGCGCGACGCGACAGTCGCCGAGTTCAAGAACTACGCCGATGAGTGGGAGACGTTCCCGCTCGACCTGTCGTCGACGCAGAAGATGGCCGAAGCGCTGGCGCGCGTGTCGCAGGTGAAGCGGGTGCCCGCCGCCACCGCGCGCAAGTACGGCCTGTCCGCGGAAAGCGAGACCGAGACAGGCGCGAGCGCAGCGGACGGCGAAAGCGTCGAGATCCCGTGCTGGCGCCACGCGATCATCAATTTCCCGCATCCGTTGCTGCAGCAGGGCCTGGTCGTGCTCGACACCCCGGGCTTGAACGCGATCGGCACCGAGCCCGAGCTCACGCTCAACCAGCTGCCGAACGCGCACGCGGTGCTGTTCCTGCTGGCCGCCGACGCCGGCGTCACCAGGACCGACCTCGACGTCTGGAACCGCCATCTGGTCGCCGACGACACCGCGTCGAAGGCGGGCCGCATCGTGGTCCTCAACAAGATCGACGGCCTGTGGGACGACCTCAAGTCCGACGCGCAGATCCACGCCGACATCGAGCGCCAGATCAACGCGACGGCGCTCGTTCTCAACATCCCGCCGTCGCAGGTGTTCGGCGTGTCGGCGCAGAAGGCGCTGGTGGCGAAGGTGAACGGCGACGACGCCCTCCTCGCGCGAAGCCGCCTGCCGGCGCTCGAAGCCGCACTCACCGACGAGCTCATTCCCGCGAAGCGCGACATCATCGGCGCAGCGACGCAAAGCGACGCGCACGCGCTCGCCGCCGGCGTGCGCGCCATCCTCGCCGCGCGGTTGGCAGGCATCCTCGAGCAGCTGAACGAGCTCACCGCGCTGCGCGGCAAGAACCTCGACGTCATCGAGCACATGATGGACCGCATCCGCGAGGAGAAGGAGCTGTTCGAGCGCGGCCTCGCACGCTACACGGCGCTTCGCAACGTGTTCACGCAGCAGACGAACGAGATCTTCGACACGATCGGCCTCGCGGCGCTGCGCGCCAACGCCGCGCGCACGCGCGAGCGGATGAAGGAAAGCCAGTTCACCAAGGGCGTGCGCGAGGCGATGGGCGAGTTCTTCGCGCAGATCCGCGGCGACCTCGAGCGCGCCAGCCAGCAGTCGGTCGAGGTGCACGACATGATGAAGGCGATGTACGTGCGCTTCGCCAACGACCACGGGCTCGAGCCGTTCATGCCGCCGCCATTTTCCGTGCTGAAATACCAGAAAGAGGTCGAACGGCTCGAACGCGCGTACAACACGCACTTCAACACGCTGTGGAACATGGTCAGCAAGGCGAAGTTCGCGCTGATGAAGCGCTTCTTCGAGACCGTCGCCTCGCGCGCCAAGCACGTCTACGACATCGCCAACCGGGACGTCGAATCGTGGCTGAAGGCGGTGATGGCGCCGCTCGAGACGCAGGTGCGCGAGCATCACCTGCAGCTGCGGCGGCGCCTGGAGAGCATCCGGCGCATCCATCAGGCCAGCGACGAGCTGGAAGACCGGATCACCGAGCTCGAGCAGGCGAAGGAAACGCTCGACGCGCAGTTGAGCGGGCTGTCGGGGCAACTTGTCGCGATCGACGAGATCGCGCAGACGCAGGACGTGCTGCCGCCCGCCGCAAACAGCCTCGCTGCATAGACGGACCCCCACGCTCACTTGGTTCGCTGCCCCCTGAGGGGGAGTACAGCCTTCCTTGGGACGGCCCGGCGGAAGGCTGGCGCCGAAAGCTAGACCTTCGCGATCAGCCCTTCGTATTTGCGCAGGAGCTGCTCACGCGTCTCGACGTGGTCCGGGTTCACCGGGATGCAGTCGACGGGGCAGACGATCCGGCACTGCGGGGCGTCGAAGTGGCCCACGCACTCGGTGCATTTCGCTGCGTCGATCACGTAGATCTCCGGGCCCTGCGATATCGCCGCGTTCGGGCATTCGGGCTCGCAGACATCGCAGTTGATGCACTCGTCGGTGATCATCAAGGCCATGGTGGCCTCTCGGGTTTCAGCGCCGCGGCCCGCCGAGCTGGGCGACCTTCGCGCGCATGTGCTCGGCGACGAGCGGCGCGACGAAGCCGGACACATTGCCGCCGAACTTGGCGATCTCGCGCACGATCGTGGAGGAGATGAACGTGTATTGCTCCGCGGGCGTCAGGAACAGGGTTTCGACATCCGGGTACAGGTTGCGGTTCATCCCGGCCATCTGGAACTCGTATTCAAAGTCCGACACCGCCCGCAGGCCGCGCAGCACGACGCGCGCGTTCTGCGCGAAGACGAAGTCCATCAGCAGCCCCGAAAAGCCCAGCACCTCGACGTTCGCAAACGGCGCCAGGACTTCGCGCGTCATCTCGATGCGCTCGGCCGTGGTGAAGAACGGGCGCTTGGACTCGCTGTCGGCGATGCCGACCACGACGCGGTCGAACAGCCGCACGGCGCGGCGCACGAGATCCTCGTGGCCGCGGGTGAACGGATCGAAGGTGCCGGGATAGACGACGGTCAGCATGGCGGGCCGGCTGCGGCGATCAGGCCGCCGCAACCTGCAGAAGATGATAATGCACCTGCCCGGCGCGCTCGCGGCGGTGCGCAAAGAGCGGCGCCGGCGGGTCGAGCGCGTGCGCGGCCTCGGCATAGACGAAACCACCCGGCGCAAGGCGCGCCGCGCACTGCGGCAACAGCGCCGGCCACGGGTCGCTGTCGAACGGCGGATCCAGGAAGATCACGTCGAAATCGCGTCGCTCCTGGGCGAGATGCGCGCCGGCGTCGGCAACGTGCGTTTCGAGTCCGACGCTTCCGAAGGCCGCTGCAGTTGCAGCGATGGCGCGGATCAGCGCGGCGTTCCGGTCGACCGCGACCGCAAGGCTCGCGCCGCGCGACAGCGCTTCGAGCGACAGCACGCCCGAGCCGGCGTACAGGTCCAGCGTCCGGCGGCCCGTGAGGTCCTGCCCCAGCCAGTTGAACAGCGTCTCGCGGACACGGTCCGGCGTCGGACGCAGCTCCGGCGCGTCGGGAAAGCGCAGGACGCGGCCGCGGTGGCGCCCGCCGATGATGCGGACGCGCTGGGCATTCTTCTGCGGCACGGGTTCAGGAAGGGGCGGGGCGGCGGACGGTAGAATCCCAGCTTTGCCGACGCGCGTCCATCCCGCGCCGGCGCTCCCCATGTTCGACCTGTTCAAGCGCAAGCCCGTCGCCGCGCCTTCCGACGCGTCGGGCGAGGCTCCCATCGAGGCTCCCGCCGAAACCCGCTCGTGGACCGAGCGGCTGAAGGCGGGACTCGGGCTGTCGCGCGGCAAGCTGGCCGGCGCCCTGACCGGCGTCTTCAGCCGCCGCAAGCTCGACGACGAAGCGCTCGACGAGCTCGAGACGGCGCTGCTCACTGCCGACGTCGGCGTCGACGCAACGGCGCATCTCCTTGACGACCTCAAAACGCGCTACCGGCGCGCGGGGCCGGAGGCCGACGCGCGCGCGGTCCTCAAGGAGGCGCTGGCCGCGCTGCTCGTGCCGCTCGAAAAGCCGCTCGTGATCACGGCGGAGCGTCCCTTCGTCATCATGCTGGCCGGCGTCAACGGCGCGGGCAAGACGACGTCGATCGGCAAGCTCGCCAAATGGCTGCAGCAGCAGAACCTCTCGGTGCTGCTCGCTGCCGGCGACACGTTTCGCGCGGCGGCCCGCGAGCAGCTCGCGGCCTGGGGCGAGCGCAACAACGTCGCGGTGATCCGCCAGGAGGGAGGCGACGCGGCGGCGGTGATGTTCGACGCGGTGAACGCCGCCCGGGCCCGCAACATCGACGTGCTCCTCGCGGACACGGCGGGCCGCCTGCCGACACAGGGCCACCTGATGGACGAGCTCGCCAAGGTCAAGCGCGTCCTGGGCAAGGCCGCCTCCGGCGCGCCCCATGCGGTGCTCCTGGTGCTCGACGCCAACACCGGGCAGAACGCGCTCGCGCAGGTGAAGGCCTTCGACGCCGCCGTCGGCCTGACCGGGCTCGTGCTGACCAAGCTCGACGGCACCGCCAAAGGAGGCGTCGTCGCCGCCATCGCCAAGCAGCACGCGGTGCCACTGCAATTCATCGGCGTCGGGGAGGGCGTGGACGACCTGCGGCCGTTCGTCGTCGAAGAGTTCGTCGACGCGCTGCTCCCAGAGTGAGCGTGCACTCACTTCAATTTCGAACGATGCCGCCTCATCACGGTCCATCCCACGGATCCGGCGGTTCGTCATACCCGACTGGATAACTCGGGAACTTTAGGGCAGCCTTAGCACTCTCAATCCCCGAGTGCTAAAATGGCGGCAAATCTTAAGGCACTCGTCCCGCTCGACGGGACGCCGCTCTTGAAAAGGAGACTTGGATGTCCGGTACTGCGCTGGCGTTTCCGACCCCGGCCTCGCTGGGGAGCCTCGATCACTACATCCAGGCGGTCAACCGCTTTCCGCTGTTGACGGCCGAGCAGGAGCTCGCCCTGGGCCGCAGGCTCAAGGAAGAGAACGACCTCGGCGCCGCCCGGGAGCTCGTGCTGTCGCACCTGCGCCTGGTCGTGGCCGTGTCGCGCAATTACATGGGGTACGGGCTGCCGCAGGCCGACCTCATCCAGGAAGGCAACGTCGGGCTGATGAAGGCCGTGCGCCGCTTCGACCCGGAGCGGGGCGTGCGGCTGGTGTCGTTCGCGCTGCACTGGATCAGGGCCGAGATGCACGAGTACATCCTGCGCAACTGGCGTCTGGTCAAGCTCGCCACGACCAAGGCGCAGCGCAAGCTGTTCTTCAACCTGCGCAGCATGAAGGGCTCGACGGCCGCGTTGACGCACGCACAGGCCGACGACATCGCCAAGGCGCTCAACGTCAAGCGCGAGGAAGTGCTCGAGATGGAGACGCGGATTTCGGGCGGCGACGTCTCGCTCGACCCGACCCCGGGCGACGAGGATGCGGTCGGCCCGATCGCGTTCCTGACCGACTCCGAGGACGAGCCGGCGCAAATCCTGGAGCGCGAGGAGACGGCGCGCAACCGCAGCGTGGGCTTGCAACGCGCGATGGCCAAGCTGGACGATCGCAGCCGCCGGATCATCGAAGCGCGCTGGCTGAAGGAGGTGGATCCCGCGACGCTGCAGGAACTGGCAGACGAGTACGGAGTGTCCGCCGAGCGCATCCGGCAGATCGAAAGCAAGGCGATCAAGACGATGCGATCGCAGATGGCGATGGCGGCGTAGGCGTTCCTGACGAGCCTGCGGCGGGTGGCTTTGCCACCCGCCGTTTCTTTTTCTAGTTTCTGACGCGCAGGATCAGCTGATCTGCACCTTGCGTGAGGTCGACCTTGTTCAGGAAGTTCTGGCCAAGGAGCGCGGGGCCCAACGCAGGATTGACTGCGACGCGCAGCCCGCTGACGCGAATCCCGCCCACCTGCACGTCGTTGTTCGGCACGATCGATCCGACCACGCGTCCGCCGGCAGTACTGAAGTCGGCGGCGACGCCTCCCGCCAGCCCGATCTTTCGAGCCAGCGCCGCGCCCACCGTTACGGCCGTCGCGCCGGTGTCGATCATGAACGTCACCGGATGGCCGTTGATCGAGCCTTCGACATAGAAGTGCTGGTCGTAGGAACGCGCGATGGTCACCACGCCGGACCCCTCGATGACGCGTGCGCGCGTCACCTTCGGGGACAGAAACGTGTCGAACCCGAGGTAGACGACCGCGCCCACCAGCAGCCAGAACGCGACGTGGCGCAGCCGGATGTTGTTCATGCCTTCGTCGCTACAAAGCAGGCAGCGGCGTCACAGCTCGACTTGGGTTCCCAGCTCGACGACGCGGTTGGTGGGGATCTGGAAGAACTCGGACGCCTTGGTCGCGTTCTTGGACATCGAGACGAAGAGCTTCTCGCGCCATAGCGCCATCCCGGGCGCGACGGTCGGGATGAGCGTCTCGCGCGACACGAAGAACGACGTCTCCATCATGTCGAACGCGAAGCCCTTGCGACCGCACTCCTCGAGCAGCGCCGGAATGTCCGGGTCCTCCTTGAATCCGTAGTTCGTGGTCATCTTGAAGAAGTCGCACCCGAGCGGCTTGATCTCGTAGCGCTCGTCGTCAGCTCACGTAGGGAATGTCGCGCGTGACGACGGTGAGGAAGACGATCCGCTCGTGCAGCACCTTGTTGTGCTTGAGGTTGTGCAGCAGCGCATGCGGCACGCGGTCCTGCGTGCCGGTGAGGAAAATCGCCGTGCCCGACACGCGCGTCGGCGGCGACGCCTCGATGCTCTGGATGAAGAGATCGAGCGGCATCGCGTCCTCGGCCAGGCGCTCCATCAGCACGATCCGGCCCCGCTTCCACGTCGTCAGCAGCGTGAACACGACGATGCCGATCAGGATCGGGAACCAGCCGCCGTCCGGAATCTTGAGCGCGTTGGACGACAGGAACGTCAGGTCGATCAGCAGCAGCGGCGCGGCGATGGCGACGGCGACCCACATCGGCCAGTTCCACAGCCGCCGCATCACGACGAAGATCAGGATCGAGTCGATCAGCATCGCCAGCGTCACCGCGATGCCGTACGCGGCCGCCAGATTGTCGGAATTGCGAAACCCGACGACCAGCGCGATGACCGCGGCGAGCAGCGACCAGTTGATGAACGGCACGTAGATCTGCCCGATCGCGCGCTCGGAGGTGTGCTCGATGGTGAGCCGCGGGCAATAGCCCATCTGGATCGCCGCGCGCGTGAGCGAGAACGCGCCCGAGATCACCGCTTGCGACGCGATGATCGCCGCGGCCGTCGCGAGCACGAGGAGCGGTATCAGCGCCCACTCCGGCGCGAGCAGGTAGAACGGGTTCTTGATCGTCGCCGGGTCGTTCAGGATCAGTGCGCCCTGCCCGAAGTAGTTGAGACCAGCGCGGGCATGACGAACAGGAGCCACGCGCGGCGGATCGGCGTCGCGCCGAAGTGGCCCATGTCGGCGTACAGCGCTTCGGTGCCGGTCACGGCGAGCACCACCGCGCCGAACGCGATGAACGACATGGCGGGATGCGCAGCGACGAACGTGTACGCATACGCAGGGGTTGAGGGCCGTCAGCACCGCGGGCCGCACGGCGATCTCCATCGCGCCCAGCACCGCCAGCGTGACGAACCACACGCACATGACCGGGCCGAAGAACGCGCCGATCGCGCGCCGTGCCGCGCTTCTGGATGCCGAACAGCGCGAGCATGATGACGACCGACGACCGGCACGATGAACGGGTGCAGTGCCGGCGCGACGACCTCCAGCCCCTCGACGGCGCCCAGCACCGTGATCGCGGGCGTGATCATGCCGTCGCCGTAGAACATCGCCGCGCCGAAGATCCCGAAGCCGACGAGCCACCAGCGCCGCCGCGGCGCGCCTTCGAGGCCGCGCGACACCAGCGCGGTCAGCGCGAGAATGCCGCCTTCGCCGCGGTTGTCGGCGCGCATGATCAGCGTGATGTACTTCAGCGTGACGACGACGACCAGCGCCCAGAAGATCACCGACAGGATCGCCCATCACGTTCTGCTGCGTGAGCGGCAGCCCGTGCGGCCCGGTGAAGGCGGTGCGCAGCGTGTACAGCGGGCTCGTGCCGATGTCGCCGTAGACGACGCCGATCGCGCCGACGACGAGCGGCGCCATGCGCTGCTGAATACGCGGCGAACCCGGGGGCTGAGTCACATTCGGGGCGCGGGCGCTACTGCGCGGCGCTGTCGTCGCCGCGCCGCGAGAACCGGATGTTGAGCTGCTTCAGCTTGCGGTAGAGGTGGGTGCGTTCGAGGCCGGCCTTCTCGGCGACCTTGCTCATGTTGCTCTGCTCGCGTCCCAGAAGCTGCTCGAAGTAGATGCGCTCGAACGCCTCGCGCGCCTCGCGCAGCGGCAGCTCGAAGAAGCGGGCGGTGATCTCCGGCGCGACCGCGCGGTTCGGCGCGACCACTTCGCCCAGCAGCCGCTTGACGTGCTCGGTGGTGACCTCGCCGCGCACGATCTGCAGGTTCGCGACGACGTTGGCGAGGTGATCGAGATTGCCCGGCCAGTGCGCGTTGGTGAGCGCCGTCAGCGCGGCCGGCGGCAGCGCCGACAGCAGCGGCGGAGCGCGCTCGCCGCCGGGCGTTCCGCGCCAATAGCGCTCGATCAGCGGCGCGATGTCCTCGCGGCGTGCGCGGAGCGGCGGCAGCATCACGGCACCGGCGGAAAGCTGCGCCAGCAGTGCCGGGTCGAACTTGCCTTCCGCTGCAAGGTTGCCGAGCGGCTCCGCGCTGGTCGCGACGAGCGTCACGGAGAGCTTGTCGAGCTTGCCCAGCAGGAAGGCGAGCCCCTTTTGCTCCGCGCGCGAATATTGGCCGATCTCCTGGCAGTAGAGCACGCCGTCGCGCGCCTCCTCGATCAATGCAAGGGGATTCGCGGTGAGCCGCGCGCCGTTGTCCAGGACGACGAAGGGCGCGTCGGACGTGGCGAGCCCGCGCGCTGCGATGTCGTGACCCGTGCCGGGCTCGCCCAGGATCAGCACCGCGCGGCGCGCGGCCACCAGGTCCTCGAGTCCGCGCTCGGCGTCGCGAATCGCCGCGCTCGCCCCCAGCGCCGCGAGCGAGACGCGCTTCGGCTCCTTCGCCGCCGCCGTTTTCAGCGCGCGCGCGATCGTCGTCAGCAGCTTGTTCAGGCCGATCGGCTTTTCGAGAAAGTCGAACGCGCCGATCTTCGTCGCCTCGACCGCGGTCTCGATCGTGCCATGGCCGGACATCATGACGACCGGCATGGTGACGAGGCCCAACGCGCTCCACTCTCGCAGCAGCGTGACGCCGTCGGTGTCGGGCATCCATATGTCGAGCAGCACCATCGCGGGCTGCTGCCGCTGTCGATAGGCTCGCGCCTCGCCGGCGTTCTCGGCGAGCGCCACGCGATAGCCCTCGTCCTGAAGGATTTCCGACAACAGTTCACGGATGCCGACTTCGTCGTCGACGATCAGGATTTCCCGCGCTTGCACCATTCGTGTCCTTGAATCAGGCGGCAGCCGCGGCGCCGGCCGTGGTCACCGCGGGAAAAATCAACGTGATGCGCGCGCCGCGCGGCGGGGTGTTCTCGACCGCGACGCGGCCGCGGTGCTCATCGACGATCTTCTTGACGATCGCGAGGCCGAGGCCGGTGCCCTTGGCTTTCGTCGTCACGTAAGGCTCGAAGGCGTGCTCGATCACGTTGTCCTCGAAGCCGGGGCCATGGTCGGCGAAGGACAGCAGCGCCTCGCCGTCGGCGGCGGCGAGCGTGATCGCGAAGCGCGGATCCGCGACATCGGCTTGGGCATCGACGGCATTCTGCAGGAGGTTGTGGAACACTTGGCGCAGCCGTGTGGGTTCGCCCAGGATGACCACCGGCGAATCCGGCAGCGAGAGCGCGACGTGCGGTCGCAGATTGTCATACAGAGCGAGCACGTCCAGCAAGAGGGCAGCCAAGTCTACACTCTGCATCTGGCCGGGCCGCGGCTGGCGCGCGTAGATCGCGAAATCGTCGACCATATGCTTCATCGCGCCCACCTGCGAGACGATCGTCTGCGTGCCGCGGCGAAGCGTCTCGGCTTCGGCGCCTTCGAGATGCGGCGCGAGCTTCATCGCGAGGCGCTCGGCGGAGAGCTGGATCGGCGTCAGCGGATTCTTGATCTCGTGCGCGAGGCGCCGCGCCACTTCCGCCCATGCGGCATCGCGCTGCGCCTGAACGAGCTCGGACACGTCGTCGAACACCACGACGTAACCTGCGACGGGCGCCCCCGGCAGACGTGTGCCGCGCATCAGCAGCGTGCGCGGCTGCGTGGCCACGGTGAGCGACGACTCCTTCTGCCACTGCCCGTCGCGGCCGCCGCGGAAGCCTGCCGCGGTCAGCTCCGCGAAGGGCGCCAGCGCGGGATGCGAGCGGCCCCACTCGGCGAGCGGCACGCCGGTCAGGTCGGACAGCGGCTGCTGGAGGATGACGGCGGCGCTCGCGTTCGCCGTCCGCAGGCGGTAGCTCTCGTCGAACACGGCGACGCCCGCGGACAGGTTGCCGAGCACGCTTTCCAGGTACGCGTTGGCCGTCTCGATCGCATGCCGCGACTCCTCGGCCTTCGCTTGCGCTTCGGCGAGCTGCGAGGTCATGGTGTTGAACGACTCGGTGAGCACGCCGAGCTCGTCGCGGGAGGTCACCGGCTGGCGCCGCGTGAAATCGCCCTGCGCGACGGCGCGCGTGCCTTCGGCGAGAAGGCCGAGCGGCGACGCGAAGCGTTCGGACAGGACGACCGCGAGCCCGAGCGCGCAGGTGAGCGCCAGCAGCAGCGTCAGGGTCAACGTGAGCGCATACAGACGCTTCAGCGCCGTGCGGGAGAACGAAATCTCCTGATAGTCGCGCGCACCCGCCTGCACCTTGTCCAGATCCTGCGCGAACGCCTTCGGCACCGGCTCGATCACCTGCAGCACGCGCAGCGGATCGAGGCGGTCACCGCTGTTCACCGGGACGACGACGCGCAGCACGAGACCCCCGTCCGGAGCGGGCTCGGCCCTGGCGAACGTCTGCTGCAGTCGCACCTGGCGCAGCGCGGCCGACGGCGGCGGCTCCGGCGTGGTGCGCGCGCCGCCGATGCCTGCGACGGCGAGAACGCCGCCTGACGTCGAGTACAGCGTCGCCTCGAACACGCCGGCCTGCTCGGCTGCGCGATTGAGCGTCGGGACAGGCGCACCTGGCGTGTCGGCAAGCGCGCCGGCGATTTGCGTCGCGCGGTTGGTCGTCTCGCGCAGGAGGTAATCGAGCGAGCTGCGCCCGAGGTTGATGCCGCCTTCGAGCGCGCGATCGACGCGCACGTCGAACCAGCTCTCGATGCTCTTGCCGAGGAACTGGACCGACACCGCATAGACGAGCGCGCCCGGGAGCACGGCGACCACGACGAACAGGAACACGAGGCGAAGCGCCAGCCGCGACCCGAACACGCCCGCGCGGAGGTTGCGCCGCAGCTGCAGGAGCTGCCACGCCACCACCAGCATCAGCAGCACGACCAGCACCGCGTTGATGACGAGGATCTGGTCATAGCTTCCGGCGAAAAGCCCGGTGTTCGCCGTCGCCGTCGCGAGCACGAACAGCGCGATCGCCGCGAGGCATGCGACCACCAGCAGCACCCAGCGCAGGCGCCGCGAGGCGAGGATGCCGCCGCGGGGGGTCATCGCGCGCTTCCTGGTGGGGCCAGCTGCCGCGGTCCTTGCGGGTCAGGCCTCAGCCCGACGCGACGCTTCGGCCGGCCGAAGCCGGCCCCACCAGGATCGCATGACGTGCTGGCGACAATCACGGCACGAACGTCCATCGATGCCAGTCCGACGCCAGCTGCCATTCCCGCGACGCGAGCGCGTTCACCTGGAACGGTTTCGGCAACTGGTTCACGTCGAGCTTGAAGCGCACCGCCGCTTCGTATTTGGCGCCGCGCGTGAGTGTCTCGGCGCGGACTATCGGGCGCGACGAGACGCGGCTGATGAAGCGCTGCACCTCCTCCAGCGACTCGAACTGCTGGCCGAGCGGCCCGCTCGCGACCCGGTATTGCCGCGTGAGCGCGTTGTACGACACGCGATAGGTGATCGACCATTCCGCGAGCTTCTCGTCGGTCCAGTACCAGCGCGTGCGGGAAAGCTCGAACTCGATGGTGAAGTAGAGGGCAATGCCCTTTTCGAGCGCCTCCTCGAGGGCCGGTGTGAGCGCCAGCTCGAACTCGGCGGAAAGCTGCAAGTCGCCGTCGGCGATCCGAAGCTCCGCCGACCTGACCGGCACGACATCGGCCCGCGCGTCCCCGATCGCCGCGGCGAACGCGATCGCCACGATCGCCCGCAGCACCGCGCGACGCGCGCGCGACGGCGGAAGCAGGGCAGGGCGTAGGGGTGTCGGCATGCCGGCGACTGGGGGCCTGCGGCCGCAGGACGGCCGCGGCCGGGCCACAAGGGTGCCGGCGGCGAAACGCCGCGTCAGGCTTTGCGGACGAGCGCGTAGAAGAACCCGTCTTGATTGTGGCCCGGCGCTTCGGACGAAGGCAAGAGTTGGCCCCCTGCGCACGGCGCCCCGGCCGGATACGTGATGGATTCGCGCAACGCATCGGGTCGACGCGCCAGGAAGGCGGCCAGGCGCGCCTCGTTTTCGGCCGCGAACACCGAGCAAGTCGCATAGAGCAGCATCCCGCCCGGCGCGAGGAGCGGCCAGACGCCGTCGAGGACGCGATCCTGCTCGCGGCAGAACGCCGCCACGTCGGTGGCGCGGCGCAGCCACTTGGCGTCCGGATGGCGGCGCACCACCCCCGAAGCACTGCAGGGAACGTCGGCGAGGACGCGGTCGTATGGTCGGCCGTCCCACCACGCGGCCGGCGCACCGGCATCGCCTTCGACGACGTGGACGCGCCGCCCGCTCATGCCGAGGCGGGCGAGGTTGTCACGAATCCGGGCAAGCCGCGCGCCGTCGCTGTCGACCGCGGTGAGCTCGATGTCGCCAAGCTCGAGCAGGTGCGTCGACTTGCCGCCGGGCGCGGCGCAGGCATCGAGCACGCGCATGCCGTCGGTCGCGCGGAGCAGCGGCGCAGCGAGCTGCGCGCCCAGGTCCTGCACCGAGAATGCGCCCTCGGCGTAGCCCGGCAATGCGTCGACGCTCGTCGGCGGCGTGATCGAGGATTCCCTGCGCGCCGGCCGGGGTCGCGTTCAGTTCCGCAGCCTGCAAGCGCGCGACGAGCGCGTCGCGCGAAGTCACGCGCAGGTTCGCGCGCAGCGTCAGCGGCGGGCGCGTGTTGCCCGCCGCGAGGATCGCCTGCCAGTGGTCCGGGTGATCCGCCTTGACGCGCGCGATCCACCAGCGCGGATGCGACCAGCGCGCGACCGGGTCGCCGCGCACGGCCGCGTCCAGCGCGTCGCGCTCGCGCAGGTACCGGCGCAACAGCGCGTTGACCCAGGCCTTCGCCCCCGGGCGCACGAGCGCCGCAGCCGCGTCCACCGCGCGATCGACGACGGCGAAAGGCGGCGCACGCGTGTGGCCGAGCTGGTAGAGCGCCACGCACAACAGCGTGCCGAGCAACGGGTCGGCGATCGGCTTGGCAGCGAGTCGGCGCGCGAGCGCGTCGAGCGTGCCGTAATGCCGCAGCGTGCCGTAGCTGAGCTCGGCGACGAGCGTACGCCCGCGCGTGGCTTTGCCGTCATCGACGGCGGCAAGCGCGTCGCGCAGGCTCGTGCCGCCCAGAACGGCGTGCACGGCGCGCGCGGACTGCTGCTGCTCGACGTGCATGCGGCTACCGGGGGAGCTCGAAGCGCATGCCGGGCGTCACAGCGCGGCCGCGCAGATAGTCGGCCGCAGGCATCCGCTTGCCGCCCGCCGGCTGCAATTCGGTGATGCGCAGAGCGATGCCCTCGTCGCCGCACGCGACGTCGATGCCGGCCTCGCCGGCGCCGACGACGGTGCCGGGCGCCGTACGCGGCGTCGTGCGGGCGATCGTCTCGGCCGCGCGCAGCTTGAGGGCGGCGCCTTCGAGCTGCGCACCAGCGCCCGGCGTTGGATCGAGCGCGCGAATTCGCCGCTCGATCGCCGCGGCGGGCTGCCGCCAGTCGATGGCGACGTCGGCCGGGCCGATCTTCGCCGCGTACGTCACGCCGTCCCCGGGCTGCGGCGCGACCGCAAGGCGGCCGTCGCGCGCGAGCCGGCCGAGCGCGGCGACGATTGCGCTCGCCCCGGCGTCCGTCAGCTTCTCGAGCAGGGTGCCGGCCGTCTCGCGCGGCGCGATCGGAACGTCGACCACGGACACGATCGGTCCGGTGTCGAGGCCGGCGTCCATCTGCATGATCGTCACGCCGGTCGCGGCGTCGCCCGCCTCGATGGCGCGCTGGATCGGTGCGGCGCCGCGCCAGCGGGGAAGCCGCGACGCGTGGATATTGAGGCAGCCGTGGCGCGGCCAGTCCAGGACTTCCTGCGGCAGGATCAGCCCATAGGCGGCGACGACCAGCACATCGAGCGGGACCGCGACCAGTGCGGCGCGGGCAGCGGGGTCACGCAACGACGCCGGCTGCGCGACGGGGAGGGCACGTTCCTGCGCCAGCGCCTTCACCGGCGACGGCGCCTGTCGCAGGCCTCGGCCATGTGGCCGATCGGGTTGCGTCAGCACCAGCGGTATCGTGTATCCGGCGGCGGCAATGGCGGCCAGCGCGCGCGCGGCGAATAGCGGCGTGCCGGCAAAGCCGACGCGCAGGGGTGAGGCAGGGCGGAGGGCGCTGGGTTGCGTTTGCGGCTAACCGGCCAGCTTCTGTTTCTTGCGCAGCCGGGTGGCGAGCCGCGCGCGCTTCAGCGGCGACAGGTATTCGACGAAGACTTTGCCGAGCAGATGGTCCATTTCGTGCTGGATACACACGGCGAGCATGCCGTCCGCGGCCAGCTCGAACGGCTCGCCACGCTCGTTTTGCGCCCGTACGGTGATCCGTGCAGCGCGTTTGACCTTGTCGTAGTAGCCGGGGACGGACAGGCACCCTTCCTCCTGCTCGGCCTCGCCTTCGGCCGACAGGATCTCGGGATTGATCAGCACCTTGAGGTCGTCGCGGGCCTCGGAGACATCGACGATGACGAGTTGCTTGTGAACGTCCACCTGGGTGGCCGCCAATCCGACGCCCGGCGCCGCGTACATCGTCTCGGCCATGTCGCGGACGAGCTTCTGGAGCTCCGGGGTGAAGGCCGTGACCGGGGTCGCTACCTTCTTGAGGCGGGGATCAGGATATTCGAGTATCAGAAGCTGGGCCATGTTGAACGTCTAGCTTGCCAAATGCATGTGACAGATGCAGAATCCTCGTTAAGTCCTTATTTTGCGGCGGTTTAGGACGCTTGCAAGTCCCCTCCGTCGGAGAGAGGTCATATGCTTCAACACTTTATCACAGGCCGCCGGGCGGCTGCCCTCGCGGCGGTTGCCCTGGCGTTCTTCGCCGCCCCGGCTTTTGCACAGGGCATTCAGCTCGCTCCAGGCGCGCCGACGAGCTACACGGTGCAAAAAGGAGACACCCTGTGGGGCATCGCGGGCAAGTTCCTCAAGGACCCGTGGAAATGGCCCGACGTATGGCGCATGAACCGGGAGCAGATCAAGAATCCGCACTGGATCTACCCGGGCGACGTCGTCTCGCTGTCGATGGTGAACGGCGTGCCGCAGCTCGCGCTGACGCCGCGCGATACCGTCCGATTGGCGCCCAGCGTGCGCGTCCAGCCGCTCGAAGCCGAAGCGATCCCGGTCATCCCGCCAGGTGACATCGAGCCGTATCTCACCCGCCCGCTGGTCACCGGACCGGACGGCCTCGACAACGCCGCGCAGATCATCAGGGGTCGCGACGACCGCGTGATCCGCGGCGAGGGCGACCGCGTGTACGTCGCCGGCATACAGCCAAAGGATGGTGACTTCTGGTTCATCTACCGTCCGGGCGAAAAGCTCGTCAGCGACCGCGGCGCGGTGCTGGGCTACGAGAACCGGTTCCTCGGCACCGCGCGCGTCCAGCGCTTCGCGGAAGTCTCCACCGTGAAGATCGAGTCGGCGAGGGAAGAGATCATCATCGGCGATCGCTTGCTGCCCGCGCCGCGCGAGACGCTGCAGAACTACGTGCCCCACGCGCCATCGAAGGACATCGCCGGCCGCATCCTGAAGCTCGCCTTCGAGGGCGCCGAAACGGGCCGCGGCTACGTCGTCACGCTCGACGGAGGCTCGGCACAGGGGCTCGAAGTCGGCAACGTGCTCGCGATCTATCGCGTGATCGCGCCGATTCTTCGTCCATCGAACACCACCGCCGCGGTCATGCTGCCGTCGTTCGACCAGACGACGGTCTATACCCCGCAGAAGTATCTGCAGGTGCCCGATGAGCGCACGGGTCTGCTGCTGGTGTTCCGGGTGTTCGAGAACGTGTCCTACGGCCTCGTCGTCAATTCCACCGAAGCCATTCGCGTCGGTGACTATTGGCGCACGCCCTGACGGCGGCGCCGGCCTCCAACTTCGCTCCCCCTTGCCGGCTCCGCCGTCGACTCTGACGGCCGAGCCGGCTCTTTGTCGTCATGCCTATCGACGCTCGCATCGATGCCTGGGCGGTCCTCGCCCTCAAGGCAGTGCCGTCCCGCACGCTCGTCGAGGTGCTGCGCAGCTTCGACGGTCCGGCCGGCGCGCTCAATGCGACGCGCGCGCAGCTCGCGACACGGCTGCCGCCTGCCGCCGTCGAGCGCATGCTGGCGCCGCCGCCTCCCGAAGCACTCGCTGCGACGCGTGACTGGCTCGCCGACCCGCGCCACGAGCTGATCGCCTGGGACGACCCCGACTATCCGCGCGGCCTGCTCGACCTGTCCGACGCGCCGCCCGCGCTGTTCTTCGTCGGCCGCCGTGAATTGCTCGCGCGAACGGCGATCGCGATCGTGGGCAGCCGCAACGCAACGCCGCAGGGCATCGACAACGCGCTCGCATTCGCCGGCGCGCTGTCGGCGGCGGGCGTGACGGTCGTCTCGGGGCTGGCGCTCGGCATCGACACCGCCGCGCATCGCGGCGCGCTCGATGGTGCGGGCTCGACGATCGCCGTGATCGGCACCGGGCCCGACCGCGTCTATCCCGCGCGCAATCGCGAGCTCGCGCATGCGATCGCCGAGCGCGGCGCGATCATTGCCGAGTTTCCGCCGGGGACACCGCCGCGCAAGGAGAACTTTCCCCAGCGCAACCGCCTCCTGTCCGGGCTTGCGCGCGGCGTGCTCGTCGTCGAGGCGACGCTTTCGTCCGGCTCGCTCATCACCGCGCGCCTCGCGGGCGAGCAGGGCCGCGACGTGTTCGCCATCCCCGGCTCGATCCATTCGCCGTTCTCGAAGGGTCCGCACAAGCTGATCCGCGAAGGCGCGAAGCTCGTCGAGACCGCGCAGGACGTCCTCGAGGATCTCGGGCTCACGCCGCCATCGCCCGCACGGGCCGGCGCGGCGGCGGACTCGAGCGACGCGGGACCGCACGCAGCGGTGCTGCGCGCAATGGGACACGATCCTGTCGATCTCGATCAATTGATCGCGCGCACGTCGATGACCGCACAGAATCTCGCTGCGGCGTTGACCACGCTCGAACTGGACGGGCGCATCGCCGTCCTCCCGGGCGGCCGCTGGCAACGCTCAGGCGGGCGAGACTCCTCGCGTACGCGCGCGTAAGCGCGCGCACACACAGGCATGCACGCGGACGCCGCGCGCGCCTGCGCGGGCGCGCACGTTGGCAGCAGCTCGGCTAAAAGTAGTCTTGCCCCGGTCACCGCTCCTTCTGTAGTATCGGCGTCCCTTTTGCTGTCCAGGCCCCGCCGTCGTGAAAAGCCTCATCATCGCCGAGAAGCCGTCCGTCGCCGCGGACATCGCGCGTGCGCTCGGTGGATTCGCGCGCCATGACGATCATTTCGAGAGCGACCGCTACGTGCTGTCGTCGGCGGTGGGCCACCTGCTCGAGATCGGCATGCCCGAGGAGGAGGAGGTCAAGCGCGGCAAGTGGACGTTCGCGCACCTGCCCGCGATTCCGTCGCGCTTCGAGCTGAAGCCGATCGAGAAGAACGAGAATCGCCTCAAGGTCCTGCTGAAGCTCCTGAAGCGCAAGGACGTGAGCGCGCTGATCAACGCCTGCGACGCCGGCCGCGAGGGCGAGCTCATCTTCCGCAACGTCGTTCAGTATGCGAAGTCGGGCAAGCCCATTCGCCGGCTGTGGCTGCAGTCGATGACGGCCACCTCGATCCGCGACGCCTTCGAGACGCTGCGCAGCGACGAGCAAATGCGGCCGCTGGCGGACGCCGCCGTGTGCCGGTCGGAATCCGACTGGCTCGTCGGCATCAACGGCACGCGCGCGATGACCGCGTTCAACTCGAAGGCCGGCGGCTTCCAGCTCACCACCGTCGGCCGCGTGCAGACGCCCACGCTCGCGATCCTGGTCGAGCGCGAGGAGAAGATCCGCGCGTTCGTGCCGCGCGACTACTGGGAAGTGGTCGGCACCTTCCGCGCGGCCGCCGGCGAATACACGGGCCGGTGGTTCGACGAAAAGTTCAAGAAGAAGGATGACGACCCCGATCAGCGCGCCGACCGGATCTGGAACGAAGCCGACGCACGCGCGCTGGCGGCGAAATGCGCGGGCAAGCCCGGCATCGTCACCGAGGAAGCGAAGCCCACATCGCAGATCTCGCCGCTGCTGTATGACCTCACCAGCCTGCAGCGCGAGGCCAACGGCCGGTTCGGCTTCTCGGCGCGCACCACGCTGTCGCTCGCGCAGGCGCTGTATGAGAAGCACAAGGCGCTGACGTATCCGCGCACCGATTCACGCGCGCTGCCGGAAGACTACATCCCGACGGTGCGCTCGACGCTGGAAGGCCTCGGCGAGACGAACGCCTACGGCACGTTCGCGCGCGAGATCCTCAAGAAGAAGTGGGTCGGACCGAACAAGCGGATCTTCGACAATGCGAAGGTCTCCGACCACTTCGCGATCATCCCGACGCTCGTGCGTCCGAAGAGCCTGTCCGAGATCGAGCAGAAGCTCTACGACATGGTGGTGAAGCGTTTCCTTGCCGTGTTCTATCCGGCGGCGGAATACCTCGTCACCACACGGATCACGCGGGTCGAGACCGAGCCGTTCAAGTCGGAGGGCAAGGTGCTCGTCAATCCTGGCTGGCTCGCCGTGTACGGCAAGGAAGCTGCGGGCGAGGATCCGACGCTGACACCAGTCAAGCCGAACGAGAAGGTCGCGACCGAGAAGGTCGACGTCAACGCGCTCGTCACGCGGCCGCCGCCGCGGTTGACCGAGGCGACGCTGCTCTCGGCGATGGAGGGTGCGGGCAAGCTGATCGACGACGACGACCTGCGCGAGGCGATGCGCGAGAAGGGCCTCGGCACGCCCGCGACGCGCGCGCAGATCATCGAAGGCCTGATCACGGAACGCTACATCCATCGCGAAGGCAAGGAGCTGCAGCCCACCGCGAAGGCGTTCTCGCTGATGACGCTGCTGCACGGCCTCGGCGTGCCGGAGCTGTTCTCGCCCGAGCTCACGGCGGAGTGGGAGTTCCGGCTGTCACAGATGGAGCACGGCAAGCTCGCGCGCGACGAGTTCATGAAGGACATCGTCAAGATGACCGAGCACATCGTCGCGCAGGCGAAGAACTTCGACGGCGACACGATCCCCGGCGATTTCGCGACGCTCTCCTCGCCGTGCCCGAAGTGCGGCGGCGAAGTGCACGAGAAGTACAAGAAGTTCCAGTGCGTGAATCCCAAGTGCGACTTCGCGTTCTGGAAGATCATGGGCGGACGACAGTTGGAGCCGTCGGAAGCGGAGACGCTGCTGACCGAGCGCGAGATCGGCCCGCTCGAAGGCTTCCGCAGCCGCATCGGACGTCCGTTCTCCGCGAAGCTGAAACTCACCGACGCCAACGACGTCGAGTTCGATTTCGGTCCGCGCCTGGACGATGACAGTGCGGAGGCGCCCGATTTCACCGGCCAGACGCCGCTCGGGCCGTGTCCGAAGTGCAGCAACCAGGTGTACGAGACGCCGAACGCCTACGTCTGCGAGCGTGCCGTCGGCCCGGACAAGACCTGCGATTTCCGCTCGGGCCGCACGATCCTCCAGCGGCCGATCGAGCGCGCGCAGATGGAGAAGCTGCTGACGACCGGCAAGACCGATCTGCTGCAGTTCGTGAGCTCGCGCACGCGTCGGCCGTTCTCAGCGTTTCTCGCGCGGCAGAAGGACGGCAGCGTCGGCTTCGAGTTCGAGCCGAAGGATCCGAATCGCAAGGGCCGCCCGCAGCGCGGCGGAGCGCCGGTGCGCGTGCTCGGCCCGCATCCGCGGAACAAGGCGCCGGTCGAGCTGCACGCCGGGCGCTATGGGCCTTACGTCAAGCACGGCGACGTCAATGCGACCTTGCCGGACAAGGACAAGATGGACACGCTCACGCTCGAGGAAGCCGTGGCGCTCCTCGACGAGAAGGCGGGCAAGAGCGGCGGCGCCACCAAGCCCAGGAAGTCGCCGGCGCGAACCCGCGCAGCAAAGGCGCCTGCCGCTGCCGAAGCCAGCGAGCCGGCAGCCGCAGCGCGGAGAAAGCCCGCAACGAGCGGAACGCGGAAGCCCGCAGCCGGCGCGGCGCGCAAGCCCACCACGCGCTCGACGGCGGCCACTGCCGCGCGACGAGCGCCCGCCGCTCCGCGTGCCTCCGTCACCGCCAAGCGCAAGGCGACGAAGGCGCGCGCAAAGTCGAAATAGCACGCCCCACAGGGACCGCAGCCCGCCTTACGAAACGTCGAAGCGAATACCCTGCGCGAGCGGCAGCTCGCGGCCCCAGTTGATGGTGTTCGTCTGCCGGCGCATGTAGCTCTGCCACGCGTCGGAGCCCGATTCGCGGCCGCCGCCGGTTTCCTTCTCGCCGCCGAACGCGCCGCCGATCTCGGCGCCCGACGTGCCGAGGTTCACGTTGGCGATGCCGCAGTCGCTGCCCGATCCGGCGAGAAACGCCTCGGCGGCGCGCACATCGCGCGTGAAGATCGCCGACGACAATCCCTGCGGCACGCGATTGTTCTCGGCGATCGCATCGTCGAGCGCGTCGAACGGCGTCACGTAGAGGATCGGTGCGAAGGTCTCGCGCTTCACGACGTCGCATTGCGCCGACAGGCCGGTGACGATCGTCGGCTCGACCCAGAACCCCGGGCCCGGCCGAACGCTGCCGCCGCAGACGATCGTGCCGCCGGCGGCTCTCGCCTCGGCGAGCGCGCGGCGATAGTTCTCCACCGCCGCCGCGTCGATCAGCGGTCCCATCAGCGTCGCCGCGTCCAGCGGATCGCCGATGCGCACCTGCGCGTAACCCGCGGCGAGCCGAGCGACGATCGCGTCGTGGCGCTCGCGCGCGACGATCAACCGGCGCGTCGTCGTGCAGCGCTGGCCTGCGGTGCCGACCGCGCCGAACATCACCGCGGGCACGACGAGATCCGGATCGGCGTCCGCCGTGACGATGATCGCGTTGTTTCCTGCGCATTCGAGCAGCGTCTTGCCGAACCGCGTCGCCACCGTCTGCGCTACGTCGCGCCCGACCGCCGACGATCCGGTGAACGACACGAGCGACACGCGTGGATCGGCGGCGAGCGCCGGCGCGAGCGCGTTGTCGCACACCGCCAGCGCGAAGATCGGCGGCAGTGCGAGCGACTCGACGATGCGGTTGGCGAGCATCTGCACCGCGAGTGCCGTGAACGGCGTCTTCGGCGAAGGCTTCCACACCACCGCGTTGCCGCACACCGCGGCCAGCATCGCGTTCCATGCCCACACCGCCACGGGAAAATTGAATGCGGTGATCACGCCGACGACGCCGAGCGGATGCCACTGCTCGCGCATGCTGTGACGCGGCCGCTCGGACGGCATCGTCTTGCCGTAGAGCATCCGCGATTGCCCGACGGCGAAGTCCGCGATGTCGATCATCTCCTGCACTTCGCCATCGCCCTCGGCCTTGATCTTGCCGTTTTCGAGCGCGACGAGCGAGCCCAAGGCGTCCTTGTGCTCGCGCAGCAGCATCGCGAACTGGCGCACCGCTTCACCGCGGCGCGGCGCGGGCACGTCGCGCCAGCTGCGCGAAGCCGTATGCGCCGATGCGATCGCGGCGTCGAGGTCCCCGGCCGTCGCGCTCGTGACGCGGCCGATCGTGCGCTCGTTCGCGGGATTGACGGAGACGATCGTGCTGCCGTCGCCGCGCCATCGATCCGGGCCGACGCACACGCCCGCGTGGTCGGCGGCGAGGCCGAAGCGCGCGAGAAGCGCCTCGGCACGCGAGTCGTGTTGTGTCATGGGGGATGAAGATGTGGCAATAAAGTATAGCGGATCAAAGGTCTGACGCCATTGACACTGCCGCCGGAGAAAAGCACGCGATGAGATCGTGAGGTTCAGGGTCGTGCACCGTGTCCGCGGTTGTCCCGATGTCGCGACAGCGGGCTGGCGCGCTCAAGCGGGTACGTACGCGGGCCTAGCCGTGAACGACGATCAACAGCCCGCGCGCAGTAGAACGGCCCGCATTGCGGATTTCGTGCAGCGCGTCGGCCGCGTAGCGCAGTCTCGCCCACGCGCACGCGCTTGCACAGGCCCCGACCGCGACGTCGACCACGCCCAGCAGCACCGTCAAGTGCTCCCGCGTGCCGGGATCGTGGCCTGCCGATTTGAGCGCGCCCTTCGGCGCGAGTGCCAGGTCGTACCACTCGAAACGGCCGGCGAGCTCTATCGGGCCGAAGATGCGCAGCGCGTGGCTGCTGTTCGTCGAGGTGAGCGACGGCAGCTGGTCTGCGGACAGCACCTCGACGGGCGCCGGCGTGTGCCGCCCGGCGCCGAGCAGCTGGTCGAGGCCGAGGCCGAGCGCGTTGGCGAGTCGCCAGGTGACGGCGATGCTCGGGTTCGCCTTGTCGCGCTCGATCTCCGAGAGCATCGACTTGGACACGCCGGCCGCGCGCTACAACCGCTCCAGCGTCATCCCGCGCTCGAGACGAATACGCTGCAGCGTGACGCCCACGCGCGGCGGCGTCGCGGCTTCGTCCAGTTCGCGTTCGCTTGACGTGGGTTACCCGCTACGTTAGCTTGATTCGGAATAGCGAACAACG
Source organism: uncultured beta proteobacterium (assembly GCA_963851465.1). GTDB lineage: Bacteria > Pseudomonadota > Gammaproteobacteria > Burkholderiales > Casimicrobiaceae > VBCG01. Next base: position 1,023,231 of record CAWKPJ010000009.1, read on the forward strand.
TCCAGTATTCCGAACTGACGTCCCGAACCAGTTCCGAACCGAGTCCAAAGCCGGGCTGCCAACCGAGTCGCGAGCATGAGTTTCGAGCCCCGCATGGCCTTGCGCGCAGTGCCGGCCTCCCGGTTCGCGCCGCGGATCGCCTCATCGTCCCGCCATTCATCCAAAGGAGCGTCGTCATGTACCGTCGTATAGCGAAGGGGCTGGTGCTGCTGCTCGCGTTGGGACTAAGCGGCGTGGCCGCCGCGCAGGCCAAGCCCGAGGGCACAGTCACGATCGGGCTGCCGTCGCTCGGCGCCGAGGACTGGCTGGTGCCCGCGCGCCCGCAGGCGAACGCGATCGCGATCGTCCCCGTCTTCAACACGCTGCTCGAGCGCGATGACAAGACCGGCAAGCCGGCGCCCGGCCTTGCGACCAAGTGGGAGCAGTCGAAAGACGGCAAGTCGTGGACCTTCGATCTGCGCTCCGGCGTCAAATTTCACGACGGCAGCGACTTCACCGCCGAGGACGTCAAGTTCAGCTATCAGGTCGCGACGCGCGACGACTCGACGAGCGACATGAAGGGCGTGTTCAACAACTTCGTGCAGGAAGTCGAAGTGGTGAGCCCCACGCGCGTCGTGTTCAAGATGAAGGCGCCGAACTGGGAGATCCTCTACAAATTCCTGGAGACGCCGCCGTTCTTCCCGATCGTCAGCAAGAAGTATTTCGACAAGGTGGGCTGGCAGGAAGCCGGGCGCAAGCCGGTCGGGACCGGACCGTACATGTTCGCCGAGCACAAGTTGGGCGAGTTCGTTCGCCTCGAGGCCAACGAGCAGTACTGGAACGGCATGCCGAAGACGAAGACGCTGATCATCCGCGGCGTGCCGGAGGAAGCGACGCGCGTCGCGCTGCTGCAGACGGGGGCGCTCAACCTCGCGCCAATCGGCTCCGACTCGCTCGCGAAGGTGCGCGCCGCCAACCTCAAGGTGATCCGCTTCGAGAAGCTGATGCAGATGGTCGCGGGCCTCGAAGGCCAGTACCTGCCCGACCGCGAGGGCTACGACCCGAAGTCTCCGTGGGCGCAGCCGGACAAGGAGAAGGCGGCGAAGGTGCGCAAGGCGCTGTCGCTCGCGATCAACCGCGAGGAGATCGTCAACAAGGTGCTGCAGGGCATGGGCAGCGTCGACGGCAGCGCGGGCATCCAGTCGTTCCCGGGCATGCCCGGGTTTGACGCCTCGCTCAAGGTCGACCCGTACGATCCCGCAGCCGCGAAGCGCCTGCTGGCGGAGGCCGGCTATCCCGATCCGTCGAAGATCTCGATCATCGTCGACTCGACGCCGCACGCGGCGCGCCCGATCAACGGTCCGGTCGCGCAGGCAGTGGCGCTGTACTGGCGCAACATCGGCATCGACGTCAAGGAGCGCACGAGCGACTACGCGAACCTGATGGACCAGGCGATCAAGCGCAAGCTCGCCGGTGTGATGTGGGTCTATCCGACGCCGGCGTTCGACGAGCCGGTGATGCAGCTCTACACGGTGACGTACAGCAAGGCGCGCACGCAACTCTTCGGCGAGTATCCCGAGCTCGACGGCCTGCTCGAGAAGACCGTCGGCGAGATGGACCAGGAACGCCGCTGGGATCTGCAGAAGCAGGCCGCCAAGTGGATGTACGACAACACGGTGGCCATCTCGATCTGCTATGCCGACATGCTGTGGGCGGCGTCGCCGAAATTCGAGTGGCAGCAACCTGCCGGGCCAGGTGACCGTCGGCTACCTGCACAACGCCGACAAGATGAGCCTGTCGAAGTAGATGGGAGAGCGGACGGCGCGAGCGATCTCGACCCGCGCCGGCCGCGCCCGCCCGATCGCGCCGACGACGGATTGCCGTGCGCCGCCCGCGCAAGGCGCCCACGGCCGCTGATCGATGCTGAGGTTCGTCGCCGGGCGCTTCGCCCAGTCGCTGGTCTGCCTCGTCGTCGTCTCGTTCGTCGTCTTCTACGCGGCGCGCCTCACCGGCGACCCGACGGTGCTGATGCTGTCGGAAATGGCCACGAAGGAAGACGCGGCGCGCGTGCGCGCGCAGCTCGGCCTCGACAAGTCGCTCGCCGAGCAGTACGGCATCTTCCTTGCGCGTGCCCTGCGGGGCGACCTCGGTGATTCGACACGCTATCGCCGGCCCGTCGTCGACGTGCTGGCCGCGCGCTTTCCCGCCAGCCTGCAACTCGGGTGCGTCGCGATCGTCATCAGCCTGTTGATCGCACTGCCCACCGGCGTCTACGCGGCGGTGAAGCGCGGCACGATGCTCGACGTGCTCGGACGCAGCTTCGCGATCCTCGGGCAGTCACTGCCGTTGTTCTGGCTCGGGCTCGTGCTGATGCTGATCTTCGCCGTGTGGCTGGGCGCTGGTGCCCGCCGCGGGCAAGACCACTGCCGCGAGCTACATCCTGCCAGCGCTGACGATGGGCTGGGCGACGACGCCGGCGATCATGCGTCTCACGCGATCGGCGATGCTCGAGGTGCTGGAGAGCGAGTACATCAAGCTCGCGCGAATCAAAGGTCTGCCGGAGTGGAAGGTGATCTGGAAGCACGCGCTCAAGAACGCGTTGCTGCCAGTCGTTACTTTCTCGGTGCTGCTGTTCGCCGAGATGATCGCCGGGGCCATCGTCACCGAAACCGTGTTCGCGTGGCCGGGCGTGGGCCAGCTGCTGATCTCGTCGGTCAGCCAGCGCGACTTCCCGATGGTGCAGGGCACCGTGCTGCTGCTTTCCACGCTGTTCATCTTCGGCAACCTCGCGGTCGACGTGTTCTACGCGTGGCTCAATCCGCGCATCCGGTACGGCCGATGACAACAGCCGCGTCTCATGCTGCCTGCGATCGCGCCGCGACGGCGCTGGCCGCGACTCGTGCCCGCCGTGCCGATCGCGCTGCTCCTCCTGCTGTGCGCCATCGCGCTGCTGGCGCCGTGGATCGCGCCGTATCCGCCGCTGCAAGGCAGCCTCGGCGACAAGCTGTTGCCGCCCGCATGGCTCGCCGGCGGCAACTGGTCGCATCCGCTCGGCACCGACCTGCTCGGGCGCGACATCCTGAGCCGCATCTTTTACGGTGCGCGCACGTCGCTGGCGGTGGCGGCGATCGCGGTGATCCTCGCGGGGTCGATGGGCACCGTGCTCGGCCTCGTCGCCGGTTACTTCGGCGGCGCAGTCGACGTCGCTGATCATGCGGCTCACCGACGTCGCACTGTCGCTGCCGCTGATCCTCGTCGCGATCGTGCTCGTCGCCGCGCTGGGCACGAGCTTCGCCAACGTCATCCTCGTCATCGTGCTGCTGCTGTGGCCGCGCTACGCGCGGCAGATCCGCGGCGAGACGCTGGCGCTGCGCGAGCGCGACTTCGTGGCGCTGGCGCGCGATCGCGAACTGCACCGCACACACGCATCATCATGCGGCACATCCTGCCCAACGTCGATGCCGACGCTGCTCGTGCTGGCCACGCTGCAGGCCGGCTTCGTCGTGCTGCTCGAATCGACGCTGAGCTTTCTCGGCGCCGGCATCCCGCCGTCCACGCCGGCGTGGGGCCTGATGATCGCCGAAGGCCGCACCGTGATCGAGACCGCGTGGTGGGTCGTCGATGTGGCCCGGCCTCGCGATCGTGCTGCTCGTGCTGTCCGCCAACCTGCTCGGCGACTGGCTGCGCGATCGCTTCGACCCGATGCTGAAGCAGGTGTGACGGCGCGACCGCGCCAGCGACGCGCTGCTCGAAGTCGGATCGATCTGCAGACGTCGCTTCGTCACCGCACCAGGGTGCTGGTGCCGGCGGTCGACGGCGTCGAGCTTCCACGTCCGCCGCGGCGAGATCCTGGGGCTCGTCGGCGAATCGGGCTCGGGCAAGATCGATGACGTGCCTCGTCGATCCTGCGCCTGTTGCCGCCCGCGAGCGGCGCGCATCACGCGCGGCAGCATCCTGCTTCGAGGGCGAGGACCTGCTCGCGAAGTCAGCGCGACGCAGATGCGCGCGATCCGCGGCACGCGGATCTCGATGATCCTGCAGGACTCGCTGACCTCCCTCAACCCCGCCTTCACCATCGGCGACCAGGTCGGCGGAGACCATCGCGCTGCATCGCAGGCCTGTCGCGGCGGTGCGCTGCGCGCCGCGGTCGTCGACGCGCTCCGGCGCGTGCGCATTCCGGACGCGGAATCGCGTCTGCTCGACTATCCGCACGCGCTGAGCGGCGGCATGCGCCAGCGCGTGCGCCGGCGCGATCGCGCTCGCATGCCATCCGGCGCTGCTGATCGCCGACGAGCCGACGACGGCACTCGACGTGACGGTGCAGGCGCAGTACCTGCGACCTGCTGAAGTCGCTGCAGCGCGAGTCCGGCATCCAGCATGATCTTCGTGACCCACGATCTCGGCGTCGTGGCCAGGATGTGCGATCGCGTCGCCGTGATGTACGCCGGTCGGATCGTCGAAACGGCGCCGCCACGGCCGAGCTGTTCGACGGCCGCGGCATCCGTACACGCGAGGCGCTGCTCGACTGCGTCCCCGCAGGTCGACGGCGCCGCTGCGCGAGCTGCGTCAGCATCGAGGGCCAGCCACCGAATCTCGCCGCATTGCCCGGCGGGCTGCCGCTTCGCAGCCGCGCTGCCCGACGGCGGATCGACCGCTGCCGCCACTATCCCGACGAGCGAACGGTTCGACGGCGACCACCGTGTCAGCTGCTGGCGCGCCGAGCGAGACGGCGCACGCTGGTCGTCTTCGCTTCGTCGCTCGGTGTCGCAGCACGGCGACGCGCCGCATGAGCGCGCGCCGTCGCGTCCACCGGTGCCGACGCTCGATCGAAGTGCGACGGCGTGCAGAAGCACTTCCCGCTCCGCCACCGGCCTGTTCGGCCGCGACGAGCGCGGTGCTGCGCGCGGTCGACGGCGTCGATTTCACCGTCGCGCGCGGCGAGGCGTTCGGGCTGGTCGGCGAATCCGGCTGCGGCAAGATCGACGACGTCGCAGCTGATCCTGCGCGGCTCGAAACGCCGACCGCCGGCGACGATCCTGTTCGACGGTAAGCGAGCTCGCCAAGGTCTGACCGCGACGGCCTGCGCGCGATACCGGCGCGCGCTGCAAGCGGTATTCCAGGATCCCGCCAGCGCACTGAGTCCGCGGATGCGCGTGCGGGAGATCATCGGCGAGCCGCTGATCGCGACGAGCGCGCGACGCGCGACGCGGCGTGCGCGAACGCGTGCGCCGAGGTGCTGACGTGACGTCGGCCTGCCCGCCGACGCGGCCGCACGCTACCCGCACGAGTTCAGCGGCGGCCAGCGCCAGCGGATCGCCATCGCGCGCGCGCTCGTCGCGGGCGCGCGCTGCATCGTCCTCGACGAGCCGGTCTCCGCGCTCGACGTCTCGATCCGCGCGCAGATCCTCAACCTGCTGAAGGAGCTGCAGCGGACGCACGGCGCTGACCTACATCCTCATCTCGCACGACCTCGCCGCCGTGCGCTATCTCTGCACGCGCATCGGGGTCATGTACCTCGGCAAGCTTGTGGAAGTCGCGAGCACCGGTGAGCTGTACGCGGCGCCGGCGCACCCTTACACACGTGCCCTCCTCGACTCGGTGCTGCCGCTCCACCCTGCGCGCGGCGAGCGCAAGCCCGCCGTGACCGGCGAAGTACCGAGTGCGCGCAACCCGCCTTCGGGCTGCCGCTTCCATCCCCGCTGTCCGCACGCACAGGCGATCTGCAGCGAAACCGCACCGGAGCTTCGCCGCATCGACCAAACTGAGCGCGTCGTCGCGTGTCACTTCGCCGAGCGCGTCGTGGCGAGCGGCGCGCCTGTTCCCACCCACCCTTAACGTCAACGGAGCAAACGATGGTAACCATCGACCTGAAGGACCAGCGCGTGATCGTCACCGGCTCGAGCACCGGCATCGGCCGTGGCATCGCCGTGGGATTCGCGCAGGCCGGCGCGGATGTCGCCGTCCATTACACGAAGAACCTCGCGGAGGCCGAGCAGACCTGTGCGCAATGGTGCGCGGCGCCGGCCGCAAGGCCGTGCTGATCCGCGCCAACTTCCTCGAGCCGGCCGAGATCGAGACCGCGATGAAGGAGGCGGCCGCGGGACTCGGCGGGACCGTCGACGTGCTCGTCAACAACGTCGGCGACCTCGTGCGGCGCGTGCCGTTCGCGCAGTTCGACCGCGCGCTGTGGGATGAAGTGATCGCGCTCAACCTCTCCAGCATGTTCCACACGATCCACGCGACGCTGCCGTACTTCGCGCCCGGCGCGCGGATCATCAACATCTCGTCGCTGACCGGGGTGAGCGGCGCGGGCAAGCACGCATTCGCCTACGCCGCGGCGAAGGGCGGCATGGTGGCCATGACGCGCAACCTCGCACTCGAGTTCGCGCCGCAGGGCTATCGCGTCAACTGCATCGCGCCTGGCGTGGTGAAGACGCCGTTCCACGACCGCTTCAACACGCCCGAGGTGCTGGAGACCGTGCGCAAGTCGCTTCCGCTGCAGCGTCTCGGCGCACCCGAGGACATCGCGGGCGCGGCGCTGTACCTGGCGTCGCCGCTGTCGTCGTTCATCACCGGCGAGACACTCGCCGTGAACGGCGGCGCGCACATGGGCTGACGCGACCGTACAGGGTCGCGCCGAGGCGCTGCGGGCAGCCGAGCAGCCGCTCGGCGCGACCAATGGCGAGAGTGGCCGCGCCGCGCGCGTTCAGAAGCGATAACGAATGCCGACGCCGAACACCCACGGATCGAGGTCGAGCGAACTGGCGTTCGTGCCAGTCGCATTGAGCCGCACGTCATTGTCGATCCAGAGGTACTTCACGTCGACGTTGAAATTCCACCGAGGTTGAAACTGGTAGTCGAAGCCCGCCTGCAGCGCCCCGCCCCAGCTGTCGTTGTTGACCGATGCCCCGGAGTTGTTGCCGAGGTCGGTCTCGTAGAAGTAGGTGTAGTTGAAGCCGCCGCCGACGTACGGCTTGAAGTTCAAGAAGGCGGGGTTGTTGGCGGCCAGATCGTTGAAGTGATACTGCAGCGTGAATACCACCGGCATCATCTTGAGGCTGCCGAGGCCGTTGCCATTGAAACTGACGTTCTGCTTGGCCCAGGTGATACTGCCCTCGACCGCGAGGTTCGGCGTGAAGAAGTAGGTCGCGTCGAACTCGCCAGTCCATTGGTCCTGGACTTCGAATCCCGAGACCGACGAGCTAACGTCCGGGTTGATGTTGAGGACGCGGGCGCCGAGCATCCACGGACTCCACGGCGGGGCGACGGGCGCCATCGCGGGAGGCGGTGTCGGGGCAGGCGTGATGGAAAGTGCGGCGGCCTCGACGTAGGTTGCTTCCACCTGGTCGCCCACGGAGATCCGCCGGAACTGCTCCGGATCCCTGATTGGCAGATTGACGATCCTGCCTCCAGGACCGCGCAGCGAAACGGTCTGTGTCGCCGGGTTGACCGCAGTCACATCGGCGACGATCACCGTTTCGCGCATGGCGGTTCCGGCCGGCCGCTGGCCGAGCTCGGCGCGCGATCCGGACAGGATGTCGGCGCGGCTTGCAGGGGCGCCGGTGCCGCCCTTCTTGAGCTCGAGCGCCAGCGTGTCGTAGAAGTCGACCGTGACGGTGTCGCCGACCCGCAGCTGCGGGAGGTTGCGCACTTCCGCACCGGCGACGACGCTGAAGGTGCTGCCGTCGGCGCGCCGCAGCGTCACTTGGCGCGTGGCCATGTCGATTGCGGTGACGGTGGCTGAAGCGGTCACTATGCGGGACGCGGATACGCTGCCGGGCGCGCTGCCGACGATCGCGCCACCGGTGGTTTGTGCGATGGCGGGAACGGCCAAGGTCGCCGCGAGGAGCGCGGCGGCGAGCGGGCGAAGAACGGAGCGATGGGCGTGCATGGGGCTTCCTTCCGGTGACTATGACGGAGTTGTAGGGTACCCCAAACTTCTACCGATCTGCGGCGGTGCCGCAAACTGGTCTTTGGTTAAGTGCCGATCGGCCGGCCGGGCTGCCCCGCTGCGCCAGTTCGTCAGCGATCGGTAAGCACCCCCAGGCGAGACTGCGTCCCTCCGGCCCCGGCCCTGCCCGGCGTCCCGGCAAACTCGCGCTGGCGGTGGCGATGGCGATCCTCACCGCTCGCGCGGCTGCCGCCCCGGTTGCTGGCCGGCGCCATCGCGGCGATGCCGATCGGCCTCTGGCTATCGATCCACGTCGGCGCATCAATCCATGCGGCCAGCCTGGGTGCGCTGCTGACCGCGCTGGTTCTCTATGCCTTCATGCGCCGCGCCCCGAGCGAACGTGACGACGTCGAAACGGGCGCGCGCGCCGGAGTGCCGGCGAACCATCCCGACGTTGTCGCGGCAGTAAAGAGCCTGCTGCTCGCCATGGCCGGCGTCGGATTGCTTGCGCGGGTGATGTAGACCGCGCGCCTCCGGTGTGGACGGGGCGGGGTCAAGCGACCCCCCCGGCGTCGGGTCAGACGTCGAGGTTGCGCACGCCCAATGCGTTCGACTCGATGAAGTCGCGGCGCGGCTCGACCAGTTCGCCCATCAGCGTCGAGAAGATGTTGTCGGACGTGATCGCGTCCTCGATCTGCACGCGCAAGAGGCGTCGCACGGCGGGATCCATCGTTGTTTCCCAGAGCTGGCCGGGATTCATCTCGCCCAGCCCCTTGTAGCGCTGGATCGCGACGCTGCCTCGCGCCTCACCGAGCAGCCAGTCGAGTGCTTCCTTGAACGACTTGACCGCCTGCTGCTTCTCGCCGCGCTTCACGACCGCGCCCGGATGCACGAGGTCCTGCAGCACATCCGCAGCCGCGCGGATCTGGGCGGCGTCGCCGCTCGCGAGGAAATCGGCGTCGATGGCGGATGCATGCGGCGTGCCGTGATGCGTACGCACGATGATGATGCGCCGCACTTCGGTCGCAGCATCGTAACGCGCCTCGACCTTCACTTCCGGATCGTCGATCGCCGCCTGCAACGCCGCCGCACTCGTGTCCGCGGCCGATTCCGTGTCGAGGTCGACACGCACGCCGTTCAGCATCGCGCGCAGCGCCACCGGCTCGATCGCGCGGGCGAGGCGCTCGATCACCGCTTCGGCCATCAGGTATTCGCGCGCCACGTTGCCGAACGACTCGGCCGCGAGCGCCGGGAGACCGGCGCCCGGCGTCAGCTCGGCGCCTTTCAGCGCCACGCGCAGCAGGTGCTGCTTGAGCTCGTGCTCGTCCTTGAGGTAGACCTCTTCCTTGCCCTGCTTCGCCTTGTACAGCGGCGGCTGCGCGATGTAGATGTGGCCGCGCTCGACCAGATCGCGCATCTGCCGGTAGAAGAACGTGAGCAGCAGCGTGCGGATGTGCGAGCCGTCGACGTCCGCGTCGGTCATGATGATGATGCGGTGGTAGCGGAGCTTGTCGGCGTTGTAGTCGTCCTTGCCGAAGCCGGTGCCGAGCGCGGTGATCAGCGTGACGATCTCCTGCGACGAGATGACCTTCTCGTCGCGCGCACGCTCGACGTTGAGGATCTTGCCGCGCAGCGGCAGGATCGCCTGGAACTTGCGGTCGCGGCCCTGCTTGGCCGAGCCGCCGGCGGAATCGCCCTCGACGAGGTAGATCTCGCACAGTGCCGGATCGCGCTCCTGGCAGTCGGCGAGCTTGCCGGGCAGCCCCATGCCATCGAGCACGCCCTTGCGGCGCGTCAGCTCGCGCGCCTTGCGCGCGGCCTCTCGCGCGCGCGCGGCGTCGACGATCTTGCTGCAGATGATCTTCGCGTCCTGCGGATGCTCGAGCAGGAAATCGGCGAGCGTTTCCGAGACGACTTCCTGCACGATCGGCTGCACTTCGGACGACACCAGCTTGTCCTTGGTCTGCGACGAGAACTTGGGCTCCGGCACCTTCACCGACAGCACGCAGGTGAGACCCTCGCGCATGTCGTCGCCGGTGGTCTCGACCTTGGCCTTCTTCGCGACTTCTTCCTTCTCGATGTAGTTGTTGAGCGTGCGCGTCATCGCCTGCCGCAGGCCGGTGAGATGCGTGCCGCCGTCGCGCTGCGGGATGTTGTTGGTGAAGCACTGCACCGACTCGGCGTACGAGTCGTTCCACTGCATCGCCACTTCGACGGTGACGCCGTCCTTCTCGCCGACCGCGTGGAAGATCTTCGGATGCAGCACGGACTTGCTGCGGTTCATGTACTCGACGAAGCCCTTGATGCCGCCCGCGTACGCGAAGTTCTCGCTCTTGCCGTCGCGCTGGTCGGTGAGCTCGATCTTGGTGCCGTTGTTGAGGAACGACAGTTCGCGGATGCGCTTCGCCAGGATGTCGTAGTGGAACTCGACCCGATTGAACGTGACCGGCGACGCCATGAAATGCACTTCGGTACCGCGGCGGTCGGTGGTACCGATGACGGCGAGCGGCGCGACGGGGACACCGTCGCGAAACTCCATCTGGTTGATCTTGCCGTTGCGCCAGATCTTGAGCTTGAGCCACGAGGACAGTGCGTTGACCACCGACACGCCCACGCCGTGCAGGCCGCCCGACACCTTGTAGCTGTTCTGGTCGAACTTGCCGCCGGCGTGCAGCTCGGTCATCACGATCTCGGCCGCCGAGCGCTTTTCCTCGTCGTCGTCCTTGATGTCGGTCGGAATGCCGCGCCCGTTGTCGACGACCGAGATCGAATTGTCGGCGTGGATGACGACCTTGATGTCGTCGCAGTATCCGGCCAGCGCCTCGTCGATGGCGTTGTCCAGGACTTCGAAGACCATGTGGTGGAGGCCGGTGCCATCGGACGTATCGCCGATGTACATGCCGGGGCGCTTGCGCACCGCGTCCAGGCCCTTCAGGACCTTGATGCTGGAGGAATCGTAATCGTCGCCGTTGGGCTGGGGTTTCTGTTGCGCGGGGGTCATCGTGGCTTTCGTTGCGGTGCTTCCGTGCTCATTTGCGTGCGCGTTTGCGTTGACTATTTTCGTGGCTCAAATGCGCATCGGCATGACGACATACTTGTAATCGTCGCGGCCGGGAATGGTGACCAGCGCGCTCGAATTGGCGTCGCCGAATGCGAGCGCGACCTTGTCGCTGCCGGTGTTCTGCAGCACGTCGAGCAGGTAGGTGATGTTGAAGCCGATGTCGAGCGCTTCGCCGCGATAGTCGACTTCGAGCTGCTCCTCGGCCTCTTCCTGCTCGCTGTTCGTGCAGATGATCTTGAGCTCGCCATCGGCAAGCACGAGACGCACGCCGCGGAACTTCTCGTTCGACAGGATGGCGGCGCGCTGCAGCGCGGAGAGGAGCTCGGCGCGATCGAGCACGAAGAGCTTCGTGTGCCCCTGCGGAATCACGCGGTTGTAGTCGGGAAACTTGCCGTCGACAACCTTCGACACCAGCTCGACGTTGCCGAAACGGAAACGCACCTGGTTGGAGAGGATGTCGATGGTGACGGGCGCATCGTCGTCGGCCAGCAGCTTGGAGAGTTCGAGCACCGTCTTGCGCGGGAGGATCACTTCCTGGCGCGCGTAGTCGCCGGCCACTGCGATGCTCGCCCACGACAGCCGGTGCCCGTCGGTGGCCACTGCCTGCAGCGAGCCCTTGTCGATGACCAGCAGCATGCCGTTCAGGTAGTAGCGGATGTCCTGCTGCGCCATCGCGAACTCGGCGAGCTTCAGCAGCGAGCGGAAGTCCTTTTGCGGCAGCGACAACGTCTGCAGCTGCTCCGTGCCGAGGCTGATGCGCGGATAGTCGCCGGCAGCGAGCGTCTGCAGGTTGAAGCGCGAGCGGCCCGCCTTGACGGTCATCTTGCTGCCGGTGGCGTCCACGTTGACGAGCGCGTCATCGGGCAACGCACGCAGCAGGTCCTGCAGCTTGCGCGCGCCCACTGTCGTCGACTGGCCGTCCTTGCCGTCAAGCTCCGCCACCGCGGTGATCTGCATCTCGAGATCGGTGGCCGTGACGTGCAAACGGCCGTCCTTCTGTTCGAGCAGGACGTTGGCGAGGATCGGTAGCGTGTGGCGCCGTTCCACGATTCCGGCCACCGCTTGCAGCGGTTTGAGCAGCGCGTCGCGTTCGACTTGTTTCAGTTGCATTGTCGATTTAAATAAATAGGACTAGTTAATAAGGGCCATGAAAACGGCGGACAACCGGCGCTTTTCCCATCGCATCATCGACTTGGGGACGATGAAACCGGCGGGATAACTGCGGGTCTGGCGGTGTATGGTTTGGGAATCGTTTGGGCACTACCGGAATACGACGCTTAATCCACAAATTATACGCCTCGAACACCGACTTTTCCAGCTGGATCAAGGGGAAAACCCTGCCCTGCGAACAGGTCAGCTGCGCAGCACCTGAAGCAGGAAAATGACGTCGTGGTTGAGGTCCGGATGCGATTCGCGCAGCTTGGCGATTTGCCGGCACGCATGCAGCACCGTGGTGTGATCGCGGCCGCCGAAATTGCCGCCGATCTCCGGCAGCGACAGCTGGGTGAGCTCCTTGGCGAGCGCCATCGCGACCTGCCGCGGCCGCGCCACCGCGCGCGAGCGCTTCTTCGAATGCATGTCCGATACGCGGATCTTGTAGTAGTCGGCGACGGTCTTCTGAATGTTCTCGACCGAGATCTGCCGGTTCTGGACTGCGAGGAGATCGCGCAGCGCCTCCTTCGCCAGCGCGAGATTGATCTCGCCGCCGTGGAAGCTCACGTACGCCAGGATGCGCTTCAGCGCGCCTTCGAGCTCGCGCACGTTCGAACGGATGTGCTTGGCGATGAAGAACGCCACCTGCTCGTCCATGCGCATCCCCGCCCCCGCCGCCTTGGCGAGCAGGATGGCCACGCGCATTTCGAGCTCGGGCGGCTCCAGCGCAACGGTGAGTCCCCAGCCGAAGCGCGAGATCAGCCGCTCCTCGAAGCCCTCGATCTCCTTCGGATACTTGTCGCAGGTGATGACCACCTGCTTGTGCGCCTCGATCAGCGTGTTGAAGAGATAGAAGAACTCTTCCTGCGTTCGGCTCTTGCCGTTGAAGAACTGGATGTCGTCGATGAGCAGCAGGTCGAGCGAGCGGTAGTGCCGCTTGAAGTCGTCGAACGCCTTGTGCTGGTACGCGCGAACGACGTCGGAAACGTACGTCTCGGCGTGGATGTAGCGAATCTTGGCGGCGGGCTTCGAGAGCAGGATCTGATGGCCGATCGCCTGGATCAGGTGCGTCTTGCCGAGCCCGACCCCGCCGTAGACGAACAGCGGGTTGTACGAGGTCGGATGGTCGGCCACCTGCAGCCCGGCGGCCCGGGCCAGCTGGTTGGCTTTGCCCGCGACGAAGGAGGTGAAGGTGAATCCGGGATTGAGCCCCCCGGGCTCGGGCCGACGGACGGCGCGGGGCGCCAGCGACGACGGTTCTGCGGCGGCAGCGGGCACCCGGGGCGGTGGGCTATCCACAGGCGCCGGGGCAGCGGGCGTGGACGGTGCCGGGGCCTGCGGCGCGGGCGCCGCAGCGCTGTCCGCGACCGAAAAATCGACCAGGACCTCGGTCCCCGTGGCCTCCCGCGCGAGCGTCTCGATCCGGGGGCCGAAGCGGTCCTTGACCCACTGCAGGACGAAGCGATTGGGCGCGGTGAGCTTGAGGCGTCCGGCACGTTCCGCACAGGCGAGCGGACGAATCCAGGTGGCGTATTGCTGCGGCGTAAGCTCGCGCTCGAAAGCGGCGAGACAGGCGGCCCAGGCCGCGGGAGTGGGTGTCGAATGCAAGGATTCCGGCCTTCTTATGGGGTGCTTTCCGGGGGGTCGGAAAACAGCCCGGGCACCTTCGACCTTCACACGATGAACGCTGGCCGCGGTGCCCGTTTGACCGCCATTGTAGCGGGGCCGAGGGGAGTTATCCACAGGGCGAAGGTGCGATGGCCGAGCCCACGCGCGGGCCCTTCTACGGCGCGGCATTCGGTGCGAGTGACTGCTCGCCCCGGCGCCGCATGCCGGGTCGTGGGGTGCAGGCATTGACAGGTACATGCCTAACGCGCTCTAATATAAGGCTTTTCGCTGGCCGAACCAGACTACTGAGCAGACAACAATCATGAAACGCACCTATCAACCCTCCAAGATCCGCCGCGCCCGCGTGCACGGCTTTCGCGCCCGCATGGCGACGGTCGGCGGCCGCAAGGTGCTCTCGGCGCGTCGCGCCAAGGGCCGCGCGCGCCTGTCCGTCTGACGGTTGCCACCGAATCGCGCCCGCAGCGCGCGAGCCGATATCGGCTCCGCGGCACTGGCGCGTTCGAGGCGGTCTTTGCCGCGGGACGCCGGCTTGACGGACGCTATCTCCAGCTTGTCGCAGCGCCGGCCGCGCAGTCCATCGGCCGTATCGGTTATGTCATCGGGCGCAAGGCGATGCCGCGCGCGGTCGATCGCAACCGATTGCGCCGCCGGCTGCGTGAAGTCGTGCGTGCAGCGCGTCCGGCACTCGACGCGTACGACGTGATCGTCCGCGTGCGCAGTGCCGTTCCGGCGGCCGAGGTGCCGGACGCCGTCGCCGAGGGTGCGCGCCTGGTGCAGCGGCTGCTCGCGCCACGCGGATGAAAACGATGCTCATCGCCGCCGTGCGCGCGTATCAGTACGCGCTGCGCCCCATGCTCGGCGCGAATTGCCGCTTCTATCCGAGCTGTTCCGATTACGCCAGGGAGGCGATCGAACGGCACGGCGCACTCAACGGCTCGTGGCTCGCCACGCGCCGGCTGTGCCGATGCCACCCGTATCATCCGGGCGGTTTCGACCCGGTCCCCTGACGCGCTTTCTCGCGCGCTTCACTTTCGACGGCGATAACGCCCGCATGGATACGCAACGCCTTCTGCTGTTCGTCATCTTCGCGTTCTCCGGACTGTTCCTATGGGAGGCGTGGCAGCGCGAACACGCGCCCCCGCCGCCCGTACCCACAGTCGCAGCGAAGAGCGACGCGAAACCCGCCGACCTGCCAGCGGCCGCGCCGCGCGCGTCGACCGGCGCGCCCTCGCAGGCCGCCGTGCCCGGCAACGCGCCGGCCGCAACCCCGGCCGCCGGCCAGATCGTGACGGTCAAGACCGACCTCTACACCGCCGAAGTCGACACGGTCGGCGGCGTGATCTCGCTGGTGGCACTCGACAAGCATCGCGACCCGCACGACACCGCCAAGCCCTATCTCGCGCTCCAGAAGAGCGCCGAGCGCACCTTCGTCGCGCAGGCCGGCCTGATCGGCGACGGCATGCCGAACCATAGGACGACCTATCGGGTGCTCCCCGGTCCGCGCGAGTTGGCGGCTGGCGCCGACAAGGTCGAGCTCAAGCTCGAGGCGACCGCCGCGAATGGCGACAAGGTCGTGCAAACGCTCACGTTCCATCGCGGCAGCTACGTCATCGACGCCGCCTTCGACGTCACCAACGCGACGGGCGCGCCATATACGCCCGAGGCGTACTTCCAGCTGATGCGCGACACCAAGCAGGCGGTGACGCTGAACTCGTTCGCGCCCGCGGCGTTCGTCGGGCCGGTCGTCTACAACGAGACCGACAAGTTCAAGAAGATCGAATTCTCCGAGATCGACAAGGAAGCGGCTGATCCCTCGCGCAAGTCCCCGTACACGAAGAGCGCTGACAACGGCTGGGTCGGCATGATCGAGCATTACTTCGTCGGGGCGTGGCTGCCGCCCGACAGCAAGCTGCAACGGCAGTTCTACACGACCAAGCTCGACGGCGGCCTCTACACGGCGGGCGTGCGCTACGCCGGCGCGCCGATCGCCCCCGGGGCCACCGGCGAGGTCAAATCGCGGCTCTACGTCGGACCGCAGGACCAGGAGCAGCTCGCGAAGCTCGCCACCGGGCCTCGATCTCGTCGTCGACTACGGCATCTTCACGATTCTCGCGGCGCCGCTGTTCGCGCTGCTCAAGTGGCTGCACGGCATCCTCGGCAACTGGGGCTGGGCGATCATCGTGATGACGATCATCATCAAGAGCCTCTTCTATCCGCTGAACCACGCGAGCGCGCGCTCGATGGCCAAGATGAAGGTCGTCGCGCCGAAGATGAAGGCGCTGCAGGAGCAGTACGCGAACGACAAGCAGCAGCTCCAGGTCAAGATGATGGAGCTCTACCGGCAGGAGAAGATCAACCCGCTCGGCGGCTGCCTGCCGATCGTGGTGCAGATACCGGTGTTCATCGCGCTCTACTGGGTGCTGCTGTCCGCGGTCGAGCTGCGCCACGCGCCGTGGATCGGCTGGATCCACGATCTCTCGGCGCCCGATCCTCTCTTCATCCTGCCGGTGGTCTACGCGATCACGGCGTACCTGCAGGTCAAGCTGTCGCCGACACCGATCAGCGATCCGGTGCAGGCGCGCGTGATGCAGATCATGCCGGTGGCGTTCTCCGTCATGTTCATCTTCTTTCCGTCGGGTCTCGTGCTGTACTGGCTCGTCAACAACTGCATCCAGATCTTCCAGCAGTGGCACATGAACCGCGTGATGGAGAAGGAAGCCGCGCTCGTCGCCGCCAGGCGGCGCTGACCCACGCCCGAGTTCGCGGTCAGCCACGTAGCATTCGACTTCCACTGGTTAACGGTACCTGTCGCGCTCGGCGACGAATGCGTATCTGACCCCGATGGTCGACTCCGGCGTCTCCGTTGCCCCGACGATCGCAGCCATCGCGACACCGGCGGGCCGTGGCGGCGTCGGGATCGTGCGTGTCTCCGGCGCGAATCTCGACGCGATCATCGCCGGTGTCGCCGGACGGGCGCTCGAGCCGCGGCTGGCTACCGTCGTGACGTTTCGCGACGAAGCGGGCGCGCCGCTCGACAGCGGCATCGCACTGTTGTTTCCTGCGCCACATTCCTACACCGGCGAGACGGTGCTCGAACTGCAAGGGCACGGCAGCCCCGAGGCACTGCGACTCGTGCTCGCGCGTTGCGTCGCGCTGGGCGCCCGTCTCGCGGAGCCTGGCGAGTTCACCAAGCGCGCGTTCCTCAACGGCAAGCTCGATCTTGCGCAGGCCGAAAGTGTTGCGGACCTGATCGAAGCGTCCACCGCCGCGGCCGCGCGCGCCGCAGCACGCAGCCTTGCGGGCGCGTTCTCGCGCGAGATCCGCGGCCTGGTCGACGCACTGATCGAGCTGCGGATGTTCACCGAGGCGACGCTCGACTTTCCCGACGAGGACATCGAGTTCCTGCGCGCGGACAACGCGGCGGGCAAGCTCGGCGCGTTGCGCACGCGGCTCGCGCAGTTGCTCACGCGCGCGAAGTCGGGGGCACGGCTGCGTGACGGGCTCACCGTCGTGCTGATCGGCCGGCCGAATGTCGGCAAGTCGAGCTTGCTGAATCGCCTGGTGCGCGAAGAGGCGGCGATCGTGACGCCGATTCCCGGCACCACGCGGGACACCGTCGAGCGTCAGATCGAGCTTTGCGGCATCCCGTTGCACGTAGTCGACACGGCGGGCTTGCGCGACACGGCCGACGAGATCGAGCGACTCGGCATCGACCGCACGTGGGCGGCGGTCGAGCGCGCCGATCTGGCGCTGCTGATCGTCGATGCGCGCGCCGCGGTCGATGCGCTCGAGACGGCGGATCGCGCGCTGCTGGCGCGCCTTCCACCGGCGTTGCCGCGCGTCGTTGTCCACAACAAGGCCGATCTCGCCGCGATGCCGGCGCGGGTCGAGCAGCGCGACGACGGCGGGTCCGCGCGCACGCATGTATGGCTGTCGGCGCTCACCGGCGCGGGCATCGAACTGCTCGAAGGGGCGATGCGCGCGCACGCCGGCCTGGAGAGCGCGACCGAAGATGCCTTCCTCGCGCGAGCGCGCCATGTGGCTGCGCTGCGCGATGCGGAACTTCATCTGGCCGCTGCTGCCGACAGCCTCGTGGCCATCCCGCCGCCGCTCGAGCTCTTCGCCGAAGAATTGCGCGGCGCGCAGCTGGCGCTGGCCGCGATTACCGGCGAGTTTTCGGCAGACGATTTGCTTGGAGAAATATTCTCGCGTTTCTGCATCGGCAAGTGACACGCCGCGTCAAGTTTGTGGTCTGCAAAAAATCGGTCAGGCCACTGGGCCGTTGGGCACAGGGTTCCGGCGAATGACGTTGCCATGTTAGATTCGCCGACCCCTTCGCGCAGCGGTTCGGCGCGAACACATATTTCATTGCTACGTGAGCCTGCTTTCGATGAATCAACCTGAATCATTCTTCACGCTCGCGGCGTCTGTCGGAGCGCCGAATTACGTTCGTCACACGCGCTTGTTGGGATGGGTGCGCGAAGTCGCCGCGCTGACTCGCCCCGAGCGCATCGTCTGGTGCGACGGTAGCGCGGCCGAGTACGACCGGCTGTGCGGCGAGATGGTCGCGACGGGCACGCTGCGCGAGCTCAATCCCGCCAAGCGCCCGAACAGCTATCTCGCGTTGTCCGATCCGACCGACGTTGCGCGAGTCGAAGATCGCACGTTCATCTGCAGCGAATCAGCCGACGATGCGGGCCCGACCAACAATTGGGTCTCGCCGGCGGACATGCGGCGCACGTTGCGCGGCCTATTCGATGGTTGCATGCAGGGCCGCACGCTTTACGTCGTGCCGTTCTCGATGGGTCCGCTCGGCAGTCCGATCGCGCAACTCGGGGTCGAACTTACGGACAGTCCCTACGTCGTCGTGAGCATGCGCACGATGACCCGGATGGGCCGGGCGGTGTACGACGTTCTCGGTAGCGACGCTGCGTTCGTTCCGTGCGTGCATTCGGTCGGCGCGCCGCTCGCGACCGGTACGCGTGACGTGCCGTGGCCGTGCAATCGCGACCACAAGTACATCGTGCATTTCCCCGAGACGCGGGAGATCTGGAGCTTCGGATCGGGTTACGGCGGCAACGCACTCCTCGGCAAGAAGTGTCTGGCGCTGCGCATTGCGTCGGCGATGGGGCGCGACGAAGGCTGGCTCGCCGAGCACATGCTGATCCTGGGCGTCACCTCGCCCGCCGGCGAGAAGCGTTACATCGCGGCAGCATTCCCCAGCGCATGCGGCAAGACGAATTTTTCCATGATGATCCCGCCGCGCGAACTCGAGGGCTGGAAGATCACGACGATCGGCGACGACATTGCGTGGATCAAGCCTGCCGCCGACGGCTACTTCCACGCGATCAATCCGGAGTCCGGTTATTTTGGCGTTGCGCCGGGCACTTCGTACGAATCGAACCCGAACGCGATGGAGACGCTTCGCGCGAATGTGATCTTCACCAACGTCGCGCTGACCGACGACGGCGACGTATGGTGGGAAGGCATGACCAAAGTTGCGCCGTCGCATCTCACCGACTGGCAGGGTCAGTCGTGGACGCCCGAAGATGGCAAGAGCGGCCGCAAGGCGGCGCATCCGAATGCGCGCTTCACCGTCGCGGCGACGCAATGTCCGTCGCTCGATCCCGAATGGGACAACCCCGCGGGCGTGCCGATCTCGGCGTTCATTTTCGGTGCGCGCCGTTCGGACACCGTGCCGCTCGTCGCTGAAGCGCGAAGCTGGGAGGAAGGCGTCTACAAGGCGGCGACGATGGGGTCGGAAACGACCGCAGCGGCCGCAGGCGTGGTCGGCGAAGTACGCCGCGATCCCTTCGCGATGCTGCCCTTCTGCGGCTATCACGTCGGCGATTATTTCGCGCACTGGCTGCGAATGGGAACGCGCGTCGCCCATCCGCCGCGAATCTTTTCGGTCAACTGGTTCCGCAAGGGTGCGGATGGAAAATTCGTATGGCCGGGCTTCGGCCAGAACATGCGCGTGCTGCAGTGGATCGTCGATCGCTGCGGCGGCCGCGCGCGGGCGAACGAAACTGCACTCGGCTTGATGCCGTCGTATGGCGATCTCGATTGGCGCGGCATCGATTTCGATGCGGAGCGGTTCGAGGCGGTGATGGGCATCGATGTGGTGCAGTGGCAGCGCGAGCTTGCTTCGCACGATTCGCTGTTCGACAAGCTCGGTGCAAAGCGCCCCGCTGCGCTGAGCGCAGAGCGCCAGCGACTCGGCGAACGGCTGCAAGGCTGATCGGCCCGGCCGCTGCTGCGTCGTCGGATATTGGGCGCACCACCACACCCTGCTTCCGACCGATGACGTGTAACGACGACGGCGGCAATTAGGCGCGTTGCGTTCGGTTAGGCGCGTTGCGTTCGGTTGCGCATTGCGCGGTCCGCATCCCTGACGTACACTTCTTCTGTGCTTTGCAAGCGGTTACAGCAATCGCTTGCAGTAAGCGTTTACTGCAAACGCTTACTTAGTGACGGCGACAGTGAGGAGTAGATCGATTGCCCGATGCGCTGACTGGTCCCAAGAGCGACCGCGAATTATCGAGACCGCGCCGGCTCAAGCGGCGGGTTCTCGACGGAGGCATCATTGCAACGGCACGCGATGTGGCCAAGGCTGCCGGCGTCTCCACCGCCTCGGTGTCGCGCGCGCTGAACGCGCCGGAGCAGGTGAGGCCCGAGCTGCGCGATCGCGTGGCCCAGGCCGTCACCGAACTCGGGTACGTCAGGAATGGCGCCGGACGCGCACTCGCCTCGCTACGCTCGGGGATCATCGGCGTCGTGGTTCCGTGTCTGGCGGATGGCTTGCACGATGGCATCCTTGCCGGCCTCGAGTCGGGTCTGCGAGCGTCCGGCTATTTGCTTGCCGTAGCGGTCGCCGGTCCGACGGAAGCCGCGGAGCAGACGCGCAAACTCCTGTCGCTCGGCGTCGAGGGGATTGTGTCGGTCGGGGCTGACTCGGCCGACGTGCGGGCGCTGGCGGAGAGCCGGCAGATCCCGTGCATCGAGATTGCCGCAGATAGCCTCGCATCGAACTCCAACTGCATAAGCATGGATTTCACGCGCGCGGCGATGACGGTGGCTCGATACCTCCACGGCCTTGGCCACCGGCGTTTCGCTGTGTTCGGCGGCCCGGCGGCCAATTCGGCGTTGTGGTTGAGTCGCCACGCGGCTCTGCAGCAGGCTATCGGTGCGCTCGCCGGGATCTCTGTGATCGAAGTGTCGCCTGTGGTGCCCACATTCGAAATGACCGCCGAGGCGGCGAGCCACCTGGTCCGCCAATCTTTGTCGCCAACGGCGATTGTCTGCGCGGACGATGTGACCGCGGTGGCGGTCGTCAACGGCTGCGAACACGTTGGGGCGGCGGTCCCGCGCGACGTTTCGGTCACAGGCTTCGGGGACGTCGAATGGTGTCGTTATGCCCGGCCGGCACTGACCACGCTGCGGCTTCCCGTGGCAGACGCGGGACTCGCGGCGGCCGATCAACTGCTCGCGCGTTTGGCCGGCCGTACTGTCGATCGCGCTCCTCTGGTGGCGCGCCTGATCGTTCGGGGTTCGTCCGGACCTCCGACAGCGCCGTGATCGCACCGCCCGAAAAACAGAAAAGCCCGCAAAAGCGGGCTTTTCCGGAGATGGCGCTGGCGCGCGATTGCTGATCGTTACTCGACCGTCCGGGCCGCGACCTTGACGGGCGCTGCCGCCGGCTGAGGCGATTTGGCAGTGCGTTTGTCGACCTTCTGCGCCGCTTGTTGCGTTTCTGAAGCCTTCTTGACGGGAGCCGCCGTTGCGACCGGTTCTGGCTTGGTCATCTGGGCGAAGCTGTCATCGTGACTGTGTGCGGTATCGCCGCAGGCCCATGCTGCGCCGCTGACCGCGAACACACCGGAAATCGCTATCGTGCCGAGCAATCTGCGCATGGTTTCTCCTTCTGTGGACTGCCCGTGTACGGTAGGAGAAATCGGGCGGCGCGTCAAGGCCGAACCCGGGTCACTTAGGTGGAGATAACTCGAACTTTGGCGGGCGGCTCTAAATGGCCGGGAACGCGCGACCGGACCGGACCATTGTTCCACGTGAAACACCGAGCCCGCAGTCCCGCTGACGGCATGACGCGTACTCACACGCTGAGTAGTGGGTGAGGCCGTGCAGATGTTCCACGTGAAACAGCCAGGGTTGGGCGAAACGGCCTAAGAGCCAGAGCGAGCGACCGTGTGAGATTCCGCACTTATATACTTTACACACGCAGTTCCTTGGGCCAAAATGCACTCGCATCAGAGGCAATATGGCGCAAGCGAATCTTTCAGAAGCACGTTTCACCGACGACGACGCAGCGCGCAGCCATCTGGAAGCCATACGCTGGCCGAATGGCCCGGTTTGTCCGCATTGCGGTGGCGTAGAGCGCAATAGCCTTCTCCAAGGTCAATCCCATCGTGCGGGCCTGTACTTCTGCGGCGACTGCCGCTCCCAGTTCTCCGTCACGGTCGGCACAGTGTTCGAGCGCAGCAAAGTCCCTCTGCACAAGTGGGTGCTCGCTACGCATCTGATGTGCTCCAGCAAGCAGGGCATCAGCAGCCATCAGCTCCACCGCACGCTTGGCGTGACCTACAAGACCGCTTGGTTCATGACGCATCGCATCCGCGAAGCCATGTGACCGAACAAGGGCGTTCGGTTCGGCTCCCGCGCCACAGCCAGGAACACGTCATGACAGCAAACCGCCCACCCGATCCGGTCCCGGCCGAGGACGAAGTCCTCTGGCGGATGCTGAATACGCCACCGAACCCGCACGGCTCTCCAGCGGCGAAACCCAAGCGGCCCACCAAACCCAACAAGCCCGAGACATAGTCCATCGGGAAATGCTCCTGCTTATTTCGCCATATGTCCGCTAGCGCACAGGCGCAGCGGACTTCGGCGTGGTCTTATGATTCGCGCCCTTGCGTGTCACCCGCAATGCGGCGCCCCGCAGGACGGCCGCAATGGAGCCCACCGACAAGCCGGACCCGCCCAAGCGTCGTCGCAGCGCTCTGGTGCTTGAAATACTCGCCTGCGTAGTAGCAGCCGCGATTCTGACTGGTGCGTTCTACGGTATTGCGCGAGCGTTCGGCTCGTACTGGCTCAGCCGCTAGGCGTCCGTTTTTGTTGCGCCGCTCCAAGGGTTACAATCGGGGCCGCGCCACCTGCATTTGTCACGTATATAATTGCGTTGCGAATTCGCTGGTTGCGGCGATGCATGGGCAGAATCGCCAGATTTGCAATATCCGTTTATTTTCATGTACTTCGACAAATCATTCGATGTCATCGTCGTCGGCGGTGGTCACGCCGGCACCGAGGCCGCGCTCGCAAGCGCGCGGATGGGCCGGCGCACGCTGCTGCTGACGCACAACATCGAAACGCTCGGGCAGATGTCGTGCAACCCGTCGATCGGCGGCATCGGCAAGGGACACCTCGTCAAGGAGGTCGACGCCCTCGGCGGTGCGATGGCCATTGCCACCGACGAGGCGGGCATCCAGTTCCGCACGCTCAACTCGAGCAAGGGGCCGGCGGTACGCGCAACGCGCGCGCAAGCGGATCGGCTGCTCTACAAGCAGGCGATTCGCCATCGGCTCGAAACGCAGCCGAACCTGACGCTGTTCCAGCAGGCGGTCGACGACCTCACGATCGATGAATCCGGCGGCGCGCCGCGCGTCACCGGCGTCGTCACACAGATCGGCCTGGTCTTCCAGGCGGACGCCGTCGTGCTGACGACCGGCACGTTCCTCTCGGGCCTCATCCACGTCGGCCTGCAAAACTACGAAGCGGGACGCGCCGGCGATCCGCCCGCCAAGCGGCTCGGCGCAAAGCTGCGCGAACTGCAACTGCCCGTCGGCCGACTCAAGACCGGAACGCCGCCGCGCATCGACGGCCGCACGATCGATTTCTCGTCGCTCGAAACTCAGCCCGGCGATGTTCCCACGCCGGTGTTCTCGTTCATGGGCACGCGCGAATTGCACCCGCGCCAGGTGCCATGCTGGATCACGCGCACAAACGCGCGCACGCACGACATCATTCGCGCGGGGCTCGATCGATCGCCACTGTTCACCGGCGTGATCAAGGGCGTAGGCCCACGCTACTGTCCGTCGATCGAGGACAAGGTCGTGCGCTTTGCCGAGCGCGACAGCCATCAGATTTTTCTCGAGCCCGAAGGCCTCACGACCAATGAGATCTATCCGAACGGCATCTCGACGTCGCTGCCGTTCGACGTGCAACTGGCGCTCGTGCGCTCGATGCACGGTTGCGAGAATGCCCATATCCTGCGGCCCGGTTATTCGATCGAATACGACTACTTCGATCCGCGCGGCTTGAAGGCGACACTCGAAACGAAAGCCATCGCGGGCCTGTTCTTCGCGGGACAGATCAACGGGACGACGGGCTATGAAGAGGCTGCGGCGCAGGGCCTGCTGGCGGGGATCAACGCAGGGCGCTTCGTCGCCGGCGAAGACGGCTGGTGCCCGCGTCGCGACGAAGCGTATCTCGGCGTGCTCGTCGACGATCTCATCACGCGCGGCGTCTCGGAGCCGTACCGGATGTTCACGTCGCGCGCCGAGTATCGTCTGCAATTGCGCGAAGACAACGCGGATTTGCGTTTGACCGAGCACGGCCGTCGCCTCGGCGTGGTCGACGACGCGCGCTGGGACGCGTTCGCGCGCAAGCGTGACGCCATCGCACGCGAGTGCGAACGGCTGAAAGCGACGTACGTCGATCCGCAGATCGTCGCAACGCACGACGCGCAACGCGTGCTCGGCCAGCCGCTCGAGCGCGAATACGCGCTCGCCGATCTGTTGCGCCGGCCTGGCGTGACCTACGCATCGCTGATGTCGCTGCCCGGCGCGGGTGTGCCGGTGACGGATGAGATCGTCGCGGCGCAGGTCGAGATCTCCACCAAGTACGCCGGCTACATCGAACGGCAGCAGGTGGAGATCGACCGCCGGCTCGCGCACGAGGACACGCGCCTGCCGATGGACCTCGACTATCGCGGCGTGCGCGGCCTGTCGATCGAAGTGCAGCAGAAGCTGAACACGCACAAGCCGGAGACGATCGGGCAGGCGACGCGCATCTCGGGCATCACGCCGGCCGCGATCTCGCTTCTGCTCGTGCATCTGAAGCGTGGCGAGCGCGCTCCCGCCGTGCGCTCCGCATGACCGCCGCAGGGCCGGCACTCCGTAGCACCGAGGACACGCTTGCCGCAGGCCTGCGCGCGCTTGGCGTGATCCTGCCCGACGGCGCGCGCGCGAGGCTCGACGCGTACGTCGCGCTGCTCGCGAAGTGGAACCGCACGTACAACCTGACCGCGATTCGCGAGCCCGAGCGGATGATCACGCACCATCTGCTCGACGCGCTCGCGGTGATGCCGCATCTGCCGCAGCGCGCGCAGCTGCGTCTGCTCGACGTCGGCGCTGGCGGCGGCGTGCCCGGCATCCCGCTTGCAATCGCGCGGCCGCAGTGGACGGTTGCGCTCGTCGATTCGAGTCACAAGAAGGCGACCTTCCTCGCGCAGGCCGCCGCCGAGCTGGGCCTCTCCAACGTCACCGCGGCCGCGACGCGCATCGAAGACTACGTGCCTGCAGCGCCGTTCGACGTCGTGATCTCGCGCGCGTTCGCCGATCTGCGCACGTTCGCTGAAACGTCTTCACGTCATCTCGCGGCCGACGGACTGCTCGTCGCGATGAAAGGCGTGCATCCCGACGAAGAGATTGCCGAGCTGCCCGCCGACATCGCCGTGATTGCCGCGCCGAAGCTCGACGTGCCCGGACTCGATGCCGCGCGTCACCTGATCTTCATGCACCGGACGGCAGCGCGCGCATGACGCGCATCATCGCAGTCGCCAATCAGAAGGGCGGCGTCGGCAAGACGACCACGTCGGTGAATCTCGCGGCGAGCCTGGCCGCGATGAAGCGTCGCGTGCTGATTGTCGATCTCGATCCGCAGGGCAATGCGACGACGGGCTCCGGCGTCGACAAGCGCGGGCTGCCGCACACTGTGTATCAAGTGCTGCTGGGCGAGCGGCGCATCGCCGACGTACGCACCAGGTCGCCCGAAGGCGGCTACGACCTCGTTCCCGCAAATCGCGAGCTCGCCGGCGCCGAAGTCGAACTGGTCGACCTTCCCGAGCGCGAAACGCGTCTCAAGGACGCACTCGCCGAAGCGCTGCAGCAGATGAAATCGGCGATCGACGAAGTGTCCGGCGATTACGATTTCATCCTGCTCGACTGCCCGCCGTCGCTGTCGCTGCTGACGCTCAACGGCCTGTGCGCGGCGGATTCGGTGCTGATCCCGATGCAGTGCGAGTACTACGCGCTCGAAGGGCTTTCCGATCTCGTGCAGACGATCAAGAAAGTGCGCGCGCATCTGAATCCGAAGCTCGAGATCGAGGGCCTGCTGCGCACCATGTACGACCCGCGCAACACGCTGGCGCTGAACGTCGCGGCGGAGCTCGAGAAGCATTTCGGCGACAAGCTTTACCGGACAGTGATCCCGCGCAACATCCGGCTCGCCGAAGCGCCGTCGCACGGCATTCCGGCGATGAAGCTCGAGCAGAAATCGAAGGGCGCGCTCGCATACCTGGCGCTGGCCGGCGAAATGATGCGACGGATGGAAGCGCGCGGATTGCCGACGCACGCCACGACCCCGAACGCGACCGCGCCCGACGGCGCACCGGCCGACGGCGCGCCGCCCGCGGCGCCGCCGCCGCAATCGCCGTCGCTCTAGCGCATGTCGCCCCGCCAGAACGCACAAGGGATGCGACGATGATCCGACCGAAGGGACTGGGCCGCGGCCTCGACGCGCTGCTCGCCGGCACCGACGACGCGGCGCCTGCCGGCGGCGAAGCGCTGCAGACGATCGCGATCGATCGCATTCGCCCGGGGAAGTATCAGCCGCGCACGCGAATGGATGCGACTTCGCTGGCCGAACTCGCTGATTCGATCCGCGAGCAGGGGATCATGCAGCCGATTCTCGTGCGTCCCGTCGACGGCTCGCGCTTCGAGATCATCGCCGGCGAGCGCCGCTGGCGCGCGGCGCAGCAGGCCGGACTGCGCGAGGTACCGGCCCTCGTGAAGGCGGTCCCCGACAACGCTGCGCTCGCACTGGCGCTCGTCGAGAACATCCAGCGCGAGGATCTCAATCCGCTGGAAGAGGCGCAGGGTCTGTCGCGGCTCATCAACGAGCTCGGCCTCACGCACGACGCGGCCGCGAAGGCCGTAGGTCGCTCGCGCAGCGCGGTATCGAATCTGCTGCGCTTGACGTCGCTCGCGAAGCCGGTGCAGGAGTACCTGCTGTCGGGCGCGCTCGAAATGGGCCATGCGCGTGCGCTGCTCGCGCTGCCGGAGGCGCAGCAGGTGGGCGCCGCGGCGCGGGTCGTGAACGGACAGCTGTCGGTGCGTGAAACCGAGCGGCTGGTGGCCACGCTCGCGAATCCGACCGAGCGCGCGGCGCGCGCCAAGGCGAAGCCGCGCTACGACGCCGATACGGCGCGGCTCGAAAACGATCTGGCCGAAAAATTCGGGGCGGTGGTGCGGATCGAGCCGGGCCGCAAGGGCGCCGGCCGCGTGGTGATCCGCTATTCGACGCTGGAGCAGCTCGACGGGATCATCGCGAAGCTGCGCTGACGACCGTCCGGCTGAAGCCGGACCCACAAGGACCACGCGGCAGCATCACTTGTAGGGCGAGGCTTCAGCCTTGCAGCCAACTACCCCAACTGCTTCAGCATCGTCTCCGCGTCGGACACTTCAAACTTCCCCGGGGCCTCGATGTTCAGCGTCTTGACGACACCGTTGTCGACCAGCATCGAGAAGCGCTGGCAGCGCACGCCCATGCCGCGCGCCGTAAGGTCGAGCTCCAGTCCGAGCGATTTGGTGTAGTCGGCCGAGCCGTCGGCGAGCATCCGCACCTTGTCGCCGGCCTTCTGGTCCTTCGCCCACGCGCCCATGACGAATGCGTCGTTCACCGAGACGCAGCCGATCGTGTCGACACCCTTCGCCTTCAATTTGTCGTAGTTCGCGAGGTAGCTCGGCACGTGCTTGGCGGAACATGTCGGCGTGAATGCGCCCGGCAGGCCGAAGATCACGACCTTCTTGCCCTGCGTCAGGTCTTCCATCTTGACGGGGTTGGGTCCGATGGAGCAACCGTTCTTTTCCACTTCGTAGAATTCCTGCAGCGTTCCGGCGGGAAGCTTGTCGCCGACCTTGATCGTCATCTCGAGCGCTCCTTGCGAATGGGGCGGGTCACGGAACCCGATGTGAATGCGCCGTGGAACCGCGGAGGATCGCAGCGCGCGGCGGCAATTGCAACCCTGACGGTTGCACGGAATACGCGCGCGGCGTAGCTTTCGCCCTTCGACCGCGCCTCGTTGACCGGCGCGAGGAGAATCCCGCATGCCGCGCACGAAAAAAGCCGCCCGCCCGGTGGCCGCGAAAACGCGTCCGCCTGCTGATCGCCACTCGCAAGGGGTTGTGGACGCTGACCAGCGATCTCGCGCGAAGCGCGTGGAAGCTCGCGGGGCCCCAGTTCCTTGGGCACGTCGTCCATCACGTCGTTGCCGATCCGCGCGATGCGCGCAATGTCCTCGCCGCGGCGCGCACGGGGCACTTGGGGCCCACCGTGTTCCGCTCGCTCGACGCCGGCAAGACATGGAAGGAAGCCGCGAAACCGCCAGCGTTTACGGAGGGCAGCGGGCGCGTCGTCGATCACACGTTCTGGCTGGCGCCCGGGCACGCGTCGGAGCCCGGCACGTGGTACGGCGGCACGTCGCCGCAGGGGCTGTTCCGTTCGGTGGACGGCGGCGCCACATGGGAAGGCGTCATCGGCTTCAACCAGCACCCGAAGCGCAAGGACTGGTGCGGCGGCGACCAGGACGGCACGCCCGACGGGCCCAAGCTTCACTCGATCCTCGTCGATCCGCGCGATCCGAAGCATCTCTACATCAGCATGTCGAGCGGCGGCACGTTCGAGTCGACGGACGCCGGCGCCGACTGGCGACCGCTCAACGGCGGCGTGCGCGCCGATTTTCAGCCGAACCCCGACCTCGAATACGGCCACGATCCGCACTGCGTGCGTTTCGCCGGCGGCCACCCCGACCGCCTGTATCAGCAGAATCACTGCGGCATCTTCCGGATCGACCGTCCCAACGAGCGCTGGCAGGAGATCGGCGACACGATGCCGAAATCGGTCGGCTACGTCGGCTTTCCGATGGTCGTGCATCCGCGCGATCCCGAAACCCTGTGGGTGTTCCCGATGGATGGCACCAGCGTCTGGCCGCGCACCGCGCCGGGCGGGCGTCCCGCCGTCTATCGCTCGCGCGACGGCGGGCGCACGTGGAAGCGGCAGGATCAGGGATTGCCCAAAGCGCAGGCGTGGTGGACGGTCAAGCGCCAGGCGATGACCGCCGACGCCCGCGATCCCGCGGGACTCTACTTCGGCACGACGTCGGGTGAGATCTGGGGCAGCCGCGACGAAGGCCGGACGTTCCGCTGCCTCGCACGGCATCTGCCGCACGTCTACGCGGTGGAAACGGGATGACGGCGCCCTGCCGCAGCAGGCCGATGTGAGCGCTCGCTCTTCGCCGGAGGCTGCCACAGTGGTGCGGGTCAGGATCCCGACGCCTCTGCAGTCCTATACGGGTAGTGCGGAAGTCTTCGTCGCCGTGCCGGTATTGGCGCCGGAACTGCCGCCCACCCTGGGTGGCGTGCTCGCGGGCCTCGACGGCGCCTACCCCGGCATCCGCTTCCGGATGATCGACGAGCAGGGTCGCGTGCGCCCGCACATCAAGCTGTTCGTCGACAGCGCGCTGACGCGCGACCTGCGCACGCCGATCCACGCCGGCGCGACGGTGATGATCGTCGGCGCGCTTTCGGGAGGCTGACGATTCGAACGGGTATTGAGGCCGGTCAACGCACTCGCAACGGGCTTGCTTAACATGGTCGTCAAGGCGGTGATGAAACGGGTTGGCCGGGCGGTAATCGCCCAAGCGCCTCGTTGCAGCGCATCATGTCGTTGCCGCTGGCGGGCCAATCCAGTTAAAATCGATCGGTTTGCTTCGATCGCCTGCTCGGCTGCGGTCAGGAAGGATTGTGGCGGATGAAATCACCGCTATCGACCGCGCCGATCCGCAATGTTCTGAAATGGCAAGCGCTTGCCACGCTGGCCATCGCGGTCATCGGGGGGCTGTGGGCCGGCGTGCACGGAGCGGTGTCGGCGGTGTTGGGCGGGGTCGTCAACATGACCGCCTGCGTGGTCTTCGCTGTCGTGGTGGCGATATCGCAACCGGCGACCGCGGGCGGCACCGTGGTGACGATGTTCCGGGCCGAGGCGGCCAAGATCCTCGTGATCGTCCTCCAGCTCTGGCTGGTGCTGACCGGCTACAAGGACATCGTGATGGCGGTGTTTTTCGCCGCCTTCGTGGTGACGGTACTGCTGTTCCGAATGGCGTTGTTCGCGACTGACCAAGAATAGAACGAGCCCCCAATGGCGGCCACTTTCGCAAATCCCACCGAGTACATCCAGCACCACCTGACGTTCTTCGCGCGTCCGGTCGGCCAGGGCGGCGATTTCTGGACGCTGCACATCGACACGTTCGCCACCACGCTCGTGCTGGGCGTCCTGGCGTTCGGCTTCATGTGGCTCGTGACACGCAAGGCCACCACTGGCGTGCCGTCGAAGACGCAGGCGTTCGTCGAGCTCGCCGTCGAGTTCGTCAACGATCAGGTCAAGGGGATCTACAACGGCCCGAGCAAGATCGTGGCGCCGATCGCGCTCACGACGTTCGTGCTGGTCGTATTCATGAACGCGATGGATTTCCTGCCGGTCGACATCATGGCCCACGGCCTCGGCGCGCTCGGCTTCCACGAATTCCGGCTGGTGCCCACCGCCGACATCAACACGACATTCGCGCTGGCGCTCTCGGTGTTCGCGCTGATGATCTTCTACAGCATCAAGGTCAAGGGGCTGGGCGGGTGGATCCACGAGCTCTTCTGCGCGCCGTTCGGGTCGAACCCGTTCCTGTGGCCGTTCAACCTGCTGTTCAACGCCGTCGAATACCTGTCGAAGCCGCTGTCGCACTCGCTGCGGCTGTACGGCAACATGTACGCCGGCGAGATCATCTTCCTGCTGCTCGGGCTGTGGGCGTCGACCGGGCTGATCGGCACGATCTTCGGCGGCGTGCTGAACCTGGGCTGGGCGATCTTCCACATCCTGATCGTCCTCCTGCAGGCGTACATCTTCATGATGCTCACCATCGTGTATATCGCGATGGCGCACGAGCATCACTGAGGCCCGTTTTCCGGCAACACTCTCAAGTCCCCGCTCCACGAAAGGAAAGGCAAATGGACAAGCTGGCATTGATCGCGCAGATTCAGGGCTACACCGGCATCGGCATCGGTCTCATCATCGGTTTGGGCGCGCTCGGCGCGTGCGTGGGCGTGGGCATCATGTGCTCGCGCTTTCTGGAAGGCGCCGCCCGGCAGCCGGAACTGATGCCGCAGCTTCAGGCAAAGGTGTTCCTGCTTCTCGGCCTGATCGACGCGTCGTTCATCATCGGCGTGGGCCTCGCGATGCTGTTTGCGTTCGGCAACCCGCTGATCCCCGCCGGCCTGAAGTGACGCGATCCGTACGCGTCATCCCCGCGCAGGCGGGGGTCCGGCGGCGGTAGTCGAGGGCTCGACAGGAATACGACGATGAACATCAATCTGACGCTGTTCATGCAGGCGGCCGCGTTCGCCGCCTTCATCTGGTTCACGGCGAAATTCATCTGGCCGCCGCTGATGGGGGCGATCGCCTCCCGCCAGAAGCAGATCGCCGACGGCCTCGCGGCCGGCGAGCAGGGCCGCAAGGAGCTCGCCAATACCGAGAAGCGCATCGCGGACATGCTGGCCGAAGCCAAGGGCAAGGCCGCGGAGATCGTCGCGACGGGCGAGAAGTTCCGCGCCGAGACGGTCGACGCAGCCAAGGGCGAGGCCAAAGCGGAAGCCGACCGCATCATCGCCGCGGCGCACGCCCAGCTCGAGCAGGACGTGGCCCGCGCGAAGGAGCAGCTGCGCAACCAGGTCGCCGATCTGGCGGTCGCGGGAGCGTCCAAGATCCTGCAGCGCGAAGTCGATCCGAAGGCGCACGCAGAATTGCTGGCGTCGATCGAGAAGCAGCTCTAGCGGAACCGCAATGGCCGAACTCGCCACCATCGCCCGGCCTTACGCGGAAGCGGCGTTCGAGCTCGCGCGCGAGCAGAACGCGCTGCCGGTGTGGTCGCAGATGCTGCGCTTCACGTCGACGGTCGTCACGGATCCGCGCGTGAGCGCGGCGCTCGACAATCCGAAGCTGTCGGCCGGCGACAAGGAATCGTTGCTGTTGTCGATCGCGGGCGAGCGCGTGTCCGGCGACGGACGCAACTTCCTGCGCGTGTTGATCGAGAGCGACCGGATCAAGCTCCTGCCCCAGATCCAGGCGGCCTTCGACACGCTGAAGGACGAGGCGGAGAGTGTTGCCCGGGCCACGATCGAAACGGCCTACCCGCTTTCGGACGCTCAGCTCGCGCAACTCACTGCTGCGCTCGAGAAGCGCTTCAAGAAGAAGATCGAAACGACGGTGGTCGAGAACCGTGCGCTGATCGGCGGCGCGCGGGTGTCGGTCGGCGACGAAGTGATCGACGGCTCGGTGCAGGCCAGGCTCGCCGCGATGTCGACGCAGTTGCGCGCTTGAACCACAGAAACCCAATTTCGCTCGCGGAGCAGCCATGCAATTGAACCCTTCCGAAATCAGCGAACTGATCAAGGCGAAGATCCAGAACCTGGACACGGGCGCGAAGGTGCGCACGCAGGGGACGGTCGTCTCGATCACCGACGGCATCTGCCGCATCCACGGTCTGTCCGACGCGATGCAGGGCGAGATGCTCGAGTTCCCGGGCAACACGTTCGGTCTCGCGCTGAACCTCGAGCGCGACTCGGTCGGCGCGGTGATTCTGGGCGAATACGAGCACATCACCGAGGGCGACACCGTCAAGTGCACGGGCCGCATTCTCGCGGTGCCCGTCGGCCCCGAGCTGATCGGCCGCGTGGTGAACTCGCTGGGCGAGCCGATCGACGGCAAGGGCCCGGTCAACGCCAAGATGACCGACGTCATCGAGAAGGTCGCGCCGGGCGTGATTGCGCGCCAATCGGTGTCGCAGCCGGTGCAGACGGGCTTGAAGGCCATCGACGCCATGGTGCCGATCGGCCGCGGCCAGCGCGAGCTCATCATCGGCGACCGGCAGACGGGCAAGACGGCCGTCGCGGTCGACACGATCATCAACCAGAAGGGCAAGGACCTTACCTGCGTGTACGTCGCGTGCGGGCAGAAGGCCTCGACGGTGGTGAACGTCGTGCGCAAGCTCGAAGAGGCGGGCGCGATGGCGTACACGATCGTCGTCGCGGCGAACGCGTCGGAATCGGCGGCGATGCAGTACATCGCGCCATACTCCGGCTGCACGATGGGCGAGTACTTCCGCGATCGCGGCCAGGACGCGCTCATCATCTACGACGACCTGACCAAGCAGGCGTGGGCCTATCGCCAGGTGTCGCTGCTGTTGCGCCGCCCCCCGGGCCGCGAAGCGTATCCGGGCGACGTGTTCTACCTGCACTCGCGTTTGCTGGAGCGCGCGGCGCGCGTCAATGCGGACTACGTCGAGAAATTCACCAAGGGCGCGGTCAAGGGCAAGACGGGATCGCTCACCGCGCTGCCGATCATCGAGACGCAGGCGGGCGACGTGACCGCGTTCGTGCCGACCAACGTGATTTCGATCACCGACGGCCAGATCTTCCTGGAGTCCGATCTCTTCAACGCCGGCATCCGGCCCGCGATCAACGCGGGCATCTCGGTGTCGCGGGTGGGCGGCGCGGCGCAGACGAAGGTCATCAAGAAGCTGGGCGGCGGCGTGCGGCTTGCACTCGCGCAATACCGCGAGCTCGCGGCGTTCGCGCAGTTCGCCTCCGACCTCGACGAAGCCACCCGCAAGCAACTCGACCGCGGCCGCCTCGTCACCGAGCTCATGAAGCAGCCGCAATACCACCCGCTGCAGGTCAGCGAGATGGCGCTGACGCTGTTCGCGGTGAACCGCGGCTACTTCGACGACGTGCCGGTCGACAAGGCGCTGGCGTTCGAGGCGTCGCTGCGCCAGTTCATGAAAGGCAAGTACGCGGCGATCATGGACAAGATCGAGTCGGTGAAGGACATGTCGGCCGACGAAGAGAAAGCGCTCGCGGCGGCGATCGAGGACTTCAAGAAGACGGGAACGTTCTAGCCGGGTGGCGCGATGGCAGGCTCAAGAGAAATCCGGAACAAGATCAAGAGCGTGCAAAGCACGCGCAAGATCACCAAGGCCATGGAAATGGTCTCGGTCTCGAAGATGAAGAAGGCGCAGGAGCGCATGCGCGCCACGCGTCCGTATCTCGAGAAGACGTTCAACATCGTGATGCACATCGCGAAGGCGAACACCGAGTACAAGCATCCGTTCCTCTCCCCGCGCGAGACGGTGAAGCGCGTGGGCGTGATCCTGGTCACCACCGACAAGGGCCTGTGCGGCGGCCTGAACACCAACGTTCTGCGGATGGTCACGCAGCAGCACAAGGAGTGGCGCGCGAAGGGCCTCGAGGTCGACTACGTCGTCATCGGTAGCAAAGGCCTCGGTTTCCTGCAGCGTCTGGGCGCGAACATCGTGTCGTCCGCCGTGCAGCTCGGCGACCGCGTCCACGTCGACAAGCTGGTCGGTCCGATGAAGGTGATGATCGACAAGTACCTCTCGGGCGAGGTCGACGAGATCCACGTGTTCTACACGACGTTCGTGAACACGATGAGGCAGGAGTCGCGTCACGGGCGCATCGTGCCGATTCCCGACCAGTACCGGACGCCCACCGGCGAGGTGCGCAAGGTCGAGATGTCGGACGGCGCGTGGGATTACCTCTACGAGCCGGACGCGCGCGAGCTCCTCGACGGCATGATGCGCCGGTACATGGAAGCGATCGTGTTCCAGATGGTCAACGAAAACCAGGCCTCGGAACAGGCGGCGCGGATGGTGGCGATGAAGGCGGCCACCGACAACGCCGGCAAGATCATCCAGGAGCTGCAGCTCATCTACAACAAGACGCGGCAGGCGGCGATCACCAAGGAACTCTCCGAGATCGTCGGCGGCGCGGCTGCCGTCTAGCAACGAATTGAAACGCTGATCAGGAAATCACCATGAGCCACGGAACCATCGTTCAATGCATCGGCGCGGTCGTCGACGTCGAGTTTCCGCGCGAGTCGATGCCCAAGATCTACGACGCGCTGACGCTCGAGAACACCGGCGACGACGGCGGCCTCGCGGAAAAGGGGCTGACGCTCGAAGTCGAGCAGCAGCTCGGCGACGGCGTCGTCCGCTGCATCGCGCTCGGCAGCTCCGACGGCCTGCGCCGCGGCATGAAGGTCGCGGGTACGGGCAAAGGCATCGCCGTGCCGGTCGGCCCCGCTACGCTCGGCCGCATCATGGACGTGCTCGGCCGCCCGATCGACGAGCAGGGCCCGATCAAGACGGACGAGCGGCGCGGGATCCATCAGCTCGCGCCGAAGTTCGACGAGCTGGCGCCTTCCGTCGAGCTCCTGCCGACCGGCATCAAAGTGATCGACCTGATGTGCCCGTTCGCCAAGGGCGGCAAGATCGGCCTGTTCGGCGGCGCCGGCGTTGGCAAGACGGTGACCATGCTCGAGTTGATCAACAACATCGCCAAGTCGTACGGCGGCGTGTCGGTGTTTGCCGGCGTCGGCGAGCGCACGCGCGAGGGCAACGATTTCTATCACGAGATGGCGGAAGCGGGCGTGATCAAGATGGACAACCTCGCCGACTCCAAAGTGGCGATGGTGTTCGGCCAGATGAACGAGCCGCCCGGCAATCGCCTTCGCGTCGCGCTCACCGGCCTCACGATGGCCGAGCGCTTCCGCGACGAAGGCAAGGACATTCTGTTCTTCGTCGACAACATCTACCGCTACACGCTGGCCGGCACCGAAGTGTCCGCGCTGCTCGGCCGGATGCCGTCGGCCGTGGGCTACCAGCCGACGCTCGCGGAGGAAATGGGCCGCCTGCAGGAACGGATCACGTCGACCAAGACGGGCTCCATCACGTCGATCCAGGCCGTGTACGTGCCGGCCGACGACCTGACCGACCCCTCGCCGGCCACGACATTCGGCCACCTGGACGCCACGGTTGTGCTGTCGCGCGACATCGCCGCGCTCGGCATCTACCCGGCGGTGGATCCGCTCGATTCGACGTCGCGCCAGCTCGATCCGCTGGTCGTCGGCGACGAGCACTACAAGACCGCGCGCAGCGTGCAGGCGACGCTGCAGCGCTACAAGGAACTGCGCGACATCATCGCGATCCTCGGCATGGACGAGCTGTCGCCGGAAGACAAGCTCGCGGTGGCGCGGGCGCGCAAGATCCAGCGCTTCCTGTCGCAGCCGTTCAGCGTTGCCGAGGTGTTCACCGGCACGCCGGGCAAGTTGCTCCCGCTCAAGGACACGATCAAGGGCTTCCAGATGATCGTCAACGGCGAGTGCGACGCGCTGCCCGAGCAGGCGTTCTACATGGTGGGCGCGATCGAGGAAGCGTTCGAGAAGGCGAAGACGCTGCAGTAACAACGGGCGGAACATCATGGCCAACACGATCCACGTCGACGTCGTCAGTGTCGAATCGCAGATCTACTCGGGCGAGGCGGAGTTCATCGTGCTGCCCGGGATCGAGGGCGAGCTCGGCATCTACCCGCGCCACGCGCCGTTGTTCACGCAGATCAAGCCCGGCGCGCTGCGCATCAAGGTGCCGGATCGCGCGGAGGAGGAGCTGCTCTTCGTCCAGGGCGGCTTCCTCGAAGTCCAGCCGCATCGCGGTGACCGTCCTCGCCGACACGGCAATCCGCGCGAAGGACCTGGACGAAGTGAAGGCGCTCGAAGCGAAGCGGGCGGCCGAAGAAGCGATGCAGAACAAGACGTCGAAGGAAGAGATCGCAACGGCCGAAGCCGAGCTCGCCTCGGCGATGGCGCAACTCGAGGCGATCCGCAAGATGCGGCACCGGGCGTAATACGCGGCATCGCGGCGAGCGACGAGGGCGGCCACGAGCCGCCCTTGTTGTTCGTACTGCCGAATTCACGCCAAGCGTCCGGCGCGAGCGTACAATGCTGCATCGCAGCAAATTGCCGCGCCGAACCCGGACTGCCATGGCCGACCTGAACCGCACCATCGACCGATCGATCAACATCTCCCGCGCCGTCAGCGACGTGGTGCAACGGCGGCTGCGCACCGCCAGCGAGCGCTACGTCGAGCGGATGCGCGCCGCGCTACGGCGACTTCGCCCAGCGCGCGCCGGTGCCCAAGACGCCGCTCGAAGCCTGGCGGCAGTGCGCGCATTACCAGATCGACTTCGCGCAGCGCGCCGTGCTGTTCTGGGACACGCTGCGCCAGTCGGGCAACCAGTGGCTCGCCCATGAGGCCGCCGGCAAGCCGCCGGTGCTGCGCGTACAAGTACGAGCTGATCGCCGACGCGCGCAGCTACGAGCGGCCGGCGAACTACGCGCTGGTGCGGATCATTCCGCCGCGCGGCGTCGAAGTCGACGACACGCAAGCGGCCGTTCGTCATCGTCGATCCGCGCGCGGGCCACGGTCCGGGCATCGGCGGCTTCAAGGAGGATTCCGAGGTGGGCGTGGCGCTCAAGGCCGGCCACCCGGTCTATTTCGTCATCTTCTACCCGGACCCCGAACCGGGCCAGACGCTCGCCGACATCACCGACGCGGAAGCGGAGTTCATCCGCATCGTCGCCGAGCGTCATCCGCGACAGCCAGAAGCCGGTGATCGTCGGCAACTGCCAGGGCGGCTGGGCGGTGATGATGCTCGCCGCGGCGCGGCCCGACATCGCGGGACCGCTCGTGATCAACGGCGCGCCGATGTCGTACTGGTCGGGCAACGACGGCGACAACCCGATGCGCTACGCCGGCGGCCTCCTCGGCGGCACCTGGGTGTCGCTGTTCGCGAGCGATCTGGGCGGCGGCAAGTTCGACGGCGCATATCTGGTGCAGAACTTCGAGTACCTGAACCCCGCGAACACGTATCTGGGAGAAGTGGTACCACCTGTTCGCCAACATCGACGAGGAGCCGGAGCGCTTCCTCGAGTTCGAGCGCTGGTGGGGCGGGTTCTACCTGATGAACGAAGAGGAGATCCGCTGGATCACCAACAACCTCTTCGTCGGCAACAAGCTCGCGGCGGGCGAGGCGCGCCTCGGTCCGGGCCGCTACTTCGACCTGAAGTCGATCAAGCAGCCGATCATCGTGTTCGCGTCGATGGGCGACAACATCACGCCGCCGCAGCAGGCGTTCAACTGGATCGCCGACATCTATCAGTCGACCGAGGAGATCAAGGCGAACGGCCAGACGATCGTCGGGCTGATCCACGAGGACATCGGGCATCTCGGCATCTTCGTGTCCGGCAAGGTCGCGAAGAAGGAGCACGCGCAGATCGTCGAAGTGCTGAAATACATCCAGCAGCTGCCGCCGGGCCTGTACGGCATGCATATCGAGGAGCAGCACGGCGCCGATGGCGAGATCACCTATGACGTGACGTTGCGCGAGCGCAAGGTCGAGGACCTGCGCACGCTGCAGAAATACAACCGCGTCGACGAGAAGCCGTTCGAGGCCGTGGCCGCGCTGTCCGAGCTCCTCGAGCGCGCGTATTCGCTGCTCGCGCGTCCGTTCGTGCGGGCGCTGACACCCGAGTGGTTCGCGAAGGTTGCGCGCGACTTCCATCCGCTGCGCGTCAAGCACTGGTCGGTGTCGGACAAGAATCCGTGGCTCTGGGCGCTGCCCCATGCGGCCGACCTCGTGAAGCGCCAGCGCGTGCAGCGCGGGGCCGACAACGATCTCCTCAAGGGCGAGCAGATGTTCTCGAGCGCGATGAGCGCGTCGCTCGACCTGTATCGCGACTTGCGCGACGCGATGTCGGAGGCGCTGTTCTTCGAGGTCTACGGCAACATGCTGTCGCTGCACATGGCCGACGAGCGCGAGGAGATTCGACGCAAGACGCGCTTCGATCCGCGCGCGCTGCCTGCCGTGCGCCAGGTGCTGGACGAGATGGACAAGGGCGGATTGCCCGCGGCGGTCGTGCGCACCGGCATGCTGATCGCCAAGGCCGGCGGCGGCAAGCGCAATCTCGCGCAGATGGCGCGCACGCGGTCGCTGCTCGATCCCACCGGCATCCTGCGGCATCTGGACGAGGACGACATGCGCCGGCTGATGCACGAGGAGACGATCGTCGTCGAGTTCGAGCCCGCGCTTGCCAAGCGCTCGCTACCCTCGCTGATTCCGGGCACGGCCGAGCGGCGCAAGCTGCGTGCGCTGCTCGACGCACTGGAGAGCGACGCGCATCTCGACGACCGCCAGCGCGCGATGATCGGCGAGCTGCGCAAGCTGGTGCCGGCGACCGCGGCGGTGAACGGCGGGGCGCGCAAGGTTTCTACACGCAAGGCGTTGCCGCCCGCGCGCCGCAAGCTTCCACGCACCCGGGCCGCCACGCCCGCCTGACCCCGATTGCAGACTGCGCGATCAGCGCGCACGCGGCTAGCGTGCCCGGAGGGCGGGTGAGGGGTAGCATGTCGGGCATGAGCGATTCATTCCGCGTCGAGAAGGACGCGCTCGGCGAAGTGCGCGTCCCCGCAGAGCACCTGTGGGGCGCGCAGACGCAGCGCTCGATCGACAATTTCCCGATCGGTGTGGGCCGCTTCCAGTGGGGCCGGCCGGTGATCCGCGCGTTCGGTCTGCTGAAGAAATGCGCGGCGCGCGCCAACGCGGCGCTCGGCGAGCTCGATCGCGACAAGGCGGCACTGATCGAGCGCGCGGCGCAGGAAGTGATCGACGGCAAGCTCGACGCCGAGTTTCCGCTGGTCGTGTTCCAGACCGGTTCCGGCACGCAGTCGAACATGAACGCCAACGAGGTGATCGCCAACCGCGCGATCCAGCTCGCGGGTGGCGTCGTCGGCTCGAAAAAGCCCATTCACCCCAACGACGACGTGAATCGCGGGCAGTCGTCGAACGACACGTTTCCGGCTGTCATGCACATCGCGACCGTCGAGGAGCTCGACGCGCGACCTGCTGCCGGCGGCGCGGGCGCTCCGCGCTACGCTGGACGCAAAGTCACGCGCGTTCGTCGACGTCGTCATGATCGGCCGTACGCACCTGATGGACGCCACGCCCGTTACGCTCGGCCAGGTGATCGGTGGCTGGGTGGCGCAGCTCGACGATGCCATCGTGGCAATCGAGTACGCGCGCAACGGACTCTATCCGCTGGCCCTCGGCGGCACCGCGGTGGGCACCGGCCTCAATGCGCACGCAGCGGTTCGGCCGCGAAGTCGCGGCGGCGATCGCGAAGGAAAGCGGCAAGCCATTCACCGAGGCGGTCAACAAGTTTGCGGCGCTGTCGGCGCACGACGCGATCGTCAACGCGAGCGCGGCCGTGCGCACGCTCGCGATCGTGTCGATGAAGATCGCCAACGACGTGCGCTGGCACGCGAGCGGCCCGCGCGCGGGCCTGGGCGAGATCTCGATCCCGGACAACGAGCCCGGCTCGTCGATCATGCCGGGCAAGGTGAACCCGACGCAGAGCGAAGCGCTGACGATGGTGTGCACGCGCGTGTTCGGCAACGACACGACCGTGGCGTTCGCGGGCTCGCAGGGCAACTTCCAGCTGAACGTCTACAAGCCCGTGATGCTGCACGGCACGCTGGAATCGATCGAGCTCCTCGCCGACGCGCTCAATTCGTTCGACGAGCGCTGCGCGCGCGGGATCGAGCCGATCCACGCCAACCTGAAAGCGAACGTCGAGCGTTCGCTGATGCTGGTGACCGCGCTCAACCCGCACATCGGCTACGAGAACGCCGCGAAGATCGCGCTGTGCGCGCATCGCGAGCACCTCAGCTTGCGCGAGGCGGCGCTGAAGCTCGGCCTCGTCAGCGCCGAGGACTTCGATCGCTGGGTCGATCCGAAGGCGATGACCCGGCCGGGCTAGCTGCGTCAGGCTGAAGCCTGACCTGCAAGGGGGGCGAAGCGGCAGCGATCCTTGTGGGGCTGGCTTCAGCCGGCCGGAGTTGCTGCCTGCAGCGGAAAGACGTAATTGATCGGCGAGTGATCGGCCAGGTCGCGGAACGGGAGGTTGGTCAGGAAGTGGAGGGCGTGCGCGCGCAGGTACTCGTCCCGCGCGCGCCGGCGATCGGCCCGAACATCCATCGTCGCGAGGTCGGTGTGCACGATGCCGTCGGCGTCGATGTAGGTGGGCGCGACCGGATGCACGAAACCGAACGCCGCGGGCGGCACGCGGCACACGACATCGCAGCAGTCGACGTAGCGCTCGACCGCCACGCGCGCGAGCGTCGCGACGAAGGCAGCGTCACCCACGCGCGGACAGCCGAACGTCACGAGGCGCGCGGGCGTCGCGCGCGAGGCTGCGAGGCACGCAAGCGCGCCGCCCATGCTGTGACCGGTGAACAGCGCGGGTCCGGGATGCGTCGACAGCCACGCGGTGAGCGCGGGCGCCACATGCTCGATCGCCGTCGCGAAACCGCCGTGGACCCTGCCCCCGCCGGGCCACGCGACCTTGACGAAGCGCGCGTCGGTCGCGAGATCCTTCGGATCCTGCTCGGTGCCGCGAAACGCGACGACGACCGCTCCGCCTGCTGCATGCATGGCGGCATACGCGTCGGTGCCCTCCACGCTGAAGAACGCGACGTCGCCGTACCCCACGCCGGCGAGCGCGGCCACGACTTCATCGCGCGCCGCCGGGTCGCGGTCGAATTTCTTGTACGCGAGGCGCGCGCATTCCGCGGCGAAGAGCGCCGGCGCGACCGCAGCGCCCGGCACGAACACCGTCGGCCCGAGCTCGGGTTGGAAGAGCGCGCGCTGCGACGGATCGTAGGGAACGGTGCGCACCGCCGTGCTGGCGTCAGGCCGCAGCGCGCGGCAACTGCTGCTCGGCAAGTGTCACCCAGTAGCTCGCGCCGATCGGCAGCACCGCATCGTTGAAGTCGTAGCGCGGGTTGTGGATGTTGGGCGTATCGGGGCCATGCCCCGCGCCGAGCCACACGTAGCAGCCGGGGCGCTGTTGCAACATGAA
The DNA here is from genome assembly GCA_963851465.1 of uncultured beta proteobacterium. GTDB lineage: Bacteria > Pseudomonadota > Gammaproteobacteria > Burkholderiales > Casimicrobiaceae > VBCG01. The sequence goes on from CAWKPJ010000009.1 coordinate 1,065,107, forward strand.
CGCAAAATCCTCGCTGCCCATCTCGGGGACGGGGTCGGTGTCGACGTTGGCGGCGCCGACGATCGCCGCCGCGGCGCGCGTCGCATGCGCCGTCTCGACTTCGCTGTTGACCGTTGCCGGGTAGCGGCGCTCGTAGCGGACGGTGGCCGTCATTTCGAACATCGCCGCGATGCCGTCGACCAGCGTGCGCATGCGCCGCTCGATCAGGTCCTGCACGTCCTTCTTGAACGTGCGCACGGTGCCGCGCAGCACGATCTGCTCGGGGATGACGTTCCACGTGTCGCCCGCATGCACCTGCGTCACGCTCACCACGCCCGCGTCCTGCGGGTGCAGGTTGCGCGACACGATCGTCTGCAGCGCGTTGATCGCGTGCGCGGCGAACAGCATCGGGTCCTTGCCCTGGTACGCCATCGCTGCGTGCGCGCCCTTCCCCGTCGCGACGATCTCGAAGATGTCGTACGCGCCCATCAGCGGTCCCGCGCGTGTCGCGAACGTGCCGGCGGGCATTCGCGGCCAGTTGTGCATGCCGTAGACGGCGCTGACCGGAAACTGGTCGAACAGCCCCTCCTCGACCATCACCCGGCCGCCGCCCTCGTTCTCCTCGGCCGGCTGGAAGATGAAGCACAGCGTGCCGTCGAAGTTGCGTCGCGCGCTCATCGCCTTCGCGGCCGCGAGCAGCATCGTCGTGTGACCGTCGTGGCCGCAGGCGTGCATCCGGCCGGGGTTGACCGACGCGTGCGGCACCCCGGACTGCTCGTGGATGTGCAGCGCATCGAGATCGGCGCGCAGGCCGATCGCGGCGTCGGAGCGGCCGTTCTTCAACACCGCGACGACGCCGGTCTTGGCGAGACCGGTATGGACGTCGAGGCCGAACGAGCGCAACTTGTCGGCGACGTACGCGGACGTCGCTGCCTCCTCGAAGGCGGTTTCCGGGTGCGCATGCAGGTGGTGGCGCCAGCCGCGCATCTCGGTGTCGAGACCAGCGATTTCGGGGACGATGTTCATGGGGGCGGACCCGTGGACGCAAGGGCTTCATCGTAACGCATCCGCTACAATTCCGCGGCCCATGGAGACCTACGACCTCCTCGTCATCGGCGGCGGCATCAACGGCGCCGGGATCGCGCGCGACGCGGCGGGGCGCGGCCTGTCGGTGCTGCTGGTCGAGCGCGACGATCTCGCGGCGCACACCTCATCGTGGAGCACGAAGCTGATCCACGGCGGGCTCCGCTATCTCGAGCACTACGAGTTCAGACTGGTCGCCGAAGCGCTGGCCGAGCGTGAGGTGCTGCTGCAGGTCGCGCCGCACATCATCGAGCCGCTCGCGTTCGTGCTGCCGCACGAACCGCATCTGCGGCCGGCGTGGATGATCCGCGCGGGGCTGTTCCTGTACGACCGCCTGGGCGGCAGGATGACGCTGCCGCGTTCCTTCGGCGCGCGGCTCGCCGGCGAGCGCTGGGGCGCCGGGCTGAAGCCACGCTTCACGCGCGGCTTCGTCTACTCCGACGCGCGCGTCGACGATGCCCGACTGGTCGTGATCAATGCGCAGGATGCGCAATCGCGCGGCGCGCGGATCCGCGTCGGGACGCGGCTCGTGCGCGCGCGCCGCGATGGTGGCGTCTGGCGCGCGACGCTCGACACCGCGGGCCGCACGCAAGAAGTGAGCGCGCGTGCGCTCATCAACGCCGGCGGTCCGTGGGTGAAGGACGTGCTCGCCAGCGTGTCCACGGGACCGGTGAAGGAGGACGTGCGGCACGTGAAGGGCAGCCACATCGTCGTGCCGCGCGTGCACAACGAAGCGCACGCGTACATCCTGCAGAACGCCGACAACCGGATCGTGTTCGTCATTCCGTACCAGGACCGCTATTCGCTGATCGGCACCACCGATGTCGCCGTCGAAGCCTACGACGACCCGAAGATCGACAGCGACGAGATCGACTATCTGCTGGCGCTCGCGAACGGCTATCTCGAGCGCCCGCTCGCACGCAGCGACATCGTCTGGACGTACAGCGGCGTGCGGCCGCTGTACGACGATGGCAGCGACGATCCATCGGCGGTAACGCGCGACTACGTGCTCAAGGTCGATGCGCTCGGCGAGGCGGTCGACGGCGGGCGCGCACCGGTGCTGTCGATCTTCGGCGGCAAGATCACGACCTATCGCAAGCTCGCCGAGCATGCGCTCGCCGATCTCGCGCCGTACTTCGCGTCGATGAAGGCGCCGTGGACGCGCAACGCGACGCTGCCCGGCGGCGACCTGCCGAACCAGGACCGCGCCGGGTGGGAGGCGACGCTCATCGCTCGATATCCGCAGCTGCAGCCGATGCTGCTGCGCGCGCTCGCGCGCCGTCACGGCTCGCGCGCCGTCGACGTGATCGGCGACGCGAAGAGCGCGGCGGACATGGGCGAGGACTTCGGCGTGCAACTGACCGCGCGCGAGATCGACTACCTGAGAGCGCACGAATGGGCGCGCACGGCCGACGACGTGCTGTGGCGCCGGACCAAGTGCGGCCTGCCGATGTCGCGCGAAGCGCGCGATCGCGTCGCCGACTACATGGCTGCGCACGCGACGGCCGTCGCGTGACGGCCGCGAGCACCGCAGGGCCGCCCCAAGGTGCGAACCACTCCCCCCTTGGGGGCAGCGCCGCGGCATCAGCCGCAAGCGTGGGGGTTACGCCGCCTGCGCCGCTCGCGACGATGCCCGACGCCGTGCGGCGCGGCATCGCCATCGTGCTGGCCGACATCGACGACACGCTCTCGACGCACGGGCGCATCACCGCGAAGGCCTATGCGGCAATGGAGCGGCTGCAGGCCGCGGGCAAGCGCGTGATCCCGATCACCGGCCGCCCGGCCGGCTGGTGCGATCACATCGCGCGGATGTGGCCCGTCGACGGCGTGGTCGGCGAGAACGGCGCGTTCTACATGCGCCACGACGCCGTGCGGCGCACGCTCGTGCGGCGCTTCGTTGTCGACGAGGCGACGCGCGCGGCGCAGCGGACGACGGCTCGCGACCATCGCTGCTTCCATCCTGCGCGAGGTACCAGGCTGTGCGATCGCGTCCGACCAGCACTACCGCGAGACCGATCTCGCGATCGATTTCTGCGAGGATGTCGCGCCGTTGCCGCGCGCCGCCGTCGATCGCATCGTTGCGCTGATGGAAGGCGCCGGCCTCACCGCAAAGGTGAGCTCGATCCACGTCAACGGCTGGTTCGGTGCTTACGACAAGCTGACGATGACGCGCACGCTGCTCGCCGAGGCGTTTGCGCTGGATATGGATGCGACGCGCGACACGATCGTCTTTGCCGGCGATTCGCCGAATGACGCGCCGATGTTCGGCTTTTTTCCGAATGCCGTCGGCGTGGCCAACGTGCGCGGCTTTCTCGACCGCATCGCGACGCCGCCCCGCTATGTCACGACGGCTGAGGCCGGCGCGGGTTTCACCGAACTGGCGGACTTCCTGTTGGCGGGCTGACGGCGCCTGCGGGGTCGGTGCGTTCGCTGCCCGACAGGAGCGCGCCCATGGCGCCCCGTGGAGCTTTCGCGTTGTGCGTTTCGGCTGTTGCGCTGTGCTCCGTCGATTCGCCCGCGAGGTCGCGCACGACAGCGCTGGCCGCCACGAACACCAGTCCAAACGCGACGACGCAGGCAACGACGGCCAGCGTCAATGCAGGCGCGGAATCAATGGGCGTGCGGGGGCGCGCGTCGCTGCGGTCGATTGCAGGTGAACGCGGGCGCGTCGCGCCGCGTGCTCGGCGTCGCGCCTGCGATGGACACGACGGGCAGCAGCAGCCCGCAGTTGCCGCAGAACCTGCCGCCCGGCGTAGGGACGGTGCCGCATTGGGGACAGAACATCGCCTCGACCTCCTGCCGGCGACTCAAGCAAAATCCCGGCCCGGTGGGTCAGCGCGACCTGTAGCCCACGAGGGCGGCCGCACCCGCAAAGCGCGCGTCCGCTCCCAACTCCTCCTCGATGCGCAGCACCTCGTTCCACTTGGCCATCCGCTCGCCGCGCGCGAACGAGCCGACCTTGAGTTGTCCGGCGCTCCAGCCGACGGCCAGGTGCGCGACCGACACGTCCTCGGTTTCGCCCGAGCGCGCGGAGACGATCGTCGCGAAGCCGGCGGCGCGAGCGGCGTCGAACGCGGCGCGCGTCTCGGTGAGCGTGCCCGCCTGGTTGGGTTTCAGCAGCGCGGCGTTGCAGCTCGCGTCGCGCGCGGCTGCGGCAATGCGCGTTGCGTTCGTCGTGAGGAAGTCGTCGCCGACGATCTGCACGCGACCGCCCGCGGTCGCGCGCGAACGCGCGCCAGCCGGCGTCATCGTCCTCGGCGAACGGGTCCTCGATCGATGCGATCGGATAGCGATCGAGCCAGTCGAGCCAAAGCGCGGCGAGCGCGTCGCGATCGAGCTCGCGGTTGTCGAGCGCGAGCCGATAGCGGCCGTCGCGCGTGATCAGCTCGGAGGCTGCGACGTCCAGCGAGATCACGGCATCGCGGCCCGGCGTGAAGCCCACGCGCTCGATCGCGGCGACGAGCGCCTGCAGCGCTTCCTCGTTCGTGTCGAACTGCGGCCACCAGCCGCCCTCGTCCGCGACGCCGGCGACGCGTCCCCGCTCGCTCATCCACGCGCCGGCCGCGCGATAGATCTCGGCGACCATCGCGAGCGCGTCGGCAAACGACGCCGCGCCGACCGGCATCACCATCACGTCCTGCAGGTCGAGCCGGCGACCCGCATGCGCGCCGCCGCCGAAAATCTGGATCTCCGGCAGCGGCAACGTCACCGGCCGGCCGGCGGCGAGGTAACGCCACAGCGGGACACCCTCGGCGTTTGCCGCGGCATGTGCGACGGCGAGCGACACCGCGACGATGGCGTTGCCGCCCAGGCGCGACTTGTCGGGCGTGCCGTCGGCGGCGAGCAGCGCGGCGTCGATCGCGTCCTGGTCGCGCGCGTCGCCGCCGGCGATCGCCGCCGCGAGCGTTGTGCGCACGTTGCGTACCGCGGCGGCGATATCGAGGCCGCCGTGGGCGGCGCCGCCGTCGCGCAGATCGACGGCCTCGCGCGACCCCCGCGACGCGCCCGCCGGGGCGATGGCGCGCCCGCGCGCGCCGCCGTGCAAGTGCGACCTCGGCCTCGACCGTCGGCCGCCCGCGCGAGTCGTAGACCCGCCGCGCCTGGACTTCGACGATCGTGGTCCCACTCATGGCGCGATCCCTGTGGGGCCGGCTTCAGCCGGCCGGGTTGTCACGTCAGGCTGAAGCCTGACCCGCAAGGATTCAGAACCCGTCATGTGAGCCACCGCTCTGCGATTGTGTTCGGGTCCGCGACCGGCGACAGCAGCAACCCCCGCGCGAACGCGCGGATGCGCGCCTTGTCGGCGTCGGCGGTCACATATTCGGCCGGCGACTTGCCGTCGACGCGCGCCAGCAGCAGCGCCAGGAAGCAACGCCGCGACCCGCGCTCGCAGCGCGTCGACCGGTTCCCAGTCGACACGATCGAAGTAAGCGCTTGCCAGCGACGCAAACGATGCCAGATATTGCGCGCGCGCCGTTCGGCCGCCACACGCCCTTCAACAGAAGGTGATTCAACACGAACGCCACATCGAACGCCGGATCGCCGAACCACGCGCACTCGGCATCGAGGATCACCGGGCCGTCGGGCCCGATCAGCAAGTTCTTCGGGCTGAAGTCGCCATGCACCAGGACGCGCGCGTTGGACTGCGTCGCCGCCACCAGCGCGGCGAAGCGAGGCGCGAGGTCGGGGTGGGCACGGCCGGTTGCGACGAGGTACGGCTCGAGCCGGATGGCGTAGAAGATCGCATCGGTCGGAAAGCGCGCGGCGACGTCCGCGCGATCGGCGGTTGCGGCGTGAATGCGCCCAAGCACGTCACCGACGGCTGCGGCCGTCGCAGGGTCGATCGCGCCATCGCGCAGTTGCGCCTTCCAGACCGGATACCGGTCGGGCGGCAGCCAGGCCATTGCGAAGGCGCCCCCTTCCGCGTCCTCGCCGAGGACGGCGGGCACGGCCGTGGGATCGACGCCCATCGCCACACGCATCCACTCCACCTCGTAGTGATTGCGGCCGATCGGCGCCTGCCAGTCGGCCGCCACCTTGAGCCGCGCCAGTGCGCGCTTGACGCAGATCGGGCCGGACGGCAATTCGGCGCGGTAGATGTCCGATGACACGCCGCCTTCCAGCGGCACCAGCGGCACCGATTGGTGAGCGCTTACTAATCCCATTCGCCGCAGCGCCTCCAGCAGCGGCGCTGCGTCGGCCGAGGGTGGGCTGCCACTCATCGCGGGGCGCTCAATCGCGCCCCGGACCGGGCCCGGTACGCAACTTGCAAGCGGTCGCCATTCTCAACGCTTGCGGGAGGCACGCGCGATGAACCGATACGGCTTCAATGTGAAGACTCGCTCCGGCCAGCGGGTGGAAAACATCGTCATCATGGCGGCCTCGCGAGGCGACGCCGAGCGGCGTCTCATGCAGATGTACGTCCAGTGCGAGATCCTCGAATGCCGCGAGCAGGCCGTCGCCGCGCGTCGAGCCGTCGACACTCTCGACGTCGAAGCCGTCATCGGCCTGATCGCGCAGGGCCCCCAGTCAATTCAGCACCCCGGTACTTACTAGCTCGTCGGTGAGCGCCGCGTAGTCGCGCGCGCCGCGGCTTTCCGGCGCATGGCGGAAGACGTCGAGGCCGAGCGCAGGACTTTCGGCCAGCCGCACCGCCTCGCGGATCTTCGTCGCGAAGATCTCCTCGGGCCGCATCAGCTCGTTCATCTTTTCCAGCACGACGGTGCCCATCTTGCGCCGCGCGTCGAAGCGCGTCAGCAGGTAGCGCCGCGGCAGCCGCCGCTTGAATACGGGCTCCAGCGCGTTCAGCGCGCGCTCGACCTGTGCCGCGCTCTTGAGCGACAGGTAATCGGCCGACACCGGGATGATCACGAGGTCGGCGGCGAACACGGCGTTGAGCGACAGCACGTTGAGCAGCGGGCAGCAGTCGATGACGACCGGCCCCGGCAGCGCGTCGGGCGCCTGCAGCGCCGCCCGCAGCCGCGTCAGCACATTGATGCTCTTGCCGAGCTGGGCGTCGAGCTTCGCCAGCTCGAGGTGCGAGGGCACCATCACGACACCGCTCTTCGAGATGCACGCGATGTCGGGCAGCGGCCGCTGCCGCGCGAAGAAGCTGTAGACCGATTCGTCGGCGAGCGTCGCCTTGACGCCGAAGATGCCGGACAGGTGGCCCTGGGGGTCGAGGTCGATGCCGCTCGGCCGGTAGCCGCGCTGCGCGATCGCCGCGAGGAGGTTCAATGCCGTGGTCGTCTTGCCGACGCCGCCCTTCTGATTGAACACCGCGATCGTTGTCATGGGCCGCGATTCTACAAGGCCCCACATCTTGCCGATCAGAGCACGCGCTTCCGGATCTGCGTGACGACGATTTCCGCGACGATCACGACGACGAGGATCGCGATCAGGATCAGCGCCACCTTCTCCCACTGGAACAGGTTGAGCGCGGCGTCGAGCGCCATGCCGATGCCGCCGGCGCCGACGAGGCCGAGCACCGCCGACTCGCGCACGTTGATGTCCCAGCGGAACAGCGCGATCGACCAGAACGCCGGCTTCACCTGCGGCCAGTAGCCGAAGAGCAGCACCGAGCGCCACGGCGCGCCGGCCGCGGTGAGCGCTTCGACAGGACCGGGCTGCGCCTCCTCCAGCGCTTCGCCGACGAGCTTGCCGACGAAGCCGATCGAGCGGAACGCGATCGCCAGCGTGCCGGCGAGCGCGCCGGGCCCGAAGATGCCGACGAACAGCAGCGCCCACACCAGCGAATTGACCGAGCGCGACGATACGAGGATCAGCTTCGCGAGCAGGTTGAGCGGCGTCGAGCGCACGAGGTTGTGCGCGGCGAGGATGCCCACCGGCAGCGCCATGACGAGCGCCAGCAGCGTGCCGAGCGACGCGATATGGATCGTCTCGATCAGCGCGCCGTGGACGTCGATCGGATACGCGGCCCAGTCGACCGGCCACATCCGCGTCAAGCAGGTCGCCGACCTGCTCGGGCGCGTCGGCGAGGAACTCAGGGATGATCTCGATCGTCTGCACGGCGGCGACGATCGCCGCGACGATGACGAGGTAGACGAAAAAGCGCGCGAGCCGCTGGCCCGGCGTGAAGCGGCGCCAGATGCGCTCGTGCGAGGCAGCGCGCGACGCCGGTCATCGGCGGACCTACGCCTGCGCGCTCATCAGTCGTCCTCGACGAGACGATCGCGCCGGGTGACGTCACCGCCGCGCAGGAGATCGGCGAGCGTCGCCCCGCCGATGAAGATCGCGCGCACGGCCGTCGCGAACAATTCGCCCAGCATGATCAGCGAGATGATCGCGATCAGGATCGCGCAGACGAAGTCGTAGTCGAAGCGCTGGAACGCCGAGAACAGCGTGCCGCCGATGCCGCCCGCGCCGACGATGCCGACCATCGTCGAGTTGCGCAGGTTCGAATCGAGCTGGTAGGTCGCGAAGCCGATGAAGCGCGAGAACACCTGCGGCAGCACGCCGTACGCGAGCACGGAGAAGAACGGCGCGCCGGTCGCGCGCACCGCCTCCACCTGCTTCAGCGAGATCTCCTCGATCGCCTCGGTGAAGAGCTTGCCGATGAAGCCGATCGACGCGACGGTGAGCGCCAGGATGCCGGCGAGCGCGCCGAAGCCGACCGCCTTCACGAACAGGATCGCGACGATCACCGGATGCAGCGAGCGCGCGACGACGACGATCGCGCGCGCCGGCCAGCTCGCCCACGCCGGCATCAGGTTGCGCGCGCCGAGCAGGCCGAGCGGCAGCGCGAGCAGCGATGCCGAGGGTCGAGGCGAGCACGGCGATCTGCAGGCTCTCGGCCAGGCCCTTCACCAGCAGCTCCCAGCGCGCGAAGTTGGGCGGGAACAGGCGGCCGAAGAAACGCGCCGCGTTGTCGAGGCCGGTCTGGACGCGCTCCCACGAGACGTCGAGCTGCGCGCAGGCGTAGACGACGTAGACCGCGAGCGCGATCGCCGCCACGCGCGGCCACACGCTGCGCGGGAAGCGGATCGGTGGCGGCAGCGTTCATGCGATGCACTGCGGCCGGCTCGCGACAGGCTGGCCGCGCTAGTCATCCAGCCAGTCCTCCCCGCCGTAGATCTGCTTGAGGATGTCGTCGGACAGCTTCGCCGGCGGGCCGTCGAACACGATGCGGCCGCCCGCCATGCCGACGATGCGATCGGCGAAGCGCTTTGCGAGCTCGACCGCGTGCATGTTGATCAGCACGGGAATCCGCGCGCGCGCCCGACGTCGGCGAGCAGCTCCATGATCTCGACCGACGTCTTCGGATCGAGCGACGAAGTCGGCTCGTCGGCGAGCAGCAGCTTCGGGCTCCTGCATCACGGCGCGCGCGATGCCCACGCGCTGGCGCTGGCCGCCGGACAGCGCGTCGGCGCGGCGATGCGCGAAGCCCGACAGCCCGACGACGTCCAGCAGCTCGAATGCGCGCTTGATGTCCTCCGGCGGGAACTTGCGCCGCCACGCCTTCCACGCGCCGACGTAGCCCAGACGCCCGCACAGCAGGTTTTCCATCACGGTCAGGCGCTCGACCAGGTTGTATTCCTGGAACACCATGCCGATGTGCCGGCGCGCGTGGCGCAGCTCCGCGCCGTGGAGCTTCGCGAGGTCCGTGCCGTCGAAAAGGATCTCGCCCGCCGTCGGCTCGACGAGGCGATTGATGCAGCGGATCAGCGTGCTCTTGCCGGTGCCCGACGGGCCGATGATCGCCGTGATGCCGCGCGCGGCGATCGTCGAGGTCGATGTCCTGCAATACCGGCTTGCCCGGCACGTAGGACTTCGACAGATGGCGCAGCGTCAGCATCGGCCCAGTTCGACGAAAAAGCGCCATGCGGCCCGCAGGCGCGTGCGTCGACGCCGCGCGGCGGCGCCGAGTGATGCGCTCAGCCCTTCTTCGCCTTGCCTTCGCTTCGGCCTCGGCCTCTTCCTTCGCCGTTTCCTTGTCGTAGGTCGCCTTGTCGAAGCCGCCGCCCGAGCCCGCCGCCACCGCGCGCACCGGCTCCCACGTCGTCTTGTAGTTGATCGGGAAGAAGCGGTCGGCGCCGTCGAACGCCTTCACCATTTCCGGCGGGAAGCGGTAGTCGTAGAAGCACGTCAGCATCTTGTCGGCGAGCTTCGGATCGAGGTCGTGCGCATACGCGAACGACGACGTCGGGAATTTCTGGCTGCGGTAGATGATGCGGAAGTCGGCTTCCTTGATCTGGCCGCGCTCGCCCATGCGGTGGAACACGTCGGAGGCGACGGCGCCGGCGTCGTAGTCGCCCGAGTTCACGCCCATCACCGACTGGTCGTGCTTGCCGGAGAAGATGATCTTGTAGTCCTTGTCGGGCGTCAGGCCTTCCTTCGGGAAGAGCGCCAGCGGCGCCAGGTGGCCGGAGTTCGACGACGGCGCCGTGTGCGCGACCTTCTTGCCCTTGAGGTCGGACGAGCTTCTGGTACGGCGAGCTCGCCTTGACGACGACGATCAGGTTGTAGCCCTGGAACTCCTTCGCGTGCCCTTGACCGCGAACGGAATCGCGCCGGCGAGGTTCACCGCGAACGCCGTCGGGCCGGTCGAGAAGCCGCGCGACGTGCAGGCGGCCCGAGCGCATCGCCTCGATCTCCGCCGCGTTCGACTGCACCTGATAGAACACGACCTTCTTGTCGATGCACTTCGCGAGATGGGTCGGTGAACGGCTTGAAGATGTTCTCGTAGACGGCGGGATCTTCGACCGGCGTGTAGGTGAAGACGATCGTCGACGGGTTCTTCCACTTCTTCGGATCGGCCGGCACGTCGGCGACCATGTCCTTGTTGGCGTCGCAGTACATCGTGTCGAGCTCGCCGCGGTTGGTGCAGGCGTCGGCGGCCAGCACGGCAGAGGCGGCCGCGCAGTGCGGCGGCGAGGGCCGCGACCGTCGCGGCGATTCGGGTGAAATTCATTGCTTCCTCCTGCGATGTGGGCTGAGCGGCGGGCGTCTCTGGCCATTCGCGGGCCGGACGCTCTTCCGCGGGCGGCAAGACTCTAGCATTCCGGCGGGACGATGCAGTGCCGAGCGTCAGCTAACCGGTGCACGCTGCGGTCGGCCGACCCGATCGCCGGATGCGCGGCATTCGGCGCGGATATTGCTTGGCGTAAAATCCTCGGTCAGAGCCGGTCCATTGTGACCACTCCGCTCAACGTCGCGATCCTCGCCGCCGGGCAAGGCAAGCGCATGCACTCCGCGCTGCCCAAGGTCCTGCATCCGCTGGCCGGGCGGCCGCTTGGCGGCGCACGTCATCGACACGGTGCGGGCGACTCGTCGCCGCGGGCGATCGCGGTGGTCGATCGGCCACGGCGCGCGACGCGGTCGCAGACCGCGCTGTCCGCACCCGATCTCGCGTTCGTCCAGCAGGATCCGCCTCGCGGCACCGGCGACGCACGCGCGTCGCGCTCGCCGTGCTGCCGGGGGACGGCGTCACGCTGGTCGGCCTGGCCGACGTGCCGCTCGTGCCCGCGGCCGGCGCTGGCCGCCATCGTCGAGCATGCGCGCCGCGGCGACGTCGGGCTGCTGACGGCGCGGGTGGCGAATCCTTCCGGGCTCGGGCGGATCGTGCGCGACGCGTCGGGCGGCGTGCGCCGCGATCGTCGAGGAGCGCGACGCGTCGGCGACGCGAGCGCGCGATCGACGAGATCAACACGGGCTTCATCGCTGCGCCCACCGCGCTTCTTGCAGCGCTGGGTCGCGCAACTGACGCCCCACAACGCGCAGGGCGAGTTCTACCTGACGGACATCGTGGCGATGGCCGTCGCCGAAGGCGTGCCGGTGAGCGCGCACGTCGCCGCCGACGAGCGCGAAGTGCGCGGCGTCAACGACCGCGCGCAGCTCGCATTCGCCGAACGGTTGCTGCAGACGCGGCGCGCGCATGCGCTGCTCGAAGCCGGGACGTGCGATCGCCGATCCCGCGCGCATCGATCTGCGCGGTTCGCTCGCCTGCGGCCGCGACGTGCGCATCGACGTCGGCTGCGTGTTCGAGGGCAACGTGAAGCTCGCCGATGACGTCGAGATCGGTGCGTACTGCGTGCTGCGCGACGTGACGATCGGCGCGGGCACGTCGATCCTGCCGTATTCGCATCTCGAGGACGCCGAGGTCGGCGCGCACTGCCGCATCGGTCCGTACTCGCGGCTGCGTCCCGGCGCCGCGCTCGCGGACGAGGTGCACGTCGGCAACTTCGTCGAGATCAAGGCGAGCACGCTCGGCCACGGCTCGAAGGCGAATCATCTCGCGTACATCGGCGACGCGGTCGTGGGCCGCGACGTCAACTACGGCGCCGGCTCCATCACCGCGAACTACGACGGCGCGAACAAGCACAAGACGATCATCGGCGACAACGTGCGCGTCGGATCGAACTGCGTGCTGGTCGCGCCGATCACCATCGGCGCGGGCGCGACGATCGGCGGCGGCAGCACGATCGTGCGCGAGGCGCCCGCCGACGCGCTGACGCTGGCGCGCGCACCGCAGGTGTCGATCCCCGGCTGGCAGCGGCCGGTCGAAGAAACCGAAGGACGTGAAGTGATGCAGCAAATTCGAAGGAGTTCAGCATGTGCGGCATCGTAGGCGCAGCGAGTTCACGCAACGTCGTCCCGATCCTGATCGAGGGCATTCGCCGCCTGGAATATCGCGGCTACGATTCGACCGGCCTGGCGGTCATCAACGGCGGCGCGTCGCCGCATCTCGAGCGACTGGTGTCGACGGCGCGCGTGGCGGATCTGGCGGCGCAGGCCGACTCGTGCCACCTGTCCGCGATGACCGGCATTTCGCACACCCGCTGGGCGACGCACGGCGCGCCCACGACCGACAACGCGCATCCGCACCTGTCCGACGGCGAAGTCGCCGTCGTGCACAACGGCATCATCGAGAACTATGAAGCGCTGCGCGACCGGCTGATCAAGGAAGGGTACGAGTTCCGCACGCAGACCGACTCCGAAGTCATCGCGCATCTGGTGCACCAGCATTGGCATGGAGCGGGGAAGGAAGATCTGCTGTCCGCGGTGCAGCTGGCGGTGGCCGAATTCCACGGCGCCTACGCGATTGCCGTCATTTCCATGCGCGAGCCGGGACGCGTCATCGGCGCGCGGCAGGGCAGCCCGATGGTGGTGGGCATCGGCGCGGACGATCACTTCGTGGCGTCGGATGCGTCGGCGTTGCTGACGGTCACACGGCGCGTGGCGTATCTCGAGGAAGGCGACGTCGCGGACGTTCGCCGCGAGTCGTACGCGATCTACGACGCGAGCGGAATCCGCGTGTCGCGGACGATCGTCGAAGTGCAGGGAAGCGGCGACGCGGTCGAGCTGGGGCCGTACCGCCACTTCATGCAGAAGGAGATTTTCGAGCAGCCGCGCGCGATCGCCGACACGCTGGATGCGGTCGAGGCGATCGAGCCGTCGCTCTTCGGCGCCAAGGCCGCGGAAATACTGCCCAAGGTCGATTCGGTGCTGATCCTGGCCTGCGGGACGAGCTATTACTCGAGCCTCGTCGCCAAGCAATGGATCGAGACGCTGGCGAAGCTGCCTTGCACGGTCGAGATCGCGAGCGAATACCGCTACCGCGACAGCGTGCCGCGCGAGAACGCGCTCGTCGTTGTCGTCTCGCAGTCGGGCGAGACCGCCGACACGCTGGCGGCGCTCAAGCACGCCAAATCGCTCGGGCACAAGCACACGCTCACGATCTGCAACGTCGCGACCAGCTCGATGGTGCGCCAGACGGAGCTCACGTTCCTGACGCGCGCCGGGACCGAGGTCGGCGTGGCATCGACCAAGGCGTTCACCACACAGCTCGTCGCGCAGTTCCTGCTGGCGCTGACGCTGGCGAAGCTGCGCGGGCTATTGTCACCGGCCGACGAGGCTGCGCATCTGAAGGCGCTGCGCCACTTGCCGGCCGCGGTGCGCGGCGCGCTGGCGCTCGAGCCGCACCTGATGGCATGGGCGCAGGCGTTCTCGCGCAAGCAGCACGCGCTGTTCCTCGGCCGCGGATTGCACTATCCGATCGCTCTGGAAGGCGCGTTGAAGCTGAAGGAGATCTCGTACATCCACGCCGAGGCGTATCCGGCGGGCGAGTTGAAGCATGGTCCGCTTGCGCTGGTCGATGCCGATATGCCCGTGGTCGCGATCGCGCCCAACGATGCGCTGCTGGAGAAGCTCAAGTCCAACCTGCAGGAAGTGAAGGCGCGCGGCGGCGAGTTGTACGTTGTCGCCGATCTGGACAGCCAGCTCTCGGCGAGCGACGGGATTCATTTGATTCGCGTCTCCGAACATCGGGGATTGCTGTCGCCGGTGGTGCACGTGATTCCGCTGCAGTTGCTTGCCTATCACGCGGCGGTCATTCGCGGGACGGACGTGGACAAGCCGCGGAATCTGGCGAAGAGCGTCACCGTCGAGTAGGGTGCCGCTCTTCGAGGACGTTAGCTCGCGTCGTGCGAATTGCACCAAGGGCCCGGGGACGCCGAGTCGATCGATCTGCATCGAAATGAGGTCGATTTGGGAGTGAAGGCGGCCGGCAACGCAGCGCGTGCTCTCCCTCCCCTTGCATGCCGCCAATCCGCGTGTATACTGAACTGTATGGTTCAGTATAGCCGGGCCCGCTTCGATGCCTCGTTCGCCGCGCTCTCGGACGCCACCCGACGCGGCGTTCTGGAGCAGCTCGGAGGTGCAGACGCTTCAATCACGGACCTTGCCGAGAAGTTCCACATGACCCTCACGGGCATGAAGAAGCATGTCGGCGTCTTGGAGCAGGCGGGGCTCGTCACCACGGAGAAGGTCGGGCGCGTGCGGACCTGCAAGCTCGGCCTGCGCCGACTGGAGGAAGAGGCCGCATGGATCGAGAGGTACCACCAGCTCTGGGACGCCCGCTTCGACGAGCTGGACAAGGTTGTCGAGGAATTGAAACGGAAGGAGAAGGTCGATGGACGCAAGAAGAGAGAGTGAGGTTGCCCCCATGAAGAACCGTACGACGGTGGAGCGGAAGTCCGAGCGTGAGCTCGTCGTCACGCGAACTTTCAACGGCCCGGCGCGCCTCGTGTTCGAGGCGTGGACCAAGCCCGAGCTGTTCAGGCAGTGGTGGGTGCCGAAGTCGATGGGAATGTCCCTGCTTTCCTGCGAAATGGATGTTCGTGTCGGGGGCAGGTACCGTTTGGAGTTCGCACACGGGGACTCACAGTCGGCGTTCTTCGGCACGTACAAGGAAGTAACACCGCACTCGCGCCTCGTCTGGACCAATGAGGAAAGTGACGAGGGTTCCGTCACGACGGTGACCTTCGCGGAAAAAGGCGGCAAGACGTTGCTGGTCATGCACGAGCTTTATCCCTCGAAGGAAGCTCTCGACGCCGCCGGCACCGGGGCGGCGGATGCGATGGGAGAGACGTTCGAGCAACTGGACGAGCTTCTCGTCACCCTGGGCGCGAGCGTGGGACGGTCATGAAGTCGTCGATCTCGCGGTCGGCCGCCTGGCTCTTCACTACGCGGAAGAGAACCTCTACGAGGTCGTTGCCACCCTCGACGACAAGACCGAGGATGTGACGAACGCTGACACCGGCCTACGGTTCAAGCGACACTGAGCAGGGATCAGTCGAGGGACAAACCTTCTTTTAACGCCACACCTCTATATCAGTCCAGCTTCTTCTCCGCGAGAAACTTCGAAACCAGATCCGCGATTTCAACGTTGTTGAGATCAGAAAACGGAAAGTGAGTGTTGCCCTTGATCCCGACCGTTGGCAGGTGCACCAGGGTGACATCACCGCCGTGCTTGTTCACCACCGACTGCCACAGCCTCGCCATCTCCAGACGAGCACGCCAGCTGTCCTGCGCCGGCAAATCGACGGGCTTGTCCGGAATGTAGTCGCCATACACGATCAGGATTGGAATCTTTGTCAGTGCCGCGAAACGCGCACGTGACACGGCGACTCCCTGAACGGTATCGAACGCACTCGGAATTGGCGCAGGCACTTCGCCTTCCGGAAAGACGAAACTGCTGCCGGGTTCGAACGCCACAACGCTTTTGACGTTCGCGTTCTTCATGACGGTCAACCACCCGGGACCGCCACCCTGCGAGTGCGTAAAGAGAATGCCGGGCCCCGTCCGATCGAACACCGCAGACGCGCCATCCGAGACGACCTCGATGTCGAACGGGCCCGTGTTGGGCGTCATCGCACGAAAGAACTGGTTCCGGGTCTCCTCGTCGCGAGCGAACTGCACTCCGTCGAAGTATTTCGGCCAAAGCCCGACGCGGAACTGGTTGAACCAGAGCTGCTCATCCGGCGTTGCCTTGAGCGTCGCGTCGGCCATGCTTCTCCCGGCGCCTCCGCGGCGGGGCTGGTCGAGGAGATAAACACCAAATCCTCGGCGCAGAAA
The DNA here is from genome assembly GCA_963851465.1 of uncultured beta proteobacterium. Taxonomy (GTDB): domain Bacteria; phylum Pseudomonadota; class Gammaproteobacteria; order Burkholderiales; family Casimicrobiaceae; genus VBCG01. Next base: position 1,081,544 of record CAWKPJ010000009.1, read on the forward strand.
AATCGTCTGAAAGCCTTCGCGTCCGTCGGCGGTGGTTTCCCAGGTCTTGGAGAACTGACCGGCGCCATGCCACATTACAATTGGATGTTTCCGCGCGTTGACGGGGATCTGATAGAAGGCGTAAGCGTGGTCGCCGTGATAGGTCTGCCCCGCTGGGTCCAACGGCTTTCGCGGGTCGAAGACGCCGGGCGCGGTGGTAACTTTGCCGCCCGCGGCAAAACTGCCTTGCTCCTGAATGGTCAGAGGCTGCGAGGCTGACTTCGTCGTCTGACCTATGGTCGACGAGTTGCCGATCGCCATGGCACACGCGATCGACATCGCGAGCATTCTATTCATGTCGCCTCCATTAGGCTAAAACCCGCTTAGGTATTGCGCGACGCTCATCGCTCGCGGAGCTATTGTCGCTCCGCGGAATAGCGGGCGCCTTGTTCCGGAACGCGGGAGACCGCCGCCTCGATCGAACGCAAGTCCCCTGTTGCGGCGCGGCGGGGCCATGCAAGCCATCGGGTCACACAGTACGTCGTCACTACATAAAGGCCCGCCACGGCGATGCAATGAAAGAAGAAGCCGGCCACAGAAGCTTCGAAGTCCCACCAGTCGAGTGTTACCTGCATCGACATCCGCGTGCCCATGGCGAGCTCAAATGAGCTGCGTACCCCTTGAACGGCGATGACAAAGGCGATCGCTCGCAAAGTGATCGTGCGCACGCGGCTCGCACGCGCGATTCCGCACAGGTTCCGCACGGCGCCCATGATCGTCGGCCAGCGCAGGCCAAGATGAATTGACACGATGACGAGCGCCCAATATGCCGCGAGCGTGTGCACTTGTTTCGCCGTGAAGCCACCGTTCAACCCCAAGCCGCTGAATACCGCATTGGAGATCATCAGACTGGTGACGAGCAGCACGAGCATCGTGCCTATCAGGGCCAACACGACGACGATGTCGACGATCCCGCGCGGTTCGCGACGCGCGCGGGCGGGTCCGCCGTAGCGGCGGCGATTGAACACGTTGTGCAAGAGCACCAGTGCGAACATCGCCGAGCCGATCACCTCGTGAGCGACATTCCCGAGCCAGTAGTAGGCGAGTCCAACCAGCAGCAATGCTGCGGCTGCAGTATCGAAGACGAGGCGTACACGAAGCGGCGGATTCACGGCGGACGTTCTTGTAGGAGCGATCGGCTTGTCACTCGATCGGAGTCTTGTCGAACTCCGCGATGCGACTCGCGGTGTAGAGATAGTCGCTGTCCTTGCGTCCCTCGTGACAGGACTGGCAGCGCGCCGTGTTCTCGCTCAGGTTGAGTGAACGGTCGGCCCAGAACCACTGGAACTGCCAGTCGCCGGTGCGACGTCTGGCATCGTAATCGCCGCCCCAACCCGCGTCTTTCTGCATCACGAAGTAGCGATGGACCTTGCCTTCGCGGTAGTCGACCAGCACGAAGTGGGTACCGGCGGGCGCTGGCTGGCCTTGTTTGATTGCGACGATCGCCTGGGGCGTGGTCATGATGTGTTCCGTCACGTTGCCGCGCTTGACGGTCGTGTAGTGCACCAGCTTCCCGAGCTCGGGAAACTTCACTCGATTGGGCTCGGCATGTAGCGGCGATCCAGGGATGAGCGCGGCACCGACGAGCGCAGCCGCCAAGGCGGCGAAAACTCTTGCTCGTTTGGCGGAGGGTTGGAAGCGTATGGGCGTCAGGACGAGGACCGCCCCTGCAACTACGGCGCGCGCGCCTCCCGCGAGCGACACGCGACGCATCCAGATAAGTGCGTCGCGAGTCCACGCAAACGCAGGCGTCCCGACCAGCCCGAGGTCGAGAGGCATGATGGAGGCGAGCATCGATTGCAGGCAGAGAACGTTCATTTTGTGTATGTCCCGGCGGGTGGGTGGGCGATCTACTTCGGAGCAAACACGTCTTTGGCGACACCCGCGGCAGTCACCGCGCTCGGCCAGCCTGCGTAGAACGCGAGATGCGTAATCGTCTCCACGATCTCGACCTGCGTGACACCGTTGTCGCGCGCGCGTCCCATGTGCGAGCGGAGCTGGTCGGGCCGGTTCATCGCGATCAGGGCACTGACCGTGACCAGACTGCGGTCACGCGGGGATAGCTCCGGCCGTGCCCATACGTCCCCGAACAGCACGTTGTCGGTCAGGTCTGCGAGCTTGGGCGCGATGTCGCCGAACATGCGTTGCGCGGGTGTCGGCTGACCTGGCGCAGCCGCAGGCGACGAAGTTGCCATGACGCGCGGCGCCGGTGCTTGACCGTATTGCTCGTCGGTGACCTTCTCCTGCCAGTCGACGCTCCTGCCGCCGACGCGTTCCTGCACCGCAATGTGTGTCATCGACGTGGTGGGCGCAGCACCATGCCAATGCTTCTGGCCGGGCGGAATCCACACCACGTCGCCCGGCCGGATTTCCTCGACTCCCTCGCCCCAGCGCTGCACGCGACCGACGCCGGCCGTGACGACGAGGGTTTGACCCAACGGATGCGTATGCCAGGCTGAGCGGGCGCCCGGCGCGAACGTGACGTATGCGCCGGACGCACGCGCCGGCTCGCCGGCCTGAAAGAGGGGATCGACGCGCACCGCTCCGGTGAAATTCTCGGCAGAACCCTGCGTAGGCGGGCGCGATCCGCTACGCGAGATGACCAGCGTCTGGGAGGCGGGTGCAGCTAACCCCGCGACGATTCGCCGGCTCGGACTCGGTAGTCTGGGCAAACACAGGGTCGAGGAGCGAAATCGACATTGCGGCAGCAGCGAGAACCTTCATGGGAGCCTCCAATCGTTGCGGCGGCGGACCGGATAGGCCCCGCTCGACCATGCAACGCATGGTAGGTCGTCAATTGCCATGCAACTAGCCCATCTCGCCTTGATAGATTGACAAGGTCTAGTTGATAATCGGCACATCCGATCCTGGTGATGCCAGCTATGCCGATCAACGAGTTGCGTTCGATGGCCACGTTCGCGAAGGCTGCCGAGCTGGGCAGCCTGCGCCAAGCTGCCGTAGCGCAGGGCATGACGCCGCAAGCCGCGAGTCAAGCGCTGGCGCAACTTGAGAAGCACCTGGGCGTGCGTCTGTTCCACCGCACGACGCGCCATCTCGCACTTACTGACGAGGGACGCCAGTTTCTGGAGTCGGCACAGCCCGCGCTGGCGGCGCTTCAGCGCGCCTTGCAGATGGCGCGCCACGCGAAGGACGAGATCGCAGGGCCGCTACGGATCGTGGGCCCGCGCTCGACGTTCCTGCCGGTCCTGTGGCCGGTCCTGGAGGAGTTCTGTCGGATGCATCCCCAAGTGCAACCGGAAGTGCAGATGGACGATCGCATCGGTAACTGGGTGGAAGATCGGGTTGACGTTGGCTTCCGCATTGGGCCATCCCCGGCGGAAGGGGTCATCGCGCGCCGGCTCTTCCCGCTGCAGCTCATCATCTGCGCCTCCCCTTCGTACCTCGCGACCTACGGCGCGCCTGCCACGCTCAACGATCTCGCGTCGCACCGCTGCAGCGTGTTCCGTCTGCCTAACACGGGCAAAGTCATGCCCTGGTACCTGCAGGTCGGCGACGACGTGGTGAGTTACGAAGTGGCGCCGGCGCTGTGCACCAATGAAGAAGAGCTCGAGACGCAGGCCGTTCTGGCGGGGCAAGTCATGGGCCTGCTCACCGGTGTGGCTGCCGCAGCCCACATCCGTGCTGGGCGTCTCGTGCCCATCCTCGTGCAAAACATGTCGGAGAGGTCCAGCGTATTCGTCTATTACGGCAGCCGGGCGTCACAGCCGGCGCGGGCGCGCGCGTTTATTGAGCACGCCGTACACCGCCTGACGGACAACACGACCTTCGTGCTAACCGCCAAGGAGCTTGCGGCAGCCGAGGCGAAAGGGCGCAAGGCGATGCCACGAACACGAGGCGCGCGGCGCGCAACGAAGTAAGCAAGGCTGCATCATGCGGTAGCGATACAAAGTCGGTTCGACAGGTAACATCGACCGATGGAACGCGCAGTCCTCATCCCGCTGATCGTCGCCTGCGCGCTGTTCATGGAAAACATGGACTCGACGGTCATCACGACGTCGCTGCCGGCGATCGCGGCGGATATCGGCGAAAGCCCGCTGGCGTTGAAGCTCGCGCTGACGTCCTATCTGGTGAGCCTCGCCGTCTTCATTCCCATCAGCGGCTGGGTGGCGGATCGCTACGGTTCGCGCACCGTGTTCGCGGCGGCGATCGGCGTGTTCATGGGCGGATCGCTGCTGTGCGCCGCGTCGGACAGCCTGCACGCGTTCGTCATCGCGCGATTCCTGCAGGGCATCGGCGGGGCGATGATGGTGCCGGTGGGACGCCTCGTGCTGATGCGCGCGGTGGAGAAGCGCGACTACGTGGCCGCGCTCAACTACCTGACGATCCCCGCGCTGCTCGGCCCGGTGATCGGCCCGGCGCTCGGCGGCGCGATCACGCTGTACTTCCACTGGCGCTGGATCTTCCTGATCAACATTCCCATCGGCATCCTCGGAATCTTTCTCGTGCTGCGGCACATTCCGAACGTGCGCGAAGCCGCCATCCCGCGCTTCGACCTGCGGGGATTCGCGCTGTCCGGCGTCGGCCTCTCGCTGTCGATGCTCGGATTCTCGGCGCTCGGCGGTCACCTGCTTCCGATGCCGATAACCGCGACGTGCATCGTGGCCGGCGCCGCTGCACTGTTCGCGTACGTGCGCCATGCGCAACGGATCGAGCATCCGGTCATCGACCTGCGGCTGTTTCGCGTGCCGACGTTCTGGCACGGCGTCGTGCCGGGAAGCCTGTTCCGCATCGGCCTCGGCGCGACGCCCTTCCTGCTGCCGCTGCTGTTCCAGATCGGCTTCGGCCTGAATCCGCTGCAATCCGGCCTGCTGACCTGCGCGACGGCCGTCGGCGCGATGTTCATGAAGACGACGACGGTGTACATCCTGCGGCGCTGGGGCTTTCGCACCGTGCTGACGGTCAACGGCATTGCCGCGTCCGCGATCATCGTCACCTACGGGCTGTTCACCGGCACGACGCCGCACGCGATCATCACCGCCGTGCTGCTGTTGTCCGGGTGTCTGCGCTCGCTGCAGTTCACGGCGCTCAATGCGCTCACGCTCGCCGACATCGCGCTGCCGGACATGAGCCAGGCGACCAGCATCTCCAGCATGGCGCAGCGCCTGGCGCAGAGCGTCGGCATCGCGGTGGGCGCCTACCTGCTGCAGATCTCCAGCGCGCTGCAGGGTCACGCGGCGCTCGAGACGATCGACTTCTGGCCGGTGTTCGTCGTGATCGCGCTGATCTCCGTGATCGCGCCCCTCATTCATCTGCGCCTGGCGAAGGACGCGGGCCTCGAGGTATCGGGCCACATGAAAGCGTGACGCGGGCGTCGGTGCGACGGAGTATGCCGTTTCAGCGAGCGGGTCTCACGCCTGGACCTCGGGGAAAAAAGTGTCCAGCGTCGGAAACGCGCCCGTGCCGCGGATGCAATCCCGAAGGTAGATCGCGAAGCCGGGATCGCCGGTCCAGAGCGAATAACGCATCTGTCCGTACTGCTCGGCATGCGCCTCGGTTTGCGCAATCCCATGCATCGCGAACGCGCGCGCCCTGTCGAGCCACAGCACGTCGCCCGTGCGCGCGTAGAGCTTCAGAAACGCGTAGCCGTTCCCGCCCGTTCCGTGGCAGAGATTGGATCCTTTGCGGAGCGGGCCGGCCGCCCAGGTGGCTTCTCCAGCGGCGAGCAGAAGGTCATCGAGATCGTTCGTCGGCATATCGGCAAGGCAGATGACGAACCCGGGCGATCCGTGACAGAACTGGAGCAGCATCTCCTGCGGGCGCGTGCTGAAGAGCATGGCGGGCCAGTTCGCGTGGCCGCCTTCCCGCCGGGCCGTGCGTTGGATCGTGTTGACGATGCAACGCTCCCACGCGTCCCACTCGCCCGGATCCAGCAAGTGGCGGCCCTGGATGAGCGGCGCGGCGGTCGCGACGAAGCCGTGGACGGCGTCGAGGAACGTGAACTGGCGCCCGTAGAGGTCCTGCGTCCAGTAGCTGCATTGAAACTCGGGCGACCAGAGCAGCTGCGACCAGAGCTTTCGTGCCGTGGCGACGTAGAGCGCCGCCCACCGCGGCTCGCCCGTGCGCTGATGCAGGAACAGCGCGGCCAGCATCGTCCCGGGCGCGCCCCACATCAGCTCGCGTGCCGGATGGTCGAGGTTGCCGGCGATCAGCGTCTCGAGCCGCGCCGCCGTCTCGGCGCTCGGTGACAACGCGTAGTCGAGCAGCAACAGGCCCGTGTCTCCCACCAGGAACGAGGCCGCATCCGAATCGCTGTAACCCTGTGACTTCAGCCATGCCCGGTTGATCGCCGGCAAGGTCGCGACATAGTCGCGGTAGGAGCGTCTCAGCGCGACCGTGCCGGTGGCCTCGAGATAGTGCAGCGCCCAGATGACCCCGCCGGCACCGCAATAGAACTGCGGTTCCCACTTGTCGTCCCCGACATCCAGCGGGTGCGGGGGCCAATGCGATTCGGGGGAGAAGCGCTCTTCGCAGTCGCGGACGATCCGCTCGATCATGCGGACGGCGGCCGCTTCGTCCCAATCGTGGCGTTGCAAAGGCTCGTGGCGAGCCGGGACGTACAGCATGAACGCTCCGTGGCGTGATCAGCGCGCGCCGACGATCGGCGGCTGCATCCCATCGATTCGGCGCAGCTCAGTTGATGTCGAGCGCGTGCTCCTTGAGCGCGGCAAGCGGCACCACCGCCAGCGTTTCCTCGTGCGTCGCGGCAAGAACGACGGGCGCCGCGACACCGGCTTCGTAAGCCTGCCGCCACGTGCCGGCGCAGATGCACCAGCGATCACCGGGCTTCAGGCCGGGGAAGCCGTACTCGGGCGCGGGCGTGACCAGATCGTTGCCCTGCGCGCGTGCGAATTCGAGGAACTCGCCGGTCATCTGCGCGCACACGACGTGCAGGCCGTGATCCTCGGTGCCGGTGTTGCAACAGCCGTCGCGATAGAAGCCGGTGCGCGGCGACGCCGAGCACAGCGCGAGCGCGCCGCCCAGCACGTTCTTCTCGTCGAATGGCATCGTGGGGTTCCTCCAGCGCGACGCCGCGGCCCGCGGCAGGCCGATGCGGTACGCGTATCGCCATGTTAAGCTGAAACTCGCCTTATCGACGGGCGCGGCGGCGTCCGCTGCTTGCCCTTGTCATCGTCAATCCAATTGCTCGGAGTATTCGCTGATGACTGCAGGAAGCTGTTCCACGGATGGTAGCCATCGACCGCGAGGCGCGGCAGCGCGCGCGTCCATCGCGACGGTTGCGTTTCTCGCGCTGACGTCGGTGGCGTGCGCGCAGGACGCCCCGGGACGGTTGTCGGCCGACGCGGCGATCGGCGGCTACGGGTTGCTGCGCACCGATCTCGACAACGGCGGCGACTTCGAAATCGGCTCGGTGTTCGCGCGCGGCTCGCTGGGGACCGCGTTCAACGCGCAGTGGTCGGGCGAACTGATGCTGCGATACTCCTATGAGGACTGGAACTTCTCGTCACCCAACGCGCTTGGTCCGGTCGGCCCGTGGGGCGCCATCCAGTCGCCGGGCGTCGGCTTCAGTCTGCGTTACGCGCACTCGGAGAATCTGGTGGCGTTCATCGGGCCGCAGCTCGACTGGAACTACGAATCCGGCGCCAGCACGGCGGACGCGCAGACGTACGGTGCGACGTTTGGCGTCACCAGCGTCATTTCGCCGACGCTGATGCTCGGCATCGGCGGCGGGGTGTTCCGCCAGATCAACCGCACGCGATTCCTGCCATTCGTGCTGGTGAACTGGCAGATCGACGACAAGTGGCGTCTGGCCAATCCGCTGCAGGCGGGTCCGACGGGCGGGCCGGGAATCGAGCTTGCGTACAAGATCAGCGACCAGTGGGAAGCCGCCGGCGGCGCGGCTTTTCGCGACGAGCGCTTTCGCCTGCGTCGCGACGGACCGACGCCGAATGGCATCGGCGTCGAGAAGGGCGTGCCGCTATTCGCGCGGCTCACGTGGGCGCCGTCACCCAAGGGCAAGGTCGACATGTACGCGGGTGCCGTCGTCGGCGGCGAGCTCCGGGTGCTCGACGCCAGCGGGTCCACCGTGTCGTCGTCGGACTTCAAGACAGCGCCGCTGCTTGGGATCACCGCGTCGCTCGAATTCTGATCCGCGCGGATAACGTGTCGCGTGCACGCCTGCGGCCTCGATTTCGGGACCTCTAACTCCGGCCTGTCGCTGCCCGACGGCGAATCGGTGCGCCTCGTCGATCTCGAGGAAGAGTCGCCGTCGCTGCCGAGCGCCGTGTTCTTCGCGCAGGAAGACGCGCAGCCCGTGCTCTACGGGCGCGCCGCCGTCGCGGAATACCTCGACGGCACGCCCGGCCGGCTGATGCGCTCGCTGAAGAGCCTGCTCGGCAGCAGCCTCATCGACGAGACGACGACGATCGGCAGCCGCACCCTCAGCTACGCCGATATCGTCACGCTCTTCCTGCGCACGGTGCGCGAGCGGGCGCGCCCGCAGGCCGGACGCGCGCTCGACGCCGTCGTGCTCGGGCGTCCGGTCCGCTTCGACGACGACGACGACGAGCGCGACCGCGAAGCGCAGCGCACGCTTGCGGCATGCGCACGCGCCGCAGGTTTCCGGCACGTCGAGTTCCAGTTCGAGCCGATCGCGGCGGCGTTCGACTACGAGCGCACCGTCGAACGCGAGGAGACCGTGCTGGTGATCGACGTCGGCGGCGGCACCGCCGACTTCACAGTGATCCGGCTGTCGCCGCAGCGCCGCCGGCGCACGTCGCGCGAGGACGACGTGCTCGCGAACGACGGCGTCCACATCGCCGGCACCGATTTCGATTCGCGCCTCAACATGTCGTGGGTGATGCCCGCGCTCGGCTACCGCTCGGTCGGGCCGAAGGGACTCGTCGTGCCGAGCCTCGTCTACTTCGACCTCTCCACGTGGCATCGGATCAACCTGCTGTACGCGCCGAAATTCCTCGGCACGCTGCGCGAGCTGCAGCCGTTCTTCGCCGACCCGGAGATCTACGAGCGCCTGATGCGCGTGATTGCCGAGCGGCTCGGCCATCGCCTGCTCGGCCAGAGCGAGGAGGCGAAGATCGAGCTGTCGAACATCGAGCGGACGCTGGTCGACCTGGGCTCGATCGACGCGGGGCTCGTCGTTGCGGCGCGACGCGCGGAACTGATCGAGCTGCTCGCCGATCTGCTGGCGCGGCTTGTTACGGTCGGCAAGGCGACCGTCGCGCGCGCGGGCCTTACACCCGACGCGCTCTCCACGCTCTATTTCACCGGCGGATCGAGCGGGATGACCGCGCTGCGCGAAGCGTTCGCCGCGGCGTTTCCCGCGAGCCGCGTGGTGGTCGGCGACCTGTTCGGCAGCGTCGTGAGCGGGCTCGGCATCGACGCGGGCCGGCGGTTCCGGTAGTCGCCGCCGGCGATCAGGACGACGACGGGTCCGATCCCGTCAGGCGGTCGTGGACGATGTGCGCGGACTCGAGCCGCCGCGATGGCGCGTCGGGCGCGAGGTCCTCGTTGCTTGCCTCGCCGGTAAGCGCAACGCTGGCCGCGCCATCGTCGTCCTCCTCGCCCAGGAACCCGCCGCTCTGGTGCGCCCACAGGCGCGCGTAGAGGCCGCCCTGCGCGAGCAGCGTGCGGTGCTCACCTTCCTCGACGATGCGGCCGCGGTCGAGCACGATCAGCCGATCCATCGCGGCGATGGTGGAAAGGCGGTGCGCGATCGCGACGACGGTCTTGCCTTCCATCAGCCGGTAGAGGCTTTGCTGGATCGCCGCCTCCACCTCCGAATCCAGCGCGCTCGTCGCCTCGTCGAGCAGCAGGATCGGTGCGTCCTTGAGCATCACGCGCGCGATCGCGATGCGCTGGCGCTGGCCGCCGGAAAGCTTCACGCCGCGCTCGCCGACGTGCGCGTCGTAGGCGCGACGCCCCTTGGCGTCGGCCAGTCCCGCGATGAAATCGGCGGCTTCCGCGCGGCGTGCCGCGGCCTCCATGTCGGCGTCGTTGGCGTCGGGCCGGCCGTACAGGATGTTGTCGCGCACCGAGCGATGCAACAGCGACGTGTCCTGCGTCACCATGCCGATCTGCGCGCGCAGGCTTTCCTGCGTGCACTGCGCGATGTCCTGGCCGTCGATCAGGATGCGGCCGCTCTCCGTGTCGTAGAAGCGCAGCAGCAGGTTGACGATCGTCGACTTGCCCGCGCCCGAGCGCCCGACCAGCCCGATCTTCTCGCCCGGAGGAATCACCAGCGACAGGTCGTCGATGACCTTCGTTTTGCCGCCGTACGAAAAGCTCACGTTTTCGAAGCGGATCTCGCCGCGCGTGACGACCAGCGGCTTCGCATCGGGCTTGTCGACCACCGTATGGACGCGCGCGAGTGTGTTGATGCCGTCCTGCACGGTGCCGATGTGCTCGAACAGCGCAGCCATCTCCCACATCACCCAGTGCGAGATGCCGTTGAGTCGCAGCGCCATCGCGGTGGCCGCCGCGACCGCGCCGACGCCGACTTGGCCCTGCGTCCACAGCCACAGCGTGACGCCGGCGGTGGACGCGATCAGCGCCATCGACAGCGCATGGTTGACGATCTCGAAGCCGGTGACGAGTCGCATCTGGCGCTGCACGGTGCCGAGGAACTCCTGCATCGCCGCCTTGGCGAAGCCCGCCTCGCGGCGCGCGTGCGAGAACAGCTTCACCGTCGCGATGTTGGTGTACGCGTCGGTGATGCGGCCGGTCATCAGCGAGCGCGCGTCGGCCTGCTCGCGCGCGACGCGGCCGAGACGCGGCACGAAGACGCGCAGCGTGATGACGTACAGCACGACCCAGACGAAGAACGCGCCGAGAAGCTTGAGGTCGAAGCCGCCCAGCACCACGAGCATCGTCACGAAGTAGATGATCACGAAGACGAGCAGTTCGGCGAGGATCAGCCACACGTCGCGCACGGCCAGCGCCGTTTGCATCACCTTGGTGGCGATGCGGCCGGCGAACTCGTCCTGGTAGAACCCCATGCTCTGGCCGAGCAGCAGCCGATGGAAGTTCCAGCGCAGCAGCATCGGAAAATTGCCGGCGAGCGCCTGCTGCTTGATCGTCGATTGCAGCGCGACGAGGAGCATGCTGCCGGCGAGCACGGCGCCCAACAGCAGCAGCGTCGAGCGCTGCGTTGTCCACAGGTCCGCCGGCTTCACTTCGGCGAGCCAGTCGACGATGTGCCCCATCATGCTGAAGAGCAGCGCCTCGAACACGCCGATCACTGCGGTGAGCAGTGTCATGGCGAGCAGATAGCTCCTCAATCCGCGCGTGCACTCCCACAGGAACGGGAAAAAGCCGCGCGGCGGAGTCGCCGGCGGCGCGTCGGGATAGGGATGAACGAGCTTTTCGAACCAGGCGAACACGCGTTGCGGTACGGCGGCGGATCAGGGACGCGCATGATCGCACGGGACGATCGGCGGCCGGAATAGCGAGGTAATGCCGACGACGGCGACGCGCACCGCGGCAACGTGCCCTACGGTGTGGCGCCGATCTCCAATCTCCACACGGCGCCGCCGCTCATGCCGACGAGGAGCCTTCCCGGCCCCGACGGATCGAGCGCCAGCGTGATCGCGTCCGGATGCGGCGGCTCGCCGCCGACACGTGTCCAGGTCGCGCCACGATTCGTGCTGCGGTAGACGCCCTGCCGGAACGTCGCGGCGTAGAGCGTGCCGCTGCCGTCGACGATGAGCGCCTGCACGTTCGCCTTGCCGAGCCCGTTGTTGCTCGCGGCCCATGTCGCGCCACCGTCGCCGCTCTTCCACACGCCTTCGAGCTCGGTGCCCGCGTACAGCGTGTTCGTCGCCGCGGTCGAACGCGAGCGCCTGGATTCGCGTCAGCGGCAGCGTCCCGCAGCACTTCGCGAACGTCGCGCCGCCGTCGATGCTTTGCCATAGCCAGCGGTCGATACCGACGAAGATGCGCTCCGGCGAACCCGGCACGATTGCGAGGCCGAAGAGCCCGTTGAGGTTCTGGCTCTCGAACTTCGCCTTCACGTCGATCCAGTTGGCGCCGCCGTCCTCGCTGCGATAGAAATTGAGGAAGCGCGCCTGCGCGAATCGCCGCCGTGGGTTGGCGGGATCGATCGCGAGGTTCACGATGTCTTCGCTTGCCGTAATGCCGTTCGACGCGCGCGTCCAATGTGCGCCGGCGTCGGTGCTCTTGAATGCGCCGTTGCCGGTGCCGGCCCAGAGCGCCCGACCGGGGTCCAGGATCACCTGATAGACCGCGCGGTCGGTGAGGCCCTCGCTCGCCTGCGACCACGTCGCGCCGCCGTCCGGCGAGCGGTACACGCCGGTGGGCTTGGTGCCGGCCCAGATCTCCTGCGGCGCCGCCGGGTCGACGGCGATCGACGTCACATCGGTGGCGAGGAAGCTCGCACTCGGCGCGCTCCACGTGCGGCCGCCGTCGCGTGTCGTGAGCACGCCGTCGCGCGACGTGCCCGCGGTGAGCCCGTCCGGATTGACCGGATCGAGCACCAGCGCGGTGAACGACATCCACTCGACGCCGGAGGTCATCGCGCGCCACGTGCGGCCGGCGTCGTCGCTGCGCATCAGCAGGTTCGGCAGGCCCGCCCAGACGCGCTCGGGCCGCGTGCGGTCGATCGCGAGGCTGCGCACGCGGCGGTCCTTCATCGGCGCCGTCGTCGCCACCTGCCACGTCCTGCCGCCGTCGACACTTTTCGCGACGCCGTGGTCGGTGCCGGCGTAGACAGTGTCGGCGCTCACCGGATCGACCGCGAGCGCATCGACGCGGCGCTCGCCGATTTCCGCCCCGGTCGCGGTCCACGTCTTCGCGCCGTCGATGCTCTTCCATACGCCGTTGCTCGCGGTACCCGCGTAGAGCGTCGACGGCGTCTGCGGATCGATCGCGAGCGAATACAGGCGCACGTTGGGCGGCAGGCCCTCGGTGCTGCGCGTCCATGTCGTGCCGCCGTTCGCGCTCCGATGGACGCCGTCATTGGAGCCGGTGTCGACCGCGGCGTACACGTTCTGCGCGTTGCGCGGGTCGATCGCGAGGCCCATCACCGCGGCCTGCCGCGGCTCGCCGAACGTCTTTTTCCACGTCGCACCGCCGTCGGTGGTCTTCCACACGCCGTCGCTCCACGTGCCGGCGTACAGCGTGCGCGGGTTCGCAGCGTCGAGCGCCAGCGAATGCACCGACCAGCCGCGCATCGCGGTCGACGCGACCGTCCACGTTGCGCCCGCGTCGGCTGCTCTTCAGCACGCCGCCGCCGTGAACGCCCGCGTAGAGCGTGCGCGGCGACGTCGGATCGGTGACGAGCGCGTAGACGATCCCCCCGGGCGGGCCGAGTGGCGTCCACGCGGTAGCGGCGCGAGCCGGTAGCGCCGAGGCGCCGAACGCGACGACGACGAAAAGCGCGCCGATGGTACGGAACATTCCCGCTCCAGCGCCGCGCTTCAGCGCGCTTTCGCGCGCGCCGCGTCGTCGACGTCGATGAACATCCACGTCTGCGAGCGGATCGGATGCGGAACGTAGTTGTGCGCCCACGGGTGCGCGAACGTGTCCTCGAGATCGTTGATGGTCACGCGCCACGGTGCGTAGGCGACGACCAGCTCCGTCATGCGGCTGAAGAGCTTCGTCCGTTGCGGCGAATCCGGCAGCCGCCGCGCTTCGTCGTAGAGCTTGTTGAACTCGGGCAGGTTGAAGCGCGAGTAGTTGGCCTGGCCGACGTTCGGTCCGTACAGGAGCTGCATGAAGTTCTCGGCATCCGGATAGTCGGCGTTCCAGCCGTCGCCGCGCATCGGGATCTTGCCCTGGCGCGCAAGCTTGCGCATTTCCGGAAGCTTGTCGGTCTTGAACTCGATCTTGAGGCCGATCGCGTTCATGTTCTTCTTCCACAACTCGTCGGCCTGGCGCGATGCCGACGACGGCGACGACCAGCGCTCCAGCGTCAGCGGCTTGCCGTCGGGCAGCTCGCGGAAGCCGTCGCCGTCGCGATCCTTGTAGCCGTACTTGTCGAGCAGCGCGCGCGCGGCAGCGGGATCGTAGAGCTGCGCGCTTGTCTTGAGCGCGGGATCGTAGCCGGAAATGTCGGGCGGGATCGGCCCGCTCGCCGGGTGCGCGCGGCCGTAGTAGAGCACGCGGATGGCTTCGTCGAGGTTGTAGCCCATGCTGATCGCGCGGCGCAGCGCGATCTTCTCGGGCGTGTAGCCGCCAACGAGCGAATCCTCCATGTTGAAGTAGGTGAACGCCACATTCGGCCGGATCAGCAACTGGTGGACGATGCCGCGCGCCGCGAGCTCGGGTTTGAGCTTGCCGTTGGTCAGTGCCTGCGGTGTGAACTCGGCCGGCAGGATCTCGAGCAGGTCGACCTCGCGGTTGGCGAACGCGAGCCACTGCGCCTGCCCTTCCTCGATGATGCGGATGTCGACACGCGTGTTGCGCGGCAGCCGCTTGCCCTTGAGCGCCGCTGCGACCGCCTGCGACGCTGCAGGCACCGGGCCGCTCGGTGCATAGGTGACTTCGCGATAATCGGGATTGGCGACGAGCTCGATCTGCGAGCTTCGCTTGTAGCGGCCGAGCACGTAGGGTCCGGTGCCCACCGGATGCGCGCCGATGTCATTGCCGTAGGCCTCGACCACCTCGCGCGCCATCGCGCCGGTGTTGGCGATGGCGAGCACGTAGAGAAAGCGCAGGTCCGGCTCGGTGAGCTTGATCCGCAGCGTGTAGCGGTCGACGACCTCGAGTCCCGCCAGCGGCGCGTCGTAGTCGAACTTGCCGGTCTTGGTTGCGCTGGCGGTCGCCGCGTCGCCGCCGACCAGCTTGCCTTCGAACAGCCACATCCAGGGCGACTTCACGGCGGGGTCGAGGAAGCGCTTCAATGCATAGGCGTGATCGGCGGCGGTCAGCTCGCGCGGCTTTCCCTTGAAGGCCGGATCGGGTGTGAAGTAGATGCCCTTGCGCACCTTCATCGTGTACGTCTTGCCGTCGTCCTGCACGACGGGCATCGCCTCCAGCGTGCGCGGCACGAGCTTCACGGGCCGCACCAGGTAGTCGTAGTCGAGCATCGACTCGAAGATGTTGGCGATGATCGCGTCCGAGGCGGCGTCCGACGCGAAGGCGGGATCGAAGCTCGTTTCCGCGATCATGAACGCGACGCGCAGCGTGCGTCGCGGGGTCGGCGGCGTGCGCGTTCGGCACCAGCAGCGCCAGCAGCAGCAGGAAGATTCTCATTCGTCGCCGTCGCGGAACAGTTGATAGAGGAGGATCGCGCCGAACGTCGCCGTCCCGATGCCGCCCAGCGTGAAGCCGCCCAGCTTGAGCGCGAGATCGCCGGCGCCGACCGTCAGCGTGACCGCCGCGGTGACGAGGTTGCGCGCGCGCGAGAAATCGACGGCGTTCTGCACCCAGATGCGCCCGCCCGTTGCCGTGATCAGGCCGAAAACGACGATCGACAGCCCGCCCAGCACCGGGCCGGGGATCGTCATGATCAACGCGCCGAACTTCGGCGAGAAGCCGAGCACGATCGCCGCCAGTGCCGCGACGACGAAGATCAGCGTCGAATAGATCTTCGTCACCGCCATCACGCCGATGTTCTCGGCGTACGTCGTCACGCCGGTGCCGCCGCCCGCGCCGGCGACCATCGTTGCGATGCCGTCACCCAGGAACGCGCGGCCGAGGTAGGGGTCGAGGTTTCGTCCCGTCATCGCCGCGACGGCCTTCACGTGACCGAGGTTCTCCGCGACCAGCACGATCGCCACTGGTGCAATCAGCGCCATCGCCTGCGCGCTCCACACCGGCGCGGTGAAGTTCGGCATCCCGATCCAGGCGGCCTTGGCGACGCCGGAGAAGTCGATCGGCTTGCCGAGGCCGAGGACGTTCGTGCAGATCGTGTAGAGCAGATAGCCCGCGAGGCCGCCGAGCAGGATCGGCAGGCGCCGCGCGAGTCCCGGCGCGCGTACCGCGACCAGGCCGACGGCGACGATCGTCGCGATGCCGACCCACGTATCCAGCGAGCTCCCGGAAATACCCTTCACCGCGATCGGCGCGAGGTTGAGGCCGATGACGGCGACGATCGAGCCCGTGACCACCGGCGGCATCAGCTTCTCGATCCACGCGTAGCCGACGGCCATGACGACGAGGCCGATGACCGCATAGAGCGCGCCCGCGGCGACGATGCCCGACAGCGCGACGCCGAGGTTCGCGTTCGGCCCGCTGCCCGCATAGGCCGTCGCCGCGATGACCACCGCGATGAACGAGAAGCTCGACCCGAGGTAGCTCGGCACGCGCCCGCCGACCAGCGCGAAGAAGATCAGCGTGCCGATGCCCGAGAACAGGATGGCGACGTTGGGATCGAAGCCCATCAGGAGCGGCGCCAGCACCGTGGCGCCGAACATCGCGACGACGTGCTGCAGGCCGAGCGCGATCGTCGATCCGGCGGGGAGGCGCTCGTCCGGCGCGATGATGCCGTCGCGCTTCAGCGTCCACTGCGGAAAGTACGAAGATCCTTGCTGCACGGTCACGAACCCCTCCCCGAAAACGGCACCCGCGCATTGTGTCATCGCCACGGCGTCCCGTGTCATCCCGCCGCCCTGCGCTAAGATCGCCGCCCATGGCCGCGTACGACGTCATCGTGATCGGATTGGGCGCGACGGGCAGCGCTGCCGCGTACCAGCTTGCGAAGCGCGGCCGCCGCGTGCTGGGCCTGGACCGCCATGCACCACCGCATGAGTTCGGCTCGTCGCACGGCGACACGCGGATCACGCGCCGCGCGATCGGCGAAGGCGCGCACTACTCACCGTTGGCGATGCGCTCGCACGAGATCTGGCGCGAGCTCGAGCGCGAGACCGGCGCGGCGCTGCTCGACGCCTGCGGGCTCCTCGTGCTTTCGGGCAGCGGCGCGACGGCGTTCACGCACGTGCCCGGATTCTTCGCCAACACGATCGCCGCCGCCGAGCGCTTCGGCATCGCGCACGAAATGCTCGACGCTGCGGCGATACGCGCGCGCTTTCCCGCGTTCGGCGTTCGCGACGACGAGCGCGCGTACTTCGAGCCCGGCGCAGGCTTTCTGCGGCCGGAGGCCTGCGTGCGCGCGAATCTGCAGATGGCGCAGCGTTGCGGTGCGGCGCTGCACATGAGCGAGACGGCGCGGTCGTTCGCCGCTGCCCCCGGCGGCGTCACCGTCACCACCGATCGCGCGACCTATCACGCTGGCACGCTGATCCTCGCCGCCGGGCCCTGGCTGCCGGGGCTCGTCGATGCGAGTCTCGCGCGGCACTTCAGCATCCATCGGCAGGCGCTGTTCTGGTTCGACGTCGACGGGCCGATCGCGCCGTTCGAACGCGGGCGCTTTCCTGCGTTCATCTGGGAGCTGTCCGGCCGCCCGCAGTCGATTTACGGCTTTCCCGCGATCGACGGACCGCAGGGCGGCGTGAAGATCGCGACCGAAAGCTATGCGGCAACGACCACGCCCGACACGGTCGAGCGCGCCGTCACGCCCGAGGAGATCGCGGCGACCCACGCCGACTACATCGCGCCATACTTCCCCGCGGTGTCGGCGCGCTGCGTCCGTGCCACGACCTGCCTGTACACGGTGACGCGCGACTTCGGCTTTGTCGTCGACCGTCATCCGGAAATGCGCAACGTGATCGTGGCCTCGCCCTGCTCCGGCCACGGGTTCAAGCATTCGGCGGCGCTCGGCGAGGCGCTCGCCGATCTGGCGGACAATGGCACCAGCCCGTTCGACCTTCGCGCGTTCTCGTTCGCGCGCTTCGACTAATGCCATGACGCCCACGATCCAGCTCCGCCTGCGCATCCTGAAAGGCGCCGAGATCGCCGTCGGGCCGGGCAAGATCGAACTGCTCGAGGCCATCGAGGCCACCGGCTCGATCACCTCGGCCGCCAAGGCGATGGGCATGTCCTATCGTCGCGCGTGGCTCCTCGTCGACACGATGAACCGCTGCTTCGGGCGGCCGGTGGTCGAGGCGGAAGCGGGGGGCAAGCGCGGCGGCGGCGCCCGGCTGACCGCCCTCGGCGCCGAGGTGAAACGGCGCTACCGTGCCGCCGAGGCCAAGGCGGCGAAGGCGGGCGCGGCCGACCTCGCGTTCGTGACGCGGCTCCTTGGACGCTGAGTGCGTGACGCACATACGCTCGCTGCGCTATCGTCGCGCTTCCAATCCACGACCCGGACCGCAATGAGTCTGCATCATTCGATACGCGCCTGCGCCGCTGCAACGTTGCTGACCGTGCTCGCGGTCATGGCATCGGCTGCCGCGCGCGCGGCGGATCTGGCCGTCGGGGCGGCGGCGAGCCTTGCGCCGGCGATGGAACAGATCGGCCGCGAATTCGAGGCCGCGCGCCCCGGCACGCGGGTGCAGTTCAGTTTCGCGCAGAGCGATGCGCTCCTGAACCAGATCACCACCGGCACGCCGATCGACGTCTTCATTCCCGACGACGACGAGGTGATGGACCGTGCCGCGGGCGTGATGCTCGCCGGCACGCGCCGCGACGTCGCGGCGAATCGCCTCGTGCTGATCGTGCCGCCCGCCGCTGCGGCGAGCGCGCCGGCGCTGACGTCGCTCGCCGATCTCGCAACGCCGCGGATCGAGCGCATCGCGATCGGCAACCCGCCGAGCGTGACCGCCGGACGCTATGCGAAGGGCGCGCTCGAGCGGGCCGACCTCTGGGCCACGCTCACGCCCAAGTTCCTCTTCGCGGCCGATTCCAAGGCGGTGCGCGACACCGTCGTCCGCGGCGAAGCCGGCGCGGGCTTCGTCTATGCGACCGACGCGGCGCTGGTCGGCGATCGGGTCAAGGTCGCGTTCAGCGTGCCGACGGTGACGTCGATCCGCTACTCGGCCGCGATCCCGCGCGCAAGCACCGAAGAAGCGCTCGCACGGGAATTCCTTCAGTATCTGCGCAGCGCGCCGGCGCGCAAGGTACTGGCGTATTACGGCTTCAGCGGGATTTGAAAGTCAGCTGCCATGGATTTCGCCTTCATCGTCGATCCGCTGCCGCAACTCAAGGCCTACAAGGACTCGAGCATCGCGATGATGCGCGCGCTCGGCGGCCGGGGCCACGCGGTCTACGCGCTCGGGCAGTCCGACGTCTGGTGGGAGGACAGTTGCACCAAGGCGCGTGCGGCGCGCCTCGACCTCCACGCCGACAACCATCACTGGTACACGGCGGGCGAGCCCGAGGAACGCGCGCTCAAGGACTTCGCCGCGGTGATCATGCGCAAGGACCCGCCGTTCGACATGGAGTACGTGTACTCGACGTACCTGCTCGAGGCGGCCGAGCGCGAAGGCGCGCGCGTCTTCAACCGCCCGCGCGCCATCCGCGACAACAACGAGAAGATGGCGATCGCGAAGTTCGCCGACTACATCGCGCCGACGCTCGTCACGCGCGACGCCGACCGCATCGCCTCGTTCATCGACGAGCAGGAGGACGTGATCGTCAAGCCGATGGACGGCATGGGCGGCGCGTCGATCTTTCGCGTCCGGGAGGACGACCCCAACCGCAACGTCATCGTCGAGACGGTGTCGCAGCACGGCGCGCGGACCGTGATGGCGCAGCGCTACATGCCGGAGATCGTCGACGGCGACAAGCGCATCCTGCTGATCGCGGGCGAAGTCGTGCCGTTCTGCCTCGCGCGGATCCCCAAGCCGGGCGAGACGCGCGGCAACCTCGCGGCAGGCGGCCGGGGCGAGGCGCGACCGATCACCGCGCGCGACCGCGAAATCGGCGCGGCGCTCGCCGGACCGCTGTGGGAGGAGGGGCTGCTGGTCGTCGGCATCGACGTGATCGGCGCCTCGCTGACCGAGGTGAACGTGACGAGCCCGACGTGCTTCGTCGAAATCGCCGAGCAGACCGGCTTCGACGTCGGCGGGATGTTCGCCGATGCGCTGGTGAAGGCTTGCGCGGCGTCAGGCTGAAGCCTGACCCACAAGGTCGCGCTGCAGCATCGGTCCCCGTGCGAGCCGGCTTCAGCCGGCCGCAGCAGTCGCGTCAGGCCGAAGCCTGACCCACAAGGCAAGTCTGGGCGCGTGCTAACATTTCCTCGCTTAGGCGCCGTCGCCTACGCGCACAAAATGATCGGCATCCTGATCGTCGCGCACGACAGCCTGGGAGACAGCCTGGTCAAGGCGGTCACCCACGTCCTCGGTGTGCGCCCCCCGCAGTTCGAGGTGATGTCCGTCGCCGCGACGGACGACCCGCTGTTGCTGCTCCCCGCTGCCCGGGCTGCTGTCGAGCGCCTCGACACCGGCGACGGAGTCGCCGTGTTCTCGGACATCTTCGGCGCGACGCCTTCGAACCTGGCCGGCAAGCTGGTCAGGCCCGGCCGCATCGAGCTCATCGCCGGCGTCAATCTGCCGATGCTGGTGCGAGCGTTCACATACCGCACGCGCGGCATGGACACGCTGATCAAGAAAGCGATCTCGGGCGGCTGCGAAGGCGTGCTGCACATGGAGGTCGACCCGGTCTATGCAGCAGCGCGAGGTTGAGATCGTCAACAAGCTGGGGCTGCATGCGCGCGCCTCGGCCAAGCTCACCCAGCTCGCGGCGAAGTATCAGAGCGACGTGCAGATTTCGAGCAACGGCCGCAAAGTCAACGCAAAAAGCATCATGGGGGTGATGATGCTGGCCGCGGGCAAGGGCGCGAAAGTGACGCTCGAGATCGACGGCCCGGACGAAGCGCAGGCGATGGATGCGATTTGTGCTCTCATCGGCGACTGTTTCGGCGAAGGGGGGTAGCCGGGGATAGCGAAAACGGTTAGCTTCGCTGAAATAAATGTCATAAAAAGCTGCGGAACCAAACGATGTCGCGGAGGCTCAATATGAAGTCCCGGCCCAGGGGGGGCCGCGATTTCCTTCCTCACGATGAGCGCTCCCGCCATGCAAATCCGCGAAATCGAGATCACCCATCAGTTCGGCCTGCACGCTCGCGCGTGCGCCCGCGTCGTGGCCCTCGCGTCACGCTTCCGCTGCAACGTCGCGCTGGTCTACGGCCGGCGCCGTGCGAGCGCATCGAGCATCGTGTCGGTGATGCTGCTGGCGGTGGGCTTCGGCGGACTCGTGCGCGTCGAGACCGACGGCCCGGACGAATCGGCGGCGATGACCGCCATGATCCGGCTGCTCACGCAGGGACTCGCCGCGCCAGCGCCGGCCTGACGCTCCCGCCGAAGCGCATTCGCACCGCCGGGCCGTCCAAGGCCGCGCGACTGCGTGCTGCCGCTTTTGGGGGCAGCGCAGCAGTCAGTTTGGACAATGAGGCCGCAAGCGTGGGGGTCCTGAGCCAATGGTGAGTTTCGCGCTCCACGGCGTCGGGGTCTCGGGCGGCATCGCCATCGGGCGGGCGCAACTCGTCTCGCACGCGACGCTCGAGGTCGCGCACTACACGATCACCGCGCGGCAGGTACCCGCCGAGATCGAGCGCTTCACGCTCGCGGTGCACGAAGTCCAGCGCGAGCTCGAAGGGCTGCACAACGCGCTCACGTCCGGCGACGCTCCCGGCGAGTTCGGCGCGTTCCTCGACGTCCACTGGATGATCCTCAACGACGCCACGCTGTCGGAGGTGCCGAAGCGGATCATCGCCGAGCAGCATTGCAACGCCGAGTGGGCGCTCACCCAGCAGATGGGCGTGCTGGTCGAGCAGTTCGAGCAGATCGAGGATTCCTACCTGCGCGAGCGCAAGGCCGACGTCGTGCAGGTGGGCGAGCGCGTGCTGAAGCGGCTGATGGGACGCCCCGGCGCGCTGCCTGCCGCCAAGGCCGAGGAGCAGACGATCCTCGTCGCGCACGACCTCTCGCCGGCGGACGTCATCCAGTTCAAGCACCACCACTACGGCGCATTCCTGACCGACCTGGGCGGCGTGACGTCGCACACGGCGATCGTTGCCCGCAGCCTGAACGTGCCCGCGGTCGTTGCAACGCACAACGCGCGCGCATTGATCCGCGACGGCGAGCTGTTGATCGTCGACGGCACCAACCACGTCGTCATCGTCAATCCGGACCGCGCGGTGCTGGCCGAGTACCGGCTGAAGCAGAACGAGGTCGATCTCGCGCGGCAGAAGCTGAAGCGGCTGCGCACGAAGGCAGCGGAAACGCTGGACGGCGTGCACATCGAGCTCCTCGCCAACATCGAGCTGCCGGACGATCTCGAGCAGGCGGTGGAGAACGGCGCGTCCGGGATCGGCCTCTTTCGCTCGGAGTTCCTGTTCCTCAATCGCGACGCGCTGCCGACCGAGGACGAGCAGTTCGAGGCTTACCGGTCGGTGGCCAAGGGCATGAAGGAAAAGCCCGTCACGATTCGCACGTTCGATCTCGGCGCCGACAAGCAGGCCGAAAGCTTCGAGGGCCTGTCGCGCGTCGCGCCGAATCCCGCGCTCGGCCTGCGCGCCGTGCGCTTCTGCCTTGCCGAGCCGAGGCTCTTCCTCACGCAGCTGCGGGCGATCCTGCGCGCCTCCCACTATGGCAACGTGCAGATCCTCGTGCCGATGCTCGCATCGGCCAGCGAGATCGACCAGACGCTCGCGATGATCGCGCGCGCAAAGGAGAGCCTCCGCGAGCAGGGGTTGCCGTTCAATTCGCACGTCCCCGTCGGCGGCATGATCGAGATTCCCGCCGCGGTGCTCGCGATGGGCGCCTTCCTGAAAAAGCTCGACTTCCTGTCGATCGGCACCAACGATCTCATCCAGTACACGCTTGCCGTCGATCGCGCGGACGAGGCGGTGTCGCATCTCTACGATCCGCTGCACCCGGCGGTCGTTCGGCTCCTGGCGCTCGCGATCGGACAGGCGGCCAAGGCGAAGAAGCCGATCGCCGTGTGCGGCGAAATGGCGGGCGAGATCGAGCTCACGCGGATGCTGCTCGGCATGGGCCTGCGCCACTTCTCGATGCATCCGGCGCATCTGCTGAGCGTCAAGCAGCGCGTGCTGCAGAGCGACTACTCGGCAGCGAAGCCGATCGTCGAGCGGATCCGCCGCGCCGACGACCCGCAGAAGCTCCACGCGCTGCTCGACAAGCTGAACGCCTGAGCCGGCC
>CAWKPJ010000010.1:0-94287 GCA_963851465.1 uncultured beta proteobacterium
GAAGCTCGCCCAGCGTGCCGCCGAGCTTGAACGCGGTCACGTAGTCGCCGTCGACGAAGGACAGCGCCACGACGTACTGCTGGCCGTCGATGCTGTAGGTGGCCATGCCGCCTTCGACCCCCGAGCCCGACTGGAATTTCCACAGAATTTCGCCCGTCATGACGTCCATGGCGACGATGTTGCCGTCGCGCCGGCCCGCGAACACGAGGTCCGACGCCGTCGCGAGCGTGCTCTGGCCGTGCGCCATGTCGAGGCCGAGCCTCTGTCTTTCCCACAGGACCTCACCGGTGTTGGCGTCCATCGCGAGAACGCCTCCCCCCTGACACTCCCCGGGCGCGCGCAGACCATTCTGGCCCGCGGTGCGGTAGTGCGCAACGTTCGCGTAGCCCCATGGAATGACGTAAATATTTCGGTGCTGCAGAACGACTGGCCCGAGAAACTGTTGCCGCCGTTCTGGGTGGTGGTCGACAACACGGGGAAATCGAATTGCGTGTCGTACAGGCAGCCCCTGCGATGTGGGCTCGGGTCGTCGGCCGCACTGAGATACCCGGGGGGGATCGTCAGGAATGGCTTGTCGACGTCCAGATAGTTGGGCTCGGTGTAGATCAGATTGCCGTTCGCATCGGGTTGATAGCCGTTGTAGTTCGGTACTGCCCGCCACGGACTGCCGGGGATGTTGGCGGTGCCGAGCTTCTCGTACAGGATGCACCGGGTCTGCCAGTTCCCGATCGACGGGAATTTCTGTGTGCCCGGTTGTTGTTGCCGCGATCGGTCGCGAACGCCACTTCTGACAACGCGGGTGATCGGCTGACCGGTGGTGCGGTCGAGAATGAACGTCATGCGACGACTTGCTGCCGTAGTAGATCGCTTTTTTGGTCTCGCCGCCGACTGGGATGTCGCCGATCACCGTCGGCGACACGTTATCCATGTCCGGAGATGTCATGCCGGATCGACTGGAAGTGCCACTTGTAGGGAGACCCGTCTTGGCGTCCACCGCGACGATCGAGTTGCCGAACAGATTGTCGCCCGGTCGTTGCTGGCCGTCCTGGGACGAGCCGCAGCTGCGCACGTTGCCGAACGACCAGTGAACCCGATCCCCAGTTCCGGATCGATGGAAGGGTGGATCCAGGGTGACGTGCCGGAGGTCATTGCGCAGCTCTGTGACCATTTGCCTGAAGCGGTCCCCAGGTGGCGCCCGCGTCGACGGTGACACCGTTGACATCGGTGTGGATCCGTCCAGGTTCAGCGCCACCGAAACACTCCCAGACGATCGAGCCGTCGCTCGACTTGACTGCGAACCCGGCATTGCGATTGGCGTCGTTGGTGCCGACGTACACCATGCCGTCCCAGTACACGGTGCCGACCTTGGCGACATTGCCGAGGGGCGCGCCGCCGGGTCCTGTGGGCTGAACCGCCCACACGATGTCGCCCGTTTCCTTGTCGAGCGCCACCACGCGGTTGCCTGAGGGCGAGCGTGTAGACCTTGCCGTCGCCGACCGAAACGCCGCGACGCGTGCCGGAGGGGCGTGAAACCGCCGCCGCCGGCGGCTGTGGACGGTGTCCACTTCCATTTCACCGCGCCGGTCTTCCCATTGATGGCAGCGACGCCGCCGACGGGCGTGTCGATGTAGATTACGCCATCAACCACCATCGCCGAGGTTTGCTGGCCGGTGTCGTTGTTGCCCGGAGCCGGAAGGGGCTTAGTGGTCGGCTCTTGAGAAATGCGCGTCCTCCACGCCGCACCCAGAGTCTTCAGGTTCGCCTTGTTGATCTGAGTCAGGGACGAATAATTCTGGTTGCCCAGATTGCCGCCGACCTTCGGAAAGTCCGCGTCGGCCGGCGCCGTGGCGGAGGCGAGGTCCTTTGCCGCTCCCAAAGGCCAACGGGTACTCGCTCATCACCCCAAGTGCTAACAGCGACGAGACGATCAGTTTTAGTTTCATTCGAAGCCTCCTGGCTACCGTGAAGTACACAAGTCAATGTCGAGGTGCAGCGCTTGTCGGGATGGAATCCCATGGGTGCGGCATGCCGGCGTCGCACCGACGACGCAACGCCCGCGAGCAACTGTTTGTTAACGCAAGATTCCTAGATGGGAACCGGTACCGAGCCCCGGCCGGGTCCGAGGCTCGCGTGTTTTCGCTCCTCCATCAGATGCACCGCTCATGTCGGTGTCGAAACTACCGCGCAGGAGACCATGGCTGTCAGGCGCTCCCTAATATTCGGATCGCCGCGACTGGCCTCGCACGATCTTACGAACCACGAACTTCTTGAACCGATTTGGCTTCGAAAATAGAACGCCGTTTCGTCCAGCGACAATGATTATATTGGGCTCACTCGGGATGTCAAGCGTCCTCAGGCTGACGTGGGGAAGCGGGGCGAACTTGCCGCCGGGCCGTCTAGCTCTCGATCGTTGCGGTGGAGCGCAAGTCCATGCTGCTTCGTGCTTGGCGTTCCAGTAAACTTCCACGAGGGGCATTGATCGCAGGAATCCGGCGCGTGGCGGCCGAGGCGAAATACACTATCCATTGCGCGAGAACATGAGAGTCTTGACCGCGCTCGCGCTCGTCGCTATCGCCTTCGGGGCGATCATGCACTTTTGGCCCTCCGGCGATCGGCCGCGAGTCGCGCCGCCGGCATCCGAAGTCGCGTCGCAGCACGAGGCTGCCGTTGCGCCTTCGAGCAGTCGGGCGCCCGTGCAAGCACCGGCGACGTCAGCGCCATCGCCCGAGCCGGCGGTCCGGCCGCCCACCCTCCGGCGGCCCCCGGTTTTGGGCGCGCGAATCGAGCTGCGCGCCCCACATGCCGTCCGGACCGGGGACAATTTTTCAGTGACGATCGACGTGCAGGCCTTGCGGGGAATCCGGCACCTCGAGTTCTCGGTGACGTACAGGAAGTCGATACTGCGGCTGATCGGAACGACGACGGGTACTTCGCGGAGCAAGCCGGCAGCACGGTGCAATTCGAGGAAACGAGTGACGGTTACCTCATCGTCCGCATCGATCTCGAAAGCGGCGGCCTCGTCGCCGGGTCCGGCAGCATTGCCGTGCTGGAGTTTCAGGCGCTGTCGCGCGGCACATCACCGCTCTCGGTCCAGGACGTGACGTATGTTGAAGACGCCGGTGGGGACAAGGCGGCTGCGCCCGAGGTGTACGAGGGATCGATCACGGTCGAATAGAAAGCGCGAG
This sequence comes from uncultured beta proteobacterium, assembly GCA_963851465.1. Classification (GTDB taxonomy): domain Bacteria; phylum Pseudomonadota; class Gammaproteobacteria; order Burkholderiales; family Casimicrobiaceae; genus VBCG01. Next base: position 3,186 of record CAWKPJ010000010.1, read on the forward strand.
CGGGTCGTGTGCGTCATGAGCGCCACGCCGCCTCACTTCTTCCTGGATTTGCGCTTGGGCATCGCACGGGCCAGGTCGTCGTTGGCGCCGCCCATGATGCGCGTCAAATCGATGGCGTGCTTGAACAGCACCGGGAGGATGCGCTCGATACCGAGCGATTCGATCCGATACTTCGGTCCTGAGATGGTGAGCGCCCCGACCAGGATTTGCGCCGTGCCGAAGACGGGGCATGCGACCGCCGCGGTTTCCGGATCGCGTTCGCCGTACGACGCGGAGTACATGTCGCGACGAATCTGATCGTAGCGCGCGCCGACGGCGCCGTCGAACGCCCTGATGACGTGACTCGACGCTCCGACGGTGAGCGGCAGGCGATCGCCCTCGTGCACGGCGTAGCGGACCGCGTGCGTCGAGTCGATACGATGCAGGCACACGCGGTAGTCGCCGTCGCGGACATAGAGCGAAGCATCTTCCTCGAGCTGGTCGACGACCTGGCGCAGGACGGCAGGGACGACATCCGCCGTACGAAAGTGGCGCTGGTACAGCGATCCGAGGAACAGGGTCTTCGAGCCGAGCTGGTAGGCGCCGTCGTCCGAGCGGTGCATGTAGCCGAACTTTTCCAGCGACTTGATCAGGCGCAGGACCGTGCTCTTGTAGAGGCCGGTGCGCTTCGCAATTTCGGCGAGCGACAGCTTGGGATCGGACTCTGCGAAGGCATCAAGAATGGACAGGGCGCGATCGACTGCCGCCACGCCTCCCTCGTCTCCCATGTTGGATCCCCCTTCCGCCGTCGCGATGATCTCGTTACCGTAGTATGCCAAAGGGCATCCCGCGAACTGCCGATCGCCCTCGACGCGGGCCCGGTTCGCTTCGAGGCCCACGTGTTGACGAAGGATGCCGATTATAGAATGATGTTGTGTTGTGCGGAACGCTAGCCGGGAAGTCGGGAAGCGTCCCGGATTCAGGAGCTTTGCATGTCGGATCGAGGCCTTCCGCGCTACCAGAGCCACATCGACGGAAACGGCGTGCCGCCGTCGTCCGGCGAATGGTTCGAATCGGAAGACCCGTACACCGGCAAGCCGTGGGCGCTCGTGGGGCGCGGCGGCGCGGACGACGTCGAGAGGGCGGTGCTTGCCGCGGATCGCGCTTTTCGCGACTCCGCATGGCGAGCGATGACGCCCAGTGAGCGCGGCCGCGTGCTCTGGCGCGTCGGCGACGCGATTTCTGACAACGCGCCGAGGCTGGCGGAGATCGAGCGCCGCGACAACGGCAAGCTCGCCTGCGAGGTCACGGCGCAGGTTCGCTACATGGCGGACTACTTCAGGTACTACGCCGGATTGGCCGACAAGGTCGAGAGCGCCGTGTTGCCGACCGACAAGAAGGACGTCTTTTCGTATACGAAGTACTACCCGAAGGGCGTGGTCGCGATCATCACGCCATGGAACTCGCCGCTGACATTGACGAGTTGGAAGCTCGCGCCTGCGCTGGCAGCGGGCTGCACCGCGGTGATAAAGCCTTCCGAATATACGTCCGCGTCGATGCTCGAGTTCGCGGCGTTGCTGCCTGCCACCGGGCTGCCCAACGGCGTCGTGAATGTAATCACCGGTCTTGGCGCCGTAGTCGGTGAAGCGCTGGTGAGCCACCCGAAAGTCGCTCACGTCGGCTTCACCGGCGGAGAGGCCGCCGGGCGCCGTGTGTATGAGCTGGCGGCACGCGGCCTCAAGACGGTCACGCTGGAGCTGGGCGGCAAGTCGCCGAACATCGTGTTCGACGACGCCGATATGGACCAGGCCGTGAAGGGCGTCGTGTCGGGCATCTTCGCGGCCTCGGGGCAGACTTGCCAGGCGGGATCGCGCCTCCTCGTCCAGCGCTCGATCCATGACGCCTTCGTCGACAAGCTCGTCGCATTCGTCAAGACCGCGAAGCTCGGCGATCCCGCGCTGCCGGGCACGCAGATCGGTCCGATCACGACGCGGCCGCAGTTCGAGAAGATACTGAGCTTCATCCGGACGGCGAAGGAAGAAGGCGCGCGTTGCGTGCTCGGGGGCAACAGCCGGCCCGATCTTGGCCCGGGGTTGTTCATCGAGCCCACGATCCTGACCAACGTCCGCAATCAAATGCGCATTGCCCAGGAGGAAGTGTTCGGCCCCGTGCTTGCGGTCATCCCGTTCGACGACGAGCAGGAGGCGATCGCGATCGGCAATGACGTCGTGTACGGCCTGGCCGCGGGCGTCTGGACGACAAGTCTGCGCCGCGCGATGCAGATGAGCGATGCGCTGGAGGCCGGGACCGTGTGGGTCAACAACTACCGGGCGACGAGCTTCACCTCCCCGTTCGGCGGCTTCAAGCGCTCGGGGATCGGACGCGAATCGGGCGTGGAGGCGATCAAGGAATACCTTCAGACGAAGTGCGTCTGGATTTCCAGCGACGTGGATGTGCCCAACCCGTTCATCCGGCGCTGACGATGAAGACACGATCGAGGGTCGGAGCGATCCAGGCGGCGCAGCGCAAGCGCGCGGAGCCTGCGGCCGCCGACGGCTTGCCCACGGCGCCTGCCGGCTTCGCGGGCGAAGCGCTGACGCCCGCCCGGCAGTCGCGCCGGTCGCTCAGACTGATACGGCCGCAAGGCGCGCTCGCGGGCGTGCGCGTGCTCGATCTCACCAATGTCCTCGCCGGACCTTTCTGTGCCTATCAGCTCGGCCTGCTCGGCGCGGAGGTCATCAAGCTGGAGCTTCCCGAAACGGGGGACCTTGCGCGCCAGCTTGGCGCCGATGCGACGCTGAACCAGCAGTTGATGGGTGCGTCGTTCCTGGCACAGAACGGCGGCAAGAAGTCGATCACGGTCAATCTGAAGTCGGATGGCGGTTGCGACGTCCTGCGACGGCTCGTCCGCGACGCCGACGTGCTGGTCGAGAACTTCAGGCCCGGCGTGATGAGTCGCCTCGGGCTGGGATACGAGGAGCTCGCCAAGGTCAATCCGGCGCTGATCTACTGCGCGATCTCCGGGTACGGGCAGGAAGGCCCGTTGAAGGACGCGCCCGCGTACGACCAGATCATCCAGGGCCTGTCGGGCGTCATGAGCATCACCGGCGACGAGAACTGCGCACCGCTTCGCGTCGGTTATCCGATCGCCGACACGATCGGAGGAATTACCGCTGCATTCTCCGTGGCGAGCGCGCTGGTCCGCCGCAGCGCCACCGGCAAGGGCGCGTTCATCGACGTTTCGATGCTCGATTGCGCCCTCGCGACGATGGGTTGGGTCGTCTCGAACTTTCTCATCGCCGGCCATGCGCCGACCCCGATGGGGAACGACAACTTCACGGCGGCACCCTCCGGCACGTTCAAGACCGGGGACGGGTTGCTCAATATCGCCGCCAACAAGCAGGAGCAGTTCAAGGCGCTCGCGCAGGCGGTCGGCGCCAGCGGGCTCGCCACCGACCCGCGCTTCGCCGATCGAGAGAGTCGAAAGAAAAATCGCGCCGCGCTGACCGCCGAGCTCGAGGCAGCGCTGCGGCACAAATCCGCCGCAGAGTGGGAAACGATGCTCAATGGGCTGGGAATCCCCGCCGGCAGGGTCGTAACGGTCCCGGAAGCATTGAACAATCCCCAAGTCGTGCAACGGGAACTGCTGCAAACCTTCCTTGACGTTCCCGGCGCTGGACCGTCCCCTTACGCTGACGCGCGCCGGCTTCAAATTGTCGGGGGCCGATCCCTTCGTGTCGTCGCCGCCTCCGCGCCTGGGCGAGCACACCGACGAGGTTCTCCGTGCGGTCGGGTACACCAAGCAGGAAATTGCGGCGTTGCGTCGCGCAAAGGCCATCTAGATGGACGCCGTGAATTGCGGGAATTTGACGAGCCTGTTAAGTTCCGCTTGCGAACCCGCCAATTCCAGGGAGGTCCATGGCGACGCAGCTCCTGCCGTCCCGCACGACCGCCATGCGCAAGCCCAAGGCGCCGGAGGCCAATCGCGCGCGAATCCTCGCGGCGGCCGTCGCCGAGTTCGCGTCGCGCGGCTTCAAGGGCGCGAGCATGGACGCCATCGCGGCGCGCACCAGCACCACGCGCGCGCTGATCAACTACTACTTCGGCAGCAAGGAAAAGCTGTACCTGGCGGTGCTCGAGCATGTCTATGCGGAGATTCGCGAGGCCGAACACCACCTCGAGCTCGACCATCTGCCGCCGGTGGAGGCGATCCGCCGCATCGTCGAGTTCACGTACAACTATTACGTCGAGCACGAGTACTTCGTGCGCCTCGTCGTCGCGGAGAACCAGGCGAAGGGCCGGCACATGAAGCGGTCGCCGGCGCTGCGCACGATCAACCGCCCCATCGTCGACCTGCTCGGCGCCGTCATCGCGCGGGGCCAGGCCGATGGCACGTTCCGCGTCGACGTCGCTCCGATCGACGTGCACATGGCGATTGCCGCACTGGGGATGTTCAACGTCACGAACCAGTTCACCTTCGGCGCCATCTTCCAGCGGGCGATGGGCGCGAAGGGAGATGTGCCCGAGCCGCCGTCGGCATGGTGGCCGACATGGTCCTGAGCTGGCTCAGGCCCGAGTCCGTTTGCTAGCCCCGTAGTTGCATTCTTCAACCAGGAGGAAATCATGGAGTTCAAGATCGATCGCCGTTCCGTACTGAAGGCCGGTGCCGCGCTCGCGGCGTCGCAGGCGCTGCCCGCGTTGGCGCAGGACAAGCCGACGATTCGCTTCGCCGCGGTGTTCTCGGACAAGGACATCCGCGCGGACATGATGCAGCATGGTCGCCAAGGACATCGAGGCCGACTACACGCTCGAGACGCACTACGGCGGCACGCTGTTCAAGCAGGGCACCGAGCTGGTCGCGCTCCAGCGCGACAATCTCGAGATCGGCAACATCGCCCCGCAGGACATCAGCAAGCAGATGGCCGCGTGGTCGGTCCTGACGTCGGCCTACACGTTCCGCGACGCCAACCACGTGCTCGCGTTCTTCGCGAGCGACCTCGGCACGCAGATGAAGAAGGAGGCCGAGGACCAGCTGAAGATCAAGATCCTCGGGCCGACGTTCTTCGGCACCCGCCAGGTGGGCCTGAAGCCGAAGAAGAAGATCACCACGCCGGCGGACCTGGCCGGCATCAAGCTGCGGATGCCGCCGGGCGACGCGTGGCAGCTTCTCGGCCGCTCGATCGGCGCGAACCCGACGCCGCTCGCGTTTGCCGAGACGTACACCGCGCTGCAGACCGGCGCGGTCGACGGCCAGGACAACCCGCTGCCCAACGTGAATGCGATGAAGTTCTACGAGGTGATGTCGCAGATCGTGCTGACCTCCCACCTGATCGCCTTCGACGTGCTGTGCATGAACCTGAAGACCTGGAACAGCATGAGCCCGGCCAAGCAGAAGTCCTTCCAGGCTTCGGTCGACAAGGCGCTGGCGTGGAGCACCCAGGAGCACCTGAAGAAAGAGGCGGAGCTCGCCGACAGCTTCAAGAAGGCGGGCCTCGAGATCAACACGCCGGACGTCAACGCGTTCCGCGCGCTATGCGCAGAAGGTCTACCTGGCCTCCGACGAGGCGAAGGCCTGGGCGCCGGGGATCCTCGACAAGATCGCCGCGGTCAAGTAGCAGCAGCAGTGCCGCGGGCCGCAGTGTCCGGCCCGCGGCACCGCCGGCTCACGCGATGCATGCAAGCGACCGACGCCGGCGCACCGGCGCGAACTTGAATCCGGGAACATAGGGGGAGATCGTGCAATCCAACAGTGCAGGGCGCCGTCGCCTGGATGCGGCGACGCGCGGAGAACGTCGTTGCCGGCCTGCTCGGCATCATGTTCGTCGCGTTCATCATCCAGATCGTCTTCCGGTACTTCTTCAATTTCCCGATCGGCTGGTCGTCGGAGCTGTCCGTCGTCACCTGGCTGTACATGGTGCTGCTCGGATCCGCGTTCTGGCTGAAGGAGAGCGAGGAAGTCCGATTCGACCTCATTTCGGGCAGCCTGGGGCCGCTGGGACGGCGCGTGGTCGGTCTCATCGTTGCGGTCGCGGCAGTCGTCCTGTTCGGCATGGCGCTGCCGGCCACCGTGAGTTACGTCGCCTTCATGAAGGTCGAGAGCAGCTCCTACCTCAAGATCCGCCTCGACATCCTGTATTCGGTCTACGTCGTCTTCGCGGTGGCCATCATCGTCCGCTATCTCTGGGCGATCGTGACGCCTGCTTCGCGGCGATGCGCCGGAAGAGGCCGACATCACCAAGGCGACCTCCGGACTATGAACCTGACCAGCCCGTTTTCCCTTGCGCTCATCGCCATCGTCGGGTTGAGCCTGATCGGGCTGCCGGTCGCCTACGCGATGATCGGCGGGTCCATTCTCTGGCTGTTCCTGTCGGGCCTCGACATGGGAACCGCGGCCGAGCAGTTGCTGAACGGCATGATGGCGAAGCCAGCTGCTGCTCGCAATCCCGCTGTTCATCCTCGCCGCCGAGTTCATGAACACCGGCAGCATCATGGACAGGCTGCTGCACTTCTGCAACGCGATCGTCGGGCGCTTCCGCGGCGGGCTTGCGCAGGTCAACGTCGTGCAGAGCATCATCTTCGCCAGCATGTCGGGCTCCGCGCTGGCCGATGCCGCGGCCTCCGGCAAGCTGATGCAGACGATGATGACGCAAGGACGGCAAGTATCCGCCCGCGTTCGCCGCCGCGCTGACCTGCGTGTCGTCGGTCATCGGGCCGATCATCCCGCCCTCGATCCCGCTGGTGCTCTACGCGCTGGTCTCGGACACGTCGGTCGGCTACCTCTTCCTCGGCGGCGTGATTCCCGGCCTGCTGCTCGGCGCCGTCCAGAGCGGCCTGATCGCGGCCGTGGCCAAGCGCCGCAATTTCCCGGTCGAGAAGCGCGTCCCGCTGCGCGAGCTGCCGCGCGTGACCTGGGAGGCGATGCCGGCGCTCCTGATGCCGGTGATCCTGCTCGGGTGCATGTGGAGCGGGATCACCACGCCCACCGAGGCTGCCGCGGTCGCCGCCGCCTACGCGTTGCTGATCTCCGCATTGCTGTACCGCAGCGTGCGCTTGAAGGACGTCTACCATTCGCTGGCGTCCAGCGCGCGCGTCACGGTGTCGATCGGCATGCTGATCGCCGGCGCGATGGTGTTCAATTTCGTCATCACCTCGGAGAACATCCCGAAGACGCTGAGCGCGATGCTGAAGGCGTACGACCTGTCGCCGCTCGTGTTCCTGCTGGTCGGTCAACGTCGCTGCTGCTGATCCTCGGCTGCTTCCTCGAGGGAACGACGATCATCCTCGTGATCCTCCCGGTGCTGATCCCCACCGCCCAGGCGCTGGGGATCGACCTCGTGCACTTCGGCGTGATCTGCGTCGTCAACATCATGATCGGGCTCGTCACGCCGCCGTACGGGCTGTTGCTCTTCATGATGAACAAGATCGCCGACGTGCCGCTGCGCGACATGGTGCGCGAGGTGATGCCGTTCCTGTACGTCATGATCGGCGCGCTCATGCTGATCACGTTCGTGCCGGGGTTGGTGCTGTGGCTGCCGAGGTTGCTCGGCTACACCGGCTGATGGGCCCTGGATGATAAGCGGCAAGACAACGCTGATCGCGCACATCGGCTATCCGACGGAGGCGTTCAAGGCGCCTCTCGTCTACAACCCCTGGTTCGAGCAGCGCGGCATCGACGCCATGGTGGTGCCCATGGGTGTCATGGCCGAGGACTACCCCGTCGTGATGAAGTCGCTGTTCAAATTGACCAACATCCGCGGCGCACTGGTCACGATGCCACACAAGGTCACGACCGTGGAGCTGCTCGACGAGGTCACGACGACGGTGAAGGTCGCGGGATCGTGCAATGCAATCCTGAAGCGACCGGACGGCACGCTGCTCGGTGACATGTTCGACGGTACCGGGTTCACGCGCGGTTTGAAGCACAAGGGCTTCGTGTGCGAGGGCGCGCGTTGCCTCGTCGTTGGCGCCGGCGGCGTGGGTTCGGCGATAGCGGCATCGCTGGCGGCCGAGCGCGTGGGTTCGATCGCGCTCTACGATGCCAACGACAGCTCGGCCGAGTCCCTTGCGGCGCGGCTTTCGCGTCACTATCCCCGACTGGTGGTTCGCGTGGGGTCCAAGGACCCTGCCGATTGCGACCTGGTCGTGAACGCAACTCCGCTCGGGATGCAGCCGGGTGACCCGCTTCCGGTCGACGTCACGCGCCTCGCAGCGTCGACCTTCGTCGGCGAGGTCGTCATGAAGACCGAGATCACGCCGCTGTTGCAGGCCGCGCGGGAGCGCGGATGCCGGATCCAGATCGGCACCGACATGCTGTTCGAGATGATTCCCGCGTATCTCGAATTCTTCGGATTTGGCTCCGCCACGAGCGAGGAGTTGCGCGCGGTGGCCAAGGTCGTGTATTGAGCCGAAGATTGCGTACCCATGTTCAGGAGAGTTTGCGGTGAGTGAGGCGAAACCGATTCTGCTGCACGGAAGACCCGTGAGCGGAGGCGCGTTCCCGCTGATCTGCGTGCCGCTCGTGGGCCGCAGCCGGGACGCGGTGCTCGCCGAAGTCGATGTCGTGTTGCCCAAGAAGCCTGACGTGCTCGAATGGCGGGTCGATTTTTTCGAGGCGCTCGGCGACACCACGCACGTCATCGACACTGCGCGCGCCATTCGCGACCGGGTGGGGCCGATCCCCGTGATGTTCACGCGCCGCTCGTCGATCGAGGGCGGCGAGAAGATCGCGCTGGCCGAGCCGCAGGTCGTGCAGTTGTACGTCGAGGTCTGCGCGAGCCGCCTCGTCGACCTGATCGATTACGAGACCGTCAATGCCGCAGCGGACTTTGCCCGCTTGCGTGCGGTTTCGCGCGCACACGACATCGCGCTGATCGGTTCGTATCACAACTTCCAGGAAACGCCCGACGCCACTGCGCTAGCCGCCAGGTTCGCGCTTGCGCACAGGCTCGAAGCGGACATCGCGAAGGTGGCGGTCATGCCCCAAGGGCCGCAGGACGTCCTGACCCTGCTCGCGGCGACGCATGCCGCGAGCCAATCGCTGAACATTCCGCTGATCAGCATGTCCATGGGTCCGTACGGCTCGCTGTCGCGCATGGTCGGCTTCGTCTACGGCTCCGCGCTGACCTGGGCCGTCGGCAAGAGCAGCTCGGCCCCGGGCCAGGTGCCCATCGACGACCTGCGCACTGTCCTGACCACGGTTCGCAAGACCGTGCTCGGCGGCTGACACAAGCCCGAGAAGATCACCGAAGACGCAACCCATCAACATCAACGCGTGCGGCGCCGGTGCGCTGCCGCCCACCCAGCGAATTCAAGAAGGAGATACCCAAGATGGCCACTGCCCCCGAAGTCAAGAAAGGCATCACCGAGGAGCAGCAGCAGGAACTGGACGAAGTCTTCGCGCGGGCGCGCAAGGCCCTCGCGGTCATCGAGACGTACAACCAGGCGCGGGTCGACCGGCTGTGCCAGGCGGTGGCCTGGGCCGTCGCGAACAAGCAGACGTTCACGCGCCTGGTCGACATGGGGATCAAGGAAAGCGGCCTTGGCGATGCCGTCAGCCGCATGGGCAAGCGGATGAAGATTCGCGGCGTGCTGCGCGACGCGCTGCGCCAGAAGAGCGTCGGCATCATCGAGGAACTGCCCGAGAAGGGCATCGTCAAGTACGGCAAGCCGGCCGGCATCGTCGCCTGCATCGTGCCGACGACCAACCCGGACCTCACGCCGGCGGGCAATGCGATCTACGGCATCAAGGCGCGCGACTGCGTGATCTTCTCGCCGCACCCGCGCTCGAAGAAGACGTCGTTCGAGACGGTGCGACTGATGCGCGAGGCGCTGGAGCGCGAAGGCGCGCCGGCCGACATCCTGCAGTGCCTGACCAAGGTGAACATCCCGATGTCGCAGGCGCTGATGGCGCGCGCAGACCTGATCGTCGCCACCGGCGGCCAGCCCATGGTGCGCGCCGCGTACGGCTCCGGCACGCCGGCCTACGGCGTCGGCGCGGGCAATTCGACGATGATCATCGACGAGACCGCCAACATCGAGGAAGCGGCGCGCAACACACGGCTGTCCAAGACATCGGACTTCGGCTCGGGCTGCTCGGCCGACGGCAACCTGATCATCGAGGCATCGATCTTCGACAAGCTGGTGGAACAGCTGCAGAAGGAAGGCGGATATCTCGCGAACGAACAGGAAAAGGCGCAACTGCGCCGCGTCATGTGGGACGACGAGCGGCACCGGACGGCGGACACGGTGGCCATCGCGCCGCAGCAGCTCGCGAAGGCGGCGGGGTTCACGATCCCGGCCGACCGCACGTTCATCTTCGTGCACGGGGACGGCATCGGCAAGGAGCACCTGTTCTCCAGCGAGAAGCTGACGACGCTGCTCGCCGTGTACAAGTACCAGGGCTTCGAGCAGGCGCTGACGATGATGCGCGGCATCTACGAAGTGGGCGGCAAGGGTCATTCCTGCGGGATCTACTCGTTCGACCAGGATCACATCCACCGCCTTGCGATGGCGGCGCCCGTGTCGCGGATCATGGTCCGCCAGCCGCAGTCGAAGGCCAACGCCGGCGCGTTCAACAACGGGATGCCGATGACGTCCAGCCTCGGCTGCGGGACCTGGGGCGGCAACATCGTGTCCGAGAACGTGCACCTGAAGCACTACATGAACACCACCTGGGTGTCGGTGCCGATCAAGGAGGACAAGCCCTCGGACGAGGAACTGTTCGGCGCGTTCTACGACCCGGCAATGGAAGCCGAAGTCGAGCGCCATCACCACGTGAAGCCGGCGGCCTTGCCTTCCATCGATGAGACCCTCATGACGACGAAGACCCCCGAAGAATTGATTGCCGAATGCGGCGCCTGGTGGGACACGTCGATCATCGACATTCATCCGGGCAAGATCGCGATTCGGGGCTACCCGATCGAGGAGCTGATCGGACGCGTGCGCTTTCCGGACATGATCTGGCTGATGCTGCGCGGCGAACTGCCGACGCGCGGCCAATCGGACCTGCTGGAGGCCGCGCTGGTGCCGGGGGTCGACCACGGGCCGCACGCGCCGTCCATTGCGATCTCGTGCATGGCGGTGAGCTGCGGGCTGCCGCTCAATGGTGCGATGGCCTCGGCGATCAACGTGCTCGACGACGTGCATGGCGGCGCGGGCCAGCAGTGCATGGAGCTCTACCGCGAGATCGACGCCGCGGCCGGCGCGGACAGCGATCTGGTCGCGGCGGCTACCGCGATCCTCCGGCGCCAGCGGGAAGCCGGCGAGAAGATCGTTCCCGGCTTCGGCCACCGTTTCCATCCGGTCGATCCGCGCACCGCGCCGCTGTTCGCCCTCGTCGCGAAAGCGGTCAGCCGACGGCACGGTGTCAGGTCGCTGGGCGGCGATCGGCCAGGCGGTCGAGGATGCGCTGAAGGCGATCACCGGCCGCCACATCCCGATGAACATCGACGGCATCACGGCGGTGGTCTTCTGCGAGCTGGGCTTCGAGCCGGAGCTCGGCCGCGGCCTGTTCGTCCTGTCGCGCTCGGTCGGCATTCTCGCCCACGCGTGGGAGCAGAAGCAGCGCGGCCGCCGGATGATGGGGCCGATGCCGAAGGAAATTCCGTATCGCTACAGCGGCCCGGCGCGGCGCGCCGTGCCGACGTCAGGCAACGACTGAACGACCACTCGCCGCGCGTCAGTCCGCGGGCGGAAACGAACTCAAGGAGACATGCCATGAAAGACACGATCGCGAACCAGCTGGTGAAGTACCTCGAGGCGCGTGGCGTCAAGCACATCTTCGGCCTCTGCGGCCATACGAACATCGCCGTGCTCGCAGCGCTGGAGAAGAGCAGGAAGATCAAGTTCGTCAACACGCGGCACGAGCAGGTCGCGGCGCACGCGGCCGACGGCTACGCGCGCGCGACCAAGAAGACGTCGGTGCTGCTGACGCACCTGTCGCCCGGGCTCACCAATGCCGCGACAGGAGTGGCCAATGCGGCGCTCGACTCGATCCCGATGGTGGTGATTTCCGGCGACGTGCCGACGCACTACTTCGGCAAGCATCCGCATCAGGAAGTGAACCTCCATGCCGACGCGTCGCAGTACGAGATCTACCGGCCGTTCGTGAAGCGGGCGTGGCGCGTGGATTCGGCGCATCTGTTCCCCGAGATCATCGAGAAGGCGTTCACGCTCGCCGAGAGCGGGCGGCCCGGTCCGGTGCTGGTCGACGTGCCGATGGACATCTTCTCCAAGGAAGTCGACGCCAGCCTGTTCAAGCGCGTACTGGCGAACGCGAAGTCGTTGCACAAGCCCTCGCTGGACGACGTGGCGGCCGAAGAGATCATCCGCGCGCTGCTGCTGGCGAAGACGCCGCTGATGTACGTCGGCGGCGGCATCCTGCTTGCCGACGCGGCCGACGAGATGTGCGAACTGGCCGAACACCTGTCGCTGCCCGTCGCGCATACGCTGATGGGCAAGGGTGCGCTGCCCGACGATCATCCGCTGATCCTCGGCATGACCGGGTTCTGGGGGACGAAGTACATCAACGACAAGTGCAAGGGCGCCGACTGGATTCTCGGCCTGGGCACGCGCTTCTCGGAAGCCGACTGCAGCTCGTGGGAGTCCGAGTACACCTTCAATATCCCGCCGACGAAGCTGATCCACATCGACATCGATCCGGCCGAGATCGGCCGCAACTATCCGGTGGCGATCGGTGCGGTGGCGGACCTCAAGGAAGCGCTGAAGGTGCTCATCCGCGTCGCGCGCAAGCTCGCGCCCAAAGGCGTGCAGCGACCGAAGCTGGTGGCCGAGATGGCGGCCAATCGCAAGCAGTTCGTCGCGGACAACAGGAAGGCGATGGAGAGCGATGCCTGGCCGATGCGGCCCGAGCGCATCCTCGCCGACCTGCGTGCCGCGGCGCCCCGCGACTCGATCCTGTGCACCGACGTCGGCTGGAACAAGAACGGCATGGCCCAGCAGTACCCGATCTACACGCCGGGCACCGTATTCACGCCGGGGGGTTACGCGACGATGGGCTTCGGCGCACCCGCGGCGCTCGGCGCCAAGATGGCGCTGCCGGACAAGGTCGTGGTCGCGCTCATCGGCGACGGCGGCTTCGGGCAGAACCCGGCGATGCTCGCCACCGCGTTCGAGGAAGACATCGCGGTCATCTGGGTGATCATGAACAACCACGCGTTCGGCACCATCGCCGGCCTCGAGGCCGCGCACTACGGGACGACGTTCGGCACGGTGTTCGAGAAGAACGGCAAGACGTGGTCGCCCGATTTCGCGGCGATCGCGCGCGCGTACGGCGTGGACGGCGTCAAGGTCGCGTCGGCCGCCGAATTCAAGCCGGCGCTGCAAAAGGCGATCAAGTCGAAGCGCCCGGTGGTGCTCGACGTGTACATGAAGAACGAGCCGGTGCCCACGGCGGGCCACTGGAACATCATGGACATCTACTCGCCCGGCAAGAAGGTCCACCACGTCGCGACCGGCGACTGAGAGGGAGCGACAGCCATGGAACAAGAGTTTTCCCTGGCCCACCTGACCGTGCTCGGCTGCGCGCCGCCGGAGATGACCTACATCGCGGCGCGAGCCGGCTACGACTACGTGAGCATCCGCCCCATCTTCATGGGGTTGCCCGGCGAGCCCGATTACGCGCTGGCCGACAACCCGCAGATGCTGAAGCAGACCAAGCGGGCGCTGGCCTCGACAGGCGTGCGCGTGCACGACATCGAGCTCGCCCGCGTGTACGAAGGCCTGCACCCGACGAAATACCTGCCGGCGATGGAAGTCGCGGCCGAGCTCGGCGCGAAGGCCGTGCTGTCGAGCATCTGGGGCGGCGAGCGCGAGTTCTACATCGAGAAGTTCGGCGAGATCTGCGACCTCGCCAAGCCGTTCGGGCTGACCGTGGACCTCGAGTACGTCCCCATCGCCGCCGTGGCCAACCTGGCGCAGGCCGTCGACGTGCTGCGCGCGGTCAACCGGAGCAACGCGGGGCTGATGGTCGACATGCACCACCTCCACCGCGCCCGCGACAATCCTGCCGACCTCGACGCGTTGCCGCGCGAGTGGTTTCACTTCGCCCAACTGTGCGACGCTCCTGCCGAAATCCCGACCGAACGCGCCGAGATGATCCGCATCATGCGCGAGGCGCGGCTCTACGTCGGCGAGGGCGGCATCGATGTCGCGAGCATCCTCGCGCACATCCCGCACTGCGTCTATTCGATCGAGCTGCCCAACAAGGAGCGGCACGAGGAGATCGGCTATGCCGAGCACGCGACGCGGTGCCTCGAGACGCTGAAGGCGTATCTCGCCAGCATTCCGGGGAGAAGGGTGCCCGCGACAAGCGCCGCTCCGGGCGTCCGACGGCCGGGAGCCCACGCGCCGTCGCGCGGCAATGATCGACGCGCACGCATGAAAAAGCACATCAAGGCGGTCGATGCACAGGGCAGGAAGCTGGGCGGCGAAACTCCGCTGCTGTGCACGCCACTGGTCGGCCGGACGCGCGAGCGCCTGCTCGCGGAGGCGGCCAACGTCCTCAGGCAGAAGCCGGACATCGTCGAGTGGCGCGTCGATTTCTTCGATGCGGTGGGCGACAGCGGCGCGGTGATCGATACGGCGCGGGCGCTGCGGGGCGTCGTCGGCAAGCGTCCTGTCATCTTCACCCGGCGCGCGGAGAGCGGGGGCGGCGAGCGTATCGCGATGGGCGTCGATAAGGTCGTCGAGCTCTACGCTGCAGTGGCAGCGACGCGGCTGGTCGACTTCATCGATTTCGAGATGGACAACGATCCCGAGCATCTGCGCCGAGTTCGGGAGGACACGCAGCGGCACGAGATCCGGCTCATCCTGTCCTATCACAACCTCAGCTACACACCGGCGCTCGACTATCTCGTCGACCGCTTCCTCGAAGCGGAGCGGCTCGGCGCCGACGTGGCAATGGTGCAGGTGATGCCACGCGACCGCGCCGACGTGCTGCGGCTGCTTGCCGCGACCGCCGAGGCCGACAACAAGACTCGCATACCGCTGATCAGCATGTCGGTGGGGCCGCTCGGATCGGTGACACGGATGGTCGGCGGGCTGTTCGGTTCGTGGCTCAGCTTCGCCGTCGGCGAATCCGCTTCGGCGCCAGGTCAGATTCCGATTGGCGACCTGGTGACCGTCTACGACATCATCCGCCGCGCCCGCGGCGGCGAGATGTTCTGAATCCGGATTCGGCAGGCGGCGTTTCCCTGTCGGTCAGGCTTCGCCGCTGGTCTTGCGCACGTTCACTCTTGAACCCGGCCAGGTTTCGTACTGAGGAAGACCGTCGGTGATTTCGTACCAGGGCGCCTTGGATCCGACAAAAAAGTGCCCTTCGAGCCGGTTCGTGGGCGCCTGATCCAGACCGCCCAGTGGAATGCTGACGCGAGTCGGGTCGTTGTCGTAGGTACTGATGAGGTTCGAACCGCAGACGCTGCAGAAGTGCTTGGCGGTGAACTCGGACGAGTGGTACGTCTTCAGAAGCTCCACGCCTTTCACCCACTGAAATTGCGACGCCTGGATGGACGCGCGAGTGCGGAACGCGGCGCCATGCCACCGGCGGCAGCGCGAGCAATGGCAGTTGAAGATCGGGCCAAGCTCGCCCTCGATTCGGTACTCGACGCCTTCGCAAAGGCATCGCCCGGTCAGCACTTGCATCGGCATCCTCCGAGTGCATGAAAAATTGGGTTCGTTGGCAATCAAGGCACGCTTCGGCCGCCCGTGGTTCACGACCTCCGAAATCGACCCGAGGCGGCGTTCCGGCTTGCATTTCAGGCGCGGCGATTTTACCTGCCTGGCCGGGCACTCGCGGCGCAACGGATTCGGCTACCATACGAATGACTTTTTGGCATCGTGTCGGCGACTGTCAGCACTGTCTTGGGCGTCGACGGCAAAAGACGAGGATCTACCGTGACCAACGTGTTGCAGCACGAAGCGGTTCCTGAAGAGGGCCCCAATCCGCTTGGCATCAGCGGCATCGAGTTCATCGAGTTCGCCACCTCCAAGCCGCAGGCCCTGGGCGGCCTGCTGGAGAAACTGGGGTTCCGGCCGATCGCGCGGCACCGGTCCCGGGAAGTCGAGCTCTATCGGCAGGGTTCGATGAACATCGTCGTCAACTCGCAGTCCGCGGATCTGCCCCACACGGTTCGTCCTTCGGAAGCGCCGGTCCTCAGTGCTTTCGCGCTTCGCGTTCGCGATGCCGAGGCCGCGTTCCAGCGGGTTCGGCAGATGGGTGCCTGGGAGATCCCGGTACGTGCACGAGCCATGGAGCTCAACATCCCGGCAATTCATGGTGTCGGCGAGAGTCTCATCTATTTTGTCGACCGCCAGGATGAATTCTCGATCTACGACATCGACTTTCGCGCCATTCCGTCGGTCGAAACGAAGCCTGCGGCGACAGGTGATCTGCACTTCTTCGGCATCGTTCAGTACATCGGCGTCGACCGGACCGCGGACTGGGTATGGTTCTATTCGCAGCTCTTCGGCTTTACCCCACTTCCGAATCGCGTCCGTTTCGGCATCATGCCCAAGGGCCTGCTCCTGCAGAGTCCGTGTCGCAGCTTCTTCCTTCAGCTGATCGAGCCCGACGACAACGCACGTTACGCCGCCTCGGAAGAACACTTGCAGCGCATCGGCTTCGGAACGCCGGATGTGATGGCCACGGTGGCGTTGCTGGAGAAGCGCGGCATCGAGTTTCTTGCCTCGGAGAAGGTCCAGGCAAACGACCGGGGAGCGCTCACCAAGCCTTCTCTTGGCAGCGTCATGTTCGAGCTGGTGCATGACGAGCCCGGCATCCACACGGCGCCCCGATGATCATCCGTGACTTCGGGATGGACACCGCATCGCTGGGTGGTCCCTTGGACGCCAAGCTCGTCGCGATCCGGCGTGCCGGCTTTTCGCAGGTGATGATCTCGGCCAGCGAGGTCGTCGGGCATCCCGGTGGCGTGGCGGCCGGCGTTCGCGCCGTGCGCGATAGCGGCCTGGCTGTAACAGGGCTGGAAGCGCTGCGCGATTTCGAAGGCCTCGACGGCCGCTTGCATGACTACAAGGTGGACGTCGCCAAGTCCATGCTGGAGCTCTGCCAGGAGCTCGGAGGGCGACTGCTGATCGTCGAGGCCTCGACGTCGAGTCACGCCGACACGAATGCCGACACGATAATCCGCGACTTGCGCACGCTGGCGACACTGGCGATTCCGAGGGGCGTGAGCATTGCGTTCAAGGGCGTGTCATGGAGTCGGACAGCCAGCAATTTCTCCCTGGCCGGCGACTTCGTGCTGCGGGCCAACTGTCGAAACCTGGGAGTCGCGATCGATGCGTTCGACATCGTTGCGGCACAGATACCGCTCGAAGATCTCGATGCGATCGACCCGGAACAGATCTTCGTGGTCCAGTTATCCGACTTCACGTTTCAGACGGTTCCCTCGGCTGCGGAGAACGCGGCAGCCAAGACGCGATTTCGCGTTTTCCCGGGCGAGGGTGCCCACAGCGACGACCTCGCCGCATTCGTCGGCAGGCTCGACACACTGGGCTATGCCGGCGTCTACAGTTTCGACGTCTACAACGACGACTATCAGCAGATGCCGCCGGATGCCGTCGTCAGCCGGGCGCGGCGCGCCGCGGAATGGCTCGAGGAAACCGTTCTGCGGCGGGCGCTGCCCGTGCCGAACATCTAGCGTTTGCGCCGCACTGCCCGCGGCGGGCGTCAGAGCTCGATGATCGTCTTGAACCCGCCCCAGAACATCCGCTTGCCGTCGAATGGCATGGTCTTGGGGTCCATCATCGATCCCAGGCGCGGGTCCTTCATCACTTTCGCGTTGATCCGGTCGCGTTGCGCACGCGACTTGTAGACGATCCACGAGAATATGACGACTTCGCCGGCCTTGAGCTTCACGGCCTGCGGAAACGACGTGTGCTTGCCGGGCTTGACGTCGTCGGCGACGCACTCGACGTAGTCGAGCGCGCCGAACTCTTTCCAGATTTTACCCGCCTTCATCGACATCTTTTTGTAGGCGGCGAGATTCTTCTTCGGGACGGGAAGGACGAATCCATCGACGTACTGGGCCATCATGTGCTCCTCGGTTGAAGTTGCTGTCTTCGACGCTATTGCTTCGCGGCGACTTCGGCGCGCAGCCGTTCTTCCTGTGCGCGCAGCTCCGGCGTGAAATCGGCGCCAAAGTCCTCGGCCTCGAAGATCTGCCGCACTTCGATCTTCCTCGTTCATGAACGGCGCGCGCTTCAGCCAGTCGAGCGCTTCCTGCTTCGACTTGACTTTCCAGATCCAGAAGCCCGCGACGAGCTCCTTCGTTTCGGCGAAGGGCCCGTCGATCACCGTCGGCTTGCCGGCCGAAAAGCGGACGCGGGAGCCCTTCGAGCTGGGGTGCAGGCCCTCGCCGGCGAGCATCACGCCGGCCTTGACGAGCTCCTCGTTGAACTTGCCCATCTGCGTCAGCAACTCCGTGTTGGGCATCACGCCCGCTTCGGATTCCTTGGTGGCCTTGACCAATACGGCGAATCGCATCTCGTTCTCCTCGTCACGCCTCCGAACGGAGGCTTTCTGCCCTGTAGTCGATCGGACGCCTTGGAATTCGACAGGTTCCGCAAAAAATCGCATGAAGGTGTCTGCCGCGGCGTCGCGGCGGCGCCGGCTGCGGCTAGCCGCGAGGCGAATTCCATCAAAGCCTTGGCGTAGGCCGGCGCCGTCGGCTCGTGCATGAAATACACGTGGATCTGGCGCCACGACGTGGCTTCGAGGCGCCGCGCCCACGCCTGCAGATCGGCGTCCGAATACGTTTCGAGCCGCAGCCGGACGTAGCCCCACGGCGCCGTCTCGACCAGCGGGGGCGGTGCGTTGTCCTCGCGCTCGGACAGGCACAGCGACGCGCCGGCGGCCTTGAGCGCGGCGTAGACGTCGTCGGAGAACCACGTGTCGTTGCGGAACTCGAACGCGGCGCGATGATCGCCGGGCAGCAGGCCGAGAAACGCCTCCAGCCGCGGCAGGTCCTTCTTGAGGTTCGGCGGCAGCTGGAACAGCACCGGACCGCGCTTCTCGCCCAACGCCGCCAGGCTGCGATACAGGTACCCGACGCGGCTCCGCCGCCGATTCGGTCTTGAGCCGCGCGATGTGCGTGATGCGGCGCGACGCCTTGATGGCGAACCGGAACTCCGCGGGCGTCGCTGGCTCGCCCACGATTCGAGCACGGACGTCTTCGGCATCCGGTAGAACGTGTTGTTGATCTCGACCGTCGGCAGGCGCGACGCGTAGAACGCGAGCATCTCCTCGGCCTTGAGCGTCGTCGGGATAGAACGCTGCCCTTCCATTCCTTGAACGAATAGCCGCTCGCGCCGGCGAGGATTCGCGCTGGTCGTCATGTCGGGGTTCCCCGCATCTGTCTCTAGAATCCGGTCATGGCCAAAGACAGCCTGACCGAATACTCGGCCAAGCGCACGTTCACCGCGACGCCCGAGCCGCCCGCCGTCGTTGCGGCGTCCGGCAGCGGGCCGCTGCTGTTCGTCGTCCAGCAGCATTCCGCGCGGCGGCTGCACTACGACTTCCGCCTCGAATGCGACGGCGTGCTGAAGTCGTGGGCGGTGCCCAAGGGCCCGGCGCTCGATCCGGCCGAAAAGCGGCTCGCGGTGCAGACCGAGGATCATCCTTACGACTATGCCTCGTTCGAAGGCGTAATTCCACCGGGGCAATACGGCGCCGGCGAGGTAATCGTCTGGGATTGCGGCGTCTATTCGCCGGACGAGGAGGGCGCCACCTGGTTCCACGATCGCGCGCGCGCCGAGCAGGAAGTCCGTGAAGGTCTCGCCAAAGGCAAGCTGAGCTTTTTGCTGCGCGGCGAGAAGCTGAAGGGGTCGTTCGCGCTGGTGCGCACCAAGGACGCGAAGCAATGGCTGATGATCAAGCACAAGGATCGCTTCGCGATTGCCGACGATGTCACAAAGCGAAATCTCTCGGTGCTGTCCGGCGTGGCCGTCGAGACGCTGAAGTTCGTCCCCGTGCAGCGGATGCCGGCGTCGCGGCTCGCGCCGTCGGGCATCGTCGAGGCCATGCCGTCGAAGCTGGCGCCGATGCTCGCCGAACCGGGCGACGCGCCGTTCAGCCGCGCGGACTGGATGTGGGAGCCCAAGCTCGACGGCTATCGCGTGCTCGCGTTCGTCGACGAGCGACGGCGTGCGGCTGCGCTCGCGCAAGCGGGCTCGAGCTCGCCGCCACGTTTCCGCAGGTGGCGACGGAGCTCGCGCAAGTCAGGACGTGAACGGCATGATTCTGGACGGGGAGCTCGTTGCCTTCGATGCGGGCGGAAAGCCGTCGTTCGCCGCGCTGCAGGATCGCGCGCAGCTCAAGACCGCGCGCGAGATCGCGGCGGCCGATCGCGACACGCCGGTGGTTTTCTACTGCTTCGACCTGCTGCATTTCGCCGGAGTCGACTTGCGCAAATCCACGTACGCCGATCGGCGGCGCTATCTCGCGCAATGCCTGCTGCCGACGCCGCTGGTGCAGCTCGTCCACGCTGCGCAGGACGGGGTCGCGCTGAACGCGGCCGCGCTCGCGAGCGGCTTCGAGGGTGTCGTGGGCAAGCGCAAGGGAAGCCGCTACGAGGCGGGCAGGCGCTCGGCGTCGTGGGTGAAGGTGAAACCCACGGCAACCGCGGATTTTGTCGTCGGCGGCTACACGCAGGGGCAGGGGGCGCGCGCGCCGCTCGGGGCGCTGCTCGTCGGCTATTGGGGAGAAGGAAAACAGCGCGACAAGCTGCACTACGCCTCGCACGTCGGGTCGGGCTTCGACGACCGGTCGCTGCCGAAAGTGAAGGCGCGGCTGGACAAGCTCGCGCGCAAGACCTGTCCGTTCGCGGAAAAGCCGGTGCTGAACGGGCCGACGACCTGGGTGGAACCCGAGACCGTCGCCGAGGTCGCATTCCACAGCTGGACCGAGGACGGAGCGTTGCGCGCTCCCGTGTTCCTGCGCCTGCGTGACGACATCGACCCTCAATCCGTGCGCCGGACCCCCGCCAACGCCAATGCCGCACCCCTCCCTATGCCGAAATCGAGCGATCCGATCGACGACGTCCTGACGCAGCTCGACAACCGGAAGGCGGCGTTCACCCTCGCTGTCGGCAAGCACACGATCAAGCTGACGCACCTCGATCGCGTCTACTGGCCCGCGGATGCGTCGCTTTCGCAGCCGGCGCTGACCAAGCGCGACCTGCTGCGGTATTTCGCGCAGGTGTCGCCGTACATCCTCACGCATCTCGCCGATCGCCCGCTGACGATGATCCGCATGCCCGAAGGCATCGGCGGTCAGCGGTTCTTCCAGAAGCACTGGGAGCAGGCGCGGCCGGACTTCGTGGAAGCGGTGACGGTGTTCTCCGGCACGAAGGAAGAACAGCACGAGTACCTGCTCTGCAACAGCCTGCCGACGCTGCTATGGCTCGCGCAGTCCGGCACGCTCGAATTTCACGTCTGGCATTCGCGCGCGAAGCCCGGGCCCGATGCCGTGTCGAAAAGCACCGACTACGCGTCGTCGCTCGAAGCGCTCGAAGGCTCCGTGTTGAACTATCCCGATTACGTGCTGTTCGATCTCGATCCGTACATCTATTCGGGCAAGGAAGGCAAAGGCGCCGAGCCCGAGCTCAACACGGCGGCGTTCGAGAAGGGCAAGGAGGTGGCGTTCTGGCTGCGCGAGCTCTTGCAGAGCATGTCGCTCGAGGCGATCGTGAAGACCTCCGGCAAGACCGGCCTGCACGTGTTCGTACCGATCCGCCGCACCATCGATTTCGACGCTGCGCGCGCGGTGTCCGAGCTCGTGGGCCGGCACCTGCTGCGCCTGCATCCGAAGGACATCACGCTGGAATGGAGCATCCCCAAGCGGACGGGCAAGATCTTCATGGATTACAACATGAACGTCCGCGGCAAGACCCTGAATGTCGCTTATTCGCCACGGGGAGTCGCTGGCGCACCGGTTTCGATGCCGCTGACGTGGGAAGAGCTTGCCAGCGCGCACCCTCTGGACTTTAGAATCACGGACGTGCCGGCGCGGCTGGCACAAACGGGCGACCGGTGGAAGGACGCCCTGACCCGCAAGCAGAGCCTCGAGCGCGCGCTCGGGCGCGAAGCGCCGGTGGGCGAAGCCGAGTCCGGCAAGGCCCGGACCGGCAAGGCGGGGACCGGAAAGCGCAAGGCCGGCAATGCGAAAGCCGGCGGCACATAGTACCCACGCGGGAGACAGAGCATGGCAGCACGATCCATCGCGAGTTTGACCATCTCGTTCGGGCTGGTGTCGATCCCGGTGAAGCTCTTTTCGGCCACCGAGGCAAGCCGTGCGATCTCCTTCAACCTCCTGCACAAGGACTGCGGATCCCGCCTGCGCCAGCAATACTTCTGCGTGAAGGAGGACGTGCCCGTCGCGCGCGAGGACATGGTGAAGGGGTACGAATTCGCCAAGGACCAGTACGTGATCTTCTCGCCCGACGAGCTGAAGGCGATGGAGGAAGCGGGCACGCACATGGCCGACATCACCGAGTTCGTCCCGCTCGAGGCGATCGACCCGGTGTACTTCGACAAGGCGTATTACCTCGGCCCCGACAAGGGCGGCGCCAAGCCGTACGCCCTGCTCGCCGCAGCGCTGCGCGAATCGAAGCGCTGCGCGATCGGCCGCTGGGCCGCGCGCGGCAAGCAGTACATCGTGATGATCCGCCCGATCGAGGACGGCCTCGATGATGCAGCAGCTGCTCTACGCAAACGAGGTGCGCTCGATCAAGGACCTCGACATCGCGAAGATGGATGTCAAGCCTGCCGAGCTGAAGCTCGCGGAGCAGTTGATCGCGCAACAGACGTCGAAGTCGTTCGATCCGTCCCAGTACACCGACGAAGTCGCCGCGCGCATCGAGGCGGCCGTGCAGAAGAAGGTCGACGGACAGGAGATCACGATGACCGAGGCGCCGGAAGGCGGTGCGCAGGTCATCGATCTGATGGAGGCGCTTCGCGCCAGCCTGGAGAAGAAGGCGCCCGCGCGCGCCGCGTCCGCGCCGGCACCGGTGGCCGCCGTGCCGGAGCCCGCGAAGCGCAAGCCGCCCAAGCGCGCCGAGCCTGTCAAGGTGGCGGCGGAGACCGCTGCGCCGGCGGCGCGCAAGACCGCGAAGGGCAAAGGCTAGGTGACGACCCCCACGCTCACTGCGTTCGCTGGCCCCAAGGGGGAGCAAGCCTCCCTTGGGGCGGCCCCGCGGGAGGCCAGGGCAGGGTGACGCAGCCGTACGGCGTCCGCGACGTCGAGAAGCTCCTCCACCTGTCGCGCAGCACGATCCGCGCGCTGGTCGCGGCAGGCTTCGTGTCCCCATTGCGCAGCGCGCGCGGCGCGTGGCAGTTCTCATTCCAGGACCTGATCGTTCTGCGCACCGCGCAGGCGCTGGCCGATGCGAACGTGCCGGCTCGGCGCATCACCAAGGCCGTGCGCGAGCTGCGCCGCCACCTGCCCGAAACGATGCCGCTGTCGGGACTGCGCATCGGCGCCGTTGCCGACCGTGTCGTCGTGCGCGAAGGCGCCGCGCGCTGGCAGGCCGAGACCGGACAGTATTTGCTCGAGTTCGACGGCGACCCGGCGCAGGGCTCGTTGAGTGTCATCGTCCCCGACCGCGCGGCGGCATCCCACGAAGACGCGCACGCATGGTTCGCGAAGGGCGTGACGTTGGAGACCCGCGATCCCGCGAGCGCCGTGCAAGCGTATCGCCACGCCATGGTCGCCGATCCCATGTTCCTCGACGCGCGCATCAATCTCGGCCGGCTGCTGCACGAAACGAAGCAGATGCCGCAGGCCGAGCAGGTCTATCGTGACGCGATCAAGGCCTGCGGCGAAGATCCGGTGCTGCTGTTCAACCTCGGCGCGCTCTACGACGACCTGGATCGCGCGCCGGAAGCGGTGCGCGCCTACGAGGCGGCCGTGCGTCGCGATCCCGCGATGGCCGACGGCCACTTCAATCTGTCGCTGCTCTACGAGAAGCTCGCGCGGCCCAGGGACGCGCTGCGGCACATGGCGCGCTATCGGACGCTGACGGCGGCGCGGTCGAAGTAGCGGCCGCGCGTCAGCGGCCCGTCACGGAGTCGACCCACGCAGCGCAGCGGTCGAGCGCCTCGTTCAGCACCTGCGCGTCGGTGCGACCCGTGCGTGCGGGCACATGGAACGAATGATCGGCGTCGTCGATCGTCACGAGCGTCCCGCGTTCTCCGAGAGCGTCGACGACCGGCCGCAACAGGGCGAGGTCGGCGAGCTCGTCGCGTGTGCCCTGCAGGAACAGCATCGGGATGCGGACGTCGGCGAGATGCGCGGCGCGTTCGTCCGACGGCTTGCCCGCGGGGTGCAGCGGGAAGCCGAAGAACACGAGCCCGCGAACACCTGCGATCGGCGCGGCGGCCTGGGCCTGCGACGTCATCCGGCCGCCGAACGACTTGCCGCCCGCGAACAGCGGCATGCCGGGCCATCGGTGCGCGGCCTCGGCACAGGCCGCTCGGACGGCGGCGTGCGCAACCTTCGGCGTGTCGGGTCGCTTCGAGCCGCGCTCCATGTAGGGAAACTGATAGCGCAGCGTGGCCAGGCCGCGCGCTGCGAGGCCGTTTGCAACGGCTTCCATGAACGCGTGCGTCATGCCTGCTCCGGCGCCGTGCGCCATTGCGTAGCAGGCCCTCGGCGCGGCGGGGATCGTCAACAACCCCGAGACGCGCGTTGCGCCGTCGATCGCGATCGTTATCGGTTCGGGCTTCACGATGGCAGCGTCTCCGCTTGCGAATGGGCCTGACCGCGGCATCTTGGATCACGGCAATGGGCGGGGTCAACGCGGCGCGGGCGCAGAACGTGTGAAACAATGGGCCAGGACAGCCCGCTATCGCGATGAACGCCAGCCCGCTCACCCTCGCGCATTGGCGCCGCACGGTCGCCACGCTGTATGCCGTCGTTCGTGCGACTGCGGAGCGCGATCCCGCTGCCGCGGCGGCGACATTCCGCGCTGCGCGCGAGCGGATGTTCGCCGAGCACCCCGACAGCCCGATACCGTCGTCCCGCCGCGCGTCATGGTCCGGTGCGTCGTGGTATCCATACGATCCCGCCTGGCGGGTGATCGGCAGCGTCGTCGCCGAACCGCGCGGCGCGTCGATCGAGATTCCCTTGCTCGCGGACGGAATGGTGCGCTGCTCGCGCGCCGCGTCGGTCGCGTTCACGGTTGGCGCGCATGCGGCGACGTTGCCGATCTACTGGTTCGAGGGCTACGGCGGAGGCCTGTGGCTGCCGTTCACCGACGCGACGAACGGCGCCTCGACGTACGGCGGGGGGCGATATCTCTACGACACGATCAAGGGCGCGGATCTGGGCGCCGACGCTGATCGCATCGTGCTCGACTTCAATTTCGCGTACAACCCGTCGTGCGCCTACGACGAGCGCTGGTCGTGTCCGCTCGCACCGCCGGAAAACCGGCTGCCGTTTGCGGTCGCGG
Source organism: uncultured beta proteobacterium (assembly GCA_963851465.1). Lineage (GTDB taxonomy): Bacteria > Pseudomonadota > Gammaproteobacteria > Burkholderiales > Casimicrobiaceae > VBCG01. The sequence goes on from CAWKPJ010000010.1 coordinate 28,649, forward strand.
CGGGCGAGCGACTCCCGCCGTAGGCGAGGCGGAGTCGCGGCGGTTGCACGGCGCGGGCCGGTGTGCGACGATTCTTTGCCGATTCCGTTGACGGCGCCCGTTGCTCGAGGCGTCGCATGGCCGACCGACTCCCGTGACACGAACGTCCCTCGCGCTCGATGAGCTTCGCGGCTGGATCGGCAGGTCACAGACTGCGACCGACGTCGTCAACGTCGTGCCCGCCCGTGCGCTTGCCGCGACGCTCGATCTCCCGCGGACGTTCGAAGAAGGCGATGCGCTGCCACCACCGTGGCACTGGCAATACTTCCTGTCGATGAGCCCGATGGCGGAGGTCGGTCCGGATGGCCATCCGCAGCGTGGCGGCTTTCTGCCGCCGGTGCCGCTGCCGCGGCGGATGTGGGCGGGCAGCCGGATGGAATTTCACCGGCCGTTGCGCATCGGCGACGCGATCACGCGCGTGTCGCGCATCGCGGACGTGACACTGAAGGAGGGTCGCAGCGGCACGCTGGTTTTCGTGAAAGTGCGCCACGAGATCGCCGGACCGCAAGGGCCGGCGCTGGTCGACGAGCACGACATCGTCTACCGCGACTTGCCGAAGCCTGATGATCCCGCACCGTCGCCGCGCAGCGCGCCGGTGCAAAGCATGTGGCGCCGCGAAATTCGTCCCGATCCCGTGCTGTTGTTTCGCTACTCTGCGCTGACGTACAACAGCCATCGCATCCACTACGATCATCCGTATGTCACGAAGGTCGAAGGGTACCCCGGCCTTGTCGTGCACGGTCCGCTGCTGGCGACGCTGCTGCTCGACCTGCTCGTGCGCGAGCAGCCGCGCGCGACCATTGCGCACTTCGAGTTCCGTGCGGTGCGGCCGGTGTACGACGTTGCGCCGTTCTTCGTGTGCGGACAACCGTCGGCCGACGGCAAGGCCGCGCAACTCTGGATCGCAGGCAGCGACGGCTTCCTCTGCATGGACGCGACGGCGCGGCTTGCTTAACCGGCGAACGAATGATGAGGGCACCCGACGACTACCAGGACATCCGCGATGGCGTGCGCGCACTGTGCGCCGAATTTCCGGACGAGTACTTCCGCAAGATCGACGAGGCGCGCGGCTATCCCGAAGCGTTCGTCGATGCGCTGACCAAGGCCGGCTGGCTCGCCGCGCTGATCCCGCAGGAGTACGGCGGCTCCGGACTCGGCCTCGCCGAAGCGTCGGTGATCATGGAGGAGATCAATCGCTGCGGCGGCAACTCCGGCGCGTGCCACGGCCAGATGTACAACATGGGGACGCTGGTGCGTCACGGCTCCGACGCGCAGAAGCAGAAGTACCTGCCACCGATCGCGTCGGGCGAGCTGCGGCTGCAGTCGATGGCCGTCACCGAGCCCACCACCGGCACCGACACGACCAAGCTCAAGACCACCGCGGTGAAGAAGGGCGACCGCTACATCGTCAACGGCCAGAAGGTGTGGATCTCGCGCCTCCAGCATTCCGACCTGATGATCCTGCTCGCGCGCACGACGCCGCTTGCCGACGTGAAGCGCAAATCCGATGGCATGTCGATCTTCCTCGTCGACCTGCACGACGCGATCGGCAAGGGGATGACCGTGCGGCCGATCCTCAACATGGTGAATCACGAGACCAACGAGCTCTTCTTCGACGACCTCGAGATTCCGGCTGAGAACCTGATCGGCGAGGAGGGCAGAGGCTTCAAATACATCCTCGACGGACTGAATGCCGAGCGCATGCTGATCGCCGCGGAATGCATCGGCGACGGCTACTGGTTCATCGAGCGCGCGGCGAAGTATGCGAACGAGCGCGTCGTGTTCGACCGGCCGATCGGCAAGAACCAGGGCGTGCAGTTCCCGATCGCCGACGCGTACATGGAAGTCGAGGCGGCGAACCTGATGCGCTTTCGCGCCTGCGCGCTGTTCGACGCGCACAAGCCCTGCGGCGCCGAAGCGAACATGGCGAAATATCTGGCCGCGAAGGCATCGTGGGAGGCGGCGAACGTCTGCCTGCAGACGCACGGCGGCTTCGGCTTCGCCGCCGAGTACGACATCGAGCGCAAGTTCCGCGAGACGCGGCTCTACCAGGTGGCGCCGATCTCGACCAACCTCATCTATTCGTACATCGCCGAGCACGTGCTCGGCTTGCCGCGGTCGTTTTAGCGATGCGGCCGCTCGAGGGCATCACGGTCGTCACGCTGGAGCACGCGGTCGCGGCGCCGTTCTGTACGCGCCAGCTCGCCGATCTCGGCGCGCGCGTCATCAAGATCGAGCGTCCCGGCGTCGGCGACTTCGCGCGCGGGTACGACGAGCGGGTGAACGGCCTCGCGTCGCATTTCGTCTGGACCAACCGCTCGAAGGAGAGCTTGACGCTCGACGTGAAGCATCCGGAAGCGAAAGCGATCTTCGCGAAGCTCGTCGCCAAGGCCGACGTGCTCGTGCAGAACCTCGCGCCCGGCGCCGCCGCGCGGCTCGGCCTGTCGTACGAGGCGCTGTCGCCCAGGCATCCGCGCCTCATCGTCTGCGACATCTCCGGCTATGGCGACACCGGTCCGTACCGCGACAAGAAGGCCTACGACCTGCTGATCCAGAGCGAATCGGGTTTCCTCTCGATCACCGGCACGCCGGACGAGCCGGCGAAGGCCGGCTGCTCGATCGCCGACATCTCGGCCGGCATGTACGCGTACAGCAGCGTGCTCGCGGCGCTGATCGCGCGCGGCAAGACCGGGCGCGGCTCGCGGATCGACGTCTCGCTGCTCGAAACGATGGTCGAGTGGATGAGCTACCCGCTCTACTACGCGTACGACGGTGCGCCGCCGCCGCCGCGCACCGGCGCCGCGCACGCGACGATCTATCCGTACGGCCCGTTTGTCGCCGGCGACGGCAAGATCGTGATGCTGGGACTGCAGAACGAGCGCGAGTGGGCGGTGTTCTGCGAGCAGGTGCTGCGCAACGCCGCGCTCGCGACGGACGCGCGCTTCGCGTCGAATTCGCAGCGCACGGCGGCGCGCGACGAGCTTCGGGACATCATCGTCGACGCGTTCGCGTCGCTGACTGCCGCGGAGGTCGTGGCGCGGCTCGACGGTGCCGGGATCGCCAACGCGCGGATGAACGACATGCAGGAGGTGTGGGAGCACGCGCAGCTCAGCGCGCGCAAGCGCTGGACCGAGGTGGGCTCGCCCGCCGGGCCGATTCCCGCGCTCATCCCGCCGGCGATGCCGCACGACGTGACGCCGCGGATGGATCCGATCCCCGCGCTCGGCGAGCACTCCGACGCGATCCTGCGCGAGCTCGGCTACGACGAGTCGGCGATCGCGCGCCTGCGCGCGGATGGCGCGATCTGATGGCGGCGACAACACTCTCCGGCAAGACGCTGTTCATCACCGGCGCGAGCCGTGGCATCGGCCTCGCCATTGCGTTGCGCGCCGCTCGGGACGGTGCCAACGTCGCAATTGCCGCGAAGACCACCGACCCGCATCCCAGGCTCCCCGGGACGATCTACTCCGCGGCGAAGGAGATCGAAGCCGCGGGTGGACGCGCGCTGCCGCTTGCGGTCGACATCCGCGACGAGGCGCAGGTGGAGTCCGCGGTGGCGCAAACGGTCGCGACGTTCGGCGGCCTCGACATCCTGGTCAACAACGCGAGCGCCATCAGCCTGACCGGCACGCTCGACACGTCGATGAAGCGCTACGACCTGATGCACCAGGTCAACGCGCGCGGCACGTTCATCTGCACGAAGACGTGCATGCCTCACCTGAAGCGCGCGGCGAATCCGCATGTGCTGATGATCTCGCCGCCGCTCAACCTGGACGAGCGCTGGTTCGCGCCGCACGTTGCGTACACGATGGCCAAGTACGGGATGAGCCTGTGCGTGCTCGGCATGGCGGGCGAATTTCGCGCCGACGGCGTCGCGGTCAACGCCTTGTGGCCGCGGACCATCATCGGCACCGCCGCGCTGCAGGCGATTCCGACGATCGGCGTCGAGGAGCGGATGCGCACGCGCACGCCCGAGATCGTCGCCGACGCCGCGCACGTGATCCTGACCGGCGACGCGCGCGCCCATACCGGCCGCTTTTTCCTCGATGACGACGTGCTGCGTTCGGCCGGCGTCACCGATCTGTCGCAGTACCGCCACGCCGGCGTCACCGACGCCGATCTCCTGCCCGATCTATTTCTCTAGCGGAGTCTCCGAATGTCGCGCCCGATCGCATTTCTGCTGGTGCTTTGCCTGGCCTTCGTCACGTCGGAATCGTTCGCCCAAGCCAAGAAGGGTTCGCCGTCGGTCAAGGTACCCGCCGCAGCGGACCGCGCGATAAGCGTCAGCGTATTCATGCGGGACACGAACAAGAACGAGGTTCTGCTGGGGACGCGGATATGGCCGGACTACCCCGAGTACAACGCGCTCGTGCTGCAGAGATTCTTTGCGATGATGACGGCACTGGGGCCGGCGTACAAACAGGATGACGAGGTCGCCTATACGTGGGCCACGAAGGGACGCGTCGCCAAGTGCAGCATCTATCTCGAGTCCGCGGAGGCGGGCGCCAAAACCGGCACCGGTGCGATCGTCGGATGCGAGGCGAACGGCGTCAGCAGCGTTCCGGTGCCTTCCGCCGGCGACCCCAAGCTGACGGTCAGCTCCTCGCAGGACCCGAAGCATTTGAACGACGTGATGGAACTGTTCAAGAAGCAATCGGAGCGTGCGCGAAGCGGCCTTCCAAAATAGCGCGGGGGTCCCGTCGAACCCGGACGACCGCGGCGCGTCGACGCGGCGGAGGCCGCGCCGCATCGACGCGCGAGGTGCGGCTACAAAACGTCGACCAGCATCCCGATGCCGCCGCCGATTGCAGCACCGGCGCCGGCATTGCCCGACATCGAGCCGATGCCGGCTCCGATGGCGGTACCCGCCACCGTGGCGCAGCCCGTGATAACCGCGATTGCGAGCGCCGCGATCGCGAGACTGAGTTTGCGTTTCATGGAAATCTCCCGTTTTCGATTGAAGCGTCAACCCTTTTGCGCCAGCTTGGGCTTGACCATGTCGACCCAGATCACGCCCACCACCGGCATGTTCATCCTGCCGGGATTGGCGCGGTACCACGCCGTGATGCGGCTGCTGACATCGGCGATCGACACGTTGGCGAGAACTTTCGAGGCGCGATCGCCGGCCGACAGGTCGGTCTTGCCGGTTTTTGTCGCGTAGGCGAGCTCCAGCGCGAGCGTGTTGGCGACGCCGATGACGAACGCCGTCTTTTCGGCATCGCTCGACGCCATCCAGTGCGTGCCGTCGGCGATCGGCATCCCCTGCGCAGCGGCATCGAGCGCCGCAAACGACAGCGACGCGGCTACGCACGCTGCGGACAACCACTTCCAGCCTGGTTTCATGCTGCACCTCCGTGAGGTTGCTCGACGCGATTCGTCGAGGTGTGTCGACAGTTGCCACATGCGATGCCCGCGATATTCATCGACGTGGAGTGACGATCGAACAGTACCGAGGGGCATGGGGCTCGTCGATACGAGAGATTATGCGCTCCTGCGCAGAGGAATCCACGGGATGTCCTGCGCGCGTTGAACGCGCGCCGGCAGGCTGCATCCGCCGCTCTACCGGTAGCCGGCCGCCTGGAGCTCGAACAGCTCGGCGTAGCGGCCGTTCTGCGCGAGCAGTTGCTCGTGCGTCCCGATCGCCTCGACGCTGCCGTCGGCAAGCACGACGATCCGATCGGCCATTCGCACGCTCGAGAAACGGTGCGAGATCAGCACCGCGGTCTTGCCCTCCGAGAGCTCCTTGAAGCGCTGGAACACCTCGAACTCGGAGCGCGCATCGAGCGCCGCCGTCGGCTCGTCGAGGATCAGCACCTGCGCGTCGCGCATGTAGGCGCGTGCGATGGCGATCTTCTGCCATTCGCCGCCGGACAGATCGATGCCGGTGCGAAAGCGCTTGCCGATGACCTGGTCGTAGCCGTTCGGCAGCTTGGCGATGACTTCGTCGGCGAGGCTTCGCTCTGCCGCTTCCCGGATTCGCGCGCGATCGTCGCGCGCTTCGATGCGGCCGACGGCGATGTTCTCCGCCGCGGTGAGGTGATAGCGCACGAAATCCTGGAAGATGACGCCGATGTCGGCGCGCAGCGCGAACAGGTCGTACTCGCGCAAGTCGTGGCCGTCGAGCAGGATGCGCCCTTCGTCCGGATCGTAGAGGCGCGCAAGCAGCTTCACCAGCGTCGTCTTGCCCGCGCCGTTCTCGCCGACCAGCGCCAGCACCTCGCCGGCATGCAGCGTGAAGTCGAGATGCCGCACGGCCCAACGCTCCGCTCCCGGATAGCGGAAGCCGACGTCCTGGAAGACGAAACCCTCGCGGATCGGCGACGGAAACGGCCGGGCATCGGGCGGCGACACGATCTCCGGCCGGATCTCGAAGAACGAGAACAGGTCGTCCAGATACAGCGCCTGTCCTGCCACCTGACGAGAAGCCCATCAGCAGGTTCTCGAGCAGCGTGCGCAGGCGGCGGAACGAGCCGGCCAGAAACGTGAGATCGCCGATCGTGAATTCGCCGTGCAGCGTGCGCCAGACGATGTACGCGTACGCGGCGTAGTACGCGATCGTGCCGATCGCCGTCAGCAGGCTGCCGACGGTCGCGCGCCGCACCGCGATCCTGCCGGTTCGCATCGAAGAAGCGTTTCGCCAGCGTGCGGTAGCGCTCGATCAGGTAAGCGTTGAGCCCGAAGATCTTCACTTCCTTCGCCGATTCGACGCTGGTGGCGGTCTGGCGGACGTAGTCGAGCTCGCGCCGCTCGGGCGTGCGCGCGTAGTTGAGCGAATAGCTCTGCGCGTTGAAATGCGCCTCGCCGATGAAGGCCGGCACGAGCGCGATCGCGAGCAGCACGATGAGCCATGGCGCATAGACGATGAGGCCGGCGGCGAAGCTCGCGATCGTCACGACGTCCTGCGCCTGCGCGAACAGCTGCCCCATCAGCGTCATGCGGCCGGCGGCCTGCCGCCGCGCTCGTTCGAGGCGGTCCTGCAACTCGCTGTCCTCGAAGTCCTCGAGGTCGAGCGTGGCCGCGTGCTCCATCAGGCGCAGGCTGGTCGCGTTGCTGAACTGCTCGGACTGCACGGAATCGAGCAGCGACACCGCGCGTCCCAGCACGTCGGACAGCACGGCCAGCCCGAACTCGAGCGCCAACAGCCACGCCGATGCGATCGAGCAGTCCCAGGTCCAGCCACTCGCGCAGGCTCGCCGGAGCGTTGGGCATTTGCGTGAGGCCGACCACCTCGTCGATGATCAGCTTGCCGACGTAGAGCGTCGCCACCGGCAGCAGCGCGCGGATGAGCCGCAGCACGCATTGCGCGAGCGTGAGCCCGGGGTTCGTCTGCCAGACGAGCTTCAGGAAGGGCGGCAGGTTGCGCAGCGCACCGAGGCGCGCGCGCAGCGATTGCGGCGTCGGTCCGGGCGGTGCGTCGGTGGCTCCCGCGGCAGGCGTGCGGGCGCCCATCGTGTAGTGCTTGGGCATCCCGCCATTGTGCCGGGTCGGCCCGAACGGGTGCCGGCGGGGCGCCGAGTGCCGCCCCTGGCGATGTCCTTACTTCGACGCGCTACGCCTTCTTGAGGCTGTGATTCTTGAGCGGAAGATCGCGGACGCGAATGCCTGTCGCGGCGAAGACCGCATTGAGCACCGCGGGCGCCGCTACCGCGATCGTCGGCTCGCCGACCCCACCCCAGAAGCCGCCCGACGGCATCACGATTGTCTCGACGCGCGGCATCTCGTCCATGCGCAGCACCTGGTAGCTGTTGAAGTTCTGCTGCTCGATGCGGCCATCCTTGACCGTGCATTCCCCGTACAGCGCCGCGGACAGGCCGTACGCGAACGACCCTTCGACCTGCGCCTCGATCTGCTGCGGGTTGACGGCGTGGCCGGGATCGGTGGCGGCGACGATGCGATGGATCTTGAGTTGACCGCTGTCATTCACCGACACCTCGGCGCACGCGGCGACGTAGCTGCCGAAGCCCATCGTCTGCGCGAGACCGCGATACACCCCCGCCGGCGCGGGCTTGTCCCAGCCCACCCGCTCGGCGACGGCGTTCAGCACCGCGAGGTGCTTCGGACTTTTCGCCATCAGCTTGCGGCGCAGCGCGAGCGGGTCCTGTTTCGTCGCGTGCGCCACTTCGTCGAGGAAGCACTCGAGGTAGATCGTGTTCTGGTTGAGATTCACGCCCCGCCAGAATCCCGGCGGCACGTGCGGATTGCGCATCGCGTGGTCGATCAGCAGGTTCGGAAACGTGTAGCCGATCGACGATTCCGGCCCCGGCGGATTGAGTCCCTGGAAGACCACCGGATCCTTGCCGTCGCGGATGTTGGACGGCGCGACCCCGGCGAGGATCGACTGCCCCGAGATGCGCATGTGCAGCGCCGTCACGTTGCCCTGCGCATCGACGCCGGCGGTGAGCTTGCAGTGCGTCACCGGGTGATAGCGGCCGTGCGTCATGTCCTCTTCGCGCGTCCAGACGAGCTTCACCGGCGTGCCCGGCATTTCCTTCGCGATCGCGACGGCCTGCCGGATCCAGTCGGTTGCGCCGCGACGGCCGAAGCCGCCGCCCAGCAGCGTCTTGTAGACCTCGCATTTCGCGAGCGGCAAATCGGCGGCTTCCGAGACCGCGGCGAGCGCGGCCTCGCCGTTCTGCGTCGGCGTCCACACCTCGCAGCGCTCGGATGTCCAGCGCGCGGTGGCGTTCATCACTTCCATCGTCGCGTGGTTCTGATGCGGATACGAATAAACCGCCTCGATCTTGCGCGGCGCGGCGGCGAGCGCGGCCGCGGCGTCCCCCACCGAGTTCCCGACCGCCGCCTCCTTCGCGTCGAGCCCGGCCTTCAGCACCTGCGGCGAAGCTGGCACTCGATGCGTTCGCATTCGGGCCGTAATCCCACTCGATTTGCAGCGCGTCGAGCGCGGTCTTCGCATGCCACCACGTGTCGGCGACCACGGCGACCGCCGAATCGCCGACGCGCACGACCTTTTTCACGCCGTTGCGCTTCAGCACCGCCGTCGCGTCAGCGCTCTTCACCTTGCCGCCGAACACCGGGCAGTCCTTGATCGCCGCGTTGAGCATCCCCGGCAGCTTGAGGTCCATGCCGTAGATCTGCGCACCGGTGACCTTGTCGACGGTGTCGAGACGCGCGAGGCGCTTGCCGGCGATCTTCCAGTCCTTCGGGTCCTTGAGTGCGACGTTCTCCGGCGGTTTCAGCTTGGCGGCTTCCGCCGCGACCTTGCCGTACGTCGTCGTGCGTCCCGACGACTTGTGCGTGATCACGCTTTCGCTGACGCTGCACTCGGCAGGCGGGACCTTCCATCCATCCGCCGCCGCCTGCACGAGCATCAACCGCGCCGCCGCTCCGCCTTTGCGGACGTACTCGTGCGAGTCACGGATGCCGCGGCTGCCGCCCGTCGAGAAACTGCCCCAGGTGCGCTTGCGTGCCAGGTTCTCACCCGGCGTCGGATACTCCGTCGTCACCTTGCGCCAATCGCATTCGAGCTCTTCGGCGACGAGCTGCGCGAGACCGGTCAGCGTGCCTTGTCCCATTTCCGAGCGCGCGATGCGGATCACCACGGTGTCGTCGGGTTTTACGACGACCCACGCGTTGATCTCCGGAATCTGCGTCTCCGCCGCGGCGCCCGCGAACGGGATGTGGAAGCCGACGACGAGCGCGCCCGCGGTCGTCGCCGACGTGACGAGAAATTCGCGGCGCGAGAGATTAAAGTTCATGTAGTGCTCCCGTCGCGGTGCCGGATCGACAGCCCCGCGCGCTTCGCGTCGCCGCCCTGCGATGCGGCCTTGATCGCGGCGCGGACGCGGTTGTACGTGCCGCAGCGGCAGATGTTGGTCATCGCGGCGTCGATCTCCGCGTCGGTCGGCGCGGGCTTCTCTGCGAGCAGCGCGGCCGCGGCCATGATCATCCCGCTCTGGCAGAACCCGCACTGGGGAACGTCGAGCGCGACCCACGCCTTCTGCACCGCGTGCGAGCCGTCGAGCGACAGTCCTTCGACGGTAACGACCTTGGCGCCTGCCTCGACGGTGGATACCGGACGCACGCAGGTCCGCGTGGCGACGCCGTCGATCAGCACCGTGCACGCGCCACATTGCGCGACGCCGCAGCCGTACTTCGTTCCGGTCAGGCCGAGCTGCTCGCGCAGTACCCACAGGAGCGGTGTGTCCGGTTCGGCGTCGAAGGTTCGAATGCTGCCGTTCACGTTCAGGCTTGCCATTGCGCGATTCCTCGCTCGATGAGTAGACAGGCGGGTGGATGTCCACAGGGGGAATCCGGGCCCACGTTATGGACACTACTTGAAACGCGTTCGTTCCGCCGGAACATCCTCGACATGCCCCCGCTCGACGCACCGCCGATTCATTCGCTGGCCGACGGCGCGACGGAACCGATCGGCGCCGCACCGCCATCCGCCGCACCCGCCGACGCCGATCTTCTCGACGCTTACTCACACGCCGTCACGGCCGCCGTGGCGCGGGTCGCGCCCGCGGTCGCGCACGTCCGCGTCGAGCGCTCCGCCGGCTCGGCGCGCGGCGCCCGCGGCGTGCGCGAAGGCGCCGGCTCGGGCTTCCTGATCACCCCCGACGGCTATCTCGTCACCAACAGCCACGTCGCCGGCGGCGCCTCCGCGCTCGAAGTCACGCTGCCCGACGGGCGCACCGCTGTGGCGGAGATCGTCGGCGACGATCCCGATTCCGACCTCGCGGTGCTGAAGGTCGGCGCCGGCGATCTCGCGTGGTCGCGCTTCGGCGATTCGTCCGCCGTGCGCGTCGGGCAGATCGCCATTGCGATCGGCAGCCCGTACGGATTTCAGCACACGGTCACCGCGGGCATCGTCAGCGCGCTCGGCCGCTCGATGCGCGCGCGCACCGGCCGCATGCTCGACAACATCCTGCAGACCGACGCGTCGCTCAACCCCGGCAACTCCGGCGGGCCGCTGGTCGATGCGCGCGGCGCGGTCATCGGCGTCAACACGGCCGTCATTCTTCCTGCACAGGGCATCTGCTTCGCCATCGCGGCCTCGACGGCCGAGCGCGTGGCGATCCTGCTGATCCGCGAAGGCCGCGTGCGCCGCGCCTACCTCGGCATCGGCGGCCAGACGCTCGAATTGCCGCGGCGCATCGTCCGCCACTTCGATCTCGCGCGCGCGTCGGGCGTGCGCATCGAGAGTCTCGAAAGCGGCTCGCCTGCCGCGGCGAGCGGGCTCGCGCGCGGCGACGTGATCGTCGCGCTCGACGGCATGCCGATCGCGAACATCGACGACCTGCAGCGGATGCTCGTCGGCGACGCGATCGGCCGCGCGGTCGAGGTGCGCGTGGTGCGGCGCGATCGTGTCGTCGTCGTTCCGGTGACGCCGAAGGAATCGACGCCACGGCGCTAGCGCCCGCTCTTCGGGTCGTCTTGCACCTCGCTTGAAGTGTCGCCGCTAGGCAACACCCGTGCGATTGTGCAACAATGGTCCCAACTAATTTGCAACGGGGTGAGCGCGATGCTCGACCGTGACGGCTATCGCCCGAACGTCGCCATCGTCATCGTCAACGGCAGGAACCAGGTCTTCTGGGGCAAACGGATCCGAGAGCACTCGTGGCAATTTCCGCAAGGCGGCATCAATCCCGGTGAAACGCCCGAGCAGGCGATGTACCGGGAATTGCGCGAGGAAGTCGGGCTGGAAGCTCGCCATGTCAAGGTCCTGGGCCGTACGCGCGACTGGCTGAGGTACGACGTACCGCAACACTGGATCAAGCGCGAATGGCGCGGCAGCTACCGCGGCCAGAAGCAGATCTGGTACCTGCTGCGGCTCACCGGCCGCGACAACGACGTGTCGCTGCGCGCCACCGATCGTCCCGAGTTCGACGCCTGGCGCTGGCACGACTACTGGATCCCGCTCGAAACCGTCATCGACTTCAAGCGCGATGTCTATCGGCGCGCGCTGCTCGAGCTCGAGCGCTACATGCACGTCAAGCCGCACACGCGCCGCGAGCGCCTGTTCGGCTTCGCGCATCCGATGACGCCCCCGTCGTACTCCGATCCCGATCCGGTGACGCCGACGGGTGATTGACGGCGAGGCGAGCTGCCGCCGTCAGCGCGCCGCCATCGCCAGGCCGCCCATGCCGCGGGACGAAGCCCAGTCCGGCGAGCGCGAAACTGAACAGCAGGCCGAGGCCGATGCCGCACAGCACGACGACGATCGTGTAGGGGACGGCCTTCTCGGGCGAGCACTTCCGCAGCACCGGCGCGCCGAGGTAGAACGTGTACCACGAGTAGATCGCCGCGAGGAGCGCGAGAATCGCGCCGAGCATGCCGATCAGGTTGAAGATGCCGGCGATCCATGCCGCCGTGTAGCTGTAGGCGGACAGCTTGAGCGCCGCAACGAAGTCCTTGGTCCCGCCGAAGGACGGCGCGAGCGCGTCGATCAGAAGCGCCAGGATGAACGTGATGATCAGCGCCATGATGTACGTGCCGATCGCGAACTTCGCGCCGCCGCCGGCGCCTCCGATGATGAGCAGCGCGAGCGGCCCGATCGCGGCGAAGATCATCACCCAGTTCGTGTAGATCGACTGCGGCGTGGCCGTTTCCGCGGCGATCTTCGGCCATTCGGACTTTGGCTCGAACAGGATTCCCTTCAAGCGGTCGAGTAGCGCCATTCTTAATGCCTCCCCTGATTTCTCGCGCGTCCGGAGTTTAGTGGACGCGCCGCGACGTGTCGATTTAGCCGAGCAGCACCAGATTGTCCCGGTGGATGAGCTCAGGCTCGGCGACATAGCCAAGGATGGACTCGATCTCCGCCGACGGCTTGCGCAGGATTTTCGGGATCTCGCCGCGAAGCGTAGTTGACGAGGCCCCGCGCGACCTCGCGGCCGTCGGGGGCCAGGCAGCCGACGACTTCGCCGCGGCCGAAGTCGCCCTCGACCGCGACGACGCCGATCGGTAACAGGCTCTTGCCCTCGCGCGCGAGCGCGCGCACGGCGCCCGCATCGAGCGTGAGCTTGCCGGCAAGGCGCACGTGGTCGGCGAGCCACTGCTTGCGCGCGGCGAGCGATGCGGTCGCGGCGATGAGCGCGGTACCCACGGCCTCACCCGCAGCGAGGCGCGTCAGCACGTCGGCTTCGCGACCGCTCGCGATCACGGTCGACGCGCCGGAACGCGCGGCGCGCTTCGCTGCCAGGATCTTGGTCAGCATGCCGCCGCGAGCGAGCGCGCTGCCGGCGCCGCCCGCCATCGCTTCGAGCGCAGGATCGCCGGCGGTGGCCGTCTGTACCAGCGTCGCGGACGGATCGCGGCGGGGATCGGCCGTGTACAGGCCGGACTGATCGGTGAGCAGCACCAGCACGTCGGCTTCGATCAGGTTGGTGACGAGCGCACCCAGCGTGTCGTTGTCGCCGAAGCGGATCTCGTCGGTCGTGACCGTGTCGTTTTCGTTGATGATCGGCAGCACGCCGAGCGCCAGCAGCGTGGTGAGCGTCGTGCGGGCGTTCAGGTAGCGGCGGCGGTCGGCGAGATCCTCGTGCGTCAGCAGCACCTGCGCCGTGCGCAATCCATATTGCGCGAACGCGGCCTCGTATGCCTGGATCAACCCCATCTGGCCGACGGCCGCTGCGGCCTGCAGTTCGTGAATCGCGCGTGGCCGCTTCTGCCAGCCGAGTCGCAGCATGCCCTCGGCGATCGCGCCCGACGAGACGAGCACGACGTCGCGGCCGCCGCGCTTCAGCGCCGCGATTTCGGCCGCCCAGCGCGCGACGGCGGCGTGGTCGAGCCCGCGGCCGTCGTTGGTGACGAGACTCGACCCGACCTTGACGACGACGCGCCTGGCGGCCGCGACAGGCGCGCTGCGCAAGCTCGCCCCGTCCTTTGCGGTGGCGGAGACCGCTGCGTCCTTTGCAGCGCCGCTCATCCGTCGGTCTTCCTGGCTGCGCGCCGGCGACGGGGCGCGACGGGCGCGGGCGTCAGGAGGACGGGGGTGCCGGCATCGAGGACCGGCGCGGCGGGACGCAGGTCGCTCGCGGCGCTCGGGGTGACAGCGATGGCGTTCGGGTCGACGTCGGTGGCGCTGCGGACGGCGTACGCTGGGTGCGCGTCGAGCCAGTCCTGAATCGCGAACGTCAGTGCGCGGCAGCCGTCGCCGCTGATCGCCGCGATCGCGAACACCGGGCCTTTCCAGCGATAGGACTTCACGAACGCCTTCACGCGCGCCTCACGCTCGTCTTCCGGAACGAGATCGAGCTTGTTCAGAACGAGCCAGCGCGGCTTGTCGAACAGCGCCTGGTCGTATTTCGCAAGCTCTTTCACGATCGCGCGCGCGTCGCGCACCGGATCGGCGTCCGGATCGAGCGGCTCGACGTCGACCAAGTGCAGCAGCAGGCGCGTGCGCTGCAGATGCCGCAGGAAACGATGACCGAGCCCGGCACCTTCGGCCGCACCCTCGATCAGCCCCGGAATGTCGGCGACGACGAACGAGCGGTTGGCGTCGGTGCGCACGACGCCCAGTTGCGGCGCGAGCGTGGTGAACGGATAGTCGGCCACCTTCGGGCGCGCCGCGGAGATCGCGCGGATCAGCGTCGACTTGCCGGCGTTCGGCAATCCCAGCAGCCCGACGTCGGCGAGCACCCGCAGCTCCAGCCGCAAATGACGCTGCACGCCTTTTTCGCCGGGCGTGCATTGCCGTGGCGCGCGATTGGTGCTCGACTTGAAATGAATGTTGCCGAGGCCGCCCTTGCCGCCTTTCGCGACGAGCGCGCGCTTGCCGTCGGCGTCCAGATCCGCAATCACCTCGCCGCTGTCCGCGTCGGTGATCACCGTGCCGACAGGCATTCGCAGCGTGATGTCGTCCGCGCCGCGCCCGTACTGATCGGCGCCGCGCCCGTTCTCGCCGCGCTTCGCGCGATGGATGCGCGCGTAGCGATAGTCGATCAGCGTGTTGATGTTGCGGTCGGCGATCGCGTAGATGCTGCCGCCGTGGCCGCCGTCGCCGCCGTCCGGGCCGCCGCGCGGCACGTACTTCTCGCGCCGGAACGACGCGACGCCGTTGCCGCCGTCGCCGCCGACGACCTCGATGATCGCTTCGTCGAAGAACTTCATCGGGTGGGTCGCTTGTAGAGGACGAAGCGCTCCGTCTCGTCGCCGCGCCGGCGCCCTTCCCAGACGACGTCGTAGCCGGCGAGCGTCGGCGCCGCGCCGGCCTGGCGGCCGTACTGGACGAGCAGCAGCGGGCAGCGGCTGTCCGCATGCGTTTCCAGCCGCTCGGTGACAAGCCCCGCGTAATACTGGAACAGCGCACGATGCGGCTCGCCGAGATTGCGGCTCGCGACGCAACCCGGCGTCAGCAGATGCATCGCAGCGCTTTCGATCATCGTCCTGTACGAGCGCCGCGAATCGAGGTAGGGGAGCCAGATCGTCGAATAGAGCCCCCACAGCAGCGTCACGCCGGCGGCCCAGTTCAGCACCGCGCGGCGATTGCTGCGGCGCGCGGGCCGCACGAGCACGACCCACAGCGCGGTGAGGAAGATGGCGAGCAGGATCGTGCCCAGGTGGAACGTCGGCTGGAAGCCGATTTCCGTGTCCTGGAACAGCACGGCGATGCGCGACGACATCCCGTTGACCCGCGCGTCGATCCACAGGAGCCACACCACGACCGCGAGCAGGCCGAACGTCAGGATGCCGAACCAGTCGAGGAAGGCGGAGAAGCCGCGCTTCAGCGAATCGACTTCGAGCGCGCCGATGAGCGCAAGCGGCACCAGCAGCGGCAGCGCGCTGATGACCTTCGGCTCCGGCGCGACGATGAGGTTCACGAACATCACGAGCGCGAGAATGCCCGGCACCTGGATGCCCGGTTGCGCGAGACCGCCGTTGAATCCGCGGCCGCGCGTCCACAGCGTCCAGATGACGAGCGGCAGCACGGGCCACGCGAACCATGGCAGGTTGCGCAGCTGATAGAGGGGATTGGCAGGATCGGCGCCGCGGCAGGAAGCCGACATACTCGATGAGTTGCTCGCTTGACCACCAGAGATCGAACAGCGCCGGATCGCGTGCCGCGAGCGCGAACACCCACGGCAGCGAAAGCGCACACGCGGCGACGAGCGCGACGGCTGCGGTGACGACATATGCGCGCGAGCGCCATGCGTCCCCTGCGAACGGCAGCAGCGCCATCGTCAACGCCAGCCACGCCGGCGCCTGCAGGCCACGGCTCAGGAACGCGACGCCGATGCCCACGCCGAGCCAGAGCCCGCCCGCGACCGGGCGCCGCAGCGCCAGCGCAAAACCGTAAAGCGCGATCGCCACCGCGAGCGTCACGCCGAGCTCGCCCGACATCGCGTGCGAGCGATCCCAGAATCCGAGCGAGCCGACCAGGATCAGCACCGGCAGCCAGCGATACGCGCGGCCGGAGAACTCGCGGCTGGCGAGGGCCGCGAAGACGAGCATCAGCGCGAGCACCAACCCGACCACGACACGCGCGGCATTGTGCGGCTCGAGCGGCGGCGACAGCGCAACGATCGACAGCGCCGACAGCGCGGGCAACAGCGGCGGCCGCAACAGGTACGGCTCGCCGGCGAGATAGGGCACGACCACGTCGCCGCGCTGGACCATCTCCTGCGCAAGGCCCAGCGACGTCGCGTCGTCGAACTTCCACGGGCCGTGGCCGACAAGGCCGAGCAGCACCCACGCGCCCGCGAGCAGGATCAGCCCGGCGGTCTTGTACGCGCGATATGGCCCCGAGGGGCTGACCTCCGTCGGGTCGACCGATTCCGGGACGTACGGACGCGGCGCGCGCATGGCGTCAGGATGGCGGCAACCGGCAGGCCCCGCAACGAAAAAGGCAGCCGAAGCTGCCTTTCCTCGCGCGAGCGCGACTTTGCCCGTGACTCGACTGCCGGTCGATGTCAGGACGCGGTCGTCGTCGTCGTGGACTTTTGACCGTAGCGCTGGCGGAACTTCTCCACGCGACCGGCGGTGTCCATGATCTTCTGCTTGCCGGTGTAGAACGGATGGCACGACGAGCAGACTTCCACGTGCAGCGGCTTGTTGATGGTCGAGCGCGTCTTGAACGTGGTGCCGCAGCTGCAGGTCACCTGGATTTCGCTGTACTTCGGATGGATGTCGACCTTCATGTCATGCCTCGCTGGAATTACTACCTTGGTTGCCGCGGGTTGTCGGGAACGGCCGTGCAATCGTGCGCCGGAAAAAATGTCGCCGCGATCGGCCATCCGGCGGATCCCGCCCGGCCCTCGCGGCGCTTGAACAGTCTGTGATTATGCGCCCTTTTGCGCTGCAAGGCAAGATTGGGGCGTCGTCACGCGCTTGCAAGGCGAGTAAAAAAACACTGCATAATCATAACTATAGGATTGAATCGACCCCGCTCGGCACGGACGAAGCAGCCGTCGTCATGCCCCACCGGTAGTACACAACGCACCCTTAAAGTGCAGGGAGGGCATCAGGCGGCGAGCCGCGTAACTCAGCCCCGCCGCATGCTGTCGAAGAACTCGGCGTTGTTCTTGGTCTGCTTGACCTTGTCGATGAGGAATTCCATCGCTTCGAGCTCGTCCATCGGGTAGAGGAGCTTCCGCAGCACCCACACCTTCTGCAGGATGTCGGGCTTCAACAGCAGCTCTTCCTTCCGGGTGCCGGAACGGTTGACGTTGATCGCCGGGTAGATCCGCTTTTCCGCGCTGCGGCGGTCGAGGTGGATCTCCATGTTGCCGGTGCCCTTGAACTCCTCGTAGATCACGTCGTCCATCCGTGAGCCGGTGTCGATCAGCGCGGTGGCGATGATCGTGAGCGAGCCGCCTTCCTCGATGTTGCGCGCCGCGCCGAAGAAGCGCTTCGGCCGCTGCAGGGCGTTCGCGTCCACGCCGCCCGTCAGCACCTTGCCCGACGCCGGCACGACCGTGTTGTAGGCGCGCGCGAGGCGCGTGATCGAGTCGAGCAGGATCACGACGTCCTTCTTGTGCTCGACCAGGCGCTTCGCCTTCTCGATCACCATTTCCGCGACCTGCACGTGGCGCGTGGCCGGCTCGTCGAACGTCGACGACACGACTTCGCCGCGCACCGAGCGCTGCATTTCCGTCACTTCCTCCGGCCGCTCGTCGATCAGCAGCACGATCAGCATGACGTCGGGATGGTTCGCGGTGATCGCATGCGCGATGTGCTGCAGCATCACCGTCTTGCCGGACTTCGGCGACGACACCAGGAGGCCGCGCTGGCCCTTGCCGATCGGCGCGATGATGTCGATGACGCGGCCGGTGATGTTCTCCTCGGCCTTGATGTCGCGCTCGAGCACCATCGGCTCGTCGGGGAAGAGCGGCGTCAGGTTCTCGAACAGGATCTTGGACTTGGCGTTCTCCGGCGCCTCGAAGTTGACCTTGTCGACCTTGACCAGCGCGAAGTAGCGCTCGCCGTCCTTCGGCGTGCGGATCTCGCCTTCGATCGTGTCGCCGGTGTGCAGGTTGAAGCGGCGGATCTGCGACGGCGAGATGTAGATGTCGTCGGTGCCGGCGAGGTAGCTGGTGTCCGGCGAGCGCAGGAAACCGAAGCCATCGGGCAGCACTTCGAGCACGCCTTCCCCGAAGATCGATTCGCCTTTCTTCGCCTGGCTCTTGAGGAGCGCGAAGATCAGGTCGTGCTTGCGCATCCGGTTGGCGCCGTCGATCTCCATCGTGTTGGCGATGTCGAGCAGCTCGGCTACGTGTTTTGCCTTGAGTTCTGAAAGGTGCATGAGAGGAGGAGAGGGCGTTGCGGATACGACGGAGGAGCGGCTTTGCGAAGGCCGCGGTGAACGACGCGAAATGATGTTTGGCGGCCTTGTCGGGCCGGAAGTCAGTCGGGGGATCGGTCGACGTCGGGTCGGAAGGACGCGACGCTCGGGTTGTGCTTGCCGGTCCGACGGGCCGCCCGCATCGGCGGGGGGCCTTCTATCGCCCGGCGAGCCCGGCGATCAGAGAATCGCTCGCGGGCTCGGTCGAAATTCAGCGTAGCGGGGTTGGCGCCCGCTGTCAAGAAAACGGGATCAGAGGTTGCTGTCCAGGAACGCCGTCAGTTGCGATTTCGTCAGCGCGCCGACTTTTTGGGCGTGGACCTGGCCGCCCTTGTACAGGATGACCGTCGGAATCCCGCGGATGCCGTACTTGCCGGGCGTGGCGGGATTGGCGTCGATGTCGAGCTTGGCGACCGTCAATTTGCCCTCGTACGTCTTCGCGACCTCGTCCAGCACCGGCGCGAACATCTTGCAGGGCCCGCACCACTCGGCCCAGAAATCGACGAGGACCGGGTTCGAGGACTTGAGGACGTCCTGGTCGAAGGTGTTGTCGGACACGTGCTTGATCATTTCACTCATGGCTTTCCCTGGGATGCGGGCCGCGGGCGGCGCCGCTGATGGCGAGAAGTTTACCCTCAGTTGGGAGATTGGTTGGCGCCCGGTCGGCGCAAGCTGTAGCGCCGCACGCTGTGCGCCGGACGCCGGGCATTCGCAACCGCGCGGGGGAAGGGTCTGAGCCAGAACGTGAGGCACGATCTGCTAAAATTCAAGGCTCCTCAGATCGTCGTCCGGGCACGGGCATGACTTACGTCGTCACCGAAACCTGCATTCGCTGCAAGTACACCGACTGCGTCGATGTATGTCCGGTCGACTGTTTTCGCGAAGGACCCAATTTCCTCGTCATCGACCCGGATGAGTGCATCGACTGCACCCTTTGCGTCGCGGAATGTCCGGTGGAGGCCATTTTTGCCGAAGACGACGTCCCGCCCGCGCAGGAGGAGTTCAAGGCGCTCAACGCCGAGCTCTCCAAGCTGTGGAAGCCGATCATCGAGCGCAAGCCCGCGCCGCCGGACGCCGACGACTGGAAGGACATCAAGGAAAAGAAGCAGTACCTCGAGCGCTGAAGTGTGCGCGGTTTGACCCCGCTCGGCGGCAACACCTAGAATTGCCAGGTTTTTGATCCTGCGGCCCGCTTCGGCGACCGTTAAATGCACTTGAGCACCCACATTGAGACGAAACTCCCGATGATTCGAGCGAATGTCCTGGTTGCCGCGCTGACGCTTGCGGCAGCTGCTCCGATAGCCTTCGCGCAAGCGCCCGCTGCGCCCGGCGATCCCGAAAAAGGCCGGCAGAAGGTTTCGATGTGCCAGGGCTGCCACGGCATCCCCGGCTGGCGTACGGCGTACCCCGAGGTCTATCAGGTGCCGAAGATCGCCGGCCAACATCCGGCGTACCTCATCAGCGCGCTGAAGGACTACAAGAGCGGCGCGCGCACGCATCCGTCGATGACCGCGATCGCTGCATCGCTGTCCGACGCGGACATGGCGAACCTCGCCGCCTACTACGCTCAATCCGGACTGGCGGCCAAGCCATGACGAACCTTCGAGTGCTTGCATCGGCCGGCGCCCTCGTGCTGGCGCTGGGCTCCGCCGGCGCCGTCGGCGGCGGACATGGACAACGCCAAGAAGAAGGCCGGCGAGGTATGTCAGGCATGCCACGGCATGGATGGCAACAGCCCGATCCCCGAGAACCCGAAGCTTGCCGGCCAGCATCCCGACTATCTCGCGAAGGCGCTGCGCGACTACAAGTCCGGCGCGCGCAAGAACCCGGTGATGGGCGCGATGGCGTCGACGCTGACCACCAAGGACATCAACGATCTCGCGGCGTACTACGGCTCGCAGCCGGCGGTGTTGATCTCGCGCTACTGATCCCGGCGCTTACGCAGGTTGCGACGGGCGCCTTCAGGGCGCCCGTCGCGCTTTCAGCGTGCGCGCGTCAGGCACTCGAGGTAAAGCGCGCCGTCGGGCGGAGCGTTCGTGCGCTGCGACTGCCAGATCACCTCGCCGAGGCATTCGAGCACCGCGTGCAGCGCGGCGTGCTCGTCGCCCTTCGCCGCGCGCAGACGCTCGAACTGCGCGCGGATGCCGGGCGGCTGGTCGATCGCAAGCTGCTCGGCGACGGCGAGGTGCAGCGAAAGGTGCAGGAACGGATTGACCGTGCCGCTTTCCGGCGCGAAATCGCGCTCGACGTGGCGCTCCGGCGCGTCGAGCATCGCATGGTATTCCGGATGCAGCGCGATCAGGCCGGCCGCCTGCCGCTCCAATGCAGAGATCGGCTCGCCCGCGCGAAACTTGCGCCACGCGTCGATCAGGAACCTGCGCGCTTCCTCGCGGGTGGGGGAAAACACGTCAGGCAGCCTTGCGCCTGGCTGGCGGCGGCGTCTTGTCGCGAAACGCGCAGACGTCGCGAATTGCGCATTCGGGGCACTTGGGCGAGCGCGCGACGCAGGTGTAGCGGCCGTGCAGGATCAGCCAGTGGTGCGCGTGCTGCCGGAACTCCACGGGCACCGCCTTCATCAGCGCGGCTTCGACGGCGTCGGGTGTCTTGCCGGGCGCCAATCCGGTGCGGTTGGCGACGCGGAAAATGTGCGTGTCCACCGCGATCGTCGGTTCGCCGAACGCGACGTTCAGCACGACGTTCGCCGTCTTGCGGCCGACGCCCGGCAGCGCCTCCAGCGCCTCGCGCGTGCGTGGCACCGCGCCGCCGTGGTCGCGCAGAAGCTGCTCGCAGAGCGCGATCACGTTCTTCGCCTTCATGCGGAAGAGGCCGATCGCGTTGATGTACGGAATCAGGCCGGCGACGCCAAGTGCCGCGATCTTCGCGGGTGTGTTGGCGACCGGATAGAGTTTCGCGGTTGCTTTGTTGACGCTCTTGTCGGTGGCCTGCGCCGACAGCACGACGGCCACGAGCAATTCGAATGGCGTGCCGTACTCGAGCTCGCTTTTCGGATGCGGATCGAGATCGCGCAGGCGCTCGAACAGCAGCCGTCGCTTCGCCGGGCTCAACGTACGACCTCAACGCCGGCGATCCCGGCGAGACGCGCGAGGCGCGCGGATTCGCCGGACCTCAAGCCGGCATCGTCCTTCAGCAGCGCATACGCCTTCGCGGCCCACGGCTTCGCCGCGGCCGGGTCGTTGCGCGCGAGCGCGATCTCGGCCAGCTCCTCGTAGACGTAGCCGTCGGCGCTCGCAGCGGCTTCCAGCTCACGCGCGAGCGCCCGCTGGATCGCTTCGGCTTCGTCAAGGCGGCCGAGCGAACGCAGGCCGCGCGCGACCGTCCACCGGGCGACGCGGATTTGCACTACACCACCGGCGGCCTCGCGCGCCGCAAGCGCCTTCTGCCAATGATCGAGCGCGCGCTGGTGTTCGCCGCGGTCGTGGTAGGCCCAGCCGATGTTGTTCAGCAGGGAGGCGCGCCAGCCGCGTGTCCGCGCGTCCGTGGATGCGTCCGCTGCGGCGAGCGCCTTCAGGTTCCAGTCGAGCTGCTCGCCGGCGGGCGCGGCGATAGCGAGCATGTGCAATGCATCGACGCGATAGAAGTCTGCGCCGGCCAGCGTATCGCGCGCTGACGCGGCGAGCGCGTCCTCGAACAGCGGGACCGCATGCTGCGCCGCGCCGCTCGTATTGCGCACGCGCCCGCGTTCGAGCAGATAGCGAACGCGAACGCGCGGCGGTTGCGAATCGAGCGCCGCCTGCACACCGTCGAGTACGGCGTCGGCAGCCGCGAACTTGCGCTGCAGGCCGAGCGCGCGCGCGAGCTGCGTCGACGTCTCGTACGCCTCGCGCGATCGAGGCGCGGCCTCCGCGAGCGCGCCGCGAAACCGCGCTTCGGACACCGCGGGCGCGCCGAAGTCCCACAGCGAATCGAGCCGTGCCGAAAAGTCGTCGGCGGGCGCGGCGCGCACCGGCATCACGAATGTCGCAATGGCGAGCAGCGCCGCGGGCGCCGCACGCGCCGCGCCGATCATCACGGCTTGACTCCGGCGCGGCGTGCACGCGCTCGCGCCAGCGCGGCGTCCACCGCGGCCTTGCGCGCGGCGTGCGCGTCGGCGTCGCGCGGCGTTGCGGCGCGGTCGGCCGGCCGCTCGTCGCGCGCGAGTCGGCGTTCGCGCGCGACGTAGCGTTGGCGTGCTTCACCCGCATCCGTCGCCGTCCAGGCGCGTGCGGCAGGACGCAGCGCGATGCAGTCGACCGGGCAGGGCGGGATGCAGAGCTCGCAGCCGGTGCAGAGCGACGCAAGCACGGTGTGCATGCGCTTGGGCCCGCCGATGATCGCGTCGACCGGACACGCGGCGATGCACAGCGTGCAGCCGATGCAGGTGGCTTCATCGATCACCGCGAGCGCGAGCGGCCCCTCGCCGCCGCATGATGGATCAAGCGGGGATGGCGCACGTCCGGTCAGTGCCGCGAGCGCGTCGATCGTCGCCGCGCCGCCCGGCGGGCAGCGGTTGATATCGGCGTCTCCGGCGGCAATGGCCTCCGCATAGGGACGACACGCCGGATAGCCGCAGCGCGTGCATTGCGTCTGCGGCAGGAGCGCGTCGATGCGTTCGGCGAGCGAGGCGGTTGTCACCCCACCATCTTACCGTCGCTCCCCTTTGGCCTTGTAGTCGGCCGGGACCTTGAAGAGGTCGGCGGGCGGCTCGCCGCGCTTGAAGTTCGCGAGACGGTAGATCGTGTCGCCGGTACGTGGATCGCTCTGCTTCGCGTAGACGACGATGTTGTACTCGGGCGAGAACCAGCGCTCGCTCGTGATCACGAGCGGCTTCTCGTTGCCGATCTCGCCGGCGGGGATGGTGTGCGTCGTCTGCGTGCCGTCGGCCTTGACGCCGTCGAACTCCTTCGTGCCGAGCTTCTTCGTCTCGCCCTTTCCGCGCGGCAGCGTCGGCAGCATCAGCGGCGGCAGCGGCGCCAGGGGTGCAACCAGGGAGGGCGCGTCGCCGCCGATGCGCACGACTTCGACGCGCACTTCGTCGTCGCGGCCCTCGCCCTTGTGGACGACGACGCGGCCCGGCCTCGCTTCGACGACTGGTCCAGCCGCGTCGGGCGAAAGCGGTGCTGGCGGCAACGGCACGCGCGGAATGCGCACGGCAACCTTGCGCTCACCGTTGAGGGCATAGCTCTTGCCGTCGATCGGATCGAAGATGTAGATCGCGGAACCGTGCTCGCCCTTGCGTTCCTGCCGCGTGCGTCCATAGCCGTCGCGCGCGAGCTGCGTTGTACGCCGCTTGACGATGCGGTTGCCGTCGGCAAGCGACTGGATGGATTCGTTGATCGCGTCGGCCGAGTACGGGGCGTTCTTGACGATCTCGCGCGTGCCGCCGAACTCGCCGGCGACGAACGCGAGCGAGGGCTCGAACATGAGCGCATCCACGTCCACCTGCGCGTAGACGCGCGCCATCTCGGCGCCGGCGAGAGCGCTTTCGCGCGCTGCCGAGGCAGCCTCGCGTGCGTTCTCGCGCGCTGCCGCGGCGGCTTCGCGAGCGTTCTCGCGCGCTGTCGCGGCAGCTTCGAGCGCCGCCTCCCGTGCCTCGCGGACGGCGGCGTCGATCTCGATGCGCGAGACGGACGGCGCGGGGGGCGGGGCGGCGACGGCGGCGGAGGCGGTCGTCAGGGCAGCCAGCGCCGCGACGACAGCGGTACCAACGAAGCGGGGGCGAGTGGTCATGGCGTACTCCCGGAATTGCGGCATCAGTGAACGAAGCGCAGCGCGAGCATGGCGCCGTCCGAGCGCACGAGCACCTCGGCGTCGATGGCGTCGGCCGCGCGTGCCGGGTCCACCGGCAGGCCGAACTGCGCCAGAGACATTCTCGACATGCGTGCGGGCACGATCATCGCGTCGCCGGCCCGCTCGAGTTCGGCCAGCGGAACGAGCGGCATGAACGAGGCGGTGACGGGCAGGTCCTGCACCGCGGGACGCGCCGGGGCGGGATCCGCCAATGAGGACGGCGGCACCGTACGGATGACCAGCGACAGCAGCGTAATGGACGCCGCGAGCGCGAGCGGCCAAGCGAACCACGCGTCGAAGCGGCGCAGCGCGCTCGGCTTGCGCGTACCGTCGCGCGCGGCGCGCGCCACGGCGGCAGCGATGGCGCGGTCGGTGGACGGTGGCGGCGCTTCGTTGGCGATGGCGTCTCGCAATGCGGCAAGACGCGCGTCCAGCTGGGGATGCGGGGGAGTCATGACCGGCCTTTCGCCGTGGCGGCGCCGGCGGCGCGGTCGACGGCATCCAGATCCAGCGCGCGGGCCAGCAGCGCCCGGGCGCGAAACAGACGCGAGCGCACGGTGTTGAGCTCGCAGCCGCAAATCGCGGCGGCATCCGCGTAGGAGCGCTCGGCCAGTTCCACCAGGACCAGCACGTCGCGGTAATGCGGGGGCAGCGCCGCGATCGCCACGCGCAAACGCGCGACGTCGCGGCGCAGCGAGAGCGCTTCGTCGGGGTCCGACAGGTCGGCGGTCGCGGGCGGGAGGTCGAGCGCGTCAGGATCGTGTTCCTCTTCGCGCGCCTGCGTCCCGGTGCGGCGGCGAACGAAGTTGCGCGCGATCCCCAGCAGCCATGGCTGCAGCGGTCCGCGCGTCGGGTCGAAATCCTCCGCGCGCGTCAGCAGGTGGACGAAGACGTCCTGCGTGACATCCGCCGCGACGGCGGCGGCCCCCGACCACAGGAGCGCGAAGCGATAGACGGATCCCTTGTGCCGGCGATACAGCGGGTCGAGCGCATGCGCGTCGCCGCAGGCCAGGCGCGCGGCGAGCGCGGCGTCGGACGCCTGATGGCTGTCGGTGAGGGCGGTCGGCATGATGTCGGCGGGAGCGGGCATTCTGAAGGACGGCGGGCCGTGCATTCGGTGAACCCGGAATCAAGTCATCGCAGGCTCCCGAGCATATTCGCGCGAGCGCCGGCAAAAGTTCCCGCGGGCCCTCCTAGCCCGGTCGTGCGGATTTGAACGACAATCGACGCGATGAGCGGCCGTCACCCTTCGCATTCGAGCGCCGAGTCCTCGCGTGACCACGCGCCGCACGCGCATGGCGCGCACGACCATCATCACCGGCCGCCGGCAACGCCGTCGGCGCAGCGTGCGCTGATCTGGGCGCTGGCGCTCACCGGCGGCTTCGCAATCGTCGAGGCGGTGGGCGGCTGGTGGTCGGGCTCGCTCGCGCTGTTGTCGGACGCGGGCCACATGCTGACCGACGCCGCGGCGCTCGGCCTCGCGCTGTTCGCGCTGCGGATCGCCGCGCGGCCGCCGTCGCGCCGCGCGTCGTACGGCTATGCGCGTGCCGAGGTCATTGCGGCGTTCGTCAACGCGCTGGCGCTGCTGGCACTCGTCGTATTCATCGTCGTCGAGGCGGTGAGCCGGCTGCTCCAGCCCGTGCCGGTCGCCGGCGCCGCGGTGCTGGCGATCGCGCTTTGCGGCCTCGCGGTCAACCTCGCCACGGCGTGGATCCTGTCGCGCGCGACGCGCACGCTCAACACGCACGGCGCGCTGCTGCATGTGCTGTCGGACCTGCTCGGCTCCGCAGCGGCGATCGTCGCGGGCGCGGTCATCGTCGTGACGGGCTGGACGCCGATCGATCCGATCCTCTCGATCGTGGTGTCGCTGCTGATCCTGCGCTCGACGTGGCGGCTGATGGCCGAATCGATCGGCGTGTTGATGGAGGGCGTGCCGTCACATCTGGATTACGACGCCATCGGTCGGGCGCTGCTCGAGGTGCCGGGAATCGCAGGCGTGCACGACCTGCACGTCTGGCAGATGAGCGCTGCGCGCACCGCGCTGTCGGCACACGTGGCGCTTTCGGATGGCCGCGAGTGGCCGACGATCCTCGCCGCCACGCAGAAGATGCTCGCCGAGCGCTACGCGATCGAGCACACGACGCTGCAGCCCTCGTGGCCGGCGCCGCCGCGTTACGTCGGTCGGCGCGTCATTCCCATCAGCGGACGGCCGAAACGCTGACGCGGCCGGCCACGCCGCCCTAGATCCACTTGACGGCGCGAAACCGCCAGAACAGCAGGACGTCGACGACGACCATCGCACCGATCGCGATCGGATAGCCGAACACCCACTTCAGCTCCGGCATATGGTCGAAGTTCATCCCGTAGATGCCGGCGATCAGCGTGGGCACGGTGATCAGCGCGCCCCACGCGGCGAGGCGCTTCGTCACCTCGTTGTCGGCGAGCGAGATCATGCCGAGATTGACCTGGATCGCGGTGGCCACCATGTCGCGGATGCCTTCGATCGACGCGTGGATGCGATGCAGGTGGTCGTAGACATCGCGAAAGTACTCGCCCATCCCCATGCAGATCTGCGGCACACGGCCGCCATACAGCTTGCCGGTGGCTTCCATCATCGGGTCGACCGCGTGCTTCAGCTGCATCAGCCGGCGCTTCAATCCGTACAGCGCTTCGATGTTTGCCCGGGCGTTGCCCTTGACGAAAATCTGGTCCTCGACCTTCTCCAGCTCGGTCTCCAGATCGTCCAGCACCGGGAAGTAGCGATCGACGACGTTGTCGATCAGCGCGTAGAACACGAACGCCGAGCCGTGGCGCAGGAGATCGGGCTCACGCTCGGCGCGCGTGCGCACGGCGCCGAAGCCGACCTGCGTGCGGTGACGCACCGAGAGCACGTAGTTGGGACCGACGAAGACGTCGACTTCGCCGATCAGGAGCTCCTCGGTGCCGTCGTCGTGCTTCACTTTCTCGACCGGCTGCAGGACGGCGAACAGCGAATCGCCGTACTCCTCGATCTTCGGGCGCTGGTGACCCTTGCGCGCGTCCTCGACGGCGAGCTCATGGAGGCTGAACTCGAGCGCCATCTCGTCCAGTTCCTCGCGCGAGGGCTCGAACAGCGCAACCCAGACGAAGCAGTCCGGCCGGCTGACGTATTCGCTGATGTCCTCGATCGGGATGTCGGCGACCTTGCGGCCCTGCTGGTACGCGACGCAGCTGATCAGCATGGAATGAACGGCCCTTACGTGTCTCCCGGCATCATAGCGACGGGGATGCTATACTTCAAATGACTCGCGGTCAGTTAAGCATTTCCGCCGCGCACCTGTCGATGTCAGCCTCGCTTCCACCTGCCTCGGCGCCTGCCGCCGCGACTTCCGCCGTGCGCACCGCCCCGCGCGAGATCGCGCTGCTTCTGACGCTGGCCGCGATGCAGTTCACGCACGTCGTGGACTTCATGATCATGATGCCGCTGGGACCGCAGTTCATGCGGCTCTTCGAGATCGACCCGCAACATTTCGGCTTCCTCGTCTCGGTGTACACGTTCGCCGCGGCGGCCAGCGGATTCCTCGCGGCGTTTCGGATCGATCGCTACGGACGCAAGCGCGCGCTGCTGACCATGTACGCGGGATTCGTGGTCGCGACGGCGCTGTGCGGATTCGCGACCAATTACCCGCTGCTGCTCGCCGCGCGCGGCCTGGCCGGCCTCTTCGGCGGCGTCGTGGGCGCGCTGGTCATCACGATCGTCGCCGACGTCGTGCCGTATGCGCGCCGCGCGCGCGGCACCGCACTCGTCGCGTCAGCGTTCTCGCTGGCGGCCGTCATGGGCGTGCCGCTCGGCCTCTGGTTCGCCAATCACTACTCGTGGCGCGCGCCGTTCCTGGTACTGGCCGGCGTCAGCGTCGCTGTCGGCGCGATCGCGTGGCGCCTGCTGCCGGCGCTCGACGCGCACGTCACCCGCGGACCGCGGCTGCGCCCGCTCGCGCAGCTGCGCGCGATCTTCGGCGTTCCCAATCACCTGCGCGCGTTCGCGTTCATGATCGCGCTGATGATGTCGGTGTTCACCGTCGTGCCGTTCATCGCGCCGTACAACGTCCTGCAATGTCGGCGTGGCCGAGCCGGACTTGCCGATCATCTATTTCGCCGGCGGATTGACCACGCTCTTCACCGCGCAGCTGATCGGCTGGCTCGCCGACCGTTACGGCAAGCGGCGGCTGTTCATCGCGCTGGCACTCGCCTCGCTGGTGCCGCTGTTCGTGCTGACGCACCTCCCGCGCTCGCCGCTCGCCGTCGCCGTCGGGGTCGCGATCGTGTTCTTCGTCTTCGTGCCCGGGCGCTTCGGGCCCGCGATGGCGCTCATCACCGGCAGCGTCGAGCCACGGCTGCGCGGCAGCTTCATGAGCTTCAACGCGTCAGTGCAGCAGCTCGCGGCGGCAGTCGCGTCGCTCTTCGCCGGGCTGGTCGTCGGCCGTGCCGCCGACGGCACGCTGACGCGCTACGGCTGGGTCGGGTTCGTGGCGATGGGCTCCACGCTCGTCGCGATCGCGCTCGCATTGCGCATCCGCGTGATCCCCGACGGCAGCGGCAAGGTCGAGTAGTATGACGACCCCCACGCTCACTTCGTTCGCTGCCCCCGGAGGGGGAGCAGGCCTCCCTTGGGACGGCCCGGCGGGAGGCCCTCTGCGATGATCATCGAGTCGCTGCTCGATACCGATCTCTACAAGTTCACGATGATGCAGGTCGTGCTGCATCACTTTCCCGGCGCGCAGGTCGAGTACCGCTTCAAGTGCCGCAACCGGAGCGTCGCGCTCGCGCCGCACATCCCGCAGATCGAAGCGGGCATCCGTGACCTGTGCGCGCTGCGCTTCACGCGGCGCGAGCTCGATTACCTGCGCGGGTGGCGGTTCTTCAAGAGCGACTTCGTCGACCTCCTCGGCCTGTTCCATCTTGACGAGCGCTTCATCAGGGTCAGCCGCATTCCGGGCAGCAACGACATCGACATCACGATCAAGGGACCGTGGTTGCACACGATCCTCTTCGAGGTTCCGGTGCTCTCGATCGTCTCGGAGATCTACTACCGCGAGACGGTCGCCGCGCCCGATCTTGCCGAAGGGCGCCGCCGCCTGGCGGCCAAGGTCGGTCAGATCAACGCGGTCGCCGACCCCGAGTTCCGCATCGCCGACTACGGCACGCGGCGGCGTTTCTCGCGCGTGTGGCAGGACGAAGTCGTACAGACGCTGAAGACCGGCATCGGGCCCAAGTTCGTCGGCACGAGCAACGTCAAGTTCGCGCTCGAGCAGAACCTGACGCCGCTCGGCACGATGGCGCACGAGTACCTGCAGGCCTGCCAGGCCGTCGGCCCGCG
Organism: uncultured beta proteobacterium; assembly: GCA_963851465.1. Lineage (GTDB taxonomy): Bacteria > Pseudomonadota > Gammaproteobacteria > Burkholderiales > Casimicrobiaceae > VBCG01. Next base: position 58,573 of record CAWKPJ010000010.1, read on the forward strand.
GCTGCGCGATTCGCAGGTGTTCGCGTTCAACATGTGGGCGCGCGAGTATCGCGGCGACCTCGGGATCGCGCTGTCGGACGTCTGCGGCATGGACGCTTTCCTGCGCGATTTCGATCTTTTCTTCTGCAAGCTGTTCGACGGCGTGCGCCACGATTCGGGCGATCCGTTCGAGTGGGGCGAGAAGCTGATCGCGCACTACCAGCGGATGCGCATCGACCCGCGCGCGAAGACGATGGTGTTCTCCGACAGCCTCAACGTGCCGCTGGCGATTCGCCTGTACGAGTATTTCCGCGGCCGCAGCCAGACCGCGTTCGGCATCGGGACGAACCTCACCAACGACCTGGGCTACGAGGCGCTGCAGATCGTGATCAAGATGACGCGCTGCAACGGCCAGCCGGTGGCGAAGATCAGCGACGAGCCGTCGAAGGCGATGGACTACGACCCGTCGTACGTCAAGTATTTGGGCGAGGTGTTCCAGGTGCCCGTCCAGCCGGAGGCCACCGAACCCGCAAAGGTGTAGCCCACCCCCGGTGTTGGCGGGACCGGCCGGCGGCGGCGCTCACTTGGTCGCGGGCGCGCTCCCCGGCGGTGCAAAGCGGGGTGTCCAGTCGAGCGATTCGAACCAGTAGCGGTGGCGCTCGCCGAGCCAGCCGTCGGCCGTCCAGTAGGCGATCCATGCGTTGAGATAGTTCAACAAGCTCTGCTCGCCCTTGCGCACTGCAAACGCCTCGACCGTGTGCGGCAGTCCGGGGATGCCGGTCGCGACGGCGAGCTTGCCCTCGGATTCCGCGATCGCGATCGTCGTGCGCGGGGTGTAGGCGAGGGCACCGTCGACCTCGCCGGCTTTGACTGCCGCGTATAGCCGCGGCGCGGTGGGGAACGCGACGATCTGCGCTTTGGGCAGCCGTGCCTGAGCGGCCGCTTCCGACGTCGTCCCCGTGCGCACGCCGATCTTCACGTCGGGACGGTTCACGTCCTGGCCGGCGAGATCCTTGCGCACGACGAGCTCCATCTGCGAGTCCGCGTACGCGTTGCTGAAGTCGACGACCAGCGCGCGTTGCGGCGTGATCGAATAGCCGGCGACGACGATGTCGATGCGACCGGTCTCCAGCGCCGAAGTGAACTGGGTGAATGGCACGCGCACGATCGTGAGGTCGACACCGAGATCGGCAGCGAGCTGCCGGGCGAGGTCGATCTCGAAGCCTTGCCATTCGCCTTGCGGATCGCGCATCGACCATGGAATGCTCCACGTGGTGCCGACGAGGAGCGTGCCGCGCTTGCGGATGGTGTCGAACAGCCGTCCCGAAGGCGCGCGCGATACGGGTGTCGCTCGCGGCGCGGACTTGGCGGGCGCGGCCTTCGCGGCGCGCGCCGCGGCTGCTGTGGGTGCTGGGGTCGCCGGCGCGGCTGCGGCCGCCGTTGGCGACGCGGCGGTGGGTGCGTCGCCCGCGAACGCGGACAGCGCGGGAAGTGCGGCAAGAACAAGTGCGAGCAGAGTGTTGGTGCTTTTCATGGGTGATCAGCGTCCGAAGTAAGCACCGTTGACGAGGATGCCGCCGCCGGACGGTTGCACGTTCATCGCGTTGTTGCCGATCGTCAGCGTGCTGCCGGAGAACCAGCCCTGCGCGCTGCCGCCGCTGCGATACCACACGTTGACGCCGCCGTCCGGGCCGATCTGGATCGTCTGCCGCTGGCCCCACAAGCTTCCGTTGAATGTTCCGACCGCCCATCCCGGGACCGGACCTCCGCCCACCGGGTAGTTCGGCGGGGGACCATAGCCGTCGCCGTCCTGTTCGCGATCGTGGTGGGCGATGATTGCGCCGAGGATGGCGAGCCCCGCGACTGCGGCCACCGCAGCGCCGGCATTGCTGCCCCCGCCCCGCGAGTCGCCGCCCACCTCGAACTGCGCGCTGCAACCGCTGTTGACCCATACGCCGCCGTTGTCGGAGCCCCAGCTGCGGCCGCGTACGCAGGGCGCTTGCGAGGTCTGGTATTGCAATCGCGCGTATCCGTTGGTGTTGGCGCTGCAATACTGGTAGCGGTAGCCGTTGCTGTTGCAAGTGATCGTGTACGACGCGTACGCCGGCGCGACGGGCAGCGTCAACAGCGCCGCGAGCGCGCCGACCGTGAGGCGCGTGGAGAAGATGCGTAACATTTGAGCTCCGGAGGACTCTGACAACCGGACGATTGTCACGGCGCATACGCCGGATTGCAAGCGAACAGCGCGCGTCCGCGTCACGTCCGGAGACGAATGCGCTCGCAGCGCATCCACATAGGCTGTGTGGACGTCGCGTCCGAAGCACGCGAACACGACGCGCGTGAGCGACGTTGCACTCCCGGCGAGCGCGCGCGTCTCTCGCACCGCGATGGCGACCGCTTCGTGGATCGGGTAGCCGTAGACGCCGCAGCTGATCGCCGGCAGCGCGATCGACGCGACACCGTGCCGATGAGCCAGTGCATACGAATTCCGGTAGCACGATGCCAGCAGCTCGGGCTCGCCGGCGGCACCGCCGCGCCACACCGGACCGACCGTATGGATCACGAAACGCGCGGGCAGCCGATAGCCGCGCGTGAGGCGCGCTTCGCCGGTCGGGCAGCCGCCGAGCGCGCGGCACTCTTGCAGCAATTCGGGACCGGCGGCGCGGTGGATCGCTCCGTCGACGCCACCGCCGCCCAGCAGCGTGGTGTTGGCCGCGTTGACGATCGCGTCGACGTCGAGCGTGGTGATGTCGACGGCGAGGGCGTCGATGTGCAGGCGCGGCGGCATGTTCCAAGGATCGCGCCGGTTGTTGCCTTTTTGCAAGCGCGGGAACGACCGGTCGCGCCGCCGGTCTGCCGACGGCGGTCCTGCGTCGCAAAGGAATGAGACACTAGGCCATGGCCACTCCCGTGATCAAGGCGCCGCCTTCGCCCGCGGCACGCGCAACCGCAAAGTCGACACCCGCGGCCGACCGGCGCCTGCGTCTCGACGAACTGCTGGACTTGATGGTCGCCGACGGCCTCGTCGGCGCGGCCGACGCCGAAAAGCTCGCCCGTTCGCGCACGCAGCGTTTCGACCATCCGCTGGACGCCATCGCCAACGAGCGGTGGAAATCGCTGCTCCCGCCGCACAAGACCATGACGCTCGATTGGCTGGTCGAGTGGGCGGCGGACAAGCTCGGCGTGCCGTATTTCCACATCGACCCTCTCAAGATCGACCTGGGTGCGGTCACCTCGACGATGACCAACGCGTACGCCGAGCGCTATCGCATCCTGCCGATCGCCGTCGACCGCACGACGCTGACGGTGGCCACCGCCGAGCCGTTCGTGCGGAGCTTCGCCGACGAGCTGGAAAGAATCCTGAAGCTGTCGGTCAAGTTCGTCTTCAGCAATCCGCAGGACGTCAAGCGCTATCTCGGCGAGTTCTACAATCTTGCGCGCTCGATGAAGAAGGCGCAGGACGCGTCGAAGGGCGACTTCTCGGTCGCGCGCAATTTCGAGCAACTGGTCGAGCTCGGCAAGCACGGCCACCTCGACGCCAACGACCAGCACGTCGTCCTCATCGTCGACTGGCTGTGGCAATACGCATTCGAGCAGCGCGCGTCCGACATCCACATCGAGCCGCGGCGCGACGCGGGCATGGTCCGTTTTCGCATCGACGGCGTTTTGCACCCGGTCTATGCGATCCCGACGTCCGTGCTCACGGCCATCACGTCGCGGATCAAGCTGCTGGGCCGCATGGAGATCGTCGAGAAGCGCCGGCCGCAGGACGGCCGCATCAAGACGCTGGCGCCCGGCGGCGACGAGATCGAGCTCCGGATCTCGACGATGCCCACCGCGTTCGGCGAGAAGATCGTCATGCGCATCTTCAGTCCCGAAGTGCTGGTGCGCGACTTCACGGACCTCGGCTTCACGGCCGACGATCGCACGCGCTGGGAGACGATGACGCGCGAGCCGAACGGCATCATCCTGGTCACCGGCCCTACGGGCTCCGGCAAGACGACCACGCTTTACTCGACGTTGAAGGGTCTGTCGACGCCGGAAGTCAACGTCTGCTCGGTCGAGGACCCGATCGAGATGATCGAGCCGGCGTTCAACCAGATGCAGGTGCATCCGGCGATCGGCGTCGACTTCGCGTCGGGCGTGCGCACGCTGCTGCGGCAGGACCCGGACATCATCATGGTCGGCGAAATCCGCGACCGCGACACCGCCGACATGGCCGTGCAGGCCGCGCTGACCGGGCACCTGGTGCTGTCGACGCTGCACACGAACGACGCGCCCACGGCGGTGACGCGCCTGCTCGACCTCGGCACGCCGTCGTACCTGCTCAACTCGACGCTGCTCGGCGTGATGGCGCAGCGGCTGGTGCGCACGCTGTGCCCGCAGTGCAAGCAGCCGGGCGAGACGCCCGACGACGAGACGTGGCGCTCGCTCACCTCGCCGTGGAAAGGCGAGAAGCCGGCGTCGGTGATGCGGCCCGTCGGCTGCCTCGAATGCCGGATGACCGGCTACTACGGCCGGATGGGCATCTACGAAGTGATGCTGGTCACGCCGGCGCTGCGCCGCCTGATCATTCGCGAGGCCGACGATCGCGCGATCCGCGAGCAGGCGTTCAAGGACGGGATGAAGCCGCTCCGCGTGTCGGGCGCGATGAAGATCGCCGCGGGCCTGACCACCGCCGACGAAGTGATGAAGGTTGCGCCGCTGGCTTAGCAGGACGCCAATGCGGATGCGCGCCGCAAAACTCTGAAACGAGGTGTTCGGCCTCGCCCAACCGTGCCTGAGCTTCTGCGATTCTCTGGAGCGGTCGAACGAGATCCCGCCGTTGGCCGGTGGCTCGATGCGCAATCGACCGAGCTGGGTTCCCTTGCGCGGACATGGTTCACGCGGATGCGCGGCTGCGGCGCCGACGTTCGAGAGCTCATGCACGACGGTTACCCGACCGTGTGCGTGGCAGACGCACCATTCGCCTATGTCGGCGCCTTCAGGAGTCACGTCAATGTCGGCTTTTTCCGTGGCGCCACGCTGCTGGACCCGGCAGGTATGCTGCAGGGTACGGGCAAGTACATGCGTCACGTCAAGGTCGGGCCCGGTCTGGTCGTCGACGGGCCATCGCTGGAAGCCCTGATCGCCGCCGCATATCGAGACATCGTCGCAAGACTGAGGCGGGGCGAATAGACCTGCCGGCCAGGAGGCTCTGCTTATGAAGTCCATCAACCTTGCCGCAAAGCTCTCCACCTTCTCCGAGTACTGGCAGCCGCGCGTTGTCGGCCAGTTCAACGGGCACGATCTCATGGTCGCAAAGATCAAGGGCGAGTTCGTGTGGCACAAGCACGATGACACAGACGACTTCTTCCTCGTACTTCACGGCCGCATCAGGATCCGCATGCGTGATGGCGACGTCACGATCGGGCCCGGCGAAGTCTTCGTGGTGCCCAAAGGCGCAGAGCACTGTCCCGTCGCAGAGGAGGAAGCTCACATCCTCCTCATTGAGCCCGTCGGAACGCCCAACACTGGCGATGCAGCCACTGCTGCGGCGCGTCGAGTCATTTGAGATCGGAAAGCAGCGTAACAGCCGCCTGCCAATGCAAGCGTGCCGGGCCGCCGTGTCCCGCTATCGCGTCGCCCGCGCGGCGACCAGCACCTGCTCCCTGAAGAACTTGACTGCCGGGTCGCTCGCGACCCGCGGATGCCAGTACTGGTGGATCGTGACCGACGGGATCCGCACGGGCAGCCGCACCATCTTGAGCGGCGCGATCGGCGCGAACAGGTCGAACACCTCGCGCGGGATCATCGCAACATGGTCGCTCGCCGCGACGATGAAGGGGATCGCCGACACGTGCTGCGTCATCATCCGCGGTCCGGATTCGAGCCCGCGCTTCCGCAGCTGGGCGTCGATCCACGCGCGCATCGTCGGCACCGCTGCCGTGTGGACCTGCGGCGCGAGGCCGAATTCCCGCATCGACATCGATGCGCCGATCCGCGGATGGTCCCGCCGCGCCACGCAGACGTAGTCGCGCCGGTAGAGGAGTTGCTGGAGCAAGCCGCCGAAGCTGTTGGGGAAATGTCCCGCCGCGACGTCCATCGCGCCGGACTCGAGAACGCTCGACATCGCGTCGGGATCGGCCTGGACCGGCGTCAGGCGCGCGTTCGGCGCCACGGCGGCGAGCCGGCGCACGAGCCGCGGCACCATCGTGATCGCGCCGATCTCGTTGACGCCGATCCGGAATTCGCGCGCCGTTGTCGCCGGATCGAAGCGCGCCAGCGCGGCGATCTCGTTCTCCAGGATGCGGAGCGCGCGCGCGGCGGGCTCGGCCAGCGCTACGGCCAGCGGCGTCGGCGACATCCGGTTGCCGACGCGCACGAACAGCGGGTCGCCGAAGCGCTTCCGCATCCGCTCGAGCTGATACGACAACGCGGATTGCGTCAAACCGAGGCGCTGCGCCGCACGCGTTACCGTTCGTTCATGGAGCAGCGCGAGCGCGGCGCGCAAATCCGCCACCTGGGGCGCCCGGCTATCGATTTTCTTCATGACCTGTATCGAAGCAATGATCTTTCCAAAGCTTCGCCCAGTCCCTATCCTCCCGTCAACGGGGGGCTCAATGCTCGAAACCGAAGTGCTCGTCGTCGGCGGAGGACCGGTGGGCCTGTCGCTCGCCCTCGAGCTTGGCCTGCAGGGCCGGCGCTGCCTGCTGGTCGAGCGCCACGATCGCGTCGGCTTCGCGCCGCGAGCCAAGACGACCAACGTGCGCTCGCGCGAGCTGATGCGCCGCTGGGACATCGCGCAGCGACTCGCTGCCGCGTCGCCGTTCGGCGTCGACTATCCGTCGAACATCGTGTTCGCGACGCGCCTCGCCGGCCGGGAGCTCGCGCGGTTCGCCAACGCGTTCTATTGCGCGCCGGTGCGCGACGAGCGCTTTGCCGAGCACGCGCAATGGATCCCGCAATACAAGGTCGAGGACGTCCTGCGCACGCGCGCCGCCGAATTCCCCGGCGTTGCGCTGCGCTTCGCTACCGAGCTCGTCGACTGGACCGAGACGCCGGGGGGAATCGACGCCCGGCTTGCCGATCTCGCCACGGGCGAGCGGATCGACGTTCGCGCCGGCTACCTCGTCGGCGCCGATGGTGCCCGCAGCACGGTGCGCGAGAAGCTCGGCATCCGCATGGAAGGCCGCTCTCCGCTCTCGCACCACCACAACATCGTCTTTCGTTCGCCCGGCCTCGCGCAGCGGCACGCGCTCGGGCCTGCCGTCATGTACTGGCTGGTCAACCCGGACGTGCCTGCCGTGGTCGCGCCGCTCGACCGCGGCGATCTCTGGACATTCGGCTGTCCGAAACTCACGCTCGCCGATACGAATCCCGACGCGATGATTCGCGCGGCGCTCGCGCTGGACGTGGACCTCGAAATCCTGTCGCGCGACGACTGGACCGCCCATCAGCTCGTCGCAGAGCGCTATCGCGCGGGCCGCGTGTTTCTCGCGGGCGATGCGTGCCACCTCCATCCGCCCTTCGGCGGCTACGGCATGAACATGGGGATCGGCGATGCCGTCGACCTGGGCTGGAAGCTGGCGGCCACCCTCCAGGGCTGGGGCGGACCGGCGCTCCTCGACAGCTACGAGATCGAGCGGCGGCCAGTCCATCGCTGCGTCGTCGACGAGGCGGTGATCAACCTCGGCTTCACGTCGCACAAGCTCGTCCTCGACGGGGTCGAGGCGGCCACATCGGCCGGGGACGCTGCGCGGGCGGCCGCCGCTGCGCAGATCCTCGACACCAAGCGTCGCGAATTCGATTCGCTCGGCGTGGTCCTCGGCGCCGCGTACGGCGCGTCACCGGTGCTGAGTGACGAGGCCGATGCGCCCGGGATCCAGGAGGCCACGGCCTACACGCCCAGCGCCCGCGCCGGAGCGCGCGCCCCGCACGCATGGCTGTCCGACGGGACCGCGCGCGGCGCGTCGCTCTTCGACCACTTCGCCACGAATGCAATGACGCTGATGGCGACGCGCGGGCTTGCGCCCGACGCGGAAGCCACCGTGCGTGCCGCAGCCGCGGACGCCGGCATCCCCCTGGCGATCATCGCGCCAGGCAACGAGCGGGTGCGCGAGCTCTACGAGGCGTCGCTCGTCCTCGTACGCCCCGACCAGCACATCGCCTGGCGAGGCGACGACCCGTCGGAGGCCTGCGCGATGCTGTTCCGCGCTGCCGGCCGCCGCGCGGGCGGCTCCCATTCGACAACGTATCGGCCGCCATCCGACGGCCCGAGTCCCAAGGAGGAGATCGCATGATGCGCCCCAACTTCCGCATTCCCTTCGCTTTGCTGCTGCTGCTCGCCGCGTCCGCGGCCTTCGGCCAGCCGGCGGCTTCCTGGCCGAACAAGCCGGTGCGTCTGGTCGTGCCGGGGGCAGCGGGCGTGGCGCCCGACATCATGGCGCGGCTGCTCGGAGAGAAACTGTCGAAGATCTGGAACCAGCCGGTCGTCGTGGAGAACAAGCCAGGCGCCGGCGGCCTGATCGGCTTCCAGGCAGCGAAGACCGGCGCCAAGGACGACCACACGTTCATCTTCGCGCCGGCGTCCGCGTACGTCCTGACGCCGTACATGTTCAAGAGCCAGGCCGTCGACATCGTCCAGGACTTCGTTCCCGTCGCCATGGTCGGCATCAGCCCCATGATGGCGGCTGTCGCCGCCGACTCTCCGGCGAATACGCTCGCCGATGCGCTCGCCATGGCGAAGAAGGATCCCGACAAGTTCGTCGTCTCGACCACTGCGCAACACACGGTCCCCAATCTTGCCGTCGACATGATCAGCAAGGCGTCCGGCGTGCCGCTTCGCGCGATTCCGTACACCAGCAGCGGACAGAGCATTTCGTCGGTGCTGGGCGGTGACGCGCCGATGCTGATCGACGGCGTTCCCCCGATCGACCCGATGATCAAGGGCAAGAAGCTCAAGGCCGTGGCGATCTTCTCCGAGACGCGATTGCCCAACAGGCCCGATCTGCCCACGGCTGCGGAGACCTATCCGTCGCTGGTGATCAATGGATGGTTCGGTGTCGTCGCGCCGCGTGGAACGAGCAGCGCCGCAATCGAGCGCGTCAACCAGGACCTGGCGACCGTGCTCGCGATGCCGGACATCGTGGAACGGTTCGACACGCTCGGCGTCTACTTGAGGGTGATGACGCCGGCGCAGTTCGGCACCTATTGGGCCGACGAGCGCACGAAGTGGGAGAAGGTGCTCAAGGACGTCGGCGCTCAGCCGGTCCTGCAGTAGCGTCGTGGCGCAGTCAACCGTACCTGCTTCCGCGAGGCTTCTCCTCGGCCATCGCCAGCGCTAGGATGCCGGTTCAGTTGCTGGTCGATGTCAACGGAGACAAACGATGCGCGGATCTGTCTGGGCGATTGGCGGGCTGATCGTCGTAATGGGCCTTGCGCCCGCGTCGGCCTATCCGGCCGACGACGCTGCGAAGATGCTTCAAGGCGCATGGGTCGCCGTGAAAGCGGAGCAAGACGGCAAGCCTGCCGGAGATCTCGTCGGACATCGACTCTCCTTCGCCCGCGACCGCTTCGACATCCGCTCCAAGGACGGGAAGGACGTCTACGCGGGCACCTTCCGGACGTCGCCGGGCACGAAGCCACCGGCCATCGACTTCGATCAGACGGAAGGAACGCTGAAGGGCAAAGTGTGGAAGGGCATCTATGCCCTTGACGGCGAGACGCTCACGATCTGCGACAACGCGCCGGACCTGGCCAAGCCCCGGCCCGTCGCATTCGAGGCGAAGCAAGGGTCCGGGTACGTCTGCCTCACCTTTCAGCGCTCGAAGTCGTAGCGCTCGCTTCTGCTCCGTCCGCGGACGAGGTCAGCCGGTGGGAAGGCGGTAGTCGCGGTACTTTTCGCGCAGCGTCTTCTTCGACAGCTTGCCGGTCGCGGTGTGCGGCAACTCGTCGACGAACACGACGTCGTCGGGCATACACCACTTCGCGATCTTGCCGTCGTAGAAATTCAGCATGTCGTCGCGCGTCACCGACGCGCCGTCGCGCTTGACGATCAGCAGCAGCGGCCGCTCGTCCCATTTGGGATGCGCGACGCCGATCACCGCCGCCTCGATCACCGCCGGATGCCCGATGGCGATGTTCTCGAGCTCGATCGAGCTGATCCACTCGCCGCCCGACTTGATGACGTCCTTCGAGCGGTCGGTGATCGTGAGATAGCCGTCGGCGTCGATCGAGCCGACGTCGCCGGTCGGAAACCAGCCGTCGGCGGACAGCGGGCTCGGCAAGTTGCTCCTGAAGTAGTCGCGCACGACCCACGGCCCCCTGACCATGACGTTGCCGGCCGCGACGCCGTCGCACGGCAGCGCCTGGCCTTCGGCATCGACGATCTTCATCTCGACGCCGTACAGCGGCCGGCCCTGCTTGAGCGAGAGCGCCATCCGCTGGTCGGGCGTCAGGTCGCGGTGCTTCGCCTTCGGGCTGCCGATCGTACCGACGGGACTCATCTCGGTCATGCCCCAGCCGTGCTGGACGCGCACGCCGAAATCGTCGCGCAGCGTCTTCATCATCGCCGGCGGGCATGCCGAGCCGCCGATCGTCGTGCTCTTGAACGTCGAGAACCTGAGGTTGTTCTGCTTCATGTGGTTGATCAGGCCGAGCCATACGGTCGGCACGCCGGCCGATGTCTCGACCTTCTCGCTTTCGAAGAGCTCGTAGAGGCTCTTGCCGTCGAGGCCCGCGCCGGGAAACACGAGCTTGGCGCCGACGATCGGCGCCGAGTACGGGATGCCCCAGGCGTTGACGTGAAACATCGGCACGATCGGCAGGATCACGCTTTGCGCCGAGTACCCCTTGGCGTCGGGCATGCAGCAGGCCATCGCGTGCAGCACCGTCGAGCGGTGGCTGAAGAGCGCTCCCTTCGGATTTCCCGTGGTGCCGGACGTGTAGCAGAGCGCGGCCGCGGTGTTCTCGTCGAAATCCGGCCAGTCGAATTCGTCGCTTTCGGCTTCGACAAGATCCTCGTAGCAGAGCAGGTTGCGAAGCGGCGACGACGCGGGCATGTGCGCGCGGTCGGTCAGCGCGATCCACGTCGTGACGGATGGGCACGCGGGCGCCAGCTTCTCGACCAGCGGGAGGAACGTGAGGTCGAAGCAGACGATCCGGTCGCCCGCATGGTTGACGATGTACGTGAGCTGGTCGTGGAAAAGTCGCGGGTTGACCGTGTGGATCACCGCGCCCATGCCGGAAACTGCGTAGTACAGCTCGAAGTGACGAAACCCGTTCCACGCGAGGGTGGCGACGCAATCGCCCTCCCGGGCGCCCAGGCGAACCAGGGCGTTGGCGAGCCGGCGCGCGCGGGTGTGTGCGTCGCGATAGGTATAGCGGTGGATCGGGCCCTCGATCGTCCGCGAGACGACCTCCGTGTCGCCGTGACAGCGGTCGGCATGCCGGATGATCGAGGAGATCATCAGCGGCCAGTTCATCATCAGGCCTTGCACGGGGTTCCTCCGGTCGTCGGGGTCGTTGTCGTCGATCGTGTTGCACCGCGGCATCGCCGAGCGCGCTTGTAAGCGGCCACCCGGATCGTTAGCATCCGCTTGGCGATAACCCGCCCCGGCTCGACCCGGCGCGCGGGACCACAACGATACGAGGAGGAGCCATGAGCGTTTGCACGCGCGTTGTCGGGCTGGGCTTCACGATCGCATGTCTTGCAGGTCAAGCGTCGGCGGACGTCAAGGTTGCCTTCATCGATCCGCTGTCCGGGGGTGCCGCCAGCACCGGCATTCTGGCGCAGAAAACGCATCAGTTCTACATCGACGCGATCAACGCTGACGGGAGGATTGAACGGCGAGAAGTTCGAATTGCTCTCCTTCGACAACAAGGTCAATCCGCAGGAATCGCTGATCCAGCTGAAGCGCGCGCTCGACGACGGCGCACGCTACGTCGTCCAGGGCAACGGCAGCTCGGTTGCGCTCGCGATCACCGACGCCGTGCTGAAGCACAACGAGCGCAATCCGGGCAAGGAAGTCCTGTTCCTGAATTACGCCGCCGTCGATCCGGCGCTCACCAACGAGAAGTGCAACTTCTGGCACTTCCGCTTCGATGCCGACGCCGACATGAAGATGGCGGCGATGACCGACGTGATCGCGAAGGACAAGAAGGTCCAGAAGGTCTACCTGATCAACCAGGACTACTCGTTCGGCAAGGCAGTCGCTGCGGCGGCGAACAAGATGCTGGCGGAGAAGCGTCCCGACATCAAAGTGGTCGGCGACGAGCTGCATCCGCTGCAGAAAGTGAACGACTTCTCGCCCTACGTCGCCAAGATCAAGGCGGCGGGCGCCGATACGGTCATCACCGGCAACTGGAGCAACGACATGGTGCTCCTGATCAAGGCCGGCAAGGATGCGGGACTCAAGGTGGCGTGGGAAACCTACTACGGCGGCAGCCCCGGCGCGGTCACCGCGATCGGCGAGGCGGGCGTGGACACGCTGAAGCAGGTCTCCGAATGGCACCGCAACGCGGTGCCCGAGCTCGACGCCTCGGTCGCCGCGTTCACCAAGCGCTATCCCGGCAAGGAGAACGAGTTCGCCTACTGGCGCGCGAAGACGATGTGGGAGATGTTCGCCGCCGCGGCGAAGAAGGCCGGATCGAACGATCCGGTGAAGGTCGCGCGCGCGCTCGAAGGCATGAAGATGCCGACGTCGCTCGGCGAGGTCGAGATGCGCGCCGACAACCACCAGATCCTGCAGCCGCTGTTCGTCTCGACGCTGGCCAAGGGCGTCAAGTACGACAGCGAGGACACCGGCCTCGGCTGGAAGACCGACGCCAAGGTCGACGGCAAGGCGACGGCGCTGGCGACGACGTGCAAGATGGAGCGGCCGAAGTAGCTGGCGTGTCCCTCACCCCGACGCTCTCTCCGCTGCGCGGGGCGAGGGAGAATTGATGCTCGAGCTCGTCACCGTTTCGCTGCTGAACGGGGTCGTCTACGGCCTGTTGCTGTTCATGCTGTCGAGCGGGCTCACGCTCATCTTCAGCATGATGGGCGTGCTGAACTTCGCGCACGCCAGCCTGTTCATGCTGGGCGCGTACCTGTCGTTCCAGTTCGGCCGCTGGGTCGGGTTCTGGCCGGCGCTCGTCGTCGCGCCGCTGGCGTGCGCGCTCGTCGGCGCCGCGATCGAGCGCTACGGCCTGCGCCGCGTCCACGCCAGCGGGCACGTCGCCGAGATCCTGTTCACGTTCGGACTCGCCTACGTCATCGAGGAGATCGTCACGATGATCTGGGGCCGCAACGCCGTCGCCAACAACGTTCCCGCCGTCATCGATTTCCCGCTGTTCACGGTCTTCGGCAGCACGTTTCCGGCCTACAAGGGCCTGATGATGGCGATCTCGGTCGCGATGTTCGTCTTCCTCTACGTCGCGCTCAAGAAGACGCGCATCGGCCTCGTCATCCAGGCGGCGCTGACGCATCCGCGCATGGTGAGCGCGCTTGGCCACGACGTGCCCGGCGTATTCGTGCTGGTGTTCGCCGTCGGCAGCGGGCTCGCGGGCCTGGCCGGCGTGATCGGCGGCTTCATGCTGCTCACGCAACCCACGCTCGCGCACGCGATCGGGCCGATCGTGTTCGTCGTCGTGGTCGTCGGGCGGCCTGGGTTCGCTCGCCGGCGCCTTGATCGCGTCGATGCTGATCGGCATCCTGCAGACGTTCGCGGTCGCCGTCGACTATTCGCTGCTCGATCTGCTGCGCGCGTTCGGCGTCGCGGTCTCGCGCGCTTCGCCGTTCCACGAAGTGCTCGGCGTCAAGCTGGCGACCGCCGCGCCGATCGTCCCGTACCTGTTGCTCGTGCTGATGCTGATCGTGCGTCCGCGCGGCCTGCTCGGGACGCGCGACGTATGAGCATCCCACTCCAATGAGCACGGCCGGGCCGCCGCAAGGCGCCGCCGCCAGGCCCGCGCTGGCGCTGCCGATGCCGCAGGTGGCCGCGCCGCGCCGCTGGCTCGTCGCGCTTGTGGTCGTGCTCGCGGTGCTGCCGCTCGTGCCCGGACTCGAGCTCCGACTTCGGGCGCTCGCTGCTGACGCAGATGGCGATCGCCGCGGTGTTCGCGCTGTCGTTCAACCTGCTGTTCGGGCAGACCGGCCTGCTGTCGTTCGGCCACGCCGTGTACTTCGGGCTCGGCGGCTACGCCGCCATCCTCGCGATGCGCGCGATCAACCACGGACTGCCGCTGCCGATCGTCCTCGTGCCGCTGGCGGGCGCAGTCGGCGGCCTGGTCGCCGGCCTGGCGTTCGGCGCGGTGACGACACGCAAGGCGGGAACGATCTTCGCGCTGATCTCGCTCGGCGTCGGCGAGCTGGTCTACGCCGCGACCTTCATGCTGCCCGGGCTCTTCGGCGGCGAGGAAGGCATCACCGCGAGCCGGACGCGCGCGGCCGTCGACCTGGGGCTTCCGCTCGGCTCGCAGCTCGCGGTCTACTACGCGGTCGTCGTCTGGGCGGTCGTGGCGGCGATGCTGATGTACGCGTTCACGCGCACGCCGGTCGGCCGGATGTGCAACGCCGTGCGCGACAATCCGGAGCGCGCGGAATTCATCGGCTACAGCACGCAGCGCGTGCGCTTCATCGCGTTCGCGGCGGCCGGCCTGTTCGCGGGTCTCGCGGGCGGGCTGCACGCGATCAACTACGAGATCGTCGCGGCCGACGCAGTCAGCGCGCAGCGCTCCGGCACCGTGCTGATCATGGCCTACATCGGCGGCGCCGCGCACTTCGTCGGGCCGGTGCTGGGCGCGATCGTCATCACGTGGCTGCAGAGCGGCCTGGCGGCTACACGTCGGCGTGGCTGCTGTATCTCGGCCTCTTCTTCATCGCGATGATCCTGTTCGCGCCCGCGGGTCTCGCCGGGCTGATCCTGCATGCATCGGCCGATCGTCGCGCACGCGCGCGTTCGGCGGCGTCCTGGGCGCGTATGCGCTCGCGCTCGTGCCGGTCGCGGTGATGGCCGCCGGCGCCGTCCTGCTGGTCGAGATGAGCTACCGCCTCGCGACGCAACCGGAGCTCGGCACGCGGATGCGCCTCCTGTGGACGCCGGTCGATGCCGCAACGCCGTGGCCGTGGGTCGTCGCGTCGGCAGCGCTCGTCGGCGGCTTCCTGCTGTTTCGGCGCGACGTGGCCCGTGGTCGGCCGCGGCGTGGGAACGCGCCCGCGCGGAGGCGAGCGCGATGACGCACCAGCGCGCTGGAGCTTCGCGGCGTGGAGAAGCGCTTCGGCGCGACGCCGATCATCCGCGGCGTCTCGCTCGACGTTCCGCAGCGGCGAGCGCCACGCGATCATCGGCCCGAACGGCGCCGGCAAGTCGACGCTGTTCAACCTGATCAGCGGCCGCTTCGCGCCCACGCGAGGGCTCGATCCTGCCTCGACGGCGAGGACATCGCGGGCGCGCAGCCGTATCGCGATCAACCGGCGCGGGCTGGCGCGCAGCTTCCAGGTGACCAACATCTTTCCGCGCCTTTCCGTGTTCGAGAACATCCGCTGCGGCGTGCTGTGGTCGCTCGGCTACCGCTACTGCTTCTGGCGCAACGCCGACGCGCTCGCACGACGCGCAGCGAGCGCGCCGACGCGACGCTGGAGCAGATCGGCCTGCGGCGCGGCGCGACGTGCCCGCCGGCGTGCTGACCTACGCCGAGCAGCGCGCGCTCGAGATCGGCATCACGATCGCCGGCGGCGCGCGCACGATCCTGCTCGACGAGCCGACCGCCGGCATGAGCCGCGGCGAGGCCGATCACGCGGTCGAGCTGATCCGCTCGCGTCTCGCGAGGGACGCACGCTCGTGATGGTCGAGCACGACATGAGCGTCGTGTTCGGCCTCGCCGATCGCATCTCGGTGCTCGTCTACGGCGAGATCATCGCCACCGACACGCCGGCGCGCATCCACGACAACGCGGCGGTGCAGGCGGCGTATCTCGGGAGCGCGCCGCGATGCTTGAGGTCGACGACCTCCACGCGTACTACGGCAAGAGCCACATCCTGCAGGGCGTGACGCTTCGCGTCGGCGAGGGCGAGATCGTCAGCCTGCTCGGCCGCAACGGCGCGGGCCGCTCGACGGCGGTCAAGACGATCATGGGCCACGTGCCGCCCGTGGGCCGCATCACGTTTCAAGCGGCGAGCGCATCGACGGGCTCGCAGCCGCACGAGATCGCGCGCCGCGGGCTGGGGTACGTGCCGGAGGACCGCGAGATCTTTCCGACGCTGACCGTGCGCGAGAACCTGCTCCTCGGCATGAAGCCGGCGCGCACCGTCGGGCCGGTGGTCGCATGGACGACGTCTTCGCGCTCTTTCCCGATGCTGCGCGAGCGGCTCGACGCGCCCGGCGGCGTGCTGTCGGGCGGCGAGCAGCAGATGCTGACGATCTGCCGGACGCTGATGGGCGATCCCGGCGCTGATCATGGTCGACGAGCCCACCGAAGGGCTCGCGCCGCAGATCGTGGAGCGCGTGCGCGGGCTGCTCGAGAAGATCGCCGCGCGCGGTGTCGCGATCCTGCTGATCGAGCAGAAGCTGACGATCGCGCTCGCCATCTCGCATCGGCTCTACGTGATGGGGCAGGGCCGGATCGTGTTCGAAGGCACGCGCGCAGGAATTGCGCGACAATCGACGCCGTGCGCAAGGAATGGCTCGAAGTCTAGACCGGAGGACGATCATCGGCGCTCGATACGAACTGCACGGCCGCGTGGCCGTCATCACGCTCGACAATCCGCCCGTCAACGGGCTCGGGCTACGACACGCGCAGCGACGTGGTCGCCGGCATCGACCGCGCGAACGCCGATGCGGCGTGCGACGCGATCGTCGCTCACCGGCGCGCGGCAAGGCGTTCTCGGGCGGCGCCGACATCCGCGAGTTCAACACGCCGAAAGCGAGCGCCGAGCCCGCGCTGCGCTCGGTGATCCGCACGCTGGAGGACAAGCGGCAAGCCGGTCGTCGCCGCGATCAACGGCGTCTGCATGGGCGGCGGGCTCGAGCTCGCGATGGGCTGCCACTATCGCGTCGCGCACGCCGGCTGCGACGATCGCGCTTGCCGGAGGTGAAGCTCGGCCTCCTGCCCGGCGCCGGCGGCACGCAGCGGCTGCCGCGCGCGATCGGCGTGGAGAGCGGCGCTGCAACATGATCGTGACCGGCGCGAGCGTGCCGGCGAGCGACGCTGCGCGGCACCGCGCTTGCTCGACGCGATCGTCGACGGCGACGTCGTCGACGGCGGCGCTCGCGCTTGGCGCGCAAGGTCGTCGCGGAGAAGCGGCCGCGCAAGCGCGCTGCGCGACGTCGAAGCATCGACTATCCCGAACGCCGACGCGCTATTTCCAGTTCGCGCGCAACACGGTCGGCGCGCGACGGCGAAGCACTTTCCCGCGCCGCAGCAAGTGCGTCGATGCGGTGGCCGCCGCAGTGAGCGATGCCGTTCGACGAAGGGCTTGCGTTCGAGCGGCGAGCTCTTCGGCGAGCTCGTTGCAGACGCCGGAATCGCGCGCGCTGCGCCACGCGTTCTTCGCCGAGCGCGCGGCGGCGCGCATCGCCGACGTGCCGGACACGACGCCGGCGCGCACGATCGAGCGCGTCGCGATCATCGGCGCCGGCACGATGGGCGGCGGCATCGCGATGAACTTCCTCGTCGGCCGGCATGCCGGTCGCGCTGCTCGAGATCGACGCCAGGACGCGCTCGACAAGGGCGTGGCGACGATCCGCGAGAACTACGAAGCTTCGGTCGAAGAAGGGCAGGCTCACGCACGACAAGGTCGACGCAGAGCATGTCGCTGCTGCAGCCGACGCTGCTCTACGACGATCTCGCGCGATGCCGATCTCGTGATCGAGGCCGTGTTCGAGGACATGGCGATCAAGCGAGACGGTGTTCGCGACGCTCGACGGCGTCGCGAAGCCCGGCGCGATCCTCGCGACCAACACGTCGACGCTCGACGTCGAACGCGATCGCCGCGGCGACCAGGCGGCCGCAGGACGTCGTCGGCATGCACTTCTTCAGTCCGGCCAACGTGATGAAGCTGCTCGAGGTCGTGCGCGGCGAGAAGACGGCGACCGACGTGCTGATGACCGTGATGCAGCTCGCCAAGCGCATCGGCAAGACGGCCGTGGTCTCCGGCGTCTGCGACGGATTCATCGGCAACCGGATGGTCGAGCAATATCTGCGGCAGGCGATGTTCCTGCGTCGAGGAGGGCGCGTCGCCGGCAGCAGGTCGACGCGCGCGCTGGAGAAGTTCGGCATGGCGATGGGCCCGTTCCGGATGAGCGACCTCGCGGGCAACGACGTCGGCTGGCGCATCCGCCAGCGCCGCTACGTCGAGAAGCCGCACGTCGCGCTATTCGCGGATCGCCGACCGCCTGTGCGAGCGCGGGCCGCTTCGGGCAGAAGACCGGCGCCGGCTGGTATCGCTATGAGGCGGGCCGGCGCGACGCGCTGCCCGATCCCGCCGTCGACGCGATCGATCGCCGCGTACCGCGAAGGAGATCGGCATCGACGCCGCGCAGGATCGCCGACGGACGAGATCGTCGACCGCTGCATCCTCGCGCTGGTGAACGAGGGCGCGCGCATCCTGGAGGAGGGCATCGCGCTGCGCGCGTCGGACATCGACGTCGTCTATCTCGCCGGCTACGGCTTTCCGCCGTGGCGCGGCGGGCCGATGCTCTACGCCGACATGACGCGGCCTGTACAACGTGATGCGCCGGATGCACGCAGTTCGCCGCGATGCCGGGCGCCGACGCCGCGTTCTGGACGCCGGCGCCGCTGCTCGCGCGGCTCGCCGCCGAAGGCAGGACGTTCAACGGATGAGAGGCATCTGCAAATGACCGACGCCGTCATCGTTTCCACCGCGCGCACCGGCCTGGCGAAGAGCTGGCGCGGCGCATTCAACATGACGCACGGCGCGACGCTGGGCGGCCACGCCGTCCGCCATGCGGTCGCGCGCGCGAAGCTCGCACCCGAGGAGGTCGACGACGTGCTGATCGGCTGCGCGCTGCCCGAAGGCGCGACCGGCTGGAACATCGCGCGCCAGATCGCGCTGCGCGCCGGCTGTCCGGTGACCGTGCCGGCCGCGACCGTCAACCGCTTCTGCTCGTCGGGACTGCAGACGATCGCGCTCGCCGCGCAGCGCATCATGCCGGCGAGGCCGACGCGATCGTCGCCGGCGGCGTCGAGTCGATCTCCTGCGTGCAGAACGAGCAGAACAAGCACATGATCCGCGACGCGTGGCTCGCGGCGCACAAGCCGGAGGTCTACTGGACGATGCTCGAGACCGCGGAGACGGTCGCCAAGCGCTACGGAATATCGCGCGAGCGCCAGGACGAGTACGGCGTGCAGAGCCAGCAGCGCGCCGCGGCGGCCGTGGCAGCGGGCCGGTTCAACGACGAGATCGTGCCGATGACGGTGACGATGGGCGTCGCCGACAAGGCGACGTCGCGCATCTTCACCGAGAGAGGTGACGATCGCCGCCGACGAGGGCATTCGCGCCGACACCACCTACGAAGGTGTGGCGAAGATCAAGCCCGCGCTGCCCGGCGGCACGATCGCCGCCGGCAACGCGAGCCAGTTCTCCGACGGCGCCGCGGCGTGCGTCGTCATGAGCGAGCAGGCGGCCGCGAGGCGCGGGCTGCAGCCGATGGGCGTCTTCCGCGCGTTCGCCGTCGCCGGCTGCGAGCCCGACGAGATGGGCATCGGCCCCGTGTTCGCCGTGCGCAAGCTGCTCGCCAGGACGGGCCTTGGCGATCGACGACATCGACCTCTGGGAGATGAACGAGGCGTTCGCCGTGCAGGTGATCTACTCGCGCGACACGCTCGGCATTCCCAACGATCGGCTGAACGTCGAACGGCGGCGCGATCGCCGTCGGGCATCCCTATGGCGTGTCGGGCGCGCGCCTCACCGGCCACGCGCTGATCGAAGGACGCCGCCGCGGCGCGAAGCGCGTCGTCGTGACGATGTGCATCGGCGGCGGGATGGGGGCCGCCGGGCTGTTCGAGGTGGCTTGACGCCGGGGCGTGTTAAGCTGCCGGTCGTCTCTGTGCGCTGTCGAACATAACGCGCATAATGGTCGGCGGCTTGGCCCGAAGCCGCCTTGCGGATGTTCGATTCTCGGCATCCGGAAATCCACCCACCTGAACCGCGCCTTGCCGCGGCACCGTTCAATGCGCCCGACTCGAGTGGCAATGCCCGACCGTTATCCGCGGTGTCCGCTTTGATCCGCGCGGTCGTTGCGTTGGCTGCGCTTGCTTCGATCGCTGGGTCGGGTACCGCGTACGCGCAGTCGACGTCCACCCCGGACACCACGCCTCCGGTCGCCACTGAGGCGCAACCGCCGTCGGAGGTCAAGCTTGTCACATCGCCGTGGGACGCGCCGGAGCCTTGGCGAACCGATCGGTTCTATCTCCAGACCAGTCTCTGGACGGTGCATTTCAATTCCGATCCCGACCACGACAACACCCAGAACCTGATCCTGTTCGAGTGGAACATCACCGAGAACTGGCTTGTCGGGGGCGCGGTGTTCGACAATTCCTTCGGCCAGAACTCGCAATACGTCTACGGCGGCTACCGGTTCCGTCCGTTCGAGACGATGCAACAGCTCTACTTCAAGATCTCCGCCGGTATCGTCCACGGATACACGGGTGAGTTCCAGGACAAGATACCCTTCAACAACTCGGGATTCGCCCCGGTGATCGTGCCTTCGATGGGGTATTGCATCAACCGATTCTGCAGCGAGCTCGTGATCTTCGGCGGTGCCGGCGCGATGCTCACCTTCGGCGTCACCCTTCCCTAGCCGCGGCCTCGCGGCGATGCTCGATCGCCAGCGCACCGGCGGTCAGGCGAAGCTCGAGCGACACGGCGGGGTGCGCCGCCAGCGCGCCCAGGTGCGCGACCAGACATTCGCAAAGGCGCGCGGGCGCGCCGTCGGCGTGCGGGACATCCTGCGCGGGGACGTCGCGCGCGATCCACGTCAGCAGACAGAGCGCGGGTCCGACCAGCGTCTCGGGATCGCGCTTGTCCAGGGCGGCGAGTATCGCCGCGGAATCAATGGATGGCACGCGCATCCCGCACCGCCGCGCCCTGTGCGCCGCGCCGTTGCGCGTCGTCGACGATCGCATCCCACCGTTCCGACAGTCGGCGGCAGACGAGCCGGAGCTCGGGTGAGAGCTCGGTGAGATCGGAGAGCTTCCCGAGGTTTTCCTTGACGCGCTCGGCGTAGAGCGGGACCGGATGCGCGACGTAGCAGCTCATCAGGCAAAGCGTGCCCGCGATGAGGGCGTCGGGGCGAGGCGGGAATTCTGGCGATTCCGCGGACGGGGACATGGGGGCGGGCGCGGGAGGCGCGCGTGACGGTGAGTACGGTAATGATAATCATTCGCATTTAATTGTCAATGCACTCCCGGCGGTACCACGCCCGCCGCGTCAGGCGATGCGCACGAGCTGCTTGCCGAAGTTCTCGCCCTTGAGCAGGCCGATCAGCGCGCGGCGGCGCGTTGTCGAGTCCATCGACGATCGATTCGCGATACTTGAGCTTGCCTTCGGCGAGATGGCCGCGCAAGCCCCGCGACGGCTTCGCCGTAGCGATCCTTCCAGTCGAAGACGATCATGCCCTGCATGCGGATGCGGTTGACGAGCACCGAGCGCATCCGCCTGTAGCCGTAGGGCTCGGTCGCGTTGTATTCGGCGATGAGCCCGCAGATGACGACGCGCGAATGACGGTTCATCACGCGACAGCACGGTGTCGAGCACCGCGCCGCCGACGTTCTCGAAGTCGACGTCGACGCCATCGGGGCAGGCGGCGCGCAGGTCGTCGTGGAGATTGCCGCCGCGATGGTCGACGCACGCGTCGAAGCCGAGCTCGCCGCACCACGTAGTCGCACTTCGCCTTGCCGCCCGCGATGCCCACCGCGCGGCAGCCGCGCTGCTTCGCGAGCTGGCCGACGACGCTGCCCACGGCGCCCGACGCCGCCGATACGACGCACGGTTTCGCCGGCCTTCGGCTGCCCGATCTCGTGGAGGCCGAACCACGCGGTGATTCCCGGCATGCCGAGGATGCCGAGGTAGTACGACGCCGGCGCGCGCCGCGCGTCGACCTTCACCAGATCGCCCGCACTGGCGACGCCGTGGCTCTGCCAGCCGAGCGACGTCAGCACCTTGTCGCCCGGCTTGAACCGCGCGTCACGCGATTCGAGCACTTCGCCGACCGTCTGGCCGGCCATCGGCTCGTCGAGCTGCGCCGGCGGCACGTACGACTTCGCGTCGCTCATCCGACCGCGCATGTACGGATCGAGCGACAGCCATTCGTTCTTCACGAGCACCTCGCCGTCGGCGGGCGCGGGCATCGGCGCGTCGACGATGCGGAAGTTCTGTTCGGTGACGGCGCCCTGCGGGCGGCTCGCGAGCAGCACCTGGCGATTGGTTGCGGTCATCGTCTTGGCTCCGTCATTTGCTCCGTGGGCAGGCGATCGAGCGCGGCGAACCGCGCGAGATGGTGATCGGCGTCGCCGAACTGCTGCGCGATCGCCGTGAGCCGGCGGAACGTGTGGCTCACCTTGAGCTCGTCGCTCATGCCCATGCCGCCGTGAAGCTGGATCGATTCCTGGCTGACGCGGCGGCACGCATCGGCGATGCGCACCTTCGCCGCCGACACGATGCGCGCGCGCCGCTGCGGGATCCTGCTTCGGAATCGACGGCCGCGCAGGCGAGGCTCGCCATCGACTTCACCTGCTCGTGCTCGATCGCGAGATCGACCATCCGGTGCTGCAGCGCCTGGAACGCTTCCGATCGGCACGCCGAACTGCTTGCGCGTCTTCAGGTAGTCGAGCGTCGCGTCGTTGGCCGTAGCCGATCGCGCCTGCGGCCTCGGCGCAGACAGCGCGGTCGCGAAATCGACGACGTCCTCGATCAGCGGCAGCGCGCTGCCTGGCGTCGCCGACGCGCGGCATCGCGCGATACGCGAACGCCGTCGAACACGACGTCGGCCGCGCGCGTGCCGTCGAGCATCCGCAGCGCGCGCGTCGACAGTCCCGGTGCGCCCGCGATCGACGAGGAAGAGGCCGATGCCGTCGCGATCGGCGTCGCCACCCGCGATGCGCGCCGACACGACCAGCGTGTCGGCGCCGCTCGCCGTGCGCGACGACGCGCTTGATCGCCGTCGAGCACGTAGCCGCCGTCGCTCGGCGCCGCGCGCGTGGCGACATGCGCAGGTCGTGGCGCGCAGTCGGCTTCCGGCATGCGCAAACGCCATCGTGCGTCACCCTCCGCGACCGGCGGGAGAAGACGCTGCTTCTGCGCGTCGCTGCCGCCGCGCGCGACGAGCTGCGCGCCGAGCGCCGACGGTCGCGAGCTACGGCTCGACGATCAGCGCATCGCCGATCGCTTCCATGAGCGCGCATCGCATCCATCGCGCCGCCGCCGAAACCGCCGTACTCGGCCGGCAGCGGAAGGCCCAGCAAGCCCAGCTCCGCCATCGTGCTCCAGACGTCGCGACTGCAGCCGTCCGCCGACGCGACGATCGTCGCGGCGCGTCTCGAAGGCGTAGTCGCGCTCGACGAAGCGCGCGATCGACGCGGCGAGGAGCTGCTGCTCTTCGGTGGGGTCGAAATTCACGTCAGGCCCAAGCGCGTGCTTGGCGATGATGTTGCGCTGGATCTCGTTCGAGCCCGGCGTAGATCGTCGTCTTGCGATAGTTGCAGTAGCGCGGGGCGAGCGCGGCGATCAGTGGTCGTCGTCGTCCGTGCCGTCGTCGCGGCGCGATCGCCTGCGCGAGCGGGCCCGCCGCCTCGCAGCATCAGCTCGGTCAGCATCTGCTGGATCTCGGTGCCCTTGATCTTCAGCATCGAGACCTCGGCGCCCGGCGCGCGCCCGCCGCGCAACTCGGTCGAGGAAGCGCAGGTTGGTGATCGTCCAGCGCCATCAGCTCGATCTCGAGCCGCGACAGCCTGTCGCGGAAGCGCGGATCGTCGATGAGCGGCTGGCCGTCCTTGCGCTGGCGCGCGGCGAACGCCTTCAGCTGCTCGAGCTCGCGCTTCGACGTGCCGATGCGCGCGGTGTTCATCCGCTCGTGGCCGAGCAGGTACTTCGCCACCGTCCAGCCCTTGCCTTCGTCGTGCACGCGATTGCTCGACCGGCACCTCGACGTCGTCGAAGAACACCTCGTTCACTTCGTGGCCGCCGTCCATCAGGATCAGCGGGCGCACGGTGATGCCCGGCGTGCGCATGTCGATCAGCAGGAACGAGATGCCCTCCTGCTTGCGGTCCAGCGACGGCGTCGGTGCGCACGAGGCAGAAGATCCAGTCGGCCATGTGCGCGAGCGTCGTCCAGATCTTCTGTCCGTTGACGACGTAGCGGTCGCCGCGCCGCACGGCGGACGTCCGCAGCGAGGCGAGATCGGAGCCGGAGTCGGGCTCGGAATAGCCCTGGCACCAGAAGTCGTCGCCGCGATAGATGCGCGGCAGGAAGCGCTGCTTCTGCGCCGTCGGTGCCGAACTTCAGCAGCACCGGCGCGCACATCGCGAGCCCGAACGGCATCGAGCGGCGGCGCGCCGGCGTAGCCGCATTCCTCCTCGAAGATGTAGCGCTGCACGACGTTCCAGCCGGTGCCGCCCCATTCGTCCGGCCACGGCAGGCGCGATCCATCCCTTGTCGGCGAGGATCCGGTGCCAGCCGATGCAGGTCGTCGCGCGTCAGGTGCTGCGTAGCGGGCCACCTTGTCGCGCATGCGGCGGCGGCAGGTTTGCGCGGAGCCAGCCGCGGACCTCGTCGCGGAAGGCGCGCTCGTCGGCGGAGTAGTCGAGATTCACGAGGGAGGTCGACGGACGAAGCGGGGGGTACAGTGAGGGTACATTATCGTCCATCGACGCGAGCCGCGCGAACGACGCGGCGGGAGCAGGTCATGGGAGTGAGGCAACTGTTCGATCTCGGCGGCCGCGCGGCGCTCGTCACCGGCGGGTCGCGGGGGCTCGGCTTGCAGATCGCGGAGGCGCTCGGCGAGCTCGGCGCGCGCGTCGCGCTCGTCGCGCGCAAGCAGGACGAGCTGGACGCCGCCGTGGCGCATCTTGCCGACACGCTCGGCATCAACGCCGTGCCGATCGTCTGCGACCTGTCCGACCCTCCTGCGATTGCGTCGATGGTCGCGCACGCCGAGGATTCGCTCGGACCGATCGACATCCTCGTCAACAACGCGGGCGCGACATGGGGTGCGGCGACGGTGGACTTGCCGCTTGCCGCGTGGCAGAAGGTGATCAACGTCAACCTGACGGCGATGTTCTGGTGACGCAGGAGGTCGGACGGCGGTCGATGGTGCCGCGCCGGCAGGGCAAGGTGATCAATGTCGCGTCGATCCTCGGACTCGGGGGCGGCAGCGCCGACGGACGCCGACCTGCGACGCTCGCCTACAGCACGAGCAAGGGCGGCGTCGTCAACTTCACGCGCTCGCTCGCGGTCGAGTGGGGCGCGCACAACATCAACGTGAACGCGATCGCGCCCGGCTTCTTTCCGACGAAAATGACCAAGGGCATTCTCGAAATGATCGGCGACGACGCGGCGAATCACGCGCCCGCTGCGGCGCGTCGGCGGGCCGGAGGATCTCAAGGGCGTCATCGCGCTGCTCGCGTCCGATGCCGGCGCGTTCATCACCGGCCAGATCGTCGCCGTCGACGGCGGCGTGACTGCAATGTGAGGCGAAGTGAGGGCGAAGTGAGGAGCGGTCGATGAGCGAAGCACGCGCCCCCGACGGCACGCGGCCGGTCGCCGATGCGCATCGCTTCGACGTCCCGACGCTCGAGCGTTATCTGCGCGCCCAGATAGACGGCTTCGAAGGGCCGCTGACCGCCGTGCAATTCGAAGGCGGCCAATCGAACCCGACGTTTCGCCTCGACGCCGGCGGCAGATCGTACGTGCTGCGCCGCAAGCCGCCCGGCAAGCTGCTGCCCTCCGCGCACGCGGTCGATCGGGAATTCCGCGTGATGCGCGCGCTCGCCGGTACTGCCGTCCCCGTCGCGCGCTGCCATTGCCTCTGCACCGACGAAACGGTGATCGGCTCGATGTTCTACGTCATGGACTTCGTCCCGGGACGCGTGCTGTGGGATCCGCTGCTGCCGGGGATGACGCCGCCCGATCGCGCCGCCATTTTCGACGAGGCGAATCGCGTCATCGCCGCGCTGCATTCGATCGACCCCGCCGCCGTCGGTCTCGCCGACTACGGCAAACCCGGCAACTACTTCGCGCGCCAGATCGACCGCTGGAGCCGCCAGTACAAGGCGTCGGAAACCGAGCCGATCCCCGCGATGGATCGGCTGATCGAGTGGCTGCCGCACAACGTTCCGCCCGGCGACGAAACGGCGATCGTCCACGGCGATTTCCGCCTCGACAACCTGATCTTCCATCCGACCGAGCCGCGCGTGCTGGCGGTGCTCGACTGGGAGCTGTCGACGCTCGGCCACCCGATGGCGGACTTCGTCGTACCACATGATGGCGTGGCGGCTGTCGGGCGACGAGTTCCGGGGGCTGCGCGGTGGCGATCTTGCAGCGCTCGGCATTCCGTCCGAAAGCGAGTACCTGACGCGCTATCTGGAGCGCCGTGGCTTGACGACGCGGCCCGACGCGCGCGCGTGGAGCTTCTACATGGCGTACAACATGTTCCGGCTCGCGGCGATCCTGCAGGGCGTGATGGCCCGCGCGGTCGCCGGCAACGCGTCGAGCGCGCGCGCGGTGGAGGCGGGACGCCGTGCGCGACCGCTGGCCGAGCGCGGCTGGAGTGAAGTCGAGCGAATGACGGCTGGCGGATAGCAAGACGAACGGCGGAGCCGACGCATGGATTTCGAACCGGGACCGAAGGTGCGCGAGCTGCAGGCGCGCCTGTCGGCGTTCATGGACGCAGCACGTCTATCCGAACGAAGCGCGTTACTACGCGGAGCAGGATGCGGCCCCGGACCGCTGGCAACCAGCGCGCGTCATCGAGGAACTGAAGCCGCTCGCGAAAGGCGCGGGGCTGTGGAACCTGTTCCTGCCGGAGTCGACGCGCGGCGCGGGACTCGCCAATCTCGACTACGCGCCGCTGTGCGAGATCATGGGGCGCGTCCTCTTCGCGCCCGAGGTCTTCAACTGCGCGGCGCCCGACACCGGCAACATGGAAGTGCTGGAGCGCTACGGCACGCCGGAGCAGAAGCGGCAGTGGCTGGAGCCGCTGCTGGCGGGCGAGATCCGTTCGGCATTTGCGATGACCGAGCCGGCCGTCGCGTCGTCGGATGCGACCAACATCGAGAGCGCGATCGTTCGCGACGGCGACCACTACGTGATCAACGGTCGCAAATGGTGGACGTCCGGCGCCGGCGATCCGCGCTGCCGGATCCTGATCTTCATGGGCAAGAGCGATCCGGCGGCGCCGAAGCACCTGCAGCAATCGATGATCCTCGTGCCGCGCGATGCGCCGGGCGTGCGCATGGTCCGGCACCTGCCGGTGTTCGGCTACGACGACGCGCCGCACGGCCACATGGAAGTCGACTTCGACGAACGTGCGCGTGCCCGCCGCTAACCTGCTGCTCGGCGAGGGTCGCGGCTTCGAGATCGCGCAGGGCCGGCTCGGCCCCGGCCGCATCCATCACTGCATGCGCCTCATCGGGCAGGCGGAGCGCGCGCTGGAGAAGATGTGCATGCGGACGAAGGCGCGCGTCGCGTTCGGCCGGCCCATCGCCGAGCAGACGGTGACGCTGCAGCGCATCGCCGACGCGCGGATCATGATCGACCAGGCGCGGCTGCTGACGCTCAAGGCGGCATGGATGATGGACACGGTCGGCAACAAGGCCGCGCGCGCCGAGATCGCGATGATCAAGGTCGCGGCGCCGGCGATGGCGTGCCAGGTGATCGACTGGGCGATCCAGGCCCACGGCGGCGCCGGCATCTGCGACGACTTCGGCCTGGCGCGCGCCTATGCGCACGCGCGGGCGCTTCGACTCGCCGACGGTCCCGACGAAGTCCACCGCAACCAGATCGGCCGGCTCGAGCTCGCCCGTCACTGATCGCCTGGCGTCGAGCGGTCGTTCGATGAAGACGTTGCTGATCGTCTACCACTCGATGACCGGCGGCGCGGCGCAGATGGCGGCGGCCGTGGAGCGCGGCGGCGCAACCGAGTCCGGCATCGCGGTCCATCGCGTGGCGGCAGCGACGGCCGGCCCCACCGAAGTTCTGCAGGCCGACGGTTACGTGTTCGTCACGCCGGAGAACCTCGCGTCGATGTCGGGGATGATGAAGGACTTCTTCGATCGCACGTACTACGCAGCGCTCGATCGCCTCAATGGCCGGCCGTACGCGGCGTTGATATGCGCCGGGAGTGACGGCCAGAACGCGGCGCGGCAGATCGAGCGCATCTGCACCGGATGGCGGTTGAAGCGCGTGGCCGATACGCTGATCGTGTCGACGCACGCGCAAACGCCGGAAGAGATACTGGCGCCGAAGACCATTGCGCCCGACGACCTTGCGCGCTGCGAGGCGATCGGCGCCGCGCTGGCGTCGGGATTGGCGCTCGGCGTGTTCTGAAAGCCTTACAGCTTCAGATTCTTGTCGACTGCCGGCTTCGTCGCGGCGCACATGTCACGCGCCAGCGCCTGCGCGACGCGCGCGTCGATCTTCGGCGCGTCCTTTGCTGCGGTACTTTGCGCGTAACGCAGCGCGACCGTCGACTTGCGGCAATCCGCGACCGCGGTGAACGCCGTAAGCGTTATGTCTGGCCCCTTGCCGGCGTACAGCGGCGATGCCCGGACGCGCCCATTGGCGGTCAATTTGGCGGGCGCGAAGCAGAACTGCTCCTGCGTGGCGGGATCCTCGAAACACTGGATCTGGTAGCCGGGCTTGGTCTTGGCATCGGCGGCCTTGACATCGGCGGCGAAGCGAGCCGGGAGCGCCGCAGGTGAGCGCAGCTATCGCCGAACCGAGCGCGATGCGCTTCATGAGAGCTGCAGTTCCAATCATCGTGGGAGGAACGACCTTGTGTCGTCCCGGAATTGTCAATGCGCGAAATGTTACCGCACTCGCGTCGCGACATTCAGTCGTCCGCCCGCCGCCTGTCCTGCTGCTGGCGCCGTTCGGCCGCGACCGTCCGTCCGTACATCCCCCGATCGGCGATGCGCCGCAGATTCACGCGGCGGTCTGCGTAATGGCGATAAATACACTGGCAGCGTGCCGGCCATTTGCATTCCGGAAGTGGAATGCGTGGCGCATCGGCGGCGAGAAAGCGTGTGGCGCGCGACTGCAGGACAGCCTCGCATGGAGAGTCTCCAGGAAGGACGCTCACGGCGTGCCACTTGTTCTTGTTGGTGTCGGGCGAAGCCGGTCTGCTCGGCGGACCTGCCTTCATCACGCGAGTCTAGGCGCGCCTCTGCCCCCGCTCCAGCGGATATTGAAGCGTCTCTGTGTCGGACGACGCCTACGCGCGACGAGCCCAATTTGTCGGCAAGCCGCGTTCCTATCGCGTCACGGCCCGTTCAGCCGCGCCCGGGTCGCGCGTAGCTGACCGTCAGGATCTCCCACATGTGACCTTCGGGCTCGGTCCAGTAAACCAGGCGTCCGCCGAGCTCGGTGTTGATCCGCATGTCGACATCGCCGTGCGGATTGCTGCGATAGGGGATCTGCGCCGCCTGAATGCGCGCGAAGATCGCGTCGAACTCGCTGTCCGACACGCGGAAGCAGAAATGGTAGATCGGAAAGTCTTCGTCGGTCTCGACGAAATCCAGCGTCAATCCGTCGTTGAGATAGACGGGCGAGAACGGACCGAAGCCGTGCTCGGCCCACGGAACGCCCAGGATCTCGGCCAGACGTTTTGCCGCCGCGGCCTTGTTCCGTGCAGGCACGATGAAGTGATCGAGTTCCACGGTCATCGGTGAATCATCCATCGTTGCGCAGGCGCATCGACCCGGCGAGCAATTCGTACGAGCGCATGCGCGGCGCGAGCTCGTAGGTCCACGTGACCACGACCAGCTCGTCGAGGGCAAGGCGCGCCGCGAGCTCTTCCAGCCGCGACGCCACCTGCTCGCCGGTGCCGACGAACGCCCGCTGGCGGAGCTTCTCGATCATCGCACGCTGCGCGTCGGTGTAGGGGAAGGCGGCAGCTTCCTCGGGCGTGACCAGCGGCTTGCGCAGGCCTTGCTCGAACCCGATGCGCCAGTACTCGCGCGTCTGCAGCAGCCGCCGCGCTTCCGCTTCGGTGTCAGCCGCGAGCGCCCACACGCAGATCGTCGCCTGCGGCCGCGGGGTGTCGCGCGCTGGGACGATAGTTGCGCCGGTAGAGGTCCAGCGCCGCTTCCACGCCCTTGCCGTCGGTGAAGAAATAGGCGAACGCGTACGGCAGCCCGAAGTACGCGGCCAGTTGCGCACCGTAGTCGGAGCTGCCGAGGATCCAGATCTCGGGTGTGCTGGGTCCCGTCGGCTGCGCCACGATCGCGCCGAATGGATGACCCTCTTCCAGAGGTGCCCCCGACAGCCACGCCTGGAGATCGCGAACCTGCTGCGGAAAGTGCTCCGCCGCGTCCGCCACAGGGTTCAGCGCAATCGCGGTGAGGCGATCCGACCCGGGTGCGCGTCCCACACCGAGGTCGATGCGCCCCGGCGCAATGGCTTCGAGCACGCGAAACTGCTCGGCGACCTTGAGCGCCGAATAGTGCGGGAGCATCACGCCTGCGCTGCCCACGCGGATGCGCGAGGTGGTGGCGGCGATGGCCGCCATCAGCACCTCGGGTGCGGTCCCGACGATGCTTTCGCTGTTGTGATGCTCGGACACCCAATAGCGGTGATAGCCCAGCGCCTCGCAATGCCGCGCGAGCGCCAGCGACTCGCGGATGGCGGTGTCCTGGCCGAAGCCTTTCGCGGCCGTGGATTGATCGAGCACGGAGAGCTTCATCGTCGAGTGTCGCACGGGTTTCGGTAAGATGCTATAGGAACGCAGGAAGTGTCCGGCGACGCAGTGAAAGTACGAGCAGCGGCAGACGTTCATTGATGACCCCGGGGATTGCACGCCGCTCGACTTTGCCGACCCCAGCCATGCCAACGACACCATCTCCGCCCGACCTCGTCACGACGCTCGTCGTCGCCAATCGCATTCTCTACCGGCACGGCGTCGTCGACGGATTCGGCCACGTCAGCGCGCGCGATCCCGGCGCGCCGGGCCGCTTCCTGCTTTCGCGCAGCCTCGCACCCGGACAGGTGACGCCCGCCGACGTGATGACGTTCGATCTCGACGGCAACCCGCAGAACGGCGATGCGCGCCAGCCGTATCTCGAGCGCTTCATCCACGGCGAGATCTACCGCGCGCGGCCCGACGTCGGCTCGGTCGTGCACAGCCATTCGCCCAGCGTGATTCCGTTCGGCGCGACGCGCCGCGCGCTGAAGCCGCTCTACCACATGAGCTCGTTCATCGGCGAAGGCTCGGCGATCTTCGAGATCCGGGAGGCGGGTGGCGACACCGACATGCTGATCCGCGACCGGCCGCTCGGCGTGGCGCTCGCGCGATCGCTGGGGGATCGCGCGGTCGTGCTGATGCGCGGCCACGGCTCGACCGTCGTCGGCGCGTCGATCGAAGAGGCCGTGTTCCGCGCGATCTACACCGAAATGAACGCGCGGCTGCAGATGCAGGCGCTGGCGCTTGGCGAGCCCGTCTATCTCAACGCGGAAGAGGCCGCCAGGTCGACACGCACGAATCAAGGCGTCCTGCGCCGGGCATGGGATCTGTGGGCCGGGGACGTCGGTCCGCTCGATTGAGCTTCGGCGCCCCGCCCGTCGGCAGACATCGACGTCAGCTCCAGGGATGCGTTGGCTACGCGGATGCGCGCCCGGAACCGGGCGCGGTGAAATTCCATTTCGACGCCATCGCGCCAGGCGTCAGCGCAAGGCGTTCTTGTAGATCTTCCCGTCCTTCATGATCACCAGGAAGCTCTTGGCAGGATCGGCGATCAGGTCGAGATTGGCGATCGGGTCGCCGTCGACCAGCAGCAGATCCGCCAATGCGCCTTCCTCCACGACGCCGAGCTTGCCGGGGTAGGGATTGCGCGGGCCCGACAATTTCAGCAGTTCGGCATTGGTGCCGGTGGCCATCACGAGCAGCTCCGGTGCGCCATACCACTTGCGCATCTTGACGAGCTCTGCGCCTTGGAGGGTCGCCCACGCCGGCGAGAACAGAACGTCGGTGCCGAACGCCATCTTGAGCTTGTGCTTCTTCGCCAACGCGACCGTGTTCTCCGTGCCGGCGAACACCTGCAATAGCCGGGCGCGGTTGGCGGGTGGCAGGGGCGGGGTGGCGGGGCCGTCCGTTAACGGCTGAAAGCTCAGCCATATGCCTTTCTCAGCCATCAACTTGGCGGTGGTCTCGTCCATCAGATGACCGTGCTCGATGACCTTGACACCCGCCGCGATTGCGCGCTGGATGGCCGCCGGCGTGTACGCGTGGACGGTGACGTAGGTCCCCCAGTTTTCCGCGGCCTGGACCGCGGCCCGCAGTTCTTCCTCGGTGAAGGTGGAGACGTCGAGCGGACTGTGCGGTGACGCCACGCCTCCGCCCGCCGTCAGCTTGATCTGCGAGGCGCCCGAGCAGGAGCTGCTCGCGCACGCGAACGCGCACCTCGTCGGGCGAGTCGGCCACCACGGCGCCGTTGATGACCTCCATGCGCGACAGCGGCCCGCCTAACTGGCGGGGCAATTCGGAGGGCGAGCGGAAGTCGCCATGGCCCCCCGTGATCGTGATCATCGCGCCCGAGGGATAGATGCGCGGACCGGGTAGCAGGCCTTCGTCGATTGCTTGCTTGAGCCCGAACGACGGCCCGCCCAAATCCCGCACGGTCGTGAAGCCGCGCATCAGCGTGGCGTTGGCCTCCGCGCCAGCCAGCAGATTGAGGTAGCCGACGTCGCCGCCGATGGCCTGCGCTGGCGAGGGGCGCGCCAGCGTCGTGTGCCAGTGGTTGTCGATCAGGCCGGGCATCAACGTGCGCCCGTTGCCGCGGATTCTCAGCACACTCATGCCAGCGGGGTCGGCAATCGGCGCGATCGAGATCGTCCGGATGACGTTGCCCGCCACGAGTACGTTGGACGGCGCCGAAAGCTGGCCGCTCGTCCCGTTGAAGATGCGGACGTCCTCGAAGATCACCCCGGCCGATGGGTCTTGCGCATGCGCTGCAGACGCCAGGAAGCAGGCAACAACGACAACGGCATTCAGCAGG
The DNA here is from genome assembly GCA_963851465.1 of uncultured beta proteobacterium. Lineage (GTDB taxonomy): Bacteria > Pseudomonadota > Gammaproteobacteria > Burkholderiales > Casimicrobiaceae > VBCG01. Next base: position 91,742 of record CAWKPJ010000010.1, read on the forward strand.
TGTGTGCGCATGTAGTTCATTGGTGCGTCCCTTTGGTGTCGGCGCGGATGGGTCAATGCCGGACGGTCGGCAATGATGCGCGAATTCGTTGCGGGAAGTCTTCCGTATTGCCGGCAGCTTGCGCGGCGTCGTTGATCCAGGAACGCCGGCGCAGCTCATCGAAAGGCAACGTCGAGCTCAGCCTTCCCGAGGCGTAGAGATATCCGTCGATGAACCCGTTGAGAAAGTGGCGGAAATCGAAACCTCCAACCCGGCCCGCGGCATTTGCATAGCGAATGATATTGATTGTGCAGCTGTTGCTCAGCAGATGGTAGAACTCGGGACGATCGGCGAGCTCATTGATCCGCTCCAGGTAGATCAGGAAGAGCCGACGCGCATCGGCCGGCGACGCATTGAGTCGATACAGGAACACGTCTTCGTCCCGGTAGTTCGTGCGAACGCGCACGATGTCCCGCTCGTCCCCCACGACATAGATCAGCTCGAATTGCTTGAAGAGCGAGGCGAGCGGGTCGAAACCCTCGCCAACCTCCGGTCTCGTCTCGATGGAAATGCTGACCGGGGGCGCATTGTCGAAGATGAAGCTCAGGAAGGTGTGCGACACCGGGCCGATTCTCCAATAGGAGACGAAGAAATCCACGCCGGTCAGATGCGAGAGTTGCACCTCCCGCTCCTCGTATCGCACCGTGAAATCATCCCTGCTGCGGTACTCGAAATTGCGGAATCCCGTGAAGCGCACGCGGTCGCCGTCGATGATCGCCCTCGGCATCACCGCCACGTCAGGCCGCCACGGGCGATCGTGCGAAGGCTGGATGAACATCCAGCCCACGGCCACGACGACGAACAGTGCCGCGAAGGCCCATGACATGTACCGACGCTTGGTCAGCCACAAGGCCCAGACGCTGAACGCGAGGAATGCCGCCGCCAGCGCAACGCGCAACCATGGCCATGGCAGGCTCGAGTAATAGATTGCCAAGCGTGGCCCACGCGACGAGCACGATCAGGACAACGGATCGGATCGCCGCAAGCAACCAACGTCCCGCAGACTTCACCGACCAGGTCGACGCGGCGCTGGCGTGCCGCGATTCGGAGATCATGCTCAAAATCAAGAAGTCCAGTAACTCACCGAAGAGCGCAGAAGGCGATACCCTCGGCGGCCCAGCCGTTCGTTGCCGCGAATGCATCGAGCGAGGATTTATCCGTTCCGTACCTATGGTTCGAATCCCAGGGATTCTTGACACCATTGTGGTAGGCGTTGTTGTAGTAACGATAGACGGGAAGCATTCCAGACGGGCAACTCACCGGCACGCCGCTTGAGTTGGTGATCGCAGGGGTCTCGCTGAATGCGAGGCCCTCATAGTTCCATTGTTGCGCCGTTGTCGGAGTAGGTGTCACCTGCAGACTCCGCAGGTATTGACAGTCGTTGTCTGATATCGAGAAGAAGTGCGAATTGGGGCCCGGCGAAACACTGCCATAGAACCGGCACAGTTGTTTCGATCCGCCAGCATTGAACTGCTTTCCGGTCCTCACGAACTGACCGGCGCCGCCGGAGTCCACAAATTGAATCTCGCCGACGTTGTTGGTGTAGAAAAAGTGTCCTCCCGGGTCCTTTGGGAAGTTGGCCGTATTGACGTACTCGACGATCGGATTCTCGAGTGGCGTCGTCAGCTGCGCAGCAATATACGGGTAGATCAGATCCAACCGCTGATAAAAAGTTCTCGATGGCCCACCACTGCACGATGTGCGGCCGCCGGTGAGGGTGCCACGCACTCGCATCACGGTGTTGTTGCCTACCGTATCGAACGTGAAAAATGCCGAGCCACTGCTTCCCACCTCGACAAATCCAAGTTGCCAATCCACCGTGTACATCGAACCGGGTGCGAATGTGTCGGCTCCGATCTGCGTTGGAAACGGGTTGGTGCCGGTGACGTTCCCTAGACTCGCCTTCATGACGTCGCCCTTCGGGTGATGCAAGGCAAGCATCAGCGTGTCTTGAATCGCGGGATTGGCGTTCCAGCCCGCATAACTTGCTTGCGCGGGGGGCATCTCTGAAAGCGCAAGCAGCGCGGAGTCCAGTGCCCTGCTTGCGAAGAGAAATTTCGCGCCACCGGTTACCTGGGCGGCGGGGTTGTACGGTTCCCAATCCGCAGGCAGTCCGAGCGAAGAACCAGAGTGTATCCAACGTCACCGCGTCCTGGATGCAATGGTTGGCGGTGATGAATACCGGTCGAGGATAGGACGCGCTATTCAGCAGCGTTCCCGTACATATCCCTGTGTTGCCGCTGGCATTTGTGAGGAGCATGTACGCAACTGCCCGACTGGCGGAAAGCACAATCGCTTGGTCTGCATTGCTCAGGAAATCGAATAAGCATGCCATGTCTTGCTGGCAGGGCGACGAATCGCCCAATCCTTTTGGCACCATCTCAGAGCTTCCAGGGTGAATGCTGCGATCAAAGTGCGCCACCCGTTCCAGCGACACCAGCCATGGCTCGCGATCGGAGCGCAGACGACGGATCAAGACTTCTTGCGCTTCACCGCTCGTGATCCCG
>CAWKPJ010000011.1:0-83597 GCA_963851465.1 uncultured beta proteobacterium
CTACGCGGGCTACGACGACGGTGCGTTCATCCTCGTTCGCCCGTCGTCCGATCCGCGAATGCGCGCCGCCCTGCGCGCGCCAGAGTCCACGGCGTTCATCGTGCAAAGCGTCGAGACGACGCCGGACCGCTCCGTGACCTCTTCCACTATCCTTCGCGACGACCTCACGACGATCGCCGTCGCCTTGCGTCCAGATTTCACGTTCGATCCGCGAACACGCGATTGGTATCGCGCGGCGATGCGCTCGGATCGCCAGATCCGCACCGATCCTTACGTCTTCTTCACGACGCGCGAGACCGGGCATCACGCTCGCGCGCGCATCGCCTTCGCGCCGGGCGGCGATCGGCGCTGACGTGACGCTCGACGCGCTCGCCGCGCTGCTGCGCGACCAGAAGATCGGCAAGCCACTGAGCTCTATCTGACTGACGTCGACGGACGCATTCTGGCGCGCCGCGGACCCGGACCGGCCGCGCCATCCAACGCCGCGGGCGGCGGATTGCGCCTGCCGACGCTGGCGGAGACCGGCGGCGACGTCGCCGCAGCGCTCTCCGCGCGCTTTCGCCGCTGAGCTGCGTCCGCGCAGTTTCACGTTCGACGTCGGCAACGCCGAATGGCGGGGGGCTTCGAGGCGATCGGCAGCGACGGCGGCGCGCCGCTGCTTCTGGCATCCGCGTCCCCGCGGCGGAACTCCTGGCCGGCGCGCAGCGCATCCTCACCGAAGGCTGGATCGTCACGCTGTTGCTGTCGCCGCCGCCGCACCGCTGGCGTGGTTCGCCGCCTCGCGGCTGTCAGCGCCGCTCGTCCGCCTCGCGGGCGTCGCGCGCCGCATGCAGGCGTTCGACTTTGCCGACGACGCCCGTCGCGCTCGGGTGTACGCGAAATCGACCAGCTCGACCGCGCGCTCGACGAAGGCAAGGCGACGGTGCGGCAACTTTCTCGAACTGAGCGGCGCGCTCGCGGCGGAGCGCGACCTCGATCAACTGGTCGCGCGCGTGCTGGACGAAACGCTGCAGCTCGCGAAGGCGGATGCGGCCTCGCTCCACATGGTCGATCGGGGCGACGACGAGCTCGTGCCGGTCGAAGCTACGTCGCGCAGCGGCCAGCGCGAATCCCGACGCGGCGCTGTCGGCGATCGCCATCGGACAACCGCCCGATGCGGCGCGCAACCCGATCGCGCGCGCGGCCGCAACAGGCGCGACCGTGCGCGTCGACATTGCTAGCCAGATGACATCGCCATGCCCGCGCGTGGCTGGGAACCGAGGCCGATGCCATCGGTCGCGAACACATCGGTCTTGTCGCGATTCCGCTGCGTGACCGTGCCGGCGACGTCGACGGCGTGCTGTCGCTGATGAGCGGCGCGGTGCGCGCCGATTCGCTGTCGCCGCAAGTGCTCGCGTTCGTGGAGAACCTGTCGGGCGTCGCCGCCATCGCGATCGAGACGCGGCGTCTCATCGCCGAACAGAAGGCACTGCTCGAAGCATTCATCCAGCTCATCGCGGCGGCGATCGACGCCAAGTCGCCCTACACCGGCGGTCACTGCCAGCGCGTGCCCGAGCTCACCAAGCTGCTGGCGCAGGCGGCATGCGACGCGCGCGAGGGTCCGTTCCGCGACTTCGCGCTCGACGCGGACCAATGGGAGGCGGTGCACATCGCGAGCTGGCTGCACGATTGCGGCAAGGTCACCACGCCCGAATACGTGGTCGACAAGGCGACCAAGCTGGAGACGCTCTGCGATCGCATCCACGAAATCCGGATGCGCTTCGAGGTGCTCAAGCGCGACGCGGAGATTGCCTACTGGAAGGGACGTGCCGAAGGCGGTGACCCGGAGACGCTTCGCGCGGCACGCGACGCCGAACTCGCCGCGCTCGACGGCGACTTCGACGTTCGTCGCGCGCTGCAACGAAGGCGGCGAGTCGCTCGCCGCCGCCGATGTAGAGCGATTGCAGCGGATCGCCACCCGCACATGGCGGCGCACGCTCGACGATCGCCTCGGCGTGTCATGGGAGGAGCGCGCGCGGATCGAACCGGGCGGGGGCGGCGCCGCTACCCGCCGTCGAGCCGCTCCTCGCCGACAAACCCGAGCACGTGATCGAGCGCGCATGCCGGCGAGCGACTCGCGCCCGACAATCCGTGGGGCTTCAAACTCGACGTGCCGGCGCACCGGTACAACCGCGGCGAGCTCCACAACCTCACCGTCGGACGCGGCACGCTGACCTCCGAGGAACGCTACAAGATCAACGACCACATCGTCCAGACGATCGTCATGCTCGACAAGCTGCCGTTTCCCCGGCATCTCAAGGATGTCCCGGAGATCGCCGGCGGCCATCACGAGAAGATGGACGGCACCGGCTATCCGCGCGGCCTCACGCGCGCGCAGATGAGCCCGGTCGCGCGGATGATGGCGATCGCCGACATCTTCGAGGCGCTGACCGCCGTCGACCGTCCGTACAAGAAGGGCAAGAAGCTGTCGGAGGCGCTCGCGATCATGGCGCGGATGCGCCGCGAGCATCACGTCGACCCGGAGCTGTTCGAGTTGTTCCTGAGAGCCGGCATTCACCGGCGCTACGCCGATCGCCACCTGCGACCGGAGCAGATCGACGAGGTCGACATCGAACGCCTGCTCGCGTCCGCGTGACTGGATCGGGCCGGACTAGCGCCTTCAGCGCAGCGCGGCCAATTCGACGTCGGCCTGCCGCAGGAACGCCGTCAGCCCGCGCGCGAGATTCTCGAGAAGCCGGATCTTGATCGCGGGCGCGTCGTGCTCGAGGCGCGCGAACGCCTCTTGCGTCAGCACGCGGCACTCGACGCCGTCGATCGCGGTGACGTTCGCGGTGCGCGCCGCATGGTCCATGAACGCGACTTCGCCGAACGCCATGCCCGGCGTGAAGACCGCGAGCCGCGCCACGCCTTCCTGCGTCGGGATGCTGACCATCGCGCTGCCGCGCACGATGACGAAGAGCTCGTCCGAGCGCTGGCCCGCGACGATGATCGTCTGACCCGCACTCCACGTCCGCCGCGCGAGCACGGCGTCCAGCGTGGCGAGCGCGGCGGCGTCGAGCCCCGCGAACATCGCGCACTGCGCGAGCTCCACCGGCGTGTCCCAATGTTCCTCGGGAAAGCGCTTGGCGAGCAGCGCGTTCTCGCAATACTCCAGCGCGAAATCGTCGTCGCCGAAGAACGCGTCGCGCGGGACGCCCACCTCGGTGAGCGTGTCCCACCAGCTGCTGGCCTCGGTGAACAGCATCGTTCTGCCGAGGCCGGCCAGCGTCGCGTGCGTACGCGCGAGCAGCCGCGCGGCCGCTCCATCCAGGCTCTGCACGCTGCGCAGGTTGACGATGAAGGCGTCGGCGGTCTCGGCGCGCGCCATCAATTCGCGGATCACCGGCTCGACCGCCGCGAATACCAGCGCACCCTGGAGCTGATAGAGCCGCAGGCGGTTGCCGACGCCGTGCAGATAGTCGCCCGCCGCCTTCGGCCGCCGCCGCGACGACGCGACGGTGCGCCGCGTCGTCGTGAGACGCATCACCGGCGCCGGCCGGCGGGACACGTCGAAGATGTGCAGGCCGAGATCGGCCGCGAGCTCGCGGCAGACGGCGATGCCGCGCACGCTGTTGCCGTGCTCGTCGAGGCGCGGCGAGAACACGCCGATGCCGAGCCGCGCCGGCTGCACGGCGAGGATGCCGCCGCCGACGCCGCTCTTGGCCGGAAGTCCGGTCTGGTAGAGCCACTCGCCGGAGAAGTCGTACATGCCGCAGGTCGCCATCACCGACAGCACGTTGTCGACGAAGGCCGCGTCGAGCGCGCGCACGCCGGTGACGGGATTCACCCCGCCGTTGGCGAGCGTCGCGCCCATGATCGCCAGGTCGCGGCAGGTGACACGGATCGCGCACTGGCGAAAGTAGGTCTCCAGCGTCGGCGTCGGCTCATCGGGCAGGACGCCGAAGGTGCGCAGCATCCAGCCGATCGCGCGATTGCGGTGGCCGGTGGCGCTCTCGGACGCGTAGACCCGCTCGTCGACGTCCAGCGCCCGGCCCGCGAAGCGCCCGAACGTCTCCAGGATGCGCGAGATGCGGCCGTCGACGCCGTCGCCGCGCACGAGCCCGCACGCGGCGATTGCACCGGCATTGATCAGCGGGTTCATCGGAGCACCGGTTTGGGGCCGCAGGCTGATCGCGTTGAAGGCATCGCCCGACGGTTCCACGCCGATCTTGGCGAGCACGGCCTCCTCGCCGCGATCGGCCAGCGCGAGGCCATACGTGAACGGTTTGCTGACCGACTGGATCGTGAACGGCTGCCCGGTGTCGCCCACTTCGTAGACGATGCCGTCGCGCGTCGCGATGCAGATGCCGAACCATTCGGGGTCGGCATGGGTGAGCTCGGGTATGTAGTCGGCGAGCGCACCCGACGCGTTGCGCGCGTGGCGCGCATGCAGGTCGGCGAGGTAGGCGTGGATAGGCGATGCGGGCGAGGACGGCACGAGCAGGATCCGGAAAGTAAGCAGAGGGCGCGAGGCTTGGGCACTGCAAGTTCGGTGCCCGGGAAGACCCCAAGTATTTCACGCCGCCGCCCGTCTACCTTGGTCGTCACGGGCTGAAGCGCGAGTTTGGTATAACACGGGCTTCCCGCTCGAGAGGCTCAACGTGACGACATCGAACATCCAGGCGCGATTCGGCAGCGGCAAGGCGGTTCCGCGGGTCGAAGACGACAGCCTGCTGACGGGCCGCGGTCAGTTCGCCGACGACGTGCCGGCCGCAGGCGTCCTGCATATGTGCTTCGTTCGGTCGCCGCACGCGCACGCGCGCTTCGCGTCCGTCGACGCGGCGGCGGCGTTGAGCATGCCGGGCGTACTCTCGGTGATCACCGGGCAGGATCTGGTGAAGGCTGGCGTCAAGCCGCTGCCGTCGTCGGCCGATTTCAAGCGCGCGGACGGCTCGGCGACGGCGACGCCGCCGGAGCACAGCCTCGCCGTCGACGTCGTTCGTCGTGTGGGCGAGGCCGTGGCCGCCGTCGTCGCGGAAACGCGCGAGCAGGCGCGCGACGCTGCCGAAGCGGTGATCGTCGACTATGCGCCGCTGGCGGCGGTCGTCGAGGCGAAGGACGCGGTCGTCGCGGGCGCGCCGCTGGTCTGGCCGGCGGCGACCGGCAACATCGCTGCGGAAATCCGGCATGGCGACGTCGCGGCGGTGGACGCCGCATTCGCGCGCGCCGCGCATGTCGTCACGCTCGACCTCGTCAACCACCGGCTTCATCCATGCCCGATGGAGCCCCGCGCGACGCTCGCGACCCTAGACGCGGCGACGGGCCGCCTCACGCTGCGCGTGAGCTGCCAGACGCCCACGGGCTTGCGCGACACGCTGTGCGACATGCTCGGCCTGGCGCCGGACGCGGTGCGCGTCGTCGTCGGCGACATCGGCGGCGGCTTCGGCATGAAGACGCGCCTCTACGCCGAGGATGTCGCCGTCGCGTTCTGCGCGCGCAAGCTCGGGCGGCCGGTGAAATGGTGCGCCGAGCGCCTCGAGGAATTCCTGGCGGGGTCGCACGGGCGCGACCTCGTGAGCAAAGCGTCGCTCGCGCTCGACGCGAACGGGCGCGTGCTCGCGCTGCGCGTGGCCTCGCTCGCGAACCTGGGCTCGCATGCCACGCCGGCAGGCGTGGCGATCCAGCTGATGATCGGCCCCTGGGTGTCGACTTCGGTCTACGACATCCAGACGATCGACATCCACATCAAGGGCGTGCTGACGCACACGACGCCGACGGGCCCCTATCGCGGCGCGGGACGGCCCGAAGCGATCTACATCATCGAGCGCCTGATGGACGCGGCGGCACGCAAGACCGGCATCGACCAGATCGAGCTGCGCCGGCGCAACATGATCCGGCCCGAGCAGATGCCGTATCTCAATCCGATGGCGCGCACCTACGACAGCGGCCAGTTCGAGAAGGTGATGAACGGCGCCGTCGAGTACGCCGACTGGCAGGGGTTCGAGGCGCGCGCCGCGCAGTCGAAGGCGCGCGGGCGCGTGCGCGGCCGCGGCATGGCGGCGTTCCTCGAATGGACCGGCGTCGACATCTTCGAGGAGAAGGTGACCGTCACCGTGGACGGGGACGGCGGCATCGAGATCGTCTCGGCCACGCAGGCGATGGGGCAGGGGCTGGCGACGACGTATGCGCAACTCGCGGTCGACGTCTTCGGCGTGTCGATCGACAAGATCCGCATCGTGCAGGGCGACACTGACCGCGCCACCGGGTTCGGCAGCGCGGGATCGCGCTCGCTGTTCGTCGGCGGCTCGGCCGTGCGCGTCGCATCGGAGCGCACAGTCGACAAGGCGAAGGCGTTGGCAGCGAGCGAGCTCGAAGCGGCGGCGGGCGATCTCGAATATGCCGACGCCGCTTTCCGCATCGCCGGCACCGACCGCGCGATCGGCCTGTTCGATCTCGCACGCAAGCAGCCGGAGCGGCGCATCGAGCTGGTCTCGGTGAGCGCCGTCGACGGACCGACGTGGCCCAACGGCTGCCACATCGCCGAGGTGGAGATCGATCCGGAGACCGGTGTCGTCGACGTCGTCGCGTATTCGTCGGTGAACGACGTGGGTCGCGTCGTCAATCCGATGATCGTGATCGGCCAGCTCGACGGCGGCGCGGTGCAGGGCATCGGGCAGGCGCTGACCGAGCACTTCGTCTTCGAGCCGTCGTCGGGACAGGCACTCACCGCGACGTTCCTCGACTATGCGTTGCCGCTCGCAACGCACGCGCCGCCGTTTCGCACGACGATGGACGAGTCGACGCCCTGCCGCAACAACGCAATGGGCATCAAGGGCGTGGGCGAGCTCGGGACCATCGGCGCGACTCCAGCGGTCGCGAACGCCGTCGTCGACGCCCTCCTGCGCGCCGGCATGGGGGATCGCGTCAGCGCGCTGCAGATGCCGTTCACGGCGAGTCGGATCTGGGAGGCACTCCAGGCGGCGCGCTGAGCGGCGTTTCGCGATTTCGGACCAATATGGGCGTCGGGCGGGGCTCTGGCGCCCTTTCCGCGCATCTTTTCCGTTGTGTACCGTACAAACGTCCGTGTTGACCGGGATTGCACTCGCAATCGCCCGCGTATGGTGCAACGCAGCAAAATTTGCAAGGCCAATCGCCTCAACAGATCGATCGTATAGAGAATCACTATTTGATTCATGTGGATGCTGGCGTAACCTGCAATGATGCATTGCAAAATGCCCATCGAGAAAGGGCCATCCACATGGCTGAACGATCGATCGAAGCCGGCCTCACGAGGGCCGACGTTTCATCCGGTGTCGACATCCAGCGCTCGCGGCAGGTGGCGCGAGCCCCCCGCAAACCCGTTGGCCTTGCGCTCCAGGGGGGCGGGTCGTGGGGGGCGTACACGTGGGGCGTGCTCGACAGCATCCTTGCCAGCCGCTCGATCGCCGTCACTCAACTGAGCGGCACCAGCGCCGGCGCGATCAACGCGGCCATCGTCGCGAGCGCGCTCGCCAAGGGCACCCCGGCGGACGCTCGCCGGGCACTCCGCTCGTTCTGGCTCGGCGTCGCGAAACCCGCGATGGCCGACCTCGGACGTGAACTCTGGGGCCCGGTCGAGCGCGCGTGGCGCGACACGATTCAGGGCTGGCTGGTGTCGAGCAGCGCGGTGTCGCCGTACAGCGCGAACCCGCTCGGCATCAATCCCCTGCGCGCGGCGATCGCCGCGCACGTCGACATCGACGCGATTCGCAGTCGCGCTGCGCCGGCATTGTTCGTGACGGTGACGAACGTGAAAACGGGGCTCCCGCGCGTGATCTCCAACGACGCGATGACGATCGACGTGCTGCTCGCGTCGGCCGCGCTGCCGCAGCTCTTCCAGGCGGTGGAGATCGACGGCGAACCGTATTGGGACGGCGGCTACTCCGGCAATCCGACGCTCTGGCCGATGATCCTCAGCGGGCTCGCGCCCGATCTCGTCGTGGTGCAACTCGTGCCGGACACCGTTGCCGACACGCCGACAGACGCCGTCGCGATTCGCCGCCGCGTCGGCGAGATCGTGTTCAACTCGAGTCTCGTCGCGGAAATGCAGGCAATCGCCGCGATGCGCGCATTCGCGTCGCGCGAGGGGAGGACGCCCGTTGCCCACGACCTGCGGCTGCACCGCGTGGGGCCGCCGTCGCGCGAGCTCCTCGCCGAAGGCTCGTCGCTCGAGCGCTCGCACGCGTGGATCCATCGGCTTCATCGCGAGGGACGCGCCGCGGCGCGCAGCTTCATCGCGCGACACGGCGGAGACATCGGTGTGCGCGAGACGCTCGATGTCACGCGCGTCTTCGGCGGGCAGCACAAGCCCAAGCTTCCGCTGCCGGCCAACGAGTCCGCGTTCGAGGCGGCGCCGCCGCTGGTGGCGGCACCGGCGCGTTAATGGGGCGCTTCAGTTCGCGCGAAAGCGCGTCCGCATCACCTTCTTGTCGTACTCCGCTTCGGTCTGCATCGTGATCTCCACACTGCCCGCGGCGAACACGCGGCCGCCGCGCGCGCGGCAGTTGTTGCGCTCGTACTGGCACGGTCCCATCTCGGGGTGGCGGCGGCACAGCCCGTCGACAGTCGGCGCGAATTCGATCGCGGTCTGCTTCGTTTGCCCGTCGCGCTGCACGACGCACACATAGAGCGCGTCGGCAGGGACGTCGACGGCGAGCGGCGCCGGCGTCGCGGCGGACGGCACGGCAGGCGGCTTGACGGGCGGCGTGACCGGCGGGGCGACGGGTGCGTCGATCGGCCGGCGCGCGACCGCCGGCACATCGGCCTTCGCGCTTTGCGGCGGCTTGTGGTCGGCAGCCGTGCAACTTGCCAACATCGCTGCCAATATCACCGCCAACATCACCACCAGCGTCGATCGTCGCTCCATCGGCGCGAGGATACTCGAAGTAGAATCCCCGGCATTCGAGAGGAGCGAACGTCCCGGACGGGGCGCTGCCAGCATGCGCACGCAAGTGGGAATCGTCGGCGCGGGTCCCGCGGGGCTGTTGCTCGCGCACCTGTTGAAGCGCAGCGGCATCGATTCGGTGGTCGTCGAGGCGCGCCCGCGAAGCTATGTCGAGCATCGCGTGCGCGCTGGCGTGCTGGAGCAGGGCACGGTCGACCTGCTGATGCAAAACGGCCTCGGCGCGCGGCTTGCGCGCGAGGGCCTCGTCCATCACGGCATCGAGTTGCGCTTCGACGGCCACGGCCACCGCATCGACATGTCGGCGCTGACCGGCGGCCGCGCGATCACCGTCTACGGCCAGCAGGAAGTGGTGAAGGACCTCATCGCGGCGCGTCTTGCCGCCGGCGACCCCATCCTGTTCGAGGCGAGCGACGTGGCCATCGCAGGCTTCGACGGCGACGCGCCGTCGATCAGCTTCATGCACGAAGGCGCCGCGCGCCGGCTCTCCTGCGACTACATCGCCGGTTGCGACGGCTTCCATGGCATTTGCCGCGGCGCGATACCTGCTGGCGTGGTGACCGCATTCGAGCGCGTCTACCCGTTCGCGTGGCTCGGCATCCTCGCCGAAGCGCCGCCGACACACGACGAGTTGATCTACGCGTATCACGACCACGGCTTCGCGCTCTACAGCATGCGCTCTCCCGAGATCACGCGGCTCTATCTTCAGGTGGCGCCCGACGAGGACCTCGGCGGATGGCCGGATCACAGGATATGGTCCGAATTGCACACGCGCCTCGAGACTGCCGACGGCTGGAAGCTGCGCGAAGGGTCCATCCTGGAGCGCGGGGTCACGGGCATGCGAAGCTTCGTCGCGGAGCCGATGCAGTTCGGTCGCCTGTTCCTCGCGGGCGACGCGGCGCACATCGTGCCGCCGACGGGGGCGAAGGGAATGAACCTCGCCGTCGCCGACGTCAACGTGCTGGCGATGCGCACTCGCCGCGCGCTACCGCGATAACGACGATGCGATGCTCCGCGCGTACTCCGACACGTGTCTCAGGCGGATCTGGCGCGCCGAGCATTTTTCGTGGTGGATGACGTCGATGCTCCACCGGTTCCCGGACGGCGACGCGTTCCAGTACAAGCTGCAGCGTTCGCAGCTCGACTACGTCGTCCATTCGCGCGCCGCCGCGACGTCGCTGGCGGAGAACTACGTGGGCCTTCCACTATGAGTGCGCGGACCCCTGTGCCGCACGAACGGCACGCGGCGCCGCCGGACGACGAGCCCGCCGGCGCAAAGCCCGCGCGGACCAACGATCCCGAGCAGACGAAGCGCGACATCATCGCCGTCGCGACGGGGGAATTTGCGAGCAAGGGGCTCGCCGGCGCGCGGATCGACGAGATCGCCGCGAAGACGCGCACCAGCAAGCGGATGATCTACTACTACTTCGGCAGCAAGGAAGGGCTCTACGTCGCGGTGCTGGAAGAGGCCTATCGCAGCATTCGGCACGTCGAGCTCGACCTCGAGGCCGATCATCGCCTCGACCATCTCCCGCCGGAGCGCGCGCTCGCCGAACTGACGCGCTTCACGTTCGACAGCCACGTGGAGAACCCGGCGTTCGTGCGCCTGGTCTGCAACGAGAACCTGCACTACGGGCGCTTCGTGCAGCAGTCGGCACGGATCCAGGCGCTGAACCTGCCGGCGATCGACACCATCCTGCGCATCGTCGAGCGAGGCAGGCACGACGGGACGTTCCGCAGCGACGTCGATCCGGTCGACCTGCACATGACGATCAGCGCGCTCTGCTTCTACAACGTCTCCAACCAGTACACGTTCTCGGTGATTTTCAAGGCCGACATGGCGTCACCGGGGGCGCTCGCGGCGCGGCGGGAGAGCGTCGTCCGCACGGTGGTTGCGTCGGTCAAACCGCGGACGGCCTGAGCGGGATCGCGGGCGCCGGCGCCCGGGCATCAACCAAGCAACATCCCGAGCTCGTCGGCCGCGGTGCGTAGCGCTGGCAGGAACGTCCTCTCCATCTCCGCGACCGTCACGCGCGGCGCCTGCACGCTGACGTTGATCGCCGCCGATATGCGATCGCGGAAATCCTTGACGGGAACCGCGATCGAACGCAATCCGATCTCGAGCTCCTGATCGACGACGGCGTACTGCTGCTTGCGCACGCGCTCGACCGTGTCGCGCGAGCGCATCCTTGGCGACGATCGTGCGATTCGTGAACGGTGCCAGCTTGACGCGCCGGAGAAAGGTCGCGAGCTCCGGCTCCCCCATGCCGGCCAGCAGCACGCGGCCCATCGACGTGCAGTGCGCGGGCAGGCGGCTGCCGACGCCCAGGTCGATCGACATGATGCGTGTGCTCGCCGACGAGCGCGCGACGTAGAGGATCTCGTCGCCGTCGAGGATCGCCAGCGAGCAGGACTCGTGGATCGACTCGCTCACCTGGTCGAGGATGGGCTGCGCCGCCATCACCAGCGGCACCGACGACAGGTACGCGTGGCCGAGCGAGAGGATCTGCGGCCGCAGCGCGAACATCCTGCCGTCCTCGCTCCCGACGTACCCGAGCTTTCCGAGCGTGTACAGGCAGCGGCGCACGGCAGCGCGCGGAATGCCGGTGCGCAAGCTCAGCTGCGCGATGGACATCTTGCGCCGCTGCTGCGAGAAGCCGCGGATCACCGCAAGGCCGCGCGCGAGCGACGTCATGAAGTTGGGGTCGCCGGAGAGCGCCTGGATTTCCTCGGCGGCCGTGGGCGTCGTGGAGGGGGCCGCAGCGGGCTTGGCGCGCGGCGCAACCGTGGTCGACGGTGGCGACGGCTCGGCGGCGGTCGGTGCCGTTGCCGTGGCGGGTGCCGCAGCAGCGGCGGCAGATCTTTTTACGGGCACGTGGTTCTCGCTTTCGATAAGGGTGGCGGTGCGTTCTCGGATTCGTGTGAGGCGTGCAATCAAACGCCTCCAGTAAGGGCGATTATCGCACAAAGATTCGATAATCGCCATTGACGCTTCGCATTCTATGTACTAACTTGTCCGTTAGCAAGACAGCAGATCAACAAAACAAGCTTTGGAGGGGTATCGTGGCGGGTCCGTCGAACAACCGCGTAGTGCACAACAGCGGGAAGCGTCCGGCTGGAGGGGCAGGGCTGTGATTCGGGGCACAACGACACTGATCGCGCATTTCGGCGATCCCATCGCGCCGGTCAAGGCGCCGATGATCTACAACCCGTATTTCGAGAGCGCCGGCATCGACGCCGTCGTCGTGCCGATGGGCGTGCGCGCGGCCGACTATCCGGTCACGCTGAAGGCGGTCTTCCGGTTCACCAACATTCGCGGCGCGCTCGTCACCATGCCGCACAAGGTCACGACCGTCGGCCTGCTCGACGATTGCAGCACGACGGTCAAGGTGGCGGGCTCCTGCAACGCGATCCTGCGCCGCGACGACGGCACGCTCCACGGCGATCTCTTCGACGGCGCCGGTTTCGTGCGCGGCGTCGAGCGCAAAGGGTTTCCGCTACGCGGCGCGCGCTGCCTCGTCGTCGGCACGGGCGGTGTCGGCTCGGCGATCGCGGCGGCGCTTGCGGCGGCCGGCGTCGGCACGATCGCCCTCTACGACAACAACGCCGAAGGCCGCGACGGACTCGCAAAACGCCTGCGCCAGCACTATCCCTCGCTTGAAGTGCGCACCGACACGCGCGATCCGTCGGGGTTCGACCTGGTCGTGAATGGCACGCCGCTCGGCATGAACGCTGCCGACCCGCTGCCGGTCGACGTGTCGCGCCTGTCGCCGAAGACGTTCGTCGGCGAAGTCGTGATGAAGCAGGAGATCACGCCGCTTCTGCGTGCCGCGCGCGAGCGCGGCTGCATGACGCAGATCGGCACGGACATGCTGTTCGAGCAGATTCCGCTGTACCTCGAGTTCTTCGGCTACGGTCAGGTGACCGCCGAGGAGCTTCGCGCTGTCGCAATGCTGACCTGACCCCCGGACCTGCACGCTGCGACGCTGCACATACACATACACATACCTGGAGGAAACGATGAAACGCCTTACCCGACTCGCCGCCGTCCTGGCGGCCGCCGCTGCGATTCCCGCCTTCGCTCAACCGATCCCGATCGTCGGGCTGGTCGAGTTGTCCGGCACGGGAGCCACCGCCGGCACCAACTTCGACAACGGCGTCAAGCTCGCCGTCAAGGAAATCAACGCCGCCGGCGGCCTCCTCGGCCGCAAGATCGAGTACGTGTCGATGGACACGCAGTCGCAGCCCAACGTCGCGAAGGGCCTCGCGCAGAAGGCCGTCGACCAGAACGCCTACGTCGTGATGGGCCCGGTGTTCTCCGGCTCGATCATCGTCAGCATGGCGGAGACCAAGCGCGCCGAGATCCCGAACTTCACCGGCGGCGAGGCGGCGTCGATCACGCAGCAGGGCAATCCGTACATCTTCCGCACGTCGTTCACGCAGTCGACGGCGATGCCCAAGGTCGCCAAGTACATCAGGGACACGATCAAGGCGAAGAACATCGCGATGATCTGGATCAACAACGAGTTCGGCAAGGGCGGCCGCGACGCGATGCAGAAGGCGCTCGACGCCGCCGGCGTCAAGATCGTCGCCGACGTGTCGACCGATCCGGCGCAGGTCGACTTCTCCGGCGCCGTGCTGAAGGTCAAGCAGGCGAACGCCGACGCCGTGTTCGTGTACACGACCGAGGAGGAGTCGGCGCGTGTGCTGCGCGAGCTCAAGAAGCAGGGCTACGACAAGCCGATCATCGGCGAGACGACGCTGACCGGCCAGAAGGTGATCGAGCTGGCGGGCGACGCCGCCAACGGCGCGCTGGCCCACGTCGGCCTCACCGTCGACGCGCCGCAGCAGTCCATCAAGGACTTCGACCGCAAGTTCCAGGCCGAGTACAAGTACAAGAGCGACCACAACGGCATGAAGGGCTACAGCGGCATGTACGTCGTCAAGGCGATCACGGAGAAGACCAAGAAGGTCGACGGCAAGGAGTTCGCCAAGGCGATGCACGGCGCGAAGATCTCGGCGAAGGACTATCCGGGCGTGCTGCTCGACGTGACGTTCGACAACAACGGCGACCTGGACCGCGAAAGCTTCCTCGTCAAGGTCGAGAACGGCAAGCAGGTCGTCACCGCGACGCTGCCGCCAGCCTCCGCCAAGTAACGCAAACCGACAACCTTTTCAGCGCCGTATCCGGACCGCGCCTGTCGGGCGGGAGCCTGGCGCCGGCCTCGACCTCAAGGAGCCCTGATGAAGTCCGCACTGCGTATCCTCGCCGCCTCGATGGCGCTCACGCTGTCCGCCACGGTGGCCGCGCAAGGCCAGCCGATCCCGATCGTCGGCCTGCTCGAGCTGTCCGGTGCCGGCGCATCGGTCGGCAACAACATGAAGAACGGCATGGACCTCGCCGTCAAGGAGATCAACGCGAGCGGCGGCGTGCTCGGCCGCAAGCTGGAGTTCACGGTTCTCGACACGCAGACGAACCCGAGCGTGGCCAAGGCGCTCGCGCAGAAGGCGATCGACATGAACGCCTACGCGGTCGTCGGGCCGATCTTCTCCGGGTCGATGATCGTCAGCATGAACGAGACCAAGCGCGCCGAGATCCCGAACTTCACCGGCGCGGCCGCCGCGGGCATCACGCAGCAGGGCAATCCGTACATCTTCCGCACGAACTTCACGCAGGCGTCGTCGATGCCCAAGGTGGCGAAGTACATCAAGGACGTGCTGAAGGCGCAGACGGTCGACGTCATCTACATCAACAACGACTTCGGCAAAGGCGGCCGCGACGAGTTCATCAAGGCGGCGCAGGCGCTCGGCATGAAGATCGGCGCCGACATCTCGACCGACCAGAACCAGGTCGACTTCTCCGGCCCGGTGCTGAAGGTCAAGCAGTCGCCGGGCGACGTGCTGTTCGCGTACACCAACGAGGAAGAGTCGGCGCGGCTCGTCCGCGAACTGCGCAAGCAGGGCTATACGAAGCCGATCGTCGGCGACACGACGATCGTCAACCAGAAGGTGATCGAGCTCGCGGGAGACGCGGCCAATGGCGTCGTCGGCCACGTCGCACTCACCGCCGACGCGCCGCAGCCGGAGGTCAAGGCGTTCGCGGAGAAGTTCGAGAAGGAGTACAAGTTCAAGCCCGACCACAACGGCCTGCAGGGCTACATGACGCCTTACATCATCAAGTCGGTCACCGAGAAGATCGGCAAGGTCGACCCGAAGGCGCTGGCCGCGGCGCTGCACGGCGCGGTGCTGCGCGTGAAGGACCAACCCGGACTGCTGCTGGACGTGCGTTTCGACGCCAAGGGCGATCCGGACCGCGTCAGCTACCTGGTCGAGATCAAGAACGGCAAGCAAGTGGTGACGACGACGCTGCCGCCGGCAACGCCGTTCTGATCACCGCTGCGACGACGAGCGAGGAGGACGCATCATGGGGGACCTGATCCAACTTCTGGTGTCCGGCACCGCGACAGGCGCGATCTACGCGCTCGCGGCGCTGGGCTTCACTTTGCTGTGGCAGGCGTCGGGGACGATCAACTTCGCGCAAGGCGAATTCGTCATGCTGCCGGCGTTCGGGATGCTGTTCTGCATCGCGTTCGGCGCGCCGCTGTGGCTCGCGTTCCTGCTGACCTGCGTTGCGGCGATGCTGGTGCTCGGCGTCGGATTCAAGTGGGCGATCGTCGACCCGTTGATCAAGCACGGCGTGATCCCGCTCGTCATCGCGACGCTCGGCCTGTCGATCGGCCTGAAACAGCTGGTGAAAGCGGGTTACAGCGCGGAAGCGCATCCGTTCCCGAGCCCGTTCATGGCCGGGCAATGGTCGATCGGGGGCGTGCAGATTTCCTACGCGGACCTCGGCACGCTGGTGATCGCCGGCCTGATCGTCTACGGGCTGCAGATGTTCCTCAACAAGACGGTGACCGGACGCGCGATGCAGGCGTGTGCGCAGAATACCGACGCGGCGAAGGTGCTCGGCATCAACGTCAAGCGGATGGTGCTCTACGTCTTCCTGATCAACGCCGATGCTCGCCGTCGTCGCCGCGCTGCTGGTGACGCCGACGTACCTCGCCAAGTTCGACATGGGCGACTCGATCGGACAGAAGGCATTCTTCGCGGCGATCATCGGCGGCTTCAACCAGACGCGCGGCGCGCTGCTCGGCGGCGTGCTGATCGGCATCCTCGAGAACGTCGTCGGGTTCTATTTCTCGCCGGCGTACAAGGAAGGGGTCGCGCTCGTGCTGTTCATGCTCGTGATCCTGTTCCGTCCCGAAGGCCTGCTCGGCAAGGCCGAGGAGCGCAAGGTATGAACACCAACATGCAGAGAGTCGGGCTGGTGGCGGCGGTCGTCGCCTTCGCGGTCCTGCCGCTGTTCCTCAAGAGCTACGGCGTCTATCTGTGCACGCTGTTCTGCGTGTACCTGATGGCGACGTTCGGGCTGAACCTCACCGTCGGCTACGCCGGGCAGATGTCGCTCGGCCAGGCCGCGTTCCTCGGCATCGGCGCGTACATCGCGGCGATCGGCATGAAGGCGGGACTGCCGTTCCTCGTCATGCTGCCGATCGCGGCGGTCGCATGCTTCGCCGTCGGCCTGGCGCTGGGCTTCCCGGCGTTGCGCGTCCAGCACCATTACCTCGCGTTCGCCACGCTCGGCTTCAACATCCTGATCTATCTCGTCATGCGCAACGAGGAGAAGATCACCGGCGGCACGTTCGGCATCTCGGGCATCCCGCGGCCATCGCTGTTCGGCTATTCGCTCGAGCCCGCGCTGCCGTTCTTCTGGTTCACGCTGTTCTTCACGCTGCTGGTCATCGGGCTGCTCTGGTGGCTGTTGCGCTCGCCATGGGGACGCGCGTTTGCGGCGCTGCGCGACAACCCGATCCGCGCCGAGAGCCTGGGTGTCAACATCACCGCCTACACGCTGCTCGCCTTTGCGATCGGCGCGGCATGCGCGGGGGTCGCCGGGACGTTCTTCGCGGCGCTCGTGCAGTTCATCGAGCCGGCGCCGTTCCACTTCTCGTGGTCGCTGATGATGCTGCTGGCGGTGATCGTCGGCGGCTCGGGCAAGTTCCTCGGTCCGGTGCTCGGCACGGTGATCATCGTGCTGCTGCCCGAATGGCTGCGCTTCATGCAGAACTGGTACCTCGCGGTGTTCGGCTTCGCGGTGGTCGCGCTGATGATCTGGCTGCCGGGAGGTCTGCTGTCGATTCCGGAGAAGTTCGCCAGGAAGGGAGGTGTCAAATGACACCCTTCCTCGAAGTCAAGGACATGAAGAAGCAGTACGGCGCGATCAAGGCCGTCGACGGCGTCAGCATGAGCGTGGGCCCCGGCGAGATCGTCGGCGTCATCGGGCCGAACGGCTCGGGCAAGACGACGCTGTTCAACAGCATCCTCGGGCAGATCCAGCCGACGGCGGGCAAGGTCGAGTTCTGCGGCGAGGACATCACCGGCATGTCGCCGCTCGAGCTGTCGCGGCGCGGCGTCGGCCGCACGTTCCAGACGCTGCAGGTGTTCACCCATCTGTCGGTGCGCGACAACCTGATTGCAGCCGCGCAGGAGTTCAAGGGCACGCTGGCCAGCCGCCTGTTCGCGCCGTCCGACGCGGGTCTCGGGCGTCACGCCGACGAGATGATCGAGCTGTTCCGGTTGAAGCACGTCGCGCACCTGAAGGCGGGCACGCTGTCGTACGGTCAGCAGAAGCTGATCGACATCGCGATGGCATTCATGCCGGCGCCGCGGCTCGTGCTGCTCGACGAGCCGTGCGCCGGCGTCAATCCGAGCCTCGTCGACCAGCTCCACGACCGTCTCGTGGAGCTGAACAAGACCCAAGGGGGCAGCTTCGTCGTGATCGAGCACAACATGGACTTCATCATGAAGCTCTGCCCGCACGTAATCTGCATGGTCGAGGGCAAGGTGCTGGCTGAAGGTCCGCCTGCCGAAGTGCAGGCGAACCGCGAAGTGCTCGAAGCGTATCTTGGAAACTGAGTGGGAAATCGAGGCGGAGACCGACATGGCCAATGAAAAGATCATCGAGTTCGACAAGGTCGTCGCCGGCTATACGCCGAGCCTCACCATCCTCAACGAAACCACGCTGGATGCGCGCAAGGGCGAGATCTCGCTGCTGATCGGCCCGAACGGCGCCGGCAAGTCGACGGTGCTGAAGACGTTGTTCGGGATGCTGGTCCCACGTTCGGGCGAAGTGCGCTTCGAAGGCAAGCGCGTGAACGGCAAGTCGCAGCGGGAATTGCTTGCCGACGGCATCGCGTTCGTTCCGCAGGGCCGCAACCTGTTCGGGTCGCTGTCAGTGCGGCACAACCTGGAGCTCGGCGGCATCACGCTGCCGCGTGGCGAGTTGCCGGGCCGCATCGAGGAGGCGCTCACACGGTTTCCGCGGATAAAGGAGCGGATCGACAACCAGGCGTCGACGATGTCGGGCGGCGAGCAGAAGCAGCTCGAGATCGCGCGTGCATTGCTGCTGCGACCGCGGGTGCTGCTGATCGACGAGCCGTCGATCGGACTGTCGCCGAAGCTCGTCCAGGAAGTGATGACGCTGCTGCGCGGGCTGGCCGACGCCGGGACGACGGTGCTGATGGTCGAGCAGAACGTGCGCACGGCACTCAAGTACTCGAATCGCGCGCTGGTGCTGGAGATGGGGCGGTTGGCGCTCGATCGCCCGGCCTCCGAGCTGCTCAAGGATCCGGACCTGAACCGGCTGTTCCTCGGCGGTCACGCGAAACCCGCTGCCGCGGCCTGACCTGCAAGAGCATGCCGCGCAAGATCGGACTCGCCGCGCTGACGGTGCTGGAGCTCTCGCCGCCCGAGATGGTGTCGTGCGCGCGCGAAGCGGGCTACGACGCGATCGGGTTGCGGCTGCTTCCGGCGACGCCGACCGAAGTCCAGCACGCGATCGTCGGTGACACGCCGCTCGCGCGCGAAACCGAGCGGCGCATCGCCGACACCGGCCTCCCGGTGCTCGACATCGAGATCTTCCGGCTGAAGCCGGACACGAAGGTCTCCGACTACCGCGCGGCGCTGGAAACGGGCGCGCGGTTCGGCGCGCGCGAGGCGCTGATCGCCGGCAACGACCCGGACGAAGCGCGCCTGACCGCATCGTTCGCGGCATTCTGCGATCTCGCGGCCGAATACGGCATCGCCGCCAACCTCGAACCGATGCCGTGGACCGACGTGAAGACCTTCGAGCAGGGTGCGCGCATCGTGGCCGCCGCGGGGCGCGGCAATGCCGGCGTGTTGATGGATGCGATCCACTTCGATCGTGCGGGCGACGTCCCGGCGAGCATCGCTGCGGCGCCGGTGTCGCGCCTGCGCTACATGCAGCTTTGCGACGCGCCGGCAACGCGCCCGAAGGACCTCGAGACGCTCCTCTTCCAGGCGCGCGCCGAGCGGCTGATGCCGGGCGATGGCGGGCTCGATCTGCGCGGCATGTTGCTCGCTGTTCCGCGCGACGTGCCGCTGTCACTCGAGATCCCCATGCAGGCGCTGACACGAACGCTTCCGGCAGTGCCGCGCACGCGGCAGATGCTGGAAAAGACGCGGCTGCTGCTGGACACCCTGTGACGCGAAACCGAATTCCGGCCGGGACATCCGTCAGGTAGACACGCCATGCGCAAATGCATCGCGACGGTTTCGGTAAGCGGCGCTCTCGTCGACAAGCTCGACGCGATTGCGGCGGCGCGCTTCGACGCCATCGAGGTGTTCGAGAACGACCTGATCAACTTTCCCGGCACGCCCGCGGAATTGAAGCGAATGGCCGACGACCGCGGCCTCGGCATTGATCTCTACCAGCCGTTTCGCGACCTCGATGCGACGACCGACGCGCAGTTCCGGCGCAATCTCGACCGCGCGGAGCGCAAGTTCGACATCATGCAGACGCTGGGTGCGCCGATGATCCTCGTCTGCGCGAATGCATCGCCCGGCGCCGTCACCGACGACGCGCGGATTGCGGCGCAGCTCCACGAGCTCGCGGATCGCGCCGCGCGGCGCAATCTGCGCGTGGGCTACGAGGCGCTCGCGTGGTCGCGGCACGTCAGTCATTACGAGCACGCGTGGTCGATCGTCAAGGCCGCCGATCATCCGCACCTCGGCATCGTCATCGACAGCTTTCACATCCTTTCGCTGGGCGACGATCCGGAAGGCATCGCGGCCATTCCCGGCGAGAAGATCTTTTTCCTGCAGATGGCGGACGCGCCGCGCCTCGCGATGGACGTGCTCCAGTGGAGCCGGCACTACCGCTGCTTTCCGGGGCAGGGCCAGTTCGACCTGCCGCGTTTCCTGGAGCAGGTGCTGGTCGCGGGGTACACCGGACCTTTTTCGCTCGAGATCTTCAACGACGTGTTCCGCGAGGTGCCCAACCGGCGCACCGCTGTCGACGCGATGCAGTCGATCCTCTATTGCGAGGCGCAGACCCGGCAGCGGATGGCGCACGACGCCGGGGACAGCACCGTGCCGCGCGCCGCAAGGATTCGAACGCTCGAGCGGATCGAGCTGTTCGACCCGCCGGCAGTGCCACGGCTTTCCGGCTTCGCGTTCCTCGAGTTCGCCGTCGACGAAGCGAGCGAATGGCTGCTCGACAACGTGCTCGAAGCGCTCGGGTTCCGGCGTGCGGGCCGGCACCGGTCGAAGCACGTCACGCTCTACCGCCAGGGCGCGATCAACCTCATTCTCAACGCGGAGCCCGATTCGTTCGCGCGCCTGCACTACGCCGAACACGGGCCGTCGGTCTGCGCCATCGGCGTCGCGACGGACGACAGCGTGCGCGCGCTCAACCGCGCGACCGCGCTCCAGTGCGCGCGCTTCGACGGCCGGCTGGGGCCGAACGAGCTCACGATCCCGGCAGTGCGCACGCCCGGCGGGAGCCTGGTCTATTTCGTGCCCGCGACAGCGAGCTCGGGCGCGATGTTCGAATCCGACTTCGATCTGATGGCCGCGTCGCAGGCGGACGAGACCGGCGCGGGCCTGACGCGCGTCGACCACGTCGCGATGGGGTTGCCGGTCGAGTCCCTCGACAGCTGGATCCTGTTCTGCCGCGCGGTGCTCGGCATGGAAACCGGCGAGAGCCTCGAGCTGTCCGATCCGTTCGGCCTGGTTCGCAGCTGCGGCGTCGCCACACCCGATCGCGCCGTGCGCATGGTGCTGAACGTCTCGCAAAGCCGCAGCACGCAGATGGCGCGCGCCATCGCCGTGCAAGGAGGCGCCAGCGTTCATCACATCGCGTTCGCCACCGACGACATCTTTGCCACGATGGCGCGGCTCGCCGACAATGGCGCCCGTTTCGTCGCGATCTCCCCCAACTATTACGACGATCTCGCCGCTCGTTTCGATCTCGCGCCCGACTTGGTCGCGCGCATGCGCGAGCGCGGCATCGTCTACGAGCGCACGTCCGCGGGCGACTACTTTCATGCGTATTCACAAAGCTTCGACGATCGCTTCTTCTTCGAGATCGTCCAGCGCGGCGGCGCGTACGACGGCTACGGCGCGCAGAACGCGCCGGCGCGACTGGCGGCGCAGGCCCAGCGCAGCACATAGAGGCAGTCTTCGATGACCGACCGTTACGCCGTCGTGGGCCATCCGATCGCGCAGACCAAATCGCCGCGGATTCATGCGGCCTTCGCACGCCAGACCGGCGAGGACCTCGTCTACGACGCCATCCTTGCGCCGCTCGACGGCTTCGGCGCCACCGTTGCCGCCTTCCGCGCCGCGGGCGGGCGCGGACTCAACGTCACCGTCCCGTTCAAGCTGGAGGCATTCGCGCTTGCAAACGAGCGCAGCCAGCGTGCGCAGGAAGCCGGCGCAGTCAACACGCTGCGCTTCGACGGCGACCGTGCGCTCGGCGACAACACCGACGGCGCGGGGCTCGTGTCCGACATCACGCTGCGCCTCCGCGTGCCGCTTGCCGGAAAGCGGGTGTTGCTGATGGGCGCCGGCGGCGCCGCACGCGGCGTGGTCGGACCGCTGCTGCGCGAGCGCCCGGCGTCACTCGCGATCGCCAACCGGACGGTAGAAAAGGCGCACGAGCTCGTCCGTAGATTCGGGTCGCAAGGACCCGTGCACGGCGGCGGCTACGGCGATGTCGCGGGGGAGGCGTTCGATGTCGTGATCAACGCGACCTCGGCAAGTCTCGAGGGCGCCGTTCCGCCGTTGCCCGACGGCGTGTTCGCGCCTGGCGCACTCGCCTATGACCTGGTCTACGGCGATCGCCCGACGAGCTTTCTGGTCAGCGCGCGGGCCTCGGGCGCGGCCAGCGCTGGCGGATGGGCTCGGCATGCTCGTCGCGCAGGCGGCCGAATCGTTCCTGCTCTGGCGGGGCGTTCGCCCCGACACGGCGCCGGTCATCGAGGCGCTGCGCGCGCGATGAAGCCGACGGGCGCCATGTCACCTAGCTGCGGGCAGCCGCGCGATAACCGAACGCAATTTTCCGCGCCCGCCGTTGACCGCGTGGTGGCCGCAGACCTATACTTTGTTCGATATACGAACATGCGTGCGATAATCGCACACATGCTGGCGCCAAGAGACGGTGCCAAAAGATGGCGCCAAACACGGTGCCAATCGATGACACCAATCACCAAGTGTTGCCGAAGCGCGGCATGACGACCGCGCGGCTCAGCTCCCCGAGGAAACCATGATCGACAAAATCGTTCCCAGCGCCGCGGCCGCGGTCGCGGACATTGCGGACGGCGCCACGGTGATGATCGGCGGCTTCGGCACGGCCGGCATGCCATCCGAGCTCATCGATGCGCTGATCCTGCGCGGTCCGCGCGAGCTCACGATCGTCAACAACAACGCCGGCAACGGCGACACGGGCCTCGCGGCGCTGTTGAAGGCGAAGCTCGTGCGCAAGATCATCTGCTCGTTCCCGCGCCAGACCGATTCGTACGTCTTCGACGCGCTCTATCGGGCCGGCAACATCGAGCTCGAGCTCGTGCCGCAGGGCAATCTGGCGGAGCGCATCCGCGCGGCGGGCGCCGGCATCGGCGCGTTCTTCACGCCGACCGGCTTCGGCACGCTGCTCGCCGAAGGCAAGGAGACGCGCGTGATCGACGGGCGCAACTACGTGCTCGAGCATCCGATCCGCGCCGACTTCGCGCTGATCAAGGCGCTGCGCGGCGACCGCTGGGGCAACCTCGTGTATCGCAAGACGGCGCGCAACTTCGGACCGATCATGGCTTCCGCCGCGAAATGCACCATCGCGCAGGTACGCGAGGTCGTGAACCTCGGCGACCTCGATCCGGAGGCAGTCGTCACACCGGGGATTTTCGTCAAGCGCGTGGTCGAGGTGCCGGCGGCCGTGAAGCTGGTGTCGCAACCCGGCGCTGCCGCCTGAAAGCCCACTGAGAGCCCACTGAGCGGCGCCGCGATCGCGCAGCACGAACAGAAGAGGAGCACATCATGAACCGCTACACCCGCGAACAGATGGCCGCGCGCGTCGCGCGCGACATTCCGAACGGCGCCTACGTCAACCTCGGCATCGGCTTGCCGACGATGGTCGCGAACCATCTGCCGAAGGACCGCGAGATCATCCTGCACACCGAGAACGGCTTGCTCGGCATGGGCCCGGCGCCGGAAGCCGGCGCCGAGGACGCCGACCTCATCAACGCCGGCAAGCAGCCGGTGACGGCGCTGCCCGGCGCGTCGTTCTTCCACCATGCCGATTCGTTCGCGATGATGCGCGGCGGGCATCTCGACTGCTGCGTGCTCGGCGCGTTTCAGGTTTCGGTGGGCGGGCGATCTCGCCAACTGGCACACCGGCGCGAAGGACGCCATTCCCGCCGTCGGCGGCGCGATGGACCTCGCGATCGGCGCGAAGAGCGTCTACGTGATGATGGAGCATCAGACAAAGAAGGGCGAAGTCGAAGATCGTCGACAAGTGCACGTATCCGGTCACCGGGACTTGGCTGCGTCAACCGCATCTACACGGACCTCGCGGTGATCGACGTCACGCCGCAGGGACTGAAAGTGATCGAAATGGTCGACGGGATGACGCTGCCCGAGCTCACCAAGCTCTCCGGCGTTCCGCTGACGATGGCCGCGCAGCGCGCCGCCGCCTGACCGAGGACACGGACATGGAAGAAGCATTTCTCTGCGACGCCATCCGCACGCCGTTCGGCCGCTACGGCGGCGCGCTGGCGTCCATGCGCCCCGACGATCTCGGCGCGATTCCGCTGAAGGCGCTGATCGAGCGCAACGCGAGCGTCGACTGGGGCGCCGTCGAGGACGTCGTGTACGGCTGCGCCAACCAGGCCGGCGAGGACAACCGCAACGTCGGCCGCATGTCGCTGCTGCTCGCCGGGCTGCCGCAGGAAGTCCCGGGCACGACGGTCAATCGCCTGTGCGGCTCCAGCCTCGACGCGATCGCGATCGCCGCGCGCGCGATCAAGAGCGGCGAGACGGCGCTGATGATCGCCGGCGGCGTCGAGAGCATGACGCGCGCGCCGTTCGTCATGGGCAAGGCCGACAGCGCGTTCTCGCGCGTCGCGAAGGTCGAGGACACGACGATCGGCTGGCGATTCGTCAATCCGTTGATGAAGAGCGAAATACGGCGTCGACTCGATGCCCGAGACTGCCGAGAACGTCGCCACCGAATTCAAGGTGAGCCGCGCCGATCAGGACGCGTTCGCGCTGCGCAGCCAGCAGCGCGCGGCCGATGCCATCGCAGCCGGACGGCTGGCCGAGGAAATCGTGCCGGTGACGATTCCGTCGAAGAAGGGCGATCCGATCGTGTTCAAGCAGGACGAGCATCCGCGCGCGACCACGCTCGAGGCGCTCGCCAAGCTGAAGGGCGTCGTGCGGCCCGACGGCACGGTGACCGCCGGCAATGCTTCCGGCGTCAACGACGGCGCATGCGCGACGCTGCTCGCGTCGGCGGAGGCGGCGAAGCGCTACGGGCTGACGCCGAAGGCGCGCATCGTCGCCGCGGCCACCGCCGGCGTCGCGCCGCGGATCATGGGCTTCGGCCCGTCGCCCGCGATGCGCAAGGTGCTCGCGAAGGCGAAGCTGACGATCGACCAGATGGACGTGATCGAATTGAACGAGGCGTTCGCAGCGCAGGCGCTCGCGGTGACGCGCGACCATGGCCTGCCGGACGACTCGCCGAAGGTGAATCCGAACGGCGGCGCGATCGCCCTGGGTCATCCGCTCGGCGCCAGCGGCGCGCGGCTCGTCACGACGGCGACGTACCAGCTGATGCGCACCGGTGGCCGCTACGCGCTGTGCACGATGTGCATCGGCGTCGGGCAGGGCATCGCGATGATCATCGAGCGCGTGTGAGGCGCGTCCGCAACCGGGAGTTCAAATGAAGCCTTCGACGCCGCCCTACGGCGAGTTCTACCAGCGCGACCGGACGCTCCACCCGCCGGCGCTCACGCCGGCGTACAAGACCAGCGTGCTGCGCTCGCCGCAGAAGGCGCTGATCTCGCTGCAGAACTCGCTGTCGGAGATCACCGGCCCCGTGTTCTCGCACGACGAGCTCGGTCCGCTCGACAACGATCTCATCATGAACTACGCGAAGGACGGCCTGCCGATCGGCGAGCGGATCATCGTTCACGGCTATATATGGGACGAGAACGGCCGGCCGGTGCGTAACGCGCTCGTCGAGGTTTGGCAAGCGAACGCCGGCGGCCGCTATCGGCACAAGAAGGACAGCTACATCGCGCCGATCGACCCGAACTTCGGCGGGTGCGGACGCACGCTCACCGACGACGACGGCCACTATGTCTATCGGACGATCAAGCCGGGGCCGTATCCGTGGCGCAACTACGTCAACGACTGGCGCCCTGCGCACATCCACTATTCGCTGTCCGGCACCGGCTGGGCGCAGCGGCTCATCACGCAGATGTACTTCGAAGGCGACCCGCTGATCGCGACCTGCCCGATCCTGCGCTCGATCCCGAACGAGGCCGCGGTGAAGCAGCTGATCGCGCCGCTCGACCGCAACGCCGGCGTGCAACTCGACTCGCTGGCGTATCGGTTCGACGTCGTGCTGCGCGGCTCGCGCGCGACGTGGTTCGAGAACCCGGTGCAATCCGACGACGCGATGGCGCGGGAGTGACCATGAAGGTGCACGAGCTTCCCTACATGAAGGAAACGGCGTCGCAGACGGCGGGACCGTACGTCCACATCGGCCTCGCGCCCAAGCAAGCCGGCTTCGACATCTTCCACAAGAACTTCACCAACGTGCTGGCCGGCCCGAAGACGAAGGGCGAGCACATTCGCATCGAAGGCCGCGTGATCGACGGCTCGGGCACGCCGGTGCGCGACGTGCTGATCGAGATCTGGCAGGCGAACGCGGCGGGCAAGTACAACCACCCGGGCGACAAGCAGGTGAAGCCGATCGACAAGTCGTTCCGTGGCTGGGGACGCGGCTGCTCCGATTTCAACACCGGCGTGTACGCGTTCGACACGATCAAGCCGGGCGCGGTGATGGGCCGCAACAAGCGCCCGATGGCGCCGCACGTGAATTTCTGGATCGTCGCGCGCGGCATCAACATCGGCCTCGCGACGCGCATGTACTTCTCCGACGAGGCCGCGGCGAACGCCAAGGACCCGGTGCTGAACATCATCGAGTGGGAAACACGGCGCAAGACGCTGATCGCTCAGCGCGAGGTCCGCAAGGGTCAGGTCGTCTACCAGTTCGACATCAACTTGCAGGGACCGGACGAAACGGTATTCTTCGACGTCTGACGCGAACGGGTGCCCGTCACCGCCCTTCGGGCACCTCTCCCCGCGAGCGGGGAGAGGGATGGGGTGAGGGGAAGACGCGACAATGCTCGACATGCTGTTCACCACCGACGCCATGCGCGCCGCGTTCTGCGACGCCGCGCGCGTGCAGGGCATGCTCGACTTCGAGGCGGCGCTCGCCCGCGCCGAGGCGGCGACGGGCGTCATCCCGCCGCGCGGCCGCGCTGTCGATCGTCCAGTGCTGCGACGCTGCCGGTTACGACTTCGCGGCACTGGCGGCGGGCGCGCGCAACGCCGGCAACCTCGCCATCCCGCTGGTGGCCGCGCTCACGCGGCGCGTCGCCGAGATCGATCCCGAGGCGCGCGGCTATGTTCACTGGGGCGCAACCAGCCAGGACGCGATCGACACGGGTCTCGTGCTGCAACTGCGCGAAGCGCTCGCACTGATCGACGACGGCGTCGACCGGCTGTCCTCCGCCCTCGCGACGCAGGTGCGTGCGCACCGCGCGACGCCGATGGTGGGGCGCACCTGGATGCAGCAGGCGCTGCCGGTGACGCTGGGACTCAAGCTCGCGGCGGTGCTCGCCGCCGTCGACCGCCATCGCGAGCGCATCGCAACGCTGCGTCCGCGCATCGCGGTGCTGCAGTTCGGCGGCGCGGCGGGCACGCTCGCGTCGCTCGGCGCGCGCGGCATCGACGTCGAGACGGCGCTGGCGGCGGAGCTTCGGCTCGACGTCGCGGACTCGCCGTGGCACACGCAGCGCGACAACATCTGCGAAGTCGCGACCACGCTCGGCCTCATCGTGGCGACGCTCGGCAAGCTTGCGCGCGACGTCGCGCTGCTCGCGCAGACGGAGGTGGCCGAGGCGTTCGAGCCGGCGGCGCCCGGCCGCGGCGGCTCGTCGACGCTGCCGCACAAGCGCAATCCCGTCGGTGCCGCAATGGCGCTCGCCGCCGCGGTGCGCGTGCCCAATCTCGTGGCGACGATGCTCGCCGCCGCGGTGCAGGAGCACGAGCGCGGGCTCGGCAACTGGCCCGCCGAATGGGACACGCTGCCGGAAATCTGCATGCTCGCCGCCGGCGCGCTCGACGCGATGACGGGCGTCGTCGCGGAACTGGACGTCGATCCGGCGAAGATGCGCGCGAATCTCGACGCGTCGCGCGGGCAGATCTTCGCCGAGGCCGTGCAGATGGCGGCGGCGCCCGCGCTCGGCCGCGACGCGGCGCACGCGCTGGTCGGCGCAGCGTGCAAGCGCGCGGCAGCGCAAGGCCAGCATCTGCGCGACGCCGTCCGCGACGAGCCGCAGCTTCGCGCCGATCCTCGACGATGCGGCGCTCGCCACGATCTTCGATCCGGGTCATTATCTCGGCGTCACCGACACGTTCATCGATCGCGCGCTCGCGCGTCACTAGAGCGAGAGGATTTCGACCATGCCCTTTGCCGACGTCAGCGGTGCGCGAATTCACTATCGCTTCGACGGGCCGGACGACGCGCCGGTCCTGCTGATGTCGAACTCGCTCGGCACGAACCTCGGCATGTGGGACCCGCAGATCCCCGCGCTCGCCGCGCGCTATCGCGTGCTGCGCTACGACAGCCGCGGGCACGGACAGTCGGCAGTGACGCACGGGCCGTACGACGATCGCACTGGCTCGCGCGCGACGCGCTGGGGCTGCTCGACGCGCTCCGAATCGATCGCGCGATGTTCTGCGGACTGTCGATGGGCGGCATGGTCGGGCAGTGGCTGGGCGCGAATGCACCACAGCGCATCGCCAGGCTCGCGTTGTGCAACACCGCGGCGCAAATCGGCGCCGCGGACGTCTGGAACGCGCGGATCGACGCGGTGATGAACGGTGGCATGGCGGCGATCGTCGACGGCGTGGTCGCGCGGTGGTACACGCCGGCATTCGTTGCCGCCGCGCCGGACGCCGATCGCCAGTTCGCGCAACATGCTCCTCACCACGCCCGCGAACGGTTACATCGCGTCCTGCGCGGCCGTGCGCGACATGGATCAGCGCGTCGACCGCCGAGCGCATCGCTGCGCCCACGCTCGTGATTGCCGGCACGCATGACGCCGCAACGCCGCCGGCCGCCGGCCGGTTTCTCGCCGACAAGATCGCCGGCGCGCAGTACGTCGAGCTTGCGGCCGCCCATCTCTCGAACGTCGAGGCGGAAGCCGACTTCACGCGTGCCCTCACGAAATTCCTGGCCGCCTGAGCTTGCACCACCGAGGACCGAACGATGGACGATCGCGAACGCTACGAAGCAGGGATGAAAGTCCGCCGCGGTGTGCTCGGCGACGCGCATGTCGACCGCTCGCTGACCAAGCGCACCGAGTTCAACGACGAGTTCCAGGACCTCATCACGCGCTACGCGTGGGGGGAGATCTGGACGCGGCCGGGCCTTCCGCGCCACACCCGCAGCCTCCTGACGCTCGGACTGATGGTCGCGCTGAACCGCAGCGACGAGTTCAAGCTGCACGTGCGCGCCGCGTTCAACAACGGCGTCACGCGCGACGAGATCAAGGAAGTGCTCCTGCAATGCGCGATTTATGCCGGCGTTCCGGCCGCCAACTCCGCTTTCCACATGGCTGAGGAAGTTTTCGCGCAGATGGAAAGCGCGGGACGCTAGCGCCCGCGAGAGGCCGGCACGCGGTCGCCACACCGGTCCCAACAAGTACCGCCGACCCCTGTCGGCGGACATTACAATGCTGCTGGCATAGCCGGCGTGTAGTCGCATCTTTTGGTTCGTTATCAAGTACTTGAACGCGATGGCCCGTAGGTTGCTTTATCGTCGCCAACCCATGGGAAATTACGTGAATTCATCCCGGGCGTTACTGAAGCGGCTCGGCGCGGCCGCCGCCGTCGGGGGTGTGCTTTGCGCCGGTCCGGCGTCGTCCGCGACGATCACCCTCGGCAACCAGGATTTCCAGAGCGGTGCCCTGCTGTTCGGCGGGATCGCCGAATTCCTGGCGCCACAGACGGGCGAGCCGACGCCGTTCGGGCTGTTTTTCGGCGGTGACACGGAACAGCAGGCGACGCCGGGCCCGTTCATCGTGTCGTGGCAGTTCAGCTTCGCGCCTGAACCCGTCTCGGCGGCGTCCATCGCCTTCGGCATCTGGGATCACGACAGCGCAGCACCCGGTCACCAGCTCACGTCTTTCACCCTGGACGGTGTCGATTTCGCGGCCGACCTCGACGCGCTGATGGAAGCGGTGGGCATAGGTACGGCGTCGCAGTACGACGTGTTTGCCTTGACGCTGACGGGCCCGGCGCTTGCGCAGCTCGCCGATGGCGTCGCGACGTTCGCGATGCGGCTGGACGGGCCGGCGCTGTGCGGTGCGGTAGGCGGAACGACCCCCTGCACGCCCAATGTCGGCAACGGCGCAGCGCTGGATTTCTCCACTCTGACCTACACGGCCGGCCCGACCACCGTCCCGGAGCCCGCGACGCTCGCACTCGTTGCCGCCGGGCTCCTGGCGGCAGGCGGCGTGCGACGCCGGCGGGCGTAACGTCGGCTGGGCGGGACCGCGGCTAGCGGCGTTTGCCGAGCAGCGATCCCAGCACGCCGCGCACGAGCTCGCGGCCGACTGTCGAGCCAACGGTTCGCGCGGCGCTCTTCGCGACCGCCTCGACGAGACTGTCCTTGCGCCCGGTTCCGGTCATCAGGCCCCCGAGCGACCCCTTGACCGAGTCCCAGATCCCGCCGCCTGCCGGAGCGCCACCTGCGGCCGCGGTGTCGGCGGACGTCACTGCGCGACCCTTGAGCTTTTCGTAGGCCGACTCGCGGTCGACGGTCTTCTCGTAGATGCCCTTGACCGGCGACGCGGCCATCACCGCGTTGCGCTCGTCCGTCGTGATCGGGCCGATCCGCGAGGCGGGCGGCATCACATAGGCACGCTCGACGATGGTGGGGCGGCCCTTATCGTCGAGGAACGAGATCAGCGCCTCGCCGACGCCGAGCTCGGTGATCGCCTTCTCGGTGTCGATCTTCGGATTCGCGCGCATCGTCTGCGCGGCGGTCTTCACCGCCTTCTGGTCGCGCGGCGTGAATGCGCGCAGCGCGTGCTGGACGCGGTTGCCGAGCTGCCCCAGCACGACGTCCGGCACGTCGAGCGGGTTCTGCGTGACGAAATAGACGCCCACGCCCTTGGAGCGGATCAGCCGCACCACCTGCTCGATGCGGTCCAGCAGCACCTTCGGCGCGTCGTTGAAGAGGAGGTGCGCCTCGTCGAAGAAGAACACGAGCTTCGGCTTGTCGGGGTCGCCGACCTCGGGCAGCCGCTCGTAGAGCTCGGCCAGCAGCCAGAGGAGCAGCGTCGCGTAGAGCTGTGGCGACTGCATCAGCCGGTCGGCCGCCAGGATGTTGACCGCGCCGCGGTTGCCGTCGGTCTGCAGCAGGTCGTCGACGTTCAGCATCGGCTCGCCGAGGAACTTGTCGCCGCCCTGCTGCTCGAGCGCGAGCAAACCGCGCTGGATCGCGCCGATCGACGCCGCCGACACGTTGCCGTAGTTCGTCTGGAACTCCTGCGCGTGGTCGCCCGCGTGCTGGAGCAGCGCGCGCAGATCCTTCGTGTCGAGCAACAGCAGGCCGCTGTCGTCGGCGATCTTGAACACCAGCGTGAGCACGCCGGTCTGCGTGTCGTTGAGGTTGAGGATGCGCGACAGCAGGAGCGGCCCCATGTCGGAGACCGTGGCCCGCACCGGATGGCCCTGGGTGCCGAAGACGTCCCAGAGCACGACCGGAGAGCCGGTGAATTTCGGCGGGTCGGCGCCGATCAGCTTCAACCGATCCGCGAACTTCGGCGACGTCGCGCCCGCCTGGCTCATGCCGGCGAGGTCGCCCTTCACGTCGGCCATGAAAACAGGCACGCCGATTGAACTGAAGCGTTCCGCCATCACCTGAAGGGTCACGGTCTTGCCGGTGCCGGTCGCGCCGGTAATGAGGCCGTGGCGGTTCGCGAGGGCAGGGAGCAGCGCGAGATCGAGGTCGCCGTGCCGGGCGATGACGAGCGGATCGGGCATGTCGGGTCCTTGGGAGTCCGTTGCCCCGCAAGTGTACTTTGGCGCCCCGTCCGGCGGAGGCCGGCCGTGCTGCCCCGGGCGCCCGGGACTGTAAATCCGCGTCGTTTTCTGCTAGAATCATGGGCGGTAAAGTGAGAACAAGCGATGAGAAATGGGCTGGGCGCAGCCCATTTTTTTTTGCTTCGCCGGTCGGCGCCGGCATTTTTCGGCGAGCACGCGACAACGTGGCTGCGAACCTGGGCGATCTCTTGGAACGGACGCTGCCCCCGATGGGGTACGAGCTCGTCGACATCGAGTCGACGGGGCGGGGCGGCCTCGTGCGCGTGTTCATCGACAAGCCGGACGGCGTCGACGTCGACGACTGCGCGCGCGTCTCGAACCACCTGACGCGGCTGTTCGCGGTCGAGAACATCGATTTCGACCGGCTGGAAGTGTCGTCGCCGGGACTCGACCGGCCGCTGACCAAGCTCGCGGACTACGAGCGCTTCGCCGGCGAGGAAGTGCAGTTGACGCTGACCGTGCCGGTGGACGGCGCGAAGCGGATGAAGGGAATCGTGCGGGGGGCCGACGGCGGCAACGTCAAGGTCGAGACCGCAAAGGGAATGCAGACGCTGCCGTTCGGATCGATCGGCCGCGCAAGGCTGGTGCCGAGAATCGATTGGAGAAAGTCATGATGAACCGCGAGCTCCTGCTGCTCGTCGATGCGCTGTCGCGCGAGAAGAACGTGCCCAAGGAAATCGTCTTCACCGCGCTCGAGGCGGCGCTCGCGTCGGCGACGAAGAAGAAGTACGCCGACAACATCGACGCGCGCGTGTCGATCGACCGCGAAACCGGCGACTACGAGACGTTCCGCCGCTGGACCGTCGTCGTCGACGAAGAACACGAGGAGCCCGCGCACCAGATCGCCATCACCGACGCGCTCGAACGCGATCCGCCGCTCGCGCTGGGCGACGTCGTCGAGGCGCCGCTGGAACCGGTCGATTTCGGCCGCATCGGCGCGCAGGCGGCGAAGCAGGTGATCCTGCAGAAGATCCGCGATGCCGAGCGCGAGCAGATCCTGAACGACTTCCTCGAGCGCGAGGACAACCTGCTCACGGGCACCGTCAAGCGCATCGAGCGCGGCAACGCGATCGTCGAGTCGGGCCGCATCGAAGGCGTGATCCCGCGCGACCAGCTGATCCCCAAGGAAATGCTGCGCGTTGGCGACCGCGTTCGCGCGTACGTCATGAAGATCGACCGCACCGCCAAGGGGCCGCAGCTGATCCTCTCGCGGATTGCGCCGGAGTTCATCATGCGGCTCTTCGAGCTCGAAGTGCCAGAGATCGAGGAAGGCCTGATCGAGATCCGGGCCGCGGCGCGCGACCCCGGCATCCGCGCGAAGATCGCCGTGAAGTCGAACGACCCGCGGCTCGACCCGCAGGGCACGTGCATCGGCATGCGCGGCTCGCGTGTCACCGCGGTGACCAACGAACTCGCGGGCGAGCGCGTCGACATCGTGCTGTGGTCGGACGACCCGGCGAAGCTCGTCATCAACGCGCTCGCGCCGGCGGAGGTGCAGAGCATTCTCGTCGACGAGGAAAAGCATGCGATGGACGTCGTCGTGGATGAAGAGAATCTGGCGATTGCCATCGGCCGGAGCGGCCAGAACGTGCGCCTCGCGTCCGAGCTCACGCAGTGGGAGCTCAACCTGATGAGCGTCGAGGATTCGCAGCAGAAGCACGAGGCCGAAACGGGCCGGCTGCGCGCGCTGTTCATCGAGAAGCTCGACGTCGACGAGGAAGTCGCCGACATCCTGATCGGCGAGGGTTTCACCTCGCTCGAGGAAGTTGCGTACGTGCCGATCACCGAGATGCTCGAGATCGAGTCGTTCGACGAGGACACGGTCAACGAGCTGCGCAGCCGTGCGCGCAACGCGCTCCTCACCGAGGCGATCGCGCGCGAAGAATCGGTGGAGAACGTGGAGGAGGCGCTGCTGTCGCTCGAAGGGATGGACACGGAGATCGCCAGCAAGCTGGCCGCGAACGGCATCACGACGCGCGACGCGCTCGCCGACCTCGCGGGCGACGAGCTCATCGAGCTCACCGGCATCGACGCGACGCGCGCGCAGGAGCTGATCATGAAGGCACGCGCGCATTGGTTCGAAGCGGAGACGGCCGCGGCCGGGACGTCGGCTTAGCCGAAAACGAGCAGGAAAATGAGTACGAAAATGAGCGCACGCGAGCACGCGCAGACGCAACACGCGGGGATGGCCGAAGGGCACTAAGCAGTCCGGGAGAAGTCGTATGGCGCATACAACGATCGAACAATTCGCGACCGAGCTGAAAATGCCGGCGGTCGCACTGCTCGAGCAGCTTGCCGCGGCGGGTGTCGCCGGCAAGCGCGAAGGCGACAACCTTACCGAGCAGGACAAGACACGCCTGCTCGATTACCTGCGCAAGCAGCACGGCGCCGGCGACGCGAAGAAGCGCATCACGCTGGTGCGCAAGCAGACATCCGAGATCAAGGCCGCCGATTCCACCGGCAAGGCGCGCACGATCCAGGTCGAGGTGCGCAAGAAGCGCGTGCTCGTCCGTCGTGACGAAGGCGATGGCGCCGCTGCGCCGGTCGTCGCCGAAGAGGCGCCGAAGGCGCCGGCTGCGCCGGTGCTGTCGGTCGAGGAAATCGCCGCGCGGGAAGCTGAAGAGAAGAAGGGCCAGGAGCTGATCGCGCGCCAGCAGGAAGACATCCAGAAGAAGCAGGAAGCGCAGGCGAAGCGCAAGACCAAGAAGCAGATCGAGGCCGAGGAAGCGGCCGCGAAGGCGGCGGCCGAAGCGCAGGCAGCGGAAGCCGCGAAGGCCGCCGAGGCCGCGCAAGCCGCCGCCGCGAAGGCTGCGACGGCGCAGCCTGCCGCCAAGCCTACCGAAGGCACGCTGCACCGTCCGGCAGCGAAGCCCGGCGAGAAGCGCGACAAGCCGGCGAAGAAGGCGCCTGGCCAGGTGTTCCAGGAAGAAGCGGCGCGGCGTCGCGCACTCAAGCTGCGCGGCGACGTCACCGGCGGCGCCTCCACCACCGGCTGGCGCGGCCCGAAGGGCGGACGCCACGGCCGCGACGACGATGGTGCGGAAATCCCCGCCGGCGCGTCGATGCAGTCGGGCCCGGTCATCCGCGACGTCACGATTCCGGAAACGATCACCGTCGCCGACCTCGCGCACAAGATGTCGGTGAAGGCTGCCGAGGTCATCAAGGCGCTGATGAAGCTCGGCCAGATGGTGACGATCAACCAGGTGCTCGATCAGGAAACCGCGATGATCCTGGCCGAGGAAATGGGGCACAAGGCGACGGCCGCGAAGCTCGACGATCCCGATTCGCTGCTGGAGGAATCGCAGCATTCGCACGTCGGCGACGCGCTCCCGCGCCCGCCGGTCGTCACGGTCATGGGCCACGTCGATCACGGCAAGACGTCGCTGCTCGACACGATCCGTCGCACCCGCGTGGCGAGCGGCGAAGCGGGGGGCATCACGCAGCACATCGGCGCGTATCACGTCGAGACGCCGCGCGGCACGATCACGTTCCTCGATACGCCGGGTCACGAGGCGTTCACGGCGATGCGCGCGCGCGGCGCCAAAGTCACCGACATCGTCGTGCTGGTGGTGGCGGCCGACGACGGCGTGATGCCGCAGACGAAGGAAGCGATCGCGCATGCGAAGGCCGGCAAGTGCCGATCGTCGTCGCGGTGAACAAGATCGACAAGCCGGATGCGAACCTCGAGCGCGTCAAGCAGGAGCTCGTGGCGGAAAGCGTGCTGCCGGAAGAGTACGGCGGCGACGTGCAGTTCATCCCCGTGTCCGCGAAGACGGGCAAGGGCATCGACGCGCTGCTCGAGGCGATTTCCGCTGCAGGCGGAGGTGCTGGAGCTGAAGGCGCCGCGCGACGCGCCCGCGAAGGGCATCGTCATCGAATCGCGTCTGGACAAGGGGCGCGGTCCGGTGGCGACGGTACTCGTCCATTCGGGCACGCTGAAGCGCGGCGACATCATCCTCGCAGGCGCCGTGTTCGGCCGCGTGCGCGCGATGACCGACGAGAACGGCAAGCCGGTCGCGGAAGCCGGTCCGGCGATTCCCGTGGAGATCCAGGGCTTGTCCGACGTTCCGATCGCGGGCGAGGACGTGATCGCGCTCGGCGACGAGCGCAAGGCGCGCGAGATCGCGCTGTTCCGCCAGGGCAAGTTCCGCGACGTGAAGCTTGCGAAGCAGCAGGCGGCGAAGCTCGAGAACATGTTCGACCAGATGGGCGAGAGCGAGGTCAAGACGCTTGCGCTCATCGTCAAGGCCGACGTGCAGGGCAGCTACGAAGCGCTCTCGCAGGCGCTGACCAAGCTGTCGACCGACGAGGTGAAGGTCAACATCGTCCACGCGGGGGTGGGCGGCATCACCGAGTCGGACGTCAACCTTGCGCTGGCGTCGAAGGCGGTGATCATCGGCTTCAACACGCGCGCCGACGGTCTCGCGCGGAAGCTCGCCGAGACGAGCGGCGTGCAGATCCGCTACTACGACATCATCTACGAAGCGGTCGACGACGTGAAGGCGGCGCTCTCCGGCATGCTCACACCCGAGCAGAAGGAGAGCAAGCTCGGCATCGTCGAGGTGCGCGAGGTCTACCGGATCTCGAAGGTCGGCACGGTGGCCGGCTGCTACGTCCTCGAAGGCGTCGTGCAAGCGCGGCTCGAAGATCCGCGTGCTGCGCGACAGCGTCGTGATCCACGACGGCGAGCTCGATTCGCTGAAGCGCTTCAAGGACGACGTGCGCGAGGTCAAGGCGGGCTTCGAGTGCGGCCTGTCGATCAAGGGCTTCAACGACATCGAGAAGAAGGACCAGCTCGAAGTCTACGAAGTCGTCGAGGTTTCGCGGACGCTGTAGCGCCTCACCCCTGCCTTCTCCCCGCGTGCGGGGAGAGGGTGCCCGCAGGGCGGGTGAGGGGAGTTCGAAGGGCGGATCTTGCGATGAAGAAACATTCCCAGCGCGCCCAGCGGGTTGCCGACCAGATCCAGCGCGAGCTCGCCGACCTGCTGCGCAACGAGGTCAAGGACCCGCGCGTGGGCCGCGTGACGGTCACCGAGGTCGACGTGACCGGCGATCTCGCGCACGCGACGGTGCGCTTCACGCATCTCGCGGGCAAGGAGCATGCGGCGGAGACCGTCGCGGCGCTCACGCGTACCGCCGGCTTCCTGCGCACTGCCCTCTCGCGGCGCCTCGACCTCTATTCGGTGCCGCAGCTCCACTTCGTCTACGACGACTCGATCGAAAGCGGCATGCGCCTCTCGCAGCTCATCGACGCCGCCGTCGCTGCCGACAAGAAACTCGGCTGACGATGCAGGCGCGCAGTCCGAGACCGCCGCGCGAGCGCGTCGACGGCGTGCTGCTGCTGGACAAGCCGACCGGCTTGTCGTCGAACGCCGCGCTGCAGCGCGCGCGGCGCGCATTCAACGCCGAGAAGGCCGGCCACACCGGTACGCTCGACCCGCTCGCGTCCGGATTGCTGCCGCTGTGCTTCGGCGAGGCGACCAAGTTCGCGCGCTTTCTCCTCGACGCCGACAAGCGCTACACGGCGACCGTGCGATTCGGCACGACGACCACCACGCAGGACGCCGAGGGCGAGGTCGTCGCGACGGCGCCGGTGACCCTCGACCGCGCTGCGATCGAAGCGGCGCTGGCTGCGTTCCGTGGTGCGATCCGCCAGGTGCCGCCGGCGTATTCGGCGCTCAAGCATCAGGGGCGCAGCCATTACGAATACGCGCGTGCCGGCATCGACGTGCCGCGCGCGGCGCGCGAAGTGCGGATTTCCTCGCTGAAGCTGACGGCCTGGAACCCGCCCGACGCAATCCTCGACGTCGAGTGCAGCAAGGGGACGTACATCCGCACGCTTGCCGCCGACCTGGGCGACGCGCTTGGATGCGGCGCGCATCTGGCCGCGCTGCGGCGCGAGGCCACCGGCGGATTCTCGATCGGCGATGCGGTCGCGCTCGATGCGCTGGAAGCGCAGACGCCGGAAGCACGCGCGCTTGCGCTGCTGCCGGTCGACACGCTCCTGGCCGAGCTGCCGCGCCTCGCCGTCGACGCGGCCGATGCCCAGCGCCTTCGCGACGGACGGGCCATCGGGCCGGTCGAGGGCGCACCGGAATGCTGCCGCGCCTACGCGCCCGACGGTACGCTGCTCGGCGTCATCGCCCGGGAGGGCGACATGCTGACTCCGCAACGAATGGCCCGGACCACGGTTTGAACCACCGCTGTTGCGGCTGCCTCGGACAACTTGCGGGGCGGAAGGGTGCCTCGAGCAGAGATAGCGTCCTGTTATGACCGCAGCGGTGCCGCATCGCACCGGTGCGCGCCATTTCCGTCGGTTTCGGCGCCCTGGGCCGCGGCCACCGCAGGCTTGCCCAAACGGCCGGAATATGGCTATAATCGCGGTCTTTCAAAGGCCGCGCAAATCGAGTGAAAGGTAGACGAGGGCAATGAGCATGGCAGGCACGCTGCAGGAAAAGTCGAAGGTCATCACCGAATACCAGCGCGCGAAAGGCGACACCGGCTCGCCTGAAGTGCAGATCGCGCTCCTGACGACGCGGATCAACGGCCTCGCGGATCACTTCAAGGATAACGTCAAGGATCACCACTCGCGCCGCGGTCTGTTGCGGATGGTCTCGCGCCGCCGCAAGTTGCTCGACTATCTGAAGTCGCGCAACACGGACTCCTACCGTACGCTGATCGAAAAGCTGGGCCTGCGCAAATAAACGCGCGCCCGCCCGCCCCACCACGAAATGGCCGTGCCCGGTTTGACGTAATCGGCACGGCCATTCTCATTTCTGCTCACTTTCCGAGCATCGAGGACAATTGTGCTGAAACCCGTCAAGAAGTCGATTCCGTTCGGCCGTCACACGCTGACGCTGGAAACCGGTGAAATAGCCCGCCAGGCAGGCGGCGCCGTCATGGCGAGCCTGGGCGATTCCGTCGTGCTGGTCACCTGCGTCGCGGCGCGTACGCCGAAGCCCGGCCAGGATTTCTTTCCGCTGACCGTCGATTACCAGGAAAAGACCTACGCCGCAGGCAAGATCCCCGGCGGCTTCTTCAAGCGCGAGGGGCGCCCGTCGGAGAAGGAGACGCTGACGTCGCGCCTCATCGACCGGCCGCTGCGGCCGCTGTTCCCGGACGGCTTCTACAACGATGTCCAGGTCGTCGCGACGGTCATGTCGGTCGATCCGGAGACCGATCCTGACATTCCCGCGCTCGTCGGCGCGTCGGCGGCGGTCGCGTTGTCCGGCATCCCGTTCAACGGCCCGATCGGCGCGGCGCGGGTCGGCTACGTCGACGGCGCGTACGTGCTGAATCCGAGCAAGACGGAGCTCGCGGGCTCGAAGCTCGACCTCGTCGTCGCCGGTACGGAAGCCGCGGTGCTGATGGTCGAATCGGAAGCGCACGAGCTGCCCGAAGACGTGATGCTCGGCGCGGTCGTGTTCGGCCACCAGCAGATGCAGGCGGTGATCGAGGCCATCCATCAGCTCGTCGAGGAAGCCGGCAAGCCGCTGTGGGACTGGCAGGCGCCGGCGAAGGACGAGTCGCTGATCTCGCAGGTCGACGTCCGCGGCCGACAGCGATCTGCAGGCCGCCTATCGGATCCGCTCGAAGCAGGCGCGCAGCGACCGCCTCAAGGAAATCTCCAAGAGTGTGGAAGCGGCGTGCGTTCCCGCCGACGCCTCGCCCGACTTCAAGCGCCACGTCGGCAACATCATGTTCGACCTCGAGGCGAAGATCGTGCGCCAGCAGATCCTTGCCGGCGAGCCGCGCATCGACGGCCGCGACACGCGCACCGTGCGCCCCATCTCCATCCGCACCGGCGTGCTGCCGCGCACCCACGGCTCGGCGCTGTTCACGCGCGGCGAGACGCAAGCGCTCGTCGTCGGCACCCTCGGCACCGCGCGCGACGAGCAGATCATCGACGCGCTGATGGGCGAGTATCGCGACCGCTTCATGTTCCACTACAACATGCCGCCGTACGCGACGGGTGAGACGGGCCGCGTCGGCTCGCCGAAGCGCCGCGAAATCGGCCACGGCCGCCTCGCCAAGCGCGCGCTGCTCGCCGTGCTGCCCACGGGCGAAGAGTTCGCGTACTCGATGCGCGTCGTGTCGGAGATCACCGAGTCGAACGGCAGCTCGTCGATGGCTTCGGTGTGCGGCGCGAGCCTCGCGCTGATGGACGCCGGCGTGCCCACGAAGGCGCACGTCGCCGGCATCGCGATGGGCCTCATCAAGGAAGGCAACCGCTTCGCGGTGCTGACCGACATCCTCGGCGACGAGGATCACCTGGGCGACATGGACTTCAAGGTGGCC
Source organism: uncultured beta proteobacterium (assembly GCA_963851465.1). Classification (GTDB taxonomy): domain Bacteria; phylum Pseudomonadota; class Gammaproteobacteria; order Burkholderiales; family Casimicrobiaceae; genus VBCG01. The sequence continues at coordinate 39,983 of CAWKPJ010000011.1, forward strand.
GGCACCGACCGCGGCATCACGGCGCTGCAGATGGACATCAAGATCCAGGGCATCACGAAGGAGATCATGGCCGTGGCGCTGTCGCAGGCGCGCGAAGGCCGCATGCACATCCTCGCGCAGATGCAGCAGGCGCTGCCGCACGCGCGCACGGAAATTTCGCAGCACGCACCGCGGATGTTCTCGTTCAAGATCAACCCGGAGAAGATCCGCGACGTCATCGGCAAGGGCGGCGCGGTCATCCGCGCGCTCACCGAGGAAACGGGCTGCACGATCGACATCAAGGACGACGGCACGGTGACCATCGCGTCGGTTAACGCCGACGCGTGCAACGTCGCGCGCAAGCGCATCGAGGACATCACGGCGGAAGTGGCCGTGGGCAAGATCTACGAAGGCCCGGTGCTGCGCCTGCTCGACTTCGGCGCGATCGTGCAGCTGCTGCCCGGCAAGGACGGCCTGCTGCACATCTCGCAGATCGCCAAGGAGCGCGTCAACGCCGTTTCCGACTACCTCAAGGAAGGCCAGGTCGTCCGCGTCAAGGTGATCGAGGCCGACGACAAGGGCCGCGTGCGCCTGTCGATGAAGGCCGCCGCCGAAGAGGATGCGGCGACGAAGGCGCAGCCGCAGACGGAGTCGACGCCCGCCGCCTGACCGGCGCGGCCAGCGTCAGCGCGAGGGGCGGCCCCACGGCCGCCCCTTGTTTTTTGCTAGTCTTCCGCGTGTTCCCGATCGCACCACTCCCGCAATGACCCAGGCAACGGACACCCGCCGGCTCGACCGGGCGGTCGACTCGCGCAACGACCATGTGCTCGGTCCCGACGACGGCGACATCACGCTGGTCGAATACGGCAGCTACGCGTGTCCCTACTGCCGCGCTGCGAACGACGAGGTGGCGAAGCTGCGCGATCGCTTCGGCGATCGGCTGCGCTACGTATTCAGGCAACGGCCGCTGACCGGCAGCGATCTCGCGCGCCGCGCGGCCGACGTCGCGGAGTCCGCCGCCGACGAGACTGCGTTCTGGCGTAGTCACGTGGACTTGATGACGCGCTCGGCCACGCTGACCGACGACGACGTCGACACGGTGGCTGCGAAGCTGCAGGCAGCGCCGGCGGCCGTGCAGCAGGATGCGCTCGCACGGGGCCAAGCCCGCGTGGACGCCGACATCGCCAGCGCCAAGGCGAGCGGCGTTCGCGTTACGCCCACGTTCTTCATCAACGGCCGGCGCTACGATGGTCCGTGGGACGAAGTCTCCCTCGGCGAGGCCATGCTGGGCTCGCTCGGGCATCGTGTGCATTCCGCGGCCGTCGACTTCGCGAGCTGGGCGCCGTCGACGGGCGTCCTGTTGCTGCTGATGTCGATCGTCGCGATCGTCGTCGTCAATTCACCGCTGGGCGCCGAATTCTCCGCGTTCTGGGAAACGCCGTTTGGTTTCGAGTTCGCGGACGCCCGGTTCCGGATGTCGTTGCGGCACTGGGTCAACGATGCGCTCCTCACGATCTTCTTCCTGCTGGTGGGGCTCGAGATCAAGCGCGAGTTCACGGTCGGCCGGCTCGCGCAAGCGCGCTCGGCGGCCTTTCCCGTGGCGGCCGCGATCGGCGGGATGGCGGTGCCGGCAGCGCTCTACTCGCTGGTGGTTCCGTCGGGCCAATGGAGCCACGGCTGGGGTGTGCCGATGGCCACCGACACCGCGTTCGCGGTCGCGCTGATCGTGATGCTCGGCAAGCGGGTGCCGGTCGAGCTTCGCATCTTTCTCACCGCCGCGTCGATCGTCGACGACATCGGCGCGATCATCGTCGTCGCGCTGTTCTACTCGGGCGCGCTGCACTGGGACTACCTCGCAGGCGCCGCGGCGATCACCGTGCTGCTGGCGCTGCTCAACCGATGGGGTGTCTACCGCGCGCTGCCGTACGCCTTCCTGGGCATCGCGTTGTGGGCGTGCATCCACGCGGGCGGACTGCACTCGACGCTCGCCGGCGTCGTGCTGGCGCTGTTCATTCCTACGCGGCCGCCGCCCAACCTGAAGGCGCTGATGGCGCAGGCGACCGCCGTGTTGACCGCGGAAACCGCGCGCGGGCCGGACGTGCTGCGCCATGGTCCCTCGACGCCGGCGTTGCGCGCGCTCGACGCGATCCACGACCGCCTCGAATCGCCGGCCGACCGTACGCTGCGCGCGATCGAGCCGTGGTCGAGCTATCTCGTGCTGCCGCTGTTCGCACTCGCGAACGCGGGCGTCGCGCTGTCGACCGGAATGTTCGCGGGCCGGGAGATGCTGGTATCCGCGATCGCGCTCGGGCTCGTCGTCGGCAAGCCCGCGGGCTTCATGATCGTACCGGCGCTCGCGGTGTGGGCGGGCATCGCGATCAAGCCCGCGGCGTACTCGTGGCGTCAGCTCCTGGGCGCCGGCGCGCTCGCCGGCATCGGGTTCACGATGTCGCTGTTCATCGCCGGACAGGCATTTGCTTCCCCCGACGATTTTGCGGCGGCGAAGATCGCCGTGTTCCTGGCGTCGATCGTTTCCGCCGTCGCGGGGGTGGCGCTGCTGTGGCGGCCGTTGCGCGCGGAGGCGTCGGAGGACGAAGCAACCGGCGAGTCTGCTGCGGCGTACGGCCACAGCGAGCTCGACGCTGGCGCCTCGGCACGAACGAGCGCAAGCGCCGGCGAGTAGCCTGCCGCTACGGCCGAAGGAGAAGGCGGTCGCCTTACGCCAGGCACGCGGCGAGGATGGCCGCGCTCGCCGATGTTCCGATTCGATTCGCGCCTGCGTCCACCATCGCGAGTGCGTCCGCGAGCGTCCGAATTCCGCCGGACGCCTTGACGCCGAATTGCGGGCCGACTTCGGCGCGCATCAGGCGCACGGCGGCAGCGGTGGCGCCGCCCGCCGCGTGGAATCCCGTCGACGTTTTCACGAACGCCGCGCCGGCTTCGCGTGCAAGGCGACACGCGAGCCGTATCTCGTCGTCGGTGAGCACCGCGGTTTCGAGAATCACCTTGACGGGAATTCCCGGCACCGCACGCACGACGACGCCGATGTCGGCTTCGACCGTCGCTGCGTCGCCCCCGCGCAGCGCGCCGATGTTCTGGACCATGTCGATCTCGCGTGCGCCGTCTTCCACGGCGATCGCCGCCTCGCGCGCCTTGATCGCCGAGTGCGCGGTGCCGTGCGGAAAGCCCACCACCGATGCGACGGCCGCGTCGATGCTCGCCAGCGCCTGCGCGGCGACACGCACCCAGCACGGCTGCACGCAGTAGTACCCCACCTGCCACTCGCGGACCTCTTTCGCGCCCGCGAGAATGTCCCGTTCGGTCGCCTCCGGCTTCAGGACCGAATGATCGAGCATGCGGGCGAGCGTCGCGCGGTTCACTTCGTTCCACCTGTCGCGCGCTCGCGAGTGAGCCGGTCAGTGAGATAGCGTCCGAGCGCATCCTGCGTCGGGAACTCGGGCGTGGTATCGGGGACGCCGAGGTAGTACACCGTCAGCACAGGCGATGTTGCGTTACCGGTCGCGGAAAACCTGAACTCGGTGCGCGGGAAGTCCGCGAAGTGCGAGCGCGGGAAACGCAGGTCGACGCCGCCGATCGCCCGCGTCGGCGGCTGGATCGTCTTGCGCTGCTGCGTGAACGGGTCGATGCCTTCGGCCGCGACGAAAGCGTAAGCGGGCGAGTCCGCGTCGACGCGCACGACGACGACCGTATCCGCTTCCGACTTGCCGCGCAGGATGCCCCACGCCAGCGCGACACCCGGGCGCGCGTAGGCATCGGCCACGCCGTGGACTTCGCGTGCGTCGTCCGGCGCGGCGTGCGCAATACTCGCGCAGAGCGCGACCGCAGCGATCGCATGGCGCGGTTTCATGGCTCGAGCTCCGGCAGCACTGCAGCGGCGTCTGCGGATATGGCAAGGCCGATCGTCATGCCGACAGGGACGAGGTCGCCGGGCCCCGAGTTGTAACGAACGACCTGCAGCGTCGTGTCGCCGCAGAGCACGCGATACTCGACCTTCTCGCCAAGAAACATTCGCGCCGTGACCACGCCCTGCAGCGCCGCACGCGGATCGTCTTCGCGGACGATCTCGATCGATTCGGGGCGCAGCACGAGATGCGCGGCGTCGCCGGGCTGCAAACCTGCGCCAACGTCGCGCAGGACGAGCTCCTGCCCGAGCGCCACGAGCCCGACCGCACCGTCCGCCACCTCCACGACCCGCGCGGGAACGAGATTGACGCGGCCGATGAACTCGGCGACGAAGCGCGTGCGTGGCCGGTGATACAAGTCCTCGGCGCTGCCGTCCTGCACGACGCGGCCGGCGCTCATCACGACGATGCGATCGGACACCGCCATCGCCTCTTCCTGGTCATGCGTCACGTAGATGGTCGTGATCGCGAGACGCTGCTGGAGGTCGCGGATCTCCTCGCGCATCTGCACGCGCAAGCGGGCGTCGAGGTTCGACAGCGGCTCGTCGAAGAGCAGCAACCGCGGCTGTATGACGATGGCGCGCGCGAGCGCGACGCGCTGCTGCTCGCCACCAGAGAGCTGGCTCGAGAACTGGTGCTCGTAGCCGGCGAGCCCGACGAGCTTCAGCACGTCGCGCACCTGGTTCGTGAGCTCCGCTTCCGCGACGCCGCGCACGCGCAGGCCGTACGCGACGTTCTCCGCCACCGACAGGTGCGGGAACAGCGCGTAGTTCTGGAACACGAAGCCGATGTTGCGCTTGTCGGCCGGCGCATGCGTGACGTCCTCGTCGCCGAAGCGGATGCGGCCTTCGTCGGGCGCTTCGAAGCCGGCGATCATCCGCAGCGTCGTCGTCTTGCCGCAGCCCGACGGTCCCAGCAGCGTCAGGAACTCACCCGGGGCGACGTCGAGCGTCACGTCCCGCGCTGCGTAGACCTCGCCCTTGACGCGATGCGCGAAGCGCTTGGAAACGCCGTCGACGCGAACTCGAATGGCGTCCATCGCTTAGCCTCCGAGCAGGCTGGTGACCGGCGCCGCGCCGGGCGCGCGGAACAGGCGCATCGCGCGGCTGATCAGCCCGATCACGATGAACACGATGACGACGACGAACACGGAGAAGGCCGCCGCCGACCCGAGCGACAGCTCCGTGATGTTCTCCAGGATCTTCACCGTGATGAGCGTCCAGCCGATCGAGATCAGGAAGATGGTCGCGCTGATCGCCGTCATCGAGCGGATGAACACTACGCCGAGCCCCGCGAAGAACGCCGGCGCGATCAGCGGCAGCGTGACCTTGCGAAACGTCGTCGCCGAGCCAGCGCCGAGGCCGCGCGAGGCCTCCTCGAGGCTCGGATCGACCTGCGAGAGGAGGGCGATTGTCGCCCGGATGCCGGTGGGACCATACCGGAATACATAGCACGCAATGATGATCAGCGCAGTGCCGGTCAGGACGAGCGGCGGATCGTTGAAAGCGATCAGGTACGCGATGCCGACGATCGTCCCCGGCAGCGCGTAGTCGATCATCGACACGAGCTCCATCGAGCGGCGGCCCGGAAAGCGCTTGCGCGCGACGATATAGCCGACGAGGATGCCGTAGAGACCACCGAGCGGCGTCGCGAACGCCGCGATGATCAGCGTGTCGCGGATCGCCTTGGCGCCGTCGGTGAATATGGACCGGTAGTGCGCCAGCGTGAAGGAATGATTGGCGCCCAGCGCGACGACGAGCGACGCGTAGAGCAGGAGCGCGTAGAAGTAGACGATGATCAGCGTGACGGCCGCGCACACCCCCAGGAGCAGATAGCGCACCGCGGGCGTCATGCTGTCGAACGGCGTCTGTCCGGCGCCCTTGCCGGTGACGGTGACGTACTGCCGCCGGCTCACCCAGTAGCGCTGCAGCACGAATACGATCAGCGCCGGCACCAGCAGCGCGAACGACAGTGCCGCGCCGCCGCGCAGGTCGAACATGCCGGTGATCTGCAGGTACGCCTGCGTGGGCAGCACCGGAAAGCTGTTGCCAGCGAGGATCAGCGGCGTCGCGAAGTCGGCGAGCGACGCGGCGAACAGCAACAGGAACGCGTTCGCGATGCCGGGGATCGCAAGGGGCAGCGTCACCGTGCGGAAAACACGCCAGCGGGACGCACCCAGCGAGCGCGCCATGCCCTCGATGTTCGAGTCGATCGCCGCGAGGATGGGGCGCAGCGTCAGATAGGCGATCGGGAAGTACGTGAGCGCCTCGGACAGCAGCGTGCTCCAGAGGCCATACACGGTGAAGCCCTTGACGCCGAACACGCCGTAAGTGATGAGCCCGCGCGGACCGAACGAGAAGATCATCGCGATCGCCGTCGTGAACGGCGGCGAGATCAGCGGCAAGAGCACGCTCGCGTCGATCGTGGCCACGAGCCACCGCGGCAGCCGCCCGCGGGCGGCGACGAACGCGAAGGCGAATCCGACGACGGTGCCGATCGCCCCGACCAGCGTGCCCAGCAGCAGGCTGTTCCAGAAGGCCTGGATCTGATGCCGGTCGGTGAAGATCTTGCCGACGCCGGCGAACGACAACTGACCCTGATCGACAACGAGCCGCGCGAACAGCATGCCGAGCGGATACAGCACGAACAGCGCGAGCCCCGCCCACAGAACGACGACCGTGACGGCGAGTGCCGGATCGCGGGCGAGGCCCGCGCCGGCCGCGCGCGGCCCTCCCGTTGTGGACGCCACGAAGGCGGCTTACGGCAGGATTTCGGCGATCCAGCGCTCGACGATCCGCTTGCGGTTGGCGCCCGCGTAGTCGGCGTCGATCGGGAATATCTTGGCGTCCTTGAGTACCGCCGCGAGACTGGGCTCGAGCGCCACGTCGGGATGCGCCGGCACGAAGTTGATCTTGTATTTGGCGAACTGGTTCTGCATCGCGGGCGAGGTCGCCCAGTCGATCAGCTTCTTTCCGAGCTCGGGATTCTTGGCGCCCTTGATGAGCGCGATGCCCTCGGCGGCGGTGCCGATGCCCTCCTTCGGAAAGCTGATCGAAACTTCATACCCCTTCGCCTTGGTGTCGAGCGCGTCGACGATGAAGAAGATGCCGCCGCCGGCCTGGCCGAGGCCCACGGGAAGCGTGCCGCCGCCGCCGCTCTTGGTGTAGAGCTGCACGTTGGGACGAAGCTTCTTCATGTATGCGAATGCCTTGTTCTCGTCGCGGCCGTTCACTTCGAGGATCGAGAAGATGCGCGTCACCGCAGTGCCCGAGGTGCGCGCGTCGGCCATCTGCAGGCTGTCCTTGTACGCGGGGTTCAGCAGGTCGTCCCACGACGCCGGCGCCTTGAGGTTGTGCTCCTTGACGAACTTGTCGTTGGTCATGAACACGAGCGGATCGTCGGCGATCGCCGTCCACTGGCCGTCGGCCTGCTTCATCCGCGCCGGCAGCTTCGCGAACGACGGCGACTTGTACGGCTCGAATACGCCCTCGGAAATGCCGGCGGCGAACGTCTCCACGGGTCCGCCGAACAGCACGTCGACGCGCGGATTGTTCTTCTCCGCGATCACGCGGGCGAGTGCTTCGCCCGACGAGAAGCGCACGAAGTTGACCTTGATGCCGGTCGCCTTCTCGAACTCCTCGAACATCGGCCGCGCCCAGTTCTCGGGCCAGATCGAGTAGGCGTTCAACGTGTCGGCGGCGCGCGCGACGGGGGCCGCCGCGAGGGCGAGGGCCGGCAGGGAGACGAGGGCGAGCGCGCGCGCGATGCGCGCACGCCAGTCGTGACGAGCGTTCATGGAAGGTCCTCCGATCGGCGCTCCGTGCCTTCCCGGATTCGGGAGGCGCGTTGTCGCATGGGCGCGCCGACGGTACCCGATGGGGCGGAGCGAAGTCAATCGCGGCGCGACGCGGCCGACTGAAGCCGGCCCCACAACGATCGCTGCCCGTTCATCACCATGTGGGTCAGACTTCAACCTGACGCAGCGCCGCGCTAACGCCCGAGCACCGAATCGAGGATCGCCTCGCCGCTCACCGTAACCGAAATGTCGCTCGTGCCTGCCTCGGTGGCGACCGGCGCCGACTGGGCGACCGCGTCCGCCGCCGCCATGCGCATCATCGGCTGCGGACGCACGGCGTCGGTTGTCTGGATCGTCACGTGGCCGGGCCGCCACGACGACACGCCGAAGCCTTGCGCCGCGTTCTGCGCACGCGCCTGCCATGCCTTGATCGCCTGCTGGGTCAGTGCGTCCTCGGCGGCGCGTCGCGCGGCAATGCTGACGGAAAAGCTCATCCCCGATAGCACGAGGCCGTCCTCACCCTGGATCTTCGATACGAGCGATGAGAGCGCGGCGAAATCGGCACTTTCGAGCTGCAGCGTCTGCGAAACGCGCCATTTGACCGGCTGGTTGCGCTGCGATACCTGGTAGGACGAATACGCGGTCGTGCTCGCATCGACGCCCTTGACGGCCTTTGCGCGCGCGAGCGCTTTCCCCATCCGCGTGTTCACGTCGTTCGCCGCCGCGACGGGGTCCGCATTGTCGACTTCGACGCGCAGCCACGCGTGCATGCGGTCGTTCGGCAACGCGGAGGTTGCCGACGCGGTGACATTGATCACGGGTTGCGTAATCGGCGTGTTGAGCTGTTGCGCGTGCGAGACCGCGGCGAACGAAGCGAAGAGCACGGCGAGCGCCGCTGTGGCAATGTAAGTCTTCATGTCGAGGTTCGATCCTTGGTACCTGCGGGATGAGCGAGAACGCGGGCGGGCAGCGCTTCGATCGCCGCACGGTTGGTCCACGAGAAACACTTTTGTGCGGCATCGCGCCACGGCAGCCACAGCGAGCGCAGGTGCTCGCGCGGTTCAAGGCGCACCGGAACGGTCCCCGGCACTTCGAGCCCGAACACGTGCTCGGTGTTGTGCGTGGTTCCCGGCGGATAGCGATCGCGCCAGCGCGCGAAGATCTCGAACACGTTCTGCATCTTCCAGTCCGTCACGCCGCCATACCGGGCGGCATCGATGCCGGTTTCCTCCGCGAGCTCTCGCATCGCGGCATGCGCCAGCGATTCTCCCGGTTCCACGCTGCCGGTGACCGACTGCCAGTGCTCCGGATAGTCGGCCCGCTCGATCAGCAGGACGGCGAGGTCGGACGTGTAAACGAGGACCAGCACGGAAAGGGGTTGCTTGTAAGGCATCGTCTGCACCTGCGAGCGCACACGATACCGGACGCGCACGGACCGGGCGAAAGTGCGCTTACGCGTCGAGCGGAATGCCCAGCACCGTGCCGTCGACGGTTGCGCCGACCAGCATGCCGCCTGCGACCGCGAGCGACGAGGCGAATCCGGCCATTCGTGCGTCGCCCATCGGCAGCTCGCGGCGCCACAGCAGGGCGCCCGTCCTGCGATCGAGCGCGCATACGCCGGGTCGATGGGCCACGAGCACGTCCTTCTGGCCGGCGGTGCCCGCGTAGATGCGATCGCCGGCTAGCGCGGGTGTTCCCCACGTCAGGCCGCGCACGTCGGTGGTGAACAGCGTGCGCCCCGACGCGATCGAGATCGCGCGCACGCTGCGCAAGTCCGACGAGCCGAAATATGCGACGCCGCCGACCACCGCCGGCGAGGACTCGACCCAGGAGAACAAGTACGAATGCACCCATCGCGGCGCGCCCGTGTCGAGCGCCAGGCCGTGGATGCCGAAATCGCGACATCCGGCGAGAACGACGTCGTTGGCGACGACCGGCATCGACGAAACCGGCTGCGCCGTCGGAAATGCCCACGCAAGGCGGCCGTTGCGGCGATCGATCGCGACGACGGCGTTGCGTTCGAACGTGCCGGCGACAAGATGCCGGGCCGTCACCGCGATGCCGCTCATCACTGCGCCGTCGAGCGCGCAACGCCACAGCACCCGGCCGCTGGCAAGGTCGATCGCGCGAACACTGCGGTCGCGGCCGCCGACGTAAAGCACGCGGCCTGCGATCGCCGGGCGCGGCGTCCGATGCGTGAACGTGAAGTCCTCGGGCGCCTTGCCGGCGGCGGCGGGGTCGAGCGCGACTTGCCAGAGCAAGTGACCGGTGCGGCGGTCGAGCCGCGTGAGCATCGATCGCTCGTCGACGAACGAGACGCCGTCGGGATCGACGGCAGCGTCGCCGTAGATCGGCGTGCCGTGCCGGTGCGTCCACGCGGTGGTGCCGTCGAGCGCACGCAGCGCATGCACGGTGCCGCCCGCGTCGCCGAGATAAACGAGGCCGTCACGAACCACCGGCGCCGCCCAGGCGGGCGCACCCAAGGAACGCGTCCACCGCGGCGCGGGTGCGTCGGGCAGGCTCGGCTCCGCGGTCTCCTTCCAGTCAGGGAGCGCCGCCACACGATCGAGCGCGAACGGCACCCGCAGGTACGCGAATTCGCCGGACAGCCGATCGCCGTGCAGCGTTGCGACGGTGCCGAACGGATCGAGGCGAAAGCGGTTCGCGCCGAGAGGCTCCAACGCTTCGATCGCCGCGTCGAAGACGTGCATCGCAGGCATCGTCAGGCGGACGACGCGCTGCCCATCCTTTGCCCTGGCGATGCGCAGCGCGAGCGCGGCGCCGTCCCCCTGCGGCAACTGGAGTGCGCCGGTCCAGATGCCGTCGACTTCCGCCGCGTCCTGCGCACGCAACTGCGGAGTCAACGCCGCCAATCCGAATGCGCCGACGCCGGCGCGCAACATGTGCCGCCGCGTGATGTCCATCTGCTCCTCCGCGCGGCGGAACCCCCGGTCGCGATGCGAAGGATAGCCGAACGCCGCGGCGCTCGGCAGAGGCTCAGCTCACGAACACCCAGAACGCCGCGTGGCGCTCCTTCCAGAATTCCGCGGCCTCGGCGAGGATGTCTTCGAGCGTGCCCCATTCAGTGGGGTGGTTGCGCTTGTAGCTCGCGGAGTGCGACAGCGCAACGACGATGCCGTGGCGGCCAAGCCAGTCACGGTCCTCCAGCACGTCGGCGAGCGCGTCCCAGTTGTGGCCGAAGTGCTCGGGCAGCTTGAGCGCGCCGTCGATCTCGGCGAACAACGTTGCGCGATCGTGCGCCTTGGACAGGTCGACAGACGCAAAGCGCAGATGCGCATGCGTTGCAGCTGACTTGAGCGCGTCGGGGGCGCCGCCCCACGGATGCACGCCGGCGTCGTCGATTGCCGTGAGGTCGGGCGGCTTCATTCGCGGATCCTCGCAAACGTCTCGTAGTGGTCGCCGGTGTAGTAACACGCATCCGGCGCAGTCTTCGCGCCGCCGCAGACGATGCGCCGCGCGCCACGGTTTTTCGCGCCGGGCGTGGGCACCGTGTACTCGTGATAATAGCCGCGCTTGCGCTCGGGCAGTCGATGCTCGCGATTGCCGAATATCACGCCGTCGCGGTCGTAGCGAAACGGGCCACCGGCCTTGATGCGCACCAGCACGTCGCGGCCTTCGGCCGGGAGCGCGCTGACGGCGACGTCGGCCGGCGCCGGACCGCGCGCGTGGGCTGCAGCGCAGAGCAGCGCCGCCGCGCAAAGCGCCGTCGCCCAGCGCCGGATGATCGACGGGCGGATCATCGCGGCAGTGTAGCGCAACGGCGCCCGGGCGCCGGCTAGGTTTTCGCCCCGTCCGAGGGGCGGACGCGGATGTGCAGGTCGCGTAACTGCTGCTCGGTGACCGCCGACGGCGTGTCGATCAGCAGGTCCTGGCCGCGCTGCGTCTTCGGAAAGGCGATGACGTCGCGGATCTGCTCGACGCCGGCCATCATCGCCGTCAGTCGATCGAAGCCGAACGCGATGCCGCCATGCGGCGGCGCGCCGTATTGCAGCGAATCGAGCAGGAAGCCGAACTTGCGCTGTTGGTCCTCCGGCGAAATGCCGAGCGACGCGAATACTTTCTGCTGCACCGCCTGCTGGTGGATGCGCACCGAGCCACCACCGATCTCCCAGCCGTTCAGCACGACGTCGTAGGCCTTGGCGATCGCGGCGCCGGGGTCGGTCTCGAACAGGTCCTCGTGGCCGTCTTTCGGCGCCGTGAACGGATGGTGTCGCGCCGCCCAGCTCCTGCGCTCGGCGTCGTACTCGAACATCGGGAAATCGACCACCCACAGCGGCTTCCATCCGGGCACGGCGAAGCCGCGATCGTGGCCGACTTTCGCGCGCAATGCGCCGAGCGCGTCGCTGACGATTTTTTCCGGTCCCGCGCCGAAGAAGATCAGGTCGCCCGTCTGCGCGCCGGTGCGCGCGAGGATCTCCGCGAGCACGCCGGCCGGCAGGAACTTGACGATCGGCGACTGCAATCCCTCTTCGTTTGGCTTCGAGGCATCGTTGACCTTGATGTACGCGAGTCCCTTCGCGCCGTAGATCGCAACGAACGTCGTGTAGTCGTCGATCTCCTTGCGCGTCAGCGTGCCGCCATTGGGCAGCCGCAGCGCGGCGACGCGTCCCTGCGGAAGGTCCGCGGCGCCGCGAAAGACCTTGAAGTCGACGGTCTTCATGAGATCGGTCAGCTCGGTCAGCTTGAGCGCCACGCGCAGGTCCGGCTTGTCGGAGCCGTAGTCGCGCATCGCGTCGGCGTACGTCATGATCGGAAACGGATCGGGCAATTCGACGCCGATCGTTTCCTTGAACATCGTGCGTACCAGGCCTTCCATCAGCTCGCGGATCTCGAGCTCGGACAGGAACGACGTCTCGACGTCGATCTGCGTGAACTCGGGCTGGCGATCGGCGCGCAGGTCCTCGTCGCGGAAGCACTTGACGATCTGGTAATAGCGGTCGAAGCCGGACATCATCAGCATCTGCTTGAAGAGCTGCGGCGATTGCGGCAGCGCGTAGAAGTGGCCGTGATGCAGCCTCGACGGCACGAGGAACTCGCGCGCGCCCTCAGGCGTGGACTTGTAGAGAATCGGCGTCTCGATGTCGACGAAGCCGTGAGCGTCGAGGTAACGGCGCGCCGACATCGCGGCGCGGTGGCGCAGCATCAGGTTCTTCTGCATCTGCGGCCGGCGCAGGTCGACCATCCGGTGCGTGAGCCGCACCGTCTCCGACAGGTTCTCGTCGTCGAGCTGGAATGGCGGCGTCGCCGACGGATTCAGGATCGTCACCTCGTGCGCCAGCACCTCGATCTCGCCGCTGCGCAGGTCGGCGTTCACGGTGCCCGCGGGGCGCGGGCGCACGCGGCCCGTCACGGAAATGCAGAACTCGTTGCGCAGCGATTCCGCCGTCGCGAACGTCGCCGCGCGATCGGGATCGCAGACGATCTGCACGAGGCCTTCGCGGTCGCGCAGGTCGATGAAGATCACGCCACCGTGATCGCGGCGGCGATGGACCCAGCCGGCGAGCGTGACGGTCTGGTCGAGATAGCGGCGGTCGATCAGGCCGCAATAGTCGGTGCGCTTCAAGCGAGTCTCCAGCGGTGGGGCGTTCGTGTCGAGTCGGGGCGTGTGGCTGCGGGCAGGCTGCCGTTGCCGATGCGGGAGCGATGTCCCGACCGGCGGCAGCACGCCCGCGCGGTCAATTTCGGGAGTCGGCGACCGGCGCCGTGACGGCGCCAGGCTTTGCGTCGACGCGGGGCGGCGCGGGCGGCGGCACGAGCGATCCGCGCGGCGCGACGACACCCATCGAGATGATGTACTTGAGCGCCTCGTCGACCGTCATGTCGAGCTCGCGCACCTTCGAGCGCGGCAGCATCAGAAAGTAGCCGCCGGTCGGATTGGGCGTGGTCGGGACGTACACGCTGATGTGCTCACCGGGCAGATAAGGCGCGATGGACGCGGCGGGCGTGCCGGTCATGAACGCGATCGTCCAGCTGCCTTCGCGCGGAAACTCGACGAGCAGCGCCTTGCGGAACGCATTCCCCTTGCTCGACAGCAACGTGTCGCTGACCTGCTTCACCGACGAGTAGATCGACTTGACGAATGGAATGCGGCCCAGCACCGACTCCCACGCGCCGATCAGCCGCGCGCCGAGGAAATTCGCGGCGACGACACCGGTGACGAGCAGGATCACGAACGCGAGAACGACGCCGAGTCCCGGAATGTCGAAGCCGAACATGCGCCGCGGCTGCGCCGCTTCCGGCAGCACCAGCAATATCTGGTCGAGCGACGTCAGCAGGAAGTGCAGCACCCAGATCGTGATGCCGAGGGGCACCCAGACGAGCAGTCCGGCGATCAGGTAGCGCTTCATCGAAGGGACGGCGGCGGGCTAGGCGGTGCCGGCCGGCTTCGTCGCCGCGGGCGCAGGAGTCGATGCTTGCGATTTCGATTCGGCGGCGGCCTCGGCCGGCTTTGCGGCGCTGTCGGTTTTCGCGCCGTCGGCCGGTGCCGGCTTGGCATCGGCCTTCTCGCCAGCCTTCTCTCCGGTCTTCTCCCCGGTTGTCTCGTCGCTCTTCGCGTCGGTCTTCGCCGCCGGCTTGCTGCCGTTGCGGAAATCGGTGACGTACCAGCCGGAACCCTTCAACTGAAAGCCGGCGGCCGACAGTTGTTTGACCAGGGCGTCCTTGTGGCAACTCGGGCACGTCACGAGCAGCGGGTCCGACAGTTTCTGCAGGGCCTCGTGGTCAGCGCCGCACGATGAGCAGCGATATTCGTAGATCGGCATGGCGTTGGGGGCCTTTGCGCCTGCGTCGGGTTCACCCAAGCGTGTCGCGAAGCGCGTTGCAAAGCGCCGCACAAAGCGCTTGATTAGAATAGGTAATTATAACTCAAACCGCAGTGCTCACGCGGTCGCGCAGGTGCCCGCGTTGGCGTGGCGCAAAATGCACGGCGCCAAGGAGGGGCGGAAGTGCCTTATCCTTCGGTGCGCTGACCTCGGGGCGTTTGGATGACCGATTATTGGCTGTGGTGGGTGGCGGCGGCGCTGCTGGTGGGGCTCGAGCTCCTCATCGGCACGTTCTACCTGCTCGCCGTCGGCATCGCGTTCGTCGTCGGCGGGATCGTCGCGTGGACCGGCGCGTCGGCGCCGACGCAGATGCTCGTCGGCGGCGGCCTGGCGGTGATCGCGGTAATCATCGCGCATCAATGGCGCGCTGCGCGCGGCGTGCCGGCGCCGCAGCCGTCGCTCGATCGCGGCCAGTCGGTGCGCGTCGATCGCTGGAACGCCGACGGCACGGCGCGCGTTGTCTATCGCGGCACGCAATGGGACGCCGAGCTCGCGCCGGGACATGCGACGCGCGCCGACACGATGTACATCGTCGACATGCGCGGCTCGACGCTCGTGCTGTCGGACCAGCGTCCGTAGACCGCGACGCGGGCACGGTCGTTTCCTCGAACGCAACGCGGAGCACTCGCGATGGGCATCGGATCCTCGGTCTTCGGCATCGTGCTGTTCCTGGTCTTCATCATCGTCATCGCCCAGGCGATACGCGTCGTGCCGCAGCAGCGCGCGTACGTCGTCGAGCGGCTGGGCCGCTTCAGCGAGGTGCTCGGTCCGGGCCTCAACTTCGTCGTGCCGTTCGTCGACCGCGTCGCGTACCGGCACGACCTGCGCGAGATTCCCCTCGACGTGCCGCCGCAGATCTGCATCACGCGGGACAACACGCAGCTGCAGGTCGACGGCATCCTGTATTTCCAGGTGACCGATCCGCGGCTCGCGTCGTACGGCTCGTCGAATTACGTGCTCGCGATCACGCAGCTCGCGCAGACGACGCTGCGCAGCGTCATCGGCCGCATGGAGCTCGACAAGACATTCGAGGAGCGCGACCAGATCAATGCGGCCGTGGTCAACGCCCTAGACGCCGCGGCGCCGAACTGGGGCGTCAAGGTGCTGCGCTACGAGATCAAGGACTTGACGCCGCCGGCCGAGATCCTGCGCTCGATGCAGGCGCAGATCACCGCGGAGCGCGAGAAGCGCGCGGTGATCGCGACGTCCGAGGGCAGGCGGCAGGAGCAGATCAACATCGCGCAGGGCGCGCGCGAGGCGGCGATCGCGAAGTCCGAAGGCGAGAAGCAGGCCGAGATCAACAACGCGCAGGGCGAGGCGACGGCGACGCTGGTGAAAGCCGAAGCGACGGCGAAGGCGATCCGCCAGATCGGCGAGGCCATCACCGCGGAGGGCGGGCTGCAGGCCGTCAACCTGCGCGTCGCCGAGGAGTACATCACGCAGTTCGGGCATCTCGCGCGCACCAACAACACGCTGATCATGCCGACGAACGTTGCCGACGTCGCCGGCGTCATTGCGACGGCGATGGCGATCGTCAAGAAGACGCAATAGGAGCTCCGAATATGGAGATCAGCGGGCAAGGCGTTCGTGGTGACCGGCGGCGCATCGGGGCTGGGCGCCGCGACGGTGCGGATGCTCGTCGACGGCGGCGGCCGCGTGATCGTTGCCGACCTCAAGGAGGACGACGGCCGCGCGCTCGCGGCGTCTTTCGGCGACGCGCGCGCACTTCGTTCGCACCGACGTGTGCGACGAGGCGAGCGGAAAGGCGGCGGTTGCGGCGGCGGTGGAGCGCTTCGGCGGACTGCAGGGTCTCGTCAACTGCGCCGGGATCGTCCATGGCGAAAAGGTCGTCGGCAAGGACGGTCCGCATTCGCTCGCGGGCTTCGCGCGCGCGATCAACATCAACCTCGTCGGGCACATTCAACCTGATCCGTCTCGCCGCCGATGCGATGGCGCGCGGCGCACCGAACGCCGAAGGCGAGCGCGGCGTGATCGTCAACACCGCGTCCGTGGCGGCGTTCGACGGGCAGATCGGCCAGGCGGCCTACAGCGCGGGCAAGGCAGGTGTGGTCGGCATGACGCTGCCCATCGCGCGCGAGCTCGCGCGGTCGGGCATTCGCGTGATGACGATCGCGCCGGGGATCTTCGAGACGCCGATGATGTCGAGCCTGACACCGGAGGTGCAGGACGCGCTCGGCAAGATGGTGCCGTTTCCGCCGCGGCTGGGACGGCCGCCGAGTTCGCATCGCTGGTGCGCGAGATCATCGGCAACCCGATGCTGAACGGCGAGGTGATCCGGCTCGACGGCGCCATCCGCATGGCCCCGCGCTGACGTCGCGAGCCCAAGTCACGCGTCATGTTGACCTGCTGGATCACCCGGGCGTACCTCGCGTATCTCGCTCTGCCGATCTCGCTGTTGCTGGTCGGGTCGTTCGGGTCGCTGTGGCTCAACACCCTGCTACCGACGGGCTTCACCACCAGGTGGTACGAGGAGGTCGCCGCCGACCCGAGCTTTCGCCGCGCCTTCGTGTCGAGCCTGATCGTTGCGGCCGCTACGGCGGTCGGCTGCCTCTTGATCGGTCTGCCGCTTGCGTGGGCCGTGTACCGGTCACGTGCGCCGCGGGTGCGCGCGCTGGTGCGCCTGCTGACGCAGCTTCCGGTGGCGCTGCCGGCGCTGGTGCTCGCGTTCGGCTTCGTGCTCGTCTTCTCGTCGGATACCCTGCCGTGGCTCGGCAGCCGTGGGCTGCTGATCGCCGGGCATCTGATCGTCTGCCTGCCATATTTTCTGCACACGGTGCTCTCCGACATGCGGCGCCTCGGCCTCGATACGCTCGAAGACGCCGCGGAGTCGCTCGGCTCGAGCCGGTGGCAGCGCTTCGTCTTCGTCGTGCTGCCGGCCGTGCGTCATTCGGTGTTCGCGGGCCTGATCGTTGTCGTCGCGCTGTCGATCGGCGAATTCCAGTTCTCGAACCTCGTCGCGGGCTTTCTCAATCGCACGTATCCGGTCGTGCTCCTGCAGGCGTTCTACGGGGCGACCGGCTTCGCCTGCGCCGCGACGGTGATCCTGCTCGTGCTGGCACTCGTCGCGTCGGGGCTCGGCGCGTTCGCCGCACGCGGAATGGAGCAGCGCGGCGTCGCTGTACCTGGAGCCTAGCGGCGTGACTGCGGCCGTCGAGCTCGACAGCGTGGGGTTTCGCTACCCCGGCGGCAGCGCGGGTGTCCACGACGTATCGCTTGCGATCGCGCCCGGTGAACTCGTCGCGTGCATGGGTCCGTCGGGCTGCGGCAAGACCACGCTCTTGCGCCTGGTCGCTGGCTTCCTCGCGCCGGAGACAGGCAGCGTACGCCTCGGCGGTTCCGACGTCACCTCGACTCCGGCGCGCGAGCGCGCCTGCGGTGTCGTGTTCCAGAGCTACGCGCTGTTCCCGACGATGCGCGTGTGGGAGAACGTCGCGTATCCGCTGCGCGTGCGCGGCATCGATGAAGTCGAGCGGCGCAAGCGTGCGAACGCAATGGTGGAGCGCGTGGGATTGTCGGCGCTCGCGGAGCGGCTGCCACGCCAGCTTTCTGGCGGCCAGCAGCAGCGTGTGGCGCTCGCACGCGCGCTGGTGTTCGAGCCGCGCGCGCTCCTGCTCGACGAGCCGTTGTCCGCGCTCGACGCCGGGACGCGCGTCGCGCTGCGCGACGAGATCCGCGCGCTGCAGCGCGACCAGCGCATCGCGACGCTGCTGATCACGCACGACCAGGACGAGGCGCTGTCGCTCGGCGACCGCGTCGCCGTCATGCGCGGCGGGCGTCTCGTGCAGGTCGACACGCCGACCGCGATCTACGATCGTCCCGCCGACGCGTTCGTCGCCAGCTTCGTGGGTCGTGCGAACCTCTTCGAGGCAACCGTCGCCGGGCCCGAAACGCTCGACACGCCGTTCGGACGCCTCGTCACGCGCACGCTGGGGCACCGCCACGGCGCGCGCCTGACAGTGTTGCTGCGACCGGAGGGTGTCGCGGTCAACGGCACTGCGGCGGCCGGCGCGCCGTTCGACGCGAACGTATTCGATGTCGAGGTGGTTCGCGACGCGTTCCACGGCGCGACGCGACGCCTCGTCGTTCGTCCGGCTGGCCGCAACACGACGCTGGAAATCCACACCGCGTACCGCGGCCCGGTGCGCCGCGTGCGCATCGCGCCCGAAGCGCTGCATCCGTTGCCGGGTGACGATGCTGCGTCCGTGGCACGCAGCGGCGTATCCTCCGCTTCTTTGCCTGTCCGACCCTCCCTCCCGAAGGAGATGCCATGACGCTTCAACCACGAGGCTTTTCCCGAATCATCGCCGCCATCGCGTTGACGGCGCTCGGCGCGGCTGCCACTGCGCAAACCGTCAACGATTCGCCCGAGCTCTACGCGGGCGAGAAGGCGCTCTATGAGCAGGCGCGCAAGGAAGGCCTCGTCGTCAGCTTCGACACGGGGCCGACGTGGGCCAACTGGGCGGCGCAGTTCGCCGCGTTCAAGCGGCGCTATCCCGAAGTCGAGATTGTCTACAACGACCTGGGTTCCGCGGCAACCGTCGTCGCGCTCGAGAAGGCGCGCAACCGTCCGCAGGCCGACACGGCGTACTACTTCGCCGCCTCCGCAGTCGACGCGGCGAAGAAGGGCGTCGTGACCGGGTTCAAGCCAGTCAACTTCGACAAGCTGCCGACGGTGTTCCGCGAGCCGGACGGCAAGTGGTTCACGATCCACTCGCTCACGATCGCGTTCGTCGTCAACACGAAGCTCGTGAAAAACGTGCCGCAATCGTGGGAAGACCTGCTTAAGCCCGAGTACAGGAACAGCATCGTCTACCTCGATCCGCGTTCGACCGGAGTGGGACAGGTCGGCGTGTTCGCCGCGAACTTCGCGGCCGGTGGCGACATGAACAACGTGCAGCCCGGCCTCGACTACCTGGGAAAGCTGCACGCCTCGGGCAACGTGCTGCGCGTCCTCGGCACGACGCCGTACGCGCAGTTCGTCAAGGGCGAGATCCCGATCTGGATCAGCTACGAGAACGACGGGCTCAAGGCGAAGTGGACCGACGGCCTCGGCGACGCCGTCGCGGTGGTGATTCCGAAGGAGGCGTCGGCCGCCGCGCCGTACGCGATCAGCCTGGTCGAGAAGGGGCCGAACCCGAACGCCGGCAAGCTGTGGCTCAATTTCACGATGAGCGATTTCGGGCAGGGCATCTTCGCGCAAGGTTTCGTGCGGCCGTCGGTGCCCGGGACGAAGCTTCCCGACAACGTCGCCGACAAGCTGCCGGCCGCGCCGCAGGTGAAGCCGCTCGACGTGCAGGCGGCCGCCGCGAAGAAAGCCGAGATCGACACCGGCTGGGCCAAGGCCACCGGCGCGAAATAGCGATCACGCGTGCGCGCGGACCCGACGACGGTGCCAGGACGCGCACGCGCCGGCGCGACGTTCTGGCCGGCGACGCTGCCGGCGCTCGCGCTGCTGGCGCTGTTCTTCGTGGTGCCGGTCGCGGCAATCTTCGTCGACGCGTTCAGCGGCGGTGGCGTGGCATTCGCGCGCGTCCTCGGCATGCCGCGCTTCGCAAGCGCGCTCGCCGGCAGCGTCGTGCTGACCCTCGGTGCGACCGCATTCTCGATGGCGGTGGGCCTCGCGGTTGCCTTGCACCTGTCACGGCAGCCGGAGGGCCGGCGCACCGCGCTCGCGTTCGCGATCGCGCTGCCGCTCACGTTCTCGGGGCTGATCGTTGCCTACGGCTTCATCCTCGCGTACGGCCGCGCCGGCTTCGTGACGCAGCTGCTCGCGATGGCGGGTGCCGACGCTGCGGTGATCGGCAAGGCGCTGTTCACGCCGACCGGACTCGCGTTCGCCTCGTCGTACTACCTGATTCCGCGCGTCGTGATGTCCCTTCTGCCCGTGCTCGTCAACGTCGAGCAGGCACAGCTCGACGCCGCCGAATCGCTCGGCGCGACGCCGCGCGAGGCGTTCCTGCATGTCGTGCTGCCCGCGATCGCCGGACCGGCGATCGGTACCGCATGCCTGATCGCCGCCGTCGTGTTCGGCGCCTACGGAACGGCGCTCGCGCTGGTGGGCACGGGGGTCGACCTGCTGCCGCTTTCGCTCTACACGATGGTGTCGGACACCGGGTCCGATTTCCCCGCGGCCGCGGCGCTGGCGCTGATGATCACTGCGACCTGCTCCGTGGTGCTGGTCGCGGGCGAGTGGGCGGCGTCGCTGCACGAGCGCCATCTCGATGCATGAGGGACGGTTGGCGGCGATGGTCAGACACGCTGAACCTCGATCGCCGTACCGGTGCACTGTACGGCACGCGCGGCGACCGATTCGATCCCCGCGAACGACGATGGGTGGTGTTGCCCGAGGTGCCCGCCGAGGCGCCCGTCCCGGGCGAACGCGTGTCGCTCGCCGACGCGGTCGGCTGGCTGCAGCGCGACAGCGGGCATCCTTTGCGCGTGCCGATCGGCGTCATCGGCCCGCGCGCCGCGACAGTGGCGCAACTCGCCGTCGCGGAAGCGCTCGGCGAAGGACTCGCGACGCGCGGCTACTTCGTCGTCTGCGGCGGGCGCGCAGGGGTGATGGAAGCGGTGTGCCGCGGTGTTGCGGTGCGCGGCGGCATCGCGGTCGGACTAACGCCGGACACCGATCCTGCGCTGGCGAATCCGTACGCTGCCATTGTCCTCGCGACCGGCATCGGCGAGGCGCGCAACGCGATCATCGCGCGGGCTTCGTTCTGCCTGATCGCCGTCGGTGACAGCCATGGCACGTTGTCGGAAGTGGCGCTTGGCCTCCACTTTGGCAAGACCGTCATCGGCCTTGCCGGCGCCGCGCAACTCCCCGGCGTTCAACCGGCGGCAACAGTGGACGAGGCGTTGGCGCGCGTCGACCGCGTGGCGCTCGCGCTTGCCTGACGCTTATCGGCTTATCAGGCGCTCCCGGGCCGACGCCGATCGGCGGCGGTGCGAGATTGACGATGCGCCGGAACAGCGCCTCGAATCCGGCGTTGGCCGACGCGCCGAGCAGCGGATCGGCGTTGTTGGCGAAGGCGTCGTCCACCTCCTTCCAGTCGTCCGCGGTCAGGTGCGTGCGGGCGAGCGGCAACAGCTGCTGTTCCTCGGCACGCATGTGGTCCCAGTGGAACGACGCGTACGCCTGGACCGCTTCGGCGAAGGCGGGGAATTCGGCGGCGCCCCCGCTCCGGTAACGCGCCAGCGCCTGCTCCAGCGCGCGGATCTTCTGCGCCCCGACGCGATGCTCGTGCGCGAGCTGCTCGATCAGCGGCCCGGCGCCCGGATGACGCTGGCGCACGAGGCGGAACAGGTAGGCGTCTTCCTTCGGATGATGGAATCGCTCCTGGAATGTGTCGACGTAGTGGATCATCGCGTCGAACACGGGGAAGTTCGGCGGCGTGCCGCGCAGCTTGATGTCGCGGACGAGGTACAGCATGCCGTGCAGCACGGCGGCGAGCGAGCGATGTTCGTCGTGGATGGTGGCGATGGCCTGCACGCGGGCTCCTGCACGGGAACGCGCCGCCAAGGCGGCGGAACACGACAAGGCTAGCGCGCAGGCCGCTCGCGCGCCTTGACGCACGTCAACGGGATGCGATGCCGGGGGGGCGAAACGGAAGGCGCGCTAGAGGCGCGTCGCGGCGCCGCGATCCTGCAGGTAGCGCTCCTCGAACTCGCGCGCCACGACCGGATGCCCGAACAGGAATCCCTGCCATGCGTCGCAGCCGAGGTCGCGCAGCGCGCAGAGCTGGCCCACGGTCTCGATGCCTTCGGCGGTCGTCGTGAGCTCGAGGCTTTTCGCGAGCGACACGACCGCGCCGACGATCGCCGCGTCGTCCGGATCGTCGACGACGTCGCGGACGAACGAGCGGTCGATCTTGAGGCCGTGGATCGGCAGCCGTTTCAGATAGGACAGTGACGAGTAGCCGGTGCCGAAGTCGTCGACGACGATCCGCGCGCCGAGCGCGGCGATCGCGCCCAGCGTCTCGACGTTCGACTCGATCTGGTCGACGAGCACGCTTTCGGTGATCTCGAGCTCGAGGCATGCCGGCGGCAGGCCGGTTTGCGCGAGAATCGCGGCGACCTTCTGCGCAAAGCCCCGGCCGCCGCGAAGCTGCCCGGCGGACACGTTGACCGCGACCACGAGCGGCGGCTCGCCCTCGACCTGCCACGCGCGGGCCTGCGCACACGCTGCCGCGAGCGCCCATTCGCCGAGCGGCTCGATCAGCCCGGTCTCCTCGGCAATCGCGATGAAGCGCTCGGGCGCGACCGGGCCGCGCTGCGGATGGCACCAGCGCGCGAGCGCCTCGACGCCACGGATGCGCCCGCTGGCGAGCTCGATCACCGGCTGGAAGTTGAGCACGAGCTCGTCGCGCTCGAGTGCGCGGCGCAGATCGTTCTCCAGCGACAGGCGCTCGACCGCGCGCGCATTCATCTCGGCCGAGAAGAAGCGGTACGCGTTGCCGCCGGTCCCCTTGGCGTGATACATCGCGGTGTCGGCGTGCTTCAGCAGCATGTCGATGCTCTCGCCGTCGCCGGGATAGAGGCTGATCCCGATGCTGCAGGTCGTGACGAGCTGGTGGCCGCCCACCACGTACGGCCGGCTCAGGCATTCGAGCACCTTGCCGGCGATCTGCGCCGCGCCGTCCGCATCGTGCAGGCGCGCGGCGACGATCACGAATTCGTCGCCGCCGGGGCGCGCCACCGTGTCGTCTTCGCGCACGCAGCCGGTGAGGCGCGCCGCCATCTGCTTCAGCAGAGCGTCGCCGACGTGATGGCCAAGCGAATCGTTGATGGTCTTGAAGCGGTCGACGTCGATGAACATCGTCGCGACGAGGCCGTGCTCGCGCCGTTCTGCAGCGATCGCATGCGTGAGGCGATCGTGGAGCAGCGCGCGGTTAGGCAGGCCGGTGAGGGCGTCGCGCGTCGCGAGCTGCTCGATGCGCGCCTCGTGGCGCTTGCGCTCGGTGATGTTCGCGCCGGTGCCACGGTATGCGACGATCCTGCCGGCGTCGTCGCGCACGGCCTTGCCGCTGACCCACTGCCAGACGATCTCGCCGCTCGCGGTGACGGTGCGGTGCTCGAGATCGGTGAATGCGCCGCCTTCGGGCATGTTCGCGGCCAGCCAGCGGGACACGCGCAGCGCTTCGTCCTCCGGCATGAAATCGGCGGACCTGCGCCCCATCAGCGCGCCGAGCGGATGCCCGAGCACGCTCTCGGCGCGTTTCGACAGGTAGACATAGCGCCAGTCGGCGTCGGTCTCCCAGATGTATTCGCCCGACGCCTCGACGACGTCGCGAAAGCGCTGCTCGCTCTCGCGGATCTGGTCCTCGGCGCGCCGGCGCTCGGTGATGTCGCTCGAGATCACGTAATAGCCGCGCTTCTGCCCGGCGAGTCCGTCGAAGGGCACGAGCTCGACGATGACGTGCCGCTCGCGGGGCTCGCCCCGGATCGCACGCTCGTACTTGACGGTGTAGCCGGCGAGCGCGTACGCGCAGTGGTGCTCGATCGCTGCGAAGTTGGCGCCGAGGATGTCGCGGGCATGCAGGCCGACGAGGTCCTCGGGCACCTTGCCGTGGAAGGCCGCGTACTTGCGGTTCGCGTAACGGCAATGCTGGTCGCCGTCGAAGTACGCGATCATGACCGGCGCGTGGTCCTGTACGAGGCGCAGTTCCGCCATCCGCCGCTCGAGCGCGAATTCGGCGTGCTTGCGGTCGGTGATGTCCGCGTTGGTGCCGATGATGCGCACCGCGTGGCCGCGGGCATCGCGCTCGGCCACGGTGCCGTGGCTCAGGATCCACTTCCACTCGCCCGAGTGCGACCTGACGCGGTGCTCGGCGACGTACTCGGGCGCGTCTCCCTTCAGCGCTGCGGTGTAGCGCGCGAGCAGATCAGCGCGCTCGTCGGGGTGCGTCGACTCGAACATCGCGGTGAGCGTCGTCTGCGTTTCCGCTGGCGGCATGTCCATCAGGGTCGCCCAGCGCTCGGACAGGTAAAGGCGTCCGGATGCAATGTCATGGTCCCAGTGCGCGAGGCGGCTGCCGTCCAGCGCGCGCGCGAGTTGTTCACGGGCTTCGCATTCCTCCGCAAGGCTGCGCTCGCGATCGGCGAGGTCCGACGCCAGTTGCGCGTTGGCGCGGGTCAGCTCGTTGATGCGCGCCAGCAGGCGCGCGGACGTCGCAACCCCCGCCGGATCGGCTTCGATCGGATCAGCGTCCGTGGGCAACGGCGGCGCGAGCGCGATCCGCGCACGTGACGAAGGCACAGCAGAGGCTTCGCGGCGGCGGCGAGTTTTCGGGTGGGGCAAGTGACGCTTTCCGGCAGGGTCGCACTCGGACGTGACGGCTCGCGACCGAAAAGCAGGCCGCAGGCGTGTCGGCGACGCAAGACGCAAGCCGTATGCCATATGCCATCAGCGATCGGCTCGGGCGGAGGCTGGCGGGTGCCCTGCGAGGGCGCCTGAACACTGAAGCCCTCGCAGGGCACCCGCCAGCCTCCGCCAGCGCATCCCCGAACCGGGCTATTGGAGCGCGGTTAGTCGCGCCGAACGAGCGCGAACGCGGCGACGATCATCGCGATGAAGAACACGAGCGTCCAGCCGGCGATCGACAGGCCGAGAAACACCCAGCCTTTCTCGGCGCACTCGCCGCTGCCGGTGAGCGTCCGCATGATGACGTCGGCGAGCGGCAGCGTGTCCAGCATGTAGCTGATCCCCATCCCGCACGCGGGCACCTGGTCCTTCGGCAGCGATTGCAACCAGATCTGGCGTCCTGCGAAGCCCGCGCCGGCGCCCGCGAAGAGCAGTGTGAGCACGGCATACATGGCCGCGAACCCGCGCCCCGGATTGTGGAGGAACGCGATCAGGAACACGATGCCGACCGCGCATACCGCGACTCGCTGGAACATGCAGAGCGGGCAGGGCTCGAGGCCTTGGCCGTACTGCAGCCAGAACGCCCAGCCCATCAGGGCCGCGCAAACCAGGAAGCCCAGGAGGTACGCGATGCGACGCGGCGGCAGCAGCAGGAGCGCGAGCGAGGCCACGCCGAGAGCCATGACCGCGACCCGGTAGCCCGACTGCGTCAGCGACGGTTCGGCGCCGAAGCTGCGCACGAGAAACTCCTGGCCGATCAGCGCGACCGCGACGATCAGGCCGGTGACGGGCCACGGGAGAGCGGCGTAACGATTCATGCGGTGGCTTTTTCCAGCGCCTGGTCGAGGTCCCAGAGGATATCGTCCAGCGACTCCAGGCCCACCGACAGGCGGATCATTTCCGGCAGCACGCCGGCGGCCCGCTGCTCGTCCTCGGACAGTTGCCGGTGCGTCGTCGACGCCGGATGAATGACCAGCGTCTTGGCATCGCCGACGTTGGCGAGATGCGAGAGCATCTGCACGGCTTCGATGAAGCGCTCGCCGGCAGCGGCGCCGCCCTTCACGCCAAATGTCAGGATGCCCCCCGCGCCCCGCGGCAGGTATTTGCGGGCGCGCGACTCCTGCGCGTTGCCGGGCAGCAGCGGATAGTTCACCCACTCGATGCGCGGATGCGCGGCGAGGTGCGAAGCGACGGCAAGCGCCGATTCGCAGTGCCGCGGCATCCGCAGGTGCAGCGTCTCGATGCCCTGCAGCAGCAGGAAGGCCGAAAGCGGCGCGAGCGTGGGACCCAGAGTGCGCATCGTCTCCATCCGCGCCTTCATCGTGAAGCCGAAATCGCCGAAGGTCTCGTAGAAGCGCACGCCGTGATAGCCGCGCGACGGCTCGGTCATCTGCGGGAAGCGGCCGTTGTCCCACGGGAACTTGCCCGACTCGACGAGAACGCCGCCCATCGTCGTGCCGTGGCCGCCCAGGTACTTGGTCGCCGAGTGGATGACGATGTCGGCGCCGTGCTCGAACGGGCGGCACAGGAACGGTGACGCGAGCGTGTTGTCGACGACGAGCGGCACGCCGGCGTCATGGGCGATCGCCGCGATCGGCGCGAGCTCGGCGACGTCGAGCTGCGGATTGCCGATCGTCTCCACGTAGAGCGCCTTGGTGTTCGGCCTGATCGCGTGCCGGAAGTTCTCCGGATCGGCGGCGTCGACGAACGTCGTGTCGATGCCGAACTGCGCAAAGGTGACCGCGAACTGCGAGTAGGTGCCGCCGTACAACGTGCGCGACGCGACCAGGTGGTCGCCATTGCGGGCCAGCGTCAACAGTGCGCACATCTGCGCCGCCATGCCGGTGGCCGCGGCGAGCGCGGCGCGTCCGCCTTCCAGCGCAGCGACGCGCTCTTCGAGCGCCGCGACCGTCGGATTCGAGATCCGCGAATAGACATTGCCGAACGTCTGCAGGTTGAACAGGCTTGCCGCGTGATCGGCGCTGTCGAAGACGAACGACGTGGTCTGGTAGATCGGCAGCGCGCGCGCACCCGTGGCGGCGTCCGGGATCTGCCCCGCGTGCAGGCACAGCGTGTCGAAGTCGTAGCGGTGGTCGGGCATGCCGCAGTTGCTCTGTTTGCTTTCTAGGCCACCGGCCGGCGTGCGGAGATCACGCCGGTGTTCACGCCGGCGAAGTTCAAGCCGCCGAGGATGCGCGCGTGCTCGATCTTCACGCAACGGTTCATGACGACGTCGAGGCCCGCGTCCGTCGCGATCTTCGCCGCCTCGTCGTTGTGGATGCCGAGCTGCATCCACAGCACCTTCGCGCCCTTGGCCACCGCTGCACGCGCGAGCGGGACGATCTCGTTCGGCTTGCGGAAGCAATCGACGATGTCTATCGGCTCCGGAATCGACGCGACATCCGGGTAGCAGCGCTGCCCGAGGACCTCGGGGTAGTTGGGATTGACCGGATAGATGCGATAGCCGTGGTCCTGCATGTACTTGGCGGCGAAAAAGCTCGGCCGGTACCAGTTCGCCGAGATGCCGACGACGGCGAGGCTCTTCGAGCGAGTCAGGATGCGACGCAGGCCGGCGATGTCGTCGACGATCGGCATCGCTACCGGAAGAAGATGACGGTGATGAGCAGGAAGGCGGGCATGAGGATCGCGAGCGACCAGCCCATGTAGCCGAGGAAGCTCGGCATCTTGATGCCGCGATGCTCGGCGATGGCCTTCACCATGAAATTGGGGGCGTTTCCGATGTACGTCACGCGCGCCCATGAAGACGGAGCCCGCCGAAATCGCCACGAGTGTCGGTGCCAGGGTCGTCATCAGCTCCGCCGCGTCGCCGCCGGCCATATTGAAGAACACGAGGTACGTCGGGTCGCATTGTCCAGGAACGACGACAGCGCGCCTGAAAGCCAGAAGTACATCGCCTCCCTGGGCTGCCCGTCCGCGACCGGTGACGAGGTTCACGGTGCGTGCGAAGGCGCCGGCCGTCCCGGCACGCAGCATGGCGATGACCGGGATGATCGTGATGAAGATGGCGATGAACAACTTCGCGACCTCGAGGATCGGGCCCCAGGTGAAGTGATTCCGCTCGCGCGTGTCCTTGCTCGTGTAGGCGAGCGACAGGAACGCGGCCGCGACGATGATGACGTCGCGCACGACGTTCTGCAGTTCGATCTCGGCTCCGAGAACCGTCCAGGAGATCTTCGGATCCCAGAATCCGCTCAGCAGGACGCCGGCGAGGACGAGCGCAAGGAACGCGAAGTTGACCGCCCCGTCGACGCCGATCCGACTCATCGGCGTGGGATCGAGCTCCGCCGGTTGCTTCTCGCCCGGCCGGCGGAAGTAATAGCTGTCGATGGCATAGAAGACGACCAGCAGGACGGTGCACAGAACGAGCGTCGGCGCGAGCAGGTGTCGCGTGGTCCAGAAGAAGTCGACGCCCTTGAGAAATCCGAGGAACAAAGGCGGATCGCCGAGCGGCGTGAGCGAGCCGCCCGCGTTCGCGACCAGGAAGATGAAGAACACGATGACGTGCACCTTGTGCTGGCGATTGTCGTTCGCGCGGATGACCGGGCGGATCATCAGCATTGCCGCGCCCGTCGTTCCCATCCAGCTCGCCAGGAGCGTCCCGATCCCCAGCAGCACGGTGTTCGTGCCGGGGCTGCCCTGGAGGCTGCCGTGAATGCGGATGCCGCCGGCGATCGTGTAGAGCGCGTACAGGACGAGGATGAAGGGTGTGTACTCGAGGATCAGCGTGTGGGCCACCTGCAGGACGGTAAGGTTGGCGCCGTAGAGCAGTGTGAACGGCAGCAGGAATGCCAGGGACCAGCCGGCCGCGACCTTGCCGAAATGGCGATGCCAGAAGGACGGCACGAGCAACGGGCATAGCGCGATGGATAACAGAAGGCCGGCGAACGGAGCGGCCCAGAAGCCGCTGAGCTGCGCGCCATCGAATTCCGCGGCCCGCGCACTGCAGGGCGCAAGAAGCAGCAGCACGGCGACCGCACACGCAGCGCGCGATTGCGCGATCGTCGTGTACAGGGCGGCGCGTGCGGGCGGCGAGTTGCTGCGAGGGCTGGTAGTCATGCGTCGGGACCGGGAAAGCCGACGCGGTTGGTGTCGCCTTCCTTCGGGTCGGCTGCCGCACGGCGTGTTTTGGTGACGCGGATTGTAACCGCCCGGCCGGAATCCGCAGGAAAACCTCTGTTTTTATTGCCGAATCAGGCCGGCGACGCCCGCCCGCATCGATGCCGTCGATTCTCCGGAAACCCGGGCGCGATCCTTGCTTTTCGATGTCGAGGTTGGACCTTTCCCTTCTCGCGTCCCCGATGGCCCTGATCCGCTCGCTACCGCGCCTCGACCTTTCGACGGTCAACCAGACGCTCGTCGACGCCGGGCTCGGGCCGTTGTCGTCGCTGTCGCAGCGCAAGCTCAACGCACTGGGCCTGCCGCTCGCGTACGTCGATCGTCAGCAGCGCTATCGCTTCGTCAACACCGCGTTCCTCGACTGGCTCGGCAAGCGCGAGGACGAGGTGATCGGCCGGGAGATCTCGGAGGTTCTCGGGGCGGAGATCTACCAGCTCTACCAGGCGTACGTCGACGCCGCGCTCGCCGGCGAGCGCACGGGCTTCGTCCGTCAGTTGACCGCGCCAGGACAGCCGGCGATCTGGATCCGCGTCGATTACTACCCCGACCGCGGGCCGAACAACACGATCCGCGGCTTCCTGCTCACGTACAGCGACGTCGATCACCTGAAGCGCCTCGAGCTCGAGGCGGGGCAGCGCGAGCATCGGCTGCGCCTCGTCACCGACAGCGTCGGGTTGCCGATCCTCTACTTCGATCGCGAGTTCCGGCTGCGCTTCGCCAACCGGCCGTTCGCCGACTGGATCGGCATCCCCGCCGACGACCTGATCGGCCACGGCCTCAAGGATTTCCTGCCGTCGGATGCGTACGAAGAAATGATCGCGCACGTCGACGGCGTGTTCGGCGGCGGCACCATGTCGTTCGAGCGCCGCGAGCGCAAGCAGAACGGCGAGCTTCGCTGGGTGCGCGTGACGCTGTTCCCCGATCGCGAGGTCAACGGCCGCGTCGGCGGCGCGTTCGCGGTGTGGAACGATATCGAGGACGACGTGCGCGTCCGCGACGCGCTGAAGGCGCAGCAGGCCCAGCTGCGCCTGTTCGCCGACAACATTCCCGGCCCGATCGCGTATCTCGACAAGAGCCTGCACTACACGTTCGTCAACCAGGCGTTCGCCAATCTCGTTTGCAAGCCGCGCGACGAGATCTACGGCCGCACGCCGTTCGAGGTGCTGTCGGCGGAGGTCGCCTCGTACCTGCGTCCGGTGATCAAGCGCGCGCAGGGCGGCGAGCACGTCGAATACGAGCGCGTCGGCACGAGCACGGCCGGCGAGCTGCGCTGGGTGCACGGCCGCGTCGCGCCCGATCTCGATCCCATCGGCAACGTCCGCGGCCTGTACTGCACCGAATACGACATTCACGACCTCAAGCAGACCGAGCAGGCGCTCGCCGCGCGCGAGGAGCAGCTGCGGCTGTTCACCGACAACATTCCGGAGCCGGTCGTCTATCTCGACAGCGAGCGGCACTACGTGTTCGTCAACGAATCGTTCCTGGTCCTCACCGGCTACGCGCGCGAGCAGGTGATCGGCCAGTCGATCGACGACGTCGGCACTGCCGAGGCGTCGCTCGCGCCGCCGGAGTTCGTCGCGCGCGCGCTCGCCGGCGAGGCGGTGACCTACGAGCGCGCCGCGATCGACGCCGACAACCGGCCGCGGTGGCTGCGCGGGCGCATCGTCCCCGACCGGCGCTTCGACGGGACGATCAAGGGCGTCTACGTCATCGCGCACGACATCTCGGACCTGAAGCAGGTGCAGAACGCGCTGGCCGCGCGCGAGGGCCAGCTCCGCGCGATCATGGACGGCGTGCCTGCGCCGGTCGCGTACATCGACCGTGAAGAGCGCTGCCACTACGTCAACCGCACGTTCCTGCAGTACTTCGGCCTGACGAGCGAGCAGGTGTCGCGGATGCGGCTGCGCGACATCGTCGGCCACGGGATCTACCAGAGCGCGCAGGCGATGCTGAATCGCGCGCTGCACGGCGAGTCCACCGCGTTCGACCGCCTGGTGCCGGGTGCCAATGGCGTCCGCCGCTGGATGACGATTCGCGTCGTGCCCGACGCTGCGCCCTCGGGCGAGGTGCTCGGCGCGTTCGTGCTGATGAACGACATCCATGGCCTCAAGCAGGCGCAGGAGGCGCTGCGCGCGTCCGAAGCCGAGCTGCGGCTCATCATGGACAACGTGCCGGCACGCGTGTCGTACATCGACCCCGACTACCGTTTCCGCTTCCTCAACCGGCACAACGAGGAATGGCTGTCGGCGTCACGCCGCGATCTCACGGGACGGCGCGTCGCCGAGGTGCTGGGCGAGGCACGCTTCAACCAGGTGCAGCCGATGCTCGACCGCGTGCTGAACGGCGAGGAGGTGACGACGGAAGAGCTGTTGTCGCAACCCGACGGCTCGCAGCGCTGGGAGTCGATCCACTACGCGCCCAACCGCGATGCCGAAGGCAAGGTGATCGGCATCTACGCGGTGCACACCGACATCCACGAGGAGAAGCACAACGAAGAGGCATTGCGCCGCGCCAACTGGATGCTCTCGTCGCACATCAACAACACGCCGCTGGCGGTGATGGAGTGGGACCGCGAGTTCCGGCTCGTTCGCTGGTCGCCGCAGGCACAGAACATCTTCGGCTGGCGCGCCGACGAAGTGCTCGGCATGCCGATCAACGGCAATCCGCTGATCCACGAAGCCGACCGCGAGCAGGTCGCGGGCATCGTCGAGAAGCTGATGAAGGGCGACGAGCCGCGCGCCACCGGGCAATCGCGCAACCGCACCAAGGACGGCGGCACGATCTGGTGCGAGTGGTACCACTCGGCGCTGCTCGACGACGCCGGCCGGATCGTGTCGATCCTGTCGTTCGTGCAGGACGTGTCGCTGCGCGTGCAGGCGGAAGAGCGGCTGCAGCACCTGGCGACGCGCGACGCGCTCACCGGATTGCCGAACCGGCTGCTGCTGCACGAGCGCCTGTCGCATGCGATTGCGCAGGCCAAGCGGATGAACCGGCGCGTCGGCGTGCTGTTCATCGATCTCGACCGCTTCAAGAACGTCAACGACACGCTGGGCCACCGCATCGGCGACGAGCTCTTGAAGCACGTTACGCGTGCGCTGTCGTCCAGCCTGCGCGACAGCGATCTGCTGGCGCGGCTTGGCGGCGACGAGTTCATGGTGATCGTCGAGGACTTCGACGACCCCTCCGCGCTGGCGAAGATCGCGCAGAAGCTGCAGGACGCGATCGCGCAGCCGTTCCAGATCGAGGAGCACGACATCTTCGTCACGTCGTCGATCGGCATCTCCGTGTATCCGGACGACTCGGACGATCCGGACGAGCTCCTGAAGCATGCCGACGTCGCGATGTACCGGTCCAAGGAGCTTGGCCGCAACACGTTCCAGTTCCTCGACGCGGACCTCGCGCAGCGCCGGCTCAAGCAGCACACATTGGAAACGGCGCTCCGCGGCGCGCTGTCCAACGGCACGCTCAAGCTGCACTACCAGCCGGTGGTGCGCATCACCGATCGCGCGATTGTCGGCGCGGAGGCCCTGTTGCGCTGGAACGATCCCGAGCACGGCAGCATTCCGCCCAACGTGTTCATTCCGCTGGCCGAGGAATCGGGCATCATTCATGCGCTCGGCGAGTGGGTCGTGAAGACCGCGGCCGCGCAGTGCGTGACGTGGCGCAAGGCGGGCCTGCCGCTGACGATCTCGGTCAATCTGTCCGCGAAGCAGTTCTACCGGGAGGACCTGTCGCAGCGCATTTCGGCCATCGTGCGCGGCGAAGGCTGCGAGCCGTCGTGGATCGAGCTCGAAGTGACGGAAACGAGCCTCGTGCACGACATCGACGCGATCCGCAAGGTGCTGCATCAATTGCGCGACGACGGCTTCTCGGTGGCGATCGACGACTTCGGCACCGGTTACTCGTCATTGACGCACTTGAAGCACTTCCCGATCGACACGCTGAAGATCGACATCTCGTTCATCGCCGATCTGGAGACCGATCCCGGCGACGCGGCGATCACCGAGGCGATCATCGCCCTCGCGCGCGGCCTCGGCCTGAAAGTCGTCGCGGAGGGCGTGGGCACCAAGGAACAGCTCGACTTCCTCGACGTGCGTGGTTGCCACTACTTCCAGGGCTACTGGGTCAGCAAGCCGCTGCCCGCCGATTCGTTCGTCGAGTTCGTGACGCGCAAGCCCGAGCAGCAAACCCCGCCGCGCAGGCTGGCGCGCAAGCGCGCCTGACACTCACCGCAGCGTCTGCAGCCAGCCTTCCAGAGCTTCCGCCGCCACCTTCCACTTGCGTTCGAGCATGAGCATGTGGGCGAGGCCGGGGACGATCACCGGCGTTACGCCGTGATGGCGTGCCGTTGCGCGGACATCGTCGGGCACCGAGATGCGATCGCCGGCGGCGCCCATCACGAACACCGGACGGCCGTTGGTCGTGGGCAACGCCCAGTGCAGGCGCAGCGACAGGTCGAACAGCGCGCGGGGTGATTCCGCGTTGAGGTGATTCGGCGCTTCGGCGAGGATCTGCGGCGCGACGTCGTCGCTGAAATAGTACGGCTGCAGCGCCGTCAATAACTGGGCCGACAGCCGCGTCGGATCGAGCGCATTCATCTGCATCATGTATTCGGGGTTGGCTGTGGCGAGTCGCGCCGCCATCGGCAGCAGACCCGACGGCGGCACGGGCGCCAGCAGCGCGGCGCCGCGTACGGGGCGCTTCGCGACGATCCGCTCGACGATCGCGGCGCCCATCGAATGGCCGATGAACACCGGCGGCGCGCTGAGCGAGCCTGCGACATGCTCGACATCGGCCTCGTAGTCATCGAGGCCCACGACCGACAGCGACTCGGCGCCGCCGCTCGAGCCGTGGCCGCGCAGGCTCAACGCGTACGACGGATAGCCGCGGCTCGCGAACCACGGCAGGAAGTAGGGCTCCCAGCACCACGCATCGCTATAGCCGCCGTGGACGAACACGAGCGGGGGCTTCCGGGTTCCCGAGGCCGGCACGCGCTTGCGGATTTCGAGATGCGGCTCGGCCGGTAACACAGAGGTCAGGACTCAGGAATCAGAGGTCAGAAGACAGAAGAGCGGCGAAGCGGCCGTGAGAAAATGCACGGTCCGTGCCACGCGGGCGGTATCGTCCGGCCATCTCACTTCTGATTCCTGATTCCTGACTCCTGATCCCTGATTGTGCCAGATAGCACCGCCTCACCCGTCTACGACCCCGCATGCCGGCGCTGCGACCGGCTCGCCGCGTTCCTCGACGCCGTGCACGCCGAGCATCCGTCGTACTGGTGCAAGCCGGTGCCGCCGTTCGGCGATGCGGCCGCGCGGCTTGTCGTCGTGGGACTGGCGCCAGGCATGCATGGCGCCAATGCGAGCGGCCGGCCGTTCACCGGCGACTACGCGGGAATCCTGCTGTACGAGACGCTGCACGCATACGGCTACGCGTCGTCACCGCATTCGCGCACCCGCGACGATCCGATGACGCTCGCGGACTGCCGGATCACCAACGCAGTGAAGTGCCTGCCGCCGGACAACAAGCCGACGCCGGCGGAAGCGAAGACCTGCAACGACTACCTCGCGGCCGATCTGGCGGTGGTGCCGGCGGGCGGCGCCATCCTGGCGCTCGGGCGCATCGCGCACGACGCGACGCTGCGCGCGCTCGGCCTGTCGGCCGCGAAGCATCCGTTCGCGCACGGTGCGCGGCACGCGTTGTCAGGCAATGTCGTGCTGTTCGACAGCTATCACTGCAGCCGCTACAACACGAACACGCGCCGGCTGACGCCCGAGATGTTCCGCGCGGTGTTCGACGCGATCGGCGCTCATCTTTCCACGCGCGGGCGATGACCAAGGTCCCCAGGCGCTACGCTCACGCGAAGGAGACGGCTTCGAAACCGCCGGCTTTCGACGCGCGCGAGCTGCTCGCCTCGCTGCCGCATCTGCCCGGCGTCTACCGGATGTTCGACGCCGAAGGCAAGGCGCTCTACGTCGGCAAGGCCCGCGATCTGAAGAAGCGCGTGTCGAGCTACTTCCAGAAGTCCGGCCATGAGCCGCGCATCGCGGCGATGGTGGTGCAGGTGGCGAGCGTGGAGACGACGGCGGCGCGCTCCGAGGGTGAGGCGCTGCTGCTGGAAAACAATCTCATCAAGGCGCTCGAGCCGCGCTTCAACATCCTCTTCCGCGACGACAAGAGCTATCCGTACGTCTGCATCTCGGGCGACGCATTTCCGCAGCTGCGGTTCCATCGCGGCGCGCTCGACCGCAAGAATCGCTACTTCGGCCCGTTTCCGAGCGCCGGTGCGGTGCGCGACGGCATCAACCTGTTGCAGAAGGTATTCCAGCTTCGCACCTGCGAGAACACTGTATTCGCCAACCGCTCGCGCCCGTGCATGCTGCACCAGATCCAGCGCTGCACGGCGCCATGCGTCGGCCTCATCGCGGAGGCCGAGTACGCCGAGGACGTGCAAGGCGCGGTGCTGTTCCTCGCCGGCAAGACCGACGAGGTGCTCGAGCGGATGAAGTCGCAGATGGATGCAGCGGCCGAGGGATTGGCGTTCGAGCGCGCGGCTCGCATCCGCGACAAGATCCAGCGGCTGCAGCAGCTCCAGTCGCGGCAGTTCGTCGAAAGCGCGACGGCCGGCGACATCGACGTCGTCGCGGGCGCTGTCGAGCAGAACGTCGTCGCGGTCAATGTCGTGATGATCCGCGGCGGCCGGCATGTCGGCGACCGCACCTTCTTTCCACGCGGCGCGGACTCCTTCACGACGGCGGAGGCGGTGCCCGCGTTCCTCGAACAGCATTACGTCGAGCGTCCGGTACCGCCGACGATCGTCGCACCGGAAGCGGGCGACGTCGAGGCGCTGGCGGAAGTGCTGTCGATGCAATCGAGCCGCAAGGTCGACATCGTCACCAATCCCGGCGGCGAACGGCGCGTGTGGCTGACGATGGCGACGCAGAATGCGACGCTGGCGATCCGACAGCGTCTCGCGCAGAAGGCGACGCAGGAGGAGCGGCTCGCCGC
Organism: uncultured beta proteobacterium; assembly: GCA_963851465.1. Lineage (GTDB taxonomy): Bacteria > Pseudomonadota > Gammaproteobacteria > Burkholderiales > Casimicrobiaceae > VBCG01. The sequence continues at coordinate 76,049 of CAWKPJ010000011.1, forward strand.
GTTGCAGACCGCGCTCGGCCTGCCGCCCTCGGCGCAGCGAATCGAATGCTTCGACGTGTCGCACACGATGGGCGAGGCCGCAGTCGCGTCGTGCGTCATCTTCGACCGGCTCGCGATGCAGTCTTCCGAGTACCGGCGCTTCAACGTCACGCCGCCGACGGGCGGTGACGACTACGCCGCGATGCGCGAGGCGCTGACGCGGCGCTGCGCACGGATCGTCGCCGGCGAGTTTCCGGCGCCGGACCTGCTGGTGATCGACGGCGGCAAGGGGCAGGTCGGCGTCGCCGCCCAGGTGCTCGCGGACACCGGCCTGCACGCAACGCCACTGATCGGCATCGCCAAGGGGCCCGAGCGCAAGCCGGGACTCGAGGACATTGTGTTTCCGGAGCGCGAGGCGGTGCTCAACCTGCCGCCCGATCATCCCGGGCTGCATTTGTTGCAGCAGATTCGCGACGAGGCGCATCGCTTCGCGATCCAGGGCCATCGCGCGCGGCGCGGCAAGGCACGGCTGACATCGTCGCTGCAGGACATCGCGGGTATCGGCACGACGCGTCGCAAGGCGCTGCTCGCGCACTTCGGCGGCCTGCGCGGAGTGCAGTCGGCGAGCGTTGACGATCTCGCGCGCGTGCCCGGTATCAGTCGCGCAATGGCCGAGCGAATTTACGGTCTGCTGCATTGAGTGTTCGCGCGCGCTGCTGCGATGCGGATGGACGGAAGGCGGCCGGACCCCTTATCCTGTCGCACGGAGGAACGATGATCGTTGGAAATGGGTGAGGCCGCGCAGTGTGTCGCAGCCGACGCGCTGCGCGCGTTGGCCGCCGATATCTTTCGTGCGGCGGGCTCGGAGGCGCGCGAAGCCACGCTGGTCGGCGATCATCTGGTCGACGCTAATCTGGCCGGCCACGATTCGCATGGCGTGATCCGCATTTCGAAGTACATCGACTGGCACGCGCGCGGCATGGTGCTCGCCAATCGCCATGCGACGATCGTTCGCGAATCGCCATCGCATGCAGTCGTCGACGGTGGATTCGGCTACGGCCAGGTGATCGCCCGTGAGGCGATGGACCTGGCGATTGCCAAGACGAAGCACGCCGGCCAATGCACGATCGCGCTGCGCAACGCCGGCCACGTGGGCCGGGTCGGCGCATGGGCCGAGCACGTGGCGGCGAGCGGCTTCGCCTCTGTGCATTTCGTCAACACGTCGGGCTTCGGCATTCTGGTCGCGCCGTTCGGCGGCCGCGACCGGCGCCTGTCCGCGAACCCGATCGCAGCCGGTTCGCCGCGGCGCGACGGTTCTCCGATCGTGCTCGACATGTCGACGTCCGCGGTCGCCGAAGGCAAGATCCAGGTCGCGCTCGTCCGCGGCGAGCAGATCCCGCCGGGATGCACGATCGACGCGGAAGGCCAGCCGAACCGTGACCCGGCCGTGTTCTACGGACCCCCGGTGGGCGCGCTGCTGCCGGTGGGCGGACACAAGGGGTATGGCTTGTCGGTGTTCTGCGAGATCCTGTCCGGGGCGCTCACGGGCGGGCAGACGACGCATCCCGGGAATCCCACGGCGAGCAGGCTCGTCAACAACATGCTCTCCATCGTGTTCGATCCTGACGCCTTTTGCGGTGACGAGTTCTTCGGCAACGAGATCGAACGGTTCGTCGATTGGGTCAAGGCGTCGCCGCCCGTGGAGGCGAACGGCGAGATCCTGCTGCCCGGCGAGCTCGAGCGCAGAACGCGTGTGCAGCGCGAGCGCGACGGCATTCCGCTCGAAGCCGCGACGCGAAGGATGATCGCCGACGCCGCGCGATCGCTCGGTGTCGCAGCGCCCACGGGATTCGTTGGATGAAGCCGGCGCTCTACGACAACCCCGTGCGCGCCAGGCTTCTCGCCGGCGGCGTCGCGCATGGCGTGATGGCGTTCGAATTCTTCACGCCGGGCCTGGCCCCGGTGCTCGCCGCAGCCGGCGCCGACTTCGTGCTGCTCGACATGGAGCACAGCGGCGTCGGGATTGAAACGATCAAAGCCCAGATCGCGCATGCGCACGGCGCGGGCATCGTGCCGATGGTGCGCGTTCCCGGCCAGGCGTATCACTTGATCGCCCCGGTGCTCGACGCCGGCGCGCTCGGCATCATGGCGCCGATGGTCGAGACGCCGCGAGCAGGCCGAGGCGCTGGTCGACGCGTGCCGGTACCGGCCAGCAGGCCGGCGCGGACTGGGGTTCGGTGTCGCGCACGACCGCTACACCGCAGGGGCCGCCGTGCCCAAGATGGCGGCGGCGAATGAAGCGATACTCACTATCGCGCTGATCGAATCGGCGCGTGGCATCGACAACGCGGAATCCATCCTGGCGACGCCGGGTCTGGACTTGGCGTGGCTCGGCCACTACGATCTGTCGGACAGCCTCGGATGCGTCGAGCGCTTCGACGATCCGCGCTATCGCGACGCCGAAGCGAAGTTGCTCTCGGCGGCGAAGGCCGCGGGCAAGCCGCTGGGGTGGCTCGTGCTGACCGGCGCCGACGCGCAGCGCGCGGAGCAGCGCGGTTTTCGCTGCCTCTGCATCGGCCATGAAGTCGGCGTCTTCAGGAATGCATTGGCGCGGGAGTTCGCTGCCGCGCGCACCAAGGGTACGGCCGCGTCCTGACCAGGGACCGGACACGCAGTCTTCGATCGAATACAACAAGGAGGAGTTGCGATGAAGCGCAGGGACATGTTGTTGGGTGCGGCGACCGCCGGTGCGGCGGGCGTCGCGTTGCTCGCCGCGGGGACGGAGTCCGCGCGAGCGCAGGCGACACCGCCGCAGACGGCGGGCGGCGTGCTCGATCGCATCATCAAGGAAAAGAAGATCCGGGTGACGGCCGAGGTGACGTCGCCGCCGTTCGGCATCCTCGACAAGGACAACAAGCCGGACGGATCCGAGATCGAGACTGCGCGCCAGCTTGCGCGGGATCTCGGCGTCGAGCTGGAGCTCGTGCAGGTGACGTCGCCGCAGCGCATTCCGGCGCTGCTCGCCGGGCGCGCGGACGTGGCGATCTCGTCCTTGTCGATCACCTTCGATCGTGCCAAGACGGTGATGTTCGCGCCACCGCATGGCGCGCTGTCGATCGTCATCGCAGGTGCGAAGAAAACGCCGATCAAGAGTGCCGCCGACATGGCGGGCAAGAAGATCGGTCTCACGCGCGCGACACTCGAGGAGGCGACGGTGCCCGGGATCGCTCCGCCCGGCACCAACATCGTCTTCTTCGACGACATCGCCGCGACGCTGCAGGCGATGGTCTCCGGCCAGGTCGATGCGGCGGGCATGTCGGCGTTCGCGGCCAAGTCGGTCGCCGACCGCAATCCGCGCGCGGAGATCGAGAACAAGTTCACCGTGCGGACGGCGTACTACGGTGCGGCGGTGCGGCCGGGCGACTTCGACCTGCTGCAGTTCCTGCGCACGTGGGTGTTCCTCAACAAGCAGAACGGCGTGCTCGCGAAGATCTATCAGAAATACACGGAGATCCCGCTGGTCGATCTGCCGGTGCTTTGAGAGCGTGCTGATGCAGCACCGCGCGCGCGGCGCTCGCTCATGGCGGGCGCCGCGGTGAAGTACGTCTTCCAGTTCGGCATCGTCTGGGATCACCTGCCGCGCCTCATCGACGGCGCCTGGCTGACGCTGCGGCTGTCGGTTGGCGCGTTCGTGCTCGGGCTCATACTTGCCGCGCTCTTCGCGTATGCCCGGACGTCGGGACCGCGCTGGGCGCGGATCGCGGTGACGGCGTACGTGGAGTTCATTCGCAACACGCCGTTCCTGGTCCAGCTTTTCGTCATCTATTTTTCGCTCCCGGCGATCGGAATCCGCTTCGAGGCGGTCACCGCGGCGTTGATCGGCATGACGCTCAATTTCGCAGGGTATGCGACCGAGATCCTGCGCGCCGGCATCGAATCGGTGCCGCGCAGCCAGATCGAGGCTGGCCACTCGCTCGGATTCACGCGGTTTTCCATCTATCGCCACATCATCGTGTTCCCCGCGCTGCGCGCCGTGTATCCCGCGTTGGCAAGCCAGTTCATCCTGCTGATGCTGGGCTCGTCCATCGTCGCGGCGATCTCGGTCGAGGAACTGACCGGCATCATCAACACGCTGCAGTCGACGACATTCCGTGCGTTCGAGTTCTATTTCGTTGCCACCGCCATCTACCTTGCGCTGGCTTTAGGCATGCGGCTCCTGCTCGATGCCGTGTACTGGCTCGCGTTCGTGCGCGGGCGGCCGGTCGAGAAGGCATGGGCGCGATGAGCGCATTCCAATGAGCCGCGACTTCGACTGGCCGGAGTTCGTGTTTTTGCTCTCCGCGATGCGCTGGACGATCGTGCTGTCGCTGATCGCTTTCGCCGGCGGTGGTGTCGGCGGGCTGCTGCTTGCGCTCGCGCGTACGTCGTCGATCAAACCGTTGCGCTGGCTCGCCGCTACGTACATCGGCCTGATCCAGGGGACGCCGCTGCTGATGCAGCTCTTCCTCTCGTTCTACGGACTTGCGGTGCTGACTGGTGTGCGCATCGACCCCTGGCCCGCCGTCATCGTCGCGTTCACGATGTACGCGGCCGCGTTTCTCGGCGAGATCTGGCGAGGCGCAATCCAGGCGATTCCCCGGCAGCAGTGGGAGGCGGCGGCGGCGTTGCCGCTCACGCCGGGTGCGCAACTGCGGTACGTGATCCTGCCGCAGGCGTTTCGCATTGCGGTGCCGCCGACGATCGGCTTCCTGGTGCAGCTCGTCAAAGGTACTTCGGTTGCCTCGATCATCGGCTTCGTCGAGCTGACGCGCGCGGGCCAGCTCATGGTCAACGTCACGTTCCAGCCGCTGGTCGTCTATCCGATCGTCGCTGTTCTCTATTTCGCCCTGTGCTGGCCGATGTCGCTCTGGTCGCTGCGCCTGGAAAGGAAACTCGATGCCGCTCTTGGCATTAAACGGGTTGCGTAAGCAGTTCGGCGCGCATGTCGTGCTGGACGACGTGTCGCTCGACGTCGACGCTGGCGAAGTCGTCGCCATCATCGGCCGCTCGGGGTCGGGCAAGACGACACTCCTGCGCTGCATCAACGGCCTGGAGACGATCGATCAGGGCACGATCGTCTTCGACGGCAAACCGTTGCCGCGCGGCGGATCCGCGCTGCGCGAGTTGCGACGCGAGATCGGCATCGTGTTCCAGAGCTACAACCTGTTTCCGCATCATTCCGTCGAGCGCAATATCACGCTCGGCCCGACGATCACCAACGGCATTCCGCTGGACGAGGCGAAGAAAATCGCGCGCGACGTGCTGCGCGAGGTCGGCCTCGAGGAAAAGCTCAGTTCCTATCCGGCCCAGCTCTCGGGCGGCCAGCAGCAGCGCGTCGCGATCGCGCGCGCACTCGCGATGAAGCCGCGGCTGATGCTGTTCGACGAGATCACGTCGGCGCTCGACCCCGAGCTCGTCGGCGAGGTGGTCAAGGTGCTCGAGCGACTGGCGACTTCCGGCATGACAATGGTGCTCGTCACGCACGAGATGGGCTTCGCCCGACGAACCGCCGACACGCTCGTCTTCATGCATCAGGGGAAAGTGTGGGAGAAGGGGCCGCCGCGTGAGCTCTTCGCGGCGCCGAAGACGCGCGAACTGGAGAGTTTCATCCGCGCCGTGCTGGAGCCCGAAGCCTGACAACGCAAGACGAACGGAGTGAAGCGATGACGAAGCAACGAATCGGCTATATCGGCGTGGGCCTGATGGGCCACGGCGCCGCGAGCAACATCCTGAAGCATGGCTATCCGCTGACGGTGATGGGCCACCGCAATCGAGCGCCTGTTGACGAGCTGGTCGCGCGCGGCGCACGCGAAGCGGCGACGCCGGCGGAGGTCGCAAGGCAGTCCGACGTCGTGTTCCTGTGCCTGCCGTCGTCGGTGGAGGTGGAGGACACGCTCTACCGCACGGACGGCGTGCTCGCCGGCGCGGGCAAGGGGCTCATCGTCGTCGACTCGACGACGTCGGACCCGCGCGCCACGCAGCGCATCGGCGCGGACCTTGCCGCCCGGGGGCTGCACATGGTCGATGCGCCCGTCGGCCGTACGCCGAAGGAGGCCGAGGCGGGCAAGCTCAGCACGTTCGTCGGCGGCGATCCGGCGACGGTGGAGATCGTGAAGCCGATCATCGCGTGCTACGCCGACACGATCATCGACGCCGGTGCGCTCGAGCGCCGGGCACACGCTGAAGCTCGTCAACAACTTCATCTCGATCGGTACGGCCGCCGTTATCGCCGAAGCCGTAGCAACGGCCGCCAAGCTTGGCGTCGACTTGCGCAAGCTCTACGACGTCGTCTCCGCCGGTGGCGCGAACAGCAGGATGTTCCAGATGGTGATGCCGTGGGTGCTGGAGGGCGACGACAGCCAGCTGAAGGGTCCCCTGCGCATCGCGGGCAAGGACATGCGCTTCTACACGCGGATGGCCGAGAACGCGCCGGCGCCAGCATTCGTTGCACAGGCGGTCAACCAGGTCTATCAGCTCGCGAACGTGATGGGGCACGGCGAGCGCTACATGCCGGTGCTGTCGGGAATACTCGCAGAGCTCAACGGGTGTCCGATCCGCCCGCTCGACCGGGCGTGAGCGACGGCGCTTCCTCGGTCGTTTGCAGCGGAGGGTAGAATGCTCGACGCCGGCGATTAGGGCCGGCACCGACCGATGGTCTTCAACCTTCCGATTGCGCTGACGTGGCTGCGGATCGTCCTGATTCCGGTCTTCGTCGCCGTCTATTACCTTCCGGATAGCTGGCTCACGCCGGTCGCGAAGAACTGGACCGCGATGTCGGTGTTCGCGGTGGCCGCGATCACCGATTGGCTCGACGGCTTTCTCGCGCGCCGGCTGGGCGAGACCAGCGCGTTCGGCGCGTTTCTCGATCCGGTGGCGGACAAGCTGATGGTCGGCGCCGCGCTGATCCTGCTGGTGCAGCTCGGCCGCGCCGAAGCATATCTCGCGATCATCATCATCGGCCGCGAAATCGCGATCTCCGCGCTGCGCGAATGGATGGCGCAGATCGGACGCTCGCGCAACGTGGCCGTGGCGTTCGTCGGCAAGATCAAGACGGTGGCGCAGATGACGGCACTCATTGCTCTCTTGCTTTGGGAGCCGTTGATCCCCGGCGTGTCGACGCCACTGCTCGGCACCATCGCGCTGTGGGTTGCCGCGATATTGACTCTGTGGTCGATGTTCCACTATTTGCGGTTGGCCGCGCCGCATTTCAGCAGCGATGCGCCCGTGGAGAGCGATACCGTGACCCGCGCGCGGCCGAAGGCCGAGGGCGATCGTCCGTCCCAGGCACGCCAGGTTTGACCGGGGTTTCGCGAAAACGCTATAATTGAAGGCTTCGTTCGGCCCCAATTCCCCGATAGCTCAGTCGGTAGAGCGACGGACTGTTAATCCGCAGGTCCCTGGTTCGAGCCCAGGTCGGGGAGCCAATTCATTCAAGCACTTAGCTTGCGCAGCCGCCTAAAATTTGGGCGGTTTGGTATTTGACAGACCGAGAATCGGTCTATTCGCGCGCACCACGGTCGGGATCCCAGAA
>CAWKPJ010000012.1:0-114906 GCA_963851465.1 uncultured beta proteobacterium
AGGTCGAGGTCATCACTTCTCCGGTTTTGCGTGATTTTGCGTAAAACTCACGGCAACGCCGCGGGCTCGAGGGGATCTCGTGGGCCACGCGGACCGTCGGCGCTTCCGGACGCGCTGTCCTTACCGCAAATGCGGGCAAAAACGCGTCCGTCGTTCATCGACTGGTCATGGGGCATTGCACCCCGTGGCCTGGTGGCTGGCCGCTACCAGCCGCTGGCGGACGGCGACACGTTGCTGCCGTGTCGCCCGACCATGCCCGCTTTCTGCAGTCGGTTCAGAAAGCGAAGCGAAGAAGGCCTTCCCGGGCCTGCTTCGCTTCGATCACTGATCGAAGCGGGGGTGGCATAACGAAGCCACCACCCCCAGACAGCTTTGATTACTTGATTTCTACCTTTGCGCCGGCTTCCTCGAGCTTCTTCTTCGCGGCGTCGGCGTCGGCCTTGGACACCGCTTCCTTGACGGGCTTCGGCGCGCCGTCGACGAGGTCCTTCGCTTCCTTCAGGCCGAGGCCCGTCAGTTCGCGGACGGCCTTGATGACGTTGACCTTGTTCTCGCCGAACGCGGCCAGCACGACCGTGAACTCGGTCTGCTCTTCGGCAGCGGCAGCGGCCGGGGCAGCGGCCGGGCCGGCGACCGCGACTGCGGCAGCGGCCGAGACGTTGAACTTCTCTTCCATTGCCTTGATGAGCTCGGAGAGCTCGAGAACGGTCATCGACGAGATCTTGTCGAGGATTTCAGTCTGGACTGCGGACATGTCTTTTACTCCTGGGAACGGTTGGATATGGGGTCGGTAGGCCGGCGATCAAGCCGCCGGCCGGGCATCGCGAACGGCTGCGAGCGCCCGGACGAACTTCGAAGGCACCTCGTTCAAGGTGCGGACGAACTTCGCGATCGGGGCCTGCATCGTGCCGACGAGCCTGCCGAGCAACTCTTCGCGCGAGGGCAGCGTGGCGAGCGCGGTGATCTCCTTGGCGGACATCACCTGGCCCGGCATCGCGCCGCCCGTGATCACGAACTTGTCGTGGCCCTTGGCGAAATCCGAGAGGACTTTCGCCACAGCCACGGGGTCGGGGCCCATGCCGTAGGCGAGCGGACCGACCATCTTGTCGGCCAGGTTCGCGTACGGCGTGTCGGCCACGGCCCGGCGCACCAGGGTGTTCTTGACCACCCTGAAGTAAACGCCCGAAGCGCGTGCCTTCGCGCGGAGTTGCGTCATGTCGGCGACGTGCATGCCGCGGTTCTCGACCATCACGATGGCCTGAGCACCGGCAACCTGCTTCGCAACTTCCGCGACTACCGCCTGCTTCTGCTCTAGATTGAGACTCAACTTTCACCTCTACTTTCGGTCGCGTGGTGCGACCAAGAGCGATTGCGGTGACCGTCCGTCCAGGTAACACCTGTCCGAGGGGCACCATCTGCGCTGGATCAAGGATTCGGGATCAGGCATCAGGGATCAGAAGCCCCTGCGACCAACCCTTCCACCCGTTTTAAGCCTGCGCTCCAGCGGTCTTTGACGGTTCGCCGCAGCGTTGCCGCCACGGCGTTCCCTCAAAACCTTCTTTCGGGGCCGGATACGCATCCGACCCCGTTTGTCCGTTACTGCGTCGCCTGCGCCTGTGCGAAGCCCGACGTTTCGACGCGAACGCCCGCGCCCATCGTGCTCGAGACGCTGACCTTCTTGAGGTAGATGCCCTTCACGCCCGTAGGCTTGGCCTTGTTCAGCGCCTCGATAAGCGCCGTGAGGTTCGTCTTCAGCTGCTCCGGCGTGAACGACGCGCGCCCGATCGTGCACTGGACGATGCCCGCCTTGTCGGTGCGGTACTGCACCTGGCCGGCCTTCGCGTTCTTCACCGCCTGCACGACGTCAGCCGATACCGTGCCCACCTTCGGGTTCGGCATCAGCCCGCGTGGGCCGAGGATCTGGCCCAACTGTCCGACCACGCGCATCGCGTCCGGCGAGGCGATCACGACATCGAAGTCCATGAAGCCTTCCTTGATCTTCGCCGCGAGGTCGTCGAAGCCGACGACTTCAGCGCCGGCCTCCTGCGCGGCCTTCGCCTTGTCGCCTTGAGCGAACACCGCGACGCGCACTTTCTTCCCCGTGCCCGCCGGCAACACGACCGAGCCGCGGACCGTCTGGTCCGACTTCTTCGCGTCGATGCCGAGGTTGACCGCGACGTCGACCGATTCGTCGAACTTCGCGACCGCTGTTTCCTTGACGAGCTTGAGCGCGTCGTCGACGGAGTAGCTCTTGCTGCGATCGACCTTGCCGCGCACCGTCTTCATCCGCTTCGACAGATGGGCTTGCTTGATCTCGGCCATGATCACTTCACTCCTTCGACGGTGATGCCCATGCTGCGGGCGCTGCCGGCGATCGTGCGCACGGCGGCGTCGAGGTCCGCGGCGGTGAGGTCGGGCTGCTTGACCTTCGCGATCTCCTCGGCTTGCGCGCGCGTGAGCTTGCCGACCTTGTCGGCATTGGGCTTCTGGCTGCCCTTGTCGACCTTGGCCGCCTTCTTGATCAGCACCGTGGCCGGCGGCGTCTTCATGATGAACGTGAAGCTCTTGTCCGCGTACGCGGTGATGATCACCGGCACCGGCAGGCCGGGCTCCATGCCCTGCGTCTGCGCGTTGAACGCCTTGCAGAACTCCATGATGTTGAGGCCGCGCTGACCCAGCGCGGGCCCGATCGGGGGGCTCGGATTCGCCTTCCCCGCCGGCACTTGCAGCTTGATGTAACCGACGACTTTCTTTGCCATTTGCCTGCTCCTGATGTGGGTTCAAGCGGACGCCGTCGGCGTCCTCCCCTGCCTTAAGCCTTCTCGACCTGCGAGAAATCCAGTTCCACCGGCGTCGATCGGCCGAAAATCGTGACCGACACGCGCAACTTGCTCTTCTCGTAGTTCACGTCTTCCACGTTGCCGTGGAAATCGGTGAACGGACCTTCCTTGACGCGCACCGCTTCGCCCATCTCGAACAGCACCTTCGGGCGCGGCTTCTCGACGCCTTCCTGCACCTGCTGCAGGATCGCGTCGACTTCCTTTTGCGTGATCGGCGTCGGCTTGTTGGCCGTCCCGCCCACGAAACCCGTGACCTTCGGCGTGCTCTTCACGAGGTGCCACGTGTCGTCGGTCATCTCCATCTCGACCAGCACGTAGCCCGGGAAGAACTTGCGCTCGGAGATTGCCTTCTGCCCCGCCTTCATCTCGACCACTTCCTCGACCGGCACGAGGATCTGTCCGAACTGGTCCTGCAGCTCCGAGCGCCGGATTCGTTCGGCGAGCGTGCGCTGCACGCTCTTCTCGAAGCCCGAATACGCGTGAACGACGTACCACTTCTTGCTCATCGAAGAATCCCCTGCGCTCGCCGCGGCTCCGGCGGCGCTCATCCGTTCACCCGGCCCGTCAGCATCTGCACGATCCACGCGAGCAGCGAGTCGACCGAGAACAGGAACAGCGCCATGACGACGACGAACGCGAACACGATCGCGGTCGTCCGCACCGTCTCCTTGCGCGTCGGCCACGACACGCGGTCGGCTTCCTGCCAAGACTCCTGCGCGAATGCGAGGAATTCCTTGCCCGGCTCCGACGTATACGCGACTCCGCAGGCGGCCAGCAGGCCGCCCAGCACCATGAGCACGCGCAGCACGAGCGCCGTGTCGGCGAAGTAGTAGTAGCCCCAGACACCGAGCACCACACACGCCAATGCTGCAATGATCTTTACTTTATCCATCTTCCAGGTATCAGGTAACAGGTGACAGGGAACAGATTGGTCGGCGTCTCCGCTGGCGCGACGCGAGTCGCGTTCATCGGTTTTGCTGATACCTGTTACCTGACCTCTGTTCCCTGAAAGTGGCAGGCCAGGAGGGAATCGAACCCCCAACCTGCGGTTTTGGAGACCGCCGCTCTGCCAATTGAGCTACTGGCCTAATTACTATTCGATGATCTTCGCGACGACGCCGGCGCCGACGGTGCGACCACCCTCACGGATGGCAAACCGCAGCCCCTCCTCCATCGCAATCGGCGCAATCAACTGCACCGTCATCCCAATGTTGTCCCCAGGCATCACCATCTCCGTGCCCGCAGGCAACTCGATCGAGCCCGTCACGTCCGTCGTCCGAAAATAAAACTGCGGCCGATACCCCGGGAAGAACGGCGTATGCCGCCCGCCCTCTTCCTTGCTCAGCACATACACCTCGCAGGTGAACTTGGTGTGCGGCGTGATGCTCCCAGGCTTCGCCAGCACCTGACCACGCTCCACTTCCTCCCGCTTGGTGCCTCGGAGGAGAACGCCAACGTTATCCCCCGCCTGCCCCTGGTCCAGCAGCTTGCGGAACATCTCCACCCCGGTGCACACCGTCTGCAGCGTCGGCTTCAGCCCGACGATCTCCAGCGCATCCCCCACCTTCACAATCCCCCGCTCCACCCGCCCCGTCACCACCGTCCCCCGACCACTGATCGAGAACACGTCCTCCACCGGCATCAAAAACGGCCCGTCAATCAGCCGCTGCGGCTGCGGAATGTAGCTGTCCAGCGCCGCCGCCAGCTTGAAGATCGACCCTTCCCCCATCTCGCTCTTGTCGCCTTCCAGCGCCATCTTCGCCGACCCAATCACGATCGGCGTGTCGTCCCCAGGAAACTGGTACTTGCTGAGGAGCTCTCTGACTTCCATCTCCACCAGCTCCAGCAGCTCCTTGTCGTCCACCATGTCCGCCTTGTTCATGTAGACGATGATGTACGGCACCCCCACCTGGCGCGCCAGCAGAATGTGCTCCCGCGTCTGCGGCATCGGACCGTCCGCCGCACTCACCACCAGGATCGCGCCATCCATCTGCGCCGCTCCGGTGATCATGTTCTTCACGTAGTCCGCGTGCCCCGGACAGTCCACGTGCGCGTAGTGCCGCTTCTCCGTCTCGTACTCCACGTGCGCCGTGTTGATCGTGATCCCCCGCGCCTTCTCCTCCGGCGCGTTGTCGATCTGGTCGTACGCCCGTGCCTCCCCACCATACTTCTTCGACAGCACCAGCGTCATCGCCGCCGTCAGCGTCGTCTTGCCGTGATCCACGTGCCCAATCGTCCCCACGTTCACGTGCGGCTTCGTCCGTTCAAATTTGCCCTTGGCCATTGCTATCTCCAGCTCTTTCCAGTTTTTGATCCTGGGAATCGACGGGCTCTGCCCGCGATTCCCAGCTGACTTCAATCGGACAAAAGTAGGGGTTTACTTTTGTCCGCACATCTCTGGTGCCCATGGTGCGGATTGAACGCACGACCTCTCCCTTACCAAGGGAGTGCTCTGCCACTGAGCTACATGGGCGGCGGTTCAATGAAACTCAATAAACTGAGGCGGTGCGCGCGTTCTGACAGAAGTTCGGTTCTGGAGCGGGTGAAGGGAATCGAACCCTCGTCGTAAGCTTGGAAGGCTTCTGCTCTACCATTGAGCTACACCCGCGCTTCAGGTAACAGGTGTCAGGAAACAGGTAACAGCTTGGCCTTCGCGAACATGTTCCGCCGGCATTCCTGTTCCCTGTTGCCTGTTCCCTGTCACCTGATTGGTGGAGGGGGAAGGATTCGAACCTTCGAAGGCAGAGCCGGCAGATTTACAGTCTGCTCCCTTTGACCGCTCGGGAACCCCTCCGTCGAAACGCGCGATTCTAGCAGTTTTCGTACCTGTCGGTCAAACGGTTGCCCGGCGCCGGAGCCCGCCACGGAGCATCACAATAATCTCAATAAAATCATATAGATGACCAAACAGGAAGCGTATGACTACGTAATCGTCGGCGCCGGTTCGGCCGGCTGCGTCCTCGCCAACCGCCTCTCCGCCGACGGCCGCCACTCGGTGCTCCTGCTCGAAGCCGGCCCGCGCGACCGCTACCCGTGGATCCACATCCCCATCGGCTACGCGAAGACGATGTTCCATCCGGTGCTGAACTGGCGCTTCTACACCGAGCCCGACCCGGGAATGAACGGGCGCAAAGTGTATTGGCCGCGCGGCCGCACGCTCGGCGGCTCCTCGTCGATCAACGGCCTGATCTCCATTCGCGGCCAGCGCGAGGACTACGACCAGTGGGCGGCAGCAGGCAATCCGGGCTGGGCGTACGCCGACGTGCTGCCTTGGTTCCGTGCGCTCGAGCACAACGTGCGCGGCGCGAGCGACTACCACGGTGCCGATGGGCCGTTGTGGGCGTCGGACATCGTCGAGCGGCATCCACTGGTCGACGCGTTCATCGACGCTGCCGTCGAGCTCGGCATTCCGCGCAACGACGACTTCAACGGCGCGACGCAGGAAGGCGCCGGCTACTACCAGCTGACCACGCGGCGCGGCCTGCGCTGCTCGACCGCGGTCGCGTACCTGCGTCCGGCGCGCGGCACGCGCGAACCTCGACGTCCAGACCGACGCACACGCGACGCGCGTGCTGTTCGACGGGCCGGCGCGCGCGCAGCGTCGTCTACCGTCAGGGCGGGCGCGACGTCGAGGCCGCCGCGCGGCGCGAAGTGATCCTGTGCGCCGGCGCGCTCCAGTCGCCGCAGTTGCTGCAACTGTCGGGGATCGGGCCGCCCGCGCTGCTGCAGCGCTTCGGCATCGGCGTCGTCCACGCGCTGCCCGGCGTCGGCGAAAATCTGCAGGATCATCTGCAGGCGCGGATGATCTTCCGCTGCACGCGCCCGATCACGACCAACGACGCGCTCGCGTCGTCGTGGGGCAAGCTTCGCATCGGCCTCGATTTCGTGCTGCGACGGCGCGGGCCGATGGCCGTCGGCATCAACCAGGGCGGCCTCTTCGCGCGCGCCATGCCCGACGCGACGCGGCCCGACGTGCAGTTCCATTTCGCGACGCTGTCGTCCGACATGGCGGGCTCGCCGGTTCACACGTTCTCCGGGCTTCACGATGTCGGTCTGCCAGCTCCAGCCGGAATCGCGCGGCTTCGTCCGCATCGCCACGCCCGACCCGCTCGCCGCGCCCGCGATGCAGCCGAACTACCTGTCGACGCCGCGCGACCGCGCGACGCTCGTCGCCGGCATGCGGCTCGCGCGGCGGCTGGCGGCGACGCGCGCGATGACGCCGCTCGTCGCCGGCGAGTATCGTCCCGGCGCCGCGGCGACCGCGGACGACGACCTGCTCGAGTTCGCGCGCAACACCGGCGGCACGATCTTCCATCCGAGCGGCACGACGAAGATGGGACCTGCGGCCGATCCCGCTGGCCGTCGTCGACGCGCAACTGCGGGTGCACGGCTGCGACGCGCTGCGCGTCGTCGATTGCGGGATCATGCCGACGCTGGTGTCGGGCAACACCAACGTGCCGGCGGTGATGATCGCGGAGAAGGTCGCCGCAGCGATGCTCGCCGACGCGCGATAATCGGTAACGCACAACGAGGAGAACCAGGATGGGCTGCTGTCACGCCGATTTCGCGATGGTCGAGGGGAGCGACCGGGGATTCACGCTGGGCATGCCGACGTTCACTTTCGGGCCCGGCGTGCTGGCGGAGGCCGGCGACAACGCCGTCGAGCTCGGCCTGAAGCGCGTCGCGCTCTTCACCGATCGCAAGCTGGCGAGCGGCGAGCATGTCGCCAAGGTGAAGGCGTCGCTCGCCGCGGCGAAGGTCGATGCGATCGTCTTCGACGAGGTCGCGATCGAGCCGACCGACACGGTCGCTGCAGGCGGCGGCGAAGTTCGCGCGCGAAGCGAACGTCGACGGCTACGTGTCCGTCGGCGGCGGCTCGGTGATGGACACGTGCAAGGCGGCAAACCTCTACGCGACGCACCCGGCGGAGTTCATGACGTACGTGAACGCGCCGATCGGCGCGGGTCAGACGTGCGCCGGGGCCGCTGAAGCCGCACATCGCGTGCCCGACGACGTCGGGCACGGGCTCGGAGACCACCGGCATCGCGATCTTCACGCTGTCGGCGCTCAACGCCAAGACCGGCATCATCGGCGGCGCCTGATTCCGACGGTCGCGCTGGTCGATCCCGACGTGACGCGCTCGCTGCCCGCGAACGTCGTCGCCGCGACGGGCTTCGACTGCATGAGCCACGCGCTCGAATCGATCACCGCACGCGCCTGGCCGCGCCGCCTCAACCCGGCGCAGGGCGTTCACCGGCCGGTGTCGCAGGGCGCGAATCCGTTTTCCGACGCGCTGGCGACGCAGGCAATCGAGGCGGTCGGCAAGTATCTCGTCCGCGCGGTGCGCGATGCGTCCGACGTCGAAGCGCGCACCGAGATGATGTACGCGGCGATGCTCGCGGGCATCTCGTTCAACGCGAGCGGCTGCCACCTGCCGCACGGGCTGTCGTACGCGGTGTCGGGGCAGACGCGCAACTGGCACGTCGAGGGCTACCCCGAAGGCAAGACGCTGGTGCCGCACGGGATGGCGGTGGTGCTCAACAATCCGTCGGTGTGGCGGCACACGGCACCGGCGAATCCGGCGCGGCACCTGCATTGCGCGGCGTGCCTCGGCGCCGACGTGCGCGGCGCGACGCCCGGTGACGCCGGCGAAGTGCTGGCCGGACGCGTGATCGAGCTGATGCGCGCGGTCGACATGCCGAACGGCCTCTCCGCGCTGGGCTTCGGCGAAGGCGACATCGACGCGCTCGCGACCGGCGCGGAACCGCAGTATCGCGTGATCAAGAACGCGCCGGTCGACATCGGGCGCAACGAGCTCACGAGCCTGTATCGCGCGGCGTTGCGGTACTGGTGATCGGCGCCGTCGCGTCGGGCGCTGCAGGGATCGCGTCACCCGTTGCCGGTGCGCGCTCGACGCGACGCGACGGCAGGCGCACGGAGAACGTGCTGCCGTGCCCGATCTCGCTCGCGATGTCGAGCTCGGCCTGGTGCCGCAAGAGCACGTGCTTGACGATCGCAAGGCCCAGGCCCGTGCCGCCGGTGGCGCGCGAGCGGCTGCGGTCGATCCGGTAGAACCGCTCGGTGAGCCGCGGCAGGTGCTCGGCCGCAATGCCGATGCCGGAGTCGGTTACCGAGAACACGCCGCTGCCGTCGGCGTCGACACGCCATGCGATCGCGATCCGGCCACGCGACGGCGTGTAGCGGATCGCGTTGCTCACCAGATTGCCGAATGCGCTGGCGATTTCCTCGCGACTGCCTTGCACGGTCGCTGCGTCGCCGATGTCGAGCGACACCTCATGCTGGCCCTTGGACAGCGCCTTCGCTTCCGCGGACAGCTCGACCATCAGCGGGACGATCGCGAAGCGTCTCCTCGACGAGCGGATTCTGATCGCTCTCCAGCGCCGACAGCGTGATGAGATCGACGACCAGCCGCTGCATGGTCCTCGCCTGTTCGTGCATGAGCTGCAGGAACCGGCCTCGCTGCCGCTCGTCGAGCTCCATGTCCTGCATCGTCTCGATGAAGCCGCTGATCACCGTGAGCGGGGTCTTGAGCTCGTGCGACACGTTGGCGATGAAGTCGCGGCGCATGCGCGCCAGCGCTTCCAGCTGCGTGACGTCGCGCGACATCAGCATCTTCTTGTCGAGCGAGAACGGCACGAGCTGCAGCGCGAGCGTGGTCCGCGCGTCGCGACCCGAGGCGACGACGATCGCATCGCCGTATTCGCCGGCGTCGAGGTAGCGCAGGAACTCGGGCTGGCGCACCAGATTGACGATCGGCTGGCCGACGTCGTGCTCGAGATCGAGGCCGAGCTGTGCCAACGCGCGCGGATTCGCCCATTCGATCCGATTGCCCTTGTCGAGGACGACAATCCCGTCGGGGATCGCCTCGGCTGCCTGCTGAAAGCGAGCGATCATGTGCTTGAGGTCGCGCTGATACGCGACGCGAAGCCGCACCCGCTTGTACATCGCCGCAAAGGCCGGCGCCCACGCGCTGCGCCCTACCGGGACCTGCGCGTCGAGCGGGCCTGACGCCCAGTCGGTGAATTGCTGCAGATAGTAGAGGTGAAACCCGATGATCGCCGCCGCGCCCGCGGCAAGCACGACGAGCGCCCAGCCTGCGCCGGCGGCGAGCCAGACCGCCAGCGTGATCAGCGCGAGAACGCCCGGCGCCAGCAGCCCCTGCCGGACGATCGGCTTCATCGGCACGTCCGCGGCGCGGCGAGCCGGTAACCGGTGCCGCGCACGGTTTCGATCAGCGCATCCGCGCCGAACGGCGCCAGTGCGAGGCGCAGGCGCCGAACGTGAACATCGATCGTGCGCTCCTCGATGTACACGTGGTCGCCCCACACCTGGTCGAGCAGTTGCGCACGCGTATGCACGCGCTCCGGGCGCGCGAGCAGGAAGCGCAGCAGCTTGAACTCGGTCGGGCCGATCGGCACTGTCTCGTCACGGACGGTCACGCGGTGCGTCGCGGGATCGAGTTTCAGCGGTCCCGCGGCGAGAACTTCCTGCGCCGCCTCAGGCGCGCGCCGCCGGAGCACCGACTTGATCCGCGCCTTAAGCTCGCGCGGCGAGAACGGCTTGGTCACGTAGTCGTCGACCCAGGCTTCGAGCCCCGCAACCTTGTCGGCTTCCCCGGAGCGCGCCGTCACCATGATGATCGGCAGCTCGCGCGTGCGGGGGTCGCCGCGAAGCTGCTTGGCGAAGGCGAGTCCGGATTGCCCCGGCAGCATCCAGTCGAGCAGCACGAGATCGGGCAATTCGGCGTTGAGCGCCGCGCGCGCCGTCTCGGCGTCCTCGACCGCCTTGACCGCGTAACCGGCGTCGGCGAGATTGACCTTGAGCAGCTCGAGGATCGCCGGCTCGTCCTCGACGACGAGGATCGACGGCATCATTACTGCGCCACCTCCGCGCGGATCTGCTCGGCCGACGCGTGGCGGACGTCCTTGCCCTTGACGACCTGCACCACGGCCTCGGCGATGTTCTTTGCGTGGTCGCCGATTCGCTCGATCGACTTGGCGATGAACACGATCTCGAGCGCCGGCGAGATCGTCCGCGGGTCCTCCATCATGTAGCTGATGAGCTGGCGCAGGATCGCGGAGAACGCGGCATCGATCGCTTCGTCCTCGGCGATGATCGACGCGGCGCGCTCGACGTCGAGGCGCGCGAATGCGTCGAGCGCGTGCTGCAGCATGGCGAGCGCGTTGGCGGCCGCGCGCGCGACGTCGTAGTAGCGCACGCGCGTGAGCTTGTCGACGCCGCGTGTCTGCACGGCCTTGTACGCGATCTTCTTGACCTCGTCGCCGATGCGCTCGAGATCGTTGACGATCTTGGTCACCGTCAGGACCATCCGCAGGTCAACCGCGGCCGGCTGTCGACGCGCAATGATCTGCGCGCACTGCTGGTCGATGCTGATCTGGAGCTGATTGATGGCCGCTTCGTCCGCGCCGACCGCATCGAGCAGATGCGAGTCGTCCTCCTGGCCGAGCGCCTCGATGGCGCGGGTGAGCTGCTTCTCCACCATGCCGCCCATCGAGAGCACGCCGGAGCGGATGCCCTCCATTTCGACGTCGAACTGCTTGTTGGTGTGGTCCTGCGTCATCCTGGATTTCCTTTCGTTACCCGAAGCGGCCGGTGATGTAGTCCTCGGTTTCCTTGCGTCCGGGCTGCAGGAAGATCTGGTCAGTCTCGCCGAATTCGATCAATTCGCCAAGATACATGTAGGCGGTGAAATCCGACACGCGTGCCGCCTGCTGCATGTTGTGCGTGACGATCGCGATCGTGTACTCCTTCTTGAGCTCGGAGATGAGCTCCTCGATCTTCGCCGTCGAGATCGGGTCGAGCGCCGACGTGGGCTCGTCGAGCAGCAGCACCTCCGGCTTCACGGCGACCGCGCGCGCGATGCAGAGGCGCTGCTGCTGGCCGCCGGAAAGCGCCATCCCGCTCTGCTTCAGCTTGTCCTTCGCCTCGTCCCACATCGCCGCCTTGGTGAGCGCCCATTCGACGCGTTCGTCCATTTCGCGCGCCGGGAGGCTCTCGTAAAGATTCACGCCGAACGCGATGTTGTCGTAGATCGACATCGGGAACGGCGTCGGCTTCTGGAACACCATGCCGACCTTGGCGCGCAGCAGGTTGAGATCGGTGCCGCTGTCGAGGATATTCCGGCCGTTGAGGAGGATGCGGCCTTCCGCACGCTGTCCCGGATAGAGCGAATACATGCGGTTCAGCGTGCGCAGCAGCGTCGACTTGCCGCATCCCGACGGGCCGATGAACGCCGTCACCCGGCGCTCGGCGATGTCGAGATCGACGTCCTTCAGCGCCTTGAACTTGCCGTAGTAGAAGTCGAGATGCTCGACCTCCATCTTCGGCGCCGCCGGCGGCAGCGTGCGCGCGGCGACTACGGGGCGCGCCACCATTGTTTCGGTTGTCATCGTGCGATCTTTCTTCGTTGGATTCAGCGCACCGAGGTTTGCCGGAACACCGTGCGTGCCAGGATGTTCAGCAACAGCACCGCCAGCGTGATCAGCAGCGCGCCCGCCCACGCGAGCGTCTTCCAGTCGTCGAAGGGACTCATCGCGAACTGGAAGATGACGACGGGCAGGTTCGCCATCGGCGCGTTCATGTCCGTACTCCAGAACTGGTTGTTGAGCGCGGTGAAGAGCAGCGGCGCCGTCTCGCCGGAGATGCGGGCCACCGCGAGCAGGATGCCGGTGATGACGCCGCCACGCACCGCCTTCAGCGTGACCATCAGGATCGTTTTCCACATCGGCGCGCCGAGCGCGACCGCCGCTTCGCGCAGGCTGTTCGGCACCAGATGCAGCATGTTCTCGGTCGTTCGCACGACGACGGGAATCGCGATCAGCGCAAGGGCCATCGACCCGGCCCAGCCGGAGAAGTGATTCACCTGCATCACGAAGACCGTGTAGACGAACAGGCCGATGACGATCGACGGCGCCGACAGCAGGATGTCGTTGATGAAGCGCGTGACGCTCGCCAGCTTCGACCCCCTGCCGAACTCGGCGAGGTAGATCCCGGCGAGGATGCCGATCGGCGTGCTGATCAGCGTCGCGCTGCCGACGATGACGAGGCTGCCGAAGATGGCGTTCTTGAGCCCGCCGGCCGAGCCCGGCGGAGGCGTGTCCTGCGTGAACAACACCGGCGACAGCGCGGAAATCCCGTTCTGGAACAGCACGAACAGGATCCACAGCAGGAACGCCATTCCGAATACCATCGCGGCGAGCGACATCGCGAGGTTGAAACGGTTGAGCAGCAGGCGCTTGCGATAGCGGGAACTCATGTACTCGCCCCTTCGCCGCGCGCGAGCCGCGCGATCAGCCAGCGCGACAGCGCCAGCACGATCAGCGTCAGCACGAACAGCACGAGCCCGAGCGCGATCAGCGACGCGCGATGCACGGGATCGGCCGCCTCGTTGAACTCGTTGGCGAGCGCGGAGGCGATCGAGTTGCCGGGCGCGAACAGCGACGCGCTGATCTTGTACGCGTTGCCGATGACGAACGTCACCGCCATGGTCTCGCCGAGCGCTCGGCCGAGCCCCAGCATGATGCCGCCGATCACGCCGACCTTGGTGTACGGCAGCACGACGTTCCAGACCACCTCCCACGTCGTGCAGCCGATGCCGTACGCGGACTCCTTCAGGACCGGCGGGACGATCTCGAACACGTCGCGCATCACCGACGAGATGAACGGAATCACCATCACCGAAAGAATGATGCCCGCAGAGAGGATGCCGATGCCGTTGGGCGCACCCTGGAACAGCGGGCCGAGCAGCCAGACGTCGCCGAAGGTCCTGGTCAACGCCGGCTGAATGTAGTCGCCGAAGAACGGCGCGAAGACGAACAGGCCCCACATGCCGTAGATGATCGACGGGATCGCCGCCAGCAGCTCGACCGCAGTGCCGAGCGGACGCTTGAGAAGCGGCGGGCACATCTCGGTCAGGAAGAGCGCGATGCCGAAGCTCACGGGCACCCCGATCAGAAGCGCGATCGCCGAGGTCACCAGCGTGCCGTAGATCGGCGCCAGCGCGCCGAACTGGCTCGTCACGGGATTCCAGACATCGGTGACGAAGAACGCGAGGCCGAACTTCTGCATGGCCGGCACCGCGGAATAGGCAAGCGCCAGCAGGATGCCGAGGAGCATCGCCAGCACGAGCACCGCGAAAAGGCGGGTCGTCTGCTCGAACAGCGCGTCCTGCCAGCGCGCGGCGGCCGCGCCCCGCGTCGTCGGCGGGGGATCGCGCCTGTCCTCGCGTGCCGCGCGTTCGGTCATCGGAAGAGGGAATGCGGCAGTGGCTTGCGAGGTGGACATGATAGCGCCCCTCAAAAGAAGACCGGCCACGATGGGGAGTCGCGGCCGGAAGAGGACGACAGGACAGGAATCGGTGAGAGGACCGTGACGGAACCGACGACGATAGGCGCGCCTAGTTCCACACGGCCTTGCCGGACCCGTCCTTGATCTGCGCCTTCCAGGCGTCGGCGATGACCTTGGTCACCGTGTCGGGCATCGCGACGTAGTCGAGCTCGTCGGCCATCTTCTGGCCGTTCTTGAACGCCCAGTCGAAGAACTTGAGCACTTCGGCCGCGTTCTGCGGCTTGTCCTGCTTCGCGTGCATCAGGATGAAGCTCGCGCCGGTGATCGGCCAGCTGTTCTTGCCGGGCTGGTTGGTCAGGATCTGGTAGAAGCCCGGGGCGCTCTTCCAGTCGGCGTACGCCGCCGCGGCCTGGAACGTGGTGTCGTCGGGCTCGACAAACTGGCCATCCTTGTTCTGTACGGCCGCGTAGGTCATCTTGTTCTTCTTGGCGTAGGCATATTCGACGTAGCCGATGGAGCCCTTGATCCGCTGCACATAGGCGGCGACGCCTTCATTGCCCTTGCCGCCCACGCCTTCCGGCCACGCCACTGCAGTGCTGGATCCGACCTTGGTCTTCCACTCGTCGCTGACTTTCGACAGGTAATCGGTCCAGATGAAGGTGGTGCCCGAGCCATCCGACCTGCGGACGACGGTGATCGGATCCGCGGGCAGCTTCAGGCCGGGATTGATGTCGGCAATCGCCTTGTCGTTCCACGACTTGATCTTGCCGAGATAGACGTCGGCCAGTACCGGACCCGTGAACTTGATCGCACCGGCAGCGATTCCTTCCAGGTTCACGATGGGAACGACGCCACCGATGATCGCGGGAAATTGCATCAGGCCGGCGGCTTGCAGGTCTTCGGGCTTGAGCGGCATGTCGGACGCCCCGAAGTCGACGGTCTTGGCCTTGATCTGCGCGATGCCGCCGCCGGAGCCGATCGACTGGTAGTTCATGCCGATGCCCGTCTTCTGCTTGTACGCCTCGGCCCACTTCGCGTAGATCGGATACGGAAACGTCGCGCCCGCGCCGGTGATGTCGACGGCGAGCGCGGGCGTGGCAAGGCCGAGCGCCAGCGTGGCGGCGGCAAGGAAATTCGGAAGCGCTTTCATCGATGCCCTGAAGTCGTGGTTGCACATGGGCCGGATTGTGGGCGGCCGATGTGACAGGGCCGTGACAGTCCGGAGTGCGGAAACGCCACGCCGGAGAATCGGCCGGGCGTCGATGGCGGCCATGAGCGCCTGCGGAACCCTGGCGACGCCTGTTTCGTCGCCATGGAGCCCGGTTCACGCCGCCATGCACCGCTCCGTCGCATTCCCCTTCCAGTTCGGCTGAAGCTGCCCGAGGATCGTTCCCGGAGGGTCCAAGGCTCGCGAGAGCTCAATACCCTCTTCGGAGCCGTGGCCCTCCGGTGAACATCAACCGGTGAACATCAAACCTCGGGAGTCAACCATGAACCTGTTCAATATCGAACCCAGCCGGCGGCTGGCATCGGGCCTGGCATTGATGGCGGCAACGGTCTCCGGCGCCGCCTGGCCGCAGGCGTCGAACGATGCCAACACCGCGCCAATCGTGGTGGCGCAGGCCACCGGAAGCAGCCAGGCGCAGACTGGCACGGCCACCCAAAGCGACTACATTCCGGTCAATCAGCGTGGGGTTCGCGCCGCCGCACTCGAAGGTCCCGACGCACTGCGCCGCTACGTGTTCCGGACGAGGTTTATCTACAACTACAGCTATTTCGCCTTCGCGCCGAAGGAATAGCGCGCCGCGTTGCCTCCAGAGCCGGCCCGGCGCTTTGCAGCAGGTGGCGTCGGGCCGGATTTTTTGCCCCGAGCAACCGGCCGTCGTCTCGTCAGGTCCTGCGTTCGCCGTGATACAGCCTGACCGTGTGCCGCGCGTCGGCAAAAAAAAGCGTGCGCTCGGCAAGAAGACCGACAAGGTTGAAGAGACAGGCACCGACGACGATCGGCGTCTGCCACCACGCGCCGATCACCCACACCAGGGGCGCCGCGATCCCGGCGAGCCAGAAGACCGCGAGCAGCAGCAGCCGGCGTTGCCGCGCCAGGCGAAAGACGAACTCGTCGGTGAGAAACGTCCGGCCGCCGTGGCCGGCGTCGAGCAGGCGCGCCTGCATGACGCTCGTCGGTCCCGCGGCCATCGGCGGGCGAACGCCCTGTGCGACGCCGATGGCATCCTCGAGCGTCGAGGCGGGATTGCTCCTTCGTGACGCGCGCCAGTACCCCCATTTGACCATCACGGCGAGCAACGCGAGAGCGACGCACAGATGCGCGAGACGCACGCTGTTCGATGCGTCGAAGCGCGCGACGGCGAGCAGGATGAGTGCACCGGACCAGTGACCGAGCACGAAGTACACGACCGGCGTCCAGCGCGTGTGCCATTGCCTGATCGGCTTCAGGCTGGCGTAGATCATCGCCGTGCAAACGAGGACGATCCATGCAAGCACGATGGTCAGGACTGCAAACATGCGGCGCGGGATGCCCTCGACGTTCATCGCCAGCAGCGTGATGAACACCACCGCGGCGGGTGTAAGTGCGAGCGAAAACACCGCCTCCCGCGACAGCCACGACGTGCGAAAGCGCGCAAATGCGCGCCAGGCGTTGCGGGGGTTGGCGAGATGCAGCGTAGACGATGCGAGGCCGGCGACCGTGAGAGCGAGACCAATCGCGCCGACCTTCGGCAGCGTCTCGGGAAACAGCCACGGGAGATGAAACAACGCGACGAAGCCAACGAGCGCCAGCACGCCGAGACCTGCCCCGGACGCGACAGTGAAAAATACGATCGAGAGCGCTGGTTTCATCCAGCCGATGCGCGGCAACAGCGCCGGGTTGCGGCTTTCGCGACGAGGGCACGCCGCCCGGTCATCGTTGCGCGAAGCGACGTGCGGCGTCGATCAGGCGCGTCAGCGGCGAAGCGGCCGCGCCGGCGGCGAGGTGTGCATCGTTTGCACCCACACCTACCTGCGGCGGCTCGCGCGGCGGCAGGTAGCGGTTGACGGGCTTGTAGCCGAGCTCGGGCATCAGACCGAAGCCGCCGCGCGCGGCCGTGATCTGCGACACCTCCGACGCCGGGTCGTCGAAATCGCCGAAGAACCGCGCGTGCGCCGGGCACGCGAGCACGCAGGCCGGCTGGCGCTCGGGTTCGGGCAGCGACACGTCGTGGATGCGGTCGACGCACAGCGTGCACTTCTTCATCGTCCCGGAGGAAGGATCGAGCTCGCGCGCGCCGTATGGGCAGGCCCAGGCGCACAGGTTGCAGCCCATGCACTTGTCCTGGTCGACCAGCACGATCCCATCCTTACGCTTGTACGACGCGCCGGTCGGGCACACGGTGACGCAGTCGGCGTCCTCGCAATGCATGCACGACATCGGGAAATTGATGGTCTTCGACGCCGGATAGGCGCCCACTTCGTAGTGGCGCACGCGGTTGAACCACACGCCGGTCGGATCGGCGCCGTAGGGATCGTCGTCGGTCAGCGGCCCGCTGATCGCCGACGCGCCATTCCATTCCTTGCACGCGGTGGCGCAGGCGTGACAGCCGACGCAGGTGTCGAGGTCGATGACGAGGCCGAGCTTCATCGTGCGTTCCAGCGCAGCCGTTTCGGCGCTTGAGCGTCGCCCGGCAGCGGCGGCAGCGGATCGAACACGGGCCACGCGCCTGTCTCGCCCGGCGCAGCCTTGCGGACACGCACGCGCAGATCGAACCACGCCGCCTGCCCGGTAACGGGATCGGCATTGGGCAGCCTTCGCGGATCGTCGCCAGCCTTCGGCAACAACTCGGAGATCAGGTGGTTGAGCAGGAAGCCGGTGGTGGCTTCGGGCGCGTCGCTCGCCAGACCCCACGCGCCAGCCTGCTTGCCGACGGCGTTCCACGTCCACACCGTGCTCGCCTCGACGCCTTCCATCGTGCGCAGCCGGCAGCGGACGCGACCGTGATGCGATTCGACCCACACCCAATCTTCGTCGGCAAGGCCCAGCTGCGACGCGGTGCCGCGATTCATGTAGAGATGATTTGCCGAGAGGATCTGGCGCAGCCACGCGTTCTGCGAGTCCCACGAGTGGTACATCGTCATCGGCCGCTGGGTGATCGCGTGCAGCGGGTAGTCATCCGCCGCGATCCGCTGCGCTTCGAGCGGCGGATACCAGATCGGCAGCGGATCGAAGTACGTCGCGATCCGCTCGCGATCGGCAGCGGTCGTCGGCTGCGGACCGTCGTAATTCCCCTGCCCCGCCAGCCGGAACTTCTGCAGCGGCTCCGAATAGATCTGCATCGTGACGGCGGTGGGCGGCGTGCCGAACAGCGCGTGCTTCTCCGCGAACTCGAGGTAATCCTTGTTGGCGTACTTGTAATAGCGCATCGACTCCGGCCAATGGAACGTGAAGAACGACTGGTTCTCGATGTACTTCTCCCACTGCCTGGGATTCGGCTTGCCGCGCAGATGCGATTCGCCGTTCTCGCCCCGCCAGCCGGCGAGGAAGCCGATCCCGGGGAACTTCTCGTAATTGACGATGAAGTCCTTGTAGTCGGCGAACTTGCGCGTGCCGTCGGGCTGGGTGAACGCCGGAAGTTTCAGCCGCGACGCCAGCTCCACGAGCACGTCCTGCCAGGGCCGTACGTCGCGATCGAGCTCGATGACCGGATGGCGGATTGCGTCGGCGGCAGCGTCGGGCTCGGAGATCGGACGGTCGAGCAGCGAGATCGCGTCATAGCGCTCGAGATAGGTCGTGTCGGGCAGCACGAGATCGGCGAAGCCCACGGTCTCCGAATGAAAGGCGTCGACAACGACGATGAACGGAATCGCGTAGTCGCCGTTGGCATCCTTGCGGCGTCAGCATTTCCCGCGTGCCGGCCGTGTTCATCGACGAGTTCCACGCCATGTTCGCCATGAACAGGAGCAGCGTGTCGATCGGATAGGGGTCGTGGTTCGCGGCGTTGGCGATCACCATGTGCATCAGACCGTGCGCAGCGAGCGGGCTCGCCCAGGAGTAGGCGCCATCGATGCGCAGCGGCGCGCCGTTCGCGTCGATGACCAGTTCTTCGGGTTTGGTGGGATTGCCGTTGGGCATGCGCTTCAACGGCGTGTCGGGCGCGAAGATCACCGCCGGATCGTTCTCCGGCAGCGAGCGCAGCGGAATGCTGCGCGGATACGGCGCGCGCGCGCGGAAGTTGCCCGGACCGTCGAGCGCGCCCAGCAGCATCTGGATCAGGTGCAGCGCGCGGCAGGTGTGGAAGCCGTTCGAGTGCGCGGAGATGCCGCGCATCGCGTACATCGCCACCGGCCGGCCGACGACGCTGTCGTGCGTCCGGCCCCACATGTCGGTCCAGCGGATCGGCAGCTCGATCGACTCTTTGAATGCGACGTGCGCCATTTCTCGCGCGAGCTTGACGATGGTCTCGGCAGGAACGCCACATTCGGCAGCGACGGTCGCCGGCGCGTAACGCGTGTCGAGATAGCGGGATGCCGCGAGGGACAGCACTGTCGTGACCTGCCGCCCGTCCGGCAAGCGTCCACGCACCGAACAGTGCCGGCCGGATATCGGCGCCCGACGCGTCGACGAAGGTTTGCGTCGCCTCGTCGAATACCAGCGGTGTTCCTGCGTCGTTGCGCGCGAACAGCCCGTCCTGCGACGTACCCGGTGCCTGCACGACGAGCCACGGCGCGTTGGTGTGCCGCGACAAAAACGCGAAGTCGATCGTCCCGTCGGTGAGCAGCACGTGGACGATCGCGAGCGCGAGCAGGCCGTCGGTGCCGGGCCGCACCGGAATCCACTCGTCGGCGATCGCCGAGTAGCCGGTGCGCACCGGGTTGATCGACACGAACTTCGCGCCGTGGCGCTTGAGCTTTTCGAGGCCGATCTTGATCGGATTGGACGAGTGATCTTCCGCCACGCCCCACAGCACGAAGTACTTCGCGAGGTCGAAGTCGGGCGTCCCGAACTCCCAGAACGAATAGCCGATGGTGTAAAGACCCGCGACCGCCATGTTCACCGAGCAGAAGCCGCCGTGCGCGGCCCAGTTGGGCGTGCCGAACTGCTGCGCCCACAGTCCGGACAGTGCCTGCATCTGGTCGCGGCCCGTGAAGAATGCGAGCTGCGTCGGATTGGTCGAGCGGATCTTCGCGAGGCGCGCGGTCAGCATGTCGAGCGCCTGGTCCCACTCGATTTCGATGAGCTCGCCGCTGCCGCGCGCACTGCCTGGCTTGCGCAGCAACGGCTTGCGCAGCTTGGCCGGCGAGTTCTGCTTCATGATGCCCGCCGAACCCTTGGCGCACAGCACGCCCTGATTCACGGGGTGGTTGCGGTTGCCCTGGATGAAGCGGACCTTGCCGTTCTGCGTCGTCACCTGGATGCCGCAGCGGCACGCGCACATGTAGCAGGTCGTGTAGTGCGTCTGCTGCGCGGATTTGTCCTCGCGCGGCAGCGTGCGGTCTTCCGTCGGGATCACGTCGTCGTCTCCGCGAGCTTGCGCCGCTGCACCTTGCCCGACGGGCCCTTTGGCAGCTCGGCGACGATGCGCAGGTATTTGGGCGCCTTGTAGGGGCCGAGCTCGCGCTCGCAATGCGCGCGCAGCTCCGCCTCGTCGAGCGCGGCGCCCGGCTTGACGACGACGCAGGCCAATATCTCCTGTCCGTAGTGCACATCGGGCACGCCGACCGCAGCACCTTCGAGCACCGCAGGGTGGCGCAGCAGCGCCTCGTCGATCTCGCGCGGTGCGATGTTCTCTCCGCCCTTGATGATCAGCTCCTTCAGCCTGCCGGTGATGAAATAGAAGCCGTCACTGTCGCGATAGCCCAGGTCGCCGGTACGCAGCCAGCCTTCCGGGCGCAGCGTCTTCGCGGTTTCGTCTGCAGCGCGATAGTAGCCCGCCATCACGTTGTCGCCGCGCACTTCGATCTCGCCGCGCGCGTCGTCCGGCAGCGCTTTTCCATCAGGCCCGACGACGCGCGCCTCGACACCCAGCGGCATGCCGCAACTGCCGACCTTGCGTCTCGCAGCGTCGAGTGGGTTGGCGAACGCGACAGACGCGCATTCGGTCAGTCCCAGCGCTTCCAGCACGCCGATGCCGAAGCGCGCCTCGAACGCACGATGCTGTTCGGGTGGCAGCGGCGCCGACGCCGAGCGCGCGAAGCGCACGCCGCGACAGGCATCCGCTTGCGCGGCCGTCAGCGGCGGGCCGTTCAGCAGGTACGACACGATCGTCGGAACCAGATTGAGCCACGTCGGCCGATGCGCCTCGACCAGCGGCCACCACTGCGACACGCTGAAGCGGTGCGGCATCACGATGCTGCCGCCCGACACCAGCGGCGACACCGTCGCGATGCACTGGCCGTTGATGTGATAGAGCGGCAGCGACGACAGCACGCGGTCGCGCGGCGTCAGCGCGTGCGCGTCGGCGACGGCGCGGCCGGCGGCGAGCATGTTGGCGTGTGTCAGCAGGACGCCCTTGGGTGTTCCGGTGGTGCCCGACGTGTACATCAGCATTGCCGGCGACTCGGCGGCGAGCGGCGCGAGGTTCGCTCCGACATCGTTATCGAACTGCGCGGCGTCCGGATCCTGCGGCACGACGCGCGTCGCGCCGCCAACACGCTCGATGGCCGCCTCGAGCCGCGCGACGAACTCCGGCGCGGCGAGCACGACCTTCGGCGCCGCGTGCGCGAGCGCGTGATCGAGATGCGCGTCCTGCGCGAGCAGGTTGATCGGCGACACGATGTAGCCGCCGTACATCGCGCCAAGAAACACAGTCGCTGCGGCGACCCCATTGCCGAGCATGAAGCCGACGATCTCGCCCGGCACGACACCGTTGGCGACCATCGTCGCGGCGAAGGCGCGTGACGTGCGCGCGAGATCGGCGTACGTCAGCGTCACCCCGGGCTCGGGCGCGATCAGGAACGGTGCGTCCGGCTGCGCGCGCGCACGCGTGTCGATGACGTCGCGGAACGTGGTCATGGCCGGGTTCGCCAAAGGCGCGGCGGGCGCGCGCTCGCCGCTGCTACACTTGGCGCGATCGAATCCGCCCTCGAAAGCGCTCCATGTCGCTCTACGGCCTCGCCCTCTACTGCCTCGTCTACGCGCTGTCGGTCGCCTCGCCTGGCCCGGGCGTCGCGGCGGTCGTCGCGCGCTCGCTCACGCGCGGCGCCCGCGGCGCGCCGGCGTTCATCGCCGGCTTTCTCGTCGGCGACCTCATCTGGCTCACCGTGGCGGCCACGGGCCTCGCCGCGATCGCGCAAACCGCGCAGCTTCTGTTCGCAGCCGTCAAGTACGCCGGCGCCGCTTACCTGCTGTATCTCGCCTGGCGCATGTGGATCGCGCCGGCGGAAGCGCCCACCGAGGCGCGAGGTCGACGCCTCCCAGAAGCCGTTTCGCCTGTTCCTCGCGAGCCTGTCGCTGACGCTTGGCAATCCCAAGACGATGGTGTTCTTCCTTGCGCTGCTGCCGACGGTCGTGCGCCTCGAGGACCTCACGCTCGCCGGCTTCCTCGAGATCGCCGCGTTGAGCGCGTTGATCCTGCCGCTTGTCCTGGGCGCGTATGTCGTCGCCGCGGTCCGCGCGCGCCGGCTGCTGCAAAGCCCGCGCGCCGTGCGCCTCGTCAATCGCGGCGGCGCAACGGTGATGGCGGGCGCCGCCGTCGCGGTCGCGCGCTCCTGACGCGTCGCCGGCCCGCTCTGTCCGCATTGCGCCCGCCTTACGCGCCGTAGCGGCGCCGATAATCGCCGAACAGCTCGTCCTCGGTGGGCTCGCGCACGCGCGACGGCGCAAGCGGGTGGACCACGCGCGTGATGTTCAGGAAGTGGCGATAGCCGAGGTTGTCCGAGATGCTGTTGCCGCCCCACGTGCCGCAGCCCATCGACAGCGAGAACGGCAGCGCGTTGTCGAAGCTGCCGCCGGTGGCGAAGCAATGCGCCTGGTTGACGATGACGCGGCATACGGGAAGCGTGAGCCCGAGGGCGAGTGCGCGGTCGGCCACGTTCGTGTGCAATCCGATCGAGTGGCCTGCGCCCTGGTGCCGCAGGATTCGCTCGGCCAGCGCCTTCGCCGCCGCGAAATCGGGAACGCGATAGAACGCGAGGACCGGCGACAGCTTCTCGCCCGAGAACGGATGGGCGTCGCCGACGCCGGTCTCGCCGACGATCAGGAAGCGCGCGCGGTCGAGCTCCGGCCGCACGAGGCCCGCGAGTGCGGCGATCGCCTGTGCATCCTGCGCGATGACAGGCGCCGCGAGCTTGCCTTCGGGAAACATCTCGTCCTGCAGGCGCCGCGTTTCCTCGCCGTCGAGCAGCACGCCGCCTTCACGTGCGAGCGCGGCAAGCAATGCGTCGGCCACGGGCTCGATCGCGATCACGCTGTTCTCGGATGAGCAGCTCGTCGCGTTGTCGAACGTCTTCGAGCGCGCGATCTTGTTCGCGGCATCGGCGAGGTCGGCGGTCTCGTCGACGATCACCGCGACGTTGCCCGCACCGACGCCGATCGCTGGCGTGCCGCTCGAGTACGCGGCGCGCACGTTCGTCTGCGAACCCGTCGCCACGACGAGGTCCGCCTGCCGCATCAGCTCGAACGTGTGCTCGCGCGAGACGGGCGTGGGCAGCGCCTGCACGAGATCGCGCGGCGCCCCCACGCGATCGAGCTCCGCGTGCATGAAAGTCAGCAGCAGCGCGAGCGTGGATGCCCCCTTCGGAGAAGGCGCAACGACGATCGCGTTGCGACCCTTGAGCGCGTTGATGATGTTGTTCGCAGGCGTGGCGCCCGGGTTCGTCGACGGCGTGATCGCGGCGACGACCCCGACGGGCCGCGCGATCTCGATCATGCCGTTGTCCGGATCGTCGGCGATGACGCCGACCGACCTTGCGCCGGCGAGATCGCGCAAGAGACCCATCGTCTTGCGGCGGTTCTTGGCGATCTTGTCGGCGACGTTGCCGAGGCCCGTGTCCTGCACGGCGAGCTCAGCCAGCGCGCGATTGCGCGAGGGCTCCACGATCGCCCAGCCCGTCGCGGTGACCATCGCGTCGACCTCCGTCTGCGACCAGCCGTCCACCGCGCGCTGCGCCTCGCGGGCACGTGCGACGATCGCCGCAATGGCCGCTGCGGGCGTGCTCATTCCCGGCCCCTGTTCATTCGGGCGTGATCTTCGCTTCGCGAATCACGTATTCCCACTTCTTCAGCTCTTCCTTCATCAGCGCGTCGAACTCCGCCGGCGTCGTGTACGCCGCTTCCGCCCCCTGTGCCAGCAGCTTCTCCTTCGTCGCGGGCATCTCGAGCGCCTTCTTCATCGCGTCGCCGAGCTTCGCGACCACTGCGGGCGGCGTCTTCGCGGGCACCAGCATTCCGTACCACGAGTTGACGACGCAATCGACGCCCTGCTCGACGATCGTCGGGATCTCCGGCGCCGCGATGCTGCGCTTGTCGCTCGCGACGGCGATCGGACGCAGCTTGCCCGCCTTCACGTGCTGATAAGCGGCCGGCATCGACACGATGAGGATCTCGATCTGTCCGCCGAGCGCCGCGGTGACCGCCGGCCCGCCGCCCTTGAACGGCACGTGGACGATATCCACGCCGGTCTTCAGCTTGAACAGCTCGCCGGCGATGTGCGACGGCGAGCCGACCCCCACCGAGCCGTAGTTGAGCTTGCCGGGACGCGCCTTCGCGTAGGCGATCAGCTCCTGGATGTTCTTGACCGGCAGGTCCGGATGCACGGCGATGAGCTGCGGGATGTACGCCGCGAGGC
The DNA here is from genome assembly GCA_963851465.1 of uncultured beta proteobacterium. Classification (GTDB taxonomy): domain Bacteria; phylum Pseudomonadota; class Gammaproteobacteria; order Burkholderiales; family Casimicrobiaceae; genus VBCG01. The sequence goes on from CAWKPJ010000012.1 coordinate 24,944, forward strand.
TCACCGGCGCGAAATCCTTGTCGACGTCGAACGGCAGCTTGGGATACAGCTTCGGGTTGATCGTGTGCGACGACAGCGTGAAGAGCACGGTGTAGCCGTCCGGCGTCGCGCGGGCGGCCAGCTCCGTGCCGAGGTTGCCCGCGGCGCCACCCTTGTTGTCGACGACGATCGGCTGTCCGAGGAGTGTGGTCAGCGGCTCGTTGACGACGCGCGCGACGATGTCGGTTCCGCCGGCCGGCGGATACGGGACGATCATGCGGATCGGGTGGTTCGGATAGTCCTGCGCAATCGCGCTGCCGGCCGCGCACAGCAGCGCGACGAACGCACGCGACAACAGCAACCCGGCGACCCGCAACGACGTCGCAGCACTCATTTCGCCGCCGTCGCTTTGTACTTCGTGAGATGGCGCGTCGGGAGCGCCAGCGCGTCGCGCCGGAACGGGTCGCCGAGCTCGCGCGTCACCATCATTTCCAGCACGGTGGTCTTGCCGTCATTCTGCGCCGCCGCGGCCGCGCGCAACGCGGGGCCGACGTCGGAGACCTTGTCGACGCGCAGGCCCTCGGCCCCCATCGCCTTCGCGACGGCGGCCCACGACGGCTGCTTGTCGAGGTTCACGCCGATGAAGCGGTTCTCGTAGAAGTCGACATGGTTCTTTTTCTCGGCGCCCCACTGGCCGTTGTTGAACACGACGGCGGTGACCGGGATGTTCTCGCGCACGCACGTCTGCAGCTCGCCGAAGCTCATGCCCCATGCGCCATCGCCGACGTAGGCGATCGCGGGGCGGTCCGGCGCGGCCACCTTGGCGCCGACGATCGTCGGAAACGCGTAGCCGCAGTTGCCGAAGCTCATCGCCGCGAACATCGAGCGCGGACGATCGAAGCGCAGGTAGCTGTTCGACACCGAGCAGATGTTGCCTATGTCCGTCGACACCATGGCGCCGGCGGGCATCGCGCGCTCGAGCTCGCGCAGCATCTGCCGCGGGTGCATCGCCGCCGAGTCGCGCGAGACTTCGAGCGACCACGCGTCCTTCTCGTGCGACCAGCCGTCGAGCTCGGCTTCCCACGCGCGCTTCTCGTCGGCGATCGTCGCCGCCCGCGCCGCGCGGTTCGCCTGCGACGCCAGCGTCTTCCCCTTGAGCCGCGCGATCAGCGCGCGCGCCGCCGCGCCCGCATCGGCGCAGATGCCGACCGAGATCGGCTTCACCAGCCCGAGCATCTTCGCGTCCGCGTCCACCTGCACCACTTTCGCCTGCTTCGGCCAGTAGTCGAGCCCGTGCTGCGGGAGCGTGCCGAACGGACCGAGGCGCGTGCCGAGCGCCAGCACGACGTCGGCTTTCGCGATCAGCTTCATCGCCGCCTTGGAGCCCTGGTAGCCCAGCGGGCCGCACCACAGCGGATGCTTCGACGGGAACGTGTCGTTGTGCAGGTAGCTGCACGCCACCGGCGCATGCAGCAGCTCGGCCAGCGCGATGGCATCCGCCTGCGAATCGCCCATGACGATGCCGCCGCCCGCGAGAATCACCGGGAACTGCGCGCCGGCGAGCAGATCGGCCGCTTCGTCGAGGCTCTGCTCGCCGCCGGCGCCGCGCTCGATTGCGAGCGGTCGCGGGATCTCGCATTCGATGTCGCCGTAGAAGAAGTCGCGCGGGATGTTGAGCTGCGTCGGCCCCATCTCGAGCAGCGCGCGGTCGAACGCGCGGCTCGTCAGCTCGGCCATCCGCGCCTTGTTGTTGACGTGCGCCTGGTACTTGGTGATCTTCGAGAAGATCGGCAACTGCTCGGTCTCCTGGAAGCCGCCGAGGCCAAGCGTCATCGAGCCGGTCTCCGGCGTTATGACGACCACCGGCGAATGCGCCCAGAATGCCGCCGCGGTCGACGTGACGAAGTTGGTAATTCCCGGGCCGTTCTGCGCGATGCAGACGCCGTGACGGCCCGACACCCGCGAGTAGCCGTCGGCCATATGACCGCCGCCCTGCTCGTGCGCGACCGAGATGAAGCGGATGCCGGCGAGCGGAAACAGATCGAGCGCGTCCATGTACGCCGATCCGACGATGCCGAAGACGTTCTTCACGCCGTGTGCGACGAGCGTTTCGACGAACGCCTCGGACGGCGTCATCTTCTGGCGCCCGGTGACGGGCAGCGGCAAATCGATGGGCTTGTTCACGGAGTGCTCCTGTCTGGACGCGGGTGCGGCGGCGGGCGGACAGTGTTCCACAGCGTCCTCGCGAAGACAATGCCTGCGAAATCTGGCTTGTTGTGTTCCATTTTTCGAGATAACGTGCGCACTGATCGTCCGGACCCAATGCGCTCCCTTCTCGTCACGCCATGGCTCGCAAGCTCGACCGCACGTCTCCGCTGCTGCGCGCCTTCGCGCTGCTGGAGCGGATCGTCGCCGCCGATGTCCCCGTGACGCTGAGCGATGCGACCGCGGGCGTCGCGCTTCCCAAACCCACCGTCTACCGGATGCTCGCCGTGCTCGAGGATGCGGGCCTCGTGATGCGCGAGCCGGGCGGACGGCGCATCGGGGCGGGGCCGCGCCTCACGCGCCTGGCGCTTGACGTGCTGCGGCAGGGAACTGCACGCGGGCCGCGGCGCGCGATCCTCCAGGCGCTCGCGGAGGCGATCGGCGAGACGGTTAACCTGACAGCGATCGAAGGCGGCGATATCGTGTACCTCGATCGCGTCGAATCCGAATGGCCGCTCCGCATTGCGCTGCAGCCGGGCTCGCGCGTTCCGCTGCATTGCTCGGCGAGCGGCAAGCTGCTGCTCGCGCTGATGCCGGCAGCGCGCCGCAAGCGGCTCGTCGATGCGTTGCCGCTCACGCGCCACACGGCGCAGACGATCGTCGACCGGCGCGCGCTCGCGCGCGAGCTCCTGCGCATCCGCAGCGAGCGTGTCGCCACCGACGACGAGGAATTCATCGCGGGGCTGGCCTGCGTCGCCGTACCTGTCGCACTCGCCGGCGGGCGCGTCGTCGCGTCGGTCGCCGTGCAGGCGCCGGTTGCGCGGATGACGGTGGCTACCGCGCTGCGGCATGTACCGGCGCTGCGTCGCGCGGCGGACGCGCTTGCGACGACGATGGAGGACGCTACCGGCGCCCGGGCGCAGCAGCGTGCGCGGAAATAAGATTATCGATATCTGGAATTGGACGTGCTCGAAAACACAGTGCAAGGTTGCCACCGCGTGACCAAACGTCTACATTGCATCGGTCGCGCGCCCCGCCGGCGAAATGCGCGCGACGAAAGAACTCGCGAATGCACGCGGGCAATGTCGCATTCTCACAGGGAGGAAACATGAAACGGCAATGGCTTTCCGTCGGCGCGTTCGTCATCGCGAGCGTCGCGCTCCTCGCGGGCAGCGTGCATGCGCAGACCGCAGCGCAGCCCGTCAAGATCCGCATCCAGGCCGCAGTGCCGTCGGCGTCGATCTACTTCGAGTTGCTGAAGAAAATGGGCGATCGCGTCGACAAGATGTCGGCGGGTCGCGTGAAGATGGAGATCCTCCCCGACGGCGCTATCGTGCCGGCGTTCGAGATCCTCGACGCCGTCGACAAGGGCATCGTCGAAGGCGGCTATGCGTGGACGCACTACTGGTCCGGCAAGAATCCGGCGGCGGGCCTGTTCTCGAACCCGATGGCCGGCGCGGGCGTCGGTCTCGACCAGTTGTCGCACATCGCCTGGATCTACGAGGGCGGCGGCTACGATCTCTATCGCAAGCTGTACAGCGACGTGCTGAAGGTCAACGTCGAGCCGATCTTCGTGCAACCGATGGGCCCCGATCCACTCGGCTGGTTCAAGACGCCGATCAACAGCACCGCCGACTTCAAGAAGATGAAGTATCGTGCGCCGCCCGGCATCACGGGCGAGATCTTCAAGGAGATGGGCGTCGCGGCGGTCGCGCTGCCCGGCGGCGAAATCGTGCCGGCCGCGCAACGGGGCGTGATCGACGCCGCCGAATGGATCGGCCCCGCCGACGACCTCAACCTCGGCCTGCAGACCGTGTGGAAGCACTACTACCTGCAAGGACTGCATCAATCCACCGACATCGGCGAGATCCTGATCAACAAGACGGTGTGGGACAAGCTGCCGCCGGACATCAAGGAGATCATCCGCACGGCGGCGATGGCGTCGATGATGGAGACGTACACCTACAACGTGTACAAGAACGCCCAGGCGATCGTGAAGCTCCGCAACGAATTCAAGGTTGAAATCCACGATACGCCGAAGGACTTCTTCCCCGAGTTCGTGCGTGCAACCAACGTCGTGCTCGACCGTTATTCGGCGAAGGACGCGTACTTCAAGCAGGTTCTCGACTCGCAGCGCAATTTCGCCAAGACGGTCGTTCCTTACTGGACGAAGGTACTCGACCTCTATTCGAACCTGGGTAACGCGGCGCTTGCCACGCAAGCGGGCGCGGCTCCGGCCGCTCCCTCGAAGTAGCGCCTTGCCGCTCCGCCTGCGCGCAGCCGGTCCATCCCGGTCCGGCTGCGCCGTCCGCTGTCCTGCATGAATTCCACGCTGGTGCGCGTCACGCGCGCGCTCGACGCGATCACGCGCGCCTGCGGCATCGCCGTCGCGTGGCTCATCGTGCCGATGGTCGGGAGCCTCGTGTGGGAAGTCACGGCGCGTTACATGTTCAACGCGCCGACGACCTGGGCGTACGACATGACGTTCATGCTGTACGGCACGTTCTTCATGGTCGGGTCGGCGTGGACGCTGCAGCGCGGCGGCCACATCCGCACCGACACCTATTACGGCCGCTGGTCGCTGCGCACGCAGGCGCGCGTCGACCTCGCGTGCTACGTGGTGCTGTTCTTTCCAGCCTTGACGGTGCTCGCGTGGCTCGGCTGGGAGTACTTCTGGAAGTCGTTCCAGCAAAACGAGCGCATCGTGACGAGCCCCTGGCTGCCGATCGTGTGGCCGTTCAAATTCATGATTCCGTTTGCGATGGTGCTGCTGCTGATCCAGGGCGTGTCGGAATTCCTGAAGGCCTGGTCGCGCGCCTTCGGGCCGGGTGTCGACGACATCGCACGTCCTGCTGCATCCGAAGGCGAAGTCTCGATATGACCGGCGTGTCAGGCACGGGGGTACGCCGGTGAGTCCGGAGTGGTTCGGCATCCTGCTGCTCGGCATCCTGTTCGGCGCGATCTTCATCGGCTTTCCGATCGCCTTCACGCTGATCTCGATCGCGGCGATCGGCGGCTACGCAGCACTCGGCCCGCTCGCGCTGCATCTGATGACGCTGCAGTTCTTCTCGGTCATGCGCGACCCGACGCTGGCGTCAGTGCCGTTCTTCCTGTTCATGGGCTACCTGCTCGAGCAGTCGGGATTGATGGAGCGATTGTTCCGCGGCGTGCAGCTGGCGTTGGCGCCGGTGCGCGGATCGCTCTATCTCGCCGTGCTGCTGACCGCGACGATCTTCGCCGCGGCGACCGGCATCGTCGGCTCGTCGGTGACGCTGCTCGGTGTGATGGCAGCGCCGGCGATGATGAAGTCCGGCTACGACATCCGGATGGCGGCGGGCACGATCACCGCCGGCGGCACGCTCGGCATCCTGATACCGCCGTCGGTGATGCTGATCGTGATGGGGCCCGTCGTCGGCGTGCCCGCCACCGATCTTTTCGCGGCGGCGGTGATGCCCGGACTGATGCTGTCGGGGCTGTACATCGTCTACACGCTGGTGCGGAGCTATCTGAATCCGAAGCTAGGTCCGGCAGTGCCGCGCGACGAGCGCGCGGTGTCCGTCGGTGCGATCGTCCGCGAGCTGGTGTTCGGCATGGCGCCGATCACCGTGGTGATCTTCGCGACGCTTGGCGTCATTCTCGCGGGCATCGCGACCCCCACGGACGCCGGCGCCGTCGGCTCGTTCGCCGTGCTGCTGATGACGCTGGCCTACCGCCGGATGACGTGGGCGAAGTTCCGCTCGGCGGTGTACTCGACGCTGCTGACGTCCTGCATGATCCTGCTGCTCGTCGCCGCGTCGAACTACTTCGGCGCGGTGTTCTCGCGCCTGGGCAGCGCGACGCTCATCGCGGAGACGCTGCTCAAGCTCGATCTCCCGCCGACGATGATGCTGCTGCTCATTCTCGGCATCATCTTCGTGCTGGGCTGGCCGCTCGAATGGGTCCCGATCGTGCTGATCGTCGTTCCCATCCTGCTGCCGCTCGTGCAGAAGCTCGGCATCGATCTCGTCTGGTTCTGCACGCTGGTCGCCGTGTGCCTGCAGACGGCGTGGCTGTCGCCGCCGGTGGCCTTGTCCGCCTACTTCCTGAAAGGCGTCGTCCCGCAGTGGGAACTGTCGGACATCTACGCGGGGATGATGCAGTTCATGGTGCTGCAGATCGTCGGTTTGCTCCTGCTGCTCGCCTTTCCACAGATCGCGCTGTGGCTGCCGGCGCTGTTGCGCGAGTGACGCTGCGTCGCCGCCGGCTGAAGCCGGCCCCACAAGGATCGCGGCTGGTTGCCCTTGTGGGGCAGGCTTCGGCCTTTCGCGGCGTGATCAGAATCTCAGGCTAGGCCGCGCACTCCAGCGGGTCGCCGACGCGGGCGTCGTTGTCCCAGGTCTCGAGCCTGACGGTGAACCCCCAAAGGCGATGCAGATACTCGACGACGTTCTGCGCCGCGTCGTTGAGCGGGCGCCCGCGCCGCCGCAGATAGCGCAGCGTCAGCGATCGATCACCGTGGCGGTCGTATTCGACCACCTGCACGTCGGGCACGCGCGATTCGAGCATGTATTCCTGCGCCAGCAGGTTGCGCACACGCTTGTACCCGTACTCGTCATGGATGCAGGCGACTTCCAGCGCGTCCTCGCCGGAGCGATCGGCGATTGCGAACAGCCGGAGCTGACGGATCAGGCGCGGCGACAGGAACTGCAGGATGAACGATTCATCCTTGTAGTTGCGCATCGCGAAGTCGAGCGACGCCTTCCAGTCGGTGCCCGCCAGCGCCGGGAACCACGCGCGGTCCTCGGCGTCCGGACGCTCGCAGATGCGCCGCAGGTCGGAAAACATCGCGAATCCGAGCGCGTACGGATTCATGCCGCCGTACGCCGGCGAATCGAACGACGGCTGCGCGATGACGTTGGTGTGGCTCTTCAGGAACTCCAGCATGAAGCCGTCGTCGACGCGCCCCTGCTCGTGCAACCGGTTCAGGATCGTGTAGTGCCAGAACGTCGCCCAGCCCTCGTTCATCACCTTCGTCTGCGACTGCGGGTAGAAGTACTGCGCCAGCTTGCGCACGATGCGGACGAGCTCGCGCTGCCACGGTTCGAGCTTGGGCGAGTGCTTCTCGACGAAGTAGAGGATGTTCTCCTGCGGATCGGGCGGAAAGCGCTCGGGTCCGGCGGCCGTCTTGCGCCCGGCGACGTCGGGAAGCGTGCGCCACAGGTCGTTGAACTGCCGCTCGCGGTGCGTTTCCCGGGCGGCCAGCCGGGCCGTTTCGGCCTTGAGCGTACGCGCGCTCGGCCGCCGATAGCGGTCGACGCCGTGCAGCATGAGCGCGTGGCATGCGTCCAGAATGTCTTCCACGGCGGAGGCGCCATGCCGCTCTTCGCATTCCATGACGTAGCGCCGCGCGAAGACCAGGTAATCGAGGATGGCGTCGGCCGCCGTCCACTGCAGAAACAGGTGGTTGCCTTTGAAGAACGAGTTGTGGCCATAGGACGCGTGCGCTATCACCAACGCCTGCGTCGTCACGGTGTTCTCTTCCATCAGGTACGCGATGCAGGGATTCGAGTTGATGACGATCTCGTAGGCGAGACCCTGGATCCCGCGGCGATACGCCTGCTCGTTGCGAATGAACTCCTTGCCATAGGACCAGTGGGGATAGCCGATCGGCAGCCCGCTGGCGGCGTAGGCATCGAGCATCTGCTCGGACGTGATGATCTCGATCTGGTTCGGATAGGTGTCGAGCCCGAATCCGGCTGCGACGCCGGCTATCGCAGTGTCGTATTGCTCGAGCAGGTCGAAGTCCCAGTCGGCGCCGCGCGAAATGATGTTGCTCATAGGAGTGAACCTTCGCGCTGCGCGCTGCGGCGCAATTCGCCCTTGGGGCGGCCCGGCGGGCTCATGCAGTCGCCTCCTTGCGGAACAACTCGCGGAAGACCGGATAGACCTGGTCGCGCTGCGATGCGCGCTTCATCGCGAGATTGCGCGTGAGCGCGGCAACGCGCTCGTACTCGGCCCACAGTGACGAGATCTGCTCGGACGCGTTCGGCGAGGCGAGTTCCAGATAGGTGATGTAGCGCGCGGCCGGCAGCAGATGCTCGCGCAGGAACCGGGCGCTGCGTGCCGGATCGGCGCCGAAAGCGTCGCCGTCGGACGCCTGGGCGATGTAGACGTTCCATCCGCTCGCATAGCGCGCCTGGCGGATCTTTTCGGCAAGCTCGAGCGCCGAGAGCACGACGGTGCCGCCGGAACGCGTATCGTGGAAGAACGTGTCCTCGTCGACCTCCTCCGCATCGTCGGTGTGGCGGACGAACACCAGCTCGACCTCGTTGTACTTGCGCGTCAGGAACAGGTAGAGCAGCGTGAAGAAGCGCTTCGCGAGATCCTTCTTGTCCTCGTCCATCGACGCCGACACGTCCATCAGGCAGAACATCGCGGCGCGGGCGATGGGCTCCGGTCGCGCAACGCGGTTGCGGTAGCGCAAGTCATGGTCGTCGAGAAACGGCAGCGCGCCGCGCCGCCGCTCGAGCCGCGCGATCTCGTCGTGGAGCGCGCTCGCGCGCTCGGCGCCGCCGGCGGCGACGGCGACCGCGAACGCGGCCTGCGCGTCGGCGATCTCCCGCGCGAGGCCGCCGCCCAGCGCAATGCGGCGCGCCAGCGATTGCGCCAGCGTGCGAACGATGGCGAGGTTGGCCGGCGCGCCCGTGCGCGTATAGCCGGCACGGATGTTCTTCCAGCGCTTCGTTTGCGAAACGACGGTGCGCTCGAGATGCGGGAGCTCCAGGTCGTCGAAGAAGATCTGCATGAACTCTTCCCGCGACAGCGAGAAGACGAACGCGTCCTCGGACTCGCCCGTGCCGCCCGCGTCGCCGCCGGCGCCCTGGCCTGCGCCGTCAGGACGCGCAATGCGGTCGCCGGCCGAGTATTCCCGGTTGCCCGGCAGGACGAAATCGCGGTCGCCACCGCGGCCAAAGCCGAACGAGGGCTCGGAAATGTCCTTGCGGGAGATCCGCACCTCGCCGCCCTGCTCGATGTCGGAGAGCTTCCGCTCGCCGACCATCTTCTTCACGGCGTCGCGGATCTGCGTTTTGTAGCGGCGCAGGAACCGCTCGCGGTTGACGGCGCTCTTGCCGCGCCCGTTGGCCCGGCGATCGATCAGTTGCGGCATGGGCGCGGACGCGGTGTAAAGGAGCGCATCACGACGACTTGTGCACGCGCAGATACCATTCCGCGAGCAGGCGCACCTGTTTCTCCGTGTAGCCCTTGGCGACCATGCGGGCGACGAAGTTCTGGTGCTTCTCCTTTTCGTCGGCCGAGGCCTTGGCGTTGAATGAGATCACCGGCAGCAGGTCCTCGGTGTTCGAGAACATCTTCTTCTCGATCACCTCGCGCAGTTTTTCGTAGCTGCTCCACGCGGGATTGCGGCCGCTGTTGTGCGCCCGCGCCCGCAGCACGAAGTTCACGATCTCGTTGCGGAAGTCCTTGGGATTCGCGATGCCGGCGGGTTTTTCGATCTTCTCGAGCTCGCCATTGAGCGCAACGCGGTCGAAGCTTTCGCCCGTCTCGGGGTCCCGATAGTCCTCTTCCTGGATCCAGCAGTCGGCGAACGTCACATAGCGGTCGAAGATGTTCTGGCCGTATTCGGCGTACGACTCCAGGTACGCGGTCTGGATCTCCTTGCCGATGAACTCCGCGTAGCGCGGCGCCAGGTAGCCCTTGATGTGCTCGAGGCAGCGGCGGCGGGTCTCGTCCGGCAGATCCTCGCGGGCGAGGCGCTGCTCCAGCACGTACATCAGGTGCACCGGATTCGCGGCGATCTCGGTCTGGTCGTAGTTGAACACCGCGGACAGGATCTTGTAGGCGAAGCGCGTCGACATGCCGGTCATGCCTTCGTCGACGCCGGCGTAGTCGCGATATTCCTGCTGGGTCTTGGCCTTCGGGTCCACGTCCTTCAGCGTTTCGCCGTCGTAGACGCGCATCTTCGAATAGAGGCTCGAGTTCTCCGGCTCCTTGAGCCTCGTGAGCACCGAGAACTGCGCCATCATGTCGAGCGTGCCCGGCGCGCAGGGCGCGCCGGCGAGCGACGAGTTGGCCAGCAGCTTGCCGTAGATCTTCATTTCCTCCGACACGCGCAGGCAGTACGGCACCTTGACGATGTAGATGCGGTCGAGGAACGCTTCGTTGTTCTTGTTGTTGCGGAAGGTGTGCCACTCGGATTCGTTGGAGTGCGCGACGATCAATCCATTGAAAGGGATCGCCGAAAAGCCTTCGGTGCCCTTGAAGTTGCCCTCCTGCGTGGCCGTCAGCAGCGGGTGCAGCATCTTGATCGGCGCCTTGAACATCTCGACGAACTCGAGCAGTCCCTGGTTGGCGAGGCAGAGGCCGCCCGAATAGCTGTAGGCGTCCGGGTCGTTCTGCGACAGGCTCTCGAGCTTGCGGATATCGACCTTGCCGACCAGCGAAGAAATGTCCTGGTTGTTCTCGTCGCCGGGCTCGGTCTTGGTGATCGCGACCTGGCGCAGCACCGACGGCGTCAGGCGCACGACGCGGAAACGGGAAATGTCGCCGCCGAACTCCTGCAGCCGCTTCACGGCCCACGGCGACATGATGCCGGTCAGATAGCGGCGCGGGATGCCGTAGTCGGACTCGAGCGCGGCGCCGAAACGCTCCGGCGCAAACAGCCCGAGCGGCGACTCGTTGACCGGCGATCCCTTGATCGCGTAGATCGGCCGCGCTTCCATCACGGACTTGAGACGCTCGGCGATCGACGACTTGCCGCCGCCGACGGGGCCCAGCAGGTAGAGGATCTGCTTCCTCTCTTCGAGACCCTGGGCAGCGTGTTTGAAGAAGGCGACGATCTGCTCGATCGCGTCTTCCATCCCGTAGAACTCGCGAAACGCCGGGTAACGACGGATCACCCGGTTGCCGAAGATCCGGCCGAGGCGTTGATCGTTGCGGGTGTCGACCAGTTCAGGGTCGCCGATGCCGGCAAGCATCCGCTCGGCCGCGCTGGCGTAGGCACCCCGGTCGCGCTTGCACAGCGCGAGATACTCCTCCAAGGTCAGTTCGGCTTCCTGCGTGGCCGAGTAATTCGACCGGTAGTCGTCCAACAGCGTCGTCATCGTGTCTATCCCATTCAACTTATCAGCGATTGCCGAAATATCAAGTCACCGCCACCCGCGGCAGACCAAATGGCAGCGTTGCTGTTGTTGTTGGGTCGGACGCGGTTTTGGCATCGCCAGCAACCCCGCTAAGAAACGGACGGAATCCACCAGCCGTTGACCCACGCTCGTTGTCGGGTCTCGGAGACACCTCGGAAACGTTTCCTTCGAGGCGGAGCCTCGATGACCACTGCTTCCGCGCCTTCCTTTGCACGCTGCATAACGCGTGCCAGTCCGCGCTTTGCTGCAAACGCGCGCTTTTTCTTCGGCGCAGTGCAGCAAAAGCGTGCGTAGAAGACATGCGCGCAGGGTCTTGGTGCGGTTCGGCGCGCGACCGGATGCCGTTGTGCGCCGAGTTAAGTGTCGCCGCGCGGCGGCCGATCGCCGCCGGCATGCGCGACGCGAATCGGTCAGCCGCAACAAGCCTTATGATGTCGGTTCGATCGCATCCAAAGCGGGAGATCCCGATGGGCCACGCCGACCAGAAGCTTCGCGACCAGCCGCGCACCGCGCCGGTGTCGCTCGACCAATATTGGATGCCGTTCACGCCCAATCGCGAGTTCAAGGCCGATCCGCGTGTGGTCGTCCGCGCCGAAGGCATGTATTTCTACAGCGATCAGGGCAAGAAGGTGATCGACGCGTCGTCGGGCCTGTTCTGCGTCGCCGCCGGTCACTGCCGGCGCGAAATCGCCGAAGCCGTCGGCAAGCAACTTGCCGAGCTGGACTTCGTCGCGCCGTTCCTGCGCGCGCATCCGAAGGCGTTCGAGCTCGCGTCGAGAGTCGCCGAGCTGACGCCCGACGGCCTCGATCACATCTTCTTCGTGAACTCGGGCTCGGAGGCGGTCGACACGGCGATGAAGGTCGCGCTCGCCTACCATCAGGCGCGCGGGCAGGGCGGGCGCTCGATGTTCGTTTCACGCGAGCGCGCCTACCACGGCGTCAATTTCGGCGGCGTTGCGCTGTCGGGGTTGGTCAACAACCGCCGCAAATTCGGTCCGGCGCTGCCGGTCGCGCACATGCGTCATACCCATATCAAGGAAAACTACTTCACACAAGGCGAAGGCGCACATGGCGCGGAGCTGGCCGAGGATCTGTTGCGTTTCGTCAACCTGTACGGCGGCGAGAACATCGCGGCGTGCTTCGTCGAGCCGATCGCCGGTTCGACCGGCTGCCTCGTGCCGCCGAAGGGCTATCTGAAGCGGCTGCGCGAGATCTGCGACGCGCACGGCATCCTGCTGGTCTTCGATGAAGTGATCACGGGTCTCGGCCGCACCGGCCACAACTTCGCCGCGCAGGCGTTCGGCGTCACGCCCGACCTGATCACGATGGCCAAGGCGCTCACCAACGGCGCTCAGCCGATGGGCGCCGTCGCGATCTCCGACACCATTCACGACACGATCATGGCCGCCGCGCAGGATGGCGCCATCGAGTTCTTCCACGGCTACACGTATTCGGCGCATCCGGCCGCGTGCGCGGCCGGTCTCGCGACGCTCGACATCTATCGCAACGAAGGCCTGTTCGAGCGGGCGCGCGAATTGGCACCGTACTTCCAGAGCGCGATGTTCTCGCTGAAGGACGCGAAAAACGTCGCCGACATCCGCGGCTACGGGCTGTTGGCGGCGATCGACACGACGGTGGACGGCGCGCCCGGCCGCCGCGGCCACGTGTTCCAGAAGAAGCTCTTCGACAACGGGCTCAACCTGAAGACGACGGGTGACGCGGCGATCGTGGCGCCCCCCTTCATTTCGACGCGCGCGGACGTCGACACGATGACCGACATCCTGCGCCGGACGCTGGCGGAGCTCTGAGGCTTCACCTTAAATCAACCTTCGAGGACGGGAGATCGACATGAGCAGCAGCAGACAGTGGTGGCGAGTGCCAGCAGCGGGCGCAGTGGTCGCGATGATGGCGGCGACGCCGGCGTTCGCACAGCAGAAGGAAGTGACGATCGGGTATCAGGACATGGTGGTGCCGTACCGCATCGCGCAGGACGCGAAGGAGATCGAGGCGGCCACCGGCTACAAGGTCAACTGGAAGCAGTTCGGCGGCGGCGGCGAAGTGATCAAGGCGATGGCGTCGGGCGCAGTGCAGATCGGCGAGGTCGGCTCCGCCGGCATCGCGGCCGCCGTGTCGCGCGGCGAGCCGTACGAGTTGTTCTGGATTCTCGACGACATCGGCGACGCGGAAGCGCTGGTGGCGAAGAACGGCTCCGGCATCAACACGATCGCCGACCTCAAGGGCAAGAAGATCGCGATGCCGTTCAACTCGACGACGCACTTCCACACGATGGTCGCGCTCGAGCAGGCAAAGGTGAACCCGGCGGACGTGCAGATCCTCAACATGCGGCCGCCGGAAGTGCGCGCGGCGTGGCAGCGCGGCGACATCCAGGCGACGTTCATCTGGGACCCGGTGCTCGCCGAAGTGAAGAAGGACGGCAAGGTGATCCTGACGTCGGGCAAGATCTCCGCCGACACCGGCAAGGCGACGTTCGACGGCTACATCGTCAACAAGGACTGGGCGAAAGCCAACAAGGACTTCATGGTGAAGTTCACCAAGGTCCTCGCGGCGTCCGACGCCAAGTACCGCGCCAATGCGGCGAAGTGGACGGCCGATTCGCCCGAAGTGAAGGCGGTGGCGAAGTGGTCGGGCGCCAAGCCCGAGGACGTGCCCGCCGGCATGGCGCTCTACAAGTTCCCGACGGCGGCCGACCAGGCATCGAAGTGGCTGGGCGGCGGCAAGGACAGCACCGCGGCGAAGGCGCTCGCCGCCACCGCGGCGTTCCAGCTCTCGCAGAAGCAGATCGAGAAGACGCTGCCCGACTATTCGGTTGCGGTGACCGCCGACTACGCCAAGGAAGCGGCGAAGTAGTGATTTGAGCAAGCTCGAAGTACGCCACGTCAGCGTCAACTACGCCGGGAGCGGCGGGCAAAACACGCTCGCCCTCGCGGACGTCAATCTCGCGCTCGATCCCGGCGATTTCGTAGTCGCGCTCGGCGCGTCCGGTTGCGGCAAGACGACGCTCCTGTCGTGCATCGCGGGCTTCATGCAGCCGTCGGAGGGCGAGATCGTCCTCGACGGCCGCCCGGTGATCGGTCCCGGCGCCGAGCGTGGTGTCGTGTTCCAGAAGCACGCGTTGATGCCCTGGCTCAGCGTCGTGGAGAACGTCGAATTCGGTCTTCGGATGCGCGGCATGCCGAAGGCGGAGCGCCGCGCCATCGCACTGGACAAGCTTGCCACGGTCGGGCTGACCAAGTTCGCCCACGCACCGGTCTACCAGCTCTCCGGGGGGATGCAGCAGCGCGTGGGCCTCGCGCGCGCGCTCGCGAGCGACCCGGAAGTGATGCTGATGGACGAGCCGCTCGGCGCGCTCGACGCGCTCACCCGTGAGGAGATGCAGGAACTGATCCTCACGCTCTGGTGGAAGACGCGCAAGATGTTCTTCTTCATCACGCACAGCGTCGAAGAGGCGCTGTTCCTCGCGACCGAGCTGATTGTGATGACGCCCTCGCCCGGCCGGATCGCGCACCGCTGCAAGCTCGACTTCGGCCGGCGGTTCGTCGAGAGCGGCGACGCGCGCAAGGTGAAGGCCGACCCGGCGTTCATCCGCTTGCGCGAGGACGTGCTGCATCTGATCCACTCGGCACCCGCGGCCGCGGAAACGCAGGCTGCCTGACATGGCCGCGCCGCCGGCAGCGCCGATGGAGGGCTCCGTGGTGGCGAGCGAACCCCTCACCCCGACCCTCTCCCCGCCGGCGGGGAGAGGGAGCGCGTCCGACGCGGTGCCCATGCGCGCGATCAAGGGATACAGCCTCCCGGGCGAGGGCTCGGGCACGCTGATCAGCGTCGTCACCGTCGTCGCACTCTTCGTCCTGTGGTGGGTCGCGACGCACTACGGCTGGATCAGGGACCTGTTCCTGCCGACGCCCGAGAAGATCATCACCAGCTTCGGCGACGCGTGGAAGGGGGACATCCAGGGCGGCAAGCCGCTGTCCGAGCATTTCTGGTGGAGCCTGTGGCGCGTGTTCGCGGCGTTCGTGCTGGCCTGCGTCACGGCGATTCCCGTCGGCATCGCGATGGGCGTGTCGCGCATCGCGCGCGGCGTGTTCGACCCCCCGATCGAGTTCTACCGACCGCTGCCGCCGCTCGCCTACCTGCCGCTGATCGTCATCTGGTTCGGCATCGAGGAGACGGCGAAGATCGTGCTGATCTATCTCGCGTGCTTCGCGCCGCTGGCGATGGCCGCGCGCGCCGGCGTGCGCAGCGTGACCATCGAGCAGATCAACGCCGCGTATTCGATGGGGGCGTCGAAGTGGCAGGTCATCTGGCACGTCGTGATTCCCGCGGCGCTGCCGGAAATTCTCACCGGCATGCGCATCGCGATCGGCTTCGGCTGGACGACGCTCGTCGCCGCGGAAATGGTCGCCGCGACGGCGGGACTCGGCCAGATGGTGCTGAACGCGTCGAACTTCCTGCGCACCGACGTCGTGATCATGGGCATCGTCGTCATCGGCGTGGTCGCCTACCTGTTCGACCTGCTGATGCGTTTCGTCGAACGCCGGCTCGTGCCGTGGAAGGGACGCGTCTGACGGTCATCCGCACCCTTTTGTCGGCACGGCATTGACAGCGCCCGGGCGCGCGCCCACGCTTTCGATGTGAGCTACAACCCGCAGTTCCAGAAGCTCGCCGCCCGCGCGCGAACGGGGTCCCCGCTCGCCGCCGCCTTCGTCTACCCGTGCGACGGGGAAACGCTTCAGCTCGCGCTTTCCGGCGAATTCGCCGGATATCTGGCGCCGACGCTCGTCGGCCCCGAGGCCCGCATCGGCGACGCCGCGCGCAAGGCCGGGGTCGAGATCGGGCGGCTGCCCATCGTGGACACCGAGGACGACCCGCGCGCCGCGGCGTCCCGTGCCGTCGACCTGGCCCGCGAAGGCAAGGCCGCCGCGCTGATCAAGGGCAGCCTCAGCATCGAGGAGCTGCTGACGCCGGTCACGCATCCGGATTCCGGGCTGCGCACCGATACCCGGCTCACGCACGCGTATTTCCTCGACCTGCCCGGTCAGGATCGCGGCCTGCTGCTCGCCGACGCGCAGCTCAATATCAATCCAAACCTCGCTGCCAAGCGCGACATCGTGCAGAACACCGTCGCGCTTGCGCATGCGCTCGGGGTCGCCAAGCCGCACGTGGCGCTGCTCGCGGCGATGGACGGCGCGTCGGCGGCGTTTCCGTCGACCACCGAGGCATTGGCGCTGAAGGAGATGGCGACGCAGGGCCTCATCGGCGGCGCCTTCGTCGACGGCCCGTTCACACCGGAAACCGCGCTGGCACTCGATCCCGCACGCGCCACCAGCGATGCCGACGCGGTGGCCGGCAACGCCGACGTGCTGATCGCCCCCGGCATGGAAGCGGCGCTGATGGTGCTGCGCACGCTGCTCGGCGTGACGCGCGGCCTCGCCGCCGGGCTGGCACTCGGCGCGCGCGTGCCCATCGTCGTGCCCGCGCGCACCGATTCGCTCGAGTCGCGGATGGCGTCGTGCGTGCTCGCCTCGCTCGTCGCGCGCCATCACACCGCGCAGCACGGTACGCCCGCTGCGGCGAAGGCCGGCGAAGCGCTGTCGCACGCGGCCTAGCGCCCTCCGAAGCAGGGTCGGGCACCGCTTCTTGCGCTACAGTAGCGCAGGGTTCCGGCGCGCACGAACGCGGTTTCCGGCCCCATTTTCGCGTTCCGGTTTTTGCCCACGCTCGCACGCCGCTTCCTTCCCTTTCTCGCCTGGCGCAAACGCGTCACGCGCGAGACGCTGCGCGCCGATCTCATCGCCGGGCTGATCGCGGCCGTCATCGTCGTCCCGCAGGGCGTCGCGTTCGCGACGCTCGCCGGCATGCCGCCGGAGTACGGACTTTACGGCGCGATGCTGCCGGCGATCGTCGGCGCATTGTGGGGCTCGTCGTGGCACCTCGTTTCCGGACCGACCAACGCGACGTCGCTGATGGTGTTCGCGACGGTCAGCGCGCTTGCCGCGCCGTTCTCGCCCGTCTACGTGACGCTGGTGCTCACGCTCAACCTGATGGTCGGGCTGATCAAGCTCGGCCTCGGCGTCGCGCGGCTGGGCGCGCTGGTCAACTTCATTTCGACGACGGTGATCGTCGGCTTCACCGCCGGCGCAGGACTGCTGATCATCAGCGCGCAACTGCGCAACTTCTTCGGCATCGACGTGCCGCAGCATCCGAGCTTCGTGCGCGCGCTCGGCGAATTCTTCGCGCATGTGCGGCAGATCGATCCGTGGACGGTCATCGTCGGTCTCGCGACGCTCGCCGGCGCCTGGGTCGGCCGGCGCTTCGTGCCGCGAATCCCGTACATGCTGACGGCCATCGTCGTCGGCGCCGTCGTCGCGTTCGCGTTCGCGCGCTTCGGCGTCGCGAACGTCGCCACCGTGGGCGCGCTGCCGTCGGCGATCCCGCCGCTGTCGATGCCGGACTTCACGCCGTCGGTCTGGCGCGATCTCGCGCCGCTCGCGTTGGCGCTCACGCTGATCGGCCTCGCCGAGGCGATCGCGAGCGCGCGCGCCGTCGCGCTCAAGTCGGGCCAGCGCATCGACGGCAACCAGGAGTTCATCGGTCAGGGCGCTGCGAACATCGTCGGTGCGTTCACGTCGGCGTATCCGACGTCGGGCTCGTTCAACCGCACGGGCGCCAATTACGCCGCCGGCGCGCGCACGCCGCTTGCGGTCGTGTTCTCCGCGCTGCTCTTGCTGCTGATCCTGCTGTTCGTGCGGCCGCTGGCGGCGTTTCTGCCGGTCGCGGCGATGGCCGCGATCCTGTTCATCGTCGCGTGGAATCTGATCGACGTCGCGGCCGATCCGGCGCATCGTCCGCACGAGCCGCGGCGAGGCGCTGACGCTGATCGTGACGTTCGTCGCGACGCTGACGATCCGCCTCGAAGTGGCGATCCTCGTCGGCGTGCTGGTGTCGCTGCTCGTGTACCTGCACCGCACCACGCATCCGCGGATCACGCGCGTGCTTCCCGACGCCGACTCGGCCGAGCGCCGCTTCGTCGCGGTGGCGCACGGCGCGCCCCTCTGCCCGCAGGTCGACGTGCTGCGCGTCGACGGGTCGCTGTTCTTCGGTGCGGTGGACCACGTGCGCGACGAGCTGGCCGCAATGCGCGCCGAACGGCCGGGCGCCCGTCACGTGCTGCTCGTCGGCAGCGGCATCAACTTCGTCGACGCGGCCGGCGCCGACATGCTGGCGCACGAGGCGCGCGCGATGGCGGAGTCCGGGGTGGCCCTGCACCTTACCAACCTGAAGGCGCCGGTGCGCGCGGTGCTCGAAGCGAGCGGCGTCATGGAGGCGCTGGGCCGCACGCGCATCCACATCGCCAAGGCCGACGCGTTGCGTGCGATCTACGCCGAGCTGGACGTCGCCATCTGTGAGGCGTGTGCGGCGCGCGTATTCAACGAATGCCAGACCGTGCTTCCGGACGGGCGTCCGCGCGACGCGACGAGGCCGGAGTTCGCGCTCGCCTCGCCAGAGGTGCGCGCGCCGCGGGACGGCGGGCCGACGGCGAAAGGCGAACGCTAATCATTCTTATTTACAGGCGACTGCTTCCCTGCTAGCCTTGGTCGGCGTGCATGTGCGCGTCGCCTCCAGGCAGCCCGGATGCCCTCGTCGGATCGCATGTCCCCGCCGTCGCTGCGCGCGGCGCTCGCAGGAGCGCTCGTTGCGCTGGCGCTCGCCGCCGCGCCGGCGCGCGCGCTCGAGGTGCCGATCGGCAAGCCGCAGATCCGCGCCGGGATGGAGATCGCTGCCGTCTACCTCCAGCCCGTCGCCATGGAGCCCGAGGGCATGATGCGGCGGGCGTCCGAATCGGACATCCACCTCGAAGCGGACATCCACGCGCAGGAAAAGAATCCGAACGGATTCGCCGACGGCACCTGGGTGCCTTATCTCGGCGTGACCTACGAGATCACCAAGGAAGGCGCAGCCACGAAGCTCACCGGCACGCTGATGCCGATGGTGGCGAGCGACGGGCCGCACTACGGCGACAACGTGAAGCTCGCCGGACCCGGCAAATATCGGCTCAAGCTGCGGATCGAGCCGCCTGGCACGCAGCACGGTGCGCACTTCGGCCGCCACACCGACAAGGAGACCGGCGTCGGCCCGTGGTTCAAGCCGTTCGAGATCGAATACGCGTTCGCCTACGCCGGCATCGGCAAAAAGGGCGGCTACTGAAGCGGCCCCAACCGCCAGCCTCACAAGGACCCGTCATGCGCATGCCCCTGCTCTTCGCTTTGCTGCTGTCGTCGACCGCGCTGCCCGCGCACGCCGCCGACGAGATGCCCGTCTATCGTCTCGACGTGCGCGACGGCGTGTTCGAGCCGGCGACGATCGAAGTTCCCGCGGGCACGCGCTTCAAGATCGAGATCAGCAACGTCGGCAAGGGGCCGATCGAATTCGAGAGCCGTGACTTGCGCCAGGAGAAGGTGCTGGCCGCCGGCGCGAAGTCGTCCGTCGTCATCAACGCGCTGAAGCCCGGCACGTACACGTTCTTCGACGAGTACCACATGGGCCTGCCCAAGGGAAAGATCATCGTCAAGTGACGCATTTGGCAATGCGCGCGTCGGTCCGTCATGGGTAACGCACTCTTCATCGTCTGGCGCGAATCGACCGAAGCCATCCTCGTCGTCGGCATCCTGCACGCGTGGCTGCTGCGTCATCCCGAGGCACGGCGCGGCATGCGCTATCTGTGGGGCGGCGTTGCCGCAGGCATCGCCCTCGCGCTTGCGCTCGCCGCCGCCATGCTCGGCGTCGCGACGCTGCTGTCCGAGAGCGCGCTCGAGTATTTCCAGCTCGGCCTGATGCTCGTCGCGGCGGGATTGATCGTGCAGATGGTGCTGTGGATGCGCCGTCATGGCCGTACGCTGAAGCGCGATCTGGAAACGGACCTGCAGCAGAACGCGCGCGCGGCGAACTGGTGGGGCCTGCTCGTCGTCGTCGCGGTTGCCGTCGGCCGCGAGAGCGCGGAGACGGTCGTGTTCCTCTACGGCCTGGGCGCGCAGAACGAGGCGCCGTGGCAATTCGCGATGGTGATCCTGCTGGGGCTTGCGCGCCGGCTTCGCGACGTTCTGGGTGCTGCAGCAAGGCGGAAAATATCTTTCGTGGCGCTGGTTCTTCCGCGTCACCGAGATCCTCTTGCTGCTGCTCGCCGGCGCGCTCATCGTCTCCGCCGTCGACAAGCTGATCGCGCTCGATGTGTTGCCGGCGCTCGTCGATCCGGTATGGGATACATCGGGCCTGCTCGACGATTCCGGACGGGTGGGCGGCCTCGTCGCCAGCCTGACCGGCTATCGCGCCCGACCCGCGCTGCTGCCCCTGCTGCTGCTCGTCGCCTACTGGGCGGCGCTGGTCCCGCTGCTGCGCCGCAAGTCGCAGTGACCGCGGAAACCCGATGACGCCGCCGAACGCCGCGGTCCCGCGCACTGCGGCGGGCGCGGCGAACGCGCGTCTCGCGGCCTTCGGCGAATGGCTGCGCCGTCATTCGCGCATCGTCGCGCGCGTGCAGTGGATCGTCGTCGTGGCCTACGTCGTGCTGGTCGGCGTACCCGCCTTGCTTCCGCTGCCGCCGGACGACGCGCGCTGGTTCAACAACCTGACGGTCTTCGCGCAGTGGGCATTCTGGGGCGTGTGGTGGCCGTTCGTCATTCTCTCGATGTTCGTCGTCGGGCGCGCGTGGTGCGGCCTGTTCTGCCCCGAAGGCACGCTTACCGAGGCCGCGAGTCGCGTCGGACTGGGCCGCGCGGTGCCGCGCTGGCTGAAATGGGGCGGCTGGCCGTTCGTCGCGTTCGCGCTGACGACGATCTTCGGCCAGCTCGTCAGCGTCTATCAGTATCCGGCGGCCACGCTGCTGGTGCTCGGGGGATCGACCGTCGCCGCGATCGGCGTCGGGCTCGTGTACGGGCGCGGCAAGCGCGCGTGGTGCCGGCACCTGTGCCCGGTCAACGGCGTGTTCGCGGTGCTGTCGCGCGCGGCGCCGGTGCATTTTCGCGTCGACGGCGCCGCTTGGACGGCGAACGCCGGACGCATTCGCGTGCATCCGGTCAATTGCGCGCCGCTGGTGCGCATCCGCCGGATGACCGGCCCGTCCGAATGCCACATGTGCGCGCGCTGCAGCGGGCTGCGTGGTGCGATCGCGCTGGAAGCGCGCTCGCCGAGCGTGGAGATCGCGACGCTGCCGCCGTCACCCACGCGCGGCTGGGACGCGGCGCTGATCGTCTTCGGCATGATCGGCCTTGCGCTGGGGGCGTTCGAGTGGAGCGCGCTGCGCACGTTCGGCGAGCTGCGTGCGGCCGCCGTCTCGTACATCGTCGATCAGGGTCCGGCGTGGCTGCTCGCCGACAATGCGCCGTGGTGGCTGCTGACGAACTATCCGCAGGCGCACGACGTCTTCACATGGCTCGACGGCATGCTGATCGTCGGGTGGATCGTGGGCACCGCCTTCGTCGTCGGCGCGTGGATTTCGATGTGGCTTGCCGCGGCGGCGCGCGCGCTGCCGGGTGGCCTGCGCGCCAATGCCTGCATGCTCGCGCATGCGCTGATCCCGCTCGCCGGCGCCGGACTGTTCGTCGGGCTCACCAGCCTGACCGCAACGCTCGCGCACAACGAAGGCATGCGTCTCGACGGGCTCGCCGCGGCGCGCACGGTGCTCCTCGTCGCCGCGGCAGCGTGGAGCGTATGGCTCGCGGACCGGCAGATTCGCGTGCGCGTCGTGGGCGGCCGTCGCGCCGTCGCGCTCGCGGCATTCGGCAGCGCAGTCACCGGCGTGCTCGCCGCGTGGGTGCCGTTCGTGTTCCGAATTCTCTAGCGGCGGCGTGTCCGGGACGGCACGCGAAGGAATGCGCGGCAGCTCCATTGCCGACGCTTATTGCCGGCATTGGCCAGGTTGAAGCGCGCGCTTCCGTAAGATGCGAACCTCGGATCGACCACCGGACCGAGCGTCGTAGCCGGGCCCATTTCAAACCATTCGGTGGATAGGACAGCGCTGCATGGATAGTTCCCTTCAGTCGGAAGGTTTGGTGGCGCGGGCGCGGTGCCTCTCTCGGCAAGTGATACGTCGCCGGAACGCAGCTTCTCTGCCGGCGATTGCCGCGATGCTCATCGTCGCGCTCGTTGCTCCCGCTACCCTCGCGCAGACCCCGTCGACTCCTTCGCCCGCTGCCGCTGCGCTGGAGAAGGCAGTGGCCGCCGAGCCGGCGGATGCCGTCCTCACGTACTTCTTGGCGGTGGTGCGGGCACAATCGGGCGACGCGGGCGGTGCTCTCGCTGCGCTCGAGCAAACACTCCAGCGGGGGAACGGGTTCCTGCCGCCGGACGACATATTCGAGAGCCTGGGGGCGAACCGGCAATTCCGGGATCTGCAAACGCAGTACGCGCGCAAGTTGCCGAGAGTGGTGACCGGCAATGTGGTCGCCACGATGTCCGATCCGCTTTTGATTCCGGAGGGACTGGCGTATGACGGGGTGGAGCGCGTCCTGTACGTGGGCAGCATCGCCCGCCGGGGTATCTACCGCATCGGCGGGCGCGGGAAGCTCGAGCCCCTGTCGGCTCCTGCGGACGAACTCGATGCCGTGCTCGGACTTGCGATCGATGAGCGCGGGCGAAAGCTGTACGCAGTGTCTACCAGCGCCCTCACGTCGGCGGGCCGTTCTCGCCCGCGCAACGCCGTGGTGGTGTACGACCTCCGTACGGGACGACGCGAGCGCGCGTACTCGATCCCTGGGGCAACGCAGCTCAATGATGTCGCGATCGGCGACGGGTTCATACTTGCGACGGACTCGGCGGCCGGCGGCGTGTGGCGAGTTGCGCTCGCCGATGGCAACGTCGACGCAGTGGTGCCCATGGGGCGTGCGCCGGGCGCCAACGGTATCGCGCTTGCCGGCAACGGCCGCGCGTACGTGGCCGCGAATCGCCGGCCATTGCGCCTCGACCTTGGCACGGGTGAAGTGACCCCGCTGCGTCTGCCGCCGCGGGAGCAGGCGGCGGCGATCGATGGACTGTACTGGCACGACGGATATCTGGTCGGCATACAGAACGTCACTACCCGCGGTCGCGTCGTGCGGCTTGCGCTGGCGGCCGACGGCACGACGGTATCGCGAGTCGAGACGCTGCAGTCCCATCACCAGCCTGCGTTCTTCCAGCCTACGACCGCAGCACCTGCTGCGGATGGGCTCTACGTGCTCACGCGGACGTACGTGACGCGCTTTGACGCCGACGGCAAGATCGCAGGCGTCGACACGGTCCGCCCGGCGCAGGTCCTCAGGATTCCGTGGCCGGCCAGCGGGTCGTGACGCGGGCTGGTCCTCGGCCAGCGCCTCATCAGCGCGGTCTATGCCTGGTTCGCGTCGACCCAGGCGGAGCCTGATGTGTTGTCCCCTCGACGGCACGCGCGCACTGCGACGCACTGGTCGCGTGTCATCTCGCTAAATGGCACCGGAGTTTCCGCATGAACGCACGGATTTTCGCCAAGACCTTTCTCGTCGCCGTGTCGATTGCGCTGGCGGCGGCGGCGCGCGCAACGAAGGTGTGCGTCTCGACTGGCTCGCCGCAGCGCGCACGGTGCTCCTCGTCGCCGCGGCGGCGTGGAGCGTCTGGCTCGCGGACCGGCAGATTCGAGTGCGCGTCACGGGCGGGCGTCGTGTGATTTCGCTTGCAGCATTCGGCGGCGCGGTTGCCGGGCTGCTCGCGCCGTGGGCGCCGTTCGTGTTCCGGAGTTTCTAGCCGCGACTCGTGAGCTGGAAGACGCTGCGAGAGGCGGTCCCCGTGGCCGCGGCAAGCGATGCAGCGCCGGAGGTGACGACAGTCGCCTCGTCGACATTCTCGAGCACAGCGCGACCCCGCCACCAGCTGACCACCGCCAACGCGCCTCCGCCGACCGCCAGCGCCAGTGCCGACAGCGGACTCATCCCGCCCTCGAACAACTGCAGCACGCCAGCACCGAACCCGAAGGCGCCGATGAATCCGAGGCGCAGCCACACACCCGACGCGATCAGCGCGCGTCGTGTGCTCCAACTCAGATCATGTGCGGGATAGGCGTTCTCGGTTCGATGTTCGATGGGGGTCCGCATCATTGGCTCCTTATGGATTGGTCGTCCATGCTGCGACGCACCAATGCAAGATGGAGGCTGGGCCTCAGCGAGTCCAATCACTGTTTTGAATCAACCACATTGCGGCCGGAAATGACCGCCGCTAACCCGTTGTTGCTGCGCAGCAATCTGCGTCAGCGAGGGCCTACATCTGCTTGAACAGATGATTGAACGTGCGGCTCACTTCGAGTTTTTCGTCGCGGCCCTTCACGTGCACGACCTGATGCCCGCGGAAATTGCGGCTGACCTGCTCGATCGCATCGACGCGTACCACGGTGGCGCGATGGATCTGCCAGAACTCGTCGGGGTCGAGCTCGTCGATCAGCTCCTTGATCGGCTTGCGGATCAACGCCTCGAACCCTTGCGTCTGCACGCGCGTGTATTTGTCCTCGGCGCGGAAGAACAGGATGTCGCTCGTGGGAATCATCCGCAGATTGGCGCCCACGCTCGCCTGCACCCAGCGCATGTACTCGCGCGGTTTGACGCCGCCAGCGCCGAGGCGATCCGATAGCTTCGCCAGCAGGTCGTTCATCGGATCGGGCTTGTGCGTGAGCCGTTCGCGCAGGCGCTGGCAGGTCAGCGCCAGCCGCTCCGGCTCCGCGGGCTTCAGCACATAGTCGATCGCCCCTTGCTCGAACGCGGCGATGGCGTGCTGGTCGTGCGCCGTGACGAAGACCACGTGGACCTTGCCGGCCAGCGCACGCGCCGCCTGGATGCCGTCCATGCCGGGCATGCTGATGTCGAGAAAAGCGATATCGGGCTCCAGGCTTTGCACGAGGGCGACTGCCTCGTTGCCATTGCCGGCCTCACCCACGATCGCAAGCTCGGGCCAGGCGTCCTTCAGCCGCGCAATGATCTGCACGCGCATCAGGCGTTCATCGTCGGCCACGACGGCGGTGGGCGCGGGCAAAGGATTCATGCGAGGCGCGTTCGTCCAATCAGGCTGGGCGCAGGGGCAATCTCGTAAGGCAGCTTTTATGGTGGCACAGGTGCCGCCCGCGGAGGGCACGCTGATGATCAACTCCGCTCGGCCGCCGTACATGGCCCTCAGCCGCTCGCGTATGTTCGCCAATCCCACGCCGCCTTCGGCCTTGGGCACGAAGCCGAGGCCGGTGTCGCGCACGTGGACGGCCAGCTGGCCATCGACGATCTCGGCGCCGATCTCGAGCAGGCCGCCTTCGGGCTTCGGCTCCAGGCCATGCTTGATGGCGTTTTCCACCAGTGTTTGCAGCATCATCGAGGGGAAGACCGCCGTTTTCAGTCCCTCCGGAACGATCACCACCGACTGCAGGCGCCCTTCCATGCGCACGGCCATGATCTCCAGGAAGGCGCTGCACAGATTGACCTGTTGACCCAGCGTGGGCCGGTGGCCTTCGCGCATCTGCGGCATTGCCGAGCGCAGGTAGCGGATCAGGCTCTGCTGCATTTTCGAGGCGCGCGGCGGATCGGACTGGATGAGCTGGTCGATGCTCGCCAGCGTATTGAAGAGGAAATGCGGCTCGATCTGTGCCTGCAGCGCTTCGATGCGCGCTTCCACGACGGTGCGTTCGAGCTGCTCGGTTTCGGCTCGCCTCGTGGCCTCGCTGGCGGTCAGTTCCGCTCGACGCTTTCCGCCCGCGACCACCTTGATGATGAGGGCGGACAGGATCAGCAGAAAGGTGAACGTCGGCAGCTTGAAGATGCCGCCACCAATGATCAGGCCCAGGAACGAGACCAGCAGCAGCGCCTTCCACGACACGACGGCCACCCAGTCGAAGAAGCCCCACCACATCACGACGATACCTTTGCGGATCTCCCGGAAGGACTGTCGGATTCCCATGGGCCGCGAGGCAGGCTCGCCCCTGCCGCGTTCCGCAGTGCTGCCGGTGCCCGGGCTGTGTTGATCGGTATTCATCGAAGGGCCTCTGATCGCCTCTTTGTCACTGGGCGCAAGATTACGGGAGGGACCCCATGCGCTCCAGCCTGGCACGACACAATGCGCGGCGAGAGGGGTGAAATGCAGGAAACCGCGCTGAGCCGCTACCCGCGATCGACGCGTCTTCCGGCTTGCGTACCGGCTCATCAGCGGGGTCACCGAAATGCCGTGAAGAAGGATCGATGCCGTAACCGTCGTCAACGTGATCGCGATCAGCTCGCTCGCCAAAGGTTGCGACAAGCCGTGGTTGATCGCGTACATCAGGTAGAAGATCGAGCCGACTCCGCGGATGCCGAACCACGAAATCAGCACTCGCTGGTCGCGCGACACGCCGGTCGCCCCGATCAATCCCAACCACACCGAAACGGGTCGCGCCAGGAGAAACAGGAGCAACAGGAACCAGACGGCATGGTGGGGCCAATGGGTGTACGACAGCATCGCGCCGATCACCATCACCACCACCAGTTCGGCAAGACGCTCGAGTTGTCCGTTGAAGCCTTGCACGGCGTCCATCATGTAGACGCCCGCGTGATGGGAATGGGTCGCGAGTTTCTGTTCGCCCTCCACGCCCAAGGCAATCGTGACTTTCACCGCGCTCGACGGATTGTCCTGCTTCGAACGCTCCTTGACCCGCTGCAACGCCAGTCCTGCGGCAAATACCGCGAGAAAGCCCGAAGCGTAAGCTGAGCTGCGCGACGCCATAGGCGATCGCGATCAGCCCAAGCGCCAGGAACGCGTCGAGACCTACGGCCTCCTGATGCCGCGTGCGCAGATAGAGGACCAGCTTCCCGACCAACGCCCCCAGGGCGCCACCGATCGCCAGGCCACCCGCGATGCCCCAGAACACGTCGACCGCAAGCCAGCGCCAGCCGCTGCCGAAGTCGTAGTAGCCCGAGATACCGAGAGCGAACAGCACGATGGGAAACGCGGCGCCATCGTTGAGACCGCCCTCGGCGGTCAGGCTGAAGCGGAGGCGGTCGCGATCCGACGAATCTTCCACCTGCACGTCGGATGCGAGCACGGGATCGGTCGGGGCGAGAATTGCGGCGAGCAGGATCGCGGCACCCGCGGGCAGTCCGAGCAGGAACATGCCGATCGCCGCGACCGATATCACGGTCAATATCATCGACGGAAATGCCAGGCGCAACGGCAGGTACCAGCGCTTGTCGCGCAATGGGACGCCGAGTTTCAGCCCGACGGCAAAGAGCGAGATCAGCAGCGCGACTTCCGCCATTCTTTCCAGCTCGACGGAGTACCGGAACGGGTCGGGCGTCATCAGCGCCCAACCCGCCGGGCCGAGCGCATAGCCGATGGCCAGATAAATGATGGCGGCGCTCATCGGCAGACGCTTCAGCAGCGTGCCGGTCAGCGCCATGATGATCAGGATGGCGCCGATGACGAGCGCCCAAATGGCAAAGGACATCTAGATTCAGGGCGCTGTCGATGCGGCGCGGTTTCGCATTGCTGCGGAACGCGAGCTCCGAAATGCCTTGCGTTGCCCGCAATATGGGCGTATGCATGAATGGCAGGTTCGTCAAGTGAAGTGCTGGTCGGTCGTTGCCGCTCGCGCGGTTCCTCAGGTCTTCGTATCTCTCCCTTGAAGTTCCCGCAACGGGCAGACGCCCGTCATTCGTACTTCACAGGAGCAGTAGACATGAGTACCGGTACAGTCAAATGGTTCAACGACAGCAAGGGATTCGGCTTCATCACGCCCGATTCCGGCGGCAAGGATCTCTTTGCCCATTTTTCGGCGATTCAAGGCGAGGGCCACAAGAGCCTGCGGGAGAATCAGAAAGTCTCCTTCGACACCACGACCGGCCCCAAGGGCGATCAGGCGTCGAACATAAGATCGCTCGATTGACCTTGCACAGACGGCGAAAAGCCCGGGCGACCGGGCTTTTTCGTTTGCGCGAATCGAACGGTTTGCGCGAATACTACTTCTGTCGCACGCAATCCATGTAGTAACGATGGTTGGGGCCTTCCATCTCTTCCACGAGGCCGTGGATGTCGGTGTCGAAGCCCGGGAACTTCTGGTTGAAGCTCCGCGCGAACTTGAGATACTCGACGATCGTGCGATTGAAGCGCTCGCCCGGGATCAGCAGCGGAATGCCCGGCGGATAGGGCGTTAACAGCACACCCGTCACGCGGCCTTCGAGGTTGTCGATCTCGACGCGGTCGATCTCGCGATGCGCCATGCACGCGAACGCGTCGGAGGGCTTCATCGCCGGCTGCATGTCCGACAGGTACATCTCGGTTGTCACGCGCGCGACGTCGTTCGCCTTGTACATGTCGTGGATCTGCTGGCACAGGTCGCGCAGTCCCACTCGCTCGTACGACGGCTGCTTGGCGCAGAACTCGGGCAGGATCCGCCACAGCGGTGCGTTGCGGTCGTAATCGTCCTTGAACTGCTGGAGCGCAGTCACGAGCGTGTTCCAGCGTCCCTTGGTGATGCCGATCGTGAACATGATGAAGAACGAGTACAGCCCCGTCTTCTCGACGATCACGCCGTGCTCGGCCAGGAACTTGGTGACGATCGACGCCGGAATGCCGGTCTTCGCGAACTTGCCCGACACGTCGAGGCCGGGCGTGATCACCGTCGCCTTGATCGGATCGAGGATGGTAAAGCCGGGCGCGAGATTGCCGAAGCCGTGCCACTTCTCGTTGGCGCGCAGCAGCCAGTCGTCGCGGTTGCCCATGCCTTCGGGCGCGAGGCGCTCGGGTCCCCAGACCTTGAACCACCAGTCCTTGCCCCACTCCTCGTCGACCTTGCGCATCGCGCGACGGAAGTCGAGCGCCTCGATGATCGATTCCTCGACGAGCGCCGTGCCCCCGGGCGGTTCCATCATCGCAGCCGACACGTCGCACGACGCGATGATCGCGTACTGCGGCGACGTCGACGTGTGCATCAGGTACGCCTCGTTGAAGATGTGACGGTCGAGCTTGCGCGTCTCCGACTCCTGCACGATGATCTGCGACGCCTGCGAGATGCCCGCGAGCAGCTTGTGCGTCGAGTGCGTGGCGAAGATGATCGCTTCCTTGCTGCGCGGGCGGTCCTTGCCGATCGCGTGCATGTCCCTGTAGAAGTCGTGGAACGCCGCGTGGGGCAGCCACGCCTCGTCGAAATGCAGCGTATCGATGTAGTTGCCGAGCGTCTGTTTCAGCATCTCGACGTTGTAGGCGACGCCGTCGTACGTGCTCTGCGTCAGCGTCAGGATCCGCGGCTTCTTGTTCGGCGCATTGCGCGCGAAGGGGTTGGCCTCGATGCGCTTCCGGATGTTGTCCGGCCGGAATTCGTCGAGCGGGATCGGCCCGATGATGCCGAGGTGGTTGCGCGTCGGCGGCAGGAAGACGGGGATCGCGCCGGTCATCGTGATCGCGTGCAGGATCGACACGTGGCAGTTGCGGTCGACCACGACGATGTCGTTCGGCGCAACGTTCGCGTGCCACACCATCTTGTTCGACGTCGACGTGCCGTTGGTGACGAAGAAGCAATGGTCGGCGTTGAAGATGCGTGCGGCGTTGCGCTCGGCCGCGGCCACCGGGCCGGAGTGATCGAGCAACTGGCCGAGCTCGTCGACCGAGTTGCAGACGTCGGCGCGCAGCATGTTCTCGCCGAAGAACTGGTGGAACATCTGCCCGACGGGGCTCTTGAGGAACGCGACGCCGCCGGAGTGGCCCGGGCAATGCCAGGAGTACGAGCCGTCCTGCGCGTATTCGAGCAGCGCCCGGAAGAACGGCGGTGCCAGCGAATCGAGGTACGACTTCACCTCGCGGATGATGTGGCGCGCGACGAACTCCGGCGTGTCCTCGAACATGTGGATGAAGCCGTGCAGCTCGCGCAGGATGTCGTTGGGGATGTGCCGCGACGTGCGCGTCTCGCCGTACAGGTAGATCGGGATCTCCGCGTTGCGGAAGCGGATCTCCTGGATGAACGTGCGCAGCTTCACCAGCGCCGGGTCGAGCTCGGGCCCCGGCGTGAACTCCTCGTCGTCGATCGACAGGATGAAGCCCGACGCGCGCGACTGCTGCTGCGCGAACTGCGACAGGTCGCCGTAGCTCGTCACGCCGAGGATCTCCATCCCCTCCTTCTCGATCGCCGCGGCCAGCGCGCGGATGCCGAGGCCGGAGGTGTTCTCGGAGCGAAAATCCTCGTCGATGATGACGAGCGGGAAGCGGAACTTCATCGGCGTTCCTGTCTTCGGGGGGCACCCCCGGAAAGGCGCGGATTATACGCGCGCCGCCGAGGCGGTAGTATCGCCGCGGGAGGGACTTTGATGGACTATCCGCGCGACCTTGTCGGCTACGGCCGCGACGTGCCGCACGCCGACTGGCCGGGCGGCGCCCGCTTCGCCGTCCAATTCGTTCTCAACTACGAGGAAGGCGGCGAAAACAGCGTGCTGCACGGCGACGCGGCCTCCGAGCAGTTCCTGTCGGAGATCATCGGCGCCGCCGCATATCCCGCGCGACACCTGTCGATGGAGTCGATCTACGAGTACGGCTCGCGCGCGGGCGTGTGGCGCCTGCTACGCGAGTTCGAGCGGCGCAAGCTGCCGCTCACGGTCTTCGGCGTGTCGATGGCGCTCGAGCGGCACCCGGACCTCACCGCCGCGTTCGTCGACCTGGGCCACGAGATCGCGTGTCACGGCTGGCGCTGGATTCACTACCAGAACGTCGACGAGGCGACCGAGCGCGAGCACATGCGGATCGGCGTCGAGATCATCCGGCGCATGACCGGCGCGGCGCCGCTCGGCTGGTACACGGGTCGTGACAGCCCGAACACGCGCCGCCTCGTCGTCGACCACGGAGGATTCCTCTACGACGCCGACTACTACGGCGACGACCTTCCCTTCTGGACGCGCGTGCGCAAGAGCGACGGCACCGACGTACCGCACCTGATCGTTCCCTACACGCTCGACTGCAACGACATGCGTTTCGCGACGCCGCAGGGCTTCAACACCGGCGAGCAGTTCTTCACCTATCTCAAGGACACGTTCGACGTGCTCTACGCCGAGGGCGCCGAGCGACCGAAGATGATGTCCATCGGCATGCACTGTCGATTGCTGGGACGGCCCGGACGCTTCGCGGGGCTGCAGCGTTTCCTCGACCACATCGAGCGCCACGAGCATGTGTGGGTGTGCCGGCGCGTCGACATTGCGCGGCATTGGATGTCCCGCCATCCGTTCGCACACTGATCCCCGGCGGCAGCACGTGGCGCGGGACGCGCCACGCGCAAACCGGTCGGCGGCTACTTCTTGCCGAGTGGCGGCAGGATCTCCTTCACGACGACCTTGCCGGCCTGCACTTCGACCAGAAAGCTGTCCCGGTCGATGTCGCCGTTGGCGTCGATCGTGACGTCGAGGAGGACGCCGGGCTCCTGCTTGGCGGTGATCGTCATGCCGTGCATTGCCTTGGCGACCGCCACGCGGTCGAACTTGCCGACCTTCTCGGTGGCTGCCTTGAGCATGTAGAGACCGATGTAGCCCTTGATGCCGTTGTGATCCGGGGTGAAGCCGTATTCCTTCTCGAACTTGGCGCGCAGCGCCTTGATCGACGGCACCGGCGCGTCGGCAGTCATCTCCGAGTGCCCGACCGCGCCGTTGGCGGCATCGCCGGCAAGCTCGATCACTTTCTGGCTGATCAATGTGACGTCGCCGACGATCGGCTTGGTCCACCCCTGCTTGCGCAGCTCGCGCAGCGCCCGCGCCGATTCCTCCTCGTTCAGATACACGAAGATCGCATCCGCGTCAGCCTGCCGCGCGCGGATGACAGGCCCTGACATGTCGACCTGACCCGGGTCGGTCGAGATGTCGGCAACGATCTTGACGCCATACGGCTCGAGCGCCTTCGTGACTGCATCGCGCCCTGGCTTGCCGAAGTCGTTGTTCACGTAGATTACGGCAACGGTCTTCGCTTTCAGGCCCTGTGCGATGTAGCGCGCAACCTTCGGCATCGACATCGCCTGCGAAAACCCGGTGCGGAACATGTACGGATTGCCCTGCGCGGTCACTGCAGCGCCGGCGGCCGCGGTGAAGTTGGGGATCTCGGCACGCCGCGTCTCGACGGCGCTGACGACCACCGAGCCCGTGAAGACCGGACCGAAGACGGCGAACACATCGTCGTCGATCGCCTTGATCGCGAGCGCCTTCGCCACGCCCGGCGTCGTCTGCGTGTCCATCGTCTGATACTCGATCTTGCGCCCAAGGATGCCGCCGGACGCGTTGATGTCCTTCGCGGCGAGCTCGATGCCGCTCTTGAACATCGTGCCGGCAGTGGCACCGGTACCGCTCAGCTCGACGAGGTTGGCGATCTTCACCGGTTGCGCGTACACGGGCGCGAGCCCGAACAGCGCGACGCACGCTGCGGCGACGATCGATCGATGCATGGATTTCATTCGGTCCTCCTTTGGAGACTGCGTGAAATGGGAATGCGCGGCGCGGCGTTCAAATCACCTTGCCGGGATTCAACAGGTTCTGCGGGTCGAGCGCGTGCTTGAGCGTGCGCATCAGCGCGATCTGCTCGGGCGTGCGCGCATGGCCGAGCCAGCGCCGCTTGAGCGTGCCGATGCCATGCTCGGCCGAGACGGTGCCGTGATGGCGGCGCACCAGCTCGTAGACGACTTCGTCGACGGCGTCCTCGGGTTGCTCGGCGGCGCCCGGAACCCAGGCCAGCAAATGCATGTTGCCGTCGCCGATGTGGCCGTAGAACACGCTCTGGCAGCCAGGGATGCGCGCGGCGAGCTGCGGCTTTGCACTCGTCGCGGTAGCGCGCCATCGCGTCGACCGGCAGGCCGATGTCGAAGGCCAGGTGCGGGCCGATCACCGGCGGCTGGTAGAACTCGGCGCAGGCATCGCGTACGCCCCAGAACGACTGGACGTCGGACATCGACTGGGCCACCGCCGCGTCCGGCAACGTGCCCCCTTCGAGCAATTCCCCCAGCCACGCTTCGAACCGCGGCGGGTCGGCGACCGGATCGGTGCCGAGCGCCTCGATCAGAACGTAGGCGCCGTGCGTGCTGTCCGGGAACGGATTGCGGACGTTCTTCACGCGGCCGGTGGCGATCGCCCAGTAGTCGGGCCACATCACTTCGAACGCGGAGAGCAAGGGGCCGACGTGGCGTCGCGCCGATCCGAGCAGCGCGACCACGCTGTCGAAATCCTTCACCGCGCACAGCGCCGCCATCGTGCACGCGGGCTTGGGAAACATCCGCAGGACCGCCTTGGTGATGATGCCGAGCGTGCCTTCGCTGCCGATGAACAGGTGCTTCAGGTCGTAGCCCGCGTTGTTCTTCAGCATCTTGTTCATGCAGTCGACGACGGTGCCGTCGGGCAGCACGACTTCCACGCCGAGCACGGATTCGCGCGCCATGCCGTAGCGGATGACGCGATTGCCGCCGGCGTTGGTCGACAGGTTGCCGCCGATCGCGCAGGACCCGCGCGCGCCGAGATCCAGCGGGAAGAAAAACCCGGCGGCGTCCACCGCCTGCTGGACGACCTGCAGCGGCGTGCCGGCGCGCACGGTGATCGTCGACGACGACGGGTCGATTTCGTCGATGCCGGTCAGGCGTTCCAGCGACAGCGCCAGCGCCCCGTCGATTGCGCGCGCGCCGCCGCACAGGCCGGTCAATCCGCCTTGCGGAACGACGGCCTGCCCGTGCTCGCGACAAAGGCGCATCGCCGCCGCCACGCCCGCCGTATCGGACGGCCGCAGCACGATGCCGGGCCGCGCGGGAGGCAGGCTGCTGTGGTCGTT
The DNA here is from genome assembly GCA_963851465.1 of uncultured beta proteobacterium. Taxonomy (GTDB): domain Bacteria; phylum Pseudomonadota; class Gammaproteobacteria; order Burkholderiales; family Casimicrobiaceae; genus VBCG01. The sequence continues at coordinate 59,065 of CAWKPJ010000012.1, forward strand.
GTCGTTGCGCGGGGGCACGTCGGCGCCGCTCAGCACGGCGTCGCGGCCGAGCTCTGCGCGCAGCGCGGCCAGCAGGGCATTGTCGCGGCCTGCCGCGGCGGATTTGTCGGGACTTGCTGTGGCGGTTGTCATGGGCGGTCAGCGGAGGGGCGGGTCGGCGAAGTCGTCATCCTATTCCAACATGTATACAGTACACAAGACTTGTGTATCATGGATACATGTGATAGGCTGGCGGTTCCGCCAAGGAAACGAACATGCCGCCAAGCCCCGCTGCCGCCCCCGCCTCCACCCTCGCCGCGCGCCTGCGCGAGCCCGGCATCGTCGTCGCCCCGGGATGTCACGACGCCATCGGCGCCAAGGCAATCGCCCAGGCCGGCTTCGAGGCGGTCTACATGACCGGCAACGGATTGTCCGCGAGCCTCATCGGCGCGCCCGACATCGGCCTGCTCACCATGACCGAAATGGTCGCCCGCGCACGCGCCATCGCCGTCGCCGCGTCGATTCCGCTGATCGCCGACGCCGACACGGGCTACGGCAATGTGAACAACGTCGTCCGCACGATCGCCGAATACGAGGCGGCGGGCGCTGCCGCTGTCCATCTGGAAGACCAGGTCACGCCGAAGCGATGTGGCGCGATGGCCGGCATCGCACTGATCTCGAAGGAGGAGCACGCCGAGAAAATCGCGGCCGCGGTGCGCGCGCGAACGCGCGACGACTTCCTGATCATCGGGCGCACCGACGCGCGAATCCCGCTCGGGCTTGCCGACGCCATCGACCGCGGCCGCGCGTATGCGGCCGCCGGCGCGGATCTCGTCCTCCTGGAGATGCTTCAATCGGAGGACGAGATGCGCGAGGCGCTCGCCAAGATCGACGCGCCGCTGATGTTCAACTACGTCGAGAAGAAAGTCCCGCCGCTGACCGCGCAGCGCTTCGGGCAACTGGGCTTCAAGATCGTCTGCTACCCGATCTCGTCGACGCTCGCGTACGCCCGGCTGATGACGCGCTTCGCTGCAGCGCTCAAACTCACCGGCACCACCGCAGGACTGGAGAGCGAAATGCTCGACCTCCACGACTACGAACGCCTGCTCGATCGCGCGCGTTACGCCTAGCGCGACCTTCCAGGTCCGAACCGACGCGCTCCTGCGCTATCCTGTCGACAATGGTCCAATCGCTCAGCATCGAACGGCCGCGATCGCTCGCCGACATCGTCGAGGAGCGATTGCGCGACGCGATCGTCAACGCCGAGCTCGCGTTCGGCGAAGCGATCACCGAGGAAGGGCTGGGCGCGGCCTTCGGCGTCAGCCGAACGCCGCTGCGCGAGGCGCTCGCGCGCCTGGAGTTGCAGGGACTCGTGGTCGTCGTCCCCAAGAAGGGCTCCTTCGTTTTCGCGCCAACGCAGGACGACGTGACGGACCTTTGCCAGTTCCGGCTGATGCTCGAGGTCAACGCGCTGAAGCTTTCGCTGCTGCGGGACAAGGACGCGACGTTGCGAAGCATGAAGGCCGCGCTCGAAGCGATGGAAGCGGCCGACGCGCGCGGTGACCGCTTGGGCTATGCGCGGTCGGATACCGCATTTCACGAGGCGTTCTTCAAGCATTGCGGCAGCCGCTACCTCGTCGATGCGTACAAGACGGTCTTCGGGCGCATCGCGACGATCCGCACGCACCTCTCCGTCCCGCTCGCCCGCGAGCAGAAGCGCTCGTTCAAGGAGCACAAGGCGCTGGTCAAGGCGTTCGCCGCCGCCAACACGGGCGAGCTCGAAGCGATCCTCGACACTCACATCTCCCGCGCCGCCACCGCGTATGCGGCACGCGGACGATCGCCTGCGTCGCTCTCCCCCGCCGCCGGCGTCGCCACCGTACCGTCGTCGTGATACGGCTCTTCTACTATCCCGGCAACGCGAGCCTCACGCCGCACATGCTGCTGGAGGAGATCGGCGCGCCCTTCGAGCTCGCGCTCGTCGATCGGACCAATGCCGCGCACAAGTCGCCGGAATACCTCAGGCTGAATCCGAACGGGCTCATCCCCGTCCTGGTCGACGGCGACGTCGTGCTGTACGAAACGGCCGCGATCTGCCTGCATCTCGCGGACACCCACCCGGATGCGGACCTCGCACCGGCGCTCGGAACCGCGCAGCGCGCCGACTTCTACAAGTGGCTGGTCTGGTCGACGAACACGCTGCAGGCGATGCTGATCCACTACTTCTATCCCGAACGCATCGTCAATGACGGCGATGCAGCGGCGGCGGGGCAGGTCAAGGCACATGCCGAAGCGCACGTCGGAACGCTGCTCGATCAGGTCGACGCGAAGCTTGCGTCGCACGGCCGCGAGTGGCTGCTGGGCTCGACGTATAGCGCCGTCGATCCGTATCTGCTGATGCTGGGCCGCTGGACGCGGGGATTCGCGCGCCCGGCGCGCAGCCTGCCGCACTACGGGCCGTACCTCGCACGCGTCCTGGCGCGCCCGGCCGTGCAGCGCGCCTTCACCACGGAAAAGCTGGCCGCGCCGCTGGTCTGACTCGCGGCAAGAGCGACGTGCGGCTCAGCTGCGCAGCAGATCGTGCACCGTGCTCGCGACCACCTGCGTCGCGCGCCGCAGGTCATCGAGCAGCAGATTCTCGTCGGGACGCTTGGCGTTGGACTCGGCGATCGTCTTCGGCCCCGCGCCGTACATGACGATCGGCACGCCGTGTTCGGCGTACAGGCGCGCGTCCGCGTAGAGTGGCACGCCGACGGCAGGGATATCGACGCCGAACACGCGCTTGCCGTGCTGCTGGATCGCGGCGACCAGCTTCTCCTGGCCGGGCAGCGGCGTGAGCGCGCGGGCAAGCAGCAGGCGGCGAATCTCGACGCGGATGCCGTCGTGGCCGGCGACCGCGCGCTCGATCAGCGCGCGCACGCCCGCCTCCACCTCGGCCGGATCCTCCTCGGGAATCATCCGGCGATCCATTTTCAGCGTGAGCCGGTCGGGGACGACGTTGGTGTTGATGCCGCCATTGAGCATCCCGACGATCATCGTCGGATGGTCGATGCCGGCGACCCGCGACTTCTTCGTCTTCAGGGCGTCGGCTTCCGCGTAGATCGCATTCAGGATCGCGGCGCCCGCTCGAAACGCGTCGCGGCCCGTCTCGGGCATCGCGCCATGGCCCGACTTGCCGTGGACGGTGACTTCGAGCTGCAGGCATCCGTTATGCGCGGTAACCACCGCGTAGCTGAAGCTGGCGGCGATCGCGTAGTCTGGCTTGGTCAGCTTGTTGTCGAGGAGAAAGCCCGGTCCCGCAAGGCCGCCGAACTCCTCGTCGTAGGTGAAGTGCAGTTCGACCGTGCCGTTGAGCGGCGCGCCGCCTTTCGCGAGCCCGCGCAGCGCGCACAGCGCGTAGGCGTACGTCGCGATGTCCGACTTCGACACCGCGACGCCACGCGCGTACATGCGACCGTTGTCGACGACGCCCTCGTACGGTGGCCGGGTCCAGCCTTCGCCCGGCGGCACGACATCGCCATGCGCGTTGAGCGCAATCGTCGGCCCGCCGCTGCCGAAGCGATGGCGCACGATCAGGTTGGTGACGGACTTCATGCCATACGCCTGCAGGAATTGCGCCGGCACCGGGTGTCGCTCGACGTCGAAGCCGAGCTTCGTCAGCAGCGCCACCGCTTTCTCGGCGGCCGGCGCGTTGTCGCCGGGCGGAGTGTCCGAGGGCACGCGGACGATCTGTCGCAGGAAGTCGATCTGTTCGGCGTGGTGCGCGTCGATCCAGCGGCCGAGGTCGTCGTAAACGGTGCTCATCGCGTTGGTCGGTAGTGTTCGAGGAAGTGCAGGAAGACGGAAGTCGCGACTTCCGCGTCTTCCGCGGTCATCGTCTCGTCGGGGTGGTGGCTGATGCCGTTGTTGCCGCAGCGGACGAACAGCATCGCCGTCGGCGCGACCGCGGGGAACTCCATTGCGTCGTGCCCCGCGCCGCTCGGCAGGTGGTGCACCTCAATGCCGTGCGCAGCGATCGCGTCGGCGAACGCGCGCTGCAGCGCCGGATCGCAGGGCGCGGCGTTCGCGGCGAAGAACTGCGTCGCACTGACCGTGACGTTGCGGCGCTTCGCGATGTCCTCGAACGCGGACCGCAGCGCATTCACCGCGTTGCCGCGCAGCGCGTCGTCGCCGGAGCGCACGTCGACGGTGAACTCGACGTCCTGCGGAATGACGTTCACCGCACCCGGCAGCGCGGCGATCTTGCCGACGGTGCCGACGAGTCCCGCGTGCTCTTCGCAATGCTTCTCCACGCGCAGGATCATTTCGCTCGCCGCCGTCAGCGCGTCGCGGCGCGCTCCCATCGGCACGGTGCCCGCGTGTCCCGCGAGCCCGGTGACGCGCACGGTGAGCCGCGTGGCGCCGGCGATCGCGGTGACCACGCCCACCGGCAGACCCGCGTTCAGCAGCACCGGTCCCTGCTCGATATGCGACTCGACGTAGGCGACGACGTTCCTTCCGCGCCGGTCGACCTCGCGCCACGCCTCCGGATTGCCGCCGAAATCAGTGAGCGCGCGACGCATCGTGATGCCCTGGTCGTCCGCCTTGTCGAGCCACGCCGGATTGAAGTTGCCCGCCATCGCCTTGCTGCCGATCAGCGTGACACCGAAGCGCACCCCCTCCTCGTCGCCGAACCCGACAATCTCGAACGTGTACGGCAGGCGCTTGCCGCGCTCGTGCAGGTCCTTGACGCACGCAATCGCGGTGATGATGCCGAACAGCCCGTCGTACCTGCCGGCGTTGCGCACGCTGTCCTGGTGCGAACCAGTCATCACGACCGGCGCATGCGGATCGGCGGCGGCGTAGCGGCCGACGATGTTGCCCAGCGCGATCGAATCCCGCCTCCATACCGGCGCGCGTCATCAGCCCGATCAGGTACTCGCCTGCCTGCTTGTGCTGCTCGGAGAGGTACCTGCGCGTGATCAGCGGCGCGTCCTCGGTGAACCGCGCAAGATCGTCGGCCTGCCGCATCAGTTCCGTTCCGAATCGCATCTGCCCTCCCGGTCCCGCGCGCGCCGACGCTCACCCGGCCTGCGCGCGCACGAGGATTGCGCGGAAATCGTTGACGTTGGTGCGCGTCGGTCCCGTCACCACCGCGTCGCCCAGCGCCTCGAAGAAGCCGTGACCGTCATTGTCGGCGAGCGCGTCGCGCGGGCGGATGCCTTTTGCCCAGGCGCGCGCCAGCGTGTCGGGCGTGACGATCGCGCCGGCGATCTCTTCCTGCCCGTCGACGCCGTCGGTATCGCCGGCGATGCGCGAACACGTTCGGCCGTCCGTCGAGCGCGATCGCAAGCGACAGCAGGAACTCGACGTTGCGCCCGCCGCGGCCCGCGCCGCGCACGGTCACCGTCGTCTCGCCGCCCGACAGCAGTACGCAGGACGGTGCAACCGGCTGGCCGTGCTGCGCCACCTGTTGCGCGATGCCTGCCATGATCTTGCCGACGTCGCGCGCTTCGCCTTCGAGGCTGTCGCCCAGGATCGCGGGCGTGAATCCGGCGTCGCGCGCGACCGTCCGCGGCCGCTTCGAGCGAGCGCTGCGGCGTGGCGATCATGCGGATCGTCGCGTGCGCGAGCCGCGGATCGCCGGGCTTGACCGTTTCACCCGCGGCGGATTCCAGCACGCGCGTGACCGCGGCCGGCACTTCGATCCCGTAGCGGCGAATCACGTCCAGGGCGTCGGCGCAGGTCGTCGGGTCGGCAACTGTCGGCCCCGACGCGATCGCGACCGGATCGTCGCCCGGTACATCGGAGATCAGCAGCGTCACCACCTGTGCGGGGTGGCAGGCCGCGGCGAGCCGCCCGCCCTTGATCGCCGACAGATGGCGGCGCACGCAATTCATCTCGCTGATCGTCGCGCCCGACTTGAGCAGCGCGCGATTGACGTTCTGCTTGTCGTCGAGCGTGAGGCCGTCCGCAGGCAACGCGAGCAGCGCGGAGCCGCCGCCCGAGATCAGCGCGACCACGAGATCGTCGGCGGTGAGGCCGCCAACCATCGCGAGCATGCGTTTCGCGGCAGCGAGGCCGGCTGCATCGGGCACCGGATGCGCGGCCTCGACGATCTCGATTCGCTTGCACGGCACCGCGTAGCCGTAGCGCGTGACGACGAGCCCGGCGATATCGCCCGGCCAATGATCCTCGAACGCCCGCGCCATCGCTGCCGACGCCTTGCCGGCGCCGACGACGATCGTGCCGTCCGACGGGCGGCGGCGGCAGATGCGGCGGCACGCAGCGCGCCGGCTGCGCCGCGGCGATCGCCGCGTCGAACATCTTGCGCAACAACGCGCGTTCCGCCGACATCGCCGTTGCCCGATGCCGTCAGCGCGCTGCGTGGCTTCTGTCCGACTTCGAAGTTGGCGAGCTTCTCCAGCGCCTGCACCAGCGCCGAATGATCCCAGGCGGCCGCCGCCGTTGCGCCGCGCACGCGTTGAAGAGCTCCTGGCAGGTCGCGGTGTTCGGCAGCGAAACGCCGAGCTGCGCGGCCGGTGGTCAGCGCGAGGTTCAGGTCCTTCTGGTGCAGCTCGATGCGAAAGCCCGGATCGAACGTGCGCTTCACCATCCGCTCGCCGTGCACTTCGAGGATCCGCGACGACGCGAAGCCGCCCATCAGCGCCTGCCGCACCTTCGCCGGGATCGGCGCCCGCCTTGGACGCGAAGAGCAGCGCCTCGCCGACCGCCTCGATGTCGAGCGCGACGATGATCTGGTTCGCGACCTTGGTCGTCTGGCCGTCGCCGTTGCCGCCCACCAGCGTGATGTTCTTGCCCATCAGCTCGAACAGCGGCTTCACTTTCGCGAACGTCGCCTCGCTGCCGCCGACCATGATCGTCAGCGACGCCGCTTTCGCGCCGACTTCGCCGCCGGATACGGGCGCGTCGAGGTAATCGCAGCCGAGCGCGTTGATCTTCGCTGGCGAATTCCTTGGTCGCGAGCGGCGAGATCGAGCTCATGTCGACGACGGTCTTGCCCTTGCTGAGGCCCTTCGCCACGCCGTCGTCGCCGAACAGCGACGGCCTCGACGTGCGGCGTATCCGGCACCATCGTGAAGATCGACGTCGGCTTTCTGCGCGACCTCCTTCGCCGATCGCGCAGGCGATGCCGCCGGCTTCGGTCAGCGCCGCCGGAACGCCGCTGCGGCTGTGCAGATAGACGCGGTGCCCGCCCTTGATCAGGTGTCCCGCCATCGGCGCGCCCATGATGCCGAGGCCGATGAAGCCGAAGTTCGCCATTGTCACTTCTCCGTTGTTCAAACGCTGTGCGCGGCGCGCCAGGCGAGGCCGTCGACCGTGTTGCCCTTGGGCTTGTACTCGCAGCCGATCCAGCCGTCGTAGCCGATGCGCATCGAGGAAGCCGAACAGGAAGCGGTAGTTGATCTCGCCGGTCCCGGGCTCGTTGCGGCCCGGATTGTCGGCGAGCTGCAGGTGCGCGATCTGCGGCAGGTTCGCCTTGATCGTGGCCGCGAGCTCGCCCTCCATCCGCTGCATGTGATAGATGTCGTACTGGAGGTAGAGATTGTCCGAGCCGACGTCGCGCGATGATGTCGAGCGCCTGCTGCGTCCGGTTGAGATAGAAGCCGGGAATGTCGTACGTGTTGATCGGCTCGATCAGGAGCTTGATGCCCGCCGCCGCGAGCTTCGGCGCGGCGAACTTGAGGTTGTCGACGAACGTCGCGCGCACGCGGGCCGGCGTCGACGCCCTTCGGCGCGATGCCGGCGAGGCAGTTGACCTGCGGACAGCCCAGCGCCTTCGCGTAGTCGATCGCCTTGCCCACGCCGTCCTGGAACTCGCCGACGCGCTCGGGATGGCACGCGATGCCGCGCTCGCCCGCTGCCCAGTCGCCGGCCGGCAGGTTGTGCAGCACCTGCACGAGCCGATGCTGCGCCAGCTGCTCGGCGAGCTGCTCCTTCGGGTACGCGTAGGGAAACAGGAACTCGACGCCCTTGAAGCCGGCCGCCGCAGCGGCGGCGAAGCGGTCGAGGAAATCGACCTCGTTGTAGAGCATCGTCAGGTTGGCGGCGAGCTTGGGCATCGTCGAATTCCTGCAGTGGCGGGGACGGTGGCGATGTTATCGCGATGTCATCAGTCGAGCAGCGCGATCGCGGTCGGCGCGTCTTCCTTGCCGATGGCGAGCTCCTCGAACTCGACGACCTTGTCGATCTCGGTGCCCATCGCGATGTTGGTGACGCGCTCCAGGATGATCTCGATGACGACCGGCACGCGGTACTGCGCCATCCACATTCTCGGCCTGCTGCGATCGCCGGGTCGATCTCCTCCTGCCGGTACACCCGGATCGCCTTGCAGCCCAGCCCTTCGGCGACCTTGACGTGGTCGACGCCGTAGCCGCCCACTTCGGGCGCGTTGACGTTGTCGAACGCGAGCTGCACGCAGTAGTCCATCTCGAAGCCGCGCTGCGACTGGCGGATCAGCCCGAGGTACGAGTTGTTCACGACGACGTGGATGTACGGCAGCTTGAACTGCGCGCCGACGGCGAGCTCCTCGATCATGAACTGGAAATCGTAGTCGCCCGACAGCGCGACGATGCGCCGCGTCGGATCGGCGACGCGCACGCCGAGCGCCGCAGGAATCGTCCAGCCGAGCGGTCCCGCCTGCCCGCAGTTGATCCAGTTGCGCGGCTTGTAGACATGCAGGAACTGCGCGGCGGCGATCTGCGACAGCCCGATCGTCGTCACGTAGCACGTGTCGTGGTCGTCGAACGCGCGGTTCAGGCACTGGTACACGCGCTGCGGCTTCATCGGCACGTTGTCGAAGTTGGTCTTGCGCAGCAGCGTGCGCTTGCGTTCGCTGGCATTGCGCGACCCACGCGGCGCGATCCTGCAGCTTGCCGGCCGCTTTCCATTCGCGCGCGACGGCGACGAACAACTCGAGCGCCAGCCTTCGCGTCCGAGACGATCCCGTAGTCGGGCGCGAACACGCGGCCGATCTGCGTGGGCTCGATGTCGACGTGGACGAACTTGCGTCCCTTGGTGTAGACGTCGACCGAGCCCGTATGGCGGTTGGCCCAGCGGTTGCCGATGCCGAGCACGAAGTCGGACGCGAGCATCGTCGCATTGCCGTAGCGATGCGACGTCTGCAGCCCGCACATGCCGGCCATCAGCGGATGGTCGTCGGGGATCGTGCCCCAGCCCATCAGCGTCGGGATCACCGGTACGCCGGTGATTTCGGCGAACTGCACCAGCAGATCCGACGCATCGGCGTTGATGATGCCGCCGCCCGCGACGATCAGCGGCCGCTCCGCCTCGTTCAGCATCGCCAGCGCCTTCTCGACCTGCGCGCGCGTCGCCGCCGGCTTGTAGACCGGCAGCGGCTCGTACGTATCCGGATCGAACTCGATCTCGGCCATCTGCACGTCGAACGGCAGGTCGATCAGCACCGGGCCGGGGCGGCCCGAGCGCATCAGGTGGAACGCCTGCTGGAACGCGCGCGGCACCTGCGCCGGGCTCGCAGCACCGTGGTCGCCCACTTGGTCACCGGCTTCGCGATCGACTCGATGTCGACGGCCTGGAAGTCTTCCTTGTGCATCCGCGCGCGCGGCGCCTGCCCGGTGATGCACAGGATCGGGATCGAATCGGCCGGCGCCGAATACAGCCCGGTGATCATGTCGGTGCCCGCCGGCCCCGACGTGCCGATGCACACGCCGATGTTGCCGGCGGCCGCGCGCGTGTAGCCCTCGGCCATGTGCGACGCGCCTTCGACGTGGCGCGCGAGGATGTGCGTGATGCTGCCGCGCGTCTTCAGCGCCGAATACAGCGGGTTGATCGCGGCGCCGGGCACGCCGAACGCAGTGGTGACGCCTTCGCGCTCCAGCACGTGGACGGCGGCGTCGATCGCTCTCATCCTGGGCATGGCGGTCCTCCGGGTCGGGGGAAGGGTCGTGGCCCCTCCATGCCGCCAATCCTACTGCGAGACAGCGCCTTCTGCTGACTTCCGCGTCACTTGATGGCGACGATCCGGTCGTAGTCGGCCCGGGTGAATCCCAGCGACTCCGGCGTCGCGGACTTCAGCACGGCGTCGATGAAGCTCTTGCGGTCGACCTGGACAATCTGGAGTCCCTTCTTCCTGAACTCGTCGACGAGCTCGACCTCGCGCTTCTTGATCTGTGCGGTCGCGCGGGCCGCGGCTTCGCGCGTGACATCGGTGAATATCTGCTTTTCCTGATCCGTGAGCTTGTTCCACACGTGCGGCGCGACCTGCGTGGTGATGCCGTCGACGATGTGCGAGGTCATCATGATCGCCTTCTGCTGCTCGTAGAACTTCTTCGCCTCGATCGTCGTCAGCGGATTCTCCTGTGCGTCGACCGTGCCGTTCTGCAATGCAAGGTATACCTCGGCCGCAGAGATGGGTGCCGGATTTGCGCCGCACGCCCGGGGTATGGCCATGTAGATGGGCACGTCGGGCACACGGATCTTGAGGCCCTTCATGCCGGCGCAATCGGTGAATGGCTTCTGCGCGGTGGTCTGACGCGCACCGTAGTATGTGTAAGCGAGGATCTGGATCCCGGTCTTCGCGCGGAACTCTTCGACCATCTCGGCGAAAATCGGGCTCTTCGAATAAGCGAGCAGGTGATCGGCGTCGCGGAAGATGAACGGATAGTAGGCGATGCCCAGCCGCGGGTAGCTTCGCGCCGCGAACGACGGGCCGCTGATGATCATGTCGACCGTGCCGAGTGTCATGCCCTGGTTGAGGTCGGTTTCCTTGCCGAGCGTGCTGGCCGGAAAAACCTCGATATCGAATTTGCCGTTGGTGCGCTTCTTGATTTCGGACGCAGCCCACACCGACTCGGTGTGATACGGCTCGCTCGTCTCGTAGACATGCGCCCACTTCAGCTTCTGCTGCGCAGCGGCCGGGCCGGCAGCCACGATGCCCGCGGTCGCGGCCGCGAGCAGGAGACTCTTCGATAGGAAATGCATGGATCCTCCTCCTGTAGTCATGACTGCGGATCGCGGCACGCGCTGAACAGCGTATCACGGGGCTCCATGGCAGCTACGTCCGGTCAGAAGCGCACATCCACTGCCGACGAGGAGGCCCGACCTCGCGGCTCGTCGGCGACGCCCCAACGCTCTGTCCTTCGCTTGCGTTGGCTCGACTAGGTATCATCAACGACGCACCAGGACCGCCGAGGCGGTTGTCAACGATCGAGCCCGCGAAGGACTTCCATTGAACGCTACCCCGCGCGTCCTGTCGGCGAAGCTCCTCGCCTTGGCCGCACTCGCGATCGCCGCCGGCGTCGCGCACAGATCCGCGCTCGCGCAAGGCGCGCCGCGGACGCCGGAGGGCACGTTCCGCAACAACTACCCGCACGCGGAAATGGGCAGCCTGGGCGAGTTCCTCCGATGGCAGCGCGAGCGGGCCGACAACGGCGCAAACACCGAGCCGCCTGGCGGCTGGAACACGCCGGCAGTGACGACCGATCCGGTCGCGCTCCGCGCGCCGGCGGCCAACCCGTCGGTCACGTGGATCGGTCAGGCGACGGTGCTCGTGCGCCTCGCCGGAAGGAACGTGCTGATCGACCCGATCTTCTCCGAGCGCGCGTCGCCATTGCCCTTTGTCGGGCCGAAGCGCGTTGCACCGTTGCCGATCGACATTCCCGACCTGCCGCCGGTCGACGTTGTGCTGATCACGCACAACCATTACGACCACCTCGACGAGGCATCGGTGCGGCGCCTGGCCGCGCTGCCGCAGGGCAGCCCGCGCTTCCTCGTGCCGCTCGGCCTCAAGGCGTGGTTCATCGACATCGGTATCGAGCGCGTCGAGGAGTACGACTGGTGGCAGTCGACGCGCGACGGCGAACTCGAGATCACGTTCGTTCCCGTTCAGCACTGGAGCCGCCGCAACCTCGTCGACCGGGACCGCACGCTGTGGGGCGGGTGGGTCGTCGCCGGCGAAGGTCTGCGGGTGATCCACACGGGCGACACCGGCTATTCGCGCGATTTCCAGGACATCGGGGAACGGCTCGGGCCGTTCGACCTGGCGCTGTTGCCGATCGGCGCGTATGCGCCGCGCTGGTTCATGGAAACGAAGCATCTCGACGTGTCCGACGCGATCCGCGTCCGTGCCGATCTGCGGGCGCAACGTGCGATCGGCATCCACTGGGGCACGTTCGTGCCGATGGGCGATGAGCCGCTCGACGAGCCGCCGCAGATCCTTGCGCGCGAGCGGGCGCGGCTGGGGCTCACCCGCGACGACTTCGATGTGATGGCGATCGGCGAAACGCGGCGCCTCCGGTAGACCGAGAGGGGCGTGGCAGCGGCCCGCGCCAACGGCGATTACCCGTTGCGATCGAACCAATCCCCGGTCTCGAACACCGAGCGCGCGAAGCCGGCGCCGTTGCTGGCCAGCGAGCGCTTCAACACGAAGTCGAACATCAGCACGTTGTGGTTGCGGATCTCCCGCAGTGGCGCGACTGCTGCCGAATCCAGCAACTGGCGCTCCACGAGCAACGGCAGCGAGATCAGCGGCAGCACGCCCGGCAGCGGGTAGTCCGAGCCGTTCAACAGTCGCGCGTGCCAGTCGTGCCGCGCGAGCAGCGTGGGCAAAACGTCTACCCGGTTGGTCTGCGTGACGGCGGAGATATCGCCGGCGATGTTGCGCGCGTAACGCGGATCATCCATCAGGCGCGCGAACAGCGCGAAGTTGGACAGCGTTTCGTCACCGCCGCGGTCGAGGTCACGGCCGGTGCCGAGCGACGCGCAGTGTGCGACGACCACGCGCACGCCCGCATCGAGCGGCCGGCGCAAGCGCAGCGGATTGCCGAGTGCCTCGTCGTGCCCCCGCACCGCCCGCTCGTCGCCACCGTGCGAAATCAGCGGCATGCGCAAGTCAGCGAGGCGAGCGTAGAAGCCGTCGCAGCGCGCCGACGCCGGATCGATGCCCTGCGCCGTGGGCAGCCACTTGATGGCGCGCGCGCCCCGCGCCGCGGCAGCGTCGAGGCGATCGAGCGCCGCGGGATCGTACGGATGGATCGACGCTGCCCAACCGAAGCGCTGCGGATGACGCTCCGCCAGCATCGCGCAGTAGTCGTCCGGCACATGAAACGCCGAGCGCTCGGGATCCGGCCGCCCCGCCTCGTCGCGCGCCCAGTCGAACGCGAAGAGGAGCGCACGCACGCCCTGCGGCATGTCGTCGAGCTGGTTCAGCAACCGGTCGGCCACGCTTCGATCGACTTCACCGGGCGCTTCCCGCGCACAGCTTGCGTTGAGGTAGAACACGCGCTGAAGGTAGCCCTGCAGCGGCACGATGCGCTCGAGTGCGGGGTTGAACCAGAGCCCGCTGCCGGAGTCGCCATTGCCGAAGACGTGGCAATGCACGTCGCAGACGTTCGCCGGATCGAGCCCGCGCCACGCAGCCTCGACGAGCGGGTCGGCGCGCAGGCGCTCCGGCAGGCGCGCGGCGCACGCGTTGAAAACGCCGTCGGAAGGTTGAACTCGCAGCCGGCCGCGCCGAGGGCTGTCGCGCCAGCGGTCATGAGGAAACCGCGTCGATTCATCGTGCCGATCGGCGTGTCTCGAACCTTCGTCGTCGTGCGAAGGACGGTAAGATTTGACACGATAACCGCTTTGGCCGTGGATTGCGGGGGGAACGTGGCGCGAGCAAAGCACAGGAAGTCACCGCGGAGCGCGCCGACGCTCACGCGCGAAGAGCGGCGCAACGCGGGACGCGCGCTGCGGGACAAGGTTGCCCGCGAATCGCACGCCGGCTGGACACCACCCCGCCAGCGCCGCAACCCGGTCGACATGCTGATCGCATCGAGCGCCGGCCGGATCGCCAAACTCCTCCCCATCCGCTACGGACGGATGATGCAGTCGCCGTTCACGTTCTACCGTGGCGCCGCGGCGATCATGGCCGCCGATCTCGCATCCACGCCGGTGTCCGGAATCCGCGTGCAGGCCTGCGGCGACTGCCACCTGCTCAACTTCGGCGGCTTCGCCACGCCCGAGCGCAACGTCATCTTCGACATCAACGATTTCGACGAGACGCTTCCGGCGCCGTGGGAGTGGGACGTGAAGCGGCTGGCGGCGAGCTTCGTCGTCGCGTCGCGCAACAACGGCTTCGGCGGCGCGAGCGCCCGCGATATCGCGCTCGAGTGCACGAAGAGCTACCGCGAGAACATGGTGCGCCACGCAACGATGGGCGCGCTCGACATCTGGTACGAGCGGATCAGCGTCAACGACATCATCGCGAAGGGCACACGCAAGAAGTGGCGCAGGCTGCTCGAGAAGCAGGTGGAGAAAGCCTCGTCGCGCTCGGTCGTCGAGGACGACTTTCCGAAGCTCGCGCACGTCAAGGGCACCAGCGTCCGGATCCGCGACAATCCACCGCTGATCTTCCACCAGGCGATGTGGGACAAGGGAATGCACGACGGCATCGTCATGCGTGCCTTCCGCCGCTACCGCAAGACGCTCTCCGACGATCTCAAGGTGCTGCTCGATCGCTTCCGGATGATGGACGTCGCCGTCAAGGTCGTCGGCGTCGGCAGCGTGGGTACGCGCTGCGGCATCGTATTGATGATGGCCGACGACGACGACGTGATGTTCCTGCAAGTCAAGGAAGCGCGCGTCAGCGTGCTCGAGCCCTATGCCGGCGCGAGCGCGTACCAAAACCGCGGCCAGCGCGTGGTCGCCGGTCAGCGGCTGATGCAGTCGGCGAGCGACATATTCCTCGGCTGGACCAAGGGCGCGCGGGGACGGCACTTCTACATCCGGCAGCTGCGCGACATGAAGATCAAGCCCGTCGTCGAGATCTTCGATTCGATCGCGATGACGCGTTATGCCCAGTGGTGCGGCGGCAGGGTCGCGGTCCACGCCGAGCAGTGACCCGGCCCCGGCATGATCAGATGTGGGCGACGACCACGGCGCCCGCCGCGCCGATCAATCCGAGGCCGATCGGCAGCCGCAGCTTCGTTCCGCCGGGCAGGTTCTTCTCCGCGGCCATCAGCGCGGCGAGCAGGAACATCCAGCCGATGCTTCCTGTCCCGACCGCGAACATGCAGAGCATCAGTGCCCAGCAGCAGCCGACGCAGAAGACGCCGTGGTCGACGCCGATCCGGAACGCTTCGCGCGGCGCGTTGCGCCCGTGCCAGCGCGATGCCACGAAGGCGAACGGCGTGTGACATTGCTCGAGGCAGCGATACTTGAGGGCGCTGAACTGGAACAGCCCGGCCGTCGCGAGCACCGTTGCGCCCGCGACCCAGCCATGCAGCTCCAGCCACGGATTGCGCGCCCCGAGCCATGCGAGCGCCCCGTCCGCGAGGTGCGCAACGAGGCCGAACGCGAACCACGCGGCAAAGAACCCGCCGACGACGAGCGCGACAAGCTTGCCGGCGTCCGGACGCCCGCGCGTGATCGCACGGAAAATGCCGAGCACCGGATAGGTCGTCGGCAGCATCATCGCCGTGATCATCAGCACCCACGCGAGTGCGTAAAGAACGGCTGGCACGACGATCGTGCCGGCCGGGATCGCCCGGCAAAGCTCCGCGAATGCGCCCGTGTCCAGCCAGCCGCCGTGCGCGACGTAGCGCGCGTAGGGACTGGCGCTCCACGCCCACAGCACGCTCCACGCGCCGACGGCGAGCGCGCCCAGGAGCGTGGCGAGAGCGACGTTGCGCTCGGCGCCCGGCGGCGGCGCGCCGAGCGCGTTCAGGACGGACGGCATCCCGGCCGGCGCGAGCCGCTACGCGTCGAACACGAACGTGCTCTGCAGCGCGTTGTGGCCCTTGATGTTGATGTCCTTGCCCAGCCCGGCATGGTTCTTCGTCTTGTACTCCCGCGCCTTGCCGACGAACACCGGCGCACCGGGAACCGTCGAGAACACCGTGTTGGCGAGCGTGGTCGTGTCGCCGGCCGCATTCTTGTACGGCTCGAGCTCCGCGAAGCCCGCATCGCCGATCTTGATCGTGCCGTTGCCGCCCTGCACGGTGAAGGTGATGGGAACCTTCTGCACTGAAGCCACCTTGCCGACGAGCTTGGCCAGCTCGGCGATCGGCCCGCCCTTCTGCCCGGTGTAGACGCCGAGCAGCGCCTGCTCCTGCTGTGTCGACACCTTGTCGTCGAGATAGACGGCGGCGGTCCAGTTGCCCTGCAGGATGTTGCCCGGGACATGCGCGATCATCGCGATCGTGTGGCCGGAGACGTCGACGCCGTCGACCGACCCCTTGTCGAAATGCCAGGCGACGATGGTGTCGCAGGTGCCGAAGTCGGGATCCTCGCCGATCCAGCAGGGACAGAGCACGCGGCAGTTGCAGACTTCGAGCAGGCGACCTTCGAGGTGATAACCCATACGCCCCTCCTTCGCGTTCAACGTGGAGCCGGGACTGCGGCGCCCGGCGGAATCACGATCCTACTCGCCTGAGCAGGACAATGTCAGTGGGACCACGGTCCCATTTCCGACATCCTGGTCAGCGGCGCCCGCCGGCGAGCCTGGCCGCTTCGGGCCGCGCCCGCAGCCGCGCCATTGCCCAGACGCCGACGGCGGGGCCGATGGACAACGGGACGAACGCGTAGCGCCAGCCCATCGTGTCGACCCAGTGCGGCACCGCGTAGATCGTCACGAGGGTCAGCGTGAAGCCCATCGCGGTCTGCAGCGTCAGCATGGTGCCCACGCGCGCCGGGTCCGCCAGTTCGGCGATCGACGCCGAGAACTGTGCCGAGTCGGCGACGATCGTGACGCCCCAGACGAGGCAGACGGCGACGAGCGCCCACGGCGGGCCGCCATACAGCAGGCCGACGGCCGCCGCGCAGCTGCCGCTCGCCGCCATCGCGACGATCGTCAGCGTGGTGCGACCGAGACGGTCGGCGAGAAAGCCGGCCCCGATGCAGCCGATCGCCCCCGCAGCGATGGTCGCGAACGCCGCCAGTTTCGCGTACGTGGGCGCCACCGCCGCCGGGAGGCTCAAGGCGAAGCTCGCGTTCAGGAACACGCCGATCCACGCCCACATCGCGTAGAGCTCCCACATGTGGCCGAGGTAGCCGAGGTTCGCGAGCCGCAGCGGGACGTCGCGCCACGCGGTCAGCACGTAGTGCGGGTCGAAGCGCGGGGCGGCGGTGAGATTGGGCCCCACGCCAGCCGCGCGGATCAGAAGTGCGGCGGCGAACGCGCACACCGAGGCGGTTGCGAGCGGAACGCGCCAGTCGATGCCGCCCAGCGCGTTGAACAGATGCGGAAGCGCGGAGCCCAGCGTCAGCGCGCCCACAAGGATGCCGACGAGCAGCCCCATGTCGCCTTTCGCCCACGTCGCGGCGAGCTTCATGCCGACCGGATACACGCCGGCCATGCAAACGCCCGTGACGAAGCGCAGCAGCGGCGCGGCGATCGAGCGCGGATCGACGACCAGCAGCAGCGCGTTCGCGATGGCGCCGATCGCCGCCGACGTCGCGAAGAAGCGCTTCAGATCGAGGCGATCGGCGAGGCCGAACACCGCGCTGATCACGCAGCCGACGACGAATCCGACCTGCACGGCGGAGGTGAGCGTCGCCTGCGCAAAACTGGAGAGCTTGAATTCGGCGGCAAGCGACGGCACGACCGCCGACGCGGAAAACCACAGCGCCATCGCCGCGACCTGGCAGATCGCGATGATCGTCATCGAGGCGCGCTTCGAGGCGGGATCCGATGTGAGGAGCATCAGCGATCGCCGCGGCGCGTGATCAGGTGGGAAACGTTCCGGGCAGCAGGATGTTGCGGTCGACGGTGGCGATGTTCGTGTGGCCGCAGAACGCCATCGTGATGTCGAGCTCGTTGCGAATCAATTCGAGCGCCTTCGTCACGCCCGCCTGTCCCATCGCGCCGAGGCCGTACAGGAACGCGCGGCCGATGTACGTGCCTCGCGCGCCGAGCGCCCAGGCCTTCAGCACGTCCTGGCCCGACCGGATGCCGCCGTCGAGATGCACCTCGATCTGCGAGCCGACGGCGTCGACGATCGCGGGGAGTGCCTGGATGCTGGACGGCGCGCCGTCGAGCTGACGGCCGCCGTGGTTGCTGACGATCAGCGCGTCGGCGCCGGACGCGACCGCAAGCTTCGCATCCTCGGCGTCGAGGATGCCCTTGAGGATCAGCTTGCCGCCCCAGCGCTTCTTGACCCACTCGACGTCGGCCCAGTTGAGCCGCGGGTCGAACTGCTTCGCCGTCCATTCGGACAGCTTGCTCATGTCGCCGACGCCCTTCACATGGCCGACGATATTGCCGAACTGGCGCCGTTTCGTCCCGAGCATGCCGAGGCACCAGCGTGGCTTCGTCATCAGGTTGAGCATGTTCGCGATCGTGGGCTTCGGCGGCGCCGACAGCCCGTTCTTCAGGTCCTTGTGCCGCTGGCCCAGCACCTGGAGGTCGAGTGTCAGCACCAGCGCGCCGCAGTTCGCCGCCTTGGCGCGGTCGATCAGCCGTTCGACGAAATCGCGGTCGCGCATCACGTAGAGCTGGAACCAGAACGGCGCCTTGGTGTTGGCCGCGATGTCCTCGATCGAGCAGATGCTCATCGTCGACAGCGTGAACGGAATGCCGAACGCCTCGGCCGCCTTCGCGCCGAGAATCTCGCCGTCGGCGTGCTGCATGCCGGTCATGCCGGTCGGGGCGATGGCGACCGGCATCCGCACGTCGACGCCGATCATCTTCGTCGCCGTGCTGCGGCCCTCCATGTTCACCGCCACGCGCTGGCGCAGCTTGATCTTGGCGAAGTCGGCCTCGTTGGCGCGATAGGTGCTCTCGGTCCACGAGCCAGAATCGGCGTAGTCGTAGAACATGCGCGGAACGCGCTTCTGCGCCAGCACGCGCAGGTCTTCGATGGTCGTGATGGCGCTCATCGGTCAGATCTTGGGCAGCGTGACGCCCTTCTGCCCCTGGTATTTTCCGCCGCGGTCCTTGTACGAGGTTTCGCACACCTCGTCGGACTCGAAGAAGATCACCTGCGCGACGCCTTCGTTCGCGTAGATCTTCGCGGGCAGCGGCGTGGTGTTGGAGAATTCGAGCGTGACGTAGCCTTCCCACTCGGGCTCGAAGGGCGTTACGTTTACGATGATTCCGCATCTCGCGTACGTCGATTTTCCGAGACAAATCGTGAGCACGCTGCGCGGGATCCGGAAGTATTCGACCGTGCGTGCGAGCGCGAACGAGTTCGGCGGAATGATGCAGACATCGCCGTCGAAAATCGACGAACGATCCGGCATCGAAGGCCTTAGGGTCGACGATCGTCGAGTTGATGTTGGTGAAGATCTTGAATTCGTTCGAGCAGCGGATGTCGTAGCCGTAGCTCGATGTTCCGTACGACACGATCTTGTGCCCGTCGACTTCGCGGACTTGCCCGGGCTCGAACGGCTCGATCATGCTGTGCGACGCCGCCATGCGGCGGATCCACTTGTCGGATTTGATGGCTCAAGGCATGGACCTCGTTTCGTCGTCGAATCGCTCGTTGTCCTATGCGCGGCCTTCGCGACCGCGACACGTCAGGTGTTCTGAATGACGATGCTCGGAAACTTGGCGGAGAAATCGGCCGCCTTCTGCGCGACGAAGATCGCGACCTTGCGCGCGATCGCGCGGTATTCCTGCGCGACCTTGCCATCAGGATCGGCGACCACCGTCGGGCGTCCCGAGTCCGCCTGCTCGCGGATGCGAATGTCGAGCGGCAGCGCGCCGAGGAACGGCACGTTGTAGTCGCGGCACATCTTCTCGCCGCCGCCCTCGCCGAAGATGTGCTCGGCGTGGCCGCAGTTCGAGCAGATGTGGATCGCCATGTTCTCGACGACGCCGACGATCGGCACGCCGACCTTCTCGAACATCTTGAGGCCCTTGCGCGCGTCGATCAGCGCGATGTCCTGCGGCGTCGTCACGATGACGGCGCCGGTCACCGGCACCTTCTGCGCCAGCGTGAGCGCGATGTCGCCGGTGCCCGGCGGCATGTCGACGATCAGGTAGTCGACCTCGCGCCAGTTGGTGTCCTTCAGCAACTGCTCCAGCGCCTGCGTCACCATCGGGCCGCGCCACACCATCGGCGTGTCGGTGTCGATCAGAAAGCCGATCGACATCGCCTGCACGCCGTACGCCTCGAGCGGCTCCAGCGTCTTGCCGTCCTTCGATTCGGGGCGGCCCGAGATGCCGAGCATCATCGGCTGCGACGGCCCGTAGATGTCGGCGTCGAGCACGCCCACGCTCGCCCCTTCCGCCGCGAGCGCGAGCGCGAGATTGACCGCGGTGGTCGACTTGCCGACGCCGCCCTTGCCCGACGCGACCGCCACGATGTTCTTGACGCCCGGCACGAGCTTGACGCCGCGCTGCACCGAGTGCGAGACGATCTTCTGCGCGACGGTAACGTTGACGCGCCCCGCCCCCGGCAGCGCCGCGACCGCCTGCTGCACGCGCTTCCTGATCGCCTCGTGCTGGCTCTTCGCCGGATAACCGAGCTGGATCTCGATCGCAACCGCATCGGCGTCCACGCGGACGCTCTTCACCGCCTTGGCGGAGACATAGTCCTTCCCGGTGTCGGGGTCGATCACCGTTCTCAGGCAGGCGGTGATCTCGGCTTCGGACAACGGCATCGAAATGGCTCCGGGAAAAGTCTTCGATTCTAGCCGATCGGGTCCGACTTCCCCGCGGCGCGCGTCGTCGCTTTGCTAGAATCGATCGCTTAACCCTGCGTCATACAAGGTTTTCATGCCTGCGTCATCGCGGAAACTGTTCGTCACCACGGCGCTGCCGTATGCGAACGGACCGTTTCACATCGGCCACATCATGGAGTACATCCAGGCCGACATCTGGGTGCGCTTCCGGCGCATGCAGGGTGACGCCGTGCACTTCGTCTGTGCCGACGACGCGCACGGCGCGCCGATCATGCTGAAGGCGGAAGCCGAAGGCGTGACGCCGCAGGCGCTGGTCGCGCGCATCGCCGCGACGCGGCCGAAGCATCTCGCGGGCTTCCACATCGGCTTCGATCACTGGCACTCGACCGATTCGCCCGAGAATGTCGAGCTGTCGCAGGACATCTACGGGAAGCTCAAGGCCGCGGGCCTGACCTATACGAAGCCGGTCGAACAGTACTTCGACCCGGTGAAGGAGATGTTCCTCGCCGACCGCTACATCAAGGGCGAGTGCCCGAAGTGCGGCGCGAAGGACCAGTACGGCGACGCCTGCGAGAACTGCAGCTCCGTCTACGCACCGACCGATCTCAGGAATCCGTATTCGACGCTGTCGGGCGCAACGCCGGTGCTCAAGTCCTCGGAGCACTACTTCTTCCGGCTCTCGGACCCCGCATGCGTCGAATTCCTGCGCGGCTGGACGCAGGACGGCCGGCTGCAGCCCGAAGTGGCGAACAAGGCGCTGGAATGGCTGGGCGACTCGGCGACGGCGAAAGGTCTCGCCGACTGGGACATCTCGCGCGACGCGCCGTACTTCGGGATCCCGATCCCGGATGCCCCGGGCAAGTATTTCTACGTCTGGCTCGATGCGCCGGTCGGCTACCTCGCGAGCCTGAAGGCGCATTTGCGCCAGATCAACGTCGACTTCGCCGCGTTCCTGCAGGATCCGCGACGTCGAGCAGATTCACTTCATCGGCAAGGACATCGTGTATTTCCACACGCTGTTCTGGCCGGCGATGCTGAAGTTCGCCGGCGCCCCGTACAGGATCCCCGATCGCGTCCACGTGCACGGCTTCATCACGTTCTCGGGCGAGAAGATGTCGAAGTCGCGCGGCACCGGGATCAGCCCGGACGTGTACCTCGACCTCGGCCTCAACGCCGAGTGGCTGCGCTACTACCTCGCCGCCAAGCTGAACGCGAAGGTCGAGGACCTCGACTTCAATCCGGACGATTTCATCGCCCGCGTCAACAGCGACCTGATCGGCAAGTACGTCAACATCGCGAGCCGCGCCGCGACATTCGTCACCCGCCACTTCGACGGCAGGCTCGCAACACCCGCGGAGAGCGAGAACGACCGCGCCAATCGCCTGACGACATCGCAGATGGAAGCCGAGCAGGCGCGCGCCGACTATGACGATCGCGAGTTCGGCAAGGTGCTGCGCAACGCGATGCGCATCGCCGACCGCGTCAACGCGCAGTTCGACCGCGCGCAACCGTGGCTCCTCGCCAAGGACCCGGCGCGCCAGGACGAGCTGCAGACGATCTGCGCGCAATCGCTGCAGCAGTTCCAGTTGCTGACGGTGCTGCTCGCGCCGGTGCTGCCGGTGACGGCGACGCGTGTCGCGCGCGAGCTTTTCGGCCTCGATCGCGACTTCGTCTGGTCGGACGCGTGGAAGGAACCGGCGTCGATCCGGCCCTACGCGCATCTGTTGTCGCGGATCGATCCGAAGCAGGTCGACGCGCTGCTCGAAGGGCCGAAGGCGGCCGCGACACCGGCGCCCGCCGCGGCACCCCGGCACCCGCGGCGCCCGCCACGCCGACGATCTCCATCGACGACTTCGGCAGGATCGACCTGCGAATCGCGCGCATCGTCGCGGCTGAGCACGTCGACGGCGCCGACAAGCTGATCAAGCTCACGCTCGACGTCGGCGAGAGCCGGCATCGCACGGTGTTCGCCGGCATCAAGTCGGCCTACGATCCTGCGTCCCTGGTCGGACGGCTCACGCCGATGGTCGCCAACCTCGCGCCGCGCAAGATGAAGTTCGGCGTGTCGGAAGGGATGGTCCTCGCCGCGTCGGGCGACGGTCCCGGCATCTACCTGCTCGCGCCCGACGCGGGCGCGCTTCCAGGCATGCGCGTGAAGTGAGCGCGGCCGTCCCGGCGCTCGATCTCGTGATGGCCGCGATTGCGGCCTGGTGCGTGATCGGTGCGTTGGGTGTCGTCCGTGCGCGGGACCTCCGCTTCGTGAGCCACGCGCTGTTCCCGGCCGGCGCGCTGGTCGCGCTGGCGCTCGCCGGCGTCGCGCTCGCGGCGCTGCCGGGCGCCCCGCAGACCGCCGTGCTTCCCCTCGGGCTGCCGGACTTGCCGTTTCACCTGCGGCTCGACGCGCTGTCGGCGTTCTTCCTCGTCGTGATCGGCGCGGCGGGGTTCGCGGTGTCGCTGTTCTCCGCCGGCTATTTCCGCTCCAGCGAAGGGACGCCGCCCGGCCTCGTCTGCTTCCAGTACCACGTGTTTCTCGCGGCAATGGCCGCGGTCGTGATCGCCGACGATGCCTACGCGTTCATGGTGGCGTGGGAAGTGATGGCGCTGGCGTCGTTCTTCCTCGTGACGACGGAGCACCGCATAGCCGAGATCAGGCGCGCCGGATTTCTCTACCTGTTGATCGCGCACGTCGGCGCGATCGCGATCCTGCTCGCGTTCGGCGTGCTGCAAGGCGGCAGCGGCGACTTCACGTTCGACGGCATGCGCAGCGTGGACCGCAATGCCGCGTGGGCCACCGCGGCGTTCCTTCTCGCGCTGACAGGCTTCGGGGCCAAGGCGGGGCTGCTGCCGCTGCATGTCTGGCTGCCGGAGGCGCATCCGGCGGCGCCCTCGCCCGTGTCCGCGCTGATGAGCGCGGTGATGCTGAAGACTGCGATCTACGGCCTGTTGCGCGTGACCTTCGATCTTTTGCACGTGCCAGATCTGGTGGTGGGGCGTCACGGCGCTGACGCTGGGCCTTTGCACCGCATTGTTCGGCGTGGTGTTCGCCGCCGTGCAGACGGACATGAAGCGCCTGCTTGCCTACTCGTCGATCGAGAACATCGGCATCATCGTGGCGGGATTCGGCCTCACCGTGCTGTTCGCAGCCTATGGCAAGACGCAGCTCGCCGCGATCACGCTCACTGCAGTGCTCTATCACGTGCTCAATCATGCATTCTTCAAGAGCCTGCTGTTCCTCGCCACCGGGTCGGTCCTGCATGCGACGCACGAGCGCAGCCTCGGCAAGCTGGGCGGCCTGATCCACCGGATGCCGTGGGTCGCGTGGCTCGCGCTGGTCGGCGTGCTCGCCTGTGCCGGGCTCCCGCCGCTCAACGGCTTCGTGTCGGAGTGGCTGCTGCTGCAGGTGTTCCTGTTCACGCCGAGCCTGCCGCAGTCGTTCGTCAACATGCTGGTGCCGCTCGCAGCCGCAGTGCTGGTGCTGGCCGCCGCGCTGGCCGGGTACGTCATGGTCAAGTTCTACGGCGTGATCTTCCTCGGCCGTCCGCGCGAGGCGAACCTCGCCTACGCGCGTGACGCCGGCCGGCTGGAGCGCGCCGCGCTGATCTGGCTCGCCGCCGGCTGCGTGCTGCTGGGCGTGTTCCCCGTGACGGTGATGCGTGCGCTCGAGCCCGTGAACGCGCTCTTGATCGGCCGGACCGCGAGCCCCGGCATGGGCAACTGGCTGCTGCTGGCGCCCATCGATCCCGACCGGTCGAGCTACAGCCCGCTGATCGTGCTCGTGGTGATCGTCGTCGTCGTGCTGCTGACGATGCAGATCGTCCATCGCCACTGGCACGGCCGCGTGCGCGTGGCGCCGCCGTGGGATTGCGGCTATCCGCTACAAACGCCGCGGATGCAGGACTCGGCGGAAGGCTTCGGCCAGCCCATCCGGCAGGTGTTCGAGCCCGTTCTTCCGGATGCAGCGGCACCTGCCCACGCCGTTCGACCCCGAACCGCGTTACGAGGTGCGCATCGGCGATCCCTTCTGGCCCTGGCTCTACGTGCCGATCGTGCGCGCGACAGACTTCGTCGCCCGACTCGTGGGGCGGATCCAGCAAGGGCGGATCTCGGTCTACCTGACCTACAGCTTCTTCACGCTGCTCGCGCTGCTGTTCTTCGTGCGATGACCCTCGCCGGCGCTCCTGTCGCAACTGCTGCAGCTCGCAATCGCGCTGGCGCTGGCGCCTCTGCTCGTCGGCTGGGTCAACAGTGCCGCGCGTGGCTGCAGAACAAGTCGGCGCCGTCGCTGCTGCTGCCCTACCGGACGATCCGCAAGCTGATGTCGAAGGACGCGGTGGTGGCGGAGCATGCGTCGCCGCTGTTCCGCACCACGCCGTACATCGTGTTCGGTGCGATGTGCTGCGCGGCGGCGATCGTGCCGTCGCTGTCCACCGACCTGCCCTTCGCGAGCGCCGCCGACGCGATCGCGCTGGTCGGCCTGTTCGCGCTCGCGCGGGTGTTCATCGCGCTGGCGGCGATGGACATCGGCACGGCGTTCGGCTCGATGGGCGCGCGGCGCGAGATGTTCGTCGGCTTCCTCGCCGAGCCGGCGCTCCTCATGGTGCTCTTCACCGCAAGCCTGATCTCGGGCTCGACGTCGCTGCCGACGATCGTCGACACGCTCGCGCACCGCGAGCTCGCGATCTATCCGAGCCTCGCGTTTGCCGGCGTCGCATTCACGATGGTGTCGCTCGCGGAGAATGCGCGCATCCCGATCGACAATCCGGCGACGCACCTCGAGCTCACGATGATCCACGAGGCGATGGTCCTCGAATACTCGGCGCGCCACCTGGCGCTGATCGAATGGGCCGCGGCGCTGAAGCTCTTCAACTACTCGTGCATCGGCCTCGCGCTGTTCTTCCCGTTCGGCATCGCAGCCGCGGGCGACTGGGCGGCCGTGCTCGGCGCCGTGCCGGCGCTGATCGCCAAGCTCGCCGTCGGCGGCGCGGCGCTCGCGCTGGTCGAGACCGTGTCGGCGAAGCTGCGGATCTTCCGCGCTCCCGAGTTCCTGGGCACCGCGTTCCTGCTCGCCGTGCTGGCGATGCTCGTCAACCAGTTACTGGAGCTAGATGACGACCCCCACGCTCACTACGTTCGCTGCCCCCAAGGGGGAGCAAGCCTCCCTTGGGGCGGCCCGGCGGGAGGCTAGCAATGACCGGCGTCCCCCTCCACGCGCAGCTCATCAACGTGCTCGCCGCGCTGCTGCTGCTGCTCGCCTTCGCGATGCTGGCGCAGCGGCGCGTGCTGACGCTGATCAACCTGTTCGCGGCGCAGGGCCTGGCGCTCGCGGTGTCGACGGGTATCGTCGCCTACGCCACCGCGCAGCCGCACCTCTACTGGTCGGCGGGGCTCACGCTCGCGCTCAAGGTCGTCGCGCTGCCGTGGCTGCTCCACCGCCTCATCCGCAAGCTCGACGTCCGCTGGGAGTTCGAGAGCCTGATCAACATCCCTACGACGATGCTGATCGGCATCGTGCTCGTCGTCTTCTCGTTCAACCTGGCGCTGCCGATCGCGCAGCTCGCCGACACCGTGACGCGCGCAACGCTGGGCATCGCGCTGGCGTGCGTGATGCTGTCGTTCCTGATGATGATCACGCGGCGCAAGGCGATCCCGCAGGTGATCGGCTTCCTGTCGATGGAAAACGGCCTGTTCTTCGCGGCGACCAGCGCGACTTACGGCATGCCGATGGTCGTCGAGCTTGGCATCGCGCTCGACGTGCTGGTCGCGATGCTCATCCTCGGCGTGTTCTTCTTCCAGATCCGCGAGCAGTTCGACAGCCTCGACCTGCAGCACATGGAGAAGCTGAAAGAGCCGGAAGCATGATCGAGGTCCTGCTCGTCCTCGCGATCCCGGTGGCCGGCGCGGCGCTCCTCGCGCTCGTCGGCGACCGCGACGACGCTCCGCGCGTCAACATCGCGGCGAGCGGCCTCACGTTCGCCGCCGCCGTCGCACTGACGATCCGCGTCATCGCCGGCGGCCCGCTGCTGGTCCTCGACCGGATGTTCTTCGTCGACCCGTTCAACGTCTTCCTCGTCGCGCTGACGGCGTTCGTCGGCTTCACGACGGCGATCTTCTCGGGCCCGTACATGCGGATCGAGCGCGATCACGGCCGGCTGACGCCGGCGCGGCTGCGCCTGTATCACAGCATGTACCAGCTCTTCAATTTCACGATGCTGCTGGCGCTGCTCACCAACAACATGGGGATCCTGTGGGTGGCGCTCGAGGCGGCGACGCTGACGACGGTGCTGCTGGTATCGCTGTACCGCACGCCGGCGAGCCTCGAAGCCGCGTGGAAGTACTTCATCCTCTGCGGCGTCGGCATCGCGCAGGCGCTGTTCGGCACGATCCTGCTGTACTTCGCGGCGGAAAAGCTGCTCGGCGCGGAAGGCGGCGCGCTGCTGTGGACGCAGCTGAACGAAGTCAAGGCCGATCTCGAGCCGACGGTGCTCTCGCTCGCGTTCGTGTTCCTGCTGGTGGGCTACGGCACGAAGGTCGGCCTCGTGCCGCTGCACAACTGGCTGCCCGATGCGCACGCCGAAGGCCCGACGCCGGTCTCGGCGGTACTGTCCGGGCTGCTCCTCAACGTCGCGCTGTACGCCGTGGTCCGCTGCAAGGTACTGGTCGAAGGCTCGGTCCACACCGAGCTCGCCAAGGAGCTGATGATCGGCTTCGGCCTCCTGTCGGTCGTCGTCGCGGCGTTCCTGCTGTCGCGCCAGAAGGACATCAAGCGGCTGTTCGCCTACTCGTCGATCGAGCACATGGGCATCATCACGTTCGCCTTCGGCATGGGCGGACCGGTCGCGAACTTCGCGGCGATGCTGCACATGACCGTCCACTCGCTCACCAAGTCGGCGATCTTCTTCGCCGTCGGCCACGCGTCGCAGAAGGCCGGCACGCAGATGATCGACGGCATTCGCGGCCTCGTTTCCACCAGCCCGGTGATCGGCTGGGCGCTGGCGCTCGGCACGCTGGCGATCCTCGGCATGCCGCCGTTCGGCGTGTTCGCCAGCGAGTTCCTGATCCTTATCACCGCGATGCGCGAGCAGCCATGGGCGACGCCGATCCTCCTGATCTCGCTGGGCGTCGCGTTCGCGTCGGTGTTCTCCAAGGTGCAGCCGATGGTGTTCGGCGAGTCGACGATGAAGCGCCTCGCGCATCGCCCGGCACTCGGTCCGGTGTTCATTCATCTCGGGATCGTGCTGATGCTCGGGCTGTGGATTCCGCCCTACCTCGCCGGCTGGTATCGCCAGGCGGCGCGGCTGTTGGGCTGAAGGGCGAGCGCATGAACCTCGGGCCGCTCGGACTTGCCGCCGCGTCGCTGCCGTCCGGCGTGCCGGCGACGCGGGTCGCCGTGAGCTCCAGCCAGGTGCTCACCGCGTGCCGTCTGGCGCGCGAGCAAGGCGCGCGCCTGGCCGCGCTGTGGGTGACGGACGAGCGCGAGCGCGAACGCGGGTTCTGCCTGCGCATCGCGCTCGTCGACGGCGAAGGCCTGACGGTGATCGAGCACGCGCTGCCCGACGCGACCGCACAGTATCCGGACATCGCGCCTGTATTTCCCGCGGCGAACCGCATGCAGCGCGCCGCGTTCGATCTCACCGGCATCGCCGCGGCCGCCGATGATCAACGGCCCTGGCTGTGGCTCGCGAGCTGGCCGATCGACCGCTTTCCTCTGCAGCGCGACTTCGAGGCATCGCCGAAGTGGGAGTCCGGCGAGGAGAACTATCCGTTCGTGCGCGTCGAGGGCGACGGCGTCCACGAGATCCCCGTCGGATCCGGTGCACGCCGGCATCATCGAGCCCGGCCATTTCCGCTTCCAGGTCGTCGGCGAAAAGGTGCTGCGGCTCGAAGAGCGATTGGGCTACGTCCACAAGGGCATCGAGAAGCGCTTCGAGTCGATGACGCAGGCCGAGGGTCACAGGTTGGCGGGCCGCGTCTCCGGCGACAGCACCGTCGCCTACGCATGGGCGTACGCGCAGGCGCTGGAAGCGATGACCGCGGCAAGCGTCCCGTCGCGGGCGCTGTGGCTGCGCGCGCTGGCGCTCGAGCGCGAACGCATCGCGAATCATCTGGGCGATCTCGGCTATCTCGGCAACGACGGCGGCTTCGCGTTCGGCCTCGCGCAGTTCTCGCGTCTCAAGGAGGACGTGCTGCGCGCGAACGCCGCCGCTTTCGGTCACCGGCTGGCGATGGACTACGTCGTGCCGGGCGGCGTCGCGCGCATGCCGGAGCTTGCTGCGCTGACCGCGATCCGCGACCAGTGCGTCGACCTCGAGCGCGAAATACGCACGCTGCACGACATCTACGACGAGCACGCGGGCCTGCAGGATCGCTTTCGCGGCTGCGGCCGCGTGGCGCCCGCGCTCGCGTCGGACCTCGGCCTCGCCGGGCTCGCCGGACGCGCCAGCGGACAGGCGTTCGACGCGCGCTGCGACTTCGCCGCCGCGCCGTGGGATGCGCTCGCGCCGCGCAAATGCGTGCGCGTCCGACGGCGACGTCGCCGCGCGCGTCGCGCTGCGCTTCGACGAGCTCGCCGAGTCGCTGCGGCTCACGCGGGCGATCGTCGACGCGATGCCCGAGGGCGACGTGCGCGTCGACGTCCCCGCGGCCGCGGCGGGACGCCTCGGCCTCGGGTACGTCGAAGGCTGGCGGGGGCCGGTGCTGCTGGCGCTCGAAGCGGGACCGGACGCCGGCATCCGCCGCTGCCATCCGCACGATCCGTCGTGGCAGAACTGGCCGGTGCTGGAGCACGCGGTGATCGGCAACATCGTTCCGGACTTTCCCCTGATCAACAAGTCGTTCAACCTTTCGTACAGCGGCCACGACCTCTAGGACCATGCTGCAAATTCTCAGGCAGATCGCCAGGATCGGCATCAAGAGCGAGCCCGCGCCGGCGCCCGCGGACGAGCACGTGATCGTTGCGCGGCTCCAGGCCGACATCGCGCGCGTCATCGGCCGTGCGCTCGCGATCCGCCACGTCGACGCCGGCTCGTGCAACGGCTGCGAGCTGGAAATCCACGCGCTCGGCAATCCGTATTACAACCTCGAAGGCCTGGGCATCAAGTTCGTGGCGAGCCCGCGCCATGCGGACATGCTGCTGGTGACGGGCCCCGTGTCGAAGCACATGGCGATCGCGCTCAAGCGCACCTACGACGCCACGCCCGATCCCAAGCTCGTCGTCGCGGTCGGCGATTGCGGCTGCACGGGCGGCATCTTCGGCGAGAGCTACGCGAGCCTCGGCCGCGTGAGCAACGTGATCCCCGTCGACGTCGAAGTACCCGGCTGCCCGCCCACGCCGGCGGCGCTGCTGGCCGGCATCCTTGCGGCGATCACCGCGAGCGCCCCGCCGCCCCCCGCTGCCGAAAATTCCACGCCTGGGCCTTGAAAGCGTCGGGGGCACCGCCAACTACGGTGCAACGGCGGTCGAAGATCGCCTCACCGATACTCACAGGAGATATTCGTATGACCCGTTTGGTGCATTACTACAGCCCGCTCAATCACGTGCTCGACCAGGCGTTCGGCGCACTCGTCAACGGCGATAGCCCGACCGCCGCCGGCTCGATCGCACTCGACGTCGTCGAAACGCCGGACAGCTACATCGTCAAGGCAGTGGTGCCGGGTGTGGCGAAGGACAAGATCGAAGTCAACGTCGAAGACCGCGACGTCGCGATCAGCTACGAGACGCGCGAAGAGATCGCGGCGGAAGGCAAGTCGCTGTGGCGCGAGCGCAGTTACGGCAAGGTGAGCCGCGCGATCCGTCTGCCGGAAGCGGTCGACGCGAACGCTGCGCAGGCGAAGCACGTCGACGGCGTGCTCGAGCTCACGCTGCCGAAGCTCGTCAAGGCGAAGGCGAAGCAGATCACGATCCAGTAAACAGCGTAGTCGTCGTACACAAGAGCGCGGTCGTCTCGGCCGCGCTCTTTTTCACGCGGGCCTTTCCGCGCGGGCCGGCTAGCGGATCGGCCGCTCGTACCGGATGTCCGGCTCGCGTTCCTCGTTGGTGCTGCCGTCGCCGAACTCCACTGCGGTGAAGCCGTTGCGCTCGTAGAAGCGCCGCGCGCCGGTATTGCACTGGAACGTGTAGAGGCGCAGCACCGGAGTGACCATCCGCGCCTCGGCCACGATCACGTCGAGCAGCTCCCGCCCGATGCCCTTGCCGATCCAGGACGGCTTCAGGTACAGGTGCTCGAGCCACGCGCCGTCGCGCGCGGCAAACCCCACGATCTCGTCGCCGACCTGCGCAATGCGGATCGACCGGCGCGGAAAGACGACTTCGCGCATCCACGCATGGATCTCGTCGCTCGAGTGCACGCGCTTCACCCGCGGCAGCGACTTGGCGCGCGACTCGATGTAGAGCGCGGCGACCGCCGTCGTCTCCTGCGTGAAGTGCACCGGATTCGGCCGGCGGATCACGAGCTTGGGAGCTTCGCTCACGTGCCGCCTCGACGAGCCGGATATCCGTGACGCGCGTTCACCCGAGCAGATCTCCCGACACCTTGCGGCTGCGCGACGAACGCGCGGGCGCGGTCGAGGGTGTGCCGGCGTCGCGACGGCGCGCATCCGCGTCGAGCACGGGCTTCAGGTAGCGGCCCGTATAGCTCTGCGGCGCCTTCGACGATCTCCTCCGGCGGTCCCTGCGGCGATGATCTCGCCGCCGCCCGCGCCGCCTTCGGGCCCGAGGTCGATGATCCAGTCGGCCGTCTTGATCACGTCGAGGTTGTGCTCGATGACGACGACGGTGTTGCCGTGGTCGCGCAGGCGGTGCAGCACGGTGAGCAGCAATTCGATGTCGTGGAAGTGCAGGCCGGTCGTCGGCTCGTCGAGGATGTACAGCGTGCGCCCGGTATCGCGCTTCGAAAGCTCCAGCGCGAGCTTGACGCGCTGCGCTTCGCCGCCCGACAGCGTCGTCGCCGACTGGCCGAGCGTGATGTAGCCGAGGCCCACGTCGAGCAGCGTCGACAGCTTGCGCGCCACCGCCGGCACCGGCTCGAAGAACGCGAACGCCTGCTCGACCGTCATCGCCAGCACTTCGTGGATGTTCCTGCCCTTGTAGCGGATCTCCAGCGTCTCGCGGTTGTAGCGTTGCCCGTGGCAGACGTCGCACGGACACGTAGACGTCGGGCAGGAAGTGCATCTCGACCTTGATCAGGCCGTCGCCCTGGCACGCCTCGCAGCGCCCGCCCTTGACGTTGAACGAGAAGCGTCCCGGTCCGTAGCCGCGCTCGCGCGCTTCCTTCACCTGCGCGAACAGCTCGCGGATCGGCGTGAACAGTCCGGTGTACGTCGCCGGATTGGAGCGCGGCGTGCGGCCGATCGGGCTCTGGTCGACGCTGATCACCTTGTCGAAATGCTCGAGGCCCTCGATTTCGGCGTAGGGCGCCGGCTCTTCGGCGCTGTCGTACAAGATGCCGCGCGACCGCGTGATAGAGCGTGTCGTTGATCAGCGTCGACTTGCCCGAGCCCGACACGCCGGTCACGCAGACGAACAGGCCCACCGGCAGCTGACGCCATGACGTTCTTCAGGTTGTTGCCCGTGGCGCCGCGTGATCGTCGAGCTGCTTCGCCGCATCGGCGCGATGCCGCTTCGCCGGAATCGGGATCTGCCGCCGTCCCGCCAGGTACTGGCCGGTCAGCGAATGCGGCGCGCGGCGGATGTCTTCGGGCGTGCCCTGCGCAACGACCTGTCCGCCGTGCTCGCCCGCGCCCGGCCCCATGTCGACCACGTGATCGGCGGCCAGGATCGCGTCCTGGTCGTGCTCGACGACGATGACGCTGTTGCCGAGGTCGCGCAGGTGCTTCAGCGTTTCGAGCAGCCGATCGTTGTCGCGCTGGTGCAGGCCGATCGACGGCTCGTCCAGCACGTACATCACGCCGGTCAGGCCCGAGCCGATCTGCGAGGCGAGGCGGATGCGCTGCGACTCGCCGCCGGACAGCGTTTCGGCCGAGCGGTCGAGCGCCAGGTAATCGAGGCCCACGTTGTTCAGGAACGCGAGCCGCGACACGATCTCCTTGACGATCCGGTCGGCGATCGCCGCCTTCTGGCCGTCGAGCGTGCAGCCGGCCGAAGAACTCCGACGTGGTCTTGAGCGGCCACGCCGAGACTTCGAAGATCGCGCGCGCGTCGCCGCCCTCGCCCACCTTGACGTGCCGCGCCTCGCGCTTCAGCCGCGTGCCGCCGCATTCGGGGCACGGCTTGCTGTTGAGGTACTTCGCGAGCTCCTCGCGCACCATCACCGAGTCGGTCTCGCGGTAGCGCCGCTCGAGGTTCGGCACGATGCCTTCGAACGCGTGCTCGCGCGTCATCGGCTTGCCGCGCTCCGACAGGTACGTGAACGGGATCTTCTCGTCGCCCGAGCCGTAGAGGATGATGTTCTGCACCCGCTCCGGCAGCTTCGCGAACGGCCGGTCGACGTCGAAGCCGACATGCTTCGCGAGGCCCTGCAGCATCTGGAAGTAGAACTGGTTGCGCCGGTCCCAGCCCTTGATCGCGCCGGACGCGAG
This sequence comes from uncultured beta proteobacterium, assembly GCA_963851465.1. Lineage (GTDB taxonomy): Bacteria > Pseudomonadota > Gammaproteobacteria > Burkholderiales > Casimicrobiaceae > VBCG01. The sequence goes on from CAWKPJ010000012.1 coordinate 92,170, forward strand.
CGAGAGCTGCGGAAATGCGACGACGCGCTTCGGATCGAAGAAGCTGATCGAGCCGAGACCGTCGCAGCGCGGGCACGCGCCCAGCGGGCTGTTGAACGAGAACAGCCGCGGCTCGAGCTCCGCCAGCGAATAGTTGCAGATCGGGCACGCGAACTTGGCGGAGAACAGGTGCTCCTTCGCGCCCTCATTTTCCTTGTCCATCTCGACGGCGATCGCGCGGCCGTCGCCGTGGCGCAGCGCCGTCTCATACGACTCGGCGAGCCGCTGCTTCATGTCGGCCTTGACCTTCAGCCGGTCGACGACGACTTCGATGGTGTGCTTCGTGCTCTTCGCGAGCTTGGGGACGGCGTCGATCTCGTACACCTTGCCGTCGACGCGCACGCGCACGAAGCCCTTCGCGCGCAGCTCCACGAACAGCTCGATCTGCTCGCCCTTGCGGTTGACCACCGCCGGCGCGAGGATCATCAGCTTCGTTTCCTCGGGGAACGCGAGCGTCGCGTCGACCATCTGCGAAATGGTCATCGCGGCCAGCTTCTGCTCCGGATGATCGGGGCAATAGGGATCGCCGACACGCGCGTAGAGCAGCCGCAGGTAGTCGTGGATCTCGGTGACGGTGCCCACCGTCGAGCGCGGGTTGTGCGACGTCGCCTTCTGCTCGATGGAAATCGCCGGCGACAGGCCTTCGATCAGGTCGACGTCGGGCTTGTCCATCAACTGCAGGAACTGCCTCGCGTACGCCGACAGCGATTCGACGTAGCGCCGCTGGCCTTCGGCGTAGAGCGTGTCGAACGCCAGCGAGCTCTTTCCCGAGCCCGACAACCCGGTGATCACGATCAGCCGGTGCCGCGGCAGGTCGAGATTCAGGTTCTTGAGATTGTGCGTCCGCGCGCCGCGGATCCTGATCGATTCCATGTGCTCCTTGCTCGCGCCTCGCTGCGCGGTGTCCCGAAATGTCCCTCAGTTTGCTATGCCGTCGGACGTAGTCCGTGAGACCTAAGGCGCGCGAGGCAACCTGTTAGTATATTGTGTTTCACGTTCGATATCACACCGCAGCATTGCGGCCGCACGCAATGCGCCGCACTCGCGGCGTCCAAGCCCGCGCACATTCGCCGCACAACCGCCGCATATTCGTATGTCCACCGCCGCCGCGACGCGCCCCGAGATCGTGCGCATGACCGCCCTGGAGCGGCGCGCGGCGATCGGCCTCGCGAGCATTTCGGGCCTGCGCATGCTCGGCATGTTCATCGTGCTGCCGGTGTTTGCGTTTTTTGCCGAAACGCTGCCGGGCGGACGCGACCGCACGCTGGTCGGATTGGCGCTCGGCGCATACGGCCTCACGCAGGCCGTGCTGCAGGTGCCGTTCGGCTGGGCCTCCGACAAATGGGGGCGCCGCCCGGTGATTTACAGCGGACTCCTGCTGTTCGCCGCCGGCAGCTTCCTCGCCGCGTGGGCGCCCACCATCGGCTGGACGATCGTCGGGCGCGCCGTGCAGGGCGCGGGCGCCGTTTCCGCCGTCGTCATCGCGCTGTGCGCCGATTCCACGCGCGAGTCGGTCCGCACGCGCGCGATGGCCGTCATCGGCATCACCATCGCCGCCACGTTCGCGCTCTCGCTCGTCGCCGGCCCGCTGCTCAACGCCGCGATCGGCGTGCCCGGCATCTTTGCGCTCACCGGCGTGCTCGCACTCTTCGCCATCGCAGTCGTGCGCTTTGGCGTCCCGGAAGTCGCTGCGTCCCCATCGCCTGCGCCGTCGCGCGGCGCGTTCCGGCGCGTGATCGCCGACGCCAATCTGCTGCGCCTCAACTACGGCATCTTCGCGCTGCACGCGCTGTTCATGGCGCTGTTCGTCGAAATGCCGTTTGCGCTGCGCGACAATGGCGTCGCGGCGGATGATCAGTGGGCGGTCTACCTCCCCGTGATCGTCCTGTCGGTCGCGATGATGTGGCCGTTCGCGCGCGCGGCCGACCAGCCGCAGCGCGGCAAGCCGGTGTTTGTCGGCGCGGTCGGCGTGCTGCTGATTGCGCAGGCGGCGCTCGCGTTCGGAATCCATTCGCTGCCGGCGCTCTTCGCCGGGCTGCTGCTGTTCTTCGCGGCGTTCAACCTGCTCGAGGCAACGCTGCCCTCGCTGGTGTCGCGCTACGCGCCGTCCGACCTCAAGGGCTCGGCGCTCGGTGTGTATGCGAGCGTGCAATTCCTCGGTGCGTTCGCCGGCGCGGCCATCGGCGGCTGGCTCGCGCAGCATGCGGGCGCGGCCGCCGTGTTCGGCTTCGGCGTCGCGCTCACGGCCGTGTGGCTCGTCATCAGCCTGACGATGGCGGCGCCGCCCGCGTATCCGTCCACCTATTCCATGGGAGAAACGTAAATGGCCTCGGTCAACAAAGTCATCCTGCTCGGCAATCTCGGCCGCGACCCGGAGACGCGCTACACCACGGGCGGTGACGCCGTGACGAACCTCAACATCGCCACGTCGGAACAGTGGAAGGACAAGAGCGGCGAAAAGCAGGAGCGCACCGAGTGGCATCGCGTCGTGCTGTTCGGCCGCCAGGCGGAGATCGCCGGCGAATACCTGAAGAAGGGCCGCTCGGTCTACATCGAGGGCCGGCTGCAGACACGCAAGTACACCGACAAGGACGGCGTCGAAAAGTACTCGACCGAGATCGTCGCCGACCGCATGCAATTGCTGGGAGGCCGTGACGGCCCCGGTGGCGGAGGCGGCGACGTCGACTTCTCCGCCGCGAACAGTAGCGGAGGCGAGCGCAGCGGCGGTGGTGGCGGAGGCGGCGGCGCACGTCGCGAAGGCTCGGGCGGCGGCGCCAAGGGCCCCGGCACGGGCGGCAAGAAGAACCCCGACGACTTCGACGACGACATCCCGTTCTAGCGGGCGTCCCCCGTCTGCAGGCGCCGCGCGCGTTCGATCGTCCGGCGCGCATTGCGGTACGTCGGCACTTCCACCCACAGACCGTCGACGAGCGCGCGGTCCTCGCCGCGAGCGCGCGCCGCTTCGAACGCATCGACGATCGTCGTGGCTCGACGCACGTCGTCGGCGCTTGGCGTCAGCACGGCGTTGATGGGCGCGGCGTGCTCGGCGCGCACCAGTGCCTTGGAGCGGTAGCCAAGCCGGCGCGCATATCGCGCCTCGCGCACCGCGCCTTCGTTATCGCTGAACGTGTAGGGCGCGTCGATCGGCTCGACGCCCGCGGCGCGACATTCGAGCAGGAAACGCCGCCGTGCGTGATCAAGCTCGACCGCATCGGGCGTTCGTTCGGCACACAGGTCCGCGGCCAGGTCCTCAGCGCCAAGGAGCGCTGCACGGATGCGCGGGCTGCCGCCTGCGATGGCGCGCACGTCCACCACGCCGAGCGCCGTCTCGCAGACCGGCACGATTTCCGTCGCGCCTTGCGCGAGGCCGAGCTTCCTTTCCCACTCCGCGATGGCCGCGTCCAGTGCGCGCATCTGCGCGGCGCTGACCGCCATCGGATAGGCGATGACGTCCGGCCGCGCCGGCATCGCGGCCTCGAGGTCGGCTGGACCGTCGCCCTCGAGCGCATTGATGCGCACCGCGGCGATGCGACCTGCATCACGCCAATGCTTCATCAGGGGGCCGAGCCCGCGCCGCGCTTCGTCGCGGCGAGGCGGAGGTGTGAAGTCCTCGAGGTCGACGATCAGCGCGTCGGCGCCGCTACCCGTCATCGCGACGAGCGCGGCGGCGTCTGCGCCAGGACCGAATAGCCAGGTCCGCCGCAGATCGGGATCCGCGAGCTTCAACGTGTCGAATCCTCGGCGTGCGCCGGCGCGAGCTCGCGCTCGTCCGGATTCGCAGTTGCAGCGATCACGCCGCCGCCCAGGCAGACGTCGCCGTCGTAGAGCACGAGATACTGCCCGGGCGTCGGCGCCCACTGCGGCGCGTCGAAGCGGTCGCGATAGCGCACCCGTCGCCGCGCTCGACCGTGCACGCGGCGTCGGCCATCCGGTAGCGCGTCTTCGCGGCGAGCCGCGCGCGGCAGCGCCGGCGTCGAGCCCGCGATCCAGTGCATGTCGATCGCGTCGACCGTCGCGCCGATACAGCAGCGGATGGTCGTGGCCCTGCACGACGACGAGCGCATTGCGCGCGCGATCCTTGCCGGCGACGAACCACGGCGCGTCGCTCGCCGTCGCGCGTGCCGCCGATGCCGAGGCCCTGCCGCTGCCCGAGCGTGTAGTACGCGAGCCCCTCGTGGCGGCCGACCGTCGCGCCCGTCCGGCGTGACGATCGGCCCCGGCGTGCGCGGCAGGTAGCGCGCGAGGAAATCGCGGAACGGCCGCTCGCCGATGAAGCAGATGCCGGTCGAGTCCTTCTTCGCCTACGTCGGGATGCCCTCGCGCCGCGCGATCGCGCGCACGTCGCGCTTGGCGATCTCGCCCAGCGGAAACAGCACCGGCGCGAGCTGCTCCTGCGTCAGCCGGTGCAGGAAGTAGCTCTGGTCCTTGCGCCGCGTCCGCGCGCCTTCAGCAGCTCGACGCGCTCGGCGCGCCGACGCGCGCCGCACGCGCGCGTAGTGGCCCGTCGCGATGCGGTCGGCGCCCAGCGCGAGCGCATGGTCGAGGAACGCGCGGAACTTGATCTCGCTGTTGCACAGCACGTCGGGATTCGGCGTGCGCCCCGCCTCGTACTCGCGCAGGAACTGCGCGAACACGCGCTCGCGGTACTCGGCCGCGAAGTTGACCGCTTCGAGCTCGATGCCGAGGACGTCGGCGACCGCCGCCGCGTCGACGAGGTCCTCGCGCGACGTGCAGTACTCGTCGGTGTCGTCGTCCTCCCAGTTCTTCATGAAGACGCCGACGACCTCGAAGCCCTGCTGCTTCAGCAGCCACGCGGCGACCGACGAATCGACGCCGCCCGACATGCCGACGATCACGCGCTCGCGCCGCGGCATGTCAGCGCATCTCCGTGACGAAGTCGAGCGGCCAGCGCCGGCCCGCGCGATAGTCGTCGATGCAGCGCAGGACGAGCGGGCTGCGGTGCTCGTCGCGCCGCGCGACGATCTCGTCGTAGGTCAGCCACAGCGCGCGCACGATGCCGACGTCGAGCGGCCGCGCCGCGTCGTGCGCGCACCGCGTCGCCGCAGAACGCGAAGCGCACGAACGTCGCGCCGTTGTCCGGCGCCTCCCAGCGATAGATGCCGACGAGCGCGGTCGGCGTCGACGCGCCAGCCGGTTTCCTCGAGCGTCTCGCGCGCGGCGCCGGCGGGCAGCGATCTCGCCCGACTCGAGGTGACCGGCGGGCTGGTTGAGCCGCAGGCCGCGCGCGCGTTTCCTCCTCGACGAGCAGGAAGCGTCCGTCGCGCTCGACGATCGGCGCGACGGTGACGGCGGGGCGCGGCGTTTCGATTTCTCTCATGATCCGTTGGAAGCCCCGGTCGCCGGCGCGACGCGAGCGCATCGCCCCAAAACAAAAGGGCAGGGACTTTGAGGCCCCTGCCCTCCTGCGCGACTGCGAGACCGACTTAGCCGCCGGCGTTTTGCTTCTGCAGCTGGCGATACGAGCTCCTTCTGCTGTTCCTTCGTCAGCTTGCTGATGTCCGGCATCTTCTCGCGCTTCGGCGCTCTGAGCCTTCGACGCGGCGACGTTCGCCTTCGCCTGCGCGGCGGTTCGTCGCGCCGTTGCTCGACAGCTGCTGCGCTGCCTTCTCGTCGTACTTCGACTTGGTCCGTGGCTGTTCCTTCGACTTCGCACCGCGGCGGCGCCGTCCTTCGACTTCTGCGGCTTGCGTCTGCTCGGCCGCCGGGTTCTGCGTACGCTGCGCCGAGCCCTTCGGGTCCTTCGCCGCTTCCTTCTGCATGGCAGGCGTCGGCGTGCCGGCGTCTGGCGGCGCGGCTTGCGCGAAGGCCGACGACGCACCGACGCGAACGTGCCGGCGATCAACGTAGCGAGCAGCTTGTTCATCTGTGTTCTCCTCGAGTATTTCGTGATTGACGCGGGTCGCGGCCTGCGGTGAGGAAGCGTGGGCGTCGCTTGGAACCTACGTGCAAAGCCTTGAAATCATACGGCATTGCAAGTCCTTTGGCAACGCGGCGCCGAAAATCTGCGGTACCGCGTTGCGCGCACGTCACTTCGCCGGCTTGTCCGTCGTCGCGGCCGGGGCGGCCGTCGCCTTCGGCGTCGCTGGCTTGACCTTCTTCGTCGACTTGTGCGCCGCCTTGCTGGTCGTCGCAGCGGTCGCGGGCTTCGCGGGTTCGTTCACGACCGGCTTGGCGGCTTCCGCCTTCACCGGGGCGGCGACCTTCGGCGCTTCCGCGGCCTTGGGCGTCTCGACGGCGGCCTTCGCCGGCGCGGCGGCCTTCATCGGCTCGGCAGCCTTCATCGGCTCGGCCGGCTTGGCGGGGGTGGCAGGGGCCGGGGCTTGGGCGTACGCGGTGGCCGCGAACGCGAAAGCGCACAGGCCGGTCAGGAGCTTGTTCATATCGATGTGGTCCTCAGGGTTTTGGGGAATGCGACAGCGGTTGTTCCGTGTCGCCGCCTTTAACGCCGGCGTCGGAGGGGCGGTTGACAGGGACGGTCAGGACCCGTCGTCGAGGGCGATGTCGCGCTGGAGCCATTCCCGCAGCAGGGCACGGTGACCGGCCGCCGTGCGCCAGCGAGTGGCGGTCGAGCGCCGTCGAGCGTGGCGACGAGCGTGGCCATGTCGCGGCGGCCGTGCGCGAGCAGATAGGCGATCGCGTCGTCGCCGAGCCGGAAACCGCGGGCCTGCGCGTAGCTCGCGAGCGCCGCCGGCTTGTCGGCGTCGGCGAGCGGAACGATCTCGTAGACCAGGCCCCAGCCGAGCCGCGTGCGCAGGTCGTCGCGCAGCGCGAGTGCGCCGGCGGCCGCGCACGCGGCGCGCCAGCAAGCTGGCCGCCGTGCCGCGGCGAGCGCGTTGTAGAGCGTGAACAGCCGCGCCTGCGCCGGGCCGTCCGCCGAATCGACGTCGTCCACGGCGACCAGAACGCCCGGCGCGGCCGCCTCCGGGTCCGCGACGCGCGGATCGTCGATGTAGAGCGCCGTGCGCCCGGCATCCGCGGCCGCCGCGACCGTCGCGCGCAGCAGATGCGTCTTGCCCGACGCCGGCGGCGCCCCAGAGCACGACACCGGTCTCGCGCAGCGCGCCCCGCGCGAGCGCGACGAGCGCCGCCACCGCCTCGGCGTTGCGCCCGGCGACGAAATTGGCGAACGACGGCGGCTCCGGCGGCGCGAGCTCGAAGATCAGCTGCTCCATCGCTGCCGGCCTAGTCGCGTCGTCGCCGATACAGCGGCGAGGTCGACGTACGCCGCGCGCAGGTGGCGCAGGCCGACGAGCAGCGCCGCCGACACCGGCAGCGCGAGCAGCACGCCGGCGAAGCCGAACAGCTGGCCGAACGCGAGCAGCGCGAAGATCACCGCGAGCGGATGCAGGCCGATGCGGTCGCCGACCAGAAACGGCAGCAGCACGTAGTTCTCGAGGAGCTGGCCGATGCCGTAGACCGCGAGCACCGCGAGGAACCCGGGCCAGCCGTTCCATTGCAGCAGCGCGGCGAGCACGCCGAGCACGAGGCCGAGGCCGAAGCCGACGTAGGGAATGAACACGAGCAGCCCGGTGAGGATGCCGATCGCGAACGCGCGGTCGAGCCCGGCGATCGACAGCGCCGATCGCGTAGTAGACCGCGAGCACGATCATCACCATGCACCTGCCCGCGCAGGAACTCGGCGAGCACGCGCGTCGATGTCGCGCGCGATCGCGCGCGATCTTGCCGTGCCAGCGGCGCGGCACCAGGTCGTCCAGCCGCTCGACGATCATCTGCCAGTCGCGCAGCAGGTAGAACATCACGACCGGGATCAGCGCGAGGTTGACGAGGATCGACACGCAGGATCAGGCCGCCGGTCTTGACGCCCGACAGCAGCTGCAGCGAGAGGTCCTGCGCGCTCGTCGACGTTCTCGGCGACGAACGTCGCGGAGCGCCGCGAGGTCGAGCGCGAGCGTCGATGCCGAAGTGCTCCTCGAGCCACGGCGCGACGCGCGCCATGCGCCTGCGTCGAAGAGCTCGGGCAGCGCTGCGCGGCGAGCGTCACCTCGCGCCTGGACGAGCGGCACCAGCACGAGGAACAGCGCGAAGATCGACGAGCCCGAACAGCAGCACGACGACGAGCGTCGACCAGCGCGCGCGACACGCCGCGCTGCTGCAGCGCAGTCGACGAGCGGCGTGCCGAGGTACGCGAGGATCGCGCCGATCAGGAACGGCGTCAGCACCGGGCCGAGGCAGCGCAGCGCCGAGCGACGATCACGATCGCGCGCGCCGACGATCCACAGGTAGTTGCGCAGCGTGAGCACGCGGCGCGGCGTGCGAGCGCGGCGCGCGTCACGCGGCGGCGGCACGGCGAGTCGCGGGCGGCGGTCGCGTGCGGCAGCGTCGGCGGCGCGAGCGCCGGGCGGAGCTGTGTCATTTCCGGTAGAATTCGGCGCGCAGATCGCATGCGACCGGCGCGGCGGTCGCATTGTACCGGTTCGCCCGCGCGCGCTCACTCACCGGTCCGACGCTGCCGATGTCGCGCGCGTCCCACCGATGCCGCCGCCCGCGCTCCCGACGTCCCTCTCCTACCGCGACGCCGGCGTCGACATCGACGCCGGCGACGCGCTGGTCGAGCGCATCAAGCCGTTCGCGAAGCGCACGATGCGCCCCGAGGTGCTCGCCGGCATCGGCGGCTTCGGCGCGCTGTTCGAGATCGGCAAGCGCTTCCGCGAGCCGGTGCTGGTCGCCGGCACCGACGGCGTCGGCACCAAGCTCAAGCTCGCGTTCGCGCTCGACCGCCACGACACGATCGGCATCGACCTCGTCGCGATGAGCGTCAACGACATCCTCGTGCAGGGCGCCGAGCCGCTGTTCTTCCTCGACTACTTCGCGTGCGGCAAGCTCGACGTCGACGTCGCCGCGCGACGTCGATCAAGGGCATCGCGCACGGCTGCGAGCAGGCGGGCTGCGCGCTGATCGGCGGCGAGACCGCCGAGATGCCCGGCATGTACGCGGCCGGCGAATACGACCTCGCCGGCTTCGCCGTCGGCGTGGTCGAGAAGACGCAGCATCATCGACGGCCGCGCGATCGCGCCGGCGACGTCGTGCTCGGCCTCGCGTCCAGCGGGCCCGCACTCCAACGGCTACTCGCTGATCCGCGCGCATCGTCGACGACGCGCGGCGCCGACCTCGACGCGCCGTTCGACGGCGACGACGCTCGGCCGACGCGCTGCTCGCGCCGACGCGCATCTACGTGAAGCCGGTGCTCGCGCTGATGCGCGACGCTGCCGGTCAAGGGCATGGCGCACATCACCGGCGGCGGCCTCATCGAGAACGTGCCGCGCATGCTGCCGCCGGGCGTGCAGGCGCGCCTCGACGCGTCGCGCTGGCCGCGCCCGCCGATCTTCGACTGGCTGCAGCAGCACGGCAACGTCGCCGACGCCGAGATGCACCGCGTGTTCAACTGCGGCATCGGCATGGTCGTCGTCGTCGCCGCCGAGCGACGCCGAGCGCGCGATCGCCGATGCTCGACGCGCGCCGGCGAGCGCGCGTCATCGCATCGGCGCGATCGTCGCGCAGCCCGCGGGCGAGCGCGCCGACGGTCGTCGTCTGAGCCGCGACGCCGACGGCATCGATGGCGCTCGCCGCGCATCACCGTCCTGATCTCCGGCCGCGGCTCGAACCTCGGCTGCGCTGCTCGCACGCCGACGCGCGCGGCGACGCTCGACGGCAGCCGTCACGCACGTGATCGTCGCAATCGGCCCGACGCCGGCGGGCCTCGCCATCGCGCGCGACGCACGGCATCGCGACCGCGCGTCGTCGATCACCGCGCGCTATCGCGACGCGCGAGGCGTTCGACGCCGCGCTCGCCGACGCGCATCGACGCCGGCGAGCCCGACCTCGTCGTGCTCGCGGGCTTCATGCGCGTGCTCGGCGCGCGCGTTCGTCGCGCGCTACGCGGGCCGGATGCTCAACATCCATCCGTCGCTGCTGCCGCTCGTATCCCGGGCCTGCACACGCACCGGCGCGCGCTCGCCGACGGCGTGCGCGTGCACGGCTGCACCGTGCACTTCGTGACGCCGGACGTCGACGTGCGGCCCGATCGTCGCGCAGGCGGCGGTGCCGGTGCGCGACGGCGACGACGAGGCGACGCTCGCGGCGCGCGTGCTCGCGGTCGAGCACCGGCTGCTGCCGGCGGCCGTCGGCTGGTACTGCGCGGCCGGCTCGTCATCGACGCGGGCCGCGTGCGCGTTGACGTGCGCATGGGCCGCGCCGACGATGCGCTGACGGTTCCGCCGGTGCGCGCGCCGGCGCGCTGACGCGCCGCCGAACCGTCCGGCCCTTCGCGCGTCCATTCATGTCGATGGCGTCCTCCGCTCCGCTTCCGGCCGCGATCGCGCCCGATACGGGAACGCCGCGTAGCTGGCGCGCGCGGCGCGTCGCTGCGGGTCGCGCTCGCGCTGTCGCTCGCTCGTCCATGCGCTGTGGTCGCTGTGGCCGGCCGAGATGCCCGACACCGCCCGAGGACACGGTGCTGACGGCGACGCTGACCGAGCTGCCGCCGCCGCCGGCGCCGACCGTGGCGCCGCCGTCGCCCCGGCCGAAGCCGAAGCGCCCAGCCGCGCGCCAAGCCGGCGCCGCACCGGCCGCCCGCTGCCGCGCCGGTAGGCCCGGTGCGGCGCCGGACGTCGCCGGAGACCGCACCGACGCATCGCCGAGGCGCCGCGCCGAGCCGCCGCCCGCGCTGGTCGAGGCGACCGCCGCTGCGCACCGCCCGCGCCGCCGACGCCCGACAAGACGCTGCCGCCGCGCGTCGACCTCGCCTACAAGGTGTTCTTCGGCACGCAGGGCTTCCTGATCGGCGAGGCGACGTATCGCTTCGAGCACGAAGGCAATCGCTACCGCATCGCCACCGTCGGCGAGGCGCGCGGCCTCGCCGCGCTTGTTCTGCGCGGCCAGGGCAAGGTCGAAAGCCGCGGCCTCATCACGCCGGAAGGCCTGCTGCCGCAGGAGTTCACCGTCGAGCGCGGCAGCAGCGACCGGCGCGAATCCGCGCGCTTCGACTGGGAAGCCGGCATCGTCACGCTGCACGACGACAAGACGCGCGCCGCTCGAGCTGCCGACGTTCGATCCGCTGGCGCTGATGTGGCAGTGCTACTTCACGCCGCCCACCGACGACCGGCAGACGCTGTTCGCTCGTGACCACGCGCCGCGTCGTCACGCTACACGATCGACGCGCGAAGCGCACCGAGACGATCGAGTGGGCGCACGGCGAGATCGAGACCGAGCGCTGGCACCGGCGCAGCGACGACGGCAAGACCGACGCGCTACGTCTGGCTCGCGCCGTCGCTGCGCTACGTCGCCGGTCAAGATGCGCGTGACGCAACACGGCGCGCGGCACCGTCGAGGTGCTGCTCGACGCGATCCGCGTCGACGAGCAACGCGTAGCAGACCATGACGCAATGACGCGTCTGCGCGCGAACCAGCGTCAGACGGGGCTCGCCGACGCGATCGCGCGCGTCGCACGCGCTCGACATGCCGGCCGACGCGGCGCTGCTCCGCGTTCTTTCGCGCGCACCCGGAGATGGGCCAGCGCGACCGCGCGTTCGATCGCCGACGGCGTGTTCGCGTACCTGCGGCGCAAGCGCTCGCTCGAGGCGCTCGCGGCAGCGACGCAGCCGCGCCGTCTCGCGCTCGCCGTCGCGGTGCGCGAGCTCGGCCATTCGCTGCGCGAGCTCGAGGGCGCGTTGCGGCGCGACGAAGGCGCATGGCTCGCCGCGTTCAAGGCGCGCATCCGCCGCGCCGGACTACCGACGCCGTCGCCGCCGACCTGCCCGACTGGCTGTGGGAGCGGCTCGGCGCGACGTCTACGGCGACGACGGAGCGCGCCGCGCTCGCGCGCGCGTGGCACGCCGGCGCGCCGTTCGACCTGCGCGTCAATCCGCTGAAGGCGACGCGCGACGACGCGCTCGCGGCGCTCGCCGCGTCCGGCATCGACGCCGTCGCCGACGCCCTACTCGCCGCTCGGCATGCGCGTCGCCGGCCGCCCGTCGCTCGCGCGGCATCCGTGGCTCGCCGACGGCCGCCTCGAGGTGCAGGACGAAGGCAGCCAGCTCGTCGGCTACCTCGTCGCGCCGCGGCGCAGCGACATGGTCGTCGATTTCTGCGCCGGCGCCGGCGGCAAGACGCTGCTGCTCGGCGCGCTGATGCGCTCGCAGGGACGCCTCTACGCGTTCGACGTGTCGGCAGAGCGGCTCGCCAACCTCACGCCGCGGCTCGCGCGCTCGGGGCTGTCGAACGTGCACCCGCAGGTGATCGCGCACGAGCGCGACGCCGAAGGTCAAGCGCCTCGCCGGCAAGATCGACCGCGTGCTGGTCGACGCGCCGTGCACCGGCTTCGGCACGCTGCGCCGCAATCCCGACCTCAAATGGCGGCAGCAGCCCGCCGACGTCGCCGAGCTCGCCGCCAAGCAGGCGCGCGATCCTCGCCGGCCGCGGCGACGCTGGTGAAGCCCGGCGGCCGCCTCGTCTACGCGACGTGCAGCGTGCTGCCCGAGGAGAACGACGCGATCGTCGACGCGTTCCTCGCCGCGCATCCGCAGTTCGCAGCGAGGCGATGCCGCGGCCGAGCTCGCGCGCGCCGGCATCGCGCTCGACACCGGACCGCGGCTGCGGCTGCTTCCGCACCGGCACGGCTGCGACGGCTTCTTCGCCGCGGTCCTGGAGCGCAGCCGGTGACATCGCGCTCGCGCGCCAGCGTGGCGGCGCTGGCGCTCGCCTGCGCCGTCACGATCGCAGCGCCTGGCGCGGCTGCGCGTGAAGCGAAGCCGCCGGCGAAGGCCACGCTCGAAGCGCTGTTCACGCCGGGCGATCCGATCGACACGCGTCTTGTCGCGGTGATCGACGGCGCCCGGCACGAGGTGCTCGTGCAGGCGTTCAGCTTCACCAGCAAGAAGATCGCGGGCGCACTTCTCGCCGCGCACCGCCGCGGCGTCGTGGTCGCGATAGTGGCCGACCGCGCGCAGACACTCGAGCTCGCGGCCAGCGCCATCCCCGGCCTTGCGCGGGACGGCGTGCCGGTGTGGCTCGACGCGAACTTCATCGCCGCGCACAACAAGGTGCTCATCGTCGACGCCGATGCCGCCGCGGCGACGCTCGTCACCGGCAGCTACAACTTCACGTCCGCGGCGCAGTTCCGCAACGCCGAGAACGTGCTGATCATCCGCAACTACCCCGCGCTCGCGGCGCAGTACCGCGCGAACCTGCTCAAGCTGCGCGAAAACGCGCAGCGCTACGACGGCGCGCCCTGACCGCGTTGTGTCACGGCGGGTAGCAGGTCGTCCGCCTGCCTGCGACGACGCACCGGGAAGGTAAACTCGCGTCATGCTCGAAACGATCGACTTCGGCCGCATCGAAACCGCGCTGTCGACGCGGCATGGCTGGGTCGACCTCGGACTCGTCGCCGTGTGCCTCGCCAGTGCGTGGCTCGTCGAGCGCCGGGCGCTGCGCGCGCGCGGCGAGGACGGCGCCGCGCAGAAGAATCCCCGACTGCACGCGAGCTTCACGCGCGTCGTCTTTCCGGTGACGGGGCTCGCGCTCGTGGCACTCGCGAGCTTCGTTTACCGCCGCTACGTCGGCGCGCCGTTCTTCCTTGCCATCGCCATGCCGCTGCTGATCGCGCTCGCAGCGATCCGCATGCTCGTCTACGCGATGCGCCGCCTGTTCGCACGCCGGCGCTGGCTGCCGACGTCCGAGCGCGCGATCTCCTTCATCGATCTGGGGCTCTTCGTCCTGTATCTTCTCGGCGTGCTGCCCGAGATCGCCGACGAGCTCGACGAGGTGCGGATCCCGATCGGCAAGACGCAGATCTCGCTGCTGACGATCGGCAAGGGCGTGCTCGCCGTCGTGTTCACGCTGATCGTCACGCTGTGGCTCTCGGGGCTCATCGAGCAGCGGCTGCTGCGCGCGACGCATATCGACAGCGAACCTGCGCGCGGTGCTGGCGAAGTTCGTGCGCGCGGTGCTGCTCGTCGTCGGCGTGCTGATCGCGCTGCAGGCGATCGGCTTCGATCTCACGCTGCTGACGGTGTTCGGCGGCGCGCTCGGCGTCGGCATCGGCCTCGGCCTGCAGAAGCTCGCGGCGAACTACATCGCCGGCTTCACGATCCTGCTCGACCGGTCGATCCGCCTCGGCGACATGGTCACCGTCGACGGCCGGCATGGGCAGGTGTCGCAAGGTCACGTCGCGCTACGTCGTCGTGCGCAGCCTCGACGGCATCGAGGCGATCGTGCCCAACGAGACGCTGGTCACCACGACCGTGCTCAACCACTCGTACACGACGCCGCGACATCCGCGTCGGCGCTCCCGGTGCAGGTCGCCTACGACAGCGACGTCGAGCGCGCGCTGGCGCTGATGGAAGAGGCGCGCGCGGCGCCGAGCCGCGCGCTGCTGGACGACGCCGAACCCGCCCGTCGCGCAGTTCGTCGACGCTTCGGCGAGAACGGCATCGACCTCGAGCTCGGCGTCTGGATCAGCGATCCGGAGAACGGCCAGGGCAACGTGCGCAGCGACGATCAACCGCGCGATTCTGGACGGCGTTCGCGGCGAACGGCATCGCGCATTGCCCTACCCGCAGCGCGACATCCGCATCGTCGATCTGCCGGCCGGGCCTGCATCGGCAGCGACCCGGATGCGAGCCACTCCCGGCGCGACCCCGCAGGATCCCCCAAGGCGCCCGCGATAATCGTGCGCAGCGCCTTGCGCCGGGTAAGGGCAACCGCCATATGCCGAGCGGCCGTCTTCGCGTACAATGACGGGTTGACGCCAAACAGCCCACTTGCAGCAGGGCTTCTACACATACAAACGGAAAATCAATGACCTACGATTTGCTGTCGTTCGCTGTCCCACGGTCTGTCTGCCCTGCCGTGGTGGGGCTACGTCGTCGTCGACGCTGGTGATGACGCACGTCACGATCGCGTCGGTCACGATCTTCCTGCACCGCGCGCCAGGCGCACCGCGCGCTCGACCTGCATCCGGTCGTCATCGCATTTCTTCCGCTTCTGGCTGTGGCTCACCACCGGCATGGTCACCAAGGAATGGGTCGCGATCCACCGCAAGCACCACGCGAAGGTCGAGACGCCCGACGACCCGCACAGCCCGCAGACGCGCGGCATCGAGACGGTGCTTCTGGCAGGGCACCGAGCTCTATCGCGCCGAGTCGCGAGAACCAGGAGACGCTCGACAAGTACGGCCACGGCACGCCCGACGACTGGATCGAGCGCAACGTCTACACGCGCTTCTCGCTGGCAGGGCGTGGGCCTGATGCTGGCGGTCAACCTCATGCTGTTCGGCCCGATCGGCGCGACGATCTGGGCGGTCCAGATGATGTGGATCCCGGTCACCGCCGCCGGCATCATCAACGGCATCGGCCACTACTGGGGCTACCGCAACTTCGCGTGCGCCGACGCGTCGACGCAACATCGTGCCGTGGGGCATCCTGATCGGCGGCGAGGAGCTGCACAACAACCACCACGCCTACGGCACGTCGGCCAAGCTGTCGTCGCAGTGGTACGAGTTCGACATCGGCTGGATGTACATCCGCATGCTCGCAGCGCTGCGGCCTCGCCACGGTGCGCAAGGTCGCGCCGCAGATCTGAAGTTCGACCGCGACGAAGGCGGTGCCCGACCTCGCCACGCTGCAGGCGGTGATCACGCATCGCTACGCGGTGGCGACGAGCTACGCGCGCTCGCTGAAGGCGACCTGCGCGGCCGAGCTCGCGACGCTGCGCGAGCGCGCGGCCGCGACGCGGCATGCGACGTGCCGAGCCTGCGCAGCGCATGAAGCGCTGGCTGCTCGCCGATCCCGCGACGCTCACCGACGCCGAGCGCGCGCAGCCTCGACGACGCGCTCGCGCAAGAGCAAGGCGCTCGCGCACGATCTACGCGATGCGCCAGGAGCTCGTCGGCGCTGTGGGAGCGCTCGACCGAGTCGTCCGAGCAGCTGCTCGCGCGGCTGCAGGACTGGTGCCACCGCGCCGAAGCGTCGGGCATCGCGCCGCTCGCGCAGTTCTCGCTCAAGCTCCGCCGCTACGCCTGACCCGGCGCGGTTCGCCGCGGCCGCCACAGCGGCCGCGGATCATGCATCCGCTGCGGGCTGACGCGCGAATCGTTCGCGCGTCCGGCGGGCGGCCTTGACGGCCAGATGTCGCGCCAGCAATCCGGGCGGCATCCTTAGCCAATGCGTCCTGAGGTAGAGAAAGTGGCGCGCGGCAACGGTCGCCACCGAAGCGCGTCCCTCCGGCGGCTCGGGCAGGAAGTAGCGGCGGAACGCGCTTTCCATGAGCGTTGCGCCGAGCGATCCGGGCCCGAGTTCATCGGCGGCCGCGATCGTCTCTGCAGGGACCGGCGTTCCAAGCAGCGTGCGCGCCTGATGCAGCATGTAGTAGAGCGGGCGACCCAATCCCAGGAACTTTGCGCGCTCGACAAGCTCGCGCCAGAACTCCGCTTGCTGGCCGAAGTGACATAGCAGGTCGTGCAAATCGAACAGATCGCGCAGCGGCTTGCCGACTTCATCGTTGAACAGATGGATCGTGCTGTGCAGCACCATGTCCGCTGGTGCCAGCACGCGCAGCGGGGCGATCGCCAACGGCAGCGACGCGGCGATCAACGCGCTCGCGTCAGGCCGAAGCCGGCTCGTCAACGGCGCGATCGTGTGATGAACGTCGACCGCCGTCTCGCGGTCGGGGTGCATCAGCGGCGGAATCTCGTGCGACCACTCGCGGTAATAGCGATCGTCGTAGTCGTCCTGCACCGGCGTCTTCCACCCGCGGTCGAGCAGCATCCGTTCGACGGTCTCGATCCTTTCGCGCGGCACCATGACGTCGAGGTCGCCGATCAGGCGCGCGCGGGCGGGCGGCAGGCCGGCCATCATGTAGGCGGCGCCCTTCAGCAGGACAATGGGCGTGTCCGCATCCACCAGCGCGCGGCGGACGCGATTGACCTCGAACCGCACGGCGGTCTGGCTCGATCGCACCGCGATGCGCGCGGCGCGGAAATGGTCGCGCGCCTTGCGCGGGACTCGATCGAGCAGGCCCGCGTCGTCCAGCGCGTCGCCGAGCCGCGCGAGCACGCCGGCCCGCCGCGCCTGCAGCATGACGAGGTTCAACTCGCCGGCATCGAGGCGCGTCGCGCCGCGCGGATCCAGCAGAATCGAAATCAGGCGGTGGCGAGGGACGGGCTCGGTCACGACGGGGCGCTCCGGGCCATTGCCTCGCGATGCAGCCGGTCGAGGGCTACCGTGGCGGCATCGAGATCCGAATATGTCATCCGGCAGACGATGCAGCGCTCCACCATGCCGACGATGCGGTCGAAGCCCCAGCGGAGCATCGTCGCGTAGTTGACCGAATTGGCCGTGAGCAGCTCGAACGCTTCGCGGCCTTGCAGGCGGACGATCTCCGTCGGCGCACCGGCGACGTATTTCGGCGTCACCACCAGCGATGGCGTAGCCGTCTCCAGTGCGCGAGTCACCGCAGTCGCAGGAGGACGCATGTACGCGACGTCGCCCTTGGGCGTGCCGCGGTAGGTGCGGCTGACCGACGCGCGGGGCTCGATCGCCCGCACGACGTCGATCGCCGCGTTCTTCAGCGATACCGGGCGTGGATTGGGGCGCAGGTCGCCGCTGTCGAAGTCGAAGATGGCCATCTCGTCCGAGAACAGCCGCCACCCGCGCCACGCGAGCGCCGCGCACAGCGTGCTTTTTCCCGACGCGGACGGCGCGGGCAGGATCAATGCCCGGCCGTCGCGCTCGAGCACGGCGGCGTGCAGAAACATCGGCGCGACGTCGGAAAAGGCGACGCACCAGTTGAGCGCCGTCTCGAAGACCGTGTAGGCCAGGTCCGCGGGCACGGGACCGAACGCGGGCTCGTTCGCGATCCAGGCCATCGCCTGAGCCCCGGAACGCCAGCGCCAGCCCGAAGCTGCGGCGACGCGCACGCTGGCATCGTCGATGCCGGGCGGCTCCTCGACGGTGAAATCCGCGTACATCTCTGCGAACTCATCGACGAAATGCGGCAACTCGGCACGCACGTGAATCGTGAATGCGCCGGTGACGAGATGCACGCCCGCCCCGCGCAGGCGGGACCGCAGTTCGGCGCGCGAAATGTCGCCGATCAGCACCCGGCTTCGGGTTCGATCAGGCCGAGATCGTCGAGCGCATCGAGGATCTCTTTCACCTGCACATCGACGGCGGCGTCGTTCGGAACCTCGAGAAACGCCGCCACGCGGGAACGCAGTTCGCTCGCGCGGGCCGGCGATTCCAGGATGCGCGTCAGAACGTGACCGGAAACGATGTCGAGGAGGTGGGTATCACCGGAGAGGGAATTGTAGACGACATAGTCCCCCTCCCAGCAGCGCAGCGGAAACGGCTCAGCAACGGTGAGGCGCCAGCGCGTATCGGGCGCGGCGTTGGCCATGAGCGGGAAGGCGTGACTGGCGGACGCGTCGCTCAGAGGGAGCGACGGTTTGCTACAGGTGGCACTTCACCCGCATGACGCCGGGGATCGAGCCTTGGGCCTGTCCCATCGACGTGCCGCCGATGGAGGCGCACACCGCCTCGGTGGACACGAGCTTGTTCGTCGCCGAAGCATTGCGCTGGTGGCAAAGCGTGACGATCGCGACACCCGATGTCGCGGTGGTCCGCAACAGGAACCGACGCCGTGCCTCGCGGCGCTTCACTTCCGCGGTCTGGTTTTCCTGTACGGTGGCTACCAAATCGGGCGACGGGTCGTTGGACATGATGTGCTGGACAGAATCGAGGACGCAACTCGTCTTCCATCCGTTGCAAACAACATGCCCGCACATCCAACGCTCTAAGAATCAAATCCTTACTACTTGAGATCCCCGAGCGTGTTGTGCGTGTTTGTCAAGAAAGGTGACGCTTCTTACTTGAGCTTCGTTTCCTTGTACTTGACGTGCTTGCGCGCGACGGGATCGAATTTCTTGATCTCCATCTTCTCGGGCATGATCTTCTTGTTCTTGTCCGTCGTGTAGAAGTGGCCGGTGCCGGCCGATGGATTCGAGCTTGATCTTTTCGCGCATGGTGTTCTCCGTGACGGCGCGTCAGGTCAGACGTGCTCGCCCTTGGCGCGCAGGTCGCGCCAGGACGACGTCGATGCCGTTCTTGTCGATCGTGCGCAGCGCGTTCGTGGTCAGCCGCAGGCTGATCCAGCGGTTCTCGCTCTCCACCCAGAAGCGGCGGCGCTGCAGGTTGGGCAGGAAGCGCCGCTTGGTCTTGTTGTTCGCGTGCGAAACGTTGTTGCCCACCATCGGGGCCTTGCCGGTGACTTGACAGACTCGAGCCATCGCTCGCTCCTTCGGAATTCGTGGGGGCGCCGGACGTGAAAACCCCGGGATACCCCGGGACGGCGCAGCAAAGCCATGAATTATCGCCGTTTTCGAGGCGTGGAGCAACCCCTCCGGACACCCTTGCCGCGTCCCCTCCAGGCGGCTCCGGTCGAGTACGGGTTGCGCGACCACCCCCTAGTCGACCGTCATCACCAGCTCGGAGTATCGGGCGAGCGTCCGATCCGTCGTAAGCAGGCGCATCGTCTCGTGGACCGCTTGGGCGACCAGCAACCGATCGAACGGGTCGCGATGATACGCGGGAAGCGACGCTACACGGGCGGCGTGCTCGAACGTAACCGTTAGCGGGTTGAATCCACTGGCCTCTATTTGGGCGATCAGCTCGGCGACGTTGACGTCCAGCTTTCCCATCGACGCCTTGATCGCCGCTTCCCACACCGATGCCGCACTCACGAAAACCGCCTCGGCGTCTTCAAGGGCACGACCGCGCCGCGCGCGATACGCGGGTCGGTTTGCCAGAAACCAGAGGCAGACCTGCGTGTCCAGGAGGAGCCTCAACGACGGCCCTCGAAAAGCTCGAGCAGGTCGTCGGGAAGCGGCGCGTCGAAGTCCGCGGCGATCCTCATGCGTCCCTTCATGAGCCCGGGCCGAAGCTTCCTCTTTGCAGGCTCGATCGGCACGAGTCGGGCCACCGGCTTGCCAGCCCGCGCGAGAACGATCTCCTCACCCTTCTCGACCCGCTCAAGCAGTTTTGAGAGGTGCGTCTTGGCGTCGTGAACGTTAACCGGCTCGCGGCTATTCATGGCCGTCCCTTAGTTAGCTAACCTTAGCTAATACTCTACACTGAAATGGCACGGCACGCGAACCTGGGTACCCCATGTGGCGGCGCCGTCCCGAGGAGGCGGTCGCGGGGGAGTTCGCTCACGCCCGCCTTTTCCGCTCGCCCTTCGCTGCTCCCAGCGCCACGCGCTCTCGACGATCGTCGCCAAGATCGCTTTGCACCGGCTGCCAGCCGAGAACGCTTCGCGCGCGCTGCGTGCTTGCCACGAGCACCGGAGGATCGCCGTCGCGCCGTGCCGCGACGTGCCGTGCAATGCGTCGGCCACTGACACGCTCAGCTTCCGCAATCACTTCGAGCACCGAATGTCCCGCACCGGAACCGACGTTGACCACAAGGTTCTCGCCGCCACCCCACAGATACTCGAGCGCGGCGAGGTGTGCGCTGCAGACGTCGAGCACGTGAACGTAGTCGCGCACGCAGGTGCCATCGGCGGTGCGGTAATCGTCGCCGAAGACCTCGACCGGGGCACCGGATTGGACGGCGCGCAGCGCGTTCGGGATCAGATGCGTCTCGGGCTCGTGCGCTTCGCCGATCAGGCCGCCGGCCGACGCGCCGGCCGCGTTGAAGTAGCGCAGCGCGACGCTGCGCAATCCGTAGGCCGCCCGGGAATCGGTCAGCATCCGCTCGGCAGCGAGCTTGCTGCGACCGTAGGGAGTGACCGGTACGCAGGCATGATCCTCGTCGATCGGTGTGTGAAGCGCAGCGCCGTATACGGCGGCACTCGACGAGAACACGACGGGTGGGGCGTCGTGCGCGCACGCGGCGTCGAGCAGATTGAGCATGCCGGTCACGTTGTGCTCGTGATAGGAGATCGGCTCGCGCACCGACTCGCTGGCGACGATCTTCCCGGCGAATTGCATCACCGCGTCGAAGCGGCGCGAGTCGAACAGCGCTTGCAGCTCGCCGGGATTGCGCAGGTCGCCGACGACGAGCTCGCCCCATCGCACGTGCTCGCGCCGGCCGCCGGCCAGGTTGTCGAATACGACGACCTCCATGCCATGCGCCGCGAGCTGTTCGCACATGTGCGAGCCGATGTAGCCGGCACCACCGCAGACCAGCACCCTTCTGCCCATCACGCTCCCGAAGTTCCCGCTCGAATCCACTCAATATCGCATACGCCACCCACAGGTATGGAAGCTCGCGCCCGTCACGTCACAGCAACCCCCTCTCCGCGAAGGACACGACGCGGCTTCCCGCCACGACGAAATGATCGAGCGTGCGGATGTCGACCAGCGCGAGCGCCTGCTTGAGCGATTGCGTGAGGAGCTCGTCGGCGCGCGATGGCTCGGCGACGCCGGACGGATGGTTGTGCGCGAAGATCACTGCGGCCGCGTTGTGCGCGAGCGCGGCCTTGACGATTTCGCGCGGATAGACGGACGTCTGCGCGAGCGTGCCGCGAAAGAGCTCGTCGGCCGCGAGCAGCCGATGCTGGCTGTCGAGGAAGAGCACGACGAACGCCTCGTGCGGCAGCGCTGCGAGCGAGAGCCGCAGATAGTCGCGCACCGCCTCGGGCGAAGTAAGCACCGAGGCCTGCCGCGCTTCGGCGATCAGCGCCCGGCGCAGGAGCTCCACGCCCGCCTTCAGTTGCGCCGCCTTGCCGGGGCCAAGCCCGCGAGTGCGCCGCAAGGCCTCGACGGGCGCATCGAAGATCCCCGCCAGCGTGCGATGCCGCGCGAGCAGCTCGTGCGCGATGTCGAGCGCCGGTGCGCCGCGCGTGCCGGTGCGGAGCACCACCGCAAGCAGCTCGGCGTCCGTCAGCGCAGCGGCGCCGTGCGCGAGGAGGCGTTCGCGGGGGCGTTCAGTGAGAGTGGCGCTTGTCGTCATGTCGCCAATGTACGTGCGACGTGGAGCGCTGCTCCATCGTCCAATCGGCTGATGGAGTCGCAAGCGCGGACAGTCGCAGCGCCTCGCTCTATTTTTCCTTCACGCGAACGCCTTAGACAAAGGCAGGACCGTGGGCCCAACCAACGAGCGAAAACCGCGTGCCGCGTGTGACCGGCAAGACCTCGTGGATCGTGTAGGAAGGAAAAAAACTGATCGAACCCACATTGCGGCTCAGCGTCATGTTGTCGGCCAGCGTGTTGTACAGCAAGACCTCTCCACCTTCGTAGGACTCTGGCTCAGAGAGCTGAACGGTGAACGACAGCTTTCTGACCGTCCCGCCGGGAAGCGCCTGAGTATCCGTATGCGACGCGTAAAAGTCGGGACTGCCATCCTTCTTGTAGGCATATTTGGTGAACTGCACATCCTCCAGGCCTATCAGCGCATAGCCGAACCAGTTGGCGTTCAGTTCGTTGACGCACTGCCTGACCTTGTCGAAGAGCCATGCAGGCCCGCTGGCCGGTTTGAGCCAGGCGATTTCCGACTTTCTCAAATTCTCGTGGACCTGGTGGTCGTCGGTCTTCGCCTGCCGCAGGCCACTTTCGCCGATTTCGATGATCGCCCGACACTCCTCCGGCGTGAGAAAACTGTTCAATCCCGTCGGCTGGCCGACCAGATTGGTCTTGAGCAGAAACATGGTTCGATTCCCTGAAGT
>CAWKPJ010000013.1:0-408259 GCA_963851465.1 uncultured beta proteobacterium
CTCCAGATCAAGCGCGTATCCCCGTTCATGCTGCTGCCGGTCGAACTGGTCAATGGCTTGCCGAGATCATTTCCCGCAAACACGGTGACGGAATAGTCGGCGTCGTCAGCGAAGCGCCATGCGGTGCGAAGGTGCATGGCGGTGGGAGACGTCACTTCAACGCGTATTGCGTCAATTCCGGCTGGAACATGGACGCGCCCGTCGAGGCCAAGCTTCGATGGCTCACGGCCAAAAGACAGGGAATCCGTTGTCGAGAGCTTTCGTGCAAAAAGTTCTTGCGTTCCCGGCGCGGCGAGTCGCCCCAGAACGAACTTTGGAACGTCTGCAATGTCCTTGACCGTGTACGACTTTACTGAAGGCCGGGCTGCAGTTGCAGGTGCGTCACGCGAGCCCATTTCGACGATGGGTGAAGCCGCGATCGCGGCGCCGGCCGCGAAACAGAATAGCGAGGTGACGGTGCATCGATTGATGCGGAAAGGCGTTTGCATGCGCTCTCCCTTACGCATGGAAATTGCCGAGAGTCCCCACTGGCATTTGGCGGAGGGGTGACATTCACATTGCGGGGCGTAGAGGCAAATCATCCACGACTTGCGCCCAAACCTGCCCCCAAGGCCATGCCGTCATCCTGTCAGATTACGATTTGCGCCTCCCGGAGGCCGACGGCAGGATAGTGCCATGGTTCCGTCTGACCTCCGCCCGTGTCCCTTTTGCGCCTCCGATGGGCCGACGCTCGCCGCGGTCGGCAACGAGCAGGCACAGCTTTCGTCGCCACTGTGCCCGGAATGCGGCGCAAATCGGGCCGCGTGCGACGAGCGACGATCCGCCGGGGCATGCGGAGCAGCGATTCGATGCCCCGCAATAATTGAGGCGCGTATCCAGGCCCCCCAAGGGGGCAATTCCGTCACAGTGAAATTTGCAAGATGCCTGCTTGCGACGACGCGTAACGAAATCCAAATTCAAGACCATCACCGCCGGTCTACATTGCTTTTCTGAGTCTGATTTCGACGCCGGAGAGCGGACGCGGCTCGACGGCTACTTCCTACCCAAAGCGCACACCGCGCAACCAAGAGGGGGCGGTGAACGCAGGGACGTAGTGGACGCGCCTTGGCCGCGACCTTTAGCCCCCATATGAGCGCGGGAATAGTATGCGTACAGTCGTCCCTTCGCCGGGCTTCGACTCCATTTCCATCGTCGCGTCCAGCAACTCGCACAGTCGTTTAACTATCGATAAGCCTACGCCCTCGCCCCGCTCTTGATGGATGGACCGCCTGTCGGAACCGGCAACAATCGACACGTCAGGTTCGCGGCGGCACTGTGGGGCTTTCGGCTTCGCGCGCGGCAACTTCGACGTGCCGCGCTTCCTCGGTAGCGTCTTCCAATGCTCCCGCTATTGGAGCACCGGGGCCGGCGTGAAAGCCAGGGCCGGTGTCCTGGATGCTCAGCATCCAACGGTTTGCATCGTTTTGCCGACTGTCCCCCCAACTCAACGTTACGCCCCCGCGCGGAGTGTATTTGATCGCGTTAAAGAGCAGGTTTTGCGCGATACGCTGGACTTTGATTGAGTCTCCTTCTACTGCAAGATTGGCTGGTCCCTCGACATGCAGGTAGAGGTCCTTGGCTTCCGCCAGCGGTAGAGTTCGCGCGCATAATTCCCTTAGCACGACCGCGGCATCAAGCGGCTTCACTTGGCGCTGTTCACGGCCAGCTTGCAAACGGGCAAGACTCGTTATCTCTTCGAGTAGATCACGCAACGATGAAACGTTCTTGGCGAGAATCTGGACGAAGTTATCGCGCAACTGCTCAGGGACGCCTTCCATGCTGAGCCCGGCGGTAGCGTTGGCCACGACGCCAAGATTGCCGCGCAGATCATGTACGGCTTCCCGCCACAGATCGGCCCGCTGGCGTTCCAGGTTGTCCATCTGTTTCAGTGCGCCCTCCAGATCCCGTACGTTTCCCATTGCCTCGATCTGCTGCAACTGGAAATATTTCGCGGTGCTCTCGCTGACGCCTTCAGTGCAGATTTCCGCCCACACGCGTCTGGCGCTAGACATGACGCTGGGTTCAACCTCCGAATGCGCGGAGGCGTAGTTTTCCAGTTCCTCCGCCACGCATAATTGCAGCCGGCCCCACTCGCGGGTCACTTCCCGTAGGTCATAGCCTTGCTGCCACCGCTGCAGGCCATGCGCCGCACCTTCGTTCTTGTGCTCATCTGCGTATCCTTTGCCGGCGGCAGCAACCAACTTGCGTCCGAAGGCTTCCAATATGCCCGGAATATGGTCGTTGAGTTGGGCTCTGGGGAGCGATGTCCCAGTATTCATTTCCGGATCGCGGTCGACAGCCTTGCGCCATGCCTGCATGATGGCCTTGCGCCGTGCCGCCAGATGCGAGGCCAGGGCCGCAAGTTGCTTGTCTGTGGTGTGTCCTGTATCCATGTGATCCGCCTTGCCCGAGCCGCAAGCCAATCGGCCACAAATCCGCAACAGCCCGCATCGGCAGGCTTCTCTTGCCCGAGCGGCCGACCTTCTATTATTCCAGTTTTTCGCACGCCCCCGGCCGCGCGTTGGTCGACAGTAGACGACGCGCATGGGTTTCGCGGAAGATCGCGGCAAATGACAGAAGAAGCTCTCCTCCGCTAGCCCGCCACCGGCGGCTGCGACGGCAAGTCCTGCATCTGCACGCGCGAGTGCCCGGCGGCGTGCGACGGCGTCAAGTGCGGCGGTAAGGACACTCGCGCCGACCACGCATTTCAGGAATCCAACGGTAAGGCTTCCGCCTAGCCTGTGGCCGGCATCGCCTTTTGTGCTATCGGGTCCAAAAGAGAACCGTCCGGGTGGCCGCTTGTAGGACGAACACCTTTTTCGTATGGAAGGCGGGTTGAGCCCGATGTCGCGTCGCAGAATGGGACCATGGACGCCGGCGAACTCGACCGCATCGCCGTGACGCTCAAGGCTGCAATCGCCGAGGCGCGCCTGCGACTCGCCGCGGCTGATTGGGCAGTCGAGCCGGACGTGCGAAACATCGTCCGCTACGCGCGCGAGATGCACGACCTACTACTGGATGCGCTACGTACAAGCGAGCCTCTTGCGGCCGCACAGCACCGCTGGATAGCCGATTCAACTGGCAAAGCGGTGGACGAGCTGGAGACACTCGTCGCGCGTGCCGATGGAAAGATCAACTGATGGCGCCGGGCTCCCCGGAGATCGGCGACCCGTCACATGGTGCGCACGCGGGCGGAGGGAGCGTCAGGCGTTCGCGGCGGCGAAGCTGTGGCGGCGCGTCACAGGGTTATCCTGACACCAGCGCTCCCTTCATCTGACTATGCGATGAGGCGCGCAACCCCAAACCCGAATGCAGTGATTAAGAGCGCCGCAGGACGTAGGCGAGGAGTTCAAGGACAACATGGGCATGCCGGCGAGACCGGTCTGTGCCGTGGCGAGTGTCCTGGGGACCGTATCGAACCTCGTCAACCATGCGCAGGCGAAAATCATAGCGAAAGAGCGGGGATTTTTGCAAGCCGTGGCGTACCGGGCCATTGCGTCCGCCCATTCCATCGTCTTTGACCGCAGCATGGAGCCTGCGCGGTGCTTCGTTAGCTAGCGCACAGACCGGAACTACACCACGGCTGTCATTGTGCAAGCGTGCGTTGCCCGAATCCTTTGCGGCTTCGCGCCCTTTCGAAGGGCGAAATCATGTTACGTCAGATCGCCTGGTCAAGCGCAATGGCGCCGTCATTTTCTGCGGCGCGACTCAATGAAATCATTGCCCCCGCGCGCCAAACAAACGAACGGCTTCACATATCCGGGATGCTGGTATTCACCGGGACCCACTTTCTGGGCATCCACGAGGGCGATGAAGCTGATCTGGGCCGGCTCTGGGTGCGCCTTGAAGCGGGTGCGCGCCACTGTGATCTGACACGCATAGGCGACGAAATGTGCGGCGACCGCTGGTTCCCGACGTGGCTGGTGGGATACAGCGATGATCCCGGCGTCGGCAAGCAGATCGAAGCGTTCCGGGCGCTTCAAATACTGATGGCCGGCCAGGCGGAGCCGACACGGTGGACGTCGTGCTCGCCGGTACCGTCGACGTGGGCGCGAATCATTCGCCCGATCATGCTGCGCGCAGACAGCATGTAGTCATCACGCGCGCGCGGCCGGCGCGACCGGGGGGTACCGCGGCCGTCACTTGACGCCGCGTGCGCATCAGAAGCGAGGGAACGTGCGAAGGAACATCCTGGCCCGGGTCTGGCGGATGGGGTGGGATTCGAACCCACGAATCGCTTGCACGATTGCCGGATTTCAAGTCCGGTGCATTCAACCGCTCTGCCACCCATCCTGCTGTTCTCGCAGTCGAAAACCCAGCGCTCGACGGCGAAGCGTGCCTCGCGCGTGGCCGGTCGACCCGATGCCGCGCTCAGGGTCGCCCCTACGTCCCGCTACGCGCCTTTCCGGTACTTGAAGCTAACCCATTGATTTCCGCCCAAGGCGGGCGCATCTTAGCACGCGAGCCTTGGCCGACGTGGTGCCCAGGTCATTGAAACTTGTAGGGTTTCTGCTAGTCTAAGCACTTGATCCGGCCCGCTTCGGGCCGTTTTGGAGGACCTATGGATCCCAAGCTTCAACCCGTCTACACGAACGAGCAGCTGCCACTGCGAGGGACGGGCGACGCGACGGCCGTCGTCTCGGGCCAGAACCGCGTCCTGCGCAACACCTACTGGCTGCTTGCGCTGTCGATGCTGCCGACGATTGCCGGCGCATGGGCCGGCATGCAGTTCAACTTCATCGGGCTGTTCAAGGCCGCGCCGATCATGACGCCGCTGTTGATGTTCGGCGCGATGATCGGGATGCTGTTCGTCGTCACGCGCCTGCGCAACAGCGCGATGGGCATTCCCGCGTTGTTCGCGTTCACGTTCATCGCCGGGTTGATGCTGACGCCCATCCTCACCGTCGCGGGTCAGTTCCGCAACGGCGGGCAACTGGTCGCGCTGGCGGGCGGGCTGACGGCCGTCGTGTTCTTCACGATGGCGGGCATCGCCACGGTGACGAAAAAGGACTTCTCGTTCCTGGGCAAGTTCCTGTTCGTCGGCCTGATCCTGCTCATCGTCGCGTCGCTCGCGAACCTGTTCTTCCAGGTGCCGGCGGCGTCGCTGACGATCTCGGCCATTGCGGTGTTCATCTTCTCGCTCTACATTCTGTACGACGTCAGCAACATCGTGCGCGGCGGCGAGACGAACTACATCACGGCGACGCTCAGCCTGTTCCTGAACGTGTACAACATCTTCATCAGCCTGCTGAACCTGCTGCTGGCGTTCACCGGCCAGCGCGACTGATCGAAGGGGTACCGACTGCACGTCACACGGGGCTCTCGCGAGCCCCGTTTTTTTTGGCGCGTCGGGCCACGTGCCCGATATCAGTTGCGCCGTAGCAGCCGATCGACGCTCCACGGGCCGCCGCCCGCTGCCGCGAGATACAGGAAGACGAACGAATACAGCGCGGCCAGCTCGCCGCGATTGACGATCGGCCAGAAGTCGGCCGGTGCGTGCGCGATGAAGTACGCGAACGCCATCAGGCCGGAGAGCAGAAACGCGACCGGCCGCGTGCACAGGCCGACGAGCAACAGCGCTCCACCGACGAGTTCCAGCAGCCCGGCCACACCCGAAAGCGACAACAGCGTGGTGGGCGAACCGCGCGGGACAGGAAAGCCGAGCCACTTCTGCGTGCCGTGGATCATGAACATGAATCCGGCGACGATGCGCAGCACGCTCAACAGCCGCGGCGTCCATGGGGCGAGGAGTTTCTGTAGTTGTGACATGGCCGGCATTTTATCGTGCCTATCCATCGCCGACCGCCCGACGAATTACACACGCGACTCCCCACCGTAAGGTTTTGGTGTACGCGCAGCTCGGCGGCGTGCGCCGCCGGTTTTCTGTTGTGCGTGAAGCAGGCAGGGTTCTACCATGGCGCCTCGGCGTGCGTAGCCGACAGGCTGCGCTTTCGCGACGTTGAAGGAGAACCGACATGAGCAAGTATCGCCATGGCCTGCCGCAACTCGGACCGGCGGTGTTCCTCACCGACGGCGGTCTCGAGACGACGCTGCTCTTCCACGACGGCGTCGACTTGCCGTATTTCGCGGCATTCGATCTCTTGAAGAGCGACGACGGGCGTGCGACCTTGCGGCGCTATTTCGATCGCTACTCAGGCATTGCGAAGGCGCGCGGCATGGGTCTCGTGCTCGAAACACCGACGTGGCGCGCGAACCCGGACTGGGGCGCCAAGCTCGGCTACGACGCGAGCGCGCTCGCGGCGGTCAACCGTCAAGCGGTCGATCTGCTGCTCGACGTGCGCCGCGACCACGAGAGCGCGGCGACGCCGATCGTCATCAGCGGCAATCTCGGCCCGCGCGGCGACGGTTACGTCGCCGGCAAGCGGATGAGCGCAGACGAGGCCGCCGACTACCACGACCCGCAGGTGGCGACGTTCGCGCAGACCGACGCCGACATGGTCGCCGCGTTCACGATGAACTACGTCGAGGAGGCGGTCGGCGCGGTTCGCGCAGCGCAGGCGCACGCCATGCCCGTCGCGATCTCGTTCACGGTCGAAACCGATGGGCGCCTGCCGTCCGGAATGCCGCTCGCCGAGGCGATCGACGCGACCGACCGCGCGACCGGCGGTCCGGCGTACTACATGATCAACTGCGCGCATCCGACGCACTTCGAGCGCGTGGTTCGCGACGATGCACGGCTGCGCGAGCGGGTGCGCGGCTTGCGCGCCAACGCGTCGAGGCGCAGTCATGCGGAGCTTGACGAGAGCGCGGACCTGGACGAGGGCAATCCGGTCGAGCTCGCCGCGCAGTATCGGGCGCTGCGTGCGCACCTGCCCAACCTCACGATCGTCGGCGGCTGCTGCGGCACGGACCACCGGCACGTCGACGCCATCGGAGCAGCGCTGGTGTGATCCCCGATCGGCGCTGCGCGCCGTTCCCCCAGGGGGCGAGTGCCTTGGGCCGGCCAGGCGGCACTCGTGGCGTGACGTCAGCGGTCGAACACCGCCATCGATTCGACGTGCGCCGTGTGCGGAAACATGTTGACGACCCCCGCGGCAGCGAGGCGATACCCACGTTCGTTCACGAGGACCTCGGCATCCCGCGCCAGCGTCGCCGGGTTGCACGACACATACACGAGTCGCGCCAGCGCGCGCTCGTCGTCGCGGTGCGGAAGCGCCTTCGCGAGCTCGATGGCGCCTTCGCGCGGGGGGTCGATCAGCGCGCGGTGCAGCGGACCGAGCGCTTCCACTGATTCGCGCGTCGCCGTGAACAGGTTCGCGACGACGAAGGATGCGCGGTCGGCGAGGCCGTTGCGCACCGCGTTCTCCTGCGCTCGGCGCACCAGCGCGGCGTTGCCTTCGACGCCGACAACCATGGCGCCGCTCCGCGCGATCGGCAGCGTGAAGTTGCCGAGCCCGCAGAAGAAGTCGGCGACGCGCTCGCCCGCTTGCGGCGCGAGCAACGCCAGCGCGCGTCGCACCAGCACGCGATTGACGCCGAAGTTGACCTGCGTGAAGTCGGTGGGCGCGAACGGCACCGCGACGTCGAACTCGGGCAGCGTGTAGGCGAGCGTCGCGTTCTTCGGGTGGAACGGCGCGACGGTGCCCGGCCCGCCGGGCTGCAGCCAGATGTCGACGTTGTGCATGTCGGCGAACGCGACGAGCTTCGCTTCGTCGGTGGGCGAGGGGAGCTCGAGCACGCGCATCACGAGCGCGTAGACCAGCGGTAGCGTCGATCCCGCCGGCGGGTTGAGTCGCTCTCCGATGGCGACTTCGATCTGCGGCAGCCGGTCGCGGATCGACAGCGATTCGATCAGCGTGCGCAGCGGCACCAGCAGGTCGGACAGCTTGCGCGGCAGCACGTGGCACTCGCGCATGTCGGCGACGTAGCTCGACTGCCGCTCGTGGAAGCCGACCAGCACGCCGCCTTTCTTCGGCACGTGCCGGACCGACAGGCGCGCGCGATAGCGATAGCCCCACGCTGCCCCGTCGATCGGCGGCAGCAGCGTTTCCGGCCGCACACGGCCGATGCGCGCGAACGCATCTTCGAGCGCCCTCTGCTTCGCCGCGACCTGCAGTGCAGGCGCGGCGTGCTGCAGCGTGCAGCCGCCGCACACGCCGAAGTGCGGGCAGCGCGGCGTGACGCGCGACGCGCTCGCGCGCTCGATCGTCACCACCCGCGCCGTGTCGTAGCTCGGCTTGCGCTTGAGGAGCTCGATCGTGACGCGCTCCCCCGTCAGCGCGCCGGTGACGAACACGACCTTGCCGTCGGCGTGCGCGACGCCGCGGCCTTCCTGGTCCAGCGATTCGA
The DNA here is from genome assembly GCA_963851465.1 of uncultured beta proteobacterium. Lineage (GTDB taxonomy): Bacteria > Pseudomonadota > Gammaproteobacteria > Burkholderiales > Casimicrobiaceae > VBCG01. The sequence goes on from CAWKPJ010000013.1 coordinate 8,350, forward strand.
TGTCGACGGTGATCGTCATGGCGGTGTCAAGGCGGCGCGGATTGTACCCGTGGGCCGCCGCAGGGATCGAAACGGTAGAATCGCGCATGCGTATCCTAGCCTTGGACACGTCCACCGAATGGCTGTCCGTCGCTGCCGGTGACGGCCACGATTGGCACATGCACGCGGAGCGCGCTGGCGCGGGAAACTCCGAGCGCGCGCTGCCCGCGATCGACGCGGTACTCGCAACGGCCGGCTGGACGCTGCGCAATCTTGACGGCATCGCCTTCGGCGCCGGTCCCGGCGCTTTCACCGGCGTGAGGATCGCCTGCAGCATCGCGCAGGGGCTCGCATTCGCCGTCGATCTTCCCGTCGTGCCAGTGCCGACCCTCGCCGCGCTCGCGCAGACGGCATGGCGCGAGCGCAACGTCGCGCGCGTCTTCGCGTGCCTCGACGCGCGGATGCATGAAGTCTACGTTGCCGCTTACGAGCGCTCGGACGATGGCTGGCGCGTGGCGCTCGACCCTGCGGTGCTGAAGCCCGATGACGTCCGCCTGCCGGCGGGCTCCGGCTGGCACGGCGAGGGCGATGGCTTCGTCGCTTATCCACAGCTCGCCGGGCTTACAGGGCTGGCAGGGGCGAACGGCGCGGCGTCACCCGAAGCGCGCGCGATCGCCGAGCTCGCCCTGCCCGAACTCGCCGCGGGCCGTGGCGTCGCCGCCGCCGACGCGCTGCCGCTTTACGTTCGTCATCGCGTCGCACTGACCAGCGCCGAGCGCGCGGCTGGGGCACGTCTTTAGATGACCACCCCCACGCTCACTGCGTTCGCGGCCCCCATCGGGGGAGCAATGCTCGCTTGGGGCAGCCCGGCGGGAGCCTAGGATGGCGACGCTTCCAGTCTTTCCGGCGCCCGCCCGACCGGTGTGGCGGCCGCTTGCGCCGGGCGATCTCGCGTACGTGGCGGCGCTCGAGGCGCAAGTTCACGCAGCGCCGTGGTCGCTCGGCAATTTTCGCGACGCACTCGCCGCCGGCTACGTGACGCGCGTCGCCGAGTGCGATGGCCGTATCGTTGTGTACGGCGTGCTGATGCTGGCGCCGGGCGAAGCGCAGATCCTGAATGTCTCCGTCGTCCCGGAAATGCGCCGCCAGGGCCTCGGCCGCGCGCTCGTCCACCAGTTCATCGCCGACGCACGACGCGCTGACGCCGAGCAATGCTTTCTGGAAGTGCGGGTATCGAACGGCGGCGCGATCGCGCTCTACGAGAACGCCGGCTTCACTCGGATCGCGCGGCGCACGGGCTATTACCCGCCGATGGAACCCGGCGCGACGCGCGAGGACGCACTGGTGATGCGGCTCGCGCTGTCGCCGTTGCGGCCCACTGCGCCGGTCTGACTGCGATGGCGACACGCGCCGAAGTGCTCGCCGAGCTGGGCATCGCGCCAGAGTGGCGTCTGCGCGATCGTTCCAACGCCGACGACGTGACGTTGCAACCAGCTGCCGCGCACGTGGATGCTCCCGTTGCCGGGGATCGTGTCGCGAAGATCGCGGCGCTCACGTGGGACCGCTTCGCTGCGGATGTCGACGCCTGCACGGCATGCGGCCTGTGCAAGACGCGCAATCGCTCGGTGCCTGGGGTAGGCGACGTCCGGGCCAACTGGCTGCTGGTCGGCGAGGCGCCCGGTGCGGAAGAGGACGCACGCGGCGAGCCGTTCGTCGGGCAGGCAGGGCGCCTGCTCGACAACATGCTCGCAGCGCTGGGCCTCGGCCGCGCCAATGACGTTTACATCGCCAACGTGCTGAAGTGTCGCCCCCCCAACAACCGCACGCCGGAACCACTCGAAGTCGCTGCGTGCCGGCCGTACCTCGACCGCCAGATCGCGCTGATCGAGCCGCGGTTGATCCTGGCGCTCGGCAGGAGCGCCGCGACGACGTTGCTCGATGTCGACGCGACGATCGCCAGCCTGCGCGGGCGCGTCCACCGTTACCAGGGCGTACCGCTCATCGTGACCTATCACCCCGCGTATCTGCTGCGCAACCTCGCCGACAAGGCGAAGGCCTGGGAGGACCTGCTGCTCGCGCGCCGCACGCTCGCGGGATGACCGTGGCCGAATGTTGTAGGATTCAACCGCGCTTGTGCTCCGTTGTACTGCAGCGGAGCCGGCCGCATGTTCAGACCCGCGGGGACGTGGCCCGCGTTTTGGCAACGGAAGGGAGTCCGTAATGAAGAGACTGGGCGTACTGATTGCGGTTGCACTGGCGCTGTCGCTCTCGGGCTGCGGCTACAACGACCTGCAGCGACAGGACGAAGGCATCAAGGCGTCGTGGTCGGAAGTGCTGAACCAGTACCAGCGCCGCGCGGACCTCGTGCCGAACCTCGTCAACACCGTGAAGGGCTACGCCGCACAAGAGCAGCAGGTGCTCACCGAGGTGACCAACGCCCGCGCAAACGTGGGCGCAATCAAGGCCACGCCGGAGCTCATCAACGACCCGGCGGCGTTCAAGAAATTCACCGACGCGCAGAGCCAGCTGACGGGCGCGCTGTCGCGCCTTCTGGTCGTCGCCGAGAACTATCCGAACCTCAAGTCGGATGCGCTGTTCCGCGACCTTCAATCCCAGCTGGAAGGGACGGAAAACCGGATTACCGTCTCGCGCAACCGTTACATCAAGAGCGTGCAGGATTTCAACACCACGGTGCGCTCGTTCCCGACCAACCTGACCGCAATGCTGTTCAAGATGGACGTGAAGCCCAACTTCGCGGTCGCCGACGAGGCCGCGGTCAGCGCGCCGCCAAAGGTCGATTTTGGCAAGCAGCCGGGCGCGCCCGCGCCGGCACCTGCACCTGCACCGAAGACCAGCGCGGCGCCTGCCGACGCGAAGACGGTCGCGGCTGCGCCGGCGTCTGATCCCGCTGCCGACTTGATGAAGAAGGGCTACTGAGCCCTAGCGCCGTGCGGTGGACTGCGCTCGTCGTCGGCGCGATCGCCGCGTCGGCAGCGTTCGCGCAAGGATGGGAAACGGGATCGGATGGGCTCGCTCCGATCCCGCCGTTGCGGGCACGCGTCACCGATCTCACCAACACGCTGTCCGCGTCCGAACAGCAGGGGCTGGAGCAGAAGCTCGCGGCCTATGAACGCGACACCGGCAATCAGCTCGCCGTGCTGATGGTGCCGTCCACCCAGCCGGAGCCTATCGAGACGTACTCGATCCGCGTCGCCGAGGCATGGAAGATCGGGCGCAAGGGGCAGGACAACGGCGCGCTGCTCGTGGTCGCGAAGAACGATCGCAAGCTCCGGCTGGAGGTCGGCTACGGCCTCGAAGGCGTGCTGACCGACCTTACCGCGCGGCGGATCATCGCCGAAAACATCGCCCCGCTGTTTCGCCAGAATCAGTACGCCGCGGGCATCAACGCGGGCGTGGATCGCGTGATCGCGGTGGTCGGCAAGGGCGAGCCGCTGCCGCCGCCGAAGCAGGGTCCGACGCCGCGGCAAGGGTTCGGCGGATTCGATTTCGGTACGTTGCTGCTCCTGCTGCTCGTCGTGGTTCCGATCCTTGGCGGAATCCTGTCGCGCATCTTCGGCAAGGTCCTTGGCTCGGGCATCGGCGGTGGCGTCGTCGGCACCGTCGCGTGGTTCGTCGGCGGCTCGTTGCTCGTCGCCGGCATCGCGGGGCTGATCGGCTTTTTCGTGATGCTCGCGTTCGGCGGCGTCGGTGGCATCGGGCGGCGCGGCGGCGGCTGGGTCCCCATTCCCGGCGGCGGTGGCGGCAGTTGGGGCGGTGGCGGATACAGTGGCGGCGGCGGTGGCGGCTTCTCCGGCGGCGGCGGCAGCTTCGGCGGCGGCGGCGCGTCGGGAGGATGGTGATGGAGTCGCAGGGCAGCGCCATGCGGATGTGGCGTCACGTCGTCACCGACCACGCGGTGGTGCGGCGCACGTTTCCGCCGCGCGACCTGTCGCGCGTCGAAGCGGCGATCGCCGAAGGCGAGCGGATGCATCGGGGGCAGGTATGCGTCGCCGTCGAAGGCGCGCTGCCTGCGGGACGCGTGCTCAAACGCGTCAGCCCGCGCGAACGGGCGCTCGAGGTGTTCGGCCTGCTGCGTGTCTGGGACACCGAGGAAAATTGCGGCGTCCTCGTCTATCTTTTGCTGGCCGATCACGACGTCGAGATCGTGGCGGACCGCGGCATTCACCGGATCGTCGGTGACGCGACATGGCAGGCGATCTGCACGCGGATGGAAGCGGCGTTTCGCGAGGGCCGCTTCGCCGATGGCGTGCTGGCGGGCGTCGGCGAGATTTCCGCGCTGCTCGCGCAGCACTTTCCGCGCACCGGCGAGCGCGGCGCCAACGAGCTATCCGACCGGCCGGTCATCCTGTAGGTCAGGCCTCAGCCTGACGCGGCGACTGCGGCCGGCTGAAGCCGGCGCCGCGGGGCGCCGCCGCCTCCTCACCTCGAACGCGTCAATGCGACTTGTCGACCCCGATCAGGTGCAGGGAATCGCCGCGCGCCTGGTTGCTGCGGTGGCGCCACATCACGAGCAGCATCGTGCTCGCGACGAACAGCCCGAACATGACGATCGCCGTGTTGACCGAGACGCCCGAGCGCACCATCAGCGCGTAGAGGCCGACCATCACGAGAATGCCGATGTTCTCGTTGAAGTTCTGCACGGCGATCGAATGCCCGGCGCCCATCAGCACGTGGCCGCGATGCTGCAGCAGCGCGTTCATCGGCACGACGAAGAAGCCCGCGCACGCGCCGATGGCGATCATCAGCAGCATGGCAAGCGGCATGTAATGGACGAAGCACCATCACCATCACGACGACGCCCATCACGGCGCCGATCGGCAGCACCCTGACGGCGCCACGGAGCGACACGAACTTCGCCGCGAGCACGGCGCCGATCGCGATGCCCACCGCGACCACGCCCTGGAGCATCGACGCCTGCGACAGGTTGAGCCCGAGCGCGCGCGAGGCCCAGTCGATCACGATGAACTGCAGCGTCGCGCCGGCGCCCCAGAACAGCGTCGTCGTCGCCAGCGAGATCTGGCCGAGGCGGTCCGCCACAGTAGCGCGACGCAGTGCGAGAACTCGCGGATCAGGTAGAACGGGTTCTTGCTCGGCACCCGATGGTCGACGCCCGTGTCGGGAATGAACCAGTTGAACAGCGCGGCGATGAGGTAGAGGCTCATGATGAGGGCGATCGCCGCCTCGGGCGCGGTGTCGATCGACGTCTCGATCATGGGCATGTCGAAGCCGAGCAGCATCGCTGTCATCTTCGGGCTGATCAGCGCGCCGCCCAGCAGCACGCCGAGGATGATCGAGCCGACGGTGGTGCCCTCGATCCAGCCGTTGGCGATCGACGAGCTGCTGCGGCGGCAGGAGCTCGGTCAGAATGCCGTACTTGGCCGGCGAGTAGGCGGCGGCACCGAGGCCGACGACCGCGTAGGCGACAAGCGGATGCATCGCGAACAGCATCAGCGCGCAGCCGACGATCTTGATCGCGTTGGTGATCAGCATCACGCGACCCTTGGGCATCGAGTCGGCGAAGGCGCCGACGAGCGGCGCGAGGACGACATACGAGACGACGAAGCTCTGCTTCAGCGCCGGGGTCATCCATGCCGGCTCGTGCAGCTCGCGCAGGAGCGCGATGGCGGCGATCAGGAGCGCATTGTCGGCGAGCGACGAAAAGAACTGCGCCGCCATGATGGTGTAAAAGCCGGGTTTCATCTCTCTCGTCGCGACCGCCGCTTCGGGCGGCACGAAGCGGCGGCAGCCCGCGCGCGACCGTTGTCTTGGTATGCGTGCCGCGCCGGCCCGTTTTATACCATGATTGGGTTGCGCTCCCAATCCGACAGCTCCCGCGGCGGCGCGAGGACTGCCTGTAGCGCACACGGCGTCGCGCCGCCGCTGCGTTCTCCTATACTCTCGCGCATGGCACGCCCGCTTTTCGCGCAGGTGAATCTCGCGGCGCTCGCCGCGAACGTCGCGTTGGCGCGCCAGCGCGCGCCGGGGGCGCAGCTGCTCGCCGTCGTGAAGGCGGATGCCTACGGGCATGGCCTGCTGCGCGTGTTGCCGGCGCTCGACGAAGCCGACGGCCTCGCGCTGCTCGAGCTCGACATGGCGGTGGCATTGCGCGAGCATCACTACACGCGGCGCATCCTGCTGCATCGAAGGCTTCTTCGACGAGCGCGAGCTGCCTGAGATCGCGCAGCGGCGCCTGGCCATCGTCGTTCATCACGACGCGCAGGTGCAGATGCTCGAGAGCGTGACGCTGACGCGTCCGCTCGAAGTGTTCGTCAAGGTGAACACCGGCATGAACCGGCTGGGCTTTCGCGGCGCGCAGGTGGCCGGCGTGTGCGAGCGCCTGTCGACGCTCGCCGAATGTCGCGGCGCTGCGCGTGATGATGCATCTGCGCGCGCGGCGAGGACGACGACGGGATCGCCGAGCCGCTCGCCGCGTTCGAGGCGGCCTGCAAGGGCCTGCCCTATCCGCGCTCGATCGCCAACTCGGCCGGCGTGATTCGCTACGCCGAGGTCGGCGGCGACATCGTTCGTCCGGGCATCATCCTGTATGGCGCTACGCCGTTCCCGTACGCGAGCGCGCAGGAGCTCGGGCTCAAGCCCGTGATGACGCTGCGCTCGGAAATCATCGGTGTGCAGGATCTCGCGGCAAACGAGAGCGTCGGCTACGGCGGTTCGTACACGGCATCGCGGGCGCATCCGATCGGTGTGGTCGCCTGCGGCTATGCCGACGGCTATCCGCGACTCGCGCCCGACGGAACGCCGGTGCTCGTCTGCGGCAAACGCGTGCCGATGGCCGGCCGCGTGTCGATGGACATGCTCACCGTCGATCTCACCGACGTTCCGGAGGCGCGCGTCGGGAGTCCGGTGACGCTCTGGGGCGAAGGGCTGCCCGTCGACGACGTCGCGAACGCGGCGTCGACGGTCGGCTACGAGCTCCTGTGCGCAGTGGCGCCGCGCGTCCGCTTCGTCGCGACGAAGGTCGGTGCGCTCGACCTCGAGCTCTAGATGACGACCCCCACGCTCACTTTGTTCGCTGCCCCCGGAGGGCGAGCAGGTCCCCTTGGGACGGCCCGGCGAAACTAGGTTCAGCAAAGGCGATTCGAACATGTACATCGTGGTCACCGGCGCGGCCGGCTTCATCGGATCGAACCTCGTGCACGCGCTCAATGCGCGCGGCGAGACGGACGTCATCGCCGTCGACAATCTCGCGAAGCGCGGACAAGTTCGCGAACCTCGCCGACGCCGAGATCGCCGACTACTTCGACCAGGACGAGTTCATGGCGCGCCTTTCCGCGGGCGACTTCGACGACGGCCTCACTGCGATCCTGCACGAAGGCGCGTGCTCGGACACGATGGAGTCCGACGGCCGGTACATGATGCGCAACAACTACCGCTACTCCGTCGACCTGCTGACGCATTGCCAGGACAACGACGTCCCGTTTCTCTACGCGTCGAGCGCAGCCGTGTATGGCGGAAGCCGCGCGTTCCGGGAGGAGCGCGCATGCGAGGCGCCGCTCAACGTCTACGGCTACTCGAAGTTCCTGTTCGACCAGTACGTGCGCCGCGTGATGCGCGAGCGCACCGCGCAGATCGCGGGATTCCGCTACTTCAACGTCTACGGGCCGCGCGAAGCGCACAAGGGCCGGATGGCGTCGGTCGCGCTGCATTTCTTCGACGAGTATCGTGCCGACGGCAAGCGTGCGGATCTTCGAAGGCTCGGGCGGCTATCGACGCCGGCGAGCAGCGGCGCGATTTCGTTTCGGTCGACGACGTCGTCGGCGGCGAAGCTCGATTTCCTCGATCATCCCGATCGCTCCGGCATCTTCAATCTCGGGACGGGACGCGCGGCGAGCTTCAACGACGTGGCCGTCGCGACGATCAATGCGTGCCGCAAGGCCGAAGGCAAGGCGCCGGCCACGCTCGCGGAGCTCGTGCAGGCCGGCGCGATCGTCTACGTGCCGTTCCCGCCGGCGCTCGCCGGCAAGTACCAGAGCTTCACCGAGGCCGACCTGACGGGGCTTGCGCAACGCCGGCTACAAGGCGCCGTTCGCCGATGTCGCCGGCCGGTGTGTCGCGCTACGTCGAACGTCTGATATCGCAATTGCCGGCGTCTCCTTAACGTGAGCGTGCGCCCGTGCCGTGCGCGATTTGTCTCGCGCCACGGCAGTCGGGCGAACGACTCGACTCAAGGAGAATTGCCATGTTTCGCTGGATCCTCGCGGCTGCGCTCGCACTCGCCGTCACGCTGCCCACGCAATGGGCGGCGGCGGCCGTCAACCTCAACACCGCCACCAAGGACGAGCTTGTCGCCCTGCCGGGCATCGGGCCCGCCAAGGCGCAGGCCATCCTGGACTACCGCACTACCAACGGCGGCTTCAAGTCGGTCGAAGAGCTCAAGGACGTCAAAGGCATCGGCGCCAAGCGATTCGAAAAGCTCAAGGCGGAGTTCACGGTCAGCCCGCCGCCGAAGGCTGTCGCCTCCGCTGGCAAGGCCGACGCCAGGAGCGATCACAAGGCTGACTCCAGGGCGGAGCCGAAGGCCGGATCGGCGTCGGCCAAGGGCGAGATCAAGCCGGTGGCGGACGCCAAGGGCAAGAAATAGCGGCAACGGGCGCGACATCGAGCGGGTGGTCAACCCAGGGAACGTGCGCCGCGTTGTAGCCGGCATCCGGTTGCCCCTTACGGGAACTGGCGCTGGTGCGGCGTTCCGCACATGACCTGGGGAGACACCACCAATGAAACGCCTGCTGTTCGCGCTCGCGCTGCTGCTGATCTCGGGCTTCGCGCTTGCCGCCGTCAATATCAATACGGCCACCAAGGAGGAGCTGGACGCCCTGCCGGGCATCGGTCCGGTCAAGGCGCAAGCCATCATCGACGACCGCACGGCGAACGGCCCGTTCAAGTCGCCCGAAGACATCATGCGGGTCAAGGGCATCAAGGAAGGCGAGTTCGGCAAGCTCAAGGGTTTGATCTCGACCAGGGGCGCTAGCTCGGCGCCGGCCGCTTCCCGCCACCAAGTCCGAACCGATGAAGGCTGCGGCGCCGGCGCGCTCCGGCACCGGCGCCCAAGGCGAGCCGATGAAGGCCGCGCCGCCGCCGCGCCCCTGCGGCTGCGCAGCCACGCCCGCCAAGTCCGAGCCTGCCAAAGCCGCCGCGCCGGCGAAGGACGAGTCGAAGTCCAAGGTCAGCAAGGCCGACGAGGAAAAGGCCGCGAAAGCGAAGGCCAAGGAAGAAAAGGAAGCCAAGGCCAAGGCGGACAAGGAAGCCAAGGCCAAGGCCAAGGAAGACAAGGCGGCGAAGGAAAAGGCCGAGAAGGACGCCAAGGCCAAGGCCAAGGAAGAGAAGGCGGCCAAGGCCAAGGCGGACAAGGAGGCCAAGGCCAAGAACGGCGCCGCCGACAAGGCAAAGACTTCGGACAAGGACAAGGCGCCGGCGAAGGACGCCGCCACCAAGACCACCGAGAAGGCCGCGCCCGCCGCGCCGAAGTAGTCGTCGCATCGCGCATCGACGCGAAACCCTGCCGCATTGCCGGCGGGGTTTTCGCCTTGATCGCGGCCCGCTCGACGGCCGTGCGCGCCAACGGAGCGCGAATGCCGCTCCAGTACAATCGGCGCGATGTATCGGACCCTCGAATCCACGATCGGCAACACGCCGCTCGTCCGCCTGCAACGGCTGCCCGGAACGACGTCGAACGTCATCCTCGGGAAGATGGAAGGCAACAATCCGGCGGGTTCGGTCAAGGATCGTCCCGCGCTGTCGATGATCGCCGAAGCGGAGAAGCGCGGCGACATCAAGCCCGGCGATACGCTGATCGAGGCCACGTCAGGCAACACCGGGATCGCGCTTGCAATGGTCGCGGCGATCCGTGGCTACCGCATGGTGCTCGTCATGCCCGAAAGCCAGACCGCCGAACGCGTGCAGACGATGCGCGCGTATGGCGCCGAGCTGATCCTCACGTCCAAGGCCGGCGGCATGGAGGCCGCGCGCGACATCGCCCTGCAGATGCGCGACGAGGGCAAGGGCACGATCCTCGACCAGTTTGCCAACCCGGACAATCCGCTTGCGCACTATCGGACCACCGGTCCCGAAATCTGGCGTGACACCGAGGGCCGCATCACGCATTTCGTCTCGGCGATGGGAACGACAGGCACGATCACCGGCGTGTCGAAGTTCCTGAAGGAGAAGAAGCCATCGGTGACGATCGTCGGCGCGCAACCGGAGGAGGGCTCGTCGATTCCGGGCATCCGCAAATGGCCGCCGGCGTACGTGCCGAAGATATTCGAACCGTCGCGCGTCGACCGCGTCGAGAACGTATCGCAGGCCGCAGCCGAAGACATGGCACGCCGGCTTGCGCGTGAAGAAGGCATCTTCTGCGGCATCTCCGCGGGTGGCGCGTGCGCGGTCGCGTTGCGCATCTCGGCTTCCGTGCGCGACGCGACGATCGTCTTCGTCGTCTGCGACCGCGGCGACCGGTACCTTTCCACCGGCGTGTTCCCGGGCTGACCCGCGGTCCCATCAAGCCCGCGCCCGCCGGGCGCGAAGAGCGCATGACGCCGATCCTCGTTTTCGACATCGAGACAGTCCCGGACATCGACGGTATCCGGCGCGTCAACGACATCGCGCCCGCGGTGCCCGACGCCGACGTCATGGCATGGTTCGCGCACGAGCGACGCGCGGCGACCGGTGGCGATTTCGCGCCGCTGTACCTGCAAAAGGTCGTCGCTATCGGCTGTGCGCTGCGCGAAGGAGCGTCGCTGCGCATATGGTCGGTTGGCGAGATCGACGATCCCGAGCCGGAGCTGATCCGGCGATTTTTCGACGGCCTCGAGCGCTATACGCCGCAACTCGTCTCGTGGAACGGCGGTGGCTTCGACCTGCCGGTGCTCAATCACCGCGCGCTGATTCACGGCGTCGCGGCCGCCAAATACTGGGACTGGGGCGACGACGATCGCGAGTTCAAGTTCAACAACTATCTCGGCCGTTATCACACCCGCCATCTGGACCTGATGGACGTGCTCGCGATGTACCAGCCGCGCGCGAGCGCGGGCCTCGATGCGATCGCCCGGCTGTGCGGCTTTCCCGGCAAGATCGGCATGGACGGCAGCGACGTCGCTGCGGCCGTCGCGGCGGGGCGCCTCGCCGATGTGCGCAACTACTGCGAGTGCGACGTGATGAACACGTATCTCGTCTACCAGCGCTTCCGGCGGTTGCGCGGCGAGATCGACGCAGGCGAATATTCGCGCGAGATTTCGCTGGCACGCGAGCGTCTCGCAGCGATCGACGCACCGCACTGGCGTGAATTCGTCGCCGCGTGGGACGGCGCGGCTGGGGCTTCCGCCGACCGCGACGCTGCTTCCGTTTGAGGTCCGACTGCCCGACGGCCCTTGTGATGCAAGCCCATTCAGGATATTTTCCTGACCACGCTGCCCACTCGGGCAGTTTTCAATTCTGGGGGATTCATGAATCGAAGCATTCGCAAGCGCGGCGTCGCGCTGGCGTTGGTGCTGGGAGCCGTACTTACCGGTGTCCCGGTGATGCTCGCAGCCGAGTCGCTGCAGGGCGTCGAGCGCAGCACAAAGGCCAAGTCCGCGAACAACAAGGCTTACATCGTGCGGATGGCCGAACCGCCGGTCGTGGCGTTCGACGGCGGCGGCGCGAGTGGTCTCAAAGCCACGCGTCCGGGCAAGGGAGCGAAGATCAACCCCAACAGCCAGGATGTCGCACGTTATGCGGACTTCCTGACGCAGAAGCACGATGCAACGCTCGCTGCCGTCGGCGGCGGGCGCAAGCTTTACAGCTACAAATACACGTTCAACGGCTTCGCGGCTCAGCTTAGTGATACGCAGGTGCTGAAGCTGAAGGCGATGCCGGGCGTCCTTGCGGTGGAGGAGGACGAAGCGCGGCCGGTCGACACATCGTCCACGCCGGCGTTCCTCGGTCTCGATGCCCCGGGCGGCCTGTGGGAGCAGCTGGGCGGTGCTGTCATCGCCCGCGGTCCGAACAGCGGCGGTGCGGGCGAAGGCATCATCATCGGCATCGTCGATGGCGGCATCTGGCCGGAGCACCCGAGCGTATCGGACCGCGATGCGGACGGCAAGCGCGTCTACCAGCAGCTTCCCGGCTGGCACGGCAAGTGCGTTCCCGGCGACGCGTTCAATGGATCGAATTGCAACCAGAAGCTGATCGGCGCGCAGTTCTTCAACGCCGGCTGGGGCGGCAATGCCGGAATCTCGGAGCAGCTTCCTTGGGAATACAACTCGCCGCGCGACTTCGGCGGCCACGGCACGCACACCGCGACCACGTCAGGCGGTAACCACCTGGTCCCCGCGACGGGTGATGCGTCGGTCTTCGGCAAAATCAGCGGTATCGCGCCGCGCGCGCGGATTGCAGCCTACAAAGTCTGCTGGGAAACGCCCACCGGCGGCAGCTGCCAGACGTCCGACAGCGTGGCTGCCATCGACCAGGCCGTCGCCGACGGCGTCGATGTCATCAATTACTCGATCAGCGGCATCGACAACCAACTTCCGCGACTCCGTCGAGATCGCGTTCCTGTTTGCTGCGGACGCGGGCGTGTTCGTCGCAGCTTCAGCGGGCAATGCCGGTCCGACCGTAGCGACGGTCGCGCATCCCGGGCCGTGGCTCACCACGGTCGCGGCGGGAACACACAATCGGGACGGAACCGGCTCGGTGACGCTGGGCAATGGCGTGACCTACAACGGCGCGTCGGTGGCGTCCGCCGTCGGTCCCGTGCCGATCATCAATTCGATCAATGCCGGGCTTCCTGGCGCCGATCCGACGCAGCTCTCGCTGTGCTACGGCGCCGACGATGGCGCTGTCGTGCTCGATCCAGCGAAAGTTGCCGGCAAGATCGTCGTGTGCGATCGCGGCGTCACGGCGCGCATCAACAAGAGTCTCGCGGTCCAGCGAGGCGGGTGGCGCCGGCATGATCCTCGTCAACACCAGCGCGAACTCGATCAACGCCGACTTCCATTTCGTGCCGACCGTGCATCTGCAGAACACGGATCGCGCTGCGGTGATGGCCTATGCCGCGACGGCGGGCGCGACGGCGAAGATCAATGCGTCCACGATCATCTACAACGCAGCTGCGCCGTTCACGGCGTCGTTCTCGTCGCGTGGACCGCTGACGGCCGGCGGCGGCGATGTGCTGAAGCCTGACATCATCGCCCCGGGCCAGGACGTGCTTGCCGGCGTTGCGCCTCCCGGAAACCACGGACGGCTGTTCGACGTCTACAGCGGTACGTCGATGTCGAGCCCGCACGTCGCGGGCCTCGGCGCGCTGCTGAAGCACCTGCATCCGGATTGGTCGCCGATGGCGATCAAGTCGGCGCTGATGACGACGGCAGGCGACATTCTCGACGGCCCGAACACCAATCCCCTGGTGATCTTCCGCCAGGGTGCTGGACACGTGCGTCCCACTGGCGCGGCCAATCCGGGGCTCGTCTACGACTCCGGTTACAACGACTGGCTGAACTTCATCTGCGGCGTGCAGCCCGGCTCGTTCTGCTCGGACTTCACGCCGATCGATCCGAGCGACCTCAACCAGGCGTCGATCGCGATCGGCGACCTGGCCGGTGTGCAGACGGTGACGCGCAAGGTGACCAACGTCAGCGGCGGCTCGCTGACGATGACGGCGGCGGTGGCGGGCCTGGCGGGCATCACCCCGACAGTGACGCCGCCGTCGCTGACACTTGCGGCGGGCGAGACCAAGAGCTACACGGTCACGTTCACGCGGACAAGCGCTGCGCTCAATGCGTATGTCGGCGGTCAGTTGACGTGGACGGGGGGCGGTTACAGCGTCCGCAGTCCGATCGTCATTCGCCCGGTCGCGCTGGCGGCGCCGGCTGCAGGTCGAAGGGTCGTACAGCGTGAGGTTCGGTTACACGGGCCCGTTCACGGCAACAGCGCGCGGCCTCGTTCCCGCTGTGACCACATCGGGCACGGTAGCGCAGGATCCGGACCAGACCTTCAATCCGGCGGATCTGGTCGGCACAGTCGCAATCCCGGTGATGATCCCCGCCGGTACGACATACGCGCGCTTCTCGCTGTTTGACGCGGACGTCGCGCCCGGCGCGGACGTAGACTTCTACGTTTATCAGGGTGCGACGCTGGTTGGGTCGAGTGGCAACGGCGGCATCAAACGAGGAGGCAAACCTATTGGCGCCCGTGGCGGGCACAACACGGTTTACGTCCACGGCTGGGGCTTGCCGGGTGGAACATCGCCGTTCATGCTGCACAAATGGATCCTGGGAACCGCCGGATGCCGGCAACATGACGGTGTCTGCACCGGCTTCGGCGACGCTGGGCACCACGGGTGCGATCAACCTCTCGTTCAGCGGACTCACGGCCGGGACGCGGTACCTCGGGTCAGTCGCCTACGGTGGCGCCGCAGGCCTGCCGAACCCGACGATCGTTCGCGTCGATCCGTAACGCTTCATCGCGTTATTGCTGTATCGAGCCGCGGCCTTCGGGCCGCGGCTTTTTTTCCGCGGGCGGTGCCGCTCAGAACTCGATTCGGCCCCGGCCGAGCTCGATCACGCGGCCCGACACGCGGATCGTGCGATCCGCGCCGACGGCAAGGCCCAGCCGGCACGGTCGGCCGACCGCTGCGCCCTGGTCGAGCGTCAGCCGCTGCGGCAGCGCGGCGCCGGTGGCGAGCAGCCAGCCGCCGAGATTCGCGCACGCGGAGCCGGTGCCGGGATCCTCGATGACGGCGCCATGCTTCGGGAAGAAGAACCGGCAGGTCACGTGGTCGCCTTCGCGCGCGAATACGTACGCCATCGCGCGCTGGCCGTTCGAGCCGTGCGCGAGCATCAGGTCGGCGCGTGGCGCAGCGCGCTTCACGGCATCCACCGACGCAAGCGCGATGACGAGCTGCTCGCTGCCCGTGTCGATCCACAGCGGCGGCGCAGGTGCGAGATCGCCTTCGGCGAGGCTCAGCATCGCGGCCAGCTCGGCGCGCGACGCGACGGGTGCGCGATGCTTCGGTGCGTTGGCCTTCAGCGTCCACACGTCGCCGTCCGCGTCGACCGGAATGACGCCGGCTTTCATCTCGAGCGTCACGCTGTCCCCGCTGCGCGTCAGCGCTCGCACCACGTGCGCAGTGCCAAGCGTCGGATGGCCGGCGAAGGGCATTTCGAAGGTCGGCGTGAAGATGCGCACCTGCGCGCTCGCCCGCGTCGACGGCAGGATGAACGTCGTCTCCGAGAGGTTGAACTGCAGCGCGAGCGCCTGCATCGTCGCGGTGTCGAGACCGCGGCCGTCCTCGAACACCGCAAGGGGATTGCCGGCGAGCGGCGACTCGGCGAACACGTTGACGATTCGATACGCGTACGTGGCCATGCGTTTCCTTCAGGCGATTGCGGGTGCGCCCGCGCGCGAGCGCGCGACGACATCGCGGGCGAGCGCGCGGAATGCCGCGTCGGAGACGTCGTCGGCGCGCGCCACCAGCGCTTCACCGGCGCGGGGAAAGTTGCGCGCGATCGACTGCGCGTACATCGGATCGTAATGCCGTTCGAGCAGCTCGGCGACGAGCGCGTCGAATTCGCCGCGGGCCGCGGCGTCGCGCCATCGCTCGAGCACTTTCTTCCCATGGACGGGGGCGAGGTGCGCGAGACGCGCGGCAAGCTCGTCCGGCGCAGCGATGAAATGCGCGTACTCGGCCTTCAGCATCGCGACGCGCAGCGGCGTCGCCGTGTCGAGGCGCACGCACGACGAGCCGCGCATCGTCGCGAGCAGCGCTTCGGGCACCTGCAGGTCGCCGATCTTGCGGCTCTCCGATTCAACGAACACCGGTCGCGCCGGATCGAGCGTGGCCAGCGCAGCGGCGAGCCCGCTTTCGAATCCCTTCTGCGACGGCTGCGGATCGCCGGGGAGATCGCCCAGCAGCGAGCCGCGATGACGCGCGAGCCCCTCGAGATCGAGCGTCTGCGCGCCTTCCGCTGCGAGCGCGGCGAGGAGCCGCGACTTGCCTGCGCCCGTCAGCCCGCAGATCACGCGATAGTCGAAGCGCTGCGGCAACACCGCGAGTGTCGCGACGACGTGGCGCCGGTACGCGCGATAGCCGCCGTCGAGCTGGTGCGCGCGCCAGCCGATCTCGGTGAGCACGTGCACGAGCGCGCGGCTGCGCTGGCCGCCGCGCCAGCAGTAGACGAGCGGTGTCCACTCGCGCGGCTGGTCGCGTGCGTAGGTCTCGATGATGCGCGCGATGTTGCGCGCCACGATCGCCGCGCCGAGCTTGCGCGCGTCGAACGCCGACACCTGCACGTACATCGTGCCGACTTCTGCGCGCTCGGCGTCGTCCAGCACCGGCAGGTTCACCGCGCCGGGGAGATGATCCTCGGCGAACTCGGACGGCGAGCGCACGTCGATGCGCGCCGCGAACGCGGCAATGCGCTCGACGCTGACGCGGCCCTCGGGGCGCGGCGGCGGGCCTGGTGGCAGTGGTGCCGTGCTCACTTGCGCAGCAGCGGGACGAGCGTCGGCCAGACGTTGTCGAGGATCTTCCGTTGCGTAGCCGCCGTCGGATGGATGCGGTCGGGCTGAAAATGCGAAAGGTCGTCGCCGAAGCCCTCGAACACGTGGGGAACCAGCGCGGCGTTGCGCTCTTTCGCGACCTCGCCGAACAGCGCGTTGAACTGGCGCACGTACGCCGGACCGTAGTTCGGCGGCAACTGCATGCCCGCGATGAGTACTTTCGCGCCGGCCGTCTGCGCATCCTTGACGAGCGAGTCGAGATTGCCGCGCGTCGCCACAAGATTGCCGCCGCGCAATGCGTCGTTGCCGCCGAGCTCGACGACCACGACGGCGGGGCGATGCTGCTTGAGCAGCGCCGGCATGCGCGCGCGCCCGCCGGCGGTGGTGTCGCCGGAGATCGAGGCGTTGACCACCCGGTAGCGATAGCCGCTGGCGCCGAGCTTCGCCGCCAGCAGGTCGACCCAGACTTCGCCCGCCGCAAGGCCGTAGCCCGCCGAGATCGAATCACCGACGACGAGCAGCACCGGGGCGTCGGCAGCCCGCGCCGCCGTGCTCGCGAGCGTCCAGAGCGCCAATGCCGCGATGGCGAGCAGGAGTCTCCGTAAGTGGATGGACAATGTGGTCATGGAATCTCGCTGCGACCGATTCTACCGTGCGCGAACGGCGGCGCCGGGACGGTACAATGCCGCGCGGCGTGAGCGTCGATACGACCTGTATCCAGGTGTTTCGTTCGCGATCGCGCCCTTGAGAACGCGGGCCTGCGGCCGCACGTCCTCGAGGTCGGCCCGCGCCGCACTCCTGCCTGTCGCATGACCGAATCCCTGATCCGCGCCGAGGCGCTCACCAAGATCGTCCCGAGCGGCGACGCACCGCTCACCATCCTCGACAACGTCACGTTCGACATCGAAGCCGGCGCTGCGGTGGCGATCGTCGGCGCGTCCGGCTCCGGCAAGACGACGCTGCTGGGTTTGCTGGCCGGGCTCGACCGGCCGACGTCGGGCGAAGTGACGATCGACGGCGTGGCGCTGTCGGCGCAGGACGAGGACGCGCGCGCTGCGCTGCGTGCGCGGCTGCTGGGCTTCGTCTTCCAGTCGTTCCAGTTGCTGCCCGCGCTGACTGCGCTCGAGAACGTGATGCTGCCGCTCGAGCTCGCGGGGATGGACGAAGCCAGCGAGCGCGCGCGCACGTGGCTTGCGCGCGTCGGTCTCGCCAAGCGGGTGCGGCACTATCCGCGGCAGCTGTCCGGCGGCGAGCAGCAGCGCGTCGCGATCGCGCGCGCCTTTGCGGGCGAGCCCAAGCTCCTGATGGCCGACGAGCCGACCGGCAATCTCGATGGCGCCACCGGCGTCGAGGTTGCCGACCTCATGTTCCGGCTCAATCGCGAGCACGGCACCACGTTGCTGCTGGTCACGCACGACGCTGACTCTCGCGTCGCGCTGCGCGAGGCGGCTGTCGCTGTCGGCGGGTCGCTTGGTCGGCGACGAGCGCGCGTGACTGAGCCGGCCTGCGCGAGCGAATGCGCCCATGAAGACGCTGCGCCTCGCGTTGCGGCTCCTCGCGCGCGACTGGCGCGCAGGCGAGTTGCGCGTGCTGATCGCCGCGCTGGTGCTGGCCGTGGCCAGCGTGGGAACGGTGGGATTTTTCGCCGATCGGGTGAAGGCCGCGCTCGCCGGCCAGGCGAATCTGCTGCTCGGCGCCGATCTGATGATCTCCGGCGACCGTCCGCTGCCGGATGCATTCACCGCAGAGGCGCGGCGCCTCGGCCTCGCCACGTCGCCGGTGATCCGCTTCAACAGCATGGTGCAGTCGGCCGACGCGAATGCGGCAACGGGCGCGGTGCTCACCGACGTCAAGGCGGTCGCGCCGGGGTATCCGCTGCGCGGCGCGATCACGCTTCCCGACGCGGCGAATCCCGAGGGCCGCGCCACGACGGGACATCCCCGCGCGCGGCGAGGTATGGATCGACAGCCGGCTCGCGCAACGGCTCGGCGCTGCGGCCGGCGCGAAGCTCGCCGTCGGCGAATCGACGCTCACCGTCAGCAACGTGTTTCAGACCGAGCCGGAGATCGCCGGGATTGCATTCGCGCTCGGTCCGAAGCTTCTTCTCAACATGGACGACGTGCCGGCGACGAATCTGCTGCAGCCCGGCAATCGCGCGACGTGGCGCGTGCTCGTCGCGGAGGGCGAGCGGACGCCGCCTCGACGACTATCGCAACTGGCTCTCCGCCGAGTTGAAGGCAGGACAACGGATGGATAACGGTGCGCGACCTGCGTCCCGAAGTGCGGCTGTCGCTCGACCGTGCGGAGAAGTTCCTCGGCCTCGCGGCGCTGGTGGCGGTGCTGCTTGCGGCGGTCGCAGTCGCGCTCGCCGCATCGCGCTATCTGCGCCGCCATCTCGACGCCGCGGCGATGATGCGCTGCTTCGGCGCGCCGCGGATGCGCATGCTCGCGCTGTTCGTCGCGCAGTTCGTCGCGCTGGGTACGCTCGCGTGCCTCGCGGGGCTGGCTGTCGCGTTCGCCGGCCAGCAGATGCTGGTCGCGATGCTCGGCAGCGTGTTCAGTGGCACGCTGCCGCCACCGACGTGGGTGCCCGGCCGCTACGTCGTTCGCGACCGGCATGCTGCTGCTGTTCGGCTTCGCGCTGCCGCCGCTGGTCGCGCTCGCGAATGTGCCGCCGCTGCGCGTGCTGCGACGCGATCTGCCGCGGCCGCGCGCAGGCGGAGTCTTCGCCTATGCCGGCGGTATCGCGACGATCGCCTTCCTGATCGCATGGCAGGCGCGCGAGGCGCAGGCGGGATTGATCATGGTCGGCGGTGTCGGCGGCCTGCTCGTCGCGTCGGCGCTGCTCGCGTGGCTGCTGCTCGCGCTGCTGAAGCGGCTGCCGCAGCGCGGCGCATCGTGGCGCTTCGGCCTTGCCAACCTGCGCCGGCGCGCGCTGGCCTCGAGCCTGCAGATCGGTGCGCTCGCGCTGGGATTGATGGCGCTGCTGCTGCTCACCGTCGTGCGCGGCGACCTCATGCGCAACTGGCGCGCGAGCCTGCCGCCCGATGCGCCCAACCAGTTCCTCGTCAACGTGCTGCCCGATCAGGTCGCGGACGCTCGTGCGACGGTCGAGGGCGCGGCCGGCGCGCCGACGACGTTCCGGCCGATGGTGCGCGGAAGGCTCGTCGAACTCAACGGCACGGCGCTCGACACGACGCGCTACGGCGACACGCGTGCGCGGCGCCTGGCCGAGCGCGAGTTCAACCTGTCGTGGAGCGACACGCTGCCCGCCGCCAATCGTGTCGTCAACGGGGCGTTCTGGAAAGCCGATGCACGTGGCGCCGATGCCGGCATGTCCCTTGAGGACGGCATCGCGGAGTCGCTTGGCGTCAAGCTCGGCGATCTGCTTACGTTCGACGTCGCGGGGACTCGCGTATCGGCGAAGGTGACGAGCCTGCGCAAGGTCGACTGGGACAGCTTCCGCGTGAATTTCTTCGCGATCTTTCCGCCAGGTCCGCTCGACGACATGCCGACCACCTACATCGCAGCGTTCCGCGCGCCGGAATCCGACGGGCGCTGGCTCACCGCGCTGGTGCAGAAGCATCCGAACATTCTCGCGATCGACCTCGGCGAGATCATGCGGCAGGTGCAGGGGATCATGGAGCGCGTGGCGCGCGCGGTCGAGTTCGTGTTCCTGTTCACGCTGGCCGGCGGGCTGCTCGTGCTGCAGGCCGCGATCGCGTCGACGCAGGACGAGCGCAAGTTCGACGCGGCGATCCTGCGCACGCTGGGCGCATCGCAGCGGCAGTTGCGCGGCGCGCAGGTGGCCGAGTTCCTGCTGCTCGGCGCACTGGCGGGTCTCGTCGGCGCGGCCGGCGCGACGGCGATCGGCTGGGTCCTCGCCGACCGCGTGTTCAACATTCCGTTCGCCGCCAGTCCGATGCTCTGGCTCTACGGCATCGGCGGCGGCGCGCTCGCCGTCACGCTCGCCGGGTGGTTCGGCACGCGCTCGACCGTACGCGAGCCGCCACTGGCCGTCCTTCGCCAGCTCGGCTGATCGCCCCCCCGGGCCGGCTGTAGCCGGCCCCACAAGGATCGCCGCTTCGCCATCCTTGCAGGCCAGGCTTCAGCCTGACGTGCAAGGATTGCATATAATTGCAGTCCCGCAGCACTATTTGCGCACATCCGGTCCGAGCGCGCGTGTCCGCCATCTTCCAGAGCCTGTCCGTCGCCAGCGAGATGATCGCGAGCTTCGATCCGAAGCTCGTGGAGATCGTGCGGCTGAGCCTTGCGGTGAGCCTCACCTCGACGCTCCTCGCCGCGTGCATCGGCCTGCCTATCGGTGCCGCCATCGCGGTCGCGAAATTTCCCGGCCGCGGCGCAGTCATCGCCACGCTGAACGCCCTGATGGGCTTGCCGCCGGTGGTCGTCGGCCTGTTCGTCTATCTGCTGCTGTCGCGCGCGGGGCCGCTGGGGGCGCTCGGACTTCTGTTCACGCCGAAGGCGATGGTGATTGCGCAGACGATCCTGATCGCGCCGATCCTCGCGGCGCTGTCCCGCCAGATCGTCGAGGACGCCTGGTCGGAGTATCGCGAGCAACTCGCGTCGCTCGGATCGACGATGTTCGGCAGCGCGCTCACGCTGCTGTGGGACACCCGCTACTCGCTCCTCACGATCCTGCTTGCCGGGTTCGGCCGCGCGGTCGCCGAAGTCGGCGCCGTGATGATCGTCGGCGGCAACATCGATGGCGTGACGCGCGTGATGACGACGACCATCGCGCTCGAGACCAGCAAGGGCGACCTGCCGCTCGCGCTCGGGCTCGGCATCGTGCTGATCGCAATCGTCCTCCTGCTGAACTTCGCGGCGCAGGCGACGCGCAACTGGGCGAAGGCGCGCTTTGGCTGACGGCGCGTACGAGGTCGCGGCGCTGGGGGCTGCCCGCGTAACAGCGCCGGCAACAGTCGCGCGCGATGTCGGACTGCCGATCGTCGCGCGCGGCGTCGACTATTCATCGGGCGCGACGGCGATCCTGCGCGGCGTCGATCTGACCATCGCGCGCGGGCAGCGCATCTGCGTCATCGGGGCGAACGGCAGCGGCAAGAGCACGCTGCTGCGCCTGCTGCACGGGCTCCTGTCGCCGACGAAGGGCAGCATAACCTGGGGCGGGCGTGCGGAACGACCCTCCGGGCAAGCGATGGTGTTCCAGCGACCCGTCCTGTTGCGCCGATCGGCGGCGGCGAACATCGCGTACGCGCTCGACCTTGCCGGTGTCCGCGGCGCTGCGGCAGACCGTCGCGTGCAAGCCGCGTTGCTGGAAGTCGACCTCATGCCGGTGGCGAACCGGCCCGCGCGCGTGCTGTCGGGAGGGGAGCAGCAGCGCCTAGCGCTGGCGCGCGCCTGGGCGCTGGAGCCCGACGTCCTGTTTCTCGACGAGCCCACCGCGAGTCTCGATCCTGCGGCGACGCGCGCCGTCGAGCGCATCGTCATGGACATTCACGCGGTCGGCACGACGATCGTGATGTCGACGCACAACCTCGCGCAGGCGAAGCGCCTCGCGGGCGAGATCGTCTTCCTCCATGGCGGTCGGATCGCGGAACGCACACCCGCCGCCGAGTTTTTCCGTCTGCCCGCTTCGGCCGAAGCGCGCGAATTCATCGAAGGAGAACGCCTGTGAAACGCCGATCGTTGTTCAACCTCTTCGCCATTGCGGCCATTGCCACGCTTATCCCTCAAGCAAGCGCACAGGAAAAGTTCATCGTCGTCGCGTCGACCACGTCCACCGAGCAGTCCGGGCTCTTCGGGCACCTGCTGCCGGCGTTCGAACGGGACACGGGGATCAAGGTGCGCGTCGTCGCGGTCGGCACCGGGCAGGCGCTCGACATCGGCCGGCGCGGGGATGCCGACGTCGTGTTCGTCCACGATCGCGCCGCGGAAGACAAGTTCATGGCCGAAGGGCAGGGCGTCAAGCGCTTTCCGGTGATGTACAACGACTTCGTGCTGATCGGTCCGAAGTCCGATCCGGCGAAGGTCGCCGGCGGTAAAGACATTCTCGAGGCACTGCGCAAAGTCGAGGCGGCCAAGGCGCCGTTCGTGTCACGTGGCGATCGCAGCGGCACCCATGCGGCAGAGCTTCGCTACTGGAAGGACGCGGGCGTCGATCTCGAGAAGGCGAAGGGACCGTGGTATCGCGACACCGGCTCCGGCATGGGGCCGGCGCTCAACACCGCGGCGTCGCTCAATGCCTACATCCTTGCGGACCGCGGCACGTGGCTGTCGTTCAAGAACCGCGGCGAGCTCGCCATCGCCGTGCAAGGGGACAAGCGCCTGTTCAACCAGTACGGCGTGATGCTCGTCAACCCCGACAAGCATCCGAACGTGAAGAAGGAGCTCGGGCAGGCGTTCATCGACTGGCTCGTGTCGCCGCGCGGACAAGCGGTGATCGCCGCCTACAAGATCGATGGCGAGCAGCTCTTCTTCCCGAACGCGGGCAGCGACGCTTGAGCGGCGCGCATCGTCCATCGGCCGGGGCGCTCGCGAAGCTCACGAGCGCGGACGACGTCGTCGTGTTCGCTGCGGGCAGCCTTCGTGCACCCGTGCGCGACGTGGCGCGGGCGTTCGAACAGCAGTCTGGCCGCAGGGTCGTCTCGACGTTCGGCGCCTCGGGGCTGCTGCGGGACCGGATTGGGAGCGGGGAAGCGGCCGACGTGTTCGCGAGCGCAAACATGGAGCATCCGCGCGGCCTCGCGGCGTTCGGCTGGACCTCCGGCGTCCAGCGCTTTGCACGCAATTCCATATGCGTGATCGCCGCGCCTTGGATCGACGTGACGTCAGAGAACGTGCTGGCGGTGCTCCTCGATCCCGGCGTCAGCGTCGGAACGTCGACGCCGGAATCCGACCCGTGCGGCGACTACGCGTGGGAAGTCTTTCGCAAGGCGGAAGCGATCCAGGCAGGCGCGTTCGCGACGCTGACCGCCAAGGCGCGAAAGCTGGTTGGCGGACCGCAATCGCCGCAGCCCACCTGATCGCAACGTGTATGCCATGCTCGTTGCGGAGGCGGGCGTTGACGTATTCGTGACCTACCGCACTAATGCTGCACTGGCTCGGCAAGAGCGCCCGGCGCTGAAGGCGATCACGCTGCCGCCGCCGCTTGCCGTTGGCGCCGACTACGGCCTGGCAGTGTGCCGCGACGCGTCGCTTGCGGCGCGCGAGTTCGCAGCTTTCGTGCTGGCCAAGGAAGGTCAGCGGGTGCTCGCCTCCTACGGGTTCGATCCGCCATGATGCAGCGCATACGCGCGATGGCGGTCATGCCGATCGCGCTGCTGGCATGCGCGGCCGGCGCGCAGACGCAACGCATCACCGACGCCACCGGGCGCAGCGTCGCCGTTCCTGCGAGCGTCGAGCGCGTGTATGCGGCGGGACCACCCGCGTCGGTGATCCTGCTGGCGCTGGCGCCGCAGAAGCTGATCGGCTGGACACGCGCGCCGCATCCGGACGAGCGCCCGTTCCTGCCCGACTCCGTCGTCGCGCTCCCCGAGCTTGGACGCCTGACGGGACGCGGCAACACGGCGAACGTCGAAGTGGTGATGCGCGCGAAGCCCGACGTGATCATCGATGTCGGCTCGACGTCGGCGACCTTCGCCACGCTCGCCGAGCGCGTCGAGCAGCAAACCGGCATCCCCTACCTGCTGTTCGACGGCAATCTCGCGGACACGCCGCGCCTGTTGCGCGACGTCGGCCGCGCGATCGGTGCCGCCGATGCGGCCGAAGCGCTCGCGCGCGACGCGCAGGCGACGCTGCGCAGCGTCGCCGAGCGCATCGACCGCATCCCGGAGCGCGACCGGCCGCGCGTCTATTTCGCGCGCGGGCCGAACGGCCTGACGACCGCGCCGCGCGGCTCGATGCAGGCGGAGGCCCTGGCGCTCGCCGGCGGCTACAACGTGATCGCACCGCCGCCGGCGTTCACGGGGAACCTGGTCAACGTATCGCTGGAGGACGTGCTGGTGGCGAAGCCCGACGTGATCGTCGCGAGCGATCCGGCGTTCGCTGCCGCGGTGCGCACGCTGCCGCAATGGCGCGACGTGCCCGCGGTGCGCACCGGCCGCGTGTACGTGCCGCCAGGGGTTCCGTTCGGCTGGTTCGATTCGCCGCCGTCGCTCAATCGATTGCTCGGCGTCGAGTGGCTGGCGCGCGTGCTGCATCCCGAAGCTGTTTCCCGAGCCGCTCGGGCCGCGCGTCAAGGCGTTTCACGCGCTCTACTACCACCGCGAGCCGACGGACGCGCAGGTGCGCGCATTGCTGGAAACGGCCGGCGTGGCGAAATGACCGCGGCGGCGGCGATCCGCGGTCCGGCGGGTTCGATGTCCCGGACGTGGCTGGTGACGCTCGGCGCGCTGGCCGTGCTGCTCGCGCTCGCGCTGTTCGCGCTTGGCACCGGGCGCTATCCGATGTCGGTGGGGGACGTCGCCGGCGTGCTGTGGCAACGCATCACGGGCGCCGAGCGCGGCGGCATGGCCGACACCGTCGTGTGGCAGGTGCGCATGCCGCGCATCGGCGTGTCGATGCTCGTCGGCGCCGCGCTCGCCGTCGCCGGCACCGCGTTCCAGCATCTGTTCCGCAATCCGCTCGTGGCGCCGGACACGCTCGGCGTTTCGTCGGGCGCGGCGCTCGGCGCGGTACTTGGCATTTTCCTCGGCGCGGGCTTTGTCGCGATCGAGGCCGCGGCGTTCGCCGGCGGCCTGATCGCGGTCGGCCTGGTGATGCTCATCGCGTCGCGTCTCACCTCGCACGATCCGCTGGTCACGCTGATCCTGACGGGTGTGGTCGTGGCGAGCCTTCTCGGTGCAGCGATCTCGCTCGTCAAGTATCTGGCCGATCCGTACAACCAGCTGCCGGCGATCACGTTCTGGCTGATGGGAAGCTTTGCATCGGCGTCGCGGCAGGAGCTCGCGAGCCTGCTGCCGGCTGTTGCGATCGCGCTCGCCGTACTGCTTTCGCTCGCCTGGCGGATCAACCTGCTGGCGCTGCCGGAGGACGAGGCGCGCGCGCTCGGCGTGCACACGACGCGGCTTCGCGCGGTCGTCATCGCCGCCGCGACGCTCGCTACCTCGGCGAGCGTCGCGGTATCCGGCATCATCGGCTGGGTCGGTCTCGTCGTTCCGCACATGGCGCGTCTCGTCGTCGGGCCCGAGTTCTCGAGGCTGGCGCCCGTCGCCGCGCTGTTCGGCGCAGCATTCATGCTCGCGATCGACACCATCGCGCGCACGATCGCGCCGATCGAGATCCCACCCGGCATCCTGACGGCGGTCGTCGGAACGCCGGTGTTCATCCTGCTGCTGGCGCGCATGCGGCGCGTGTTCTGACGATGCTCGACGTTCGCGATCTCGCTTTCGGCTTCGGCGCTCGGCGCGTCGGCGAGGATGTGTCATTCACGCTCGCGCCCGGCGAGACGCTCGCGGTCCTCGGCGGCAACGGCGCCGGCAAGACGACGCTGTTGCGCACGCTGCTCGGGCTGCTCACGCCGATGTCGGGCGCCGTCAGCATCGAGGGCGCACCGGTGCAGCAGCTCGCGCCCGCCGAGCGCGCGCGCCGTCTCGCCTATGTGCCGCAGCAGCACGTGCCGACGTTCGGCTTCACGGTCCTGGAGGCGGTGCTGATGGGGCGCGCGGCGCGGCTGTCGACGTTCGCGCGCCCGGGCGCGCACGACACGGCGGTGGCGTTCGCGGCGCTGGAGCGGCTTGGCGTGGCCGCGCTGGTCGCGCGCCGAATCACGGAGCTGTCCGGCGGCGAGCGCCAGCTCGTGCAGGTCGCGCGCGCGCTGGCGCAGGAGGCCCCAGTACTGATCCTCGACGAACCGACGGCGAGCCTCGACTTCGGCAACCGCGCGCGCGTTCTCGCCGAGCTCGACCGTCTTCGCGGCAGCGGCCTCGCGATCGTGTTCTCGACGCACGAGCCCGATCACGCGCTCGCGCACGCGGATCGCGCACTCCTGCTGGCGGACGGGCGCCCGCTCGCGCTCGACACCGTCGATCGCGCGCTGTCCGCCGAGAACGTCGGGCGCCTGTATCGCGTGCCCGTGCGCCGCGTCGAGATGGGCGGTCAGCGCCGGATCGTCGTCGACGGCTGAAGCGGCGTAGTCAGGCGTTGTAGACGACGCGTCCGGTGCCGGCGATGTCGTAGCCGCCGAGCTTCTGCGCCGCGCGCGCGAACTCCGGCGTGCGCGCGAACGCCAGCAGCGTCTGCAGCGCCGGCTCGAACGCGTCGCGCCGTCGCGTCACAAGGTCGAGGCGCTCGATCGCAAGCGGAATGAACGTCAATCCGTGCGCGCGCGCCGCGGCTTCGATCGCGACACCCGCATCGGCGCGGCCTTCGGCGATGGCGGCTGCAAGATCGGTCTCGGCGCGCGCTGGTCTCGCGGTCGCGTTCAGCGCGCCAGCATCGAGGCCGGCGGCGGCAAGGAGATGCTCGAGAAGGCGATGGCTGCCGGCGTCCGGTTGCCGCAGCGCGACGCGAAGCTTCTTTCTCACGACGTCGGCGAGCGACTTGATGCGCAGCGGGTTCCCCGGCGCGAGCAGGAGCCCCTGCGACCGCTTCGCCCATTCGAGCACGACGACGTCCTCGCCGGGCAGCGTTTTCCGGACGAGCGGAACGTTGTCCTCGCCGCTCGCGTCGTCGCGCCAGTGCAGTGCGGCCACGGTCGCGTCGCCGCGCGCGAGGCGCTCGATGCCTGCGCGGCTGCCGCAGGCGAGGATCGCGAGACCGCTGGCCGATTCGCGCGCCGCCCATTCGAGCAGCGGATCGTGGCTGCCCGCGATCAGCGGCGGCGCGCCGTGTGGCGCGGGCGCGCGGCTCGCAGGGACCGCGCCGCTGCGCGAGGCGAGCCAGGCGTCGATCTGCTGGCGCGGGAAGAGCAGCTTGCCCGTCGCGCGCACGTGCGGAATCGCGTTCTTGCGCACGAGATCGTAGATGCGCCGTTCCTTGAGACGCAGATAGGCGGCGACTTCCCGCGTGTCCATCATCGCAGACGCGGGCATGGCGAGCGGAGCGGAACGGGACTTCGTCACGGCGCCGATTCTCGCACGCCGCGCAGGGGCGAACGGACGAGCTGATCTGTTCGGGCAGGCCTCGTTGCGCGCCGCCGATCGGCCGCTTATGCGGCTACTTCCCTGCGAGGATCGATTCGCGCGACAGGAGGCGGGCGACGCCCACGAGAAAGAGCGCTGCGAGGGCGAGGGGCACCGCATACGATATCGCGAGCTGCGTCCACGGCAGCGCCTCGCCGCGCAATGCGACATTGAGCAGCGAATACTGGCCCGACACCGGCACGAGCGCGATCCAGTCCGGGTCCTTGCGCTGCAGGAAGAGCTGGACGACGGGCAGCAGCGAGATGACGAAGAGCAGCACCGAGACGTTGGCCTGCGCTTCCTTGTAGGCGCGCGCGCGGCTGCCCACGTAGAGCAGGATCGCCGGCAGCAGCAGGATCAGCGGCACCAGCACGACGATGAAGCGCACGAACTCGCGTGTGCCGAAGAGGAACGGAATGCCGACCGCCGGCAGCGGGGCGAACGACAGCGTCAGGTAGAAGCCGGTCAGCGTCAGCAGCACGACGAGCCCGTTGAACGCGCTGGTGGCGATCCACTTGCCGGCCACGAGCTCGCCCGGCCGGGCGGGTGTGGTCAGCAGCGGCTCGAGCGATTGACGCTCGCGCTCGCCGGCGGTCGTATCGAGCGACACCGCCATGCCGCCCATCACCGATGCGAACAGGCCGTAATACGCGACGAGGAACAGCACGAGCGCGCCCGACTGCTGCGGTGTGGCGAGATCGATGTTCTCGACCTGAAGCGGCGCAGCGACGCTGCCTGCGACACCGCGCAGCGCGAGCCGCTGCTGGCCCCAGAGGCGGTTGTAGCTGCGCAGCAGCGCCTCCGCCTGGTCGATGGACGGCCGCGCGCGATCGCGCGAGCGATCGAACACGAGGCGCACCGTCGCCGGCTTGCCGTCGGCGACGTCGCGTGCGAACTGCGGATCGACGACCAGCACGACGTCGAGGTCGCCGCCGCGGATCTGCGCTTCGTAATCCGCGGGTGCGGGCGTCAGCGTGACTTGCTGGCGCTCGAGGAACGCAGCGAGCGCCGGCGCATGCTCGCGGCCGGCGATCGGCAGCCTGAGATCGCGCGCGCGGTCGGCCTGGCTGGCGATCAGGTTGAAGATCAGGAGGAGGAAGATCGGCCCGGCCGCAATCGCGGACAGCAGCGTGACCATCGCCGTGCGACGGTCGCGGAACATGTCGGTGAGCTCCTTGCGCGCGACGGTGGCGACGCGTGCCATCGACGCGGCGCTCATTCGAAAGTCCTTGTGGAGCCGGCTTCAGCCGGCCGCAGCGGCGCGTCACGCTGAAGCCTGACCCACAGGTTGCTCGCGCTCACGCTGCCAAACCTTCCCCGGAGCCGATCAACGCGACGAAGGCATCTTCCAGCGTCCGCGTTCCGGCCTGCGCGATCAGCTCCTCCGCCGCGCCTGCGGCGACGACGCGGCCCCGCGCGAGGATCACGATGCGATCGCACAGCGCCGCCACCTCCTGCATCACGTGCGACGAGAACAACAGGCACTTGCCCTGCGCCCGCAGCGCGCGCAGCTGCTCGCGCAGCGCGCGCACGCTCATGATGTCGAGGCCGTTCGTGGGCTCGTCGAGGAGGATCGTCGCGGGATCGTGCACCAGGGCGCGCGCGATCGCGACCTTCATCTTCTCGCCCTGCGAGAAGCCCTGCGTGCGCCGGTCGGCGATCGCGTGGAGGCCAAGCGTGTCGAGCAGCGTGTCGGCGCGTGCTTCGAGCGCGGCACCTGCGAGACCGTGCAGCGCGCCGTAGTAGCGGACGTTCTCGCGCGCCGTGAGTCGCGGATACAGGCCGCGCGCATCGGACAGCACGCCGATCCGCTCGCGGATCGCGTAGCGGTCGCGAACGACGTCGAGCCCGCCGATCGTCGCGCGACCGGCATCGGGCACCACGAGCGTGGCCAGCATTCGCAGCAGCGTCGTCTTGCCGGCGCCGTTGGGGCCGAGCAATCCCGTGATCGCACCCGCGGGTGCCGCAAACGAGACGTCGGCGACCGCGCGAATCTCGCCGTGCTTGCCGAACGACTTCGACAGGCCCGCGATGTCGATCACGGCTGCGGCGCGAGCCGGTCGGGCCACATCGGCGGCCGTACGCCGCCCGCAAGGCGGTCGATGCAGTCGGTCGGCAGATCCGCGACGTTCGCGCTGTCGACGAAGCTCGCGATCAGGCGCGGCACGCAGCCGTGCGAGGACACGATGTGGCCCATGCCGCCCGCGATCACGTGCCTGCTGTTGGGCAGCGTCTTCGCGACCGCGTCGCCATTGGCCGGCGGCGTCACCGGATCGAGCGCGCCGGACAGGATCAGCACCGGCACGTCGCTTTTCACCGGCGCTGCGAAGTCGGCGGGCATGGCACCCCTGGGCCACACGTCGCACACCGCGATCACCCGATGGGCGAGACTTTCGGCGCGCACGCCGGCGAGCGCCTTTGCACGGTCGTCGGCGCCGATGCGCGGCACGTCTTCCGCGCACGTGACCGAGTAATGCAGCGCGGCGTTCATCTGCTCGGCGAGATTGCCGGTCACCATGTCCACGGTCGCCACGAGCGGGGCGTAGTCGCCGCGCCGGGCGCGGTCGAGCAATTCGGGAATCAGGCTCGACAACTCCGGAACGTAGGTGAGCGGCTGCAGCGCGCCCATGACGAGATCGACGGACACGCGCACGCTCATCGGCTCGCCGGTGCGCGGGTCGGGCATGACGATCGTCTTGCCGTCGGGCCCGAGATCGCTCGCGATCGCCGCGAGCGTCGCGGCGGGATCCGGATGTGCGGCGCTGCATGTCGCGGATTTGCGGCACGCGGCGACGACGTCGGTGAGCGCCGCATCGCGCGTGCGCCAGACGTCGAGCGAGACGATCATCGCGGGCGGCGCGACGCCGTCGAGAACGACGCTGCGCACGCGCTCCGGATGCCGCCGCAGATATTCGAGCGCGGCGCGCGAGCCGTAGCTGCCGCCCCACAGGTTGAGCCGAGGGTAGCCAAGCGCGTTGCGCACCGCTTCGAGGTCGGCGATCCAGGCGGTGGTCGTGTACTGCGCGGCATCGACGCCGTTGGCGCGCAGTTGATCCGCGCACAGTCGGGCGCGCGGCAGCGGGTCCGTCTCGAACGGATCGAGGCGGTTCGTCTCGAACGCACTGCACTCCAGCGGCGACGACCTGCCGGTGCCGCGCTGGTCGACGAGCACGATGTCGCGCGTGCGGCGGATCGCATTCAGCTGCGACGCGAAGGGCGCGAGCTGCGACGCTGCCTGCCCGGGCCCTCCCGCGAGAATGAACAGCGGATCCGGCTTGGGCGACCGCGTGTTGGCCGGCAGCACCGCGACAAAGAGCTTCACCTTGCGGCCGTCGGGCTTCGCGCGGTCTTCGGGCACCTCCAGCGTTCCGCATTGCGCCGGTTGCGCGAAGCGCGCAAGCCGGCATTCGGCCAGCGCCATGCTCCGCTTCGACGCGACATCGCTGCACGCGGAAAGCAACGCGAACGCCGGCAGCGCCAGCGCGGCGACGAAGATGCGAACAAGGAGAGACCACCGATCCATGCGCGCGCATGCTACCAAACAGTCGGGACCGCCGCGCTGACCGGGCCATGAGTCGCGTGAAACCCGCTCGCGGCTGTCGAGCGGACGGCTATACTGCAACGACAGCATTCAACACGGAATCGCCCCATGACCGCGCGCGTGCTCGAGCCGGGAATCGTCACTGACCTGCGCGATCGGCTGACGTACGGCGGCTACCTGCGCCTCGACCGGCTGCTCGCGGCGCAGGAGCCGCTCTCGGGCGAAGGGGGACGCTCCCGCGTGCCACGACGAGATGCTGTTCATCGTGCAGCACCAGGTGTCCGAGCTGTGGATGAAGCTCATGATCCACGAGCTCGAGGCGGCGGTGGCGCACGTGCGCGCGGACCGGCTCGAAGCCAACTTCAAGATCCTCGCGCGCGTCAAGCTGATCCAGAAGCAGTTGTTCGAGCAATGGGCGGTCCTCGAGACGCTGACGCCGTCGGAGTACGAGCAGTTCCGTCCGGCGCTGGGCTCGTCGTCCGGGTTCCAGTCGGCGCAGTATCGCGCGATCGAGTTCCTGCTCGGCAACAAGCAGCCGGCGATGCTCGAGGTGTTCCGCCATGACCCCGCGGCGTTCGCCGCGCTCGAGCGGTTGCTGCATGCGCCGTCGCTGTACGACGAGTTCCTGCGGCACCTCGCGCGCGCGGGACTGCCCGTGCCGCGGGAATGCCTCGAACGCGACGTCACGCAGCCGTACGTTCGCGTTCCGGATCTCGTGCCGGTGATTCGCACGATCTACGAGGATCCGAAGCGCTGGTGGGGCGCGTACGACATGTGCGAGAAGCTCGTCGACATCGAGGAGAGCTTCCAGCTCTGGCGCTTCCGTCACATGAAGACCGTCGAGCGCATCATCGGCCACAAGACGGGCACCGGCGGCTCGTCGGGCGTCGCGTTCCTGAAGCGCGCGCTCGACCAGTCATTCTTCCCCGAGCTGATCGACGTGCGCACGACCATCGGCGCGCGCTGAAGCGCGCCGATGGCGCAGTATCCGACGGCGTCCTGTCCGTCAGCAGCAGCGCGCGCCGCGCTTGCTGTATTTCCGGTCGATCGCCTGCGCGTGGAACGCCCGCTCGCACAGCACGGGCGCGCCCGGATGATGCGCACCCATGTGATCGAGATAGCGCGCGTAGTCCGGGATGCCGAACACCTGCAGGTAGGCGCGCCGCACCCGGGCACGCCAATCCTGCGCGGAATGCGTGATCGCCGCGGCGTTCATTGGACTACCCTCCGCGCTTCGCGCTCCGGGGCACCCGCGCTTGCGGCCCGGCGCGCTCATGCTGCCGCCCCCCCGACGCGGACGACCGGCAATTCGACCGCCGTCGGATGGGTCTGCCGCAGCGCCTGCATGCAGATCTTCACCGTGTAGACGCACATCGCGAGGACCAGCAGCACGAAGATCGCACAGACGACCGCGTCCAGATAGTTGTTGAACGCGACGCGCTGCATCTCGGCGATCGACTTCGCGGGCGCCAGCACCGTGCCCTGCGCTGCGGCGTCGCTGAATCTCCGGGCGAGCGCCACGAATCCGATCTTCGGATCGGTATGGAAGATCTTCTGCACGCCGGCCGTGAGCGTGGTGACCAGCAGCCAGGCGGTCGGGACGAGCGTGACCCAGACGTAGCGTTCGCGCTTCATCTTGACCAGCATCGTGGTGCAAAGCAGCAGCGCGATCCCGGCGAGCATCTGGTTGCCCACGCCGAACAGCTGCCACAAGGTGTTGATGCCGCCCAAGGGATCCACCACCCCCTGGTAGAGGAAGTAACCCCACATCGTGACGCACAGGCCGGTCCCGACGAGGTTCGCGGGCAGGTATTCAGTGTTGCCGAGCGGCTTGTACACGTGGCCCAGCATGTCCTGGATCATGAACCGGCCGACCCGTGTGCCGGCGTCCACCGCCGTCAGGATGAACAGCGCCTCGAACAGGATCGCGAAGTGGTACCAGAACGCCTGCATCGACGTGCCGCCGATCGCCTGCGCGAGGATCTGCGCCATGCCGACGGCGAGCGTCGGCGCACCGCCGGTGCGCGAGAGGATCGTCGTTTCGCCGATGTTCTTCGCGGTCTGCGTGATCATCTCCGGCGTGATCGTGAAGCCCCAGCTCGAGATCGTCTGCGCAGCCTGCGCCGCCGTCGTCCCGATGATCGCCACCGGCGAGTTCATCGCGAAATAGATGCCGGGGTCGAGCACGCAGGCGGCGGTCAGCGCCATGATCGCGACGAACGATTCGGTCAGCATCCCGCCGAAGCCGATCAGCCGCATGTGCGACTCGCGCTCGACCATCTTGGGCGTCGTCCCCGACGAGATGAGCGAGTGGAA
Organism: uncultured beta proteobacterium; assembly: GCA_963851465.1. GTDB lineage: Bacteria > Pseudomonadota > Gammaproteobacteria > Burkholderiales > Casimicrobiaceae > VBCG01. The sequence continues at coordinate 41,800 of CAWKPJ010000013.1, forward strand.
TCCGGACACGGCACCGCAGGCGATCGTGATGAACAGGAACGGGAACAGCGGGCCGGAGAACACCGGGCCCGAGCCGTCGATGAAGCGCGTCGTTGCCGGCATCGCGAGCGGCGGGGCGACGACGTAGATGCCGATCGCGAGCGCGACAATCGTGCCGATCTTGAGGAACGTGCTCAGGTAGTCGCGCGGCGCGAGCATCAGCCACACGGGCAGGCTGGACGCGATGGCGCCGTACAGGATGATCGCCCACGCGAGCTCGGTGCCCTTCCACGTGAACATCGGCCCCCACGTCGGGCTCTCGGACACAGCTTGCCCGACGAAGATCGAAGCGAGCAGCAGGATGACGCCGAAGATCGACGCTTCGCCGACGCGTCCCGGACGGATGACGCGCATGTAGATGCCCATGGCGAGCGCGATCGGGATCGTCGCCGCGATGGTGAAAAGACCCCAGGGACTGTCGGCCAGCGCCTTGACGACGACCAGCGACAGCACGGCCAGAATGATGATCATGATTGCGAGCACCCCGACGAGCGCCAGCGATCCGGGGATCGGCCCCAGCTCCATCTTGATCATCTCGCCCAGCGACTTGCCGTCGCGCCGCACCGAGGCGAAGAGCACGATGAAGTCCTGCACGGCGCCGGCGATCACGACGCCGACGAGAATCCACATCGTCCCCGGCAGGAAGCCCATCTGCGCGGCCAGCACCGGTCCCACCAGCGGTCCTGCGCCGGCGATCGCGGCGAAGTGATGACCGTAGAGCACCCACTTGTTCGTCGGCACGTAGTCCATGCCGTCGTTGTGCCGCTCGGCCGGCGTCTGGCGGCTGTCGTCGAGCACGAGCACCTTCTCGGCGATGAACTTGCTGTAGAAGCGGTAGGCGATGAAATACGTCGCGAGCGCGGCGGTCACCAGCCAGACGGAGTTGACGTGCTCGCCGCGGTTGAGCGCCAGCGCAGCGAACGAGAACGCACCGACGACGGCGATGCCGCCCCAGACGAGGATGGACGTGAGCTTGTTCATGGCGCCTCCGATTTTTTGTTCGGAACCCGCCGATTTCCGCTCGCCGGCGGGCAACCCGCTTCGCATCGCCGCCGACGCAACGGACGGGCGCGGCATTGCGCCGCGTCGAGCCGGCCGTGAGGTACGCGACTCTGCCTTTGTAGCCTATACCCGCGCGGCGACGCTCGCAACGGGACGTCCGGTTATCGCACGCGCGGGCTAGAATGGCCGCCGATGACCGCACCGGCCGCCACCTCCGAACGCATCGACGCCGCGATTCGCGCCGTCGGTCCCGGCGAGCTGACGGCGAGCGTCGTCGAGCGGCACGTCGCGCCGCTGTTCGCGCGGCACAAGCTCGCCTATGGCGAGCGCGTCTACCTTGCGAACCACTCGCTCGGCCGCCCGCTCGACGCCACCGAGGACGACGTTCGCGAGGGTCTCGCGCACTGGTACGCCGAGCTCGGCGGCGCATGGGATGCGTGGGGTGCGGAGATCGCCGCGCATCGTGCGCGTCTCGCCGCGCTGCTGGGCATACCGCGCGCCGACTCGATCGTGCCCAAGACCAGCGCAGGGCAGGGGCTGCGCGCCGTGCTGAACGCGCTGGACGCCACGCCGCGCGTCGTGGCCACGCGCGGCGAGTTCGATTCGCTCGACGTCATCCTGCGCGAATACGCGCGCCGCGGGCGCATCGACCTCGCGATGGTCGAGCCGCGCGAAGGCGGCCGGTTCGACACCGGCGACATTGTCGACGCCATCGGCGCACGCGCCGATCTCGTCGTCGTCTCCGAGGTCATGTTCAACACCGGCCAGCGGATCGCCGATCTTCCGGCGATCGTCGCCGCCACGCATGCGGCGGGCGGGAAGCTCCTCGTCGACGTCTATCACGCGACCGGCGTGTTCGAGAGCGATCTCGCGGCGCTCGACGCGGACTTTGCCGTCGGCGGCAGCTACAAGTATCTCCGTGGAGGACCGGGCGCGTGCTTCCTGTACGTGCATCCGCGCCACCTCGACGGCAGCTTGCGCACGCTCGACATCGGCTGGTTCGCCAAGGACGCGCCGTTCGCCTACGAACGTCCCGACCCGCCGCGATTCGCACCGGGTGGCGACGGCTGGATGGAATCGACGCCCGCGTTCCTGCCGTTCTACCAGGCGCGCGCGGGACAGTTGTTCGCGCTGGCGATCGGCATCGCGCGGTTGCGCAGCTATTCGCTGGCGGCACAGCGCCGGCTCGTCGCATCGCTCGGCGAGCGCGGCGTTCGGGCGCGCGGCGGCACCGAGGATCGCGGTGCGTTCGTCGTCGTGGAGACGCCGCGTGCGGTGGACATCGTGGACGCGCTGAAGCAGCAGGGCATCGTTACCGACGCGCGCGGTCCGTGGCTTCGCCTTTGTCCGGACATCCTCACCACCGACGACGAGCTCGATCGCGCCGCGGCCGCGGTGGGTGCGCTCATGTCAGGCTGAAGCCTGACCTGCAAGGATTGCAGGACGCGCCTAGTTGTCGCTGCTCGGGTCCGGCAGCAGGCCGGACGATTCGACCGGGTCCTTGCGCGCCTTGTCGACGGCGTCCTTGAGCCGTTGCGCATCGGCGAAGAACTCGTCTTCGCCTTTCGGCGTCTTGAGCCGGAACATCGGCGGCTTCAAGCCCGGCAGGTACGACTGCTGGCCGAACATCGACGACAGCTCCGACTTGGTCAGCGTCTGAGCGCCGATGGCCGCGATGGCGATCAGCGCGACGAGTCCGCCCTTGAAGCGCAGGCGCATCGGCCCGATTTCGCGCAGGTGAAAGAAGCACAGCGCGGCCAGCAGCAGCCAGTTGCCGACGTAGGCGTACTCGGCGAGCGAGCGCCACGACAGCGCGAACGAGCCGTAGTCGGCGATCTCGTCGAACGCGAAGAACGCGAGCAGGCCGACGAGCGCGATGGACAGATGGCGCTCGAAGCGCGCGGCGCCGGAGAAGATCCGCGACATCAGCGCCCACACCGTCGTCCAGACCAGCACGACGAGCGCCATCGCGAGCAGCGGCAGCACGTAGCGCGACAGCTGCGGCTCCTGCGTTTCCGACAGCCAGAGCGTCAGCACGGACACCGCAGCAACGCCGGCTACCAGGCCCAGCGTCACGGGCCATGCGCGCGCCAGCGGCACTGCCGTGCGCTCGGCCGGCACCGGGAACTCCGGGCCGCGCACGCGCAGCAGCGTCCGCCCGACGCGCAGCGTGCGATCGCCATCGAGCACGACCTGCGCCTCGCGTGGAGCGCCGTCGCCGGTCGAGAGGCCGTTGACACTGCCGAGGTCCTGCGCGATCAGATGGCCCGCGTCGTCGCGCGAAACGCGCAGGTGGTGCGCAGCGACGTACGGGTCGTCGAGCACGACGTCGTTGTCGTAGGCGCGGCCGATCGTCGCCTCCGGGCCGTCGCAGCGATAGCGCGCGATGACGTCGCGGTGACGCGACAGGACCTCGACCCAGATCGGCCCGGCCGCAGTCATTTCACCCGCTCCACGCTGTCGAGGAAGCGCTTCGCCAGCGCCACGGCGTTCTCGTAGCTCGCGCCGCGCATGGAAAGGCGCGACACCAGCGCCTCGCGGTCGCGGTCCTGGGTCACCGCGGTGACGGTGACGTCGTACAAGCCGTCGAACTCGCGATAGGCGCGCGCGCACCAGATCACGCGCAGCAGCGGCCGGCCGCTGTCGGGCGAGGTCGCCACAAAATCCTCGTTGCACTTCTGCGCCGCGAGGCGCTTGCGGCCGAACGACGCCGTCGACGACGACGGATATTGCAGCGACAGGAACGTCGCGAACTGGAACGGGTTGAGGTCGACGCTGCGCACGTACGCATGCGAATAGTCGATCTGGCCGGTCGCAAGGTCGCCGGCGACGAACAGCGCCGCCTGCGTGCTGCAGGCGGTCTGGTTGAACTGGGCGCGGGGCTTGGGCGTTGCGTCGGCGTTGGTGCGCGACCAGCACGAGAAGAATGGCGCCGCCGCTTCCGGCGCGCGGTAGGGGCCGAGCGTCGTCGGGGTCAGACCCTTCGCGGCCACCGCGGCGTAGAGGCCCGACTGCCACGCCGTCAGCTGTCGCGCGATGTCTTCGCGCGCATGCGCCGGCGTCATCGGGCCGCTCTGGCGTGCGCGCTCGATCAGCGCGACCGCATGACGCGCCGGCACGAGGAAGCTGACGAGGTCGCCACCGATCTGCTTCGCGACGTTGACGCCGGCGACGCGCCCGCTGTCGGTCACTGTGGGTCCGCCGCTCATGCCGGGGTTGAGGGCGCCGGAGAAATGGATGCGCTCGTTGTAGCTCTTCTCGACCAGGCCGTTGTAGGTTCCCTCGACGATCGTGAATCCGAGATCGAGCGGATTGCCCATCGCGAAGAGCCGCTCGCCCTTGGGCAGCGTGCCGCTGACCGCACGCGCGTCGAACTCGAAGAACGGAAGTCCGGTGCGGTCAAGCTGGAGGACGGCGAGATCGTTGGCGACGTCGATCGCGTGCACCCGCAGTGCGCCGCGGCTGCCGTCCGGCGCGGCATATTCGAGCCGGTACGTCGCGGGCTCCAGCGCGTACTGCGACACGACGTGATAGTTGGTCATCGCGAAGCCGTCCGCGCTCACGACGAAGCCGGAGCCGATCGACGATTGGCTGCCGGCCGACTGCACGAGCGTGCGGATCTGCAGCAGTCTCGGTCGCGCGTCTGCGTAGATCGCCTGCGCGGTGGCGGTGAGAGGCGGCGCACCGGGGGGCGCGGCTGCCGGCGTGGCGCCCGACTGCGCTGCGGCGGTCGACACGCCGGACAGCGTCGCCGCCAGGACGACGAGCAGCACGACGGCGTTCACTGGACGACCCTTCGCGCTTCGGGGGAGCGGCCCGGCGCGCTCATTGGACGACCCTTCGCGCTGCGCGCTCCGGGGCAATTCGCGCTTGGGAGCGGCCCGGCGCGCTCACGCAGCGGACGCGATGACGATGCGCACGATGACGACCAGCGTGAGCACGAACAGCAGGGCGCCGACCAGCCCGGCGACGATCAGGTGCTGCGGCTTGATCGAGCGTGCGATGGCGTCGTGGTCGCGGCGCTTGCGCACGCCGAAGAAGCTCGACCAGACGGCAAAGACGATCTGCAGGAAGCTCGCTTCGGGGGCAGGCGAGCGGGATTCGGGCTGCGGTTCGGCGGGCACGGACCCAGGCGCGAGGGCAAGGCGCTGAAGGCGAGATGACCGATCGATGGTAGCACGCGCCATCGCGCGTCCGGCCGCGCCGCACCGAGCCGGCGCGCCCGCATGGTCGAACCCGTATCCCGTGGCCCGAATGCGTCGGCGGCGCTCTTTTTTCCGTTGAAAGCGTGGAGAATTCCCCCATATGCGGCGTTGACATTCGTGCCGCCCGCCAAGGGGAACAACAACATGCGCTTCGACAAGCTCACCACCAAATTCCAGCAGGCGCTGAACGACGCCCAGAGCCTCGCCGTCGGCAGCGACGCCGGCTTCATCGAGCCCCAGCACGTCCTTGCGGCGCTGCTGGCGCAGGAGGACGGCGGCACGACGTCGCTGCTCGCCCGTGCGGGTGTCCAGGTGCCGAGGCTGCAGGGCGCGCTCAAGAAAGCCATCGAGAACCTGCCGAAGGTCGAAGGCACCGGCGGCGAGATCACGATCTCGCGCGACCTCAACAACCTGCTGAACCTCACCGACAAGGAAGCGCAGAAGCGCGGCGACCAGTTCATCGCCAGCGAATGGTTCCTGCTGGCGCTCGCGGACGACAAGGGCGCGACCGGCCGGCTGCTCAAGGAATACGGCCTGACCCGCAAGGCGCTCGAAGCCGCGATCGAGACGGTGCGCGGCGGCGCCGGCGTCGACTCGCAGGAGGCCGAGGGACAACGCGAAGCGCTGAAGAAGTACACGGTCGACCTCACCGAGCGCGCCGAGAACGGCAAGCTCGATCCGGTGATCGGCCGCGACGACGAGATCCGCCGCACGATCCAGATCCTCCAGCGCCGCACCAAGAACAATCCGGTGCTGATCGGCGAGCCCGGCGTCGGCAAGACCGCGATCGTCGAGGGCCTGGCGCAGCGGATCGTCAACGGCGAGGTGCCCGAGACGCTCAAGAACAAGCGCGTGCTGTCGCTCGACATGGCGGCGCTCCTCGCCGGCGCCAAGTACCGCGGCGAATTCGAGGAGCGGCTCAAGGCCGTGCTGAAGGACATTGCCGCCGACGAAGGCCGGACAATCGTCTTCATCGACGAGCTGCACACGATGGTCGGCGCGGGCAAGGCCGAAGGCGCCATCGACGCGGGCAACATGCTGAAGCCCGCGCTCGCGCGTGGCGAGCTGCATTGCGTCGGCGCAACCACGCTCGACGAATACCGCAAGTACATCGAGAAGGACGCTGCGCTGGAGCGCCGCTTCCAGAAGGTGCTGGTCGACGAGCCGTCGGTCGAATCGACGATCGCGATCCTGCGCGGCCTGCAGGAGCGCTACGAGATCCACCACGGCGTCCAGATCACCGACCCGGCGATCGTCGCCGCGGCCGAGCTCTCGCATCGCTACATCACCGACCGCTTCCTGCCCGACAAGGCGATCGACCTGATCGACGAGGCGGCCGCGAAGGTCAAGATGGAAATCGACTCCAAGCCCGAGTCGATGGACAAGCTCGAGCGCCGGATGATCCAGCTCAAGATCGAGCGCGAAGCGGTGAAGAAGGAGAAGGACCCGGCGTCGAAGAAGCGCCTCGGCGCCATCGAGGACGAGATCGCGCGGCTCGAGCGCGAGTACGCCGACCTGGACGAAGTCTGGAAGGCGGAGAAGGCGCAGGTCGAGGGCAGCAAGCACATCATGGAGGAGATCGACAAGATCAAGCTCCAGATGGAAGAGGCGCGCCGCAAGGGCGACTGGCAGAAGATGTCCGAGCTGCAGTACGGCAAGCTGCCGCAGCTCGAGGAGCAACTGAAGAAGACCGACAAGAAGCTCTCCGCCGAGCAGGCGAAGAAGCCGCAGTTGCTGCGCACGCAGGTCGGCGCCGAGGAGATCGCCGAGGTGGTGTCGCGTGCGACGGGCATCCCCGTGTCGAAGATGCTGCAGGGCGAGCGCGACAAGCTGCTGCGCATGGAAGACAAGCTGCACGAGCGCGTCGTCGGCCAGGACGAGGCGGTACGGCTCGTCTCGGACGCGATCCGCCGCTCGCGCTCCGGCCTGGCGGACCCCAACCGTCCGTACGGCTCGTTCCTGTTCCTCGGGCCTACCGGCGTGGGCAAGACCGAGCTCTGCAAGGCGCTCGCGGAATTCCTGTTCGACACCGACCACGCGATGGTCCGCATCGACATGTCCGAGTTCATGGAGAAGCACTCGGTCGCGCGGCTGATCGGCGCGCCGCCGGGCTACGTCGGCTACGAGGAGGGCGGCTACCTGACCGAGCTCGTGCGCCGCAAGCCGTACTCGGTGATCCTGCTCGACGAGATCGAGAAGGCGCACCCGGATGTGTTCAACGTGCTGCTGCAGGTGCTCGACGACGGCCGGATGACGGACGGGCAGGGCCGCACCGTTGACTTCAAGAACACCGTCATCGTGATGACGTCGAACCTGGGCTCGCACAAGATCCAGCAGTTGACGGACGACGGCGCCGATCCCGGCGTGATCAAGATCGCGGTGATGGCCGAGGTCAAGAACCACTTCCGGCCCGAGTTCGTCAACCGCATCGACGAGATCGTCGTGTTCGCCCCGCTCGGCGAGGCGCAGATCGCGTCCATCGCGAAGATCCAGATGAAGCAGCTCGAGGCGCGGCTGGCGAAGCTGGAGATCAAGCTGACGGTATCGGAGGCAGCGCTGAAGGCCGTGGCCGCCGCGGGCTTCGATCCGGTCTACGGGGCGCGGCCGCTGAAGCGCGCGATCCAGCAGCAGATCGAGAACCCGCTGGCGAAGGAGATCCTGTCGGGGAAGTACGCAGCCGGCGACACGGTGAAGGTCGGCGCCACCGGCGGCGAGATCACGTTCGCGAAGGCAGGGGCGGGCGAGAAAGCGGCAGCGGGCGCTTAGCGCCCGGCGACATCGCCCTGGCCGCGGTGTGACGACGGGCGGCGCGCGCTACGTGTCGCCCGGGTCGCGCATCCGCGCCTCTGCCGTGTCCTTGTCCTGCGCCTTGAGCTCGGCTACCTTGGCTTGGGCGGTCACGATGGCGAACAGCACGCTCGTCGTCCAGCCGAACGCGAACACGCCCGACATCGCCATCATCGGCGCGAGGATGCGCCATTGGTGCGGCAGCGTGTTCTCCGCGTAGCCGAGCGTCGTGTAGGTCACCGACGTGTAGTAGAACGAGTCGCGAAACACCTCGATGGCGCCGAGCGCCGTCAGCGCGCCCGCCCACATCACGATCTCGACGAAGTGCGTCGTCGCGAGCATCAGGATCAGCACGCTGAACGTGACCTGGTGGTAGCTGTGAAACCGCGACTGTTTGAATATGCGGTGCAGGGCCTGGACCCAGGCCATGCCCAGCCCATGCACCAGCAGCGACAGCGATGAGGGCGACAGACCCGAGCAGAATTTCCCAGACGGGCAGCCACCGTTCCATCGCTCACCCACGGACGCAAAGGCGAGCATTCTGCCACGTCGCTTGCGTCCGTCCGGCGTCGTCGCTCGCGCGCCGGGCCGCGTGCGTTACGCGTGCAAGAGCCTTCCGCCGGCAAACGACCAGTTCTCCCAGGCCGTCTCCTTGAACACGATCATCACGTGGTCGGGGTCAACGCCGGGATCCTCGGCGATCGCACGGACGATGTCCTCGACGACCTTGCGCTTGATCTTCACGCTGCGTCCGACCGACCAGAGGATCTCGACCAGGACGAAATCGCGCGAGCGATCGCTCGCCGCGTCCGGATAGCGCGGGTCGTACACGAAGTCCGCGGGATCGAGCTCCAGCACGCGCTGGAACCTGTCCGTGGGCGGCACGCCCGCGGCGACGATTGCCCCGTGGACGGCTTTCAGCACGGCGGCCTTGAACGCCGCGGTTTTCGGCCGCGCGACGGTGACGGTGACGAGGGGCATGGTGGCGTGGGCTCCCGGGCGTGAGTGGTGAGGGAATGGCGGTCAGTAGTAGGGGACGAATCGGCGGGCGCCGTTTCGCGCAATCGCCGCGAACCACACGGCCAGCCGCTCGCGAAAGGTCGGTACCCCGCCGGCGCGCTGCAAGCGCCGGGCGACCGCGCCCAGGACGCAGAACGTCGCGTCGCCCTGCGCCTCGGCCAGCGTCAGGCCGGAGCGCTCCACGGTCCAGACATCGCCGGCGCGCAGCACGACGTCGCGCACGTCGCGATCCTGCGTCACCCACAGCGTGCCGCGCGTCACGCGCAGCGTTGCACCCCGGACATCGCGCAATTCGGCGAGCTCGCCGGACTTGAGCTCCACCACGTCGTCGTAGCCGTTGCAAAGCATGGTCGTGCTCCCAGGACATGCGTAGAATGCATTCCACGCGATTGAAGGCGCCAGTGCCGGGCGCCGCGGCGGGACGCCTCTGATGACTGCGTCCATGGGAAGAATGATCCGCGCGCGAGAGCGCCGCTTCAAACGTTCATTGCGAATGCTTTGCATGAGTTCCGGGAATGCATAACACGCTGCGCGCGCTGCCGTCGCTGGACTTCCTCCGCGGGTTCGAGGCAGCAGGACGGCGGCTTTCGTTCACGCTCGCCGCGGAGGAGCTCTTCGTCACCCAGTCCGCCCTGTCGCGCCAGATCAAGGCGCTCGAAGACGCGCTCGGCGTCGCGCTGTTCGAGCGCAAGCACCGGGCGCTCGCGCTCACGCCCTCCGGCGCGGCGTTCCATCGTGCTGTCGGCGACACCCTTGCCGCGATCGCCGCGGCGGCCGACGTCGCCCGGGGCGGCGCAGCGCCGCAGGGCGTCACGCTGTCGACCACCGTATCGTTCGCGTCGCTGTGGATCATCCCGCGGCTGTCGCGTTTTCGCGCCGCCCACCCGGAGGTGGAGGTGTACGTGTCCGCCGACGACCGCGTCGTCGACGTCACGCGCGGCGACGTCGACGTCGTCGTCCGCTACCTGCCCGACGCCAGCGCGCCAGCGGGAGCGCTGCGCCTGTTCGGCGAGCGGATGATGCCGGTCGCGAGTCCGAAGCTGATCCGGCGCCGCGGCACGCCGCTCGCGCGGCCGGCCGACCTCGCGCGCCACGTGCTGCTGCACCTCGACGACCCCGAAGGCCGCGTGCCTTGGCTCGACTGGTCGAGCTGGCTCGTGAGCAACGGGGCGCCGGGTTTGAAGCCTGCCGGCACGCTGCGCTTCACGCTCTACGACCAGGTGATCCAGGCCGCGGTCGGCGGGCAGGGCGTGGCGCTCGGGCGCATTCCGATGATCGCCGCCCATCTGCGGGACGGCCGGCTCGTCGCGCCGTTCGCGAAGCGTTACGATTCGGCGCGCGGCTACTTCGCCATCGTCGCGCCGCGGGCCGGCGAACGCGCCGACGTCGCGGCGTTCGTCCGTTGGCTCCAGGACGAGGCCGCGCGGGAAAAAACGCGATGAACACCCGCTCGAATCCCCACTTCGGTCTCACGCCCTCGTCGTGGGTCGAGCGCTTCGCGCACCTGGTCCCCGCGGGCGCGCGCGTCCTGGACCTTGCTGCGGGCCGCGGCCGCCAGACACGGCTGTTCGCGGCGCGTGGCGCGCGTGTGGTCGCCGTCGACCGCGACGCGGAAGCGCTCGCAGCGAGCGCGCATGTCGCCGGCGTCGAGACGCGCCTGGTCGATCTCGAAGGCGGCGTGTGGCCGTTCGCCGGCGACACCTTCGACGCGATCGTCGTCGTCCATTACCTGCATCGGCCGCTGTTCGCACCGCTGCTCGATGCGCTCGCGGGCGACGGCCTGTTCCTCTACGAGACGTTCGCCGCCGGAAACGAGGCCTACGGCCGGCCCACGAACCCGGACTTCCTGCTGCACGAAGGCGAGTTGCTGGAACGGGTGCGCGAGCGCCTGCTGGTCGTTGCGTTCGAGCAGGGACGCGTCGCGATCGGCGACGGCTTCGCCGTGGTGCAGCGCGTGGCCGCCGTGGGGCGCGCGCGACGGTGGCCCCCGCCGCTGGTCGCGTGACGGGCGCGCAGCCTCCGGCACGGGGCGCGCTGCGGGGTTGGGGTAAAATGCCGGCTTTTCCCGGCGATTCATCATGTTGAGGGGCAGTCTCGTCGCCATCGCGACGCCCATGCACGAAGACGGCGCGCTCGACCTCGCGGCGTATCGCAAGCTCATCGACTTTCACATCGCGAACGGCACCGCGGCCATCGTCGCAGTCGGGACGACCGGCGAGTCACCGACGGTCAACGTCGACGAGCATGGCCTGCTGATCAAGACCGCGGTCGACCATGCGGCGGGACGCGTGCCGGTGATCGCCGGCACCGGCGGGAACTCGACCGCCGAGGCGATCGAGCTCACCAAGTATGCGAAGAACGTCGGCGCGAATGCGTGCCTGTCGGTGGTGCCGTATTACAACAAGCCGCCGCAGGAAGGGCTCTACCGGCATTTTCGCGCGATCGCCGACGCGGTCGGTCTGCCGATGCTGCTGTACAACGTGCCGGGACGCACGGTGGCCGATCTCGCCAACGACACGATCCTGAGGCTGGCAGAAGTGCCGGCGATCGTCGGGTTGAAGGACGCCACGTCGGACCTGGTCCGCCATGTCGACCTGATCCGGCGCTTGCCGAAGAACAAGGAGTTCGCGCTTTACTCGGGCAACGACGATACCGCGCTCGCCTATGTGCTGCTTGGCGGCCATGGCGTGATCTCGGTGACGGCGAACGTTGCGCCCAAGGCGATGTCGGAGATGTGCGCGGCGGCGCTGCGCGGCGACATCGCGGGCGCGCGTGCGATCAACGACCGGCTTTTGGCGCTGAACGTAAAGCTCTTCGTCGAAGCGAATCCGATACCGCTCAAGTGGGCGATGGCCGAGATGGGGCTCTGCGGCGGTGCGCTGCGGTTGCCGCTGTCGCCGCTGTCGCCGCAGTTCCACGACATTGTCCGCAGCGCGCTGCGCGAGGCGGGCTGCCTCAACTAGAGGTGTACGTACGATGAAGCACGATTCCCGGTTTCATTCCCTGCTGTTCCGATACGCGGGCGCCGCGCTCGCGTGCGTCGCGCTGGTCCTGTCCGGCTGCGAGGCGGTGGGGCCTGCTCGGCAAGCGGATCGACTACAAGTCGATGTCGTCGGCGCCGGCGCTGGAGTTGCCGCCCGAACTCTCGCAGCCCCGCTACGACGACCGCTACACAGTGACCACCGCGTCCGGCCTCGCCGCCGCAAAGGCGACCGGGCCCAAGCAAAGCGACCTCCTTCCGACCAATCCGGATGCGCGCATTCAGCGCGCCGGCAGCGAGCGCTGGATCGTCGCGCGGGCGACACCGGAGCAGGCGTGGGCGATCTCGCGTCAGTTCTGGACGGACATGGGCTTCGTCGTCGCGATCGAGCAGCCGTCGATCGGCGTGCTGGAGACCGACTGGGCGGAGAACCGCGCCGACATACCGTCGGACTTTCTGCGTCGCACGGTCGGCAAGTACCTCGACGCGTTCACGTCCACCTACAAGCGCGACAAGTTCCGCGAGCGCATCGAGCGCGGCACCGAGCCCGGCACCGTGGAGATCTACGTCTCCCATCGGGGGATGGAGCAGGTGCCGACGGTCAAGATCGACAACGTCCAGGGCGCTGGCTTCGCCTGGGCGCTGCAGCCGCCGGATCCGAATCTCGAAGCAGAAATGCTGCAGCGGCTGATGATGCGCTTCGGCGCGACCGAGACGCAGGCCGTCGCTGCCGTCACCGGCGTGGCGCCGTCGCCGGACGCGTCGCGCCCCGCGCCCCTGCCCCCCGATCGGGCGCGCCTTGAAAAGAGCTTCGACGGCTCGTCGAAGCTCGTCGTCGACGATCCGTTCGACCGTGCATGGCGCCGCGTTGGTCTCGCGCTCGACCGCACGGGCTTCACCGTCGTCGACCGAGACCGCTCCACCGGCATCTACTACGTCCGCTACGCGAATCCCGACATCGACATGGCGAAGAAGGACCGCGAGTCGAGCTGGCTCGGCAAGCTGTTGACCTTCTGGAAGCCCGACGAGAAGGACCGTCCGGAGCAGTACCGGATCAAGGTCGTGGAAGACGCGCCTACGTCGGTCGTCAGCGTGCAGGACCCGAACGGCGCGCCCGACAAGACGCAGAACAGCGAGAAGATCCTCGCACTGCTGAAGGACCAGCTCAAGTGACGTTGCCGCGACGCTGATGCGGTTCGCGTCGATCGGCAGCGGCAGCGAAGGCAACGGCCTTCTCGTCGAGGCAGGCACCACCCGGATCCTCATCGACTGCGGGTTCGGCGTGCGCGACACGGCGGCGCGCCTCATGCGCATCGGCGTCGCGCCTGAATCCCTGGACGCGATTTTCGTCACGCACGAGCACACCGATCACGTCGGCGGGGTGCCGGCGTTCGCCACGCGCTATTCGATTCCCGTCTGGCTCACCTTCGGAACGCTGCAGGTGATCGGCGAGCGCTTCGCCGGCATGGACCGCGTGTACGGATTCGACAGCCACGACCGCGTGCCGGTGGGCGACCTCGAGATCCTGCCGTTTCCGGTGCCGCACGACGCGCGCGAGCCGGTGCAGTTCGTGATCTCCGACGGGGCGCACCGCCTGGGCGTCCTGACCGATCTGGGGATGACGACGCGCTGCGTCGAGACGAGCCTTTCGGGCTGCGATGCGCTGGTGCTCGAATGCAACCACGACCTCGACCTGCTCGAGCGCAGCGACTATCCGTGGTCGCTCAAGCAACGGATCGCCGGGCGCCTGGGACATCTGCACAACGAGGCTGCCGCCGCGCTGCTCGCGGCGCTGGACAACACGCGCCTCACGCACATCGTCGCCGCGCACCTGTCGAGGCAGAACAACACGCCCGAGCGGGCACGCGCGGCGCTCGCCGGCGCGCTCGGCTGCGCGGCCGACTGGATCGGCGTCGCCGACCAGACCAACGGATTCGACTGGCGAATGCTGGGCGCCTGACAGGCAAACGACCAAACGGGGAACGACTGCCGTGGAAAAGCCGGATGTGAGAAAGCGCGAGGAGCTTTACAAGGGCAAGGCCAAGACCGTGTTCGCGACCGACGATCCGAACCTGCTCGTCATGCATTATCGCGACGACGTGTCGGCGTTCGACGGCGTCAAGCTCGCCAAGCTCGACCTGAAGGGCGAGACGAACAACAAGATCAATGCATACGTGATGGAGAAGCTCGAGGCCGCCGGCGTGCGCACGCACTTCGTGCGGCTGTTGAACGAGCGCGAATCGCTGGTCAAGGCGATGAAGATGGTCCCGGTGGAATGCGTCGTGCGCAACATCTGTGCGGGCTCGATGGCCAAGCGCTACGGGATCGCCGAGGGCACGCGACTGCCGGCGCCCATTTTCGAGTTCTTCCTAAAGAGCGACGCGCTGCACGATCCGCTGGTCAACGACGATCACATTCGCGTGCTCGGCTGGGCGACGCCGATGGAGATCGCCGAGATGAAGGACCTGACGCATCGCTGCAACGCGGTGCTGAAGCCGCTCTTCGCCGCGGCGGGGATCGACCTCGTCGATTACAAGCTCGAGTTCGGCCATCCATCGGACGACCCCAACGGACCGCTCGTGCTCGGCGACGAATTCACGCCGGACGGCTGCCGGCTGTGGGACGCGAAGACCGGCGAGAAGCTCGACAAGGACCGCTTCCGCCGCGACCTCGGCAGCGTCATCGAGCGCTACCGCGAGGTGGCGAAGCGCATCGGTGCGCCGCTCTGAGATTGCTCTTTCGACACCGTCGCATTCGCTGCGGGAGTGAAAGGCTCGACGCCGACCGCTTTGTAGATCTCGGCGGGGTAGTAAGCCGCGCCGTCTTTCAGGACCAGAGCGATTCGGCGGACATCGGAGACGTTCAGTGTCGGGTCTCCGTCCACCAGCAACAGGTCGGCGCGCTTTCCGGGACTGATGGAGCCCTGCCGCTCGAGTTGGCCAATGTACTTGGCACCGTTCCAGGTGGCGATGCGCAGGCATTCGGCCGCCGGGATGCCAGCCTTGACGTACAGCTCCAGCTCACGATGCAGCGTAAATCCTGCGGTGTCGTCCGTGCCTGCCACTAGCGGGACGCCAGCCTGGTAGAGCCGACCGACCATTTCGACCATCTTGGCGTACGCGGCGCGGTAGCGATCCACGTTGGCCGCCGTGACGTCCATCGAGTTCTGCCGCAGTCCGCGCTGCACCACCGGCGGGAGGTGATCGGCAATACCTGCGTAGCCCGCCGGAACTTCGCCCTGCCGTTGGGTGAACATTCCCTCGAATGCCGCAAGTGTGGCGTCGTGCACGGTGCCGTGCGCCCGCATCAAGGCGATGAAATCGCGCACCCGCGTCGAGTCGAGATCCAACGTGCCGGCGTTCTCCGCAATCAGGTAGAAGCGCGCGAGCGTGCGGGTATCGTCGTCGGGCTTGACGAAGAAGTTGAGCATCAGCTGGTTGATATGCGTCAGCTCGTCGTAGCCGTCCACGATCGCTTGCTCGGCACGCATGAACGCCGGCACGTGCCCGGCGACGCGCATGTCGCGGGCATGCGCGTAGGCCGAGATTTCCTTGACCCATTCCGGCTTGAAGGAGTTGTAGATCTTGATCTGGCGGTAGCCGCGCTGGGCATACCAGTCAACTGCATCTCTGGCCTGCTGCAGGCTGTCGATGAGGATGCCGTTGCCCGCCGAGTATGGACTCTTGCCCTCGATGAAACCGAGCGGCACGATGCGCGGACCCACTGTTTCGCCTGCCTCGATCTTTCCCATGAGGTCGGCCAATGCGGCATTGTTGTTACCCATGTCGCGCACCGTCGTCACACCGCCGGCAACCTGCAACAACGCGCTCCATTTGTACTCGTGACCGTGCATGTCGACCAAGGCCGGCATCAGCACGCGTCCCTGGGCGTCGATCTGCGTCGCGGCGGCGCGCGCCTGCGAACCTGCCTCGTAGATCGCGGCAATGTGACCACGATTGACATAGACGTCGTGTTGTCCAGGGAGCAACCGGGCATGCTCCGAATCGAACACACGGGCGTTGCGGATCACGATCGGGTTGGGCAGGTGGTGGGTAAGACGCTGCGCGAGTGTCCGAAGCAGCCGGTACTCTGCGGCTTGTTGTGCGACCTCGAGCGCGTCGCCCTGCGATTCCCAGCCCGACTCCAGGGTCTGCATGAAACCGGGAAAGATGACCGCAAACAGCGCGAGTCGCGGCTTCTCGCTCATCCATACGTAGGTCGGCGCGTAGTCCAATCCCGTGAGGGCGTAGAGCCCGACCGTGCGCTGGATTCCGTCGTTGACCAGGCGCACTTCGTCCAGGCGTTCGAGTCTTACTGTGCCGAAGGGAAGTGCCCGCAGCTCATGCCGCGGCGCGTGCACCAGCGCGCGCACCATTTGCGCCAGCCATTCGAACGTGTAATTCATCGGGACGTACAGCGTCGCCCCGCCGGGCTCGGCTGTACCCTGGTCGGCAAGCGACTGCCATTTCGCGCCCGCGGCGCTTCGCTGGTAGCTCTCCTGGATCGGCGCACCGAATTCCGAGGTGCCGCTCACGCGTTGCGACAACGGCGTACCGTCAGCGGCGAGCGTGAATTCTTCCTGGAGATCCGGACCGCGTCCGTTCTCGCGGTAGCCGAAGGTCACCGAAATACGTTCGTCACCGACGGCGGTGGTGGTCTGCGTGCCGGCGGGCCTGCCGAAGATCCGGATCGAGTAGCGTGTGACCGTGGTCGCCGAAGGATCGTCCGCAACTGCGCTGCATGGCACGAGCAGCGAGGTCGCGATCATGAATCCGGCAACTCGGCAGAGCCTGCGGTTGTCCATATGGATTCTCCGTCCCGGTGCCGAGGTCGTAACATCCCGCCGGGCCGTCGTCAACAGCGCCGGCCGGACATTCATTCTCACTTGCGGCACTCGCGGAAACGTTAAATGCACGATCTGCCCATCATCACGCTGCTTGCCGCCGGGCTCGCGTTCGCGCTCCTGTTCGGCTGGATCACGCAACGCCTCGGCCTGTCGACGCTGGTCGGCTACATGCTCGCGGGGATCGCCGTGGGACCGTATACGCCGGGCTTCGTCGGTGATCGCGAGATCGCGAGCGAGTTCGCCGAGGTCGGCGTCATCCTGTTGATGTTCGGCGTCGGCATGCACTTTCACCCGCGCGAGCTGTTGCGCGTGAAGCGCGTTGCGATTCCGGGCGCAATCGCCCAAAGCGTCGTAGCGACGGTCGCGGGATGGGGCGCCGCGCGCGCTTTCGGTTGGAGCGACGCGGCGGGCCTCGTGTTCGGCATGGCACTGGCGGTGGCAAGCACGGTCGTGTTGATCCGCATGCTGACCGAACAGGGCCGCCTCGCGTCGCACGACGGCCACGTCGCCGTCGGCTGGCTGATCGTCGAGGACCTCTTCACCGTGCTGGCGCTCGTCGTGCTGCCGGCGCTCGCCGCGGGCAAGGGCGGCGAAGAGTCGCTGCCGGTGGAGCTGGCGCTCGCGCTTGGCAAGGCAGCCGTGTTCGCATCGCTCGTGTGGGTGGTCGGCACGCGCGTCCTGTCGAACGTGATGGAGCGGATGGCGCGCTCGCGCTCCGAGGAGCTGTTCACCGTCGCTGTCTTCGTCATCGCCCTGGGCGTTGCGCTGATCGCGGCGCAGGTCTTCCACCTGTCGGTCGCCCTCGGCGCGTTCTTCGCGGGACTCGTCGTCGCCCAGTCACGCTTCGGTCCGCAGGCGGCAGCCTACGTGGGACCGTTTCGCGACGTGTTCGCGGCGATGTTCTTCGTCTCGGTGGGCATGCTGTTCAATCCGTCGTTCGTGCTCGCCCAGCCACTGAAGGTGCTGGCGGCTCTGGGAATCATCATCGTCGTCAAGCCGCTCGTGGCGATCGCGATCGTCCGGCTCCTGCGCGACACGCCGCGCACGGCCGCGACGGTGGGCGTCGGCCTGGCGCAGATCGGCGAGTTCTCGTTCATCCTGGGCGCGCTGGGTTCGCAACTCGGCCTCCTTCCGGCCGATGCGGTGGATGCGTTGATCGCCGCCGCGCTCGTGTCGATCGCCCTCAACCCCCTGCTGTTTCGCGCGCTGCAATGGCACGAGACCCGGCGTCGCGGCACCGAGCTGGAACGAGAGCCGGAGGAGGCGAAGCCCGCGGCGCCGGAGCCCGTGCCGGCACGCGCCGTCATCGTCACGGGCGCGGGTGAGCTCGCGCGTCGCGTCGTTGCACGCTGCGTCCGCGGCGGGATCCCGGTATGCGCCGTGGGCATGGACGTCGACCGTCAGGACGAGCAGCGCGCGGCAGGCGCCGTGACGGTGTATGGCGATGCCGGTGCCGCCGAGGTTCTGAGGGCGGCGCAGGTCGCCAGCGCACGCGTGCTCGTGGTGACGGAGTCCGAGCTCGCCGACAAGATGCGGATCCTGGTCGCGGCGAAGCAGGCGAATCCCCGCATCGACGTGATCGCGACGGCGTCGGCGGCGAACGAGCGCGCATGGCTCGCCGAATTCGGCGTCGCGCACGTCTGCGACGCCATCGACGAGACGACCGATGCGGTGGTGCGCGCGATCCGCCAGTCGCTGTGAACGGATCGGAAGTGCAACGGGTCGCTGCGTGTATTGTTCACGCATCGGACGATTGACGAGGAGGGACCATGGGTCGCCTGCTTCCGTTGGTGCTTTTCCTGGTCGGCCTGCTGATCGTCGCGATCGTGCGCCAGCACTCGTCGCGCGCGCGCAGCGACCGGGTCTACCGGCCGCGTGCAAACCCGTGGGGTTTCCCCGGCGGCGGGTCCGGGCGTGCGCCCGGCGCCGACGCGGGCATGAACTGGATCGTCCCGCGGTCCGAGCTCGAGGGCGTGCGCGATGCCTATTCCAGTGCCGCGATCGACGCGCAGGCGCCGCTTTGGCGCTGTGGCGGCTGCCAGGCCTACTATCACCAGGGGAGCGTCGACGCGCTCGAATCGCACAACGCGGGTCGCTGCGCACTCTGCGATGGCGCGGATCTGCGTCCGGTTCGGGTCACTTAAGCGCCGCCCGCGCGCCCCTCGTGAACCGTGACCGCTACCTGCGCCAGCAGGGCATCGAGGGGCTCGCGGTCGAGCGGCTGCAATCGATGCACGTTTCCGTCGTCGGTGCGGGCGCGGTCGGCAACGAGGCGGTCAAGAATCTCGTGCTGATGGGCGTCGGCGCGATCGACGTGCACGACTTCGACAGCGTCGAGATCCACAACCTGACGCGCAGCGTTTTCCTTCGCGACGGCGACGTCGGCGAGCGCAAGGCGCAGGCGGTCGTCGACCGCGCGTCGGAGCTCGATCCGAACGTGCGCCTGCGCGCGATCGAGGGCGACGCCTGGCGAACGCTGCGGCTGGCCGATCTGCGGCGCCGCGACGCCGTGATCTGCGCCGTCGACAACCTCGAAGCGCGGATGCGGCTGTCGCAGCTCTGTCTCCTGGCGGGTGTCGACCTTGTCAACGCCGGCATCGACAGCCGCTACGCGAGCGTCGAGGTGTTCGCGTTCTCGTCGGCCGCGCCGCAGGCGTGCTTCGAGTGTCATCTTCCCGGGAGCGCCTACGGCAAGGTGGCCGAGCGCTATTCGTGCGGATGGCTGCGCCGGGCGCTGCTCGCCGAGGAGAAGGTCGCGACGACGGCGATCACCGCGAGTGTCGCCGGCGCGCTCGCCGTCCAGGCCGCGCTGCGGGTCGGCGGCCACGCGGGTGCAGAGTCGCGGCGAATCCTGCTCGACACGAGGAGCGGCAGGAGCACGGCCGTTTCGCTCACCCGCAACGCCGCGTGCGCGGGCTGCGCGCAGGTTTCGCCGCGACCGCGCCATGTTGCGGCGGGCGGCGATTGGCAGCGTGCGCTTGCAACGCATGCGGCGGGCGCCGACGCCGTGCTGCTCTCGGACCCGGTGATCTTCGATTACGCGTGCACGGCATGCGGGCCAGCGCCGCACGCGACGAAATACATCGGTCATCGCGCGGACGAGTTCGACGACCGCATCATGCGTTGCGCGGCGTGCGGGCAACTGTCGGCGCGCGTGGACATACGCACCGAGGCCACGGTCGACGAGTTGCGGCGGCTGTTCGCCGATTCGCCGGTGCCGGCCAAGTTTCTGCTCGCAAAGGTCGGCGAGCCGGACGCCGTCTGTATCGACCTCGAGGAGTGACGATGAGCCTTCCCCAGGAATACAACGTGTCGATCCGCACTGCGGACCAGACGCGTCGCGCGGACCTTGCGCTTTCGCCGCAGCAGACCGGCGCGGAGATCATCCAGTCGGCGGTCGAGCACTGGGCGTTGCCGACCGACGCCGACTACACGCTGGTGAACGTCACGCAGGGAAAGGCGCTCAAGCCCGGCGAGACGCTCGACCAGGCGGGCGTGAATGCCGGCGACGTGCTGGAGGTGCAGCCGGTGCTCGTCGCGGGCGCGGTCGTCTGAAGCGCGTGCCCGCGGCGCTTTGGCCACCATGACGACGGCGACGCGACGCGAGATCGACATCGAGCGCATACGCGCCCTTGCGAGCGCGAGCGGCGGGCGCATCGGCATCGTCACGCTGCCGGTCGCAGGGCGACCGCGGTTCGTCCTCGACCTCGGCTACGCGACCGCGGGCTCCAGCGATTACCCGGACGCGCGCCAGCCTTCGTCGCGCATCGCGATCGATCTTGCGCCGCGACATCCGTTCCAGCCGCCGGTCACGACGGTTCTCACGCCGATCTTCCACCCGCACGTGTTCGTGTCGGGCGTCGTCTGCATCGGCGCGAAATGGGCGCCAGGCGAAGGGTTGGACCTCTTCGTGAAGCGCGTCGTGCAGCTGCTTGCCTACGATCCGTTGCTGATGAATCCCCACTCGATCGCCAACGCGGCAGCCAACGTCTGGTATCGGCTCGCGCTGCGCAGGCATCCGGAGGCGTTTCCGACCGATGCCGCAGCGCTTGCGCTGACCATCGACGCGCCGACGGCGGATCGGCGCCATGCGGCCCGGGGCGAGGCGCAGGCGCCCGCGCAGCGCGTGATCCGGCACTGCCCCGGCTGCCATGCTGCGCTGCGGCTTCCCACTGGCCGGTCGGGAACGGTGCGCTGCCCGACTTGCGGTCGCGACTTTGAGGCCAGCACCTGATGCGCTGGACCGATGTTTCGACGACGGTCACGTATCGCAGCTTTTCAGCATGGTGCGATTCGATGCGCAGAACCGCCGCTGCGGTATCGCTGGAGACGATTGCCGAGCGGGTTGCCGCTCGACGCGGCAGCGATTCGCCGCTAGTCGTACTGGCGTCCGAAGCCGGCCGCGCCGCGTGGGATCACGTAGTCCGCAGTCCGCTCGAGCGCGGTGGGCTGCTGCTCGGCGAACCTCTGGTCGAGAGGGTGGGCGACGCGGAACCGCTTGCAGTGTTCCTGCGTGCCGCCGTACCGGGACTCGACGACGACGCGACCGAATACTCGCTGCGACTCAACGCAGGAGTGTGGGACGCGGCACGCGCTGCGCTCGCTCCGGGCGAAGTCGTCGTCGGCTGGTTCCACAGTCATCCGGACATCGGTGCCTTCTTCAGCGGCACCGACCGCCGTACCCAGGCCGGCTTCTTCGGGCACCCGTTCAGTGTCGGCTGGGTGATCGATCCGGTGCGCCGGGAACAGGCGTGGTTCGTCGGCCCGCGGTCGCGCGAGCTGCCAGTCGATGCGCTCATAGCGTTGAAGTGATGCGAAGGGGTCGCGGCGCTTCGGACCGACTCGACCCGTGCCGGTTCGTTCGCCGGCGGCAAGCGCGCTAGAGGCCCAGCACGGTTCCCGTCAACCCCGGCTCGCCGGTGGCCCAGATTTCCTCGAAGCGCGTGACGAGCGGCCGCGCGCCCGCCGGCATGTCGATCGCCAGCGTCGCGCGCGACTGGTCGAGGTGATAGCGATGCAGGTAGTGGCGTCCGTCGACGATCACCAGCGGATCCATCGCGCCATGCGCGCCGGGCCCGGTCTTGTACAGCGTCATCGCGTGCCCGAAGCGGCGCAGAAGCGCCGTCAGCCGTGCGCAGGACGTCTCGATCCAGCGCGTGTCGTGGACGATGATCTCGAGCCGCGCGTTGCGGCGCGGTGCGCAGGAACGTCGCCAGCGCATCGGTGCGCGCCGCCGTTCCCCACGCCCCGCGCGAGAGATCGCCGTCGAAAACGCAGATGCGCTCGCGCGCCAGCGACACGAGAAGATCGATTGCCGCGACCTGCTCGGCGATGGTGGTCAGCCGCTCTTCACGCGGCGCTTCGGGCGCGGGGGCGGGGTCGGGCGTCGACGACGAGGTATCCATGGCCATGCCACTCGTGAAGCAATGCGCACAGTCGTTGCGGCGCGGCGCGGCATTCGGCTGCGGACAGCGCCCGCGCATTCGCGAGCGTCCGCAGCGTCGCCGCGCCGGGAACGGGAAGGCGCAGCGTTTCGCCGTTCACGTAGAACGCGGCGCTATCGTAAAGAAGTTGCGTCCGCCGGTCGAGCGCCAGCCCGCGGGCGCCGATTGCCGCCATGAACGCGGACGGCGTGAGGGCGGACGCGGGCCGGTCGAAGCGGACGCTTCCTTTGGGCTCGGACAGGTATGCGCCCACGAACCGCGCGACATCATGCGTTGCCCAGCGGATGCCCGCGAGCGCCTTGGCGATGCGGCGCGTCATGGCGGGGTCGATGCGCGCCGGCGCGCGGGTCGGACGCCGGCCGGGATCGGCGTAGCGCCCCGGCAGGTCGACGCGATCGCGCAGCGCGTCGAGAAAGTGCTGCGCCAGCTCCTCGTACGCGGCTGCGCGAAAGCCGATCGAATACGTCGTGCAGGCGTCGACGGCGATGCCGTCGTGCGCGTACTGCGGCGGCACGTAGAGCATGTCGCCCGGTCCGAGCACGGCGTCCTCGGTCGGGGCGAATCGCCGCAGGATCTTGAGCGGCAGGCCGGGGACGAGCGTGAGATCACGCTGGCGCCCGTAGCGCCACCGCCGGCGTCCCGCGCCCTGCAGCAGGAACACGTCGTAGGCGTCGAAATGCGGGCCGACGCCGCCGCCGGGCGCGGCATAACTCACCATCACGTCGTCGAGGCGTGCGTAGGGCACGAACGCGAATGCGCGCATCAGCGCATCGGTGGCGTCGTCGTGCAGATTGACGCCCTGGACGAGCAGCGTCCAGTTGCGGGCGGGCAGGTCCGCGAAGTCGCGCTTGCGAAATGGTCCGTGCGCAAGCGAATGGCGGCCCCGCTCGCGGACGACGAGCCGCGACTCGACATCGTCGCGGCACGCCAACGCCACGAGCTGCGCGCGCGAATGCAGGCCAGCGAAGCCACGCATCGCGCCGCGCACGAGCAGCGCCTCGCGCTGCCAGTAGCGGCGCAGGAACGCCGCCGTGCCGAGCCCCGCCAGCAGCGGCAGCGCGTCGCGTGCAGTCGTCATCGCGGCGCTCCGCCACGCCACGCTACAATAGCGGCGCCGTCGCCCGGCCGGATCCTCGGCGCGCGCAACGAACCGCCTTCCCAATCCATGTCCGCGAGCGCCGCCCGATGAACGTCTTCGCCAATACCGTCGTCAAAATCACCTTCAAGCTCTTCGACGGGAGCAACAAGCTGATCGAAGAGGCCGGCGAGCCGATCGAATACCTGCACGGCGGGCATTCCGGCATCTTTCCCAAGATCGAGGAGGCGCTCAACTTCAAGAAGGTCGGCGAGTCGATCTCGGTGACGCTCGAGCCGACCGACGCATTCGGCGACTACGACGCGGAGATGGTGCGCGTCGAGCCGGTCGCGAGCCTGCCGTCCGATGTGACCGTCGGCGGCCATCTCGTCGCCGAGCAGGACGGGCAGGAAGTGGTCTGGCGCGGTGACCGACATCGCCGACGGCAAGGCGGTGCTCGACGCCAACCACGAGCTCGCCGGCCAGCGCCTGCGCTTCGATTGCACGGTGCTCGACATCCGTCCCGCGACCAAGGAAGAGATCGCGCATGGCCACGTGCACGGCGCGCACGGCCATCATCACTGATCGAGCAGCTTCTTGAGCGCGTAGAGCGCGGCCTGCGCCTCGCGCGGCGATAGCGCGTCGGGGTCGAGGCCCGCGAGCTGCTCCAGCGACGCTCGCGGCGCGCGGATCGCCTTTCGGCGCCGCGGCGCCGTCGCGAACAGGTCGGTCTGCTCGTCGCTTCGCGCGGAGAACTTGTCGAGCCGCGCGAGGTAGGCGCGCGCCTGGCGGATCGTCTCCGCGGGAACGCCCGCGAGCTTCGCCACCTGCAGGCCGTAGCTGCGGTTGGCCGGGCCGTCCTCGACGGCGTGCAGGAAGACGATGCCGTCCTTGTGCTCGACCGCGTCGAAATGCACGTTGGCGCAGCCTTCGATCTCGGCGGGCAACGCGGTCAGCTCGAAGTAGTGCGTCGCGAACAGCGCGAGGCAGCGGTTCTTCTCCGCGAGCCGGTGCGCGATCGCCCACGCGAGCGCCAGGCCGTCGAACGTCGACGTGCCGCGGCCGATCTCGTCGATCAGCACCAGGCGATGACGGCGTCGCGCGATTGCAGGATGTACGCGGCCTCGGTCATCTCGACCATGAACGTCGAGCGGCCGCCGGCGAGATCGTCGGCGGCGCCGATGCGCGTGTAGGATCGCGTCGAGCGGCCCGATCGTCGCCTGCGCCGCCGGCACGAACGAGTCCGCAGCACGCGAGGAGCGCGATCACCGCGGTCTGGCGCATGTACGTCGACTTGCCGCCCATGTTCGGCCCGGTCACGACGAGCAGGCGGCGCGCGCGGCTCAGCGTCGACGTCGTTCGGGATGAACGCCTCGACCTGGCGCTCGACCACCGGATGCCGGCCGCCGACGATCGCGATGCCGGGCTCCGCGGCGAAGCGGGGGCGCGTCAAGCCGAGCGTGTCCGCGCGCTCGGCGAGATCGTCGATGCACGTCGAGCGTCGCGATCGCGATCGCCGCGCGCTGCAGCGACGGTATCGCGGGCGCGAGCTCGCGCAACAGCGCGTCGAACAGGAGCTTCTCGCGCGCAAGCGCGCGCTCCTGCGCCGACAGCGCCTTGTCCTCGAACGCCTTCAGCTCCGGCGTGATGTAGCGCTCGGCGTTCTTCAGCGTCTGGCGGCGGCGGTAGTCGTCCGGAATCTTCTCGACGTGCGCGTGCGTCACCTCGATGTAGAAGCCGTGCACGCGGTTGTACTCGACCTTGAGGCTCGCGATGCCGGTGCGCTCGCGCTCGCGCCGCTCGAGGTCGACGAGGAACGTCGCCGCAGCCGGCGTCGATCGGCGCGCAGCTCGTCGAGCTCGGCGTCGTAACCGGCGTCGATGACGCCGCCGTCGCGCACCTGCGCCGCCGGCTCGGGCGTGATGGCGCGAGCGAGCAACGCGTGCCATTGCGGATCCACGCCGAGATCTTCGGCCACCGCGCGCATGAGTGGTCGCTCGCGCGTGCGGCAACGCTGGACGCGCAGCTGCGGCGCGACGGCGAGCGTATCGCGCAGTCCCGCGAGGTCGCGCGGGCGCGCATTGCCGAGCGCGATCCGCGACACGATGCGCTCGACGTCCGATCGTACGGCGCAGCAGGTCGGCGAGCGCGCGGCGCGCATCGGGTCGCAGCGCGCAGCGTGTCGATCGCGTCGTGGCGCGCCGCGGCAGCCGAAACGTCGCGCAGCGGATGCGTCAGCCATTCGCGCAACAGGCGGCTTCCGGCCGCCGTCGCGCAGTGGTCGAGCAGCGACAGGAGCGTGGGCGCCGGCTCGCCGGTCAGCGTGGCGGTGATTTCGAGATTGCGCCGCGTCGCGGGATCGAGCGCCACATAAGCGCCCGTCGTCTCGACCGCGAGCGTCGCGCAGGTGCGTCAGCGCGCCCTGCTGCGTCGCGCCTGCGTAGCGCAAAAGCGCTCCGGCGGCGCCGATGGCAAGCGGCGCTTCGGCGGCGCCGAATGCGGCGAGATCCTGCGTGCCCAGTTGCCGCGCGACCGCCTGCGCGGCCGCGGCCGCGTCGAAGTGCCACGCGGGCAGCGCGCGAACCGGCGAGCGGCCGCGCAGCGCGGGCGCCTGCGCGTCGTCGGCGTGCAGCAGCTCTGCGGGCTCGATCCGCTCGAGCGTGGCGGACGCTTCGTCCGCGGAGACGTCGATCAGCGTGATGCGTCCCGCGGCGAGGTTGAGCCATGCAATGCCGGCGCGTCCCGCGCTCGTGACGACCGCGGCCAGCAGGCAGTCGCGCTTCGGCTCGAGCAGATTGGCATCGGTGAGCGTGCCCGGCGTGACGATGCGCGCGACCTTGCGCTCGACGGGGCCCTTGCTCGTCGCCGGATCGCCGAACTGCTCGACGATCACCGCGCTTTCGCCCTCTTTCATCAATCGCGCGAGGTGCGGATCGATCGAGTGGAACGGCACGCCGGCCATCGGGATCGGCGCGCCCGCCGACTGGCCGCGCGCCGTCAGCGTGATGTCGAGGAGTCGCGAGGCGCGTTGCGCATCGTCGTAGAAGAGCTCGTAGAAGTCTCCCATCCGGTAGAACACCAGCTTGTCCGGATGGTCGGCCTTGACGCGCAGGTACTGCTGCATCATCGGCGTGTGCTGCGCGAAGTCGGGCGGGTTCGACGGGCCGGGGCCACGGGTGCCGGCATGATTCATTCGCGCACCTCGACCGCGCCGCCGGGTGCGACGTCGAAGGCCGCAGGCGGAAGTCCGGCCTCGTTGCGCGCCCACATCGTCGCGTAGGCGGCCTCGATCGCGGTCCGGTAGCGTGCAAGATCAAAGAGCGGATGGCTCGTTCGGTGACGCGCAAGCTTGGCCTTGATGTCGCGAAGCATCGAAGGCGTACGGGCGAGCGCGACTGCGCGTTCTTCACAGTCCGCGGGATCTCGCGCGATGAGCTCCGGCAGGCCGATCGCGTGAAGAATCGCGGAGGCGCCGCGCGAGGTGAGTGTCGATCCGGGGTAAGTCAGCAGCGGCAGGCCTGCCCAAAGGGCGTCGAGGGCGGTCGTGTGGGCATTGTAATGATGCGTGTCGAGTGACAGGTCGGCGAGGCGGTGCCGGCCAAGATGCGCCTCCATGCCGACCCGCACCGCGAAGACGAGTCGGGTCGGATCGACGCCCCGTCGCGCCGCCTCGTCGCGCAGGTTGCGCTGGGCGACCGCATCGGGCGCGAGCAGCCAGAGGACGCTGTTCTCGACGCGCTTGAGTATGCGCATCCACAGGTCGAACGTGGCGGGCATGATCTTGTAGTTGTTGTTGAAGCAGCAGAAGACGAACGCGCCCTCCGGCAGCCCCGCGTCAGCGCGGCGCGGCAGGTCGCCGACCTTGCGCGTCGGGTCGTGCGCGAAATACGTGTCGGGCAGTCGCACGATGCGCTCGGTGTAATGCGCTTCCTGGCCGTCGGGGATGACGCGTGCATCCGCCAGCAGATAGTCCATCCAGTCCGTGCCGAGCGTGCCAGGATAGCCGTGATAGAGCGCTTGCACGGGTGCGCTACGGAAGGCAAAAATCCCGGGCCGCGCTTCTTGCGTGTAGCCCATGACGTCGATCGCGATGTCGATCTCGCGCTCGCGCATCAACGCGGCCACTTCGCGGTCGGCGCGTCCACGCACATCGACGAAGTGATCGAATGCGCGCTCGAGCCGCCGCCGCATCGGATCATCCTTGTCCGGGCCGAATGAGATCGCCGTGACCTCGAAGCGGTTCCGGTCGTGGGTCTCGAACAAGCGTGCCTCGGCATAGGAAGACGGGTGCTCGCAGAAATTGGCGGACACGTATGCGATGCGGATCCGCTCGTGGCCGTAGCGCAGGCCGGCCGTGGGTGAGGGCAGTGGCGGGTACGCGTGGTCCGCGGCGACGATCCGGGCGCAAAGCAGCTGGTCGGCGGAATTATCCGACAGCGCCAGATAGGCGAAGGGTCCGATCGCACGTCGGCCGGCGCGCACAGCGCTGTGGATGCGCTGTGCGAGTGCGTCGATTCCCGCCCAGTCGCAGCACAGCATGCGTGTCTGATACAGGTAGCCGAGCGCCCATGGATACTCGGGCGCAACCGCGACCAATCGCGCGAAACATTGTGCGGCCTCATCGTGGCGGCGGAGCTCGAGCAGCGCATTGGCGCGGTTGCTCAGGATCTCCATGTGATCGGGCGCCTGCGCAAGCGCCGCATCGAAGCATTGCAGCGCCTCGGCGTGGCGCATCTGCGCCTGCAGCACCGTGCCGCGGTTGTTGAGCGCCTCGATGTCCCGCGGTGATAACGCCAACGCGCGATCGACGCTGGCAAGTGCCTCTGGATAATCCCGCTTTGCCGTCAGCGCGAGGGCCAGGTTCGAATGCGCGGGCGCGTACGCCGGATTGACGTCGATGGCGCGACGGAACAAATCGATCGCGCCATCATGGTCACCGGTCTGATGTCGCACCACACCCAGCATGTGCAGCGCGTCGAACTGCCTGGGTTCCCGCGCCAGTACCGTACGGTAGAGGGTCTCGGCTTCAGGCAGACGTTGCGCTGTCTGCTGCGCGAGCGCGCGCTCCAACAGGGTCCGCAGCGCAAGCGCGTCCTCATTGCCCGCGACCGCCGGCCCGGCATCGGGCGCGCGCTTTCCACCCGGAGAAATCTCCCCATGGCATTCCTTGTAGCGCCGCCCGCTGCCGCATGGGCACGGCGCCGTGCGCGACGGCGGGCGTGGCAGTTCGATGGGCTCGACCCCCTGGACGTTTGCCGCGATGGTCGAGATGCGCGCGAGCGCGTGCGCGACCGATCAGTCGTCGGCGGTGACCACACCGGCAAGCGCGCCCGGCGTGCCGACGAGGTAGACCGTGTACGTGCGGCCCGCGTTCAACGCTACGGCGGGCATGCTGAGTACCACGTTCGTCGTGCCCGCGAGGTCGAAGTTGATTGCGTAGGTGTCCTGCACGTATTCGGTGTACGCCGACGCCGCGTTCGTCGCGAGCGCGGTCACCTTCGGCGCGAAGTTCACGTAGACGTCGACGGCGCCGAGGCCCGGCGCGACGTTGACGAAGCGCACGCGGGCGCGGCCGGCCGAGCCCGGCAGGTTGTTGTCGTTCAGCACGATCGCAGTGGTCGCGCCCGTCGTCCCGGTAAGCACGATCGAGGTGTCGGTGGCGCCGTTGAACGGCGGTTGCGCGGAAGCGATCGTCGCGCCGGGTGTGGCGGCGGCTTCGATGTTCACCGTGTGCGTTCCCGAGGCGACGGTGCCGTAGCTCGACGCGCCCTGGTACGGGATGTTGGCGAGGGCGACGTTGCCGTCGACGAACACGTTGACCGCAGCGGTCCCCGGCGCCGCGTGGATCATCTTGAACTGCGCGACCTTGCTGTTGACGATGGCACCGATGCCACTGGGATCTACGTTGAGGAGCGCGGCGTTCACGAGCGTGCTGCTGCCGCGCGTGTAGGCCACGAGCTCGTACGACGCCTGGTTGACGAACGGGAGCGCGCCCGAGTCGTATATCACCTGCTTGCTGTTGGACAGCGTGAGGCGGATCTGCAGCGTGCCGGGCGTCAACGACGCGAAGCCCGAGGTGCCGCTCAGCGGGATATTGCTGACGTTCGGCACCGCGTTCGCCAGCGACGCGCCGGGCGCCGTCACGTAGAGATCGAGCGCCGTCGTACCGAACGCGGCGTTGGTGACGCGCAGGTAGAAGATGCCGCTGTTGGGCGCGGTGACGTTGTCGGACATGGTCGTCGCGAGAGGTGCAGAGGCGGTGCCGTAGACGACGTACGTGTAGTACTGATCGCCCTCCAGGTTGAGGTTCTGGTCGATGACGGTCGACGTGCCACCCGAGACGCTGACCTTGAACTCCTGCGTTCCGGAATCCACTTCCAGATAGCCGGTGATGCCCTCGAACTGGAGGCCGCTCACGACACTGGTGTTGTCGCTGCCGACGACGACGTTGATCGCCCCGCCGTCCACGAGCGCGTTGACGAAGCGAACGTTGGCCGAGCTCGAGTCGTCGCTGCTGCTCCCGCAGCCGGTGACGATCGACGCAATCAGCAACAACGCGAAAAGGCGGAGAACGCGCGAGAGAGACATGGAAGCTCCAGGAGGGGAAGGGTCGATGGTCACGAAGATCGAAAAAGGGCAGGCCGCATATCGCGTGGCGATCGTCAACCGTCGCGCAGCAGCGCGCCGGTGAGGCTGCCGGTTGTTCCCATGAGGTAGAGCGTATAGGTGCGGCCCGCCGTGATCGCCACCGCGGGCAGGTTGAGGAGCAGCGTCGTCGTTCCCGCCACATTGAACGTCACCGTATACGTGCCCTCGGCGAATTCACCGTAGCCGGACGACGCGTTGGTCTGGACGCCCGGGACGCGCAGCGCGAAGTTCACGTAGACGTCCACCGGCCCCACGTTGGGCGCGACGTTGACGAAGCGCACACGGGCGCTGCCGAACGTGCCGGGCAGGTTCATGTCCTGCAGCACGACCGTCGTCGTCGCGCCCGGCGTGCCGGTCAGCACCACCGACGTATCGGTGGCCGGGTTGAACGTCGGCTGTGCGCTCGCGATCACCGCGCCCGGCGTGGCCACCGCCTCGATCGTCACCGCGTGCGATCCCGCCGCCAGGATCTCGTAGCTCGACGCGCTCTGGTAGGGAATGTTCGCGAGCGCGATCGCCCCGTCTATGAATCCGTTGATCGGGCCGGTGCCCGGCCCCGCATGGACCAGCTTGAACTGGGCGAGCCGATTGTTGACGACGCCGCCCGTCCCGGTCTCGTCGATTGCCAGCAGCGCCGCATTGACGAGCGTCGAGCTTCCGGTGGTGAACGCGATGACCTGGTACGACTGCTGCTCGCCGAACGTCAGCGTGCCGGCGTCGTAGATCACCTGCTTGCTGTTCGGAACGGTGAAGCGGACCTGATAGGTACCTGCGTTGATCGTCGTGAATAGCGTCTGGCTGCCGTACGCCAGGCCGCTGAAGTTGGGCGACTGGTTATCGAGCGGTACCCCCGGCGCGGTCACATAGACGTCGATCCCACCGTTTCCGTAGGCGGCATTGATCGCCCGCAGCACGAACACGCCGTCACCCGGCGTGTTCGTGACGACGTCCGGCACCAGCAGGACGGTGGCCGAAGCCGTCGTGCCGTAAACGACGAACGTGTAGCTCGAGTCGTCGACGTACAGTTGCGTCGCGTCGTAGATCGTCGACGTGCCGTTGGCGATGATCTGGATCTGCTGATTGCCGGCGTTGAGGTCGATGTAGTTCGTCACGCCCTGGAACGGCAGGCCGGAGACGATCGTCCCGTTGTTGACCACGTTGACCGTCAGGTCGGTGCTGTCGACCAGTGCGTTCATGAACCGAAGATGCGCCGGCTTGGTGATGACGAAGCCGCCGCTCTTGAGGTTGCAGCCCGCGAACAATAGCGGGACGAGCAAGAGGAGGGCTGCGGCGGGCGACCTGAACAGGCGCGCAAGGCGCGTTAGACTCATGAACATTCCGTGGGCGATGGGAGGCTTGGAGGCTCGATGCGTCGATGCCGGGGCGCGCGGTGTGCCGCCGTGGCCGACGGCGGGTCCCGTCGCACGCGGGATCGGAATTGCAACATACGGCTACGTTTCGGGCGGCGTCTCGACGCCGGCGCCAAGCCGCGAATTTATCACGACGGCACAAAGGCCGGTCGGACGTCGTTTCCGCCGCGGCCGCGCATCCCGGTCGGGCGCTTCGGCTACCATCGCGGTCATGGCATCCGACACCCGCTCGCCGATGAGTCCGCTGACGCTGCGGCCGGGGCGGATGACGCTGGCGGCGCTGCGGGATATCTGGGCGGTGCCGTGCAATTTCGTGGTCGATCCCGCCGTGCGCCCGGCGGTCGATGCGTCCGCGCAGGTCGTCGCGCGCGTGCTGGCGGCGGGCCAGGTCGTCTACGGCGTCAACACGGGCTTCGGCCTGCTCGCTCGCACGCGCATCGATTCCGCGCGCCTCGCCGAGCTCCAGCGCGCGCTCGTGTTGTCGCATTCCGCCGGCACCGGCGCGCTGCTGCCAGACGACGTCGTGCGGCTTGTCGTGGCGCTCAAGATCTGCTCGCTTGCGCGTGGACATTCCGGCGTGCGCTGGGAGGTGATCGACGCGCTCGTCCGCCTGCACAACGCGGGCCTCGTTCCATGCATTCCGGCCCAGGGATCGGTCGGCGCGTCCGGTGACCTCGCGCCGCTCGCGCATCTCGCGTCGGTGCTGATCGGCGAAGGCGCTGCGCGCGTGGCAGGGCGCGAGTTGACGGGTCGCGACGCGCTCGCAACCGCGGGCCTTGCGCCGCTCACGCTTGCGCCGAAGGAGGGCCTCGCGCTGTTGAACGGGACGCAGGTGTCCACGGCGATTGCGCTCGCGGCGCTGTTCGCCGCGGCACGCAGCTTTTCTGCCGCGCTCGTGGCGGGCGCGCTGTCGGTCGACGCGTGTCTCGGCAGCGACGTGCCGTTCGATGCACGCATTCACGCCGTGCGCGGCCAGCGCGGCCAGTCCGACGTTGCAGCAATCTATCGCGCGCTGCTTGCCGGAAGCTCGATCCGCGCCTCGCATGTCGATTGTCCGCGGGTGCAGGATCCCTACAGCCTGCGCTGCCAGCCGCAGGTGATGGGCGCATGCCTCGACCAGATGCGACACGCGGCGCATGTCCTCGTCATCGAAGCGAACGCGGTATCGGACAATCCGCTGGTGTTTCCCGACGGCGACGTCCTGTCGGGGGGCAACTTTCACGCCGAGCCGGTCGCATTCGCGGCAGACAACCTGGCGCTCGCGATCGCGGAGGTCGGCGCGCTGTCCGAGCGGCGCATCGCGCTGATGATGGACACGAACCTGTCGGGGCTGCCGCCGTTTCTCGTCGCCGACGGCGGGGTGAACTCGGGCTTCATGATTGCGCAGGTCACGGCGGCCGCGCTCGCGTCGGAGAACAAGGCGCTGGCGCATCCGCATTCGGTCGACTCGCTGCCGACGTCGGCCAATCAGGAGGATCACGTCAGCATGGCGACCAACGCTGCGCGGCGGCTGCTTCCGATGACGGTCAACACCGCGGCTATCGTTGCGGTCGAGCTTCTCGCCGCCGCGCAAGGCGTCGAAATGCGCCAGCCGTTGGTCACTTCGCCGGCGTTGCAGGAAGCGCTGGCGCATGTCCGCGGCGTCGCTGCGTTCTGGGAGCGCGATCGCGCATTCGCGCCGGATCTCGCCGCGGTGCGGACGCAGGTCGAAGCCGGTACCTACGCGGCGCTGGCGCCTGTCGACCTGGCGTAGGTCAGGCTTCAGCCTGACGCAGCGTTGCAGTCCCCACAAGGTCTGCAACGGCCGCTGTGCGGATCGCCGCCAGCGTCAGCGTCGAGACCGCGGCGCCATGCCTGTCGACCACGGTCGCCACGTCGGCGTCCACGGCGAGCATGGCCGCCAGCGCGTCGCGAAGCGATGCATCGCCCGCAATACGGAGCGTCGAGTCGGCGCGAGGACCGGCCGTCGCGTAGTCCGCGACCCGCAAGAGCGCAAGCCGCTTCAGCGCGCGGTCCGCGCCGACGAACTCGTCGACGAAGTCGTCGGCCGGCCGCGCGAGCAGCGCCTCGGGCGCGCGTACTGCACGAGCCGGCCGGCGCGCAGGATCGCGACGCGCGACGCCCATCTTGAGCGCCTCGTCGATGTCGTGCGTCACGAACACGATCGTCTTCTTCAACTCGCGCAGGATGCGCAGGAACTCGTCCTGCAGCGCCGTGCGCGTGATCGGATCGATCGCGCCGAAAGGCTCGTCCATCAGCATCACCGGCGGATCGGCGGCGAGCGCGCGCGCCACACCTACGCGCTGCTTCTGCCCGCCGGACAGCTCGCGCGGATAGCGGTCGCGAAACGGTCGCGGGTCCATGTGGACGAGCGCCAGCAACTCGTCGACGCGCTTTGCGATGCGCGGCGTCGTCCCAGCCGAGGAGCCTCGGCACCGTCGCGACGTTGTCCGCGATCGACATGTGCGGGAACAGCCCGACCTGCTGGATCACGTAGCCGATGGTGCGGCGCAGCGTCGACCGGGTCGACGCCGGTCACGTCGCGGCCATCGATGCGGATACGGCCCGCATCGGGCTCGATCATCCGGTTGATCATGCGCATGGTCGTGGTCTTGCCGCAGCCCGACGGTCCGATCAGCACGCAGATCTCGCCGGCGCCCACCTCGAGCGACAGCGCGTCGACCGCGGGCGCTGCCGCGCCGGGGAACCGCTTGGTCAGCCCGCTCGAGCTCGATCATGGCGCGCGTGCTCCGGCGGGCGTGAGCCGGCGCTGCAGCCGGCCGAAAGCGAAATCGGTGCCGAGCGAGAGCAACGTCGCGGGGATGGCGCCGACCAGGAGTCTGCGGCCACGCCATCATCGCGATGCCCGCGGTGATGAAATCGCCGAGGCCGCCGCCGCCGATGTACGCCGCCAGCACGGCGCCGGAGATCACCTGCACCGCGGCGGTCCGCAATGCCCGCGAAGATCACCGGCAGCGCGAGCGGCAGCTCCACCTGCCGCAGGATCATCCGCGCGCGTCATGCCCATGCCGCGCGCGGCGTCGACGACGTCGGGATCGACCTGCGCAAGCGCCGTGCACGTGTTGATCAGGATCGGCGGCAGCGCGAGCAGCGTCAGCGCGAACAGCGTCGGCGCGAAGCCGGTGCCGAGCAGCGGCATCGACCAGCGCCAGCACCGCGAGCGACGGCAGCGTGCGCCCGATGTTGGCGGTGCTGATCGCCGCAAGCGCGAACGCGCGGCCGCCGCGCCGCCGCGATGCCGGCGGGGATCGCGATCGCCGCCGCGATTGCCGAGCGCCGCGGCCGACAGCGCGACGTGAACGGCGAGCGCGGCTCTGAACTGCGCCGGATGCGCGAGCAGGTGAAGTGCCAGGCGTCCGACGAGCATCGGGTTCAGGCCGCGCGATAACGCTGCAAGCGGCGCTCGAGCGCGCGCGAGGCACACGTCGACGGCCACCGCCAGCGCGCAGGCGGTGAGCGCGCCCGCCCAGATCTTCGGCGCGTGATCGTGGCGATGCCGTTGAAGATCAGCGTGCCGAGGCCGCCCGCGTTGACGTACGCGGCGACGACGGTGACGCTGATCACCGTCACCGCCGCGATGCGCAAGCCCCGCGACGATCACCGGCAGCGCGAGCGGCAGCTCGACGCGCCACAGCAGCTTGCCGCGCGCTCATGCCCATGCCGCGCGCCGCGTCGACGACGTCTGCTGGCACTTCGCGAATGCCGGTCGCGACGTTGCGGATCAGGATCATCAGCGAGAACGCGACCATGCGATGATCGCGTTGGTGCGCCCGAGGCCGACGATCGGGATCAGCAGCGCAAGGAACGCGAGCGTGGGAATCGTGTAGAGGAAGCCGGCCACGCCGATCGCGACCGCGTAGACGCGGTCGTTGCGCGCCGCCCAGATGCCGATCGCGCAGCGCGATGGCGAACGCGATCGCGAGCGCGGTCAGCGCGATCGATGATGTGCTCGGCCGAGCGCGACCAGCCACCTGGTCCCAGTTGCGGAGCAGCCAGGTCATCGCGCCGTCGTCGCCGAAGGCGAGCCGGCAGCGCGCGAGCGCGGCGGCAATCCTCTCGACGTCGGGACCGAGCGGGCGATCTTCGTCGAGCAACGCGACGTGCGCGCGCACCGCTGCGTACGCCGCGCGCGCGCCGCGTGCCCAGCGCGCCGGCGGTCGAGCGCGCGCAGGTCGACTGCCTGCGCCGCGACGAGCAGCTCGAATGCGACCACGTAGCGCACGCGCTCGACGATCTCGCCGCAGCTTCTCGACGACGACGTAGCGCCATCGGCGCGTGGTCCTCGACGCTCTCCGAAACCGGCAGGAAGTCGAGCGACGCCGGATTGGCGAGATGGCGGATCTCGTTGCGCACAGCGCGGTCAGCGTCTTCTGGATCGTCGCGAAGCCCGAGTGCGCGGGACCGCGGCGCGTCAGCTGCAGCGGCAGGTCGGTGAGCGCCGGCGACATGACAGCGCTGGCAGCGCTCGACGCACAGCGCTCGCCGCTTGCGCGAGCGCGAGGCCGCAGCGCGTCGAAGGCCAGCGCGAGCGCCGGCAAGTGGAAGTTGCCGTTGGACAGCATCTCGCCGGCGTCGGCGAGCACCAGCGGGCTGTCGGCGGCGCTGTTCGAGCTCGATCTCGACGTCGTCGCGGCCGCGATCGCAGCGCGGCGAGCGCGCGCGCCGTGCACCTGCGTGACGCAGCGCAACGACAGCGGGATCCTGCACGCGGCGTGCCGCGCCGGCGTCGCCAGAGCGCGCTGCCGGCGAGCAGCGCCGCGAGCCGCTGCGCGACGTCGGCCTGGCCCGGCGCCGGCGCGCGCCGCCTGCGACGCGCGGATCGAGCGGCGACGAGGTTGGCGCGAAATCCCTCGAACGACAGCGCGACGCCGCGACGTTCAACGCGTCGAGCGCGCTGCGGCGCATCGGTGCAGCACCAGCGCCGCGTGTCCGACGGTCGCGGCGTTGGCGCTGATGAGCGCGAGGCCGTCCTTGGCGCCGAGCGCGACCGGCGCGAGCCCGGCGCGCGTGCAGCGCTGTCGGCGCCCGGCAGGCGTCTCGCCCTCGAATTCGGCTTCGCCTTCGCCGATCAGCGGCAGCGCGAGGTGCGAGAGCGGCGGCGAGATCGGCGACGCCGATCGAGCCGAAGCGCGGCACGACGCGGATGCACGCCGCGCGTTGAGCATCGCGACCAGCGCGTCGAGCACGGCGGGCGAAACGCCGGAGCCGCCGCGCGCCATGCCCGCAGCGCGCGCGAACATCATCGCGCGCACCACGTCGCGTCGGATGGCGCGGACCGACGCCGACGGCGCGCGCGCGCACCGCGCGCAGCTGGTAGGCGCGCGAGCTCGTCTGCGGGAATCGGCTTGCCGGTGTTGGCGCCGAGCGCGGAGTTGACGCCGTAGACGGGCGTGTCGGCTGCCGCGAGCGCGCTCGACGACCGCGCGCGCCGCGCGCCACGCGCGCGCGCGCCGCGGCCGCGAGCGCCACGCGGCGCGCCGCTCGCGCGCGACGCGCACGACGTCGGCGAGCGTCACGCGCTCGACGCCGACGCGCAGCGTCATGGCGAGGCTTCGGCGTGACCGGCGCGCGCTCACGGGCGCTACTTGACGACGCCCTTGCGACTTCAGGAACGCGCGCGCGACGTCCTTGCGGCTCCATGCTTCTCGCCGTCGACCTTGTAGTTGAGCTCGGCCATCGTCGCTTCGTCGAGCATCGCGCTCACGCTGTTCAGGACTTCGGCGATCTTCGGGTTCGCGTCGAGCGCGTCCTTGCGCACGACCGGCACGAGGTAGTAGGGCGGCCACAGGTTCTTGTCGTCCTTCAGGCGCTTCAGCTTGAGCGCGCTGATCATGCCGTCGGTGGCATAGCCGTTGACGACGTCGATCTGCTTGTTCGCCAGCGCCTGATAGCGCAGGCCGATCGCCATCTGCAGGTCTTCCTTGAACTCCATGCCGTACTTCGCCTTGAGTCCGGGCAGGCCGTCCTTGCGGTCGCGGAATTCGGGGCCCGGCGCCGAGCTTCAGCTCCTTCGCGACCTTGGCGAGATCGGACAGCGTCTCGAGCTTGTACTGCGCCGCGGTCTCCGGACGCACGACCATGTTGTACGTGTTGTTCATCGGCGCTTCGTTCAGCACGACGAGGCCCTTGGCCGCGTACTCGGCCTTGACCTTGTCGTAGACCGCCTTCGGTCGGTCATCGGCTCCGCCTTCAGCACCGCGAGCAGCATCGTGCCGGTGTACTCGGGATAGAGGTCGATCTGCTTTTCCTCGAGCGCCTTGTGCGCGATCAGCGTGCCGCCGAGGTTGATCTTGCGCTCGACCTTGATGCCGGCGGCCTCGAGCGCCTGCGCGTAGAGCTCCGCCAGCGACGAACTGCTCGGTGAAGTTCTTGGAGCCGACGCGGAACGGCTGCTGCGCCGATGCGGGCGCAGCAAACGTCAGTGCGACGAGCGCTGTCAGGATCGTGGCAAGTGCGGCGGGGCGTGGCATGACGGTCTCCCTCGGTTCTGTTCGAAGCGGCGCTCGAACCACAATTGTGGCGACGAGCGCTTCGAAGGGTCAAATCGGGTGGTCTTCATTGCAGGACCTTGTAGCCGAGATCGTCGGCGTGGCGGGCGTTGGCGACCAGTATCGCGTATTCCGCGGGATCGGGCATCGCGAAGCGCGCGAGCGCGAGCGCTTCCCGCGTTTCGCGCAGCTCGGCGGTGACGCCGGCGGCAAGCAGCGCGTCCGCAAGGCGACGACGATCGGCGTCGGCCATGCCGGCGGCAGCCACGAGCGGAGGCATCGGCGTGGGCGGCGTCGAGGCGATCGTCCGCAACCGCGCGGCCGTTCGCGGCTCGTGCAGGCGCAGCAGGTCGTGCGCAGTAGCTGTCGAGCGGACCGGCGTCGGCGTCGCCCGCGATGATGGCGTCGACGACGCGCGCGCGGCGTGACCAGCGGGCCGACCACGCCCTCGAACATCGTGCCCTGTTCGTGCGCGCCGAATCCCCGCGCAGCGCGGCGAACAGCGCGCGCGGCGCCTGGTAGCCGCGATTGCGACGACGGCGTGGTGAAGGCGAAACGGCGGCCCCGCAGATCGTCGAGCGTCGTGACGGTGCTGTCCGCGCGCGACGACGATGTCGGTGCAGTACGCGCTGCGGTTGCGGTACCGCGCCGGCTGAGGACACCGGCCTGCCAGCAACGGGGCCTGGGCGAGGGTCGGACCACGTCGCCCATGGATAGCCGCACATGAACGCGCAACCGAGGTCCGTGCGCGCGCCCACAATGCATGGCAATCGGTTGCGGCGCCGGATGAGTCGACGACCTCGAGCTCGACATCCGCGTGCGCCTCGACCCAGGCCAGCAGCGTGCGCCAGTGCGCGGCGACGGCAGCGTTCACCGAGTACATCCGCGCGTTGGCGATCACGGGGTACTCATGCGTAACGCAGCGTCTGCCCGATGCCCATGCGCGCTGCCTTGTCGAGCATCGCCGCGCCGAGCGCGATGTCCGACAGCGACAGTCCGCGATGCCACAGCAGGATCGTCTCGTCGTCGCGCTCGCGGCCGGGCTTGCGCCCGGCGACGATCTCGCCCAGCTCCGCGTGCAGCGTCGCCTCGGACAGCTTGCCCGCGTCGACGTGCGCGCGCAGGCTACCGAACTGCCCGGCCTTGCACTGTCCCCAGTCGTCGACGACGAGCTTGTCCATGATGTCGGTCAGCGAGAGCTCGACGGCGCTCATCGTGCCGTAGGGCACGACGAACGCGCCGCGGCTTGATCCAGTCGGTGCGCAGCATCGGCGCCGGCTGTCGACAGCCGCGACGCTTCGACGACGATGTCGGCGCCGCGCACGCACGATTCCCAATCGTCGGTGGCGACGACCGGCTTGCCGAGGTCCTGCGAGAGACGCGCTGCGAACGCATCGCGCGACTTTCCGGCCGGCGCGAATGCACGCGAATCTCGTCGAAGTCGAACAGGCGGTCGAGCAGGCGCACGTTCCAGTACGCCGTGCCGCGCGCGCCGACGTGGCCGAGCACGCGGCTGTTCTTGCGCGCAAGGTGCTTCGCGCCGAGCGCCGTGACGGCGCCGGTGCGCATGTCGGTGAGGCCCGCGGCGTCGATGACGGCGACCGGCTGGCCCGTCGTCGGATCGAACAGGTTGAGCAGCCCCATCTCCGACGGCAGCCCGATGCGATAGTTGTCGACGTAGTCGCCGACGACCTTCACGCCCGCGAGCGCCAGCGGCGCGACGTAGCCGCGCAGCACGTTGAAGTGTCCGCGGATCTCGGCGCCTCGGCGGTCTGCCGGGATGAGATGCATGCGCGGCTCGATCACCGTCGCGCCTTCGCCCTGCGCGCGAGGCCGGCCTCGACGGCGCCGAGGATCTCGTCGTCGGTCAGCGCGAGCGCCGCGACGTCGGGACCGTTGAGATAGGTGAGCGTGAGCGGCGCCGGGGCCGCGGCCGTGATGACGCTGTCCACGGCACGATCCTAACGCGTCGGCTGGCCCTGCGGCGACGGGCCGCCTTGCCGGCACCCGGCATTGCGCCAAGTGCCTGGATATTTGGAGAAAAGGAAGAAACGCATGAAGAGCAAGACCGCCGTACGCAAGACGAAGGTTGCTGTGGCGAAGGCAGCGAAGGCCAGAACTCCGGCGAAAGAGGTCGCGACGTCAGCGAAAACGGCCGCAACTAGCCAACCCGTGCCCGCTGCCGTTAAGGCGCGCATCGCCAAGGTTACGGGGCGTGGCCTCGGCCCGCTGGGCGAAGGCCCCTTCAAGCCGACGAAGCTCGCCATGGAAGCTCAGACGCCTGCCGCGCTACGCCTGCGCGCCGGTAGCGCTCGGTGGAAGCTGATGGAGTTTGCCTTCGCCCCCCGAAGGGCTTCACTCGTGGGAGCTGGTAAAGGTCCTCGCCGCAAACCGGGCAGCGTTGACAGGTATGGCGCTGTACGGGTTTCTCGGCCTAAAATTAGGCGCTAGCGCCTGATTCAACAGGCCCGCTTCGGCGGGCTTTCTGTTGTTCCCAACGCGACAATCAGCACGCGTCGCCTGGTCAAGGACGCAGTTCAGCGTAAGTGATGTTCATAAGGTAGACGCGGCGTCTGCCGCCGCGGAATGCATTTTGTCCTGAATTCTCTTGCCCGCGGCCGGAGGGGTTCCTATCATCTGCAGTGTCGGCGCTCATGTCTTCAATCGATTCAAATCCCACACGTAAGGAGGACATGTGGTGTTGATGGGGCGTGCGACTGACGCGCGTCGTCGCATTGTTGGAAAGCACGCCGGACTTGGATCATCGGTGTACGCGTCGTGATGTAGGAAAACCTAGGAGGAACGAGCATGAACTGGAAGACTGAAATTGACCGCCGTCGCGATCGCCACGGCGACAACGATGGGCGCGAGCCAATGGTCGCAGGCCCAGCTGTCGCTTACGAACAAAGGTGGGATCAATCCCGACTCGTGGGTATATGGGCCGCGGACGAGCGATACCACCGGCGGGTTGATCTGGAACCCTGCCAAGCTGGAGTTGATGGCGGGCGGCGACGTCATCGGGCGCACGATGAGCAGCAACGATCAGAGCACGCTGAGCGCGATGAACGAGAGGTATTGCATTCTGGCGAGCGACCCCACCGCCGACTTCACGTGGACGGAGATGCAGCACTCCGGGATCGATTGGGGCGATGCCTGGCGGATGTGGGCGTATGCGTCTTCGGCGAGTTGTCCGAACAGGAGAGCCGTGCCGGGCGCGCGCATCGCCTATACCGACGAGCGCGAGATCCAGCATGCGCTCGACGGCGGCGCGATGGTGCTGGTCGTGCCGACAGTCGACACCGTGGAGGAGGCCAGAGAGGTCGTTCAGTGGGCCTACTTCCCGCCGTTCGGGAAGCGGAGCCAGGGTGGCAGCCAGACCGGGCAAGTCCTGGCGCCATGGATCCCGACCGGTGTGAATTATCGCCAGACGTTCAATAACAACCTCGTGCTGATCGTGATGATCGAGACCATCGAAGGCGTGAAGAATGCGGAGGCGATCGCCAAGGTTCCCGGCATCAGTGGGGTCTTCGCTGCTTCGGGCGATCTGGGCAATTTCTCCGGCTACCAGGAAGGCGACGCCGACTACGAGAAACTGATAACGGCCGTCCACGACGCCACGCTCAATGCGGGCAAGCGTCTATGCGGCCCATTCCGCTGGATTGACCGTCCGGGTTTCACCTGCTTCCAGAACTGACGGCTTCGTCGTCTTTCGGAACCACAGCGGCGCGTAACAACCGAGTTGCGTCTGGCCAGTACGGCCCGGCGCAACTCGCTTTTTCTCCCCTATTTCGCCGGTCAGTGAACGGCGCTTCGTGGCTCGGCTGGGATAGGTAGCCGATGGAGCCGCCTAGCGTGTAACTGGGGCGGCTTTGAGGGGAGCGAGTTTTTGTAGTTACGGTGTAGTTAAGTCCGGAGTTGGTGCGGGCTAACTATAGCGTAACTAGTTGATTTATTGGTCGGGGTGAGAGGATTTGAACCTCCGGCCTCTACGTCCCGAACGTAGCGCTCTACCAGGCTAAGCTACACCCCGAAGCCGAGATCCGCGGCGCACGCCGACGATTCGCGCTCTGCAGAAGCCGCTCTGCATCAGCCCGTCAAAACCGTCGATCGACCGCGAAAGCCGCCAATTGTAGCAGAGTTTTGGCGGCGGGCGACGGCGGAAGGCCGTCGAGGCAGTGCGGCGGCGTCGCGCGCGGCGGTCGCGGCGCGCTCGCGGGCGTACGTCGAGCGCGCCGGTGCGCTCCAGCGCGGCCATCACGGGCGCGAAGTCGGTGAGCCCGCCGCCCGCGATCGCGTGCCGGATCACGCGCCGCATCGTCCGGCGTGCCCACCGCGAGCGCGCGGATCAGCGGCAGCGTCATCTTGCCCTCGGCCAGGTCGTCGCCGAGGTTCTTGCCGATCGCCGCCGCGTCGCCGGAGTAGTCGAGCACGTCGTCCATGATCTGGAACGCGGTGCCGAGGTGCATGCCGTAGCGCGCGAGCGCGTCCTCGCGCGCGCGGATCGGCGCTCGCCCAGCACCGCGCCCAGCTGCGCGGCAGCCTCGAACAGCTTCGCGGTCTTGCGCTGGATCACGTCGAGGTACGCCGCCTCGTCGAGCGTCGGCGTTGCCGGCGTTCATCAGCTGCAGCACCTCGCCCTCGGCGATCACGTTGGTCGCGTCGGCGAGGATCTCCAGCACGCGCATGCGGTCCGACGCTCACCATGAGCTGGAACGCGCGCGAATACAGGAAATCGCCGACCAGCACCGAGGCCGCGTTGCCGAACGCCGCGTTGGCGGTGGCGTGGCCGCGCCGCAGCTGCGACTCGTCGACGACGTCGTCGTGCAGCAGCGTCGCCGTGTG
The DNA here is from genome assembly GCA_963851465.1 of uncultured beta proteobacterium. Taxonomy (GTDB): domain Bacteria; phylum Pseudomonadota; class Gammaproteobacteria; order Burkholderiales; family Casimicrobiaceae; genus VBCG01. The sequence continues at coordinate 84,567 of CAWKPJ010000013.1, forward strand.
GATCATCTCGATCACGGCGGCGAGCGTGTAATGGTCGGTGCCCCGATAGCCGCAGGCGCCGCGCCGACAGCAGCAGCAGCGCGGGGCGCAGCCGCTTGCCGCCGCCGCCGATGATGTACTCGGCGACCTGCCGGATCAGCACGACGTCGGAGTCGAGGCTCGCTCCGAAGCACGCGATCGACCTCGGCCATGTCGGCGCCGATGACAGGGTTCGAGGAAATGCGTGGGTCACGGCAGTGCGGCAGACGCGGATTGGAGCCGGGACGGACGAACGCGGCTGAACGGGGGCCGGGAGACCGTCGGCGTTCCCCGTTGCGCCTGCGGAAGCGCTTATTGTACCGGAGTCTGCGGCGTCGGCCCGGCCGGGACGCGGGCCAGCGCCTGCTGCCCGGCGCGCTTTGACACAGCCCGCCGAAATCCGTTATAATTCAAGACTTTTCCGCGCGGCGGTCGCGCAGACCGCAGCCCGCGGCAAACAGCAATCCGAGCAATTACAAGTGGAGTCTGCTCATGTACGCGGTCGTAAAAACCGGCGGCAAGCAGTACGGGTTGCCCCCGGCGAAAAACTCAAGGTCGAACAGATACCGGCGGACGTGGGCGCGCGAAGTCGATGCTCGATCAGGTGCTGATGGTCGGCGAAGGCGAGAGCGTCCGGCTCGGGACAGCCCATGGTCGCCGGCGCGACGGTCAAGGCCACCGTCGTCGCGCCACGGTCGCGGCGACAAGGTCAAGATCTTCAAGATGCGCCGGCGCAAGCACTACCAGAAGCACCAGGGCCATCGCCAGAACTACACCGAGCTCAAGATCGACAGCATCGTCGGCTGACGGAGCACAGACACCATGGCACACAAAAAGGCGGGCGGCAGCTCGCGCAACGGCCGCGATTCCGAATCGAAGCGCCTCGGCGTCAAGGTCGTACGGCGGCGAAGCGATCAGCGCCGGCGGCATCATCATCCGCCAGCGCGGCACGCGCATCCATCCCGGCGTCAACGTCGGCATCGGCAAGGACCACACGCTGTTCGCGCTGGTCGACGGCAAGGTCGAGTTCGCGCACCAAGGGCAAGCGAGCAGCAGAAGTACGCGAACGTCGACGCCGGCAGCGCAGTCGTAACGCGTCCGGCGCAGCGTTCCACGGCAAAAAAGCCCGCACGTGCGGGATCTTTTGCTTTGGTCGCGACGGTTGCTGCGCGACTAGCGCCGCTCGAGCCACCACAGCATCGCGACGGCGACGCCGATGAACACGACGAGCGGGAACGCCGCGGAGAACAGCGGCGGCCAGTCGTTCAGCACGCCGAGGTTCGAGAACAGCCGGCCGATCAGGAAGAACGTGAGGCCGAGCATCGTCCCGGCGAAGATGCGGAAGCCGATGCCGCCCTGGCGGCGCTGGAAATACGCGAACGGCAGCGCCAGGATCATCATCACCAGCACGGCGAGCGGATAGAACACCTTGTTCCAGAAGGCGATCTCGAAGCGCGACGTCTTCTGCGTGTTGCTGCCGAGAGCACGCGGATGTTGTCGCAGAGCGTGTTGAGCTCGAGCGCTCGGGCGCCACCTGGTAGACGGTCAGGAGCGACGGCCGCAGCACCGTCTCCCAGCGGTAGCTGTCGGCGTCGCGTGACGCGTCGTGCCTGTCGGCGCCGATTTCGGTCGTCTGCGCACGTTCTTCAGGTCGCCAGTGGCCGTTGCCGGTGAAGCGTGCCCGATTCGGCGGTGCGCACGCTCGTCAGCCGCAAGTCGCGGTCGAACTCGTAGATGCGGACGCCGACGAGCGACAGGTCGGCGAGCACGCTGCGGATGTTGACGAACGTCTGGTCCTGCTTGAACCAGAACCCCGACTTGAACTGCTGCGCGACGACGCGCGCCGTCGTCGCCCATCGCCTGGCGCGCGCACCTGCTGCGACGAGCCGCTCGGCCTGGCGGCGCGACGAACTCGCCGGCGAGGAACGTCACGATCGCGAGCGGGATGCCGACGCGCAGCAGCGCCCAGCCGACCTGCAGCAGCGACGCGCCCGAGGCGCGCATCACCGTGTACTCGGAGTTCGCGACGAGCTGCGCCAGCGCGAACAGCGTGCCGATCAGCGCCGCAACCGGAAACAGCTCGTACATGCGCGACGGCAGCTGCAGCGCGACGAACAGCAGCGCCGCGCCGATCGTGTAGCCGCCGCGGCCGACGTCGCCCAGCTCGTGGATCAGGTCGAAGAACGCGAACAGCATCACGCAGCGCGCGCGAAGATCAGCAGCGATCGCCGGCAGCACCTCGCGGCCGATGTAGCGCGTGAGCGTCTTCATCCGGCGGCTCCCGACGTCGCCATCGCGCCGGTGCCGGAGCGCCGCTGAAACAGTCCGAACAGCGAAAGCTGGTGGCCGGAACAGCAGGAGCACGACGACCGATCGCGATCGCGTGCGGAATGACGAGCCCGGCCCAGAAGTCCGAGCTTGCCCTGCGCGATGAAGCTCTGCACGATGTTGAGGCAGTTGCTGTAGAGCATGTAGAGGAACGCCGCCGCGATGAGGTTGAACGAGCGTCCCGATGCGCGGATTCACGTACGACAAGCGGCACCGCGAGCAAGCGTCAGCACGAGCGCCGCGATCGGCACCGAGAGCCGCCAGAACAGCTCGGCGCGCTCGACGCGGCTCGTTGAGCAGCAGCAGCGTCGTCGTCGGGATCGCCTTGGTCGACGACGGGCAGCGCGCGCAGCTCCGCGGGCTCGATGCGGCGGCCGAGCCTCTCGAACTCGACGATCCGGAACTCGGCGGTGCCGGGCTTGCCTTCGTAGCGCCGGCCGTCGTCCAGCACGATGAAGCGGTCGCCGTTGGCGGCCACCTCGAGCGTGCCGCGAGCGCGGCGACTGTCGTCGCATCCTTGCTCGTCGTCGACCGAGTGCAGGAAGACGTTGCGGATCGTGCCGTCGAGCGTGTTGATGCTCTCGACGAAAACCACCAGATTCGCGCGGCGGAACTCGCGGAACAGCCCGGGCGTAATCAGCGCGATTTCGTCGCGCGACTCGAGCTGCCGCTCGTATTCGAGCGTGCGCTGTTCCGCCCACGGCGACAGAAACAGCGACAACAGCGACGATCGCGACGAGAAATGGCGCCGCGAACAAGAGGATCGGGCGCAGGCACGACGCGAGCGACTGCCCGGACGTGAACCAGACGATCATCTCGCTGTCGCGGTACCAGCGGGACAAGCGTCAGCAGCACGGTCAGGAACAGCGTGACCGACAGCAGGATGTTGAGATAAAACAGCGCGTTGAAGCCGAGCAGCGCGAGCATGCCTTCGGGCGCGACGGTGCCGCCGGCCGCGCGGCGCCAGGAGGCGCAGCACGAGATTGGTGAAACAGAATGCCGAGCAGGACGAGGAACAGCCCGATCGCCGTCGCCGTCAGCTCTCGCACCAGGCTGCGCCGGAAGATCATGACGCCGGGAGAATTTTTGACTTTTTTGGCCCGTTTTGCCAATAATGCGGCTATTCGCGCCTTACGGCAAAGAAACCCAACAAGGTCGAGGCAACGAGGACGCGATGGAATTTACCATAAAAAGCGGCAGCCCCGAGAAACAGCGCAGCGCCTGCGTCGTCGTCGGCGTCTTCGACAATCGCAAGCTGTCGCTGTCGGCGGAATTGATCGACCGCGCGTCGAACGGCTATGTCAGCGAGATCATCCGCCGCGGCGACATGGAAGGCAAGCTCGGCGCGACGCTGCTGCTGCACAACGTCCGCGGCACGCTCGCCGATCGCGTCCTGCTGGTGGGGCTGGGCAAGGAACGCGACTTCCGCGACAAGGAGTTCCGCTCGGCCATCCGGTCGGCGGTCAAGCTGCTGAACGAGACCGGGCTCCTACGAGGCCGTCGTCTACCTCACCGAGGAAAAGGTCAAGCGGCGCGAGGTGGCGTGGCGCATCGAGCATGCGGTCGTCGTGGCGATGGAGGCGGTCTACCGGTTCGACCAGATGAAGAGCGAGCCGACGGAAGTGCGCCGGCCGCTGCGCAAGCTGACCCTGTCGGTGCCGCAACGCTCCGACCTCGCCGACGGCGAGACGGCCGCGGCGCGCGGGCTCGCCATCGCGCACGGCATGGATCTCGCGCGCGACCTCGGCAACCTGCCGGGCAACATCTGCACGCCGAAATATCTCGGCTGATCGCGCACTCGAGCTCGGCGCGCGAGTTTCCCGACGTCAAGGTCAAGGTGCTGGAGCGCGCCGAGATCGAGGCGCTCGGCATGGGCTCGTTCCTCTCGGTCACCAACGGCAGCGACGAGCCGCCGCGCTTCATCGTCATCGAGTACGAGCAGGCCGTGCGCAAGCAGAAGCCGGTCGTGCTCGTGGGCAAGGGCATCACGTTCGACACCGGCGGCATCTCGCTCAAGCCGGCCGCCGACATGGATCACATGAAGTTCGACATGTGCGGCGCCGCCAGCGTGTTCGGCGTCTTCCGCGCCGTCGCCGAGCTGAAGGCGAAGGTCAACGTGGTCGGCCTCGTCGCCGCCTGCGAGAACATGCCGTCGGGACGCGCGACCAAGCCGGGCGACGTCGTCACGAGCATGTCGGGGCAGACGATCGAGATCCTCAATACCGACGCCGAAGGGCGGCTGATCCTCGCCGACGCGCTGACCTACGCGGAGCGCTACGAGCCCGAGGCCGTCGTCGACATCGCGACGCTGACGGGCGCGATGGTCGTGGCGCTCGGCCACGTCGCCTGCGGCGTGTTCAGCAACAACGACACGCTGGCGCGCGCACTGGTCGCGGCGGGCGACGACGCCTACGATCGCGCATGGCAGCTGCCGCTGTGGGACGACTACCAGGACGGCCTCGCGAGCAACTTCGCGGACTTCGCCAACGTCGGCGGGTCGCGCGGGCGGCAGCATCACGGCCGCGTGCTTCCTGTCGCGGTTCGCGAAGAAGTTCGACTGGGCGCATCTCGACATCGCGGGCATCGCGTGGAAGGACGGCAAGGAGAAAGGCGCGACGGGGCGGCCGGTGCCGCTCGTCACCACCTGGCTCCTGACGCAGGAGTCGAGCACCGCATAGATGAACGACCCCCACGCTCACTGCGTTCGCTGCCCCCGCAGGGGGAGCTCAGCGCCCTTCGGGCGGCCGAGCGGGCGCTGATTCGGAGGCGCGCGATGACGACGATCGATTTCTACACGCATGTGGCGGATCGGCTCGACGTCGCGGCGCGGATCGTCGCGAAGGCCTAGGCTGCGCATGGCAGCGTGCGCGTGCTGACGCCCGACCGCGCGACCACCGAGGCGCTCGATCGCCTTCTCTGGACCCAGTCCGCGCTGTCGTTCCTGCCGCACTGCAGGATGGACAGCGCGGTCGCGGCAGAGACGCCCATCTGGATCGACGACGTGCTCGAGCACAACGGCCCGGCGGCGGTCCTGGTCAATCTGCATGATCGGCCGGCGCCGTTCTTCAGCCGCTTCGAGCGCCTGGCCGAGATCGTCGGCACCGACGACGAAGGCGTGGCCGCGGCGCGCGAGCGCTTCCGCTTCTACCGCGAACGCGGCTACGAGCTGCGTTCGCACAACCTTTCCGAACGCTGACCATGCCGACCGCCCGGGAACTGCTCGAGCAGGCCGAGGCGCTGATGCGCCGCGACCGGATGGCCGCGCTGGCCGGCGACGACGATTTTCCACTGCTGACCGACGCGATTCCCGATCCGCTGCCGGCAGAGGGCGCCGCAGCGTTGCCCCCGCCCCGGAGACCGCCGCACCGTTGCCGCCGCCCGCGTCCGCCAACGACATCGTTGTCGTACCGCCTCCTGTGACAAGCGATGCCGTCGCCTTGCCCGCATTGCCCCCGTTGCTCGAGCCTGCGCCCGCGGTGTCGACACCAGTCGAGCCCCCGATGGCGCGCCTCGCCTTCGAGGACCGCGTTGTCGGACGCGATCAACAGGGCGAGCCGTCGATCTGGAGCGTCCCGCCGGGCGCGGCGGTCACCATCACCGAGACCGGCCCCGATTCGCTGTCGCCGCTGCTGGAGGAGATCGAGCGCAGCTCGCGCGGGTCCGCGGCCGGCGGCGACACGCTGTGGCGCACCGACGCATCCGAGGACGTGGCGGAAATTGTCGAGGCAGTATCGGCCGAGACCGAGGTCTCCGCCGACGCGTCGCTCGTGGACCGCGGCGAGGACATCATCACGCCGAGCGACGACTTTCCGCTCGACGCGACGCTCGACGCCACGCGCTGGAACCTGATGGCGGAAGACATCCGGATGCAGGTGCTGCAGCGGATCGACATCTTCACCGACACAGGCCTGCACGAGCAGCTGAATCAGCGCCTGCAGCCGATCGTCGATCGCGCGAGCGCGGACCTCGTGGCCGCGATCAACCAGCACGTCGGGCAGATCCTGCGCGAATACGTCGCCGAGGCGATCGAGCGCGAGATCGAGAAGTGGCGGCAAGGGCCGCGCTGACGCGCGGCGAGCCGGAACCCGCCTCTCGTCGCGCGCACTTCGCCGCCGCGCTTGCCTAACGCGTGCCGGTAACGGCCGGCAGCGGGGCCGATGGCTTGGGCCGGACGACGATCTTCGCACCGGTGTCCTTCAGCAGTCGCTTGAACTCCGGCGAGTCCATGATGATGGTTGCGGCCGCGGCACGCAGGCGGTCGACCGCTTCCGGCGGCAGCACGAACGACGTGGGCTGTTCGTTCAGGTAGGCCAGTTCCGCCTTGTCCTTCAAGGCGGCAAACGACACGTCGATCGCATAGATCTCGACGTTGGGAATCCGCAACGTGGCGGCCACCGCGGGATCCTTGTTGGCCGCGAAGGCGGCCGAATTCCGGAGAGAGCGTGCGGCCTGCCACTTCGCCGCGGTGTCCCTCAACAGCTCGACGGCCTCGAAGGAAAAGGCGTCTATCGGCGTACCCGCTGATTTGAGCAGGATATCCACCGTGCCCGGCGGGCGCTCCGACTCGTCCCATTGGGTGGGCGGCGAGGAGAGCGAATTGACGACGAAGACGATGATCCTCCGGACGCTGTCGAGCGGTGTCGGCATGCCCGCTTCGTACATGGCTTCGAGAACCTCCATGGCATCGAGCACGGAGCGCATGCCCACGTTGTCCGCCACGCCGCCGTCGACGAGGTGGAGGAACGGACGATGGATGCCGTCGCCGAAGCCTTCCTCGGCCTTGAGCGAGCGGATCGCGCGCGCGGCGGGGCGAGGTGGGTTGTCGTTCTGCGTGAACATCGCCACCCAGGCTGGCGTGATCCGGTTGCAGCTGCCGCCATAGTTGTTCATCGTGACCGGGGAAAGCACGACCGGCACCGCCGAGGACGCTGCGGCGGCGCGCGACAGCGGCACTGCGTTGAGATCCGAGCAGATGACATCGAAGATCCGCTGGCTGAAGACGAAACGGGAGCCGGTCGATATGTCGGTGGGCGCGGTGAAGCTGCCCCCCGACACCCCGGTGATGATGTCGACCTCGTCGAGGAAAGACGTCCCTTGTTGCCCTTCGGTCCCTGAATCTCGGTGTCGCGCAGCGTCTCGAGGACGCCGTACGAGAAAGCTGCCGCACGCGTTCCGCCGCCGGAGAACGCGAGGACCACCAGGTTGGCCTTGTCCTTGCTCTGGCGGACCTCGAAGCGATAGCCCGTGGCGGGATCGGCCTTGGCGATCGGCGGGTTGACGGGGTCGGGTGGCGCAGCCCGCAAGCAGTGCCAGCGATGCGAGCATCAGGAGGGAAATACAACGCAAGCGGGTCATCGTTGTCGTCTCACATCGCCTTGTAAATGGTCTTGCCTTCCTTGATCGTCTCGACGACCTTGATGTCCTTGATCGTCATCGGATCCACGTTGAGTGGATTCTTGTCGAGGATCACAAGGTCGGCAAGCTTGCCGGGCTCGATCGATCCTTTCGATTTCTCTTCGAAGTACTGGAAGGCGGCGTTGATCGTGATCGCCTTCAGCGCTTCCATCGGCGTGACGCGCTGGTCCGGGCCGATCACCTCGCCGCCGCGCGACACACGGTTGACGGCGCTCCACACGACGAACATCTGGTCGAGCGGGGCAACGTTGAAGTCGGTGTGGTTGGTCGGCCGCAATCCCTTGTCGATCGCGGTGCGCATCGGGCTCAGGAAATGGGCCTGCGCCTTGCCGCGCTGCTTCACGTGCGTATCGCCGAAGTAGAACGTGTGCTCGGTGAACAGCGAAGGAATCAGCTTGTACTTGACGTAGCTGTCGAGCTGGTCGAGGCGAACGAATTGCGAGTGGATCACCGTCGTGCGGCGGTCCTTGTCGAGACTGCCCGGCGCGCCCGCCTCGTGCGCGCGCAGCAGCACGTCGATCGCGGCGTCGCCGTTCGCGTGCACGAAAAGCTGGAGGTTGTTTCCGTACACCTGCTTGAACCATGCGTCGACCTGGTCCTGCGGAAACGGCAGCTCGCCCTTCCAGTTCTTCTCGCCGCCGGGGCCGTCGACGAGATAGGGCGTCGTGAAGAATGCCGTCCGACCCTGCGGCGAGCCGTCGAGCGTGATCTTGACGCCGCCGAGCTTCAGGCGATTCCTGTACTGCCCGAACGAAGCGGGCGGGTTGTCCTTGAGCACGGCGTCGAGGTCGAGGATGAAGGGCAGCGCGACGATGTCGATGAGATTGGCGCCGGCCGCCGAAACGCGCTGCATGAGCGCGACGTCCTTCGGCGTGCGTCGCGCCTTCCTGGGCGGTGGTGATGCCGGCCGCCGCGTAGAGCATCTGGCCGGCCCTGGACCACTCCACCTCCTGCGCCGGCGTGGGCGATGGCAAGGCCGAGAAGACGGGCAGGAACGCCGTCTCCATGATCAGGCCGTAGGGTTCGTTCGTGCCGTCCTTGCGCACGATGATGCCGCCCGGCGGCGTCTTCGTGTCCGCCGAAATGCCGAACTTCTTCAGGGCCGCCGAATTGAGCACGCCGCCGTGCAGCGACACGTGGCCCACCAACACGGGCTGGTTCGGGAAGTCGCGGTCGAGATCGTCGCGGTTCAGTGCGGGCGCGAGATTGTCGTCTGCCCGCCGCCACAACGCCAGTTGCTTTTTTTGCATTGTGTGAGGCAGCTGGCGTCGAGTGTGGCGCATAGGCTTTCGCTACCGGGCCGACTGTGTTAGTGTAATGGCATGAGCTTGCAGCGCGTCCGTTCGTACGGATACCACTTTTATCGGGAACCACCCGAGGGGCGTGCTTGAGCCGTAGATCCAGCAACTAGCAACAGGACAACGACAAAGCGGGCGGCCCCTCAAAGGGCCGCCCGCTTTCTTTTTGCTTCATCCGCCAACCGACGTCAACCAAGGAGCAGCAGCATGATCATCGTGATGGAACCCGACGCCGGCGACGCGCGAAATCGCCGCGGTCGAAGCGCAGAATCCGCGCGGCACGGCCTCGACGTCCACATCTCGCGCGGCACCGAGCGCACGCTGATCGGCGCGATCGGCGACGAGCGCAAGCTCGATCCGGAGATGTTCGAGCCGATGCCCGGCGTCGAGCGCTCGCTGCACATCCTGAAGCCGTACAAGCTCGTCGCGCGCGAGTGGCACAAGGCGAGCACGGTCGTCGACGTCGCGCGGCGTCGCCGATCGGCGGCGAGCGACGTGCAGGTGATCGCCGGCCCGTGCTCGGTCGAGACGCGACGCGCAGATGGACGCCGCGGCCGACGGCGGTCGCGGCCGCGGGCGCGCGCCTGATGCGCGGCGGCGCGTTCAAGCCGCGCACCAGCCCCTACGCGTTCCAGGGCAAGGGCGTCGAGGGCTTGCGCATGCTGCAAGCAGCGCCGCGGCGCGCCACGGCCTGCCGATCGTCACCGAGCTGATGGACGTGCGGATGCTCGACACGTTCCTCGCGCGACAGGCGTCGACGTGATCCAGATCGGCACGCGCAACATGCAGAACTTCGACCTGCTGAAGGAGGTCGGGCCGCGTCGACGTGCCGGTGATCCTGAAGCGCGGCATGAGCGCGACGATCAGCGAATGGCTGATGGCGGCCGAATACATCGCCGCCGGCGGCAACCACCGGATCATCCTGTGCGAGCGCGGCATCCGCACGTTCGAGACCGCGTACCGCAACGTGCTCGACGTGACGGCGATCCCGGTGCTGAAGCGCGAGACGCACCTGCCGGTGATCGTCGATCCGTCGCATGCGGGCGGCAAGGCGTGGATGGTGCCGGCGCTGTCGTGCGCCGCGGTCGCGGCGGGCGCCGACGGCCTGCTGATCGAGGTGCATCCGATGTCCGACGCGAGGCGTGGTGCGACGCCGACCAGGCGCTGACGCCGGACGAGTTCGCGACGCTGATGGGCAAGCTCGACGCGATCGCCCGCGCCATCGGCCGCAGCGTCGACCGCCGCGTTGTTGCAGAAGAGGGCGTTGCCGCGTAATGCTTGTGGGTCAGGCGTTCAGCCTGACGCGATGCCGCGGCCGGCTGAAGCCGGCCCTACAAGGACGCTGAAGCCCGACCTACAAGGGAATCATGGAGCACGTCGACTGCGTCGTGATTGGCGCCGGAGTGATCGGCCTTGCCGTGGCGCGCGAGGCGGCACGGGCTGGACGCGAGGTCGTCGTCGTCGAAGCCGCGGGTGCGATCGGCACCGTCACGAGTTCGCGCAACAGCGAGGTCGTGCATGCGGGGATCTACTATCCGACCGGCTCGCTGAAGGCGCGGCTGTGCGTCGCCGGCCGCGAGCGGCTGTACGCGTACTGCGCCGAACACGGCATCGCGTTCCGGCGCTGCGGCAAGCTGATCGTCGCGACGAGCGACGACCAGCGCTGCGGGGCTCGAAGCGCTGCGGGCGCAAGCGGTCCGAAATGGCGTGGCGGACCTCGTGCGGCTCGATCTGCGCGACGTCGTCGCAATGGAGCCGGCGCTGCGCTGCGTCGACGCGTTGCATTCGCCATCGACCGGCATCGTCGACAGCCATCAATACATGCTGGCACTTGAGGGCGACGCACGCGACGCCGGCGCGACGCTCGCTTTCGCGAGCCCGGTGACTGGGGGCCGCGTGACGACGAACGGCATCGCGCTTTCGATCGGCGGCGCGGAGGCGACAGAGTTGGTCGCGCGTGGCGTCGTCAACTGTGCAGGGCATGACGCGCAGCGCGTTGCGCAGTCGATCGCCGGAGTGCCGGCGGACAGCGTGCCGCCGGCCTACCTCTGCAAGGGCACCTACTTCGGTCTCGCCGGCAAGGCACCGTTCTCGCGACTGGTCTATCCGATGCCCGAGGCCGCAGGGCTCGGCGTGCACGTGACGCTCGATCTCGCCGGTCGCGCACGCTTCGGTCCGGACACCGAATGGGTCGACGCCATCGACTATCGCGTCGACCCGGCGCGTGCGAAGCGCTTCTATCCGGCGATACGCCGCTATTGGCCGGACCTGCCGGACGGCGCGCTGGTGCCGGACTACGCGGGTGTCCGACCGAAGGTCCAGGCGCCGCACGAACCGGCCGGTGACTTCGTGATCCGCGGGCCGCGCGACCATGGCGTGGCGGGGCTCGTCAGTCTGTTCGGCATCGAGTCGCCGGGGCTCACGGCTTCGCTGGCGATCGCGCAATACGCCTGTGGGATGCTCGACGACGTGGCCTGATTCGTGGGTGTCGCACGTGCGTCGCTTCTGCGGCGATCGGTCGCTCGCCTGAGAGCTCTACGCGCATCCGCTACAATTTCAGGCTTTTGCAGCATCGGCAGGGACATGGAACTCGCGAAAAGCTTCGAACCCCACGCCATCGAGGCGAAGTGGTATCCGTTGTGGGAGTCGCGCGGCTGGTTCAAGCCGACGTACGAGGACGGCGCGCGCGTCGTACTGCATCCAGCTTCCGCCGCCGAACGTCACCGGCACGCTGCACATGGGCCACGCGTTCCAGCAGACGCTGATGGACGTGCTGATCCGCTATCACCGGATGCGCGGCGACAACACGCTGTGGCAGGTAGGCACCGACCACGCCGGCATCGCGACGCAGATCGTCGTCGAGCAGCAACTGAAGGCGCAGGGCAAGACGCGTCACGATCTCGGCCGCGAGCAGTTCGAGCAGCGCGTCTGGGCGTGGAAGGAGGAATCCGGCGTCGACGATCACCAACCAGATGCGGCGCCTCGGCGCCTCGGCCGACTGGTCGCGCGAGCGCTTCACGATGGACGAGGGGCTGTCGGCCGCGGTGCTCGAAACGTTCGTGCGGCTTCACGACGACGGCCTCATCTATCGCGGCAAGCGCCTCGTCAACTGGGACCCGAAGCTCGGCACCGCGGTGTCCGATCTCGAAGTCGACAACGAGGAAGAGCAGGGAAAGATCTGGGAGATTCGCTATCCGCTGGCCGACGGCTCCGGCGCGACGTCGTCGTCGCGACGACGCGTCCCGAGACGATGCTGGGCGACGTCGGCAGTCGCGGTGAATCCGGACGACGAGCGCTATCGCGCGTTCGTCGGCAAGGAAGTCGCGCTGCCGCTGACCGGCCGCGCGCATTCCGGTCATTGCCGATGCGTACGTCGATCGCGAATTCGGCACCGGCTGCCGTCAAGATCACGCCGGCGCACGACTTCAACGACTGGCAGGTCGGGCAGCGCCACGGGTTGCCGGCGCTGTCGATCTTCAATCTCGACGCGAAGATCAACGACAACGCGCCGGAGAAGTATCGCGGCCTCGACCGCTACGTCGCGCGCAAGGCGGTGCTGGCGGATCTTGCCGCCACCGGTCTCGTCGTCAGCGAGAAGGCGCACACGATGGTCGTGCCGCGCTGCGGGCGCACCGGCGAAGTCGTCGAGCCGATGCTGACGGACCAGTGGTTCGTCGCGATGACCAAGCCCGCGCCGGCGATCGCATCCGTACTTCCCCGGCAAGACGATCCAGGACCTGTGCCTCGCCGCGGTGGGCGACGGTCTGCCCGTCGGGGCGCCGCAACCTGGCGAGAAGGTCTCGTTCGTGCCCGACCGAATGGCTGTCGACGTACCTGCACTGGATCAACAACATCCAGGACTGGTGCATCTCGCGCCAGCTCTGGTGGGGCCACCGGATTCCGGCGTGGTACGACGAGGCGGGCAACATCTACGTCGCGCGGAGCGAAGCGGACGCGCTGGCGCAGGCGCGCGCGAAGCTCGGCCGCGCGCCCGCGTCCTTCCGCCGCGACGACGACGTGCTCGACACGTGGTTCAGCTCCGCGCTGTGGTGCCATTCGACACTCGGCTGGCCCGCCGACACGCGCGAGTTGCGCACGTTTCTGCCGTCGTCGGTGCTCGTCACCGGCTTCGACATCATCTTCTTCTGGGTCGCGCGGATGATCATGACGACGACCTACTTCACCGGCCGCATCCCGTTCCACGACGTCTACATCAACGCGATCGTCCGCGATGCCGAAGGCAACAAGATGTCGAAGTCGAAGGGCAACGTGCTCGATCCGCTCGACCTGATCGACGGGATCGAGCTCGAAGCGCTGGTCGCGAAGAGCACGTCGAACATGATGGACCCGCGGCAGGCCGAGACCGTGGCGAAACGCACGCGCAAGCAGTTTCCGGACGGCATCCCGTCGTTCGGCGCCGACGCGCTGCGCTTCACCTTCGCCTCGCTCGCGACGTTCAACCGCACGCTGAACTTCGACCTGAACCGCTGCGAAGGCTACCGGAACTTCTGCAACAAGCTGTGGAACGCCACGCGCTTCGTGCTGATGAACGTCGAGGGCAAGGACGCGGGACTCGACGAGGCGCAGCCGAAGACGCTGTCGTTCGTCGACCGCTGGCTGCTCGGCCGCTTGCAACGAGCGAAGCACGACATCGCGACGAACCTCGACGCTTATCGCTTCGACCTTGCGGCGAAGTCGCTGTACGAGTTCGTCTGGGACGAGTATTGCGACTGGTATGTCGAGCTGCGCCAAGGTGCAGCTCCAGCGCGCGGAAGCGGCGGGTGACGTCGCCGCCGCGCGCGGCACGCGGTCGGTGCTGGTCCGCGAGCTGGAAGCGACGCTTCGGCTCGCGCATCCGATGATGCCGTTCATCACGGAGGAGCTGTGGCAGACGGTCGCGCCGCTCGCCGGGAAGCAGGGCGAGACGATCTCGCTGCAGCCATTTCCGAAGGCGAATTTCGATCGCGTCGACGCCGCGGCGGACGCCCGGATGGCGCTGCTCAAGGATCTCGTCAATGCCAGCCGGGCGTTGCGCGGCGAGATGAACCTGTCGCCGGCGCTGCGCGTGCCGTTGTACGCGGCCGGCGATGCGACGGTGCTGCGGCGAACTGTCGCCGTATCTGGCCGCGCTGGCGAAGGTGTCGGAAGTGAAGATCGTCGCCGAGCTGCCGGTCACGGACGCACCGGTCGAGATCGTCGGCGATTACCGGCTGATGCTGCACATCGAGGTCGATCCCGCCGCCGAGCGGGAACGAATCTCGAAGGAGATCGCGCGCATCGAAGGCAGAAGTCGTCAAGACGCGTGCGAAGCTCGCCAACGACGGTTTCGTTGCGCGTGCGCCGGCGGCGGTCGTCGAGCAGGAGCGCGTGCGCCTGGCCGCATTCCAGGCGACGCTCGAGAAGCTCGACGCGCAGCGCTCGCGGCTGTCGGGTTGAGGACTCCCTCGCCCCGCGAGGCGGGGAGAGGCCCGGGGTGAGGGGTATGACTTGATCCTGTCGCCCTCCCGCACCTTCCGCGCACTGCGGCACCGGAACTTCCGGCTGTTCTTCGTCGGGCAGGGACTTTCGATCATGGGCACCTGGCTGCAGCAGGTGGCCATGGGCTGGCTGACCTACCGGCTGTCGGGGTCGGCGTGGCTGCTCGGCGTCGTCGCGTTCTGCGCCAACGTCGGCATTCTCGTGCTCGGCACCTGGGCGGGCGTGCTCGCCGATCGCGTGCATCGGCGGCGCGCGCTCTACCTCACGCAGTCGCTGATGCTGCTGCAGGCGGTGGTGCTTGCGACGCTGACCGCGCTCGGCCACATCCAGGTCTGGCATCTGATCGTCCTTGCGCTCTTTCTCGGCATCGTGTCGGCGTTCGACATTCCGTTGCGCCAGTCGCTGTACGTCTACCTGATCGAGGACCGTGCCGACCTTCCCAACGCGATCGCGCTCAATTCGTTCCTGGTCAACGCAGCGCGCGTGGTCGGCCCCGCGCTCGCCGGTCTGCTGCTGGCGATCGTCAGCGAAGCGGTCTGCTTCGCGCTCAACGCGCTGTCGTTCGCGGCGGTGATCGTCGCCGTCGCGCGCATGCGGTTTCCGCACGAGCCAGGACCTGCGACGCGCATCGATGGCTGGTGGTCGAGCTGGCTGGAAGGCTTCCGCTACGCATCGCGCCATCCGCCGGCGCGCGCGCTGCTGGTGCTGGTCGCCGCGCTGGCGTGGACGATCACGCCGTATTCGTCGCTGATGCCGATCTACGCGAAGGATGTCTACGGCGGCGGCCCGCACACGCTGGGCTTCCTGCTCGCTTCCGCCGGGGCCGGCGCGCTTGCCTCGACAGCCTATCTCGCGAGCCGCGAGAGCATCCGCGGCCTGATCCGCGTGATCGCCGTCGCCGCGGCCGTCTGCGGTGCCGCACTCGCGGCGTTCGCCTATATGACCATCTTTCCGCTGGCGCTCGTGTTGATGGTCGTGACAGGCGCCGGCGTGATTCTCGCGGCGGCGTCGGCCAACACGATCCTGCAGACGATCGTCGACGATCGCCTGCGCGGACGCATCGCGGGGTTCTACACGCTGGCCTTTCTGGGCGTGGCGCCGCTCGGCAACCTTGCGGCGGGCGGACTCGCCGCCCACTTCGGCGCGCCGCTGACGTTTGCGCTGAACGGCGTGATTGCCATTCTCGCCGCGGCGTGGTTCTGGCGGCAGCGGCCGGCGATCCGCGTGGCGCTGCGGCCGGACTACGAGCGGCTCGGCATCGTCGAGACTTCGCGCCCCGAACGCTGACCGCGTATCGGGCATAATCGACCGCTGAATCAATTCAAGGAAGAGCCCAACATGCACTATCGAACGCTGCCGGGATCGTCGCTTCGCGTGTCCGAGGTTTGCCTCGGCACGATGACCTGGGGCGAGCAGAACAGCGAGGCCGAGGCGCACGCGCAACTCGATTTCGCCGTCGGCGAGGGGGTCAATTTCGTCGACACTGCCGAGATGTATCCGGTGCCGCCCAACCCGGTCACGCAGGGGCGCACCGAGGCGTACCTCGGCAGCTGGCTCGCGCGCCAGAAGCGCGACAGCGTCGTCATCGCGACGAAGGTCGCGGGACCGGGGCGGCGCGAGTGGATTCGCGACGGCCGCACGGATCTTACGCGCGACGTGATCGCCGAAGCGATCGACACGAGCCTCGCGCGCCTGCGCACCGACTATGTCGACCTGTTTCAGTTCCACTGGCCGCAGCGCAACGTCCCGATGTTCGGCTCGACCGAGTTCGATCCATCCAAGGAGCGCGGCGGTCCGGCGATCCATGAGCAGGTCGAGGCCATGGCCGCGCTGTTCAAGGCCGGCAAGATCCGTCACTACGGCCTGTCGAACGAGACCGCGTGGGGTGTCTGCGAATTCCGGCGCGCGGCGCGCGAGCTCGGCGTGCAAGGGCCGATCACGACGCAGAACAGCTACAGCCTGGTGTCGCGCGGGACGGACGGCGATCTTGCCGAGGCGTTGTTCCGCGAGAACATGTCGCTGCTCGCCTACAGCCCGCTCGGCGGCGGCATGCTGTCGGGCAAGTACATTGGGGGCGCCAAGCCGCCCGGCGCGCGCTTCACCGCGTACGACAGCTTTTCGGTGCGCTTTCGCAGACCGCTGGTCGCCGAGGCGGTCGAGGCGTACGCGAAGGTCGCGAAGGAGCGCGGCGTGTCGCTGGTGCAGCTCGCACTCGGTTACGTGAAAAGCCGCTGGTTCCTCGGCGCGTCGATCGTCGGCGCGACCTCGCTGGCGCAGCTCCGCGAAGACATCGCCGCTGCGCAGTTCGCGCTCGACGCCGACGCGCTGGCGGCCATTGCGGCGGTGCAATTGCGGTATCCGAATCCGGCTGGTTGAAGCGGCCCCGCTTCAGCGAGTTCAGCGTATCGCGAGATAGCCAGTCACTTCTTCGCGGTCGTGATACAGCTGCTTTAGCGCCAGCGTGTGACGCACGCGTGCGCCGCGCATGCGCTCTTCGATCGACGCCCGGCAGCGCTCGACCTCGTCGTGGCGGCGCTTCATCGGCAGCTTCAGGTTGAAGATCGCGCGACGCGCGGCGCCATCGGCAATCCAGCCCGCGACGAGCTCGGCAATGCGGATCGGCTGCAGCACGATGTCGCAGACGAGCCAGTCGACGGGGGTGCGCGGCCGCCACGTCAGGCCGTCGGCGCGCACGTGCGTCACGCGCGGGTCGATCGCGACATCACCCTTCAGCGCGCCGTTGTCGACGGCAATGACTTTGAGGCCGCGGTGCGCGAGTTGCCACGTCCAGCCGCCCGGCGCGGCGCCGAGATCGACGGCGCGCATGCCAGGCCGCAGCAGCTCCGCTTCGCGGTCGCCGAGGAACGCGAGGAATGCCTCGGCGAGCTTCGCGGTCGACCGCGACGGCGCGCCGTGCGGCATCCGCAGGCGTGGGATACCCATCGGCCAGGGCGAACCGGTGGTCACGCTGCTCGTGCCGACGTGGGCGGTGTTCCGGTCGCGCAGGAACACGTGCTGCCGCAGCGCGTGTCGGGCATCGACGAGCCCCAGTTCGCGCAGCGCTTCGTCGACACGCGGAGCCAGCGCCCGTGCGAGCGTCGACAACGCCTTGCCTTCGTTGGTGTCAGGAAACTCGACCCACACGCCGGCAGATGCCCGCTGCGGCAGCGCGGCGATCGCGTCGACGATCGGCGTGACGCGGTCGGGGCGCCCGGCATCCGCCGGCGATGCGAGCGCATGCGGACCCGTGCCGATGAACGACCCGCGCACGAACACCGGCGGATGGCGGTCGAACGCGCTCGACCAGCGTTTGGCGTCGAACGCCTCGAGCGATGCGGTTACGAAGCCGTCACCGTTATTCGCGTCGATGCGGCCGGCCGTGCCTGCCGCTTCCATCAAGCGCGCGAGATCGGCGGTGGCTTCCGGCTCGAACCCGGCGCGGCAATACGCGACGACGACCGGTGTCGGCCGGTTCGCGCTCAACGCAGCATGAACGACATCGCCGACAGGCTGTTCAGCACACGCACTGCGTGGCGCATCGTCGGCGAGACGAATTCGATCGTCGCGGGCTCGACGCGCCGGACGATCGGCAGCAGCGCGAACAGGTCGGCCATCGCGGTGGACGTCGTCTGCACGCGCACCTGCAGCGAACGTTCCACCGGCGCGATGCGCAGCGTCGCGACACGCCCGGCGGCTTCGCGCGCGCCTGCCTCGATCGCGGCACAGGCAACTTTCGGCGAGAGGCTGTCAGCGACCTGGTTGCCGAGCGCGCGCTTGACGGCGACCGCGGTGACGCCGGCGAACAGCGGCGACGTTTCGGCGATGAACGCATCGTCGCCGGTGATGAGCGCCACCGGCACGCCGAACTCCGCGGCCACGGCGCCATAGAGGCCGGCCTCACCGATCGGCGTGCCGTTGACGACGACGCGCGCGAACGCGAAGCTGCTGATCGTGTGCGCGAGGATGCCGGCCCCGCCGGCCTTCGCGTGCCAGCCGACGAGGAACACGGCGGCGCAGCCGTCGTCGACGCCCGCCATCATGCCGAGCTCGCGCGGCTTGCCCTGCAGATAACGCGCGCGGGGATCGAGCTCGTCCGCCAGCAGGTTGCGGAAGTCGCCATGCGAGTCGTTGACGAGAACATCCGTCGCACCGCCGGCCAGTGCGCCCGCGATTGCTGCGTTGGCCTCTGCGGTCATCAGGCGTCGCGCGCGCTCGTATTCCGGGTTGCCGCGCGTCGTCTGTTCGCGGTGCACGACGCCTGCGACCCCCTCGATGTCGACGGAGATGAGTACTTTCATGCGGGGAGGGCGGCCCAGTCGGGTGCAACGTCGAGCAGGCAGCGGCGCACGTGGCCGTCGCGGCCCGTCACGGTGACGGCGCTGAAGAGCGCGTCGATGATGGCCTGCTCGGTGGCTTCCGCGGCGGCGTCGAAGAGGCGCTCGAGCCGGCGGTTCGGCCAGCACGTGCCGTGCCCGCAGCGCGGCGATCGGGCGCTCGCGGAATGCGGTCGGCGGTCGTGAACGCGAGCGACGATGTCGCCGCTGCCATGCCCGAAGTTGCTGCCGGTGCGCGCGATGCCGGCGCTCGCGCGCAACGCGATGCGCCGAAGCTGGCGCGCATCGACGCGGCGCGTCGGTCGCCAGCACGACGATGATCGAGCCGCGTTCCGGCGAGGGCGCGCGATCGGGCGAGCGGGCGTCGAGCCGGGCCGCCAGCGCCGGACCGATGCGCCGACCTGCCAGCGTGAACTGCAGCGTCCGGCCGAAGTTGGCGAGCACCAGCGCGCCCAGCGTGTACGGCATGCCGTCGAGCGTCACGACGCGCGACGACGTGCCGATGCCGCCTTTCATGCCGAAGCACGACATGCCGCGTCCGGCGCCGATCGATCCGCGCTCGAAGTCGGCGCTGGCCGTCGCAAGCGCCGCGTCGCAATGCGCGTCGCCGATCGCGAAGGCCGGCAAGATCGTTGAGATAGCCGTCGTTGCACTCGGACACCAGCGGGATTCATCGTGGTCATCGAGCGGCCGATCTCGGGCGTTGCGGCGACGGCGCTGGCGGATCAGCGCCGTCGCGACCGTGCCCACAGAGAACGTGTTGGTCAGCGCGATCGGCGACTCGAGCGCGCCGAGCTCGATCGAGCTGCATGAGACCGACGCGTCTTGCCGAAGCCGTTGAGCACACAGGCCGCCGCCGGCACCTTTTCCATGTACAGGTTGCCCGGCGTGCGGCACGATCATCGTCACGCCGGTCTGCAGCGGCGCCTTCGGCGAGCGTCGCGTGACCGACCATGACGCCGGGCACGTCGGTCATCGCGTCGAGCGGGCCCGACGGCAGGTCGCCACGCGGGCGGCCCTTCACGCGCCCTTGTCGCACCTCTCCTCGCGGCCGGGGAGAGCGCTGGGGTGAGGGAGCGTTCGTCATTGCCGTTCGATCTTCGGGTCGAGCGCGTCGCGCAGCCCGTCGCCCAGCAGGTTGAACGCGAGCACGGTGACGAAGATCGCCAGCGCGGGAAAGATCGCCACATGCGGCGCGGTGAGCATGTCGGCGCGCGCCTCGTCGAGCATCGCGCCCCATTCGGGTGTCGGCGGCTGCGCGCCCATGCCGAGGAACGACAGGCTGGCCGCGGTGATGATCGACGTGCCGATCCGCAGCGAGAAGTACACGACGACGGCCGAGATCGTGCCCGGGAAGATGTGCCGCGAGCATGATCGTCCAGTCGGACGCGCCGATGCTGCGCGCCGCCTCGATGTAGCGTCAGGTGCTTGAGCGCCAGCGTGTTGCCGCGCACCAGTCGCGCGAACGTCGGAATGCTGAAGATCGCGACGGCGACGATCACGTTCGTCATGCCGCCGCCCAGGATCGCGACGATGCCGATCGCGAGCAGGATGCCGGGGAAGGCGAACAGCACGTCGCACGACGCGCATGATCGACGCGGTCCCACCAGCCTTCGTAGTAGCCGGCGAGCGAGGCCCAGCAGCGTGCCGAACAGCGCGCCGACCGCGACCGACACGAAGCCGGCGGCGAGCGAGATGCGCGCGCCCATCAGGATGCGGCTGAAGATGTCGCGGCCGAGCGCATCGACGCCGAACCAGTGCTGCCAGGACGGCCGGGCGTTCAGCTTGTCGTAGTCGAAGAAGTTCTCGGCGTCGATACGGGACGATCCACGGCGCGGCGATCGCGACGACGACCAGCAGCGCACGAACGCGCCGGCAACGACCGCCACGTGCTGCCGCTTGAACTTGCGCCAGAACTCCGACCACGGCGTGCGCACCGCCGTGTCGGCGGCGGCCAGCGCGGTCGCGTCTTCGATCGTCGATCGGCCATGCGTCAGCGGTAGCGGATGGTCGGATTGATGACGCCGTAGAGCACGTCGACGATCAGGTTGATCAGGATGAACTCGAGCGAGAACAGCAGCACCAGCGCCTGGATCACGGGGTAGTCGCGCATGTCGACGGCGTCGACGAGCAGCCGGCCGAGGCCCGGCCAGTTGAACACCTTCTCGACGACGATCGAGCCGCCCAGCAGGAAGCCGAACTGCAGCCCCATCATCGTGACGACCGGGAATCAGCGCATTGCGCAGCCCGTGCTTGAAGACGACACGCGGCTCGTCCAGCGCCCTTCGCGCGCGCGGTGCGGACGTAGTCGTCACCGAGGATGTCGACGAACGACGAGCGCGTGAAGCGCGCCATGATCGCCGCGACCGCCGCGCCGAGCGTCAGCGACGGCAGGATGTAGTGGCGCCAGCGAATCGGCGCCGACAGTGGGCAGCCAGCCCAGCTGCACCGAGAACACCTGCATCAGCACCATGCCGAGCGCGAAGGCGGGAAACGAGATGCCCGACACCGCGAGCGTCATGCCGACGCGGTCGGGCCAGCGATTGCGCCAGACCGCCGACAGCGATGCCGATCGCCATGCCGATGCGTGACCGACCACGCCATGCTCCACACGGTGAGCCAGAAGCGTCGGCATGAAGCGCTCGGCGATCTCCGTCGCCACCGGCCGCTTGGTGCGCAGCGACGTGCCGAAGTCCCAGCGCAGCGACGCCGGTCGACGAAGCGGACGAACTGCTCGCGGCAGCGAGCGGTCGAGGCCGAGGTCCTTGCGGACCAGCGCCACGGTCTCGGGCGTGGCGTCGGGACCCGCGGCGAGCCGCGCCGGGTCGCCGGGCAGCAGGTGGACGAAACAGGAACACGAGCAGCGCCGACGATCAGCAGCGTCGGCAACGAGGCCCAGCAGGCGCTTGGCGATGTACTGGAGCATGGCGCGGCGCTACTGCTGCGGCCGCGTCACCGCTTTCGAACGTTACTTCAGATCGATTTCGTCGAAGTTGAACGACGCGTCGGGAATCACGTAGACGCCCGACAGCTTCTTGTTGTTCGCCGACAGCAGACTGCTCGGTGACCAGCGGCGCCCACGGCGCGTCGTTCCAGATCGGCTCCTGCGCGTCCTTGTAGAGCTTCGCCTTCTCGGCGGAGTCGGTCGTCAGCTGCGCACTCCTTGATGTCGGCGTCGACCTTCGTCGTTCTTGTAGTACGCGGTGTTGAACAGCCGCGGCGGCCACGACTCGCCGTAGCAGCAGCGGACGCAGCGCCCAGTCGGCTTCGCCGGTCGACGACGACCAGCCGACGTAATAGAGGCGCACCGGCGCGGTGGCCGGATCCTGCCAGCTCTCGACCTTCTCGACGCGCTGGCCCGCTTCGAGCAGCGTGATCTTGGTCTTGATGCCGACCTGCTGCAGCTGCTGCTGCATGAACTGCGTGACCTTCTGCGCCGTCGTGTGGTTGTACGCGGACCACAGCTCGGTCTCGAAGCCGTTCGGGTAGCCGGCTTCGGTCAGCAGCTGCTTCGCCTTGGCGACGTCGTACGGCCACGGGCCCATCTTGACCGCGTACTCGACGCCCTGCGGCGCGACGCCATCGGCGGGATATGCGTAGCCGTTGAACGCCACCTTGGCGAGCGCCTCCTTGTTGATCGCGTAGGCGATCGCCTGGCGCACCTTCGGGTTGTCGAACGGCTTCTGCTGCGTGTTCATCGACAGGTAGCGCAGCACGATCGACGGCGCAGCGACGACGTCGAGCTCGGGCTTCTGCCTTCAGCACCTCGGCGACTTCGTACGGCACCGGGAACGTGAAGTGCGCCTCGCCGGTCTGCATCAGCGCCGCGCGCGAGTTGTTGTCGACGACCGGCTTCCAGGTGATCGTGTCGACCTTCGGGTAGCCCTTCTTCCAGTAGCCGTCGAACTTCTCGACCTTGAGGTAATCGGTGGCCTTCCACTCGACGAACTTGAACGGGCCGGTGCCGACCGGGTGGAACGCGATGTCCTTGTTGCCCCATTGCTTCAGCGCGGCCGGGCTGATCATCACCGTCGACGGATGCGCGAGCTGCGCGATGAACGGCGAGAACGGCGTCTTCAGCGTGATGCGCGCCGTGTAGTCGTCGACCACCTCGGTCTTGGCGATGTTGTTGTTGTAGAGGCCGTAGCGCTTGAGCTTGTTCTCGGGATTGGTGACGCGGTCGAGGTTCGTCTTCACCGCATCGGCCTTGAAGTCGGTGCCGTCGTGGAACTTGATGCCCTTTTTGAGCTTGATCGTGTAGACCAGCCCGTCCTTGCTGACCTCGTGGCCTTCGGCCAGCACGGGGACCATCTTCATGTCCTTGTCGAAGCCGTACAGGCCTTCGTAGAACGACTTGGCCATCGCCTGCGACAGCGTGTCGTTGGCGTCGTAGGGGTCGGTTGTCGTGAACGTCGACGCGACCGCGAACACGACGTCCTTCGCGGCGAAAGCGGGGCCGGCCGCGAACGCGAGCGCGACGGCGGCAGCGGCGAGAGTCGTACGGAACAGCGGTTTCATGGTGTCACTCCGTGTCAGATGAGCTTCGGAAGCGAATGCTCGATGATCTCAGTAGGCGCCGCCGACGCGGTGCGTCGCGACGAAATGTCCCGGGCCCACCTCGGCCAGCGGCGCGACGACGGGCTCGTCGCCTACCGGGCGGATGGGGCTGGGGATTTCCTCGGATGATAGCTCCCTTTTGCCGCGTCGCCGGGACGGATCGGCGACCGGCACGGCCGCCATCAGCTTGCGCGTGTACGGCGTGCTGCGGATGCTCGAACACGGCGCGGCGCGGGCCGATCTCGACGATCTGGCCGAGATACATCACGGCGACGCGATGGCTGATCGCGCTCGACCACCGCCATGTCGTGCGAGATGAACAGGAACGACAGCCCGAGCTCGCTTCTGCAGGTCGATCAGCAGGTTGACGATCTGCGCCTGGATCGACACGTCCAGCGCCGACACCGCCTCGTCGGCGACGATGATGCTTCGGGTTGAGCGCGAGCGCGCGCGCGATGGCGATGCGCTGCCGCTGGCCGCCGGAGAACTCGTGCGGATAGCGCCGCGCGTGCTCGGGCGACAGGCCGACGTGCTCGCAGCAGCCACGCGACGCGCTCTTCCGCCGCCTTGCCGTTGGCGACGCCATGGACGTAGAGCGGCTCGGCGATCGAGAAGCCGACGGTGAGCCGCGGATCGAGCGACGCGAACGGGTCCTGGAAGATCATCTGGATGTTGCGCCGGAGGGCGCGGCAGCTCGCCCGCCGGCAGCTGGGCGATGTCGCGGCCTTCGAACTCGATGCTGCCGCCGTCGATGTCGACCAGCCGCAGCAGCGAGCGGCCGGTCGTCGACTTGCCGCAGCCGGACTCGCCGACCAGCGCGAGCGTCTCGCCGGCCGCGAGGTCGAAGCTGACGTTCTCCACCGCGTGCACGCGCCGGTCGACGCGGCTGAAGAAGCCGCTGCGAACGTCGAAGCGCGTCTTCAGGCCGCGCACGCGCAGCAGCGGCGCCGCGCGGGCATCGGGCCGTGGCTGGCCCACGAGGTCGCCCGCGTCGGCGACGTCGATCCCCCGGCTGCCGTCGACGAGCACCAGCGGAAACTTGCGCGGCACGTCCGTGCCGCGCATCGAGCCGAGCTTCGGGCACGGCGGACAGCAGCGCCTTGCGTGTACGGCGCCTGCGGCGCGGCGAAGATGCGCGTTGCCGCGCCTTCCTCGACCTTCTGGCCGCGGTACATCACGACGACGCGGTCGGCGATCTCCGCGACCACGCCCATGTCGTGCGTGATGAACATCACGGCCATGTGCATCTCGTCCTGCAGCAGGCGGATCAGCGCGAGGATCTGCGCCTGGATCGTGACGTCGAGCGCGGTGGTCGGCTCGTCGGCGATCAGCAGCGTCGGACGGCAGGACAGCGCCATCGCGATCATCACCCGCTGGCGCATGCCGCCGGAAAGCTGGTGCGGATAACGCGTCAGCACTGCGCCGCGCTTCGGGAATGCGCACCTGCTCGAGCATCGACAGCGCCTCGGCGCGCGCGCTCGCGCGCGTCCTTGCCCTGATGCAGGCGGATCGACTCGGCGATCTGCTCGCCGACGGTGAACACCGGGTTGAGCGACGTCATCGGCTCCTGGAAGATCATCGCGATCTCGGCGCCGCGGATGTCGCGCAGCGTCGAGCGTCGACGCCTGCGCGAGATCGATCCGGCTGCCGTCGGGGCGATCGAAATCCATGCGCCCGCCGACGATGCGGCCGCCGCCATGCTCGACCAGGCGCATGATCGACAGCGCGGTGACGGACTTGCCCGAGCCCGATTCGCCGACGACGGCGACGGTCTCGCCGCGCCCGACCGAGAACGACAGGTTGCGCACCGCGGTGACGACGCGCTCGGTCGTCGCGAACTCGACCGTGAGGTCGGCGACGTCGATGACGCTCGAGGGCGGGAGGGACGGCACGGCGGGGCGGTTACCCGCGAACGGCGTCGAGCGTCAGACTTTTTCGGGCTCGCGTGCGGGGCGCTTCATCAGCAGCGCCGGCGTAGGTCCACTGCCGCGATAGCCGCGCGCAGTGCTGCCGTGCCCTTGCGTGAGCGGCGACGGCGTCGCCGCACGCGCGTTTCGCGCGATCGGCGGCTGATCGGGATTCTTCGCGTAGGCGGCCTCGCGTTCGGCGCGGCGTTCGTCGCCGGTCACACGGCGCACGGGCGGGGCCTCCGCCAATGCCCTGGGGACGCGCGTCTCACGCGCTGCGCTGTCGCGAACCGCGGAGGGGCTGCGCGCTCCGCGCGGGGCGCGCGCGGCACGCTCCGGCCGCTCGACGCGGACGCTGCGCGGCGATCGAATCCTTCGGCGGTCACGATCGGCACCTTCTTCTTCAGGAGCTTCTCGATCTCGACGAGATACTTGTCTTCTTCGGGCGCGACGAACGACATCGCTTCGCCGGTGGCGCCGGCGCGGCCCGTGCGGCCGATCCGGTGGATGTAGTCCTCGGGCACGTGCGGCAGCTCGTAGTTGACGACCAGCGGCAGATCGTCGATGTCGAGGCCGCGCGCGGCGACGTCGGTGGCCACCAGCACCTGCAGCTTGCCGTCCTTGAACGCTTCGAGCGCTTCCATTCGCGCCAGCTGCGTCTTGTCGCCGTGGATCGCCGACGTCGCGAGTCCGTCCTTCTCGAGCTGGCGGGCGAGCCGCGACGCGCCGTGCTTGGTGCGCACGAAACACAGCACCTGCCAGAGGTTGCGCGTCGCGGACGATGTGCGCGAGCAGCGCCCGCTTGGCGTCGGCCGGAATCTTGTAGGCGGTCTGCGTCACGGTCTCGGCCGCGGTGTTGCGCCGTGCGACTTCGATCAGCTGCGGCTGGTTCAGCAGCTCGTCGGCGAGCTTCTTGATCTCGTTCGAGAACGTGGCGGAAAAGAGCAGGTTCTGCCGCTTCGTCCGCGGCGGCAGCAGCGACATGATTCGCTTGATGTCGGGGATGAAGCCCATGTCGAGCATGCGGTCGGCCTCGTCGAGGACGAACACCTCGACCTGGCTCAGATTGACGCTCTTCTGCTCCACGTGGTCGAGCAGGCGGCCGGGTGTGGCGACGAGGATCTCGACGCCGGCGCGCACGATCGCGAGCTGCGCCTTGATGTCGACGCCGCCGAACACGCAGGTCGAGCGCAGGCCGGTGTGCTTGCCGTATTCCTTGACTGCCTCCTCGACCTGGATCGCGAGCTCGCGCGTCGGCGCGAGGATCAGCGCGCGCACCGGATGGCGCGCGGGCGAGGGGCTGGTATTGGCCAGCGGCAACAGCTTCTGCAGGATCGGCAGCGCGAACCCGGCGGTCTTGCCGGTGCCGGTCTGGGCGCCGCCCATGACGTCGTGTCCGGCGAGGACAACGGGGATCGCCTGCTGCTGAATGGGGGTGGGGGTGGTATAGCCGGACTCGGCCACGGCCCGCAAGCAATTCGGGCCGCAGTCCGAGCTCGTCAAAGCTCGTCGCGTTCAATGAAAACTCCTGGCGCGGCCTACCGCATCGCGCGGTTTCCGGTCCAGGCAGCGGACAATTGCGTGGTTGGGGCGCGCGGTGGTGGACCCTGAACGGGATCCCAGCGCATCGCGCGGTTCACGGGGCGGTGACCGGAACGGCCGCCCGATACGCGCATTATAGCCTAAGTCGCGGATTCTACAAAATATTCGTAGCGCAACCCCGCCCGGCGCGGCTATAATCGACTGTTTTGCTGCAACGCGGCACTCCGGCCGTCGCCACCACCCATGACCACCACTCGCCAGGACCTGCGCAACATCGCGATCATCGCGCACGTCGACCACGGCAAGACGACGCTCGTCGACAAGCTGCTGGTTCAGGCCGGCACGTTCGCGCGCAACTCGCAGATCAGCGAGCGGATGATGGACTCGAACGATCTGGAGCGCGAACGCGGCATCACGATCCTCGCGAAGAACTGCTCGATCCAGTACGACCGCGGTGACCGCCACGCGCGGATCAACATCGTCGACACGCCGGGTCACGCCGACTTCGGCGGCGAGGTCGAGCGCGTGCTCGGCATGGTCGACGGCGTGCTGCTGCTGGTCGACGCCGTCGAAGGCCCGATGCCGCAGACGCGCTTCGTCACGCTGAAGGCGTTGAAGCAGGGGTTGAAGCCGATCGTCGTCGTCAACAAGGTCGATCGTCCGGGCGCGCGCCCCGAGTGGGTCGTCAACGAAACTTTCGAGCTGTTCGACCGGCTGGGCGCCAACGACGAGCAACTCGACTTCCCGGTGGTCTACGCGTCGGCGCTGAACGGCTGGGCGACGCTCGACGTGAAGCTCGCCAAGGCCGCGTCCGCCCCCACCGACGCGTCGATGCAGCCGCTGTTCGAGACCATCCTGGCGCACGTGCCGGCCCCCGAGGCCGACGTCGACGGCGGGCTGCAATTGCAGATCAGCGCCCTCGATTATTCGAGCTACGTGGGGCGCCTCGGCATCGGCCGCGTGCGTCGCGGGCGCATTGCCGCGGGCCAGGACGTGGCAGTGCTGCACGGCCCGCTCGAGCCGGGTGCAATTCCGCCGCGCGCGAAGATCGGGCAGGTGTTCACGTTCACGGGACTCGAACGCACGCCGGTCGAATCCGCCGCCGCAGGCGACATCGTGCTCGTGACCGGCGTCGACGACCTCGCGATCGGCACGACGCTCGCGTCGCTCGACATTCCCGAAGCGCTGCCGCCGATCACCGTCGACGAGCCGACGCTCGCGATGTACTTCCAGGTCAACACGTCGCCCCTCGCGGGCCGCGAAGGCAAGTACGTCACGTCGCGCAACCTGCGCGACCGCCTGATGAAGGAGCTGCTCGTCAACATGGCGTTGCGCGTCGAGGAGACGCCGGATACGGACGTCTTCCTCGTGTCGGGCCGCGGCGAGCTGCATCTCACCATCCTGATCGAGAACATGCGCCGCGAAGGCTACGAGCTCGCCGTGTCGCGGCCGCGCGTGGTCATGCGCGAGATCGACGGCGAGACCTGCGAGCCGTACGAAGCGCTGTCGGTCGACGTCGAGGAGCAGCATCAGGGCGCGGTGATGGAGGCGCTCGGCATGCGCCGCGGCGATCTCACGCAACATGGCCTCCGACAGCCGCGGCCGCGCACGCCTCGACTATCGCATCCCGGCGCGCGGCCTGATCGGCTTCCAGGGCGAGTTCATGAACCTGACGCGCGGCACCGGTCTCATGAGCCACGTGTTCGACGGCTACGCACCGCTGAAGGGCGAGATCCCCGAGCGGCGCAACGGCGTGCTCGTGTCGCAGGAGGACGGCGACGCGGTCGCCTACGCGCTGTGGAAGCTGCAGGAGCGCGGGCGCATGTTCGTGTCGCCCGGCGACAAGCTCTACGAAGGCATGGTGATCGGCATCCATAGCCGCGACAACGATCTCGTCGTCAATCCGATCAAGGGCAAGCAGCTCACCAACGTCCGCGCGTCGGGCAAGGACGAGGCCATCGCGCTGACGCCGCCGATCGCGCTCACGCTCGAATACACGGTCGAGTTCATCGCCGACGACGAGCTGGCCGAGGTGACGCCGAAGTCGATCCGCATCCGCAAGCGCTTCCTGAAGGAGCACGAGCGCAAGCGCGCGGCGCGCGAAAGCGCGAACGTCGAAGCCGTCGTCGATTAGGTTGTTGTCGTGTCAGGCTGAAGCCTGACCCACAAGCTCCGGCTACGCCCCCGCTCCTTGTGGGCGACCCACGCGGCCGCGCATTCCTTGTGGGGCGACTTCAGTCGGCCGCTGCCGCGCGTATAGCGGGCACGTCTACGATGCGCACCCCGCCCATCTGCGGCGGATGCTCGACGGCCTCGACGAGTGGCGTATCCTGACGAGATGACACGAGCGTCGCACCGCGCGGCCAATCGCGTTGGCGAACCCAGCGCCGTCCGAGCGCATCGCCGATGACCGCAACCGCGCCCGGTGGAACGCGCGCCAGCGACCCTGACGCACCAGCGCGGAGACCCGGTGACCACGGCGCAGCAGCGCCGGGATCAGCGCCTGTCCGACGTAGCCGGTGCCTCCGGTGACGAAAACGTCCATCGCACAATGCCTTGCCGAGAGTCGCAGTAGCATACGGGGAACGCGACGCTCCGGATGCGTCGTTTCTCCATTCCCACGCCGCTTCCCATGCCGTCCTTCGACGTTGCCACCGCGTCCCGCTTCGCCCGGATCGCGCTCGCCAATGTCGAGCAGGCGTACCCGAACAAGCCCGATCACGTGCTGACCGGTGACGGCGACGCGCTCCCGCCACGCGCGCTCCATCCCGCGTTCTATGGCAGCTACGACTGGCACTCGTCGGTGCACATGCATTGGCTGCTCGTGCGCGCGCGCCGCCTGCATCCGGCGCTTCCGGAGCGCAACGCGATCGACGCGATCCTCGACCGGCATTTCGACGCCGCGGCGCTGTTGCGCGAGCGTGCCTACCTGCAGCGGCCCGAAGCGGCATCGTTCGAGCGCACGTACGGATGGGCTTGGCTGCTCGAGCTTGCGCGCGAGCTTCGCGCATCGAACGATCCAGCGGCACGCCGCTGGAGCGCCGCGATGGCGCCGCTCGCCGACGCCTTCGTCGCGCGCTGGCTCGACTACCTCCCGCGCGCCGACTATCCGTTGCGCTACGGCGTGCATTCGAACAGCGCCTTCGGCCTCGCGTTCGCGCTCGACTACGCCGTTGCCGTCGGCGCGCGCGCAGTCGCCGACGCGTGCCGCGACAGCGCGCGCAGATGGTTCCTCGATGATCGCGACGCGCCCGCGGCATGGGAACCCTCGGGCGCCGATTTCCTGTCGCCCGCGCTCGCTGAAGCGGACCTGATGCGCCGCGTTCTCGGCCCTGACGACTTCCCGGCATGGCTCGGCGGCTTCCTTCCGGGTAGTCGCGCGCGGCGAACCGGAAACGCTGTTCGCGCCCGTCGCGGTGAGCGACCGGAACGATCCGCAGATCGTCCATCTCGACGGTCTCAACCTGTCGCGTGCGTGGCATTGGCGAGGCATCGCGGCTTCGCTGCCGACGGCCGATCCGCGGCGCGACATCGCATCGGCCGCTGCCGCAACGCATCTCGCCGCCGGCGTGAGCGGCCTTGGCACCGAGCACTACGTCGGCGCGCATTGGCTCGCGACCTTCGCGACGCTGGCGCTGACCGAGCCTGACGCTTCGCGCCTGCTAAACTCGTCGCATGATCAATGAGACGTGGCTCGCGTTCGGGGCGCTCGCACTCGTCGCCACGCTCGTTGTCGCGATCGTCACGCTGCTGCGACTGTCCGCGCTTGCGCGGGAGCGCGAGCTCGCGGGGCGCGAAGCCGCCGAATTGCGCGCGCGCATCGACGCCTACTCGCAGGCCGCCGCGGAGCACGAGCGCGACATGCGCACCGATCTCGCCACCGCGCGCAAGGAGCAGGGCGATGCGGCGAGTGCGCTGCGGCGCGAAGTCGGCGAGCGCCTGACGCAGTTCCAGGACGGCACGCAGCGCTCGCTCGCCGACGCGAACACCGCGCAGCGTGAGCAGCTGCGCCAGTTCGGCGAGCGCCTCGGCGAGCTGACGCAGACGGTCGAGCGCAAGCTGGACGGGCTGCGCGACGAGAACACGAAGAAGCTCGACGAAATGCGCGCCACCGTCGACGAAAAGTTGCAGTCCACACTCGAAACGCGGCTGGGCGAATCGTTCAAGCAGGTCTCCGACCGGCTCGAGCAGGTGCATCGCGGCCTCGGCGAGATGCAGAACCTCGCCGTCGGCGTCGGCGATCTCAAGCGCGTGCTCGGCAACGTGAAGACGCGCGGCGGCTGGGGCGAGGTGCAGTTGGCCGCACTTCTCGCTGACGCGCTGACGCCGCAGCAGTACGAGAAGAACGTCGAGACACGCCGCGGCAGCAACGAGCGCGTCGAGTTCGCAATCCGCCTGCCCGGCCGCGACGATCAGGGCCAGCCGTGCTGGCTGCCGATCGACGCCAAGTTCCCGCTCGACGACTGGCAGCGACTGCAGGAGGCGCTGGAGCGGGCCGACATCGCCGCGGCCGAGGCGGCGCGGCGCGCACTCGTCGACTTCCTGCGGCAGCAGGCGCGCTCGATCCGCGACAAGTACGTCGAGCCGCCGCAGACGACCGACTTCGCGATCCTGTTCCTGCCCACCGAAGGACTCTATGCCGAGATGCTCTCGCGACCCGGCTTCGCCGACGCGCTGCAGCGCGAGTATCGCGTGATGCTGGCAGGCCCGATGAGCCTCTGGGCGCTGCTCAACAGCCTGCAGATGGGCTTCCGCACGCTGGCAATCGAGCAGCGGTCGAGCGAAGTGTGGCGCGTGCTGGGGGCGGTGAAGACGGAGTTTCGCAAGTTCGGGGACGTCCTCACCAAGACCAAGGATCGGATCGACAAGGCGAGCGAGGAACTGGAGAAGGCCGGCGTGCGACGGCGCGCGCTCGAGCGTCAGCTGCGCTCCGTGGACGAGCTACCCGAGCCCGAAGCCGTGCGGCTGATCGGCACCGACGGCGCATTCGACGCCGGCGAGGGTCCCGAGGAAAAATAGCGTCGCGGGGAGGCCGAGCGTCACCATGTTCGACACGATCCGCAAGTGGCGCACGCAGCGCGTCCTGCGCACTGCCGCGCTGCCCGACGCGCTGTGGCACGAAGCGGTCGCCGCGCTGCCGTTTCTCGCCATCTACACCGACGACGAGCTCGCGCGGCTGCGCGACCTGGTCGTCCTGTTCCTGTCGGCGAAGAGCATCGTCGGCACGCACGGCCACGACGTTACGCCGATGCAGCGCACGATCATCGCCATCCAGGCGTGCGTGCTCGTGCTGAATCTCGACATCGCGCTCTACGACGACTTCGAGAACGTCGTCGTCTTCCCGGGCGAGTTCGTGCCGGGGCGCGAGTGGGAAGACGAGGCGGGGGTCGTGCATCGCCAGGATGACCCGCTTGCCGGTGAAGCGATGCAGGGTGGACCCGTGCTGCTGTCCTGGCCGGACGTCGAGGCGTCCGCGGACTGGGACGAAGCGGGCATGAATCTCGTCATCCACGAGTTCGCGCACAAGATCGACATGCGCGACGGCAACGCCAACGGCCGCCCGCCGCTGCCGCCGGAGTTGCCGGCCAAGGCGTGGCAGGCGACGCTGGGCGCGGCATTCGACGACTTCGGTGCCCGCGTCGACGGCGGTGAAGACACGGCGATCGACCCGTATGCCGCCGAGGACCCCGGCGAGTTCTTCGCCGTTCTTTCGGAAGTATTCTTCGTCGAGCCGGCGCTCCTGAAGGCCGAGTACGCCGACGTCTACGCATTGTTCAGCCGGTTCTACGGTCAGGACCCCGCCGCGCGCGTCGGCCGGGGCGGGGTTTGAACTTTATTCGGTACGGCGTATCCTTTTCGCCTCAGCGGCGACGGTTCCCTGGCGGCCGCCGTTCCGACAACATTCGAGGAGGACCGATGAAGCTATCCATCGCGACGCTGGCGGCAGCCGTGACGTTTGCCGCCGGCAGTGCGTTTGCATTCCATTGCCCTGCGGACATGGCGAAAATAGACGCGGCGCTGGCGAAGAACCCGAAGCTCACGGACGCCCAGATGGCCGAGGTCAAGAAGCAGCGGGCCGACGGCGAAACGCTGCACAAGGCCGGCAAGCACCAGGAGTCGGTCGACACGCTCGCGAAGGCGATGAAGACGCTGAACGTGCAATAGCAAGCGGCGCGGCGCGCGAGCGCCGGCGCGAAGCACAAGGGCCACGAATCACCGTGGCCCTTTGCGTTTGCCGATTGCGATGCGCGGCCTGATAGAGTTGAGTGGTGCCCCTTTTCCTTATGCCATGACCACGACCCTGCTGTTTCGTGACGATGCCTATCTCGCGACTGCAACCGCGCGCGTGACCGGTTTGAGCGAGCGCGGCATCGAGCTCGACCGGACGATCTTCTATCCGCAGGGCGGCGGTCAGCAGGGCGACACGGGCACGCTCGTTCGGGCGAACGGCGAGGCAATCAACCTCGCCGACACGCGCAAGGGCGAGACGCTGGATACGGTGCTGCACGTCCCCGCGCCCGGCATGCCTTCGCCGGAAGTCGGCGAGATGATCGAGCTCCGCCTCGACTGGCCGCGCCGCTACGCGCTGATGCGCCTGCATACGGCGCTGCACGTCATGTCGTGCGTCGTCGTGGCACCGGTCACCGGCGGCAACATCGCGCCCGACAAGGCGCGGCTCGACTTCGACATCGACATGAGCCTGCTCGACGCGGCGAAGATCGAGCGCGAGACGAACGCGCTGATCGCGCGCGCGGTCGCGACGGAAACGGTGTGGATCACCGACGAGGAACTGGACGCACGCCCCGAGCTTGTCAAGACGATGAGCGTCCAGCCGCCGCGTGGCGCCGGTCGCGTGCGCCTGCTGCGCATCCCGGACATCGACCTGCAGCCCTGCGGCGGCACGCATGTCGCCAACATCGGCGAGATCGGCGCGATTCGCGTGCTGAAGATCCGCAGCGAAGGCAAGCGCAATCGCCGCGTCGAGATCGGACTCGCCGGCGCCGCCTGATTGCGTCAGTCGCGGTGGGCGCGGGCGACGATCGCGCGGGCGTCGCATTCCCTCGGCAGCGTGCCGAACGCAGCGCCCGGGAACGACGCGGCGCGCAGCCGCGACGCACAGAACGCGTCGGCGACGAAGGCCGGCGCGTGCCGCACGAGCACCGTGGCGGACAGCGCAAGTGCGATGTCCTGCGCGAGCCGGCGCGCGATCGCGGGGTCGTCGGGTTGCGCCGCTAGCATGCGCAACAGCGCGTCGACATGGCGATCGAGATCGGCGTTGCCGCCCCGCGCTTCCTGCAGTTCATCGGCGAGGGCCTGCAGCGCCGCCGGCTCGCGGCCGACCGCGCGCATCACGTCGAGGCAGATCACGTTGCCGGAGCCTTCCCAGATCGAGTTGACCGGCGCTTCCCGATAGACGCGCGCCAGCGGCGTTTCTTCGACGTAGCCGTTGCCGCCCAGCACTTCCATCGCCTCCAGCGCGACCATCGGCGCGCGCTTGCACGTCCAGTATTTCGCCGCCGGCGTCGCGACGCGCGCAAGTGCGCGCTCGGATGAATCCTCCGGCGCGTCGAATGCGCGCGCGAGACGCAGCGTCAGCGCCGTCGCGCCTTCGACTTCGAGCGCCAGGTCGGCGAGCACCGCGGTCATCAGCGGCTGGTCGACGAGCTTGCGCCCGAACGCGACGCGATGGGCTGCGTGATGCAGCGCCCACGCCAGCGCGCCGCGCATCATGCCGGCGCTGCCGATCACGCAGTCGAGTCGCGTGTGCTGGACCATCTCGAGGATCGTGGCGATGCCGCGTCCCGGCGCGCCCAGCGGATAGGCGAGCGCGCCGTCGAACTCGACCTCGGCCGACGCGTTCGAACGGTTGCCGAGCTTGTCCTTCAGACGATTGATCCGCACGGCGTTGCGCGTGCCGTCCGGCAGGACGCGCGGCAGCAGGAAGCAGGTGATCCCGGCATCGGCCTGCGCGAGCACGAGATGGGCATCGCATTGCGGCGCCGAGAAGAACCACTTGTGGCCGGTGATTCGCCAGGCCCCGTCGCCGCTGGGGACCGCGCGCGTGAGGTTCGCACGCACGTCGGAGCCGCCCTGCCGCTCGGTCATGCCCATGCCGAGCAGCGCGGCGCGCTTGGCGGTCACCGGCAGCGGCCGCGGATCGTAGTCGCGCACGAGCGCGCGCTGCAGCCATACATCGCCGCCGGGAATCGACGCAGCATGGCGCGCGAGCACCGGCACGCTCGCGAATGTCATCGTCAGCGGGCATTGCGTGCCGTTCTCGACCTGCGCGTGCAGGAAATACATCGCGGCGCGCGCGACCTGCGCGCCGGGACCGGGCGCGACCCAGGGCAGGCAGTGCTCGCCTTCGGCGGTCGCAAGGCGCATCAATGCGTCCCACGCCGGATGGAATTCGATCGAGTCGATCCGCTCGCCGCGTCGGTCCAGCGAACGCAACTGCGGTGAATGCCGATTCGCGGCATCGGCGAGCGCGTACGTTTCGGCCGTGCCGAGTGTTGCGCCCCAGCGCGCAAGCGCCGCGCCTGCGGAAGCACCGCCTTCGCGCGCCACCGCCTCCTGCAGCGCAACGTCGGTCAGGTACAGATTGCGCCCTTCGTAGGGCGGCGGCTGGTTGGGGAACGGCGTGTCCACCACTCAGCTTCCGATCACCCCGCCATCGACCTTGCGGATGACGATCGTCGCCGAGCGTGGCCGGCCGTCGGGCCGGAAGTCAGGCCAGTTCGAATGTTTTCGCGGCTCTTTGGGATCGTTCGCTTCGCCGCCGATCTCGCCCGGATGCTGGATGTTGAGAAACGCGGTGCGGCCGTCCGGCGTGAAGGCGAGCCCCGTGATCTCGCAGCCGACGGGTCCGGTGAGGAAGCGCCGGAATGCGCCGCTCGCAGGATCGACGGCGAGCAGCTGGTTGTTGCCGAACAGGCGGAACTCGTCCTTGTTGAGGCGTGACGGCGAGATGTCGGTCATCACCCACAGACGGCCTTCCGGGTCGAACCGCACGCCGTCGGGATTGGCGAACGCGTCGCCGGTGTGATTGCCTTTCCAGTTCGTGTCGGCCGCACCGGGATCGCCGGCGAGCACGAGCATGTCCCAGCGAAACGCCGTCGCGGTCGGATCGTTGCCGGCCTCGCGCCAGCGGACGATCTGTCCCAAGAGGTTGTTGGCGCGCGGATTCGCGGCGTCGGTCGCCGGAAAGCCCGGCTTGCCGCGGTCGACGTTGTTGGTGAGCGTCACGACGACCTCGCGCGTTAGCTCGTTCACGGCGATCCACTCCGGACGGTCCATCTTCGTTGCGCCGACGCGGTCCGCGGCGAAGCGCGTCTTCACCAGCACCTCGGCCTGGTCGCGGAAGCCGTTCGCCTGGGTGAGCCCGCCCTGTCCATGGACGAGCGGCAGCCACTCACCGCTGCCGTCCGCGTTGAAGCGCGCGACGTAGAGCGTGCCGTTGTCGAGGAGATCGCGATTCTTCGTCCGGTCCGCGTCGACCTTGTCGCGGCTCACGAACTTGTAGATGTACTCGAACGCCTTGTCGTCGCCCGTGTAGATGGCGAGCCTTCCATCGGGCGCCAGCGACGGCGTGGCGCTCTCGTGACAGCAGCGGCCCAGCGCAGTGCGCTTCACCGGCTTGGAAGCGGGCTCGAACGGATCGATCTCGACCACCCAGCCGAAGCGGTTGGGCTCGTTCGGGTGCTTCGCCGCGTCGAAACGCTCATCGCCGACTTCCCAGTTCGCGCGCGAACGCACGAGGATGAGATCGCGCGTCTGCAGCGCGTCGCGCGTGCCGGTGTTGACGAAGCGCTCCTGGAAATTCTCTTCGCAAGTGAGATAGGTGCCCCATGGGGTCCAGCCGTGCGCGCATCCGGCGAACGTACCAAGCACATCTCGCCCCGAGGGATCGCGCGCAGTCTTCATGAGATCGGAGCCCGCGGCCGGACCTGCAATCGCGCAAGGTGTGGTCGCGGTGATGCGGCGCGCGTAGCGTGACGGCCGCACGACGCGCCACTGGCCGTCCTTGCGCTCGACCTCGATCACCGATACGCCCGACGCGGCCAGCGCCTTTGCGACCTTCGTCGCGGACCAGTTCGCAGCGCCGTCCGGGAACAGCACGCCGTCACTGTGATACTCGTGGTTCAGTGCGAGCAGTCCGTGCGATGCGTCGCCGCTTCCGTAAGGGAGTGGATAGAACTGCATCCCGTCGTGGTGCATTCCTGCCTGCAGCGCCTGCTCTTCCGCCGTATTGCCGGCGTCGAAGCGAAACGGCGGTGAACCGGATGCATGCCCGACCGGATCGCCCCACGCGTACAGCACGTCGGCGCGATAGCCGTCGGGGACCACAAGCGTGTCGGCCGCGGACAGCGGCACCGATTTGAATCCCAGCGGTCGCGCGCCGCCCGGCGCGGCGCATCCGGCACCGCCGAACATCGCGAGCATCGCGGCGGCGACGCTGCCCTGCAGGAGCTGGCGGCGTGTCAGCGCTGCCGCGACCGGCGAGGCTGGCAGCGTCGACGGCGACTCGCGCGCTGTGGTTGTCATCTGCGGCTCCCTTCCGTGTACGTAATCCGTCGAGCTGCGGTTACGCGTCGTTGCGCGCCTCGTGAGGACGACGCGTCATCCCGGTGGCCGCATCGCGCTCTTCGGCCGAAACGCCTTGCAGACGTCATCGTTCGTCTCGATGTACGGGCCGCCGATGAGATCGATGCAGTAGGGAATCGCGGGGAACACGCCGTCGAGCGTCTCCTTGATGGCCTTGGGCTGGCCCGGCAGGTTGACGATCAACGCACGGCCGCGCACCACGGCGACCTGACGCGACAGGATCGCGGTGGGCACGTACTTGAGGCTGACCCGCCGCATCTCTTCGCCGAAACCCGGCATCACCTTGTGCGCGACGGCGAGTGTGGCTTCCGGCGTGACGTCGCGCGGCGCGGGGCCGGTGCCGCCTGTCGTCAG
The DNA here is from genome assembly GCA_963851465.1 of uncultured beta proteobacterium. Taxonomy (GTDB): domain Bacteria; phylum Pseudomonadota; class Gammaproteobacteria; order Burkholderiales; family Casimicrobiaceae; genus VBCG01. The sequence goes on from CAWKPJ010000013.1 coordinate 122,403, forward strand.
CACGAGATGGCAGCCGGCGAGGTCGACGAGCTCGACGAGCGTGCGCTCGATCATCGCCTGCTCGTCGGGGATGAGACGGGGTTCCATCGACCATGGCGACTTCAACGCCGCGGCGAACCACTCCTTCAAGCCCGGCAGGCCCTTGTCCTCGTAGACGCCGGCTGACGCGCGGTCCGATATCGAAACGAGTCCGATCCTGAGGTCGTCCATGGTCAGGGTCCGTTGAGTTCAGGCGGCATCCAGGATGCGCTTCAGCTCGCGGAAGAGCGCACGGTACTTGTGCGGTGGACCGGCGCGCAACCGTTCGGCGCGCGCGTCGGCCACCATCCGCTCGAGCAGCGCGGGCTCCGCCGCGGGGTGCGCCGCCAGAAAGTCGGCGAGTCCGCCGGCATCGTCGAGGACGCGCTCGCGCCAGCGCTCGAGGGCAGCGAAGCGCTCGCGCGCGGCCACCGTGCCGCGGTTCCAGCCGTCGAGCGCGGCCTGGACCGGGGCGGGGTCGATGTCGCGCATCAGTCGGCCCACGTACTGCAGCTGGCGGCGCCGGCCTTCGTGCTTGGTGATGGTGCGTGCCTGCGCGATCGCGTCGGCGAGGCGCTCCGGCAGGTCGAGCGCCGCGAGCCGCGCGGGGTCGAGGACGACGAGCGCCTCGCCCAGCGCCTGGAGGTCGTGCATCGCCCGCTTGCGTGCGGACTTCGACGGTTCCCCGGGGCCGTCGGGGAGCGGGCCGGGGGTGTTGCGCGCGTTTTCATGCCAGACGGTTGAAAAGAGAGGAAAAGGATGTGCGCGCGAGGTGCTTTGCTATCATAGCCGACCGAATCCGATTGCAGCGCCAACAGGGCGGACATGCCGTCGAGCACGGCACCCACCGCACGCAGACCACGTCGATGACCACGTCATTAAGTGTTGCCGGTTCGGCGCCGATCGCGCCTCCGGGGAAGGGAATGCCTGCGGAGGGACCTTTTCCCGTCTCGACCGCCGCGCTCGAGCGCCTGGCCGAAGCCATACTGTCCGAGGCGGCAAAGGCGGGCGCGACCGCGGCGGAGACGGAAGTTTCGCAGGCCGTCGGGCTCAGCGTGACCGTCCGCAAGGACGAGGTCGAGACGGTCACGTACAACCGCGACAAGGGCATTTCGGTCTCCGTTTACATCGGCCAGCGACGCGGGCACGCGAGCACTGCCGATTTTGCCGACGAATCGATTCGCGCCACCGTGCAGAAGGCGGCAGCCATCGCGCGCTTCACCGCCGAGGATCCGTTCGCCGGACTCGCCGATCGCGACCGGCTGGCGCACGACTTCCCGGATCTCGACCTGTTTCATCCGTGGGACCTTTCGGTCGAGCGGGCGATCGAGCTCGGCCGCGCGGCCGAATCCGCGGCACTCGCGGCGGACAAGCGGATCGTCAACAGCGAGGGCGCGACAGTGTCGCGCGGCGAATCGGAGTTCGTCTACGCGAACACGAACGGCTTCTCCGGCGGCTATCGCAGCTCGCGGCATCACATCGATTGCGCGGTCGTCGGCGACGACGGCGGCGCGATGCAGCGCGACTACTGGTACACGGCAGCGCGCGCACCGGGCGACCTGATGCCCGCCGAGGAAGTCGGACGCATCGCCGGCCGGCGCACGGCGCGCCGCCTGAACGCGCGCCGGCTCGCGACGCTCGAATGCCCGGTGATCTTCGAGGCGCCGGAGGCGGCCGACCTGATCGGCAGCTTCGTCTCCGCGGTGTCGGGCGGCAGCCTGTATCGCAAGACGTCGTTCCTGCTCGATTCGCTCGGGCAGCAGCTGTTCGCGCCGATTGTGAACATTCGCGAGGAGCCGCACCTGCCGCGTGCGCGCGGCAGCGCGCCGTTCGACAACGAGGGTGTCGCAACGGTCGCGCGCGACGTCGTCAGCGGCGGCGTGCTGAACGGGTATTTCCTCGGCAGCTATTCGGCGCGCAAGCTCGGCATGAGCACGACCGGCAACGCCGGGGGCTCGCACAACCTGATCATCGCCCCGGGCACGGACGATCTCGCCGCCCTCATCGCGCGCATGGGACGCGGACTGCTGATCACCGAGCAGCTGGGGCAGGGCGTCAACGGCGTGACCGGCGACTACTCGCGCGGCGCCGCAGGCTTCTGGATCGAGGGCGGGGAAATCGCCTATCCGGTCGAGGAGATCACCATCGCGGGCAACCTGAAGAAGATGTTCCGCGACATCGTCGCGATCGGCCGCGACGTCGACCGGCGCGGCTCGCGGCACGTCGGCTCGATACTGATCAGTGGGATGACCGTTGCGGGCCAATGATCCCCGCGCGATGCAGAATGGCACCAGGCCCGCTGGCGCGATGATCGAGACGGCGCTTACCTGGGTCAAGTCGCTCGCCGATCCGCTGCGGAGCCCGGCGTACGCCGACCGCTGGATCGGGCAGCTTCCCACCGGCGATGCGATCGCCATCCAGAAGGAAGCGCTCGAGCTCGTCGCCAAGTTCCCGGGCGCCCGCAAGGAAGTGGGCCCGTCGCAGGTCGAGGCGCTGCTCAAGATCGACGCGCGGATCGAGCCGATCATCGCGCAGCTCACGCACCAATACGTCACCAACTACCAGAAGAGCTCGGCCGTCGAATCGCGGCTGTGGCATTCGGTGTTCGACCTGGTCAAGGCGTTCGTCGCGGCGTACCACGCGGCGCTGATGGCGGGATTCCCGAAAGCCGAAGTGAAGCGCTGGCGCGCGATCCTGCCGTGGGTGCTGGTGCGGCTCGTGCACTACAAGGGCCTCGACGGCAAGTTCCGGCTGTTCCGCTACAGCCACTGGATTCCCGCGCAGTGGCGCGATTTCCACGAGCTGTACGAGTTCGGCCGCATCCGCGGCTGGCAGCGCGAGCAGCTGGTGTTCGGCGCCGGCGCGTTCGCGAAGCCCGGCATCACGCTCGAGCAGGTCTACCTCAACTCGCTGATGCTGATGCGCCTCGACTCCGGCAATTTCACGCCGGATCAGGTGGAATGGGCGGCGAAGCAGCTCGAGGACTGGACGCCGACGCTGACGCTCATCCCGCCGCCGGGCGAAGGCGCCGGGTTCTTCATCGACTTGACCGGCGCGCAAGGGCTGCGCCGGCGCGACAAGCCGGGCATGGGTGGGCGCAACCTCTATCTCGACGCGGGCCCGGTTTACGCGCGCGTTGTGGAGCGGCTGCGCTGGCTGCCGGAGCAGGACGAAGACATGCCGCAGCCGGGCGACCTCCCGCCGCGCGAGCAGCGACTGTTGCTGATGCGCCTGGCCGCGCTGTTCGGCCCCGATGCGATCGCGCATGCGCCGCGCGCTGCGCGCCACTCGGCCGAAGGCGAGATCCGCGTGGTGGTGGGATTCCCGGCGCTGACGCGGGCGATCGCCGAGATCGACCGGCTGCCCGACGCCGCACGCACGCCTGCGGTGACGGCGAGCTTCGACGAGGTGACGCAGATCATGAACCCGGGCGCGAACCCGGACTCGATCGCCCGCCGCATTCGTGGCTCGATCTGGCGCATCGCCGATCGCAGCGAGACCGGCCTGCGCTTCGTCGCGCCGATCAAGGACGCGCCGACGCGCCTGGGCGAGCTGATCGCGTTCAAGGAAGGCGAGCACTGGATGCTGGCGGTCGTGCGCCGGATGCAGCGGCAGCAGGTCGACGAGGTGACGGTCGGCGCCGAGGTGATCGCCAAGCGGATCGTCCGCGTGCTGATGCGCAGCTGGATGGCGCCGGCCGACACGTCCAAGAGCGACGACGACCGGCCGTTCTTCGGCATCTATCTGCCCGCACACGGGGCAAAGCGCCAGAGCGCGCAGCGCAGCCTGATCGGTCCCGACGACCGTTTTCCCCAGGGCGGCATGGTCGAGCTCGACACCGGCAACGGCCGCTACCTGATCCGCTTCAGCCAGACGCTGGAACGGCAGGCAGGCTGGACGTGGGCGCTCTTCAACGCCGTCCGCAAGCTTTCGGCCTGACCGTACGTCCGGTCTGCCCGATTTCCGCCCCAAATCCGCTAGAATTCGCGTCCAACCGGCGCCGGACCCGGGCAGTCGTCCCCGGTCCCCGGATAGCGGGATGCGGCGCGCCCTGCGCCACGAGAAATGACATCTATCGTCGGCACATAGCCGGCACATTCGAGGAGACACAATGGAACGTCGTTCCTTCATCAAGCACACCGGCCTTGCGGGCATTCTGGCCGCGGCGTCGGCGCCGGCGATCGCGCAGACGCCGACCGTCAAATGGCGTTGCGCGTCGAGCTTCCCCAAGTCGCTCGACACGATCTTCGGCGCTGCGGAAACGGCCGCCAAGGCCGTCAGCGACATCACCGGCGGCAAGTTCCAGATCCAGGTGTTCGCCTCCGGCGAGATCGTTCCCGGCCTGCAGGTCGCCGACGCCGTGCAGAGCGGCACGGTCGAATGCGCACACACGGCGCCTTATTACTTCTTCGGCAAGGATCCGACGTTCGCGTTCGGCACCGCGATCCCCTTCGGCCTCAACCAGCGGCAGTACGACGCCTGGTGGTACATCGGCGGCGGCGAAGCGCTGTACAACGAGTTCACCAAGGACTTCGGCATCGTGTCGATCCTCTGCGGCAACACGGGCGCGCAGATGGGCGGCTGGTTCCGCAAGGAGATCAAGACCGTCGCCGACCTCAAGGGCCTCAAGTTCCGCGTCGGCGGCTTCGCGGGCCAGGTGCTGACCAAGCTCGGCGTCGTGCCGCAACAGATCGCGGGCGGCGACATCTATCCCGCGCTCGAGAAGGGCACGATCGACGCCGCCGAATGGGTCGGCCCCTACGACGACGAAAAGCTCGGCTTCAACAAGGTCGCCAAGTTCTATTACTACCCCGGCTGGTGGGAAGGCGGGCCGGCGCTGCATTACTTCGTCGGCACCAAGGCGTATGAAGCGCTGCCGCCGGAGTTCAAGGCCGCGCTGCGCGCAGGCTGCGCCGAAGGCAATACGTGGATGATGGCGAAGTACGACGCTCAGAATCCGGCGGCGTTGCGCAGGCTGGTGGCGGGCGGAACGCAGCTGCGGCCGTTCTCGAAGCCGGTCATGGATGCGTGCTACGCCGCGGCGATGGAGGTTTACGCCGAAACCACGGCGAAGAACGCGAAGTTCAAGAAGGTCTACGATCACTATTCGGCGTTCCAGAAGGAGCAGGTCCTCTGGTTCCGCGTGACGGAGAACACCTACGACAACTTCATGGCCACGGCCGGGCAGACGCCTGCGACGACGGCCAAGAAGACGTAACGCATCCGTCGCTGCCCCCGACCAAGCCCCGCCCTCGCGCGGGGCTTTTTTTCCTCCTTGTAGGTCAAGGCTTCAGCCTGACGCCATGCCGATGGCCGGTTGAACCGGCCCTACAACGAGAGACGGCAGCCGGGCGTCACTTCGCCTTGAATGCGTCCTCGAGCGACTTGTTCGCTTTCTCCTCGTCCCGCTCCTGCTTGTTCAGCAGGTCCTGCAGCGGATCGCCGCTCTTGGGCGCCTCGGGCGCGGCGCCTTCCTTCGCCGGCGCGCCGCTCGTGTCGGTCGCGGGGGCTTCGATCGCCGGAGGCGTGCCCTGGTCGATCGTCGGCAGGTCGATCTGGATCTGTGGTCGGGTCGACCGTCGAGGCTTCGCCCTTGTAGACCATCACCATCTGCGGAAACAGGATCACCAGGCCGATCATGATGATCTGGATGCAGACGTAAGGCACGGCACCCCAGTAGATCTGCATCGTCGTCACCGGCGCCGTCAGCTTGCCGGACAGCTTGTCGACGTACTCCTTCGTCGGCGCCACGCTGCGCAGGTAGAAAAGCGCGAAGCCGAATGGCGGGTGCATGAACGACGTCTGCATGTTCACGCCGAGCAGCACGCCGAACCAGATGAGGTCGATGCCGAGCTTTTCCGCGACGGGTCCGAGCAGCGGCACGACGATGAACGACAGCTCGAAGAAGTCGAGGAAGAACGCGAGCAGGAAGACGATGATGTTGACGACGATCAGGAAGCCGAGCTGCGCCGCCGGGCAGGCTCGGTCAGCAGGTGCTCGACCCACACGTGCCCGTTGACGCCGTAGAACGTCAGGCTGAACACGCGCGCGCCGACCAGAATGAACACGACGAAGGCCGTGAGCTTCGCCGTCGACTCCATGCCCTGCTTCAGCAGCTTGAGATCGAGGCGGCGGCGCGCGAATGCCATGACGAGCGCGCCGGTGGCGCCCATCGCGCCGCCTTCGGTCGGCGTCGCGACGCCCAGGAAGATCGTGCCCAGCACGAGGAAGATCAGCGCGAGCGGCGGGATCAGCACGAACGTCACGCGCTCGGCGATCCGCGACAGCAGGCCCAGCCTGGCGACCTTGTTGATGACGGAGGCGACGAACGCAACGCCCACCGCGACGCTGGCGCAGAGCACGATGCGCACGTCGGTGGCGGCGTCCGGCTGGTACTTGTTGAAGTAGAGATACCAGAACGCGACGCCTGCGGCGGTGGACAGCAGCGTGAGCACGATGAGCGAGCGCGTGCCGGCGGAGCCGTCGGGCTCGCGGATCGTCCGCGCCGACTCCGGCAGCGCCGGCACCCATTCGGGCTTGACGAACGACAGCAGCAGGATGTAGCCCGCATAGAGCGCGGCGAGCACGATCCCGGGTATGAACGCGCCCGCGTACATGTCGCCCACCGAGCGGCCGAGCTGGTCGGCCATGATGATCAGCACCAGCGAAGGCGGGATGATCTGCGCCAGCGTGCCCGACGCCGCGATCGTGCCGGAAGCGACGCGGCGGTCGTAACCGTAGCGCAGCATGATCGGCAGCGAGATCAGGCCCATCGAGATCACGCTGGCGGCGACGACCCCCGTGGTCGCCGCGAGCAACGCGCCGACGAAGATCACCGCGTACGCGAGGCCGCCGCGGATCGAGCCGAACAGCTGGCCGATCGTGTCGAGCAGGTCTTCCGCCATCCCCGATCGCTCGAGGATCAATCCCATGAAGGTGAAGAAAGGGATCGCGAGCAGCGTGTCGTTCGACATGATCCCCCACAGCCGTTCGGGGAGCGCGCCGAACAGCGACGGCTGCAACAGGCCGAGCTCGATGCCGATCAGGCCGAACACGATGCCGTTGGCCGCGAGCGCAAAGGCCACCGGATAGCCGAGGAGCAGGAACATGACCAGCCCCACGAACATCAGCGGGGCCATGTTGGCGATCAGGAATTCGGTCATGCCTTCTCCCCCCGCTCGCGCAGGATGGCGGCAGCCAGCTCCTTTTCCAGTGCCAACGGGTCGTGCTTCTCGTTCGGGTCAGGCCCCTGGCCGCGAAGGAACGCGACCAGCTTGATCAGCTGCGACAGGCCCTGCAACACCAGCAGCAGGAAACCGATCGGGACAAGAAGCCGCGCCGGCCAGACGATCAGTCCGCCGGCGTTGGACGAGACCTCGCCGATATTCCACGACCGCACGAAGACGGGCCACGACAGCCACATGATCACGATCGCCATCGGCAGCAGGAAGAACAGGGTGCCGAATACGTCGATCCACGCCTGCGCGCGCTTGGACAGCCGGCCCGCGAGAACGTCGATGCGGATGTGCTCGTTGCGCAGCAGGGTATAGGGCGCGCAGAGGAGGAAGATCGCCGAGAACAGGTACCACTGCAGCTCCAGGAAAGCGTTGGAGCTCATGTCGAACGCCTTGCGCACGATCGCGTTCGCCGCACTGATCAGGACCGCGGCCAGCACCAGCCAGATCGTGGCCGCGGCCGATGCGCTGGTTGAGCGCGTCGATGGCGCGAGAGACGGCTAACAGAGCGCTCAAGGTACCTCCCTAAGGACGCCAGCACGTCCGCATGGCCCGGTCGGCCCGTCGAACGGGCTCTTCGGAAAGCTGCGGCAACGGGGCCGCGGCGAAGGACGCGGAATTATACGGGTTGTCCGGCCCGAAAACGCGTCGTCGGGCCGTCGGGTCGCGCTGCGCCGCAATGTTAAACTCGCGCATTCTGCACCCGAGGATCCCGTGTTCCAACGATCGACGACCCTGCCCCAGAGCGATCCCGAGCTCTGGGAAGCGATTGCCGGCGAGAACCGGCGGCAGGAAGAGCATATCGAGCTGATCGCGTCGGAGAACTACGCGAGCGTCGCGGTCATGGCCGCGCAGGGCTCGCAGCTCACCAACAAGTACGCGGAAGGCTACCCGGGCAAGCGGTACTACGGCGGCTGCGAGTTCGTCGACGTCGCCGAGCGCCTCGCACTCGACCGCGTCAAGAAGCTGTTCCACGCCGAAGCCGCCAACGTGCAGCCGCACTCCGGCGCGCAGGCGAACCAGGCAGTGTTCTTCGCGGCGCTCAGCCCCGGCGACACGATCCTCGGCATGAGCCTGCCGCACGGCGGCCACCTGACGCACGGCTCGCCGGTGAACGTGTCCGGCAAATGGTTCAAGGTGGTGGCCTACGGGCTCGACGCCGAGACCGAGCTCATCGACTACGCGCAGGCCGAGCGGCTCGCGCACGAGCACAAGCCCAAGCTCATCATCGCGGGCGCGTCAGCGTATTCGCGCATCATCGACTGGAAGCGCTTTCGCGCGATTGCCGACAGCGTCGGCGCTCTTTTGATGGTCGACATGGCGCACTACGCCGGGCTGATCGCCGCGGGGGTGTATCCCACGCCGGTGGGCATCGCCGATTTTGTCACCAGCACGACGCACAAGACGCTCCGCGGACCCCGCGGGGGCTTCGTGCTGACCAAGAACGAGCACGAGAAGGCGATCAACAGCGCCGTGTTTCCCGGCCTGCAGGGCGGGCCGCTGATGCACGTGATCGCCGCCAAGGCCGTGGCGTTCGGCGAGGCGCTGACGCGGGACTTCCGTGTCTATCAGGAGCGCGTGATCGAGAACGCGCGCGTGCTCGCCAAGGTGCTGCAGGACCGCGGTCTCCGGATCGTGTCCGGCGGCACCGACTCGCACATGTTCCTGCTCGACCTGCGCGCCAAGCGGATCACGGGCAAGGACGCCGAGGCGGCGCTCGCCCGCGCGCACATCACCGTCAACAAGAACGCGATCCCGAACGATCCGGAAAAGCCGTTCGTGACGTCGGGCATCCGTATCGGCAGCCCGGCGTGCACGACGCGCGGCTTCGGCGAGATCGAATGCGAGGAGCTCGGCCACCTCATCGCCGACGTGCTCGAGGCGCCAGCCGACGATGCGGTCGCCACGCGCGCGCGCGCGGCCGCGGGCGCGCTGACGCGGCGCTTTCCCGTCTATCGCTGACGACGGCGTCGTCGCGCGCCCATGAAGTGCCCGTTCTGCGGCAGCGCTGACACCCAGGTGATCGACTCGCGCGTGTCGGAGCCGGGTGATTCCATCCGGCGCCGCCGCCGTTGCGTCGCCTGCCAGAAGCGTTTCACCACCTACGAGACGGTCGAGCTGCGCTTGCCGCAGGTCGTGAAGACCAATGGCGACCGCTCGGACTTCGACGTCGACAAGATCCGCGTGGGCTTCCAGCGCGCGCTGCACAAGCGTCCGGTGCCGACGGGCTTCGTCGACGCGGCGATCAACCGCATCGTCCAGCAGGTGCTGTCGCTGGGCGAACGCGAGGTGCCGTCGCGGCAGATCGGCGAGATGGTGATGCGCGAGCTGCACGCACTCGACAAGGTGGCGTACATCCGCTTTGCTTCCGTGTATCGCTCGTTCAGCGACGTCTCGGATTTTCGCGACGCGCTCCGCGAGGTCGAGACCCCGGGTCCGGCGGCGAAGCGCAAGTCACGCTGATCGGTCGATGACCGAATTCACCGACCTCGACCGGACGTCGATGGCGCGCGCGCTCGCGCTCGCGGAACGCGGCCTGTTCACGGCCACGCCCAATCCGCGCGTTGGCTGCGTGATCGTTCGCGAAGGTGCCGTGCTCGGCGAGGGCTTTCACGCGCGCGCCGGCGAAGCGTCACGCCGAGACGCTTGCGCTGGCCGACGCCCGGGCACGGGGCCACGATCCGCGCGGCAGCACGATGTACGTCACGCTCGAACCGTGCAACCACCACGGCACGGACGCCGCCTTGCGTCGATGCGATCCTCGCCGCCGGCGTGGTCCGCGTGGTGGCGGCGATGCCCGATCCGAATCCGGCAGCTGCGCACGGTGCAGCGCGGCTGCGCGCCGCCGGCGTCGACGTGTCGTTCGGGCTGATGGAGCGCGAGGCCTGCGAGCTCAACGTCGGCTTCGTTTCGCGGGTGACGCGCGGCGTGCCGTGGGTGCGACTGAAAATCGCGACGAGTCTCGACGGCCGCACGGCGCTGATCGGCGGCGCGAGCCGGTGGATCACCGGCGAGGCGGCGCGCGCGGACGGTCACGGTGGCGCGCGCGCGCATGCGCCGTGCTCACGGGCGTGGGTACGGTGCTCGCCGACGATCCGCGAGTTGACGGTGCGCGCCGTGGAGACGTCGCGCCAGCCGCTGCGCGTTGTCGATCGATCGTCACGCCGAGACGCCGGCGGCGGCGCGGGTACTGGCGCGGCGGCCACGCGCTCGTCGTCACGGCGGGGGCGCGCAACGACGGCTGGCCCGCGGGCGTCGAAACGCTCGCGCTGCCGGACGCCGCACGGGACGCATCGACCTGCCGGCGCTGATGCGCGAGCTCGCGCGCCGCGGCGTCAACGAGCTTCACGTCGAAGGCGGCGCGCGGCTCAACGGCGCGCTGCTCGCGGCAGGCCTGGTCGACGAGGTGCTGCACTACGTTGCCCCGAGCGTGCTCGGCGACCCTGCGCGCGGAATGTTCGAGCTGCGCAGCGCCGCTGTCTTCGCTCGACGAACGCGTCGCGCTCGTTTGGCAGTCGGTCGACCGCGTCGGTGACGGACCTGCGGCTCGATCGCGCGTATTCGGCGTTCGTAGCGAGCGGCATCGATGTTCACGGGAATCGTGCAGGCCGTCGGTCGCGTGTCTTCCAGCACACCGCAAGGCGACGGTGTGCCGCATCGGCGTCGATGCCGGGGATGCTCGACCTTCGGCCGACGTCGCGTGGGCGACAGCGTCGCCGTGAACGGCTGCTGCCTCACCGTCGTGGCGAAGGCGCCGGACGCGCTCGAGTTCGACGTCTCGGCCGAAACGCTGCGCTGCACGACGGGATTGCTCGTCGGCGCGCCGGTGAACCTCGAGCTGGCGCTGCGCGTCGGCGACGCACTCGGCGGCCATCTGATGAGCGGCCACGTCGACGGCGTCGGAACGGTCGCCGCGTTCGCGGCGGTCGCGGGCGACGCCTACGGCAGCTGGCGCCTCGAGGTCGACGCGCCCGACGTCGCTGGCGCCGCTGATCGCGGCAAAGGGCTCGATCGCGGTGGCCGGCGTCAGCCTGACGGTCAACGAAGTCGCGGGGCGGGCGCTTTGCCGTGAACCTGATCCCGCATACACTTGCCGTAACGACGCTGCGTGACCTCGCCGTTGGCGCGCGAGTCAACCTCGAAGCAGACCTAGCTCGCGCGCTACGTCGCGCGGCGCCTGGAATTCGAGCGCTGAATGAATGACGCATGCGGCGGACCGTCCGCCGCGACGAAAGAAGAGGAGGCAACATGGACCTGACGACACTCGAACGGCTGCCGCTGTGGATCGGCGGGCGCGCGGTCGCGCCGATGACGACGCGCTACGGCGAGGTGACCAATCCCGCGACCGGCGAAGTGATCCGCCACGTGCCGTTCGCCAATGCGGCGGATGTCGATGCCGCCGTGCGCGCTGCCGCGGATGCGTTCCCGGCGTGGCGCGCATGCGCCCGCGCTGCGGCGCGCGCGCATTCTGATGCGCTTCCGCGATCTGCTGGAAACGCACAAGAAGGACCTGGCGCGAGATGGTAACCGAGGAGCACGGCAAGACGCTCGTCGACGCCGAAGGGCTCGCTGACGCGCGGGCTCGAAGTGGTCGAGTTCGCGACGGGCATTCCGCATCTGCTGAAAGGCGAGTACAGCGAGATCGGTGGGCACCGACGTCGACAGCTACTCGCTGCGCCTGCCGCGTGGGCGTCTGCGCGGGCATCACGCCGTTCAATTTTCCGGCGATGGTGCCGATGTGGATGTTTCCGGTGGCGATCGCCTGCGGCAACACGTTCGTGCTGAAGCCGTCGGAGCGCGACCCGACGCTGTCGCTGCGGCTCGCGGAGCTGCTGCAGGAAGCGGGGCTGCCCGACGGCGTGTTCAACGTCGTGCACGGCGACAAGGAGGCGGTCGACGCGATCCTGCGCACCCGACCATCAAGGCGGTGTCGTTCGTCGGCTCGACGCCGATCGCGCAAGTACATCTACGAAACCGGCGCCGCGCACGGCAAGCGCGTGCAGGCGCTCGGCGGCGCCAAGAACCACGCGGTGGTGATGCCGGACGCCGATCTCGACTTCGCCGCCGACGCGATCATCGGCGCGGGCTACGGCTCCGCCGGCGAGCGCTGCATGGCGATCTCGGCCGTCGTCGCGGTCGGCGACGCCGGCGACGCGCTCGTCGAGAAGCTCGCGGCGCGCGCCCGCGCGGTGACCGTCGGGCCGGGCGACGCGCAAGAACATCGAGATGGGGCCGGTGATCACCTGCGCGGCGCGCGATCGGATCGTCGGGCTGATCGACCGCGGCGTCGCCGAGGGCGCGAAGCTCGTCGTCGACGGCCGCCGGCCGGCGGTTGCCGGGACACGACAGCGGCTTTTTCGTCGGGCCGACGCTGTTCGACGGCGTCACGCACGACATGGCGATCTATCGCGAAGAGATCTTCGGCCCGGTGCTCGGCGTGACGCGGTCGGAATCGCTGGCCGACGCGATCGCGCTGATCAACGGCAATCCGTATGCGAATGGCGCGGCGCTGTTCACGCGCTCCGGCCACGCCGCGCGGCGCTTCCAGCAGGACGTCGAAGTGGGCATGGCCGGCATCAACGTGCCGATCCCCGTGCCGATGGCGTTCTATTCGTTCGGCGGCTGGCGCAATTCGCTGTTCGGCGACCTCAACGTTCACGGCACGGACGGCGTGCGCTTCTACACGCGACTCAAGACCGTGACTTCGCGGTGGCCGGACGACGGCAGCGCGGCGCCGGGGTTTCATATGCCGCTGATGGGGTAAAGGGTGGCGGGCGGGACGGCGCGGGGTAGGGCCTATGTGGGCGTCAGTGAACAGGCGCCCGCAGAGGGCACTACCCCACCCATCCCGGGATTGTGTGTCGAAATGCGCAGGCCCACGCGAATCTCGATTTGCCATTCCGCGAGCGCGCGTATCAATCCGCTAGTGCGCGCCAGGCGAGCCGGCGGCGGCCCGGAATGTCGGCGAGCCAGGCCTGCACGAATTGCGTCGCATTGCCGGGGCCGTCGACGCGGATCGACTGGCGAAAGACCGGGACTAGCGGTGGTTCGACCAGGGGTTCGCCAGGCGTGGCGAGCGGGGGCTCGGTCGTGGGCGCCAAGAGGCAATTGTCGGCAGTTGCGCCGCCGGCGGCGAGGCACATGCGCTCGATGACGTAGCGAACGGTGTTGCCGTTGCCGGCGTCGCGCACCGGTGCGTCGCCGGGATAATTCGCGAGTGCCTGCAATGCAACAGGGACGCCGCGCGCGCTCTCTGCCGGCTGGCGCGATGCGAAGTACCCGTTGGCGAAATCGTCGACGGCAGGATCGACGACGAGGCGCTGTTCGAACAGGGCCGCGACGGCGCGCTCGATGGCATCATCCGCGGCGCTTTGTGCCGCCTGCATGAATCCAAGGTTTCCGGCTACCGCGACCGCCGTGTCGACGCTGCGCAACAGCGCCGCGGCCGAGAGCGCCATCACGAGGATGGCCACCAGTGCCACGAGCACGATGACCCCCTCCTGTGCACCGCGACAACCGTCGACGCGAGCGTGCGGCGGAGGCATCACACACGGTTCCATAGAAGATTGCGCGACGGCATGACCGTCTCGTAGACGCGGTAGTGCCAGCCGCCGCGAGCACTCGCCGGGATGGAGCCGGCAAGTCGCCCGGGACAGGTGCTCTTGTCGACGGCTTCGCAGTCGAACATGACCCAGTCGAAAGCACGCGTCGCTGCGCGATCGAAGTGTTCGCCGCGCACGATGATGCCGACGCGCAGCGCCTTGATCCGGGCCAGCGATTCGGCCGTTGCGCGCAGGACGGCGTTGGTCGACCAGTCGCCCGCGCCGCTCACGGCTGTGGCCTCGGCCCACGTGTCGAGCGCGCCGTCGCCGTTCGTGTCGAGGCCATACTGGACCTTGAAATTGATGACGTTCGACACGAGCGGATTCGGCGCGTCGCCACCTTGCAGGTCGGTAGTGCGCAACGTTCCGGCGGCGACGTCGTAGCGCGTCGCAACGGTGCGCGAGGCCGATCCGATGTCGAGCGCGATCGCGTCGCCAGGCATGTCGGCCGCGATGATGTCGTGATCGACATCGAGCGTCCCTCCAACCGGGCCACGGGTCGCGGTGACCGTCGTACGCGCACACGCGCCGCGGCGATCGCTGACGATGATCTGGTCGCCCGCCGCGAAGCCCATCGCCGTGCGCAGCGCGAACGCTGCACCGCTCGGCGCCGCCGCGGCGAAGCGCGTGGGCAGCACGGTGGCATTGCCGACGGCGTAGCGGAGAACGACGCTATCGGGCACGTCGGGTGCGCCGCCGCTGGTGATCACGACGGCAATCGGCCGCGTCATTGCGGTGAAATCTCCCGTTACGGGACACGCAGCCAGTGCGCGCGCAGCCGTGACGATTCCCGCGCCGGCATTGGCGACGTCGAAGGATAGTCGTGCGAGGGCAAACTGCGCGACCTGCTGCGCTTCGGCGTCGCTCTGCGCGTTTCGCCGCGTCGTTTCCGAGGCGATCACCACGCGATGCACGGCGAGCATCGTCACGAGCGCGATCACCACGCCGACCATCACCTCGACCAGGCCGAACCCCGCCGTCTCGCGACCAGGCCCGATGCGACGCGGCGCACACATCAGCGACCTCCCACGGCGGCGGAGGCCGAGTAACGGTGCGGCGCGGCGTCCCCCGGCAACAGCCACTGGACGGTCACTTCCGCCATCCGGCTCGTTCCCGATGGTCCGGCTGTGACCAGCACCTCCGGCGCGTAGCGGACGGCAGTGACGCCCGGCAGGCGCTGCGCCTGCGCGACCAGCGCGCGGTAACCCGCGCCGGCGGCGCGCATGTCGAACTCCGCGTACAACGTCGCGTTGTCGGCGGCCTGCATGCGCGCCAGCGCGGAATGGACGATGTGGCGGGCTTCGACACGAAAATGCGCATCGTTGAGATGACGCGCAGCGCGCGCCTGAAACCCGACGATGGCGATGGCCGCGAGCGCGAAGATCAATGCGGCAACGAGCGCTTCGAGCATCATCGCGCCGCGTGGCCGCGGGGTGGTCAGGGTTTTCGACCACACCACCTGGGCACGTCGCGGCCTTCGCGACCGGAGAGCGTCGCTCCTCACAGGCAGCTCCCGTCCGGCCGGGTCGTCCAGCAATCCGGGGTACGCGTCCATCCCTGCGGGACGGCGAGCGTGACGCGCGCACCCGTCTCGTCGACGGCGAAAGCGAAGCCGGCCATGCCTCCGTCCATCCGGCCGGCAACGGTGACGCGATACGTGGACGCCGTGGCGGCACACGCCAGGTCGAACGCGTCGCCGCTCGCGCTCCGGGGAGTCGCGATGCCGCAGTTGCCGGAGGCATCGACGTAGCTGCGGCGATCGAGGAAGTACTGCTCCATCTTCGCGCGGTGGTCGGAAAGCTGCATCGCTGCGTCGAGCACACGGCTCCGCGCGACGTAGACGTGGTAGCTCGGCACGACCAGCGACGCGAGGATGCCGACGATGGTTACCGCCGCCAGAAGCTCGAGCGCTGTGAACCCCGACGCATTGCGTGGAGACGCCACGCGCCTTCACGGGCACGCCTCGTTCGTGGCGTCGATGCGCGTGCGTCCGCTGTTGGCCAGCACGACCTTGAACGCGTCGGCGCCGCGCCGGCAAATGGTAAACGTGCCCATCTGCAGTGCGCCGTCGTGGCGCCGCGCGTGACCGAGCGACGTATAGGAGACGTATCTCGCCACCGGGCCGTTGCCGCGGATGGTGATGCCGTCGCGCGCGCCCGAGTCGCGCGCGACGACAGTCGACAACGCGCCCTGCGGCTGCGTGCCGGTGTCGTTCGGGAACGCGAGCCAGCCGGCCTCCCATTCGCCGGAGCTCGCGCAGGTGCTGCGGTCCGCGGCGGGGCAAAGGTCGACCCGCGTGCCACGCTTGATCGCCTCGCTTCGCGCGCGCGCCATGGCAGCGGCGAGGGCCTCGGCCCGTTCGCGCAGCTCGGCGGCGGCGAGCTGGCTGCGCCAGGGAGGCGCGACCAGCGCCGCGACGAGCGACGCGATGGCCAGCGCGATCAGCAGCTCGACCAGCGTCAACCCCTGGCTGAGCGCCGCGGCGCCGCCCCGCCGGGCGTGGCCGTGCGAGTACCGGGCTGTTGCGCGTGCGGGTCGGGTCGGGGCCATGGGAGGCATGCTAGGGCGGCAGTCACGCGCGGCTCCATCGACCCGATGGCCTAGGCCGTTGGTCGAATCGTCGACACCGGCGCCGGCCGCTTGACAATAAATAATTCATATCTAAACTATTTACTTTCGAACCAACCGGCGGCGCGCGCGGCACCGTGCGCTACGCGGGAGGGCAGGCGGCGTGCGCATCCTCTGCATCGGCGGCGGTCCGGCGGGCCTCTACTTCGCGCTGCTCGCGAAGAAGGCGCGACGGCGACGACGTCGTCCGCGTGGTCGAGCGCAACCGCCCCTACGACACGTTCGGCTGGGGCGTCGTGTTCTCCGACCAGACGCTCGGCAACCTGGAAGCCGCCGACTCCGATACCGCCGCACGAGATCGTCGGCGCGTTCAACCGCTGGGACGACATCGACGTCCATTTCAAGGGCCGCACGATCACCTCGGGCGGCCACGGCTTCTGCGGCATCGGCCGCAAGCGGCTTCTCAACATCCTGCAGCGGCGCTGCGAGGAGATCGGCGTCGAGCTCGTGTTCGAGACGGACGTCGCCGACGCCGAGGCCGCAGCGCGCGAGTTTCGCGCCGACCTCGTCATCGCGAGCGATGGGCTCAACAGCCGCATCCGCCAGCGGTATGCGGCAACGTACGCGCCCGACGTCGACCTGCGGCGCTGCCGCTTCGTCTGGCTGGGCACGAAGAAGCGGTTCGCCGCGTTCACGTTCGCGTTCGAAGAGACGCCGTGGGGCTGGTTCCAGGCGCACGCGTACCAATACGACGCCGAGACGTCGACGTTCATCGTCGAGACGCCGGAGGAGGTCTGGCAGCGCGCCGGACTCGACGCGATGTCGCAGGAGGAGGGCATCGCGTTCTGCGAGCGGCTGTTCGCGCGCTATCTCGACGGCAACAAGCTCATGTCCAACGCGTCGCATCTGCGCGGCTCGGCGATCTGGATCCGCTTCCCGCGCGTCGTGTGCCGCACCTGGATGCACTGGGTGTCGATCGACGGGCGTGCGGTGCCGTTCGTGCTGATGGGCGACGCCGCGCACACCGCGCACTTCTCGGTCGGCTCGGGGACGAAGCTCGCGCTCGAGGACGCGATCGCGCTCGCCCGCGCGATGAACGCCAACGCCGATCTTGCCGCCGCGCTGCCCGCGTACGAGGCCGAGCGCAGCGTGGAAGTGCTGAAGATCCAGAACGCCGCGCGCAACTCCACCGAATGGTTCGAGAACGTCGACCGCTACACGGCATTCGAGGCCGAGCAGTTCGCGTACAGCCTGCTGACGCGCAGTCAGCGAATCTCGCACGAGAACCTGCGGCTGCGCGACGGCGCCTTCGTTGCGCGGATGGAGTCCTGGTTTGCCGGGCATGGAGACACCGCGGCGAAGCCGGTGCCGCCGATGTTCACGCCGTTCACGCTGCGCGGCGTCACGCTCGCGAATCGCGTCGTCGTGTCGCCGATGGCGCAGTACTCGTGCGTCGACGGCACGCCCGACGACTACTACCTCGTCCATCTCGGCAGCCGCGCGCACGGCGGCGCCGGCCTGGTGTTCACCGAGATGGTCTGCGTGTCCGCGGACGCGCGGATCAGCCCGGGCTGCGCCGGCATGTACCTCGACGAGCATCGCGCGGCGTGGCGGCGCATCGTCGACTACGTTCACGCGCGCACGGCGGCGAAGATCGCGCTGCAGCTCGGCCACGCCGGCCCGAAGGGCTCGACGCAGCTCGGCTGGGAAGCCGCCGACGAGCCGCTGCCCGCGGGCAACTGGCCGCTGATCGCGCCCTCGGCGATTCCGTACGGCGCGGACAACCAGGTGCCGCGCGCGATGACGCGCGCCGACATGGACCGCGTGCGCGACGATTTCGTCCGCGCCGCGCGCGTGGGGTGCCGAGTGCGGCTTCGACTGGCTGGAGCTCCACTGCGCGCACGGCTATCTGCTGTCGGCGTTCCTCTGCCCGCTGACCAATCATCGCGACGACGACTACGGCGGCTCGCTGGCGAACCGCTGCCGCTATCCGCTCGAAGTCTTCCGGGCGATGCGGGCTGCGTGGCCGGCCGATCGCCCGATGTCGGTGCGCATCTCCGCGCACGACTGGGCCGCAAGGCGGCAACACGCCCGACGACGCCGTCGACGATCGCGCGGCTGTTCAAGGACGCCGGCGCGGACCTGATCGACGTCTCGTCGGGCCAGACGACGCGCGCGCGCAAGCCGGTCTACGGCCGCATGTACCAGACGCCGTTCGCCGACCGGATCCGCAACGAGGTCGGCATCGCGACGATGGCCGTCGGCGCGATCTTCGAGCCCGACCACGTGAACAGCATCCTGATGGCGGGGCGCGCGGACCTGTGCGCGCTCGCGCGGCCGCACCTCGCCGATCCGTACTGGACGCTGCACGCGGCCGCGCAGCTCGGCTATGGCGACGTGCCGTGGCCGGTGCAGTACCTCAGCGGCAAGCAGCAGCTCGAGCGCAACCTCGCGCGCGCGGCGCAGATGGCGAACGAGCGGCCGGAGGCGAACGGATGAGCGCTGCAGGCATGCCGTTCGCCGGCATGCACGCCGTCGTCACCGGCGGCGGGCGCGGCATCGGGCGCGCGATCGCGGCGCGCCTTGCCGACGCTCGGCGCATCGCTGACGCTGCTGGGCCGCGACGCGGCGCGACTGGACGATGCCGCGAAGTCGGCTTGCCGCCGTTGCGATGTCACAGTGTCTGCGACGTCGGCGATGCCGCCGCCGTGCACGACGCGTTCGACGCCATCGCCCGCGCGGGCCACCGCATCGCGATCCTCGTCAACAACGCCGGCATCGCGCAAAGTGCCAAGTTCGCGGCCACCGACGCTGCGCTGTGGGACGCGATGCTGCGCGTGAACCTCACCGGAACGTTCCATTGCACGCAGGCGGCGCTGCCTGCGCTGCTGGCGGCGCCGAATGGTCGCGTCGTCAACATCGCGAGCACCGCGGGTCTCACCGGCTATCCCGTATGTCGCCGCGTATTGCGCGGCGAAGCACGGCGTCGTCGGCCTGACGCGCGCGCTCGCGCTCGAGCTCGCGAGCACGCGCGTGACCGTGAATGCCGTGTGCCCCGGCTACACCGACACCGATCTCGTCGGCGAAGCGGTGGCGAACATCGTGGCCAAGACGGGGCGCAGCGAGGCGACGGCGCGCGAAGCGCTCGCGGCACGCAACCCGCAAAAGCGCCTCGTCACGCCCGACGAAGTCGCGGCCGCCGTCGCGTGGCTGTGCCTGCCCGCGTCAGCGGCGATCACCGGGCAGGCGATCGCCGTCGCCGGCGGCGAGGTGATGAACGGATGAACACGCGCTCCGAATCCGTCGAATCGGCGTGCGCCCGATCCCGAGTCGCGGCTCACCGACGAGCACCACGAGTCGCTGCGGCTGTGGCTGCGGCTGCTCACCTGCACGATGCTGATCGAGCAGCGCGTCCGCGCGCGGCTGCGCGAGCGCTTCGCGATCACGCTGCCGCGCTTCGACCTGATGGCGCAGCTCGAGCGCAACCCGCAGGGCCTCAAGATGGGCGAGCTGTCGCGGCGACTGATGGTGACCGGCGGCAACGTGACCGGCCTCACCGATCAGCTGGTCGGCGAAGGGCTGGTCGAGCGCCGGCCGATCCCCGGCGACCGGCGCGCGTACGCGGTGCGGCTGACGCCAAGGGCAAGCGCACGTTCGACGCGATGGCCGCGGCGCACGAGCGCTGGGTGATCGAGATGTTCGCGGGCATGTCGCGCAGCCGAGCGCGACCGTCTGCACGCGCTGCTGGGCCGCGTCGAAGGACACGCTGCAGGCGCACGACACGCCCGAAACGGAGGAAGCCGCATGACGATGAACGATCAGCTGCGGCCGCTGCGCAGCTATGCCGCGCACGCATTTCCGGTGGGAGACGACGCCGACGGCAAGGTGGCGACGATCACGCTGAACCGGCCGGAGAAGAAGAATCCGCTGACGTTCGAGTCCTACGCCGAGCTGCGCGACCTGTTCCGCGCGCTCGTCTACGCGAGCGACGTCAAGGCGGTCGTCGTGACCGGCGCGGGCGGCAACTTCTGCTCCGGCGGCGACGTGCACGAGATCATCGGGCCGCTGACGAAGATGACGATGCCGGAGCTGCTCGCCTTCACGCGCATGACCGGCGACCTCGTGCTGGCGATGCGGCACTGCCCGCAGCCGATCGTCGCCGCGATCGACGGCGTGTGCGCCGGCGCCGGCGCGATGGTCGCGCTCGCCGCCGACTTGCGGCTCGGCACGCCGGCCGCGAAGACCGCGTTCCTGTTCGTGCGCGTCGGGCTGGCCGGCTGCGACATGGGCGCCTGCACGCTGCTGCCGCGCATGATCGGCCAGGGCCGCGCCGCCGAGCTGCTGTACACCGGCCGCGCGATGACGCGCGGACGAGGGCCGGCGATGGGGATTCTTCAACCGCCTGGTCGAGCCGGCGACGCTGCAGCGACGAAGCGCACGCGCTGGCGACGCGCGCTGGCCGACGGCCCGACGTTCGCGCACGCGATGACCAAGAAGCTGCTGCACCAGGAATGGGCGATGGACCTCGACGCGGCGATCGAGGCCGAAGCGCAGGCGCAGGCGATCTGCATGCAGACGCGGCGATTTCCGGCGCGCGTACGAGGCGTTCGCGCGCGCAGAGACGCCGAAGTTCGAGGGCAACTGACGTCCGAGCGACGATGGACCGCGCGCATCTCGACTGGCCGTTCTTCGATGCCGCCGCATCGCGACGCTCGGCGGCGAGCTCGACGCGTGGTCGCGGCGCTGCCCGCGCGGCGAGCGACGTCACGACGGGCACGACGTCGACGCGCGCTGCCGCGCACTGGTGCGGGCGCTCGGCGACGCCGGCGTGGCTGCGCTACTGCGTTCCCGCCGCTTACGGCGGCGCGCTGCCGGCGCTCGACTCGCGCGCGCTGTGCGTCGTCGCGCGAGACGCTCGCCTATCACGACGGCCTCGCCGACTTCGCGTTCGCGATGCAGGGCCTCGGGCAGCGGCGCGATCACGCTCGCGGGACGCGCAGAGCAGCAGCGCGCGCTGGCTGCCGCGCGTCGCGCGCGGCGAGGCGATCGCGGCGTTCGCGCTGTCCGAGCCCGACGCCGGCTCCGACGTCGGCGGCGATGACGACGCGCGCGCGGCGCGACGGCGACGCACTGGGTGCTCGACGGCTGCAAGACGTGGATCTCCAACGGCGGCATCGCCGACTTCTACTGCGTGTTCGCGCGCACCGGCGCGGAGACCGGCGCGCGCGGGCATCTCGGCGTTCGTCGTGCCCGCCGACGCGCCGGGTCTCGTCGTCGCCGAGCGCATCGACGTGATCGCGCCGCATCCGCTCGCGCGCCTCGAGTTCGACGGCTGCCGCGTGCCGGCGCGACGCGCTGCTCGGCGCC
Organism: uncultured beta proteobacterium; assembly: GCA_963851465.1. GTDB lineage: Bacteria > Pseudomonadota > Gammaproteobacteria > Burkholderiales > Casimicrobiaceae > VBCG01. Next base: position 144,193 of record CAWKPJ010000013.1, read on the forward strand.
GAGGGCGAGGGCTTCAAGCTGGCGATGCGCACGCTCGACATCTTCCGCGCGTCGGTCGCGGCCGCGGCGCTCGGCTTCGCGCGCCGCGCGCTCGACGAAGCCGTCGGCGCACGCGCGTTCGCGCACGATGTTCGGCGGCACGCTCGCCGACCTGCAGCTCGACGCAGGCGGAGCTGGGCGACATGGCCGCGCGACATCGACGCCGCGGCGCTGCTCGCCTACCGCGCCGCGTGGCTGCGCGACGTGCGCGGCGCGCGCACGACGCGCGAGGCGGCGATGGCGAAGCTGGCCGCGACCGAATCGGCGCAGCGGGTGATCGACGCCGCGCGTGCAGATGCACGGCGCGCAGGGCGTGGTCGCGACTGGCGACCGTCGAGCGGCTGTATCGCGAGATCCGCGCGCTGCGCATCTACGAGGGCGCGACCGAGGTGCAGCGGCTGATCATCGGCCGCGATGCTGCTGACAGGGGAGCTCCGACATGACGTACACGTGCGCACGTCGACACGTTCGCGCGCGACCACCTGCCGCCGCGCGACGAGTGGCCCGAACTGATCTTCGAGCTGCCGGAGCTCCAGTATCCGCGACGGCTGAACTGCGCGCCGGCGAACTGCTCGACGACGCGCGTCGCGCGCGGCTGGGGCGAGCGCACGCCGATCGCTCGCGCCGGACGGCATCGCGCTGGACGTACGCCGAGCTGCTCGCGCGCGCCAACCGGATCGCGCACGTGCTCGTCGACGACATGCGGCCTCGTTCCCGGCAACCGCGTGCTGCTGCGCGGCCCGAACAGCCCGATGATGGCGGCGTGCTGGTTCGCGCGTGCTCAAGGCCGGCGGCATCGCCGTGGCGACGATGCCGCTGCTGCGCGCGAAGGAGCTGACCGACATCATCGACAAGGCGCAGATCATCGCACGCGCTGTGCGACGCGCGGCTCGCGGTCGAGCTCGACGCCGCGCGCGCCGCCTGTCCGACGCTGCGGCACGTCGCTCACTTCGGCGACGGACGCGGCCGACGGTCGCTCGAGACGCGTGCGCGCCGCAAGCCGGACACGTTCGCCAACGTCGACACCGCCGCCGACGACACGGCGCTGATCGCGTTCACGTCGGGCACGACCGGCAAGCCGAAGGGCACGATGCACTTCCATCGCGACGTGCTCGCCGCCTGCGATTGCTGGCCGCGCCACTGCTGCGCGCGACGGCCGACGACGTCTTCACCGGCAGCCCGCCGCTCGCGTTCACGTTCGGGCTGGGCGGCCTGCTGCTGTTTCCGCTGCGCATCGGCGCCGCGACGCTGCTGCTCGAGAAGGCGCCGCGCCGGACGCGCTGCTGCCCGCGATCGCCGCGCATCGCGCGACGGTGCTGTTCACGGCGCCGACGTCGTACCGCGCGATGGCGGCGCATGGCGCACGAATTCGACCTGTCGAGCCTGCGCAAGTGCGTGTCGGCCGGCGAGGCGCTGCCCGCGGCGACGCGCAAGCTGTGGAAGGACGCGACCGGCATCGAGATCATCGACGGCATCGGCGCCACCGAGATGCTGCACATCTTCATTTCGCACGACGAGGCGCACGCGCGGCCGGGCGCGACCGGCAAGCCCGTGCCCGGCTACCGCGCGTGCGTGATGGACGACGGCGGCCATCCGCTGCCACCCGGAACAGGTCGGCCGGCTCGCGGTGCAAGGGACCGACCGGTTGCCGCTACCTCGCCGACGAGCGCCAGCGCAACTACGTGCAGCGACGGCTGGAACTACACGGGCGACGCCTATCTCGTCGACGACGACGGCTACTTCGTCTACCAGGCGCGCACCGACGACATGATCATCAGCGCCGGCTACAACATCGCCGGGCCCGAGGTCGAGGGCGCGCTGCTCGCAGCATCCGGCCGTCGCCGAATGCGGCGTGGTCGGCGTGCCCGACGACGAGCGCGGGCAGATCGTCAAGGCGTTCGTCGTGCTGAAGCCCGGCCACGACGGCGACGCCGCGATCGACGACGGCGCTGCAGGAGTTCGTGAAGCAGGCAATCGCGCCGTACAAGTATCCGCGCGCGATCGAGTTCGTCGACGAGCCTGCCGCGCACCGAGACCGGCAAGCTGCAGCGCTTCCGGCTGCGCGAGGAGGCAGACGCGATGAAGGTCCTGCAACCCCCGGGCTGGGCGCCGCCGAAGGGCTACGCCAACGGCATCGCGGCGCGCGGCACGCTGGTGTTCGTCGGCGGCCAGATCGGCTGGAACGGGCAGCAGCGCTTCGAGTCCGACGACTTCGTCGCGCAGGCGCGCCAGGCGCTCGCCAACATCGTCGCGATTCTCGCGAGGCGGGCGCGCGGCCGGAGCACATCGTGCGCATGACGTGGTACGTCGTCGACAAGCGCGAGTACGTCGCGAGCTATCGCGCGCTGGGCGGCGTCTACCGCGAGATCATCGGCCGCCATTTTCCGGCGATGACCGCGGTGGAGGTCAAGGCGCTGATCGAGGATCGCGCGCGGGTCGAGATCGAGGCGACGGCGGTGATCCCGGACTCCGCGGCCGACCGCGACTAGGGTGCGGCACACATGGCAACACCTTCGGGCCCGTAGCCCTCGGAAATCCATGCTGCGGCGATCATCGCGTCGCGCGTCGCTGCACTCGTCGTGTATCGGTGGTTGGCCGCGGAACGGCCATTCCACAGCCGGAACACCGCCCGTTCGCCAGGTCGACACGCGCCGGTGATCGCGTCCGGCAGGCCCACATGCATTACGTCGGAATCCTCCAGCACGAAGGCCGGAAACTGCGCGGCCACCGCGGCGCATTCGTCCCGCGACGCCGAAAAGAAATGCGAGTCGCCGTAAGCGGGCGGCAGATAGAATCGGCAAACGGGCGCCGTTCCGCTCATGAAGGACGGGTAAACGTCGAACGTGGCGCCCGTGCGCGTCCATCCCACGAAGCGTCCCGAATCCAGCGCTTCGATTTCCGGCGCATCTGCGCTGATGAAGAAACGATCGAGTGCGGCGTTGTAGTACTCGACGACGCTGGCCCGCGTCGCATCGTAGTACGCCTCGCTCAGCGTGAGATCGGTGACGCTCGCCCCCAGCCCGACCTCGTTCGCCGTTCCGGTTCCCGGGAAGATCTCGCCGAGGACGCCGAAAAGCGTGACGCGATAGTCCTCCGGCCGCGGCGAGAGGGCGGGCAGCGATTCGCGCCTCAGCCGCGCGAGCATCGCCTGGAACTGGGAATAAGTGACATGCGCGCGAAACAGGCGGCGATCGGGCCAGCCGGCACCGAACTGCTCGGTCGCCGACACCGGCGAAGCCGTCACGAACTCGGCGGACGCCGCGAGCGGGCTCGCGACGAAGGCGGTGTAGGCGTCCGCGCTCACCGCCTCGGCGCCGGCACCGTTGATGCCCTTCGCACGGTTGTCGAACAACGCAATGACATGGGCGAAGGTGATGCCCGACGTCGAATCTCGCGCGTAGTAGAAGAGGCTGACCTGCGCGGTACCGTCGGTGACGGGCGCCGAATCGAACCGCACCCAGGGCACGCTGACGCGGCCTTCGATCGTCAATGCGGAGGTGGCGTTGCCGAATATGGACGCAGGCGGATCGAGGTCGCGCGCGATGCTCACGCTCGGCCCCTCGAGGACGAGCGGCGCGGTGTGCGCGAAGCTGCGCGAATTCAGGACGAATCCCGCGGCGTTGCAACCCAGCTGAAAAGCGCTCGACGGCTCCGGCGGCCCGATGTCGCGATAGCCGCGCTGGACTTGCGCTCGTGTCGCGGCTGCAACGGAATACCCCGACAGTGCGCCGGCATCCCACGTGACGCCGTTCGCGATCGCGCCCGCCAACTCCGCCGTACCTGGGTCGCCGATATGCTGGACTCGCATGTACGTCGCGTTCAGCGGCGCGGGCGCGAGTTCGGCGATGAGGTTGGTCGCGTCGACGCAATCGACGCCCGAGACGATGCGATAGCGCGCGTCGACATAGTCGCCGGCATATGTGCCGCCTGCGCTCGCCAGCAGCAGCGGGCAACAAGGCGACGCGGCAAAGATATCGAAACATGGAAATCGCTCCAGATCCACGACCCCATCGGGACTTCGTTTCGGGGCCGAAGTTCTCGGCCGCGGTCCGCAACGGGCAGTATCATGGACTTTGTCCCCGCGCGGGCGCGATAATCGTCGTCCCTTCGCTCTTCCACGACTGCCGCACGCCACGCCGGAGCCTGCCCGTGAATGCCCCCGATCGCCTGCACGCCGCGACCAAGCCCGTGTTCAAGTGGGACGATCCGCTGCTCCTCGACCTGCAGCTCACCGAGGAAGAACGGATGGTCCGCGACGCCGCGCACACCTACGCGCAGGAGAAGCTGCTGCCGCGGGTGCTGGAAGCGTTCCGCCACGAGACGAGCGATCCCTCCGTGTTCCCCGAGATGGGCGCGCTCGGCCTGCTCGGCCCGACGATACCGCACGAGTACGGCGGCGCGGGCCTCAACTACGTCTGCTACGGCCTGATCGCGCGCGAGATCGAGCGCGTCGATTCGGGCTACCGCTCGATGATGAGCGTGCAGAGCTCGCTGGTGATGTTCCCGATCTTCACGTACGGCAGCGAAGCGCAGCGCCGCAAGTACCTGCCGAAGCTCGCCACCGGCGAGTGGATCGGCTGCTTCGGCCTGACCGAGCCGAACCACGGCTCCGATCCGGGCTCGATGGTGACGCGCGCGAAGAGTGTCGACGGCGGCTTCAAGCTCTCCGGGGCGAAGATGTGGATCTCCAACTCGCCGATCGCCGACGTGTTCGTCGTGTGGGCGAAGGACGACGGCGGCGTCATCCGCGGCTACATCCTCGAAAAGGGGATGAAGGGCCTTTCCACGCCGAAGATCGAGGGCAAGTTCAGCCTGCGCGCGTCGATCACCGGCGAGATCGTGATGGACGAAGTGTTCGTTCCGGCCGAGAACCAGCTGCCGAACGTCAAGGGGCTGAAGGGGCCGATGGGCTGCCTCAACTGCGGCGCGCTACGGCATCGCATGGGGCGCGCTCGGCGCAGCGGAGTTCTGCTGGCACGCGGCGCGCCAATACACGCTCGACCGGCAGCAGTTCGGCCGTCCGCTCGCCGCGAACCAGCTCGTCCAGAAAAAGCTCGCCGACATGCAGACCGAGATCACGCTCGGGCTGCAGGGCTGCCTGCGCCTGGGCCGGATGAAGGACGAAGGCAATGCCGCGCCGGAGATCACGTCGATCATGAAGCGCAACTGTTGCGGCAAGGCGCTCGAGATCGCGCGCATGGCGCGCGACATGCACGGCGGCAACGGCATCGTCGACGAGTTCCACGTGATCCGCCACATGCTCAACCTCGAAACGGTCAACACTTACGAAGGCACGCACGACATCCATGCGCTGATCCTCGGGCGCGCGCAAACCGGGATCTCGGCATTCTAGATGACGACCCCCACGCTCACTGCGTTCGCTGCCCCCGGAGGGGGAGCAAGTCATCCCTTGGGGCGGCCCGGCGGGAGACTAGCGATGAAGCTCTACGACTACTTCCGCTCGTCGGCCGCGTACCGCGTCCGGATCGCGCTCAACTTGAAGGACGTGACGCTCGCCGACCGCACGTTCGTCCATCTGCGGATGGGCAACCAGCGGGCGCAGGATTACCTCGCGCTCAATCCGCAGGGGCTCGTGCCGGCGCTGGAGCTCGACGACGGTCGCGTGCTGACGCAATCGCTCGCGATCATCGAGTATCTCGACGAGACGCATCCGGAGCCGCCGCTGCTGCCCGCGGATGCCGCCGGACGCGCGCGGGTGCGCGCGATCGCGCTCGGCATCGCCTGCGACATCCATCCGCTCAACAACCTGCGCGTGCTGAACTACCTCACCGGCACGCTCGGCGCGACCGACGCGCAGCAGAACGGCTGGTACAAGTACTGGATCGACGTCGGCTTCGAGGCGCTGGAACGCCAGCTCGAGCGCGACGACGACACGGGAACGTTCTGCCACGGCGAATCGCCCACGCTTGCCGACGTCTGCCTCGTGCCGCAACTCGCCAACGCACGCCGCTTCAAGGTCGACGTCTCACCGTACCCGACGCTGACGCGCATCGAGGCCGCGTGCAACGCGCTGCCGGCGTTCGCGCAGGCGGCGCCTTCGCAACAGCCCGACGCCGAATAAGACTTCACTTCCGCTTCAGGACCTCGTCATGACCTATGCCATTCCCGCGTGGGACGTTCCCGCCGTGCCCGTAGCCGGCAGCCGCGATGTCTTTCCGGTGCGCCACATCTATTGCGTCGGCCGCAACTACGCCGAACACGCGAAGGAGATGGGCGGCGACGCGACGAAGGAACCGCCGTTCTTCTTCACCAAGGCCGCCGACGCGATAGTCGCCGGTGGTGCCGCCCGCGGTCGGAAGCATCCGCTACCCGCTTGCGACGAAGAATTTTCACCATGAGATCGAGCTGGTCGTCGCGATCGGCAAGGCAGGCGTGAACGTCAAGGCCGAGCGCGCGAACGAGCTGGTGTTCGGGTACGCCGTCGGGCTCGACATGACGCGCCGCGACCTGCAGAACGACATGCGCGAGAAGAAGCGGCCGTGGGACATCGGCAAGTCGTTTGCGCAGGCCGCGCCGATCGCGCCGATCCATCCGGTCGCGCAAACGGGACATCTCGCGAAAGGGGCGATTCGCCTCGACGTCAACGGCGCGCGGCGCCAGCAGGGCGATCTCGCCGACATGATCTGGGACGTGCCGCACACCATCGCGTTCCTGTCGACGTACTACGAGCTCCTGCCCGGCGACCTGATCTTTTCGGGGACGCCCTCCGGCGTCGCCGCGGTGGTTGCGGGCGACCGGCTCGACGGCCACATCGACGGCCTGACGCCGCTGTCGATCGTCATCGCGCCACCGGCCGCATGACGGGAACGCCGACCTACACGCCCGAGTCCGTCGAGCGCGGCTACAACAATCGCGCGGCGGTTCCCGACCATCCGCAGCAGCTCGCGGAGTACGCCGAGCGCTCGAAGGCCGCGGTCGCGGCGCTGCGGCCGAAACTCGACCTGCGCTACGGGCCCGAATCCCCAGGAAACGCTCGACCTCTTCCTGCCGGCCGGGACGCCGCGCGGCACGCTCGCCTTCATCCATGGCGGCTATTGGCGCGCGCTCGACAAGGCCGAGTTCTCGTTCGTCGCCGCGCCATTCGTCGCGCAAGGTTACGCGGTGGCGGTGGTCAACTACGACCTGTGTCCGTCGGTCACGATCGCGACGATCGTCGACGAATGCCGGCGTTCGCTTCTCTGGCTCGCGCGCGAAGCGCCGCGCCACGGTGCGCCTGCGGCGCCACTGGTCGTCAGCGGTCATTCCGCCGGCGGCCATCTGGTCGCGATGCTGTTCGCGACCGACTGGCGCGCGCACGGCCTCGCGGCGCCGCCGTTCGTCGCGGGCGTCACGCTGTCGGGCGTTCACGACCTCGCGCCGCTCGTGCTGTCGACGATGAACGCCGACCTTCGCCTCGATGCAGCGGAGGCGCGGCGCATGTCGCCCGTGCACTACGCCGCAACGACGCGCGCACCGCTCTACGCCGCGGTCGGCGCCGACGAGACATCCGAATTCCTGCGGCAGTCGCAACTCATCTGCGACGCTTGGCCGGACAATCGCCCTGCGGGCATGACGGCAGCGCGATTCATCCCCAACCGCAATCACTTCACCGTCGTGCTCGACTACGCCGATCCGGCGAGCGAGCTCACGCGCGCGACGCTGGGTTTGTTCGAGGCGCCGCGCGCGTAACCGAGGCGCTGCCTACTTCCCTGGCGGACGGTAGGCCACGGCGACCTTCGCCGCCTTGTCCATGTCCTCGGGCGTCAGGAGCTTCACCGTGGTGGCGCTCGACGTTCCCGAGGCGCCTACCGCCATCGACATTGCCGCCGCGCTGACGTCATCGGGCAGTTCGGCAATGACGAACGCGTCGACACCGCCGAACGCGAAGTAGAACGCGTCGAGCTTGCCGCCGACGCTGGCGACTGCCTTGGCGACCGCGTCGCGGCGCGCCGTGCCGCCGGCCGCCATGACGCCCTTCGCACCTTCGCTCGTATAGCGGGCCTGAAACATGTATTTGCCCATCGCTTTCTCCCTTTTTTGCCGAGCCGCGGATGCCGGCGGAATGCCGAATCCCACAGGCCGGGAGGCGGATTGTGCGCCGATTTTTCGGCCGCCGGCGGGCGCTGGATCTTGACAACTGACCGGAGGTCATTTACGCTTCGGAACAAGTGACCCAAGGTCATTTAGGGTCGTCGGGAGCAGGAAAATGGTGATCCGGCAGCGCGCCGTTCACTCGGAAGACAAGCAGGAGCGGCATCACGCGATTCTCGACGCGGCCGAGCGGCTGCTCGAGCGCGCCCCCGAGCGTGTCGCCAACGTAGCGGAGGTCGCCGACGAGGCCGGCCTCGCCAAAGGCACCGTCTACCTCTATTTCCCCAGCAAGGACGAATTGCTGCTCGCGGTGCACGAGCGCCGCGTCGACGAGTTCTTCCGCGCCCTCTGCGCGCTCCTTGCCTCCGCAGCGCCGCCGGTCAGGCTGGAAGCCATCATGACGCTCACGCGTCAACACATGATCCAGCGGCCGACGTTCCTGCCGCTCGCCACCCGTTGCTTCGGCGTCGTGCAGGCGGAGGTACCCCGCGAAACCGCGCTGGCGTTCAAGGCCCGGATGGTCGAGCGGCTTGCCACCGCGGGTGCCGGGATCGAGCGGCATTTTTCCGAGCTGCCGCCCGGCGGCGGCATCGCGCTTTTGCGCCACAGCTACGCGCTCATCGTCGGGCTGTGGCAGATGTCGGCCAATGCGGACGAGCTTGCGGCCGGCGGCAACGCATGTGCCGTCGGGCGCATCGACTATCCGCGCGAGCTCGATCGGGCCCTGCGCGCGTTGTGGGATGGAACGATCGGACGGCGCCTGGCGCTTGCGGACGCCCCCGCTGCGGAGATCCTGTGAAGGCTTCCGTGCACGCCGTGTCGGCGCTGGCGCTCGCCGCGCTGCTTGCGGCCGGCTGCGCCCGGCACGAGCCCCCGCCCGAGCCGGTGCGCCCGGTGACGCTCGCGCAGGTGCAGGCCGGCGGGACCGGCGAGGTCGCGGTGTTCGCCGGCGAGATCAAGCCGCGTCACGAAGGCGACCTCGCGTTTCGCATCGGAGGAAAGGTGATCGCGCGCAGCGTGGACGTCGGCGCGCGGGTCACGCGCGGCCAGGTGCTGGCGCGAGCTCGATCCCGCGGACACGGGCCTGCAGGCCGAGGCGCAGAAAGCCGCGGCCGCCGCGGCGGAGACCGAGTTCAAGTACGCGCAGTCCGAGTACGAGCGCTACCAGAATCTCTATCGCCAGAAGTTCGTCAGCGAATCGGCGCTCGACCAGAAGCGGAATGCGCTCGACACCAATCGCGCGAAGCTCGAGCAGGCGAAGGCGCAGCTCGCGGTGACGCGCAACCAGGCCGGCTACGCTACGCTCGTCGCGACCGACGACGGCGTGATCACCGCTGCGAGCGTCGAAGCTGGCCAGGTCGTGACCGCTGGCCAGACCGTGTTCAAGATGGCGCGCGAGGAAGAGCGCGAGGTGGCGATCAGCGTGCCCGAGAATCGCATCGGCGAGCTGCGCCGCGCCGATACGCTCGGAGTCGTCCTGTGGGCGAATCCGCAGAAGCTCTATCCGGCGCGCGTGCGCGAGATCTCGCCGGCCGTCGATCCGGTGACGCGCACGTTCGCCGTCCGGCTGTCCGTGCTGGAGCGCGATCCGGCGCTGCAATGGGGCATGACGGCGAACGTCGTTGCGCAGAGCCGCGAGCCGGGCAACACCACGTTGCTGCCCCTCACGTCGCTCTATCGGAAGGACGGTGCCGCCGCCGTGTGGGTCTACGATCCCGAAGCGCGCAAGGTCAGCCTGCGGCCGGTGACCGTCGGCCAATACCGCGAGGATGGCGTGCTGCTGACGAGCGGCGTAGCGCCGGGCGAGTGGATCGTGACCGCCGGCGTGCACAAGCTGCGCGAGGGCGAGACGGTGCGGCCTTACGAGGGCGGCAGCGCCGCGGCGGCGCGCGCGCCATCGCCGGCTGCGGCGCCCGCCACCGCGCCGCGCAGCGCCCACGCCACCGACGTACATCAGACCGTGGTGCGAAAGTAGTCCGGTGAACGCGCGCGTTCCAAAGCTGCCGGAAGCGCCGGCGCCGCGCGGACGCTTCAACCTGTCCGAATGGGCGCTCGCGCATCGCGCGTTCGTGCTGTTCGCGATACTCGTCTTCGCGCTCGTCGGCGTCCTCTCGTACCAGCGGCTCGGGCAGTCCGAGGACCCGCCATTCACGTTCAAGGTCATGGTCGTCAAGACCAACTGGCCGGGCGCCGCCGCGCGCGACGTCGAGCAGCAGGTCACCGACAAGATCGAGAAGAAGCTGCAGGAAGTCCCCAATGTCGACTGGGTGCGCAGCTATTCGAAGCCCGGCGAGTCGCTGGTGTTCTTCGCGATCAAGGATTCCGCGCCGGCGGCACAGGTGCCCGAGACCTGGTACCAGGTGCGCAAGAAGGTCGCCGACATCCGCAACACGCTGCCTCCGGGCATCCAGGGTCCATTCTTCAACGACGAGTTCGGCGACACGTACACGAACATCTACGCGCTCGTCGGCGATGGCTTCGGCTACCGCCAGCTCAAGGAATTCGGCGACCGCATCCGCGCCGAGCTCCTGCGCGTGCCGGGCGTGGCCAAGGTGGACTTCATCGCCGAGCAGGACGAAAAGGTGTTCATCGAGCTTTCGAACACCAAGCTCGCGACGCTCGGCGTCGAGCCGGCGCAGATCTTCCAGACGCTCGCGGCGCAGAACGCGGTGTCGGCGTCGGGCGTGTTCGACACCGCCACCGACCGCGTGTTCGTGCGCCCCACCGGCGCGTTCGACTCGCTCGATGCGATCCGCGACATCGCGATCCGCGCCAACGACCGCGTATTCCGGTTGGGCGACATCGCGCGCGTGTCACCGCGGCTACGTCGACCCGCCGCAGCAGCAGATGCGCTGGCAGGGCAAGGAAGCGCTGGGCATCGGCGTGACGATGGCGCAGGGTGGCGACGTCATCGAGCTCGGCGCCGACCTGACGCGCGAGATCGCGCGCATCCAGACGCAGCTCCCCGTCGGGGTCGAGATCGATACCGTCACGAGCATGCCGCAGGCCGTGCAGCGCTCGGTGAACCAGTTCGTCCGCTCGCTCGCCGAGGCGGTCGTCATCGTGCTGCTCGTGTCGCTCCTGAGCCTCGGCCTGCGTACCGGCCTGGTCGTCGCGGTGTCGATTCCGCTGGTGCTTGCGATCACGTTCGGCGTGATGTGGTGGGCCGACATCGGGCTGCACAAGATCTCGCTCGGCGCGCTGATCCTGTCGCTGGGACTCCTCGTCGACGACGCGATCATCGCCGTGGAGATGATGGCGATCAAGATGGAGCAGGGCTTCGATCGCGTGCGCGCGGCGAGCTTTGCCTACACGAACACCGCTTTCCCGATGCTGACCGGCACGCTCGTCACGGTGGCGGGCTTCCTGCCGATCGCGACGGCGCGAAGCGGCACCGGCGAGTACACGCGCTCGATTTTCCAGGTGTCGGCGATCGCGCTGATCGCGTCGTGGGTCGTCGCGGTCGTCGTGATCCCGTACCTCGGCTACAAGATGCTGCCTGACCCATCGAAGGAGCGGCGCCCGTCGCTGCGGGCGCGGCTGTGGGCGCGCGTCACCGGCAAACCGCCGCCGCCCGTGCACGTCGTGGATCACCTGGACGAGGACGCCGTGTACCGGACGCCGTTCTATACGCGATTCCGCGCGGCGATCGCGTGGTGCATCGGGCATCGCAAGACCGTGCTGGTCGCGACGCTCGCACTGTTCGTCGGCGCGCTCGCGCTGTTCCGCTTCGTGCCGCAGCAGTTCTTCCCCGCGTCGTCGCGCCCCGAGCTGCTGGTCGACCTGCGGCTGCCCGAGGGCAGCTCGTTCGCCGCGACGCTGGCGGAAGCGAAGAAGATGGAGACGATCCTCGCCGGCGAGCGCGGCATCGAGCACTACGTCGCCTACGTCGGGAGCGGCAGTCCGCGCTTCTACCTGCCGCTCGACCAGCAGCTCACGCAGTCGAACTTCGCCCAGTTCGTGCTGGTGGCGAAGGACAACGCCGAGCGCGAGCGCATCCGCGAGCGCCTGCTCGCGCTGTTCGCCGACGACTTCCCGGGCCTGCGCGGCCGCGTGTCGCGGCTCGAGAACGGGCCGCCGGTGGGCTTTCCCGTGCAGTTCCGCGTGTCGGGCGAGGACATCGCCACCGTGCGCAAGTACGCGCAGGAAGCCGCGGAGGTCATGCGCCGCGATCCGGGGACGCGCGACGTGCAGTTCGACTGGGACGAGCCGACGAAGGCGATCCGCCTCGTCATCGACCAGAACAAGGCGCGGCTGCTCGGCGTGTCGTCGCAGGACCTCGCGGCGTTCCTCAACAACTCGCTGTCGGGGCTCATCGTGACGAGCTTCCGCGAGGGCGACAAGCAGATCGACGTCGTGTTGCGCGGCGCGACCGACGAGCGCGCGAAGATGAGCTTCCTCAAGGACCTCGCGATCCCGTCGAAGAACGGCAAGGCGGTGCCGATCACGCAGATCGCGGAAGTGAAGCTACGACCTCGAGGAGGGCATCGTGTGGCGGCGCAACCGGCTGCCGACGATCACCGTGCGCGCCGACGTGCGCGGCGACGCGCAGGGACCGGACGTCACCAACCGCCTGAATCCGCAGCTCGACGCCGTGCGCGCGGCGCTGCCGCTCGGCTATCGCATCGAGGCGGGCGGCGCGCTCGAGGATTCGGCGAAGGGGCAGCGGTCGATCGCGGCCGGCGTGCCGCTGCTCGTCATCGTCGTGCTGACGCTGCTGATGATCCAGTTGCACAGCTTCTCGCGCACGCTGATGGTGGTGCTTACTGCGCCGCTCGGCCTGATCGGCGTCACGCTCGCGCTGCTCGCGTTCGGCAAGCCGTTCGGATTCGTGGCGATGCTCGGAACGATCGCGCTGTCCGGCATCATCATGCGCAACGCGATCATCCTCGTCGACCAGATCGACCGCGACATTGCGGCAGGGCACGCGCCGTGGGACGCAGTGATCGGCGCGACCGTCCGTCGCTTCCGTCCGATCGTGCTGACCGCGGCCGCGGCGGTGCTGGCGCTGATTCCGCTGACGCGCAGCGACTTCTTCGGGCCGATGGCCGTCGCGATGATGGGCGGCCTGGTGATCGCGACGCTGCTGACGCTGATCTTCCTGCCGGCACTGTACGCCGCGTGGTTCCGCGTGCGGCCGCCGGTGCCACCGTCCGTGCGCGAGGCGGAGAGCGAGCAGTACGCGCCCGTAACGCCGACTCTCTCCCCGCTGCGCGCGGTGCGGGAGCCGGCGTAGTCCCTCCGGTAAGATAGCGGTACCACGAACGAGCGCACGATCCCATCATGCCGATCGCATCCATCCAGGACATTGTCGCCGACCTGCGCGACGGGAAGATGGTCGTGCTGGTCGACGAGGAGGACCGCGAGAACGAGGGCGACCTCGTCATCGCCGCCGACCGCGTCACGGCCGAGGCGATCAACTTCATGGCGCGCTACGGCCGCGGCCTCGTCTGCCTGACGCTCACCGAGGAGCGCGCGCGTCGCCTCAACCTGCCGCTGATGACCGGCCAGAACCGCAGCGCGCACGGCACGAACTTCACGGTGTCGATCGAGGCGGCGAGCGGCGTGACCACCGGCATCTCGGCCGCCGATCGCGCGCACACGGTGCGCGTCGCGGTCGCGCGCGACGCCACGCCCGCCGACATCGTGCAGCCCGGCCACATCTTTCCGATCATCGCGCAGCCGGGCGGCGTGCTGGCGCGCGCCGGGCACACCGAGGCGGGCTGCGACCTGACGCGAGCTCGCCGGCATGACGCCCGCGGCGGTCATCTGCGAGATCCTCAAGGACGACGGCACGATGGCGCGCCTTCCCGATCTGGAGACGTTCGCGCGCGAGCACGGATTGAAGATCGGTGCGATCACCGACCTGATCCACTACCGCAGCCGCACCGAGAAGCTGGTCGAGCGCATCGCCGAGCGCCCGCTGGTCACGCAGGCGCGGCGCGTTCCGGCTCGTCGTCTACCGCGACAAGCTGTCCGACGCGACGCATCTCGCGCTGGTGCGCGGACCGCTGTCGCGCGAATCCGAGACGCTCGTGCGCGTCCACGAGCCGCTGTCGGTGATGGACCTGCTCGACCAGGAAAGCGCGTCGCATTCGTGGAGCGTCGCCGAGGCGCTGCGCGCGATCGCGGACGCCGGACGCGGCGTCGTCGTGCTGCTGCATCGTCCGGAAAGCGCGCTCGAGCTGCGCCGCCGCGCGACGGCCGACACGCCGCCGCCGCCGGCGAAGATGGACTTGCGCAACTACGGCATCGGCGCGCAGATCCTGCGCGATCTCAATGTCGGACGGATGCGCCTCCTCGCCAAGCCGCGCAAGATGCCCAGCATGGCGGGCTTCGACCTCGAGGTCACCGGCTACGAGGAAACGCCGCAGGCGCGCAGGTCGCAGTAGGCGCGCCCTGCGCCTTCGTCCCGCCGACAGCCACATCGCCATGCCTCCTCGCAGGATCCTTCCGAATTCGGGCGGCCAGGGCCGCCGCGTCGCCGTCGTGCTGTCGCGCTTCAACCCCAGGATCGGCGACGGACTGCTCGCTGGCGCCATGCGTGCGCTCGCAGAGGCGGGCGTCGCCGACGACGACATCCGCGTCGCGACCGTGCCGGGCGCGCTCGAATCGCCGCTTGCGCTGCAGCGCTTCGCGCAGACCGGCGAATTCTCGGCGATGGTCGCGCTCGGTGCGGTGATTCGCGGCGAGACGTATCACTTCGAGATCGTGTCCAACGAATCGGCGGCGGGCATCTCGAGCGTGCAGCTCGAGTTCGGCGTTCCGATCGGCAACGGCATCCTCACCTGCGACACCGACGCGCAGGCGCTGGCGCGGATGGACCAGAAGGGTTACGAAGCGGCGCAGGCCGCGCTCGAGATGGCGAACCTGCTGGACGACATCGATGAGCAATAGCAGCCCGCGGCGCCGCGCGCGGGAGCTCGTGCTGCAGGGCCTCTACGAGCGCCAGCTCGCGGGCTCGCCGTCGGATCGCATCGCGGCAGATCTTGCGGAGAGCCACGGCTATCAGCGCGCCGACCAGGCATATTTCGCGGAGCTGTGGCGCGGCGCGGCCGGCGACTACGACGCGCTGCTCGCGCGCGTCACCCCGCATCTCGATCGCTCCACGGCGAGCCTGTCGCCGGTCGAGCGCGCGTGCCTCGTCATCGGCGCGTGGGAGCTCGTGCACCGCCTCGAAATTCCCGTTCCGCGTCGTGATCAACGAAGCGGTCGAGCTCGCGAAGCAATTCGGCGGCACCGACGGCCACAAGTACGTGAACGGCGTGCTGGACAAGCTCGCCGCCGACGTGCGCGCGCCCGAGATCGCGGCGCTCGCGCGCGAGCGCGGCGCAGTCTGACCCACTCCGATGCGGCGCCTGTGCGCGCTGATGCTCGCCGCCGGACTCGCGTTGCCGGCGTCTGCGGCGTCGCCCGGACGGCAGCTCGTCCTCTACTGCAGCCACGACACCGACGCCTGTGAGCTCGCGGCGCAGACGTTTGCGCGCGAAAGCGGCATTGCGACGACCGTCACGCGCAAGGCGACCGGCGAATACTTCGCCCAGCTGCGCGCCGAGCGCGACAATCCGAAGGCGGACGTCTGGTATGGCGGCACGATCGATCCGTTCCTGCAAGGCGCCGCCGAGGGACTCTTCGCGGTGTATCGCTCGCCGCGGGTGGCGGAGCTCGCGCCGTGGGCGCGTCAGGAGACGGAGCGCACCGGCTACCGGGTCGCGGCGATCTATCGCATCGTGATCGCGTTCGGCGTCAACCCGGCGGTGCTCGCGAAGCGCGGGATCGCCGCGCCACGCTGCTGGTCGGATCTCGTCCGCCCCGAGTATCGCAACGAGATCGAGCTCTCGAATCCGGTGACGAGCGGCACCGGCTACACGATCCTCGCGACGCTCGTCACTCTGTACGGCGAGGACGGTGCATTCGACCTTCTGCGGCGCATGCAACCGAATGTCGTGCGCTACACGCAGTCCGGCACGGCGCAGGGACCTTCGGTGGCGCGTGGCGAAGTCGGCGTCGGCGTCTCGTTCGCGCACGAGTTCGTCACCCAGCAGCTCGCCGGCTTTGCGGTCGACATCGCGATCCCGTGCGAGGGTACTGGCGACGCGCTGGGCGGCATGGCGATCGTCGCGGGCGCGCCGCATCCCGACGAGGCGCGCGCGTTCTACGACTGGGCGCTGTCGAAGCCGGCGATGGAACTCGCGAACCGCACGCGCAACCTGATCATTCCCGCGAACGCGCAGGCCGCGCTGCGGCCCGAGGCCGCGCAATTCGCGGACGCGCGCACGCTCGACGTCGACCCGGCGCGCTTCGGCAATCCCGACGAGCGCAAGCGGCTGCTCGCACGCTGGCAGCGCGACATCGGTGACGCGCTGCGTTGATCCATTGCGCAACTGCGCGCACCTATAATCGCGCCGTGGACGAGTTCGCGCTCATCGAGCGTCATTTCCGCCGCGCGCCGCGCGATCCCGCGGTCCGCGTGGGCATCGGCGACGACGGCGCCGTGATCGCGCCGACGCCGGGCGCGGAGCTCGTGCTGTCGGTCGACATGCTGGTGGAAGGACGACACTTCTTCGCCGGCACCGCTCCCGCGCGGCTTGGCCACAAGGCGCTGGCGGTCAACCTGTCGGACGTCGCCGCGATGGGTGCGACGCCGCGTTTTGCGCTGCTGGCCGGCGCGTTGCCCGACGCCGACGACGGATGGCTCGCCGCGTTCATGACGGGTTTTCGTGCGCTGGCGCAGCGCTTCAGTGTCGAGCTGATCGGCGGCGACACGACGCGCGGGCCGCGCAACCTCTGCGTCACGATCGTCGGTGAAGTGCCGGCGGGTACGGCGCTGGCGCGCGCGGGCGCGCGCGACGGTGACGACATCTATGTGTCGGGCGCGCTGGGCGACGCCGCGCTTGCGCTCGCCGACGATGGAAGGACGCATCGAACTGGACGCCGCGTCGTTCGCGCAGGCGCGCGACCGCCTGGAGATTCCGGAACCGCGCGTCGCGCTCGGCGAGCGGCTGCGCGGCGTAGCGTCGGCGGCGCTCGACGTGTCCGACGGCCTCGTGGGCGATCTCGGCCATATCCTGGAGCGATCGGACGTCGGCGCGGTCGTCGATCTCGCGCTCGTCCCGCGGTCGGCTGCGCTCGCGTCGAAGCTCGCAGGCGCGCAACGCGAACTCGCGCTGTCCTGCCTGCTGGCCGGCGGCGACGACTACGAGCTGTGCTTCTGCGCTCCGCCCACGACGCGTCGGGGCATCGACGCGATCGCGTCGTCCCTTGGGCTGCCGCTGACGCGCATCGGCGCGATCACGGCGCGCGGGGGACTGGTCGTTCGCGACGAGCAAGGCACGCTGCTGCCGTCGCTGCCGCGTGCTTTCGATCATTTCGCCGCATGAGCGCGCCGGGCCGCGGTAGCGCGCAGCGCGAAGGCAATACATGACCGCCACGTCGCTCGACGCCCGCTTCCTGTTCGCGCATCCGGCGCACTTCATCGCGCTGGGTTTCGGCAGCGGGCTTGCGCCGTTCGCGCCCGGCACGTTCGGAACGCTGGTCGCGATCCCGCTCGCGCTCCTGCTCCATGCGTACGGCAACGACGCCGCGTTCATCGCGGCGATCGTCGGCGGCGTTCGCGATCGGCGCGTGGTCGGCGCAGGTGACGGGACGCGATCTCGGCGCCGCCGATCATGGCAGCATCGTCATCGACGAGGTTGCGGCGTTCCTGCTCGTCCTCTTCTTCGTCGGCATCGAGCCGCTGCGGATCGCGCTCGCGTTCCTGCTGTTCCGGGCCTTCGACATCATCAAGCCGCCGCCGATCCGCCAGCTGGACGCCGCATTCAAGAACGGCGTGGGCGTGATGGCCGACGACGTGCTGGCGGCCCTGTACACGCTGGTCGTGTTCGCCCTCGGCCACCGGCTGTTCGGGAACTGAGATGGCGGCGATCGCGCCCATCCTCGTCGAGGAAGCCGGCCTCAACGCGCTGCAGACGCAGCAGCAGCTTTTCTACGACGGCTGGCTGCTGCGCGTCTCGCCCGGCAAGGCGAAGCGCGCGCGCAGCGTCAACGCGCATTTCGGCTCGTCGCTGCCGCTTGCCGCCAAGATCGACCATTGCGAGTCGTTGTACGCCGCGCGGGGGCTCCCGGCGCTGTTTCGCATCACGCCGTTCGTGCAACCGCCGGAGCTCGAAACGGCGCTCGAGCGGCGCGGCTACGTGGCGTTCGACCCGACGCTGGTGCAGGTGCTGCCGCTCGCGCGGCCGCCCGAGATCGACGCCGCGGTGGACGTCACGCTCGAAGCCCCGCCGATCGCCGATTTTGTCGCGGCGGTCGGCGAACTGCGCGCGTCGTCGGCACAGCAGCGCGCCGCGCATCTCGAACGCCTCGGCAGCACGCCGCTCGCAACGCATGCGATCCTCGCGCGGGTCGACGGACGGCCCGTCGCCTGCGGACAGGCGACGCTGGAGCGCACGCTCGCCGGCGTCTACGACATGGTGACGGCCGACGACATGCAGGGACGGGGCCTCGCGACGCTGATCGTCACCGAGCTTCTGACGTGGGCATGGACACGCGGCGCGTCGCACGCCTACCTGCAGGTCAACGACGACAACGCGCCGGCGCGCGCCGTATACCGGAAGTTCGGCTTCGCCACCGCCTACGAATACCACTATCGCGCGAGGCCGGACGAATGCCGATGAGCGCGCCGGGCCGCTCCCAAGCGCGAATTACCCCGGAGGCGCGAGCGCGGAGGGTAGTCCAATGAGCGAATCGCGTTCGCACGAGCAGCTTGCGATCGAGCTGGGCGCGGCATTGCGCGCGCGGGGTTGGCTGTGCGCGACGGCAGAGTCGTGCACCGGCGGGCTCGTCGCCGGCGCGATCACCGACATCGCGGGCAGCTCCGAATGGTTCGACCGCGGCTACGTCACGTATTCGAACGAGGCGAAGATCGCGATGCTTGCCGTGCCGCCGGAGACGATAGCCGTGCACGGCGCCGTCTCGGAACCGACGGCGCAGGCGATGGCCATCGGCGCGCTAGCGCAAAGCCGCGCGCACGCCGCGGTTGCGGTCACCGGCATCGCGGGGCCGGGCGGGGGGGTGCCGGGCAAGCCGGTCGGCACCGTTTGCTTCGCCTGGGCCGCGCGCGATGGGGAACCGCGGGTCGAGACGCGCCATCTGGCCGGGGACCGCGCCGCGGTCCGCGAGGCGTCCGTCGGGATCGCGCTCGAGGGGTTGATCGGGCTCGCCAGGCTTGGCTAGCGGCGCCCCGGGCGGCGTCGAAAACACGGCCCGAAAGGGACCCCGCGGCGGCCGTCGGCTCGCTCCCTTCGGATTAGGCCATTTTGCCACTGGATCGAACGATCGTTCTATCCTATAATCATTGGCAGTCGGGGCCGAAACCAGATCATTTCGACCTGCCAACGCCGCCCGCGATCGTTCCCAAGAGGCCTAAACTCATGTCCCTCGCGCTCGCATCCTCAGCAGGACACTCCATGGACGACAACAAGAGCAAGGCGCTCGCCGCCGCGCTCGCGCAGATCGAAAAGCAGTTCGGCAAGGGCTCCATCATGAAAATGGGCGAGGCCCAGATCCAGAACGACCTCCAGGTCGTCTCGACGGGATCGCTCGGCCTCGACATCGCGCTCGGCGCCGGCGGTTTGCCGCGCGGCCGGGTCGTCGAAATCTACGGGCCCGAATCCTCGGGCAAGACCACGCTCTGCCTTCAGGTCGTCGCACAGGTCCAGAAGGCGGGCGGCACGGCGGCGTACATCGATGCCGAGAACGCGCTCGACCCTGTCTATGCGGGCAAGCTCGGCGTCGATGTCGCCAACCTGCTGATCTCGCAGCCCGACACGGGCGAGCAGGGGCTGGAAATCGCCGACATGCTCGTGCGCTCGGGCGGCATCGACATCATCGTCATCGACTCCGTTGCGGCGCTGGTGCCGAAGGCCGAAATCGAAGGCGAGATGGGCGACCAGCTGCCGGGCCTGCAGGCGCGCCTGATGAGCCAGGCACTGCGCAAGCTCACGTCGAACATCAAGCGCGCGAACGTCCTGGTGATCTTCATCAACCAGATCCGGATGAAGATCGGCGTGATGTTCGGCAACCCCGAAACCACCACGGGCGGCAATGCGCTCAAGTTCTACGCCTCGGTGCGGCTCGACATCCGCCGCATCGGCGCCATCAAGCGCGGCGAGGAAGTCGTCGGCAACGAAACGCGCGTCAAGGTCGTCAAGAACAAGATCGCCCCGCCGTTTCGCGAGGCGCTGTTCGACATCCTCTATGGCGAGGGCATTTCGCGCGAGGGCGAGATCGTCGAGCTTGGCGTCACGCACCGCATCGTCGAGAAGTCCGGCGCGTGGTACGCCTACAACGGTGACAAGATCGGGCAGGGCAAGGACAACGCGCGCGAGTTCCTGAGGGAGCATCCCGAAATCGCCGCCGAGATCGAAGCCAAGATCCGCGAAACGGTGGGTGTTCCTACGCCGGGCCGCATCAAGCCCGAAGCGAACGGCGCCGGCGAGTAGCGAGCAGGGCGCGCGTGCGCGCGGGAGGACGCACAAGCCGAGATGGACAACTCGAGACGGACAAGCCGAAGCCCTCGCTGAAAGCGACCGCGGTGCGCATGCTCGCGCGCCGCGAATACGGCCGCGCCGAGCTCGCAGCGAAGCTCATCGCCAAGGGCGCGCCACGTGATGAAGCAGACGGCGTGCTCGACGAACTCGAGCGGCTCGGCTACCTGTCCGACGCGCGCTTCGCCAACGCGGTCGTCGCACAGAAGTCCGGCCAGTACGGCAAGCGCGCGATCGTGCATGCGCTGAAGGAACGGCGCGTCGAGCCGTCCGCGGCGCAGGACGCGTTGCGCGCGCTCGAAGGCGTCGACGAGCTCGCCGGCGCAACGGCGTTGTGGCAGCGCCGCTTCGGCATGCCGCCGCATGACGAGCGCGAAAAGGCGCGGCAGGTGCGCTTTCTGCTCGCACGCGGCTACGGCCTGTCGGTGGCGCTCAAGGTGCTGCGCGCCGCTGGCGCGGCGGCGGCGGACGACACCAGCGACGCCGATCCCGGCTAGAGCACCCCGCGAAGACCGCTCCGGGCGCATCAACCGCCGGGCGGGCCGATCAGTTTCAAGTTATCATTCAAGGTCTTGCTTAAGCAGCCAGCCCGAGGCCGGCCGGCGCGAATGCGCGCCGCCGACACCCTCGAACCCCCATGAACGTCGCCGACATCCGAAGCAAATTCATCAATTTTTTCGTCGCCAACGGCCACACGCACGTCGCGAGCTCGCCGCTCGTGCCGGGCAACGATCCGACGCTGCTCTTCACCAATTCCGGGATGGTCCAGTTCAAGGACGTGTTCCTGGGCCAGGAGCAGCGGCCGTACAAGCGCGCGACGACGTCGCAGCGCTGCGTGCGCGCCGGTGGCAAGCACAACGACCTCGAGAACGTCGGCTACACGGCACGGCATCACACGTTCTTCGAGATGCTCGGCAACTTCAGCTTCGGCGACTACTTCAAGCGCGATGCCATCCGCCTCGCGTGGGAGCTGCTGACCAAGCAATACGGCCTCGCCCCTGAGCGCCTCTGGACCACCGTCTACATCGACGACGACGAGGCATTCGACATCTGGACGAAGGAAATCGGCGTTCCAGCCGAGCGCTGCATCCGCATCGGCGACAACAAGGGTGCTGCGTACGCGAGCGACAACTTCTGGCAGATGGCCGACACCGGCCCCTGCGGGCCGTGCTCCGAGATCTTCTACGACCACGGCCCCGACGTTTCCGGGGGCCCGCCGGGCTCGCCCGACGCCGAAGGCGACCGTTACATCGAGATCTGGAATCTCGTGTTCATGCAGTTCAACCGCGACGCGGCCGGCACCATGACGCCGCTGCCGAAGCCCTGCGTCGATACGGGCATGGGCCTCGAGCGGCTCGCGGCGGTGCTGCAACACGTCCACTCGAACTACGAGATCGATCTCTTCGTCGCGCTCATCAAGGCGGCAGCGAGTGCGACCCACACGAAGGACCTCGACAGCCCCTCGCTCAAGGTGATTGCCGACCACATCCGCGCGTGCGCGTTCCTGATCGTCGACGGCGTCATCCCCGGCAGCGAAGGCCGCGGCTACGTGCTGCGCCGGATCATCCGGCGCGCGATCCGCCACGGCTACCAGCTCGGGCAGAGGAAGCCGTTCTTTCACACGCTGGTGGAGGAGCTCGACCGGCAGATGGGCGCCGCGTATCCCGAGCTCACGCGCGACAAGGCGCGCGTCGCGCAGGTGCTGAAGGCGGAGGAGGAGCGGTTCGGCGAGACGATCGAGCACGGCATGAAGATCATCGACGAAGCGCTGGGCGCGCTCGCGAAGTCTGGCGGCAACACGCTCGACGGCAGGACGGCGTTCACGCTCTACGACACGTTCGGCTTTCCATACGATCTTACGGCCGACGTGGCGCGCGAACGGGGTGTCGCGGTCGACGAAGCGGCCTTCCAGCGTGAAATGGACGCGCAGCGCCAGCGCGCACGCGCAGCGAGCCAGTTCAAGATGGGCGACGCGCTCGCCTACGACGGCGCGAAGACGCGCTTTCGCGGCTATGAGACGCTGTCTGCCGAAGGCCGCGTCGTCGCGCTGTACAAGGACGGTACGAAGGTGGAATCGCTGTCGACCGGCGAGCGCGGCATCGTCGTGCTGGACGCGACGCCGTTCTACGCGGAATCCGGCGGCCAGGTTGGCGATCGCGGCGAGCTCAGCAAGGGGGGCTCGTGCCTGACGCTGTTCGCCGTGGAGGACACGCAGAAGATCCAGCCCGACGTCTTCGGCCACGTCGGAGAGGTGAAGACCGGCGAGCTGACGATCGGCGATACGGTTGCGGCCGAAGTCGATCACGACGCGCGCGGCCGCACGATGCGCAACCATTCGGCGACGCACCTGATGCACAAGGCGCTGCGCGACGTACTCGGCGCGCACGTGATGCAGAAGGGATCGCTCGTCGATCCCGACAAGACGCGCTTCGACTTCGCGCACAACGCGCCGATGAGCGACGACGAGATCCGCAAGGTCGAGACGCTGGTCAACGCCGAGGTGATCGACAACGCCGCCACGGAGGCGCGCGTGATGCCGATCGCCGACGCGCAGAAGCAGGGCGCGATGATGCTGTTCGGCGAGAAGTACGGCGACGACGTGCGGGTGCTCGACATCGGCAACTCGCGCGAGCTGTGCGGCGGCACGCACGTCGCGCGCACCGGCGACATCGGCCTGTTCAAGATCGTGGGCGAGAGCGGCGTTGCGGCGGGCATCCGGCGCGTCGAGGCGGTCACGGGCCGCGGCGCTGTCGAATACGTGCAGGCGCAAGGTGCTGCGCTCGCGCGCGCGGCGGCAGCGCTCAAGGCGCCGGTCACCGAAGTCGAAGCGCGGATCGCGCAGCTTCAGGAAGCCGCCCGGTCGGCCGAGAAGGAGCTCGCGCGCCTGAAGGCAAAGGCGGCCGCCAGCGCCGGCGACGATCTCGCCAGCACGGCGGAGGACGTGAAGGGTGCGAAGGTGCTCGCCGCGTCGCTCGACGGCGCGGACGTGAAGGCGCTGCGCGAGACCCTCGACAAGCTGAAGGACAAGCTCAAGAGTGCGGCGATCGTGCTGTCGAGCGTCGCCGACGGCAAGGTGACGCTGATCGCCGGCGTGACGGCGGACCTCACGGGCAAGGTCAAGGCAGGCGAGCTCGTCAACCACGTCGCGCAGCAGGTGGGCGGCAAGGGCGGCGGCCGGCCGGACATGGCGCAGGCGGGCGGCAACGACCCGGCGGCGCTGCCCGCGGCGCTCAAGTCGGTACGCGGTTGGGTGGAGCAGCGCCTGTAAATGGCCGTCGACGCGTTCACACCGCAGTTCGCCAGCGACAACAACGCGGGCATCTGCCCGGAGGCGCTGGCTGCCCTGACGGCGGCGAACGCGGGCCATGTCACCGCCTACGGCGCCGACGATTGGACGCGGCGCGCGACCGAAGAAATCCAGCGCGTGTTCGACGTCGACGCCGCGGTGTACCTCGTGTTCAACGGCACGGCGGCGAATTCGCTCGCGCTCGCGGCAATCTGCCGCAACACCGACGCCGTTGTCTGCCACGCGAATTCGCATGTCAACGTTGACGAATGCAACGCGCCCGGCTTTTTCAGCGGCGGTGCCAAGCTGCTCACCGTGGACACGCCGCTCGCCAAGATCACGCCATCCGCGATGCTGGCGGTCGCCGTGACGCCGCACGACGAGCACGCGTCGCGGCCGCGCGCGCTCACGGTGACACAGGCGACCGAATTCGGCACCGTCTACGACCCTGCCGAGCTTCGCGCCCTCGCCGACGCCGCGCACGCACGCGGGATGAAGGTCCACATGGACGGCGCGCGCTTCGCCAATGCGGTCGCGTCGCTCGGCTGTCGTCCTGCCGAGATCGCGCAGCGCGCCGGGATCGACGTGCTGTCGTTCGGCGGCACGAAGAACGGGCTGCCGATCGGCGAGGCGATCGTGTTCTTCGACCGCGCCCTCGCCGAAGAATTCGCGCGCCGGCGCAAGCAGGGCGGGCAACTCGCGTCCAAGATGCGCTTCATGGCCGCGCCGTGGATCGGCATGCTGGAGAACGGCGCCTGGCTCGTGCATGCCGCCCACGCGAACGCGATGGCGCGCCGCCTTTCCGCAGCCGTGGAGCGCGTTCCCGGTGCGCGGCTGATCGCGCCCACGCAGGCCAACGGCGTGTTCGCGCATCTGCCGCCGCCGGTGATCGCGGGCCTGCACGCGCGCGGCTGGCACTTCTACGTGTTCGTCGGCGACACCGGCTGCCGCTTCATGTGCGCATGGGATACTACGATCGAAGCGGTCGATCGCTTCGTCGGCGACATGAACGAGCTGGCGGCTCGGGCCGCCTGATCCCTTCCCGAAAGCGAGGTTCCCCATGCTCACACATTCACCGATCAAGTTGGAAGGCACGCCGTCGAACCTGCGTCGCGCCATCGCGGTGGCGCTGGCCGCGGCACTGCCGCTCACCGCGTTCGCGCATCACGGCTGGAGCGAATACGACTCGAGCACGCTGCTCACGCTGACGGGCACGATCGAGGAGGCGGGCTACGAGCATCCGCACGGCTTCATCAAGCTGAAGACACCGGCGAAGACGTGGGTCGCCGTACTGGCGCCGCCGTCGCGAATGGAAAATCGCGGCCTGGCGAAGGACGCGCTGAAGGTCGGCGCCACCGCCACCGTCGAGGGCTACGCCAACCGCAACAAGGCCGAGGAGATGCGCGCGGAGCGCATCACCGTCGCCGGCAAGACCACCGAGCTTCGCTAGCGCGCCCGATGGCGAGCGCGGTCCATGCGGTCGAAGCGTCCGGCATCGGGCGCTTCATGCGCGAATCGCTGTGGGCCTATCCCGGCGTCGAGGTCGTGCACATCGCGGGACTCGGGCTGCTGTTCGGCTCGATCGTCGTCGTCGACCTGCGCCTGCTCGGCCTCGGCCGCAGCGTGCCCGCGACCAAGCTCGCGGCGCTCTCGGTGCCGTGGACGCTCGTCGGCTTCCTGATGGCGCTGTGCTCGGGCCTGTTGATGTTCAGCGCGCACGCCGAGGATTTTCTGGGCAATCCGATCTTCCTCATCAAGATGTCGCTGATCTTCGTCGCCGGCATGAATGCGCTGTGGCTGCACCTCGGCCCGTTTGCGCACGCGCGCGCCTGGGACGTCGGCGGCGTGCCGCCGGCGGTTGTTCGCCTCGCGGCCGGCCTGTCGATCGTGATCTGGCTTTGCGTCATCACCTGCGGGCGGCTGCTCGCGTACACGTAGCGCATTCGGAGGCTGTCGCCATGCCCCTGCGTCCGGGCATCACCCTGGAGAAGCTGAACCATCGCGGCGATGGCCGCCTTCCCGGCCTGATGGGCTTTCGCGTCGTCGCCGTCGAGGATGGCCTGCTCGCCGCGGAACTCGACGTGCGCCCGGAGATTCTCGCGCCCAACGGCTATCTGCACGCGGCGACGGTGATCGCGCTCGCCGACACGGCGTGCGGCTACGGCTGCATCGCCCATCTTCCCGACGGAATGGCGAACTTCACGACGGTCGAGCTCAAGTGCAATTTCCTGTCGACCGCACGCGACGGGACGATCAGTTGCGCCGCGCGGCCCGTGCACCTGGGCGGCACGACGCAGGTCTGGGACGCGACGGTCACGCGCAAGGCGGACGGCAGGACGATCGCGCTGTTCCGCTGCACGCAGATGCTGCTGGCGCCTCGGGTCTAGATCGAACGGTCGATAGCGCTCCGCGGAGCGCAGTTGTGACAATGCGGTGGTCGGAAGCCCTCGCATGAGTCGCGCTCAACATGAAATGGCCGGTGGCGGCGATGCTCGCCGCCTTTGCCTGCGGCGTTGCCGCCGTGCAAACGCTCGCGGAGCTCCCGCCATGGCCGGCGGCGATCGCCCTCGTCGGGGCGGGTGCGCTGGTCGCACTGCTGCGTCGAACCTCTCGTGCCGCGATCACCTGCGCGCGATGCGGCGCCGTCGCGCTGGTCATTGCATCCGCCGTGTTCGGCGTCGGCTATGCGGCGTGGCGCGCAGAAGCACGTCTCGCCGATGCGCTGGCGCCGGAGGCCGAAGGCGCCGATGTTCGCATCGTGGGGGTCGTCGACGATCTTCCGCAGAACGGTCCGCAGGGCGCGCGCTTCGCCTTCGCCGTCGAGGGCGTCGTGCAGCCCGACGTTGTCGTGCCAAAGCGACTGTCGCTCGCCTGGTTCGCGCCGCGCGCAGAGAGTGAAACGGCTGCCGCCGTCCCGGAGATTCACGCGGGCGAACGCTGGCAACTGAACGTGCGGCTGAAGCGGCCGCACGGCTACGTCAATCCTGCCGGCTTCGACCTCGAAGCGTGGCTGCTCGAGCACGATCTGCGCGCCACCGGCTACGTTCGCGACAGCAGCGCCAACCTGCGGCTGGCGGCGTTCGTCGGGCGTCCGTCCGACTTCGTCCAGCGCGCGCGTGAGGCGGTGCGCGCGCGCATCGTCGCCGCGCTTCCCGGCGCGCCATACGCGGGCGTGCTGGTCGCGCTCGCCATCGGCGACCAGCGCGCGATCCCCGAGGCGCAGTGGCTCGTGTTCAACCGCACCGGCGTGTCGCACCTCATCTCGATCTCCGGGCTGCACGTCACCGTGTTCGCCGCGCTCGCGGCATCAGTGGCACTGGGGTTGGCGCGTCGATCGCCTCGGCTGACGACGCGCATGCCCGCACGCAAGATCGCCGTCGCCGCCGGCGCGTGCGCCGCGTTCGGCTACGTGCTGCTCGCGGGCGCGGAAGTGCCCGCAGTGCGTACGCTGCTGATGCTCTGGGTGGCTTCGCTCGGGTTGTGGCTGGCGCGGCCGGGCACGGCCTCGCTGACCTGGTTGTGGGCGCTGGCGATCGTGCTGGTCTGGGATCCGTGGGCGAGCCTGTCGCCGGGGTTCTGGTTGTCGTTCGGCGCGGTAGGCCTGCTGCTGTATGCGGGGACGGGCCGCCTGCCCGCCGACCGCGCGTCGGGCTGGCGTGCACGCCTCGCGCAATGGCTGCGCAACGGCGCGCATGCGCAATGGGTGGTGACGCTCGGCCTCGTGCCCGGAACGCTGGCGCTGTTCCAGCAGGTGTCGCTCGTATCGGCCGTCGCCAACGCAATCGCCATACCCGTCGTGACGCTGACGGTCGTTCCGCTCGCGCTCGCCGGCATCGCGATTCCGCTCGATGCACTGTGGCAGGCCGCGCATGCCATTTTCGCGACGCTGATGACGATGCTCGAAGCGCTGTCGGCATGGCCGGCCGCGACGTGGGCGCAACACGCGCCGCCCCGGTGGACGGTCGTCGTCGCGATGCTCGGCGTCGCGCTCATCCTGGCGCCGCGCGGCGTCCCGGGCCGATGGGTGGGCGCGCTCTGGCTGTTGCCGATGTTCTGCATCCCGCCCGAGCGGCCGCCGGAAGGCGCGGTGCGCATCACCACGCTCGACGTGGGGCAAGGGCTCGCCGTCTCGGTCGAAACGCGAACGCACACGCTCCTCTACGACACCGGACCGCGCTTCGGCGAGACGAGTGACGCCGGCGGCCGGATCATTGCGCCGTACCTTCGCGCACGGGGCCTGCGTTCGCTCGACGCGCTCGTCGTCAGCCATGCGGACCTCGACCACTCGGGCGGCGCGCTCACGCTCCTGCAGACTGTCGCCGTCACCACGCTCTATTCGTCGCTGCCGGTGGATCATCCGATCGTCGCGCGCGCTGCCTTCGGCGGAACTGCATGGCGCTGCCAGGCCGGCCAGCGCTGGCGCTGGGACGGCGTGCTGTTCGAAATTCTGTCGCCGCTGATCGATCGATACGCGCAGGACGGCGTCAAGACCAACGACCTGTCGTGCGTGCTGAAGATCACCGCCGGCGAACGCCGCGCGCTCCTCGCGGGCGACATCGAAGCGCCGAGCGAGGCGCAACTTCTGCGCGACGATCCGCGCGCGCTCGGAGCCGATATCCTCATCGTGCCGCACCACGGCTCCCGCACATCGTCGACGCCAGCGTTTGTGGCGGCGGTCGCGCCGCGCGTGGCAGTGTTCGCGGCCGGCTACCTCAACCGGTTCGATCACCCGCGTGCGGACGTGGTGGCGCGCTACACGCGGCGGGGCGCCGCGCCGATGCGCACCGATCTCATGGGAGCGGTCACCGTGACGCTTGGTCCAGGCGACGAGCTCGATGCTGCCGGCGAGCGCGATCGGCGCCGCCGCTACTGGTACGACCCGCTGCGCGCCCCGCCTTGAGCGCGTTGTTCGCGCGGTGCGGGCGGCAATGCCAGCGCTACGACACCCGCCGTCCGAGGCGCACGGCAGTTTCGCCCTTGCGCGGGCGTCGCGTCGGCATGATCAGCACGCAGTCGTCGTAAGGCGTGCGAATCTCGCGCGCGCCGTCCCGGGCGAGGAGGGTGCCGGCCGTCGCGACGGACTGGAGGCCCTCGACCGGCAGCGCGAAGGCGAACGCATCGGTCTCGATGGTCACGACGTCGGTGACGGCGATCGCGTGTTGCTCCGGCAGCGGCGCGCGGTCGAGATGCGCGTCGAGAAACTCCGGCGGCGCCATGCCGAAATGGCGCAGGAAGCGCAGGGTGGACTGCAACGCAACGTGCGGGGCCGCGCGCTCCCAGTGCTGGCCGCATTCGATCAGAAGCGCGCTGCGCGGGTCGTCGGGATCGTCGAAGAACGCGTAGTCGCGCAGCCGCTTGCCGGCCTTGTGCCCGCCGTCGACGACGATGTGCTGCGGCAGGCCGATGTCGTGCGCGAGCTCCATGCCCTTGCGCTGCCTGCCGGCGAGCGCGAGCGGCGGACACGGGTCGGTCATCGAATGCAGGTCGAGCAGGTAGTCGGTGACGTCGTAGCAGGGGCGCAGCGCCCGGGCGCGGTCGAGCTCGCGCGACCTGCGTGGTGCCGTCGAGCACGTCGGCCGTCCACAGGCGGTTGAAGTCCTCATCGACGCAGCGCGACGCGAACGGATCGGCAGGATCGAAGGCGTTGTAAGCCTCGACGTTGGCGAAGATCAGCGTCAGCGTGCCGCGCACCGGACGCAGCGCCGCATCGAGCAGGCGTGCGATGGCGATCGCGCCGCACACTTCGTTGCCGTGGGTCAGCGCCTGTACCGTGACGTGCGGACCGGCGCGCTCCGATTCGAAGCGCCAGACGTAGGGCAGCCCGGTATTGCCGGCCGCGTACGCGGACAGGTCGGGAAACGCGACGTCGATCGGCGGCGGCTCGGCCGACGGTACGCGCATCAACCCGTGTCCACGCGACGCGCTAGGTCGCGCACAGGCGATCCGCGAGGCGCCGCATGAACGCTTCGCAGCGCGCGAGCTGATCGAGGCTCACCCATTCGTTCGGCTGGTGCGCCTGCGCGATGTGCCCGGGGCCGCACAGCACCGTCGGGATGTTCGCATTGTGGAACAGCGATGCCTCGCTGCCGAACGACACCTTGCCGACCTCGTGCGTGCCGTTGCAGTGCTTGCCGAGCGCGGTGATCGCGCTGCCGTCGTGCGTGTCGAATCCCGGCAGCGTCGACAGGTGGTCGAACTCGATGTACGTCGCCGGGTCGACGGCGTGCATCGCCGGCAGGAACGTCGCGGCGTAGCGCTTGACGTCGGCGAAGAACGCATTCGGATCGTCGAACGGCAGGTGGCGGATCTCGAACTCGAACGTGCAGTCGCGCGGCACGATGTTGAGCGCCGTGCCGCCGCGGATCACGCCGACGTGCGCCGTGGTGTAGGGAACGTCGTACGCGTCGTCCTGGCCGTCGCCGTCACGGAAATCGCGCGCGCGCTCCGCGATGTACGCGACGATTTCGCACGCGATCTGCACGGCGTTGACGCCGTGCGGCGTCAGCGACGAATGCGCCTCGTGCCCGCGCACGCGGCAGCGCCAGCCATCTTGCCCTTGTGCGCGACGACGAGCTCCATGCCGGTGGGCTCGCCGACGATGCAGCCCGCGGGCGTCCAGCCGCGCGCGACGACGTCGGCGATCAGCCGGCGCACGCCGATGCAGCCGATCTCCTCGTCGTAGGACAGCGCGAAGTGCAGCGGCTGCTTCGAGCCCGCGCCGCACGAACTCCGGCACCAGCGCAAGCGCGGTCGCCGAGAAGCTCTTCATGTCGGCGACGCCGCGGCCGTGCAGGCGATCGCCTTGAGCGTCGCTTCGAACGGTGGCGTGTCCCACGGCTGGCCGTCGACCGGAACGACGTCGGTGTGGCCCGAGAGCACGATGCCGCCGGCGGTGGTGTTGCCGTCGACGGCAGGCAGCGTCGCGAACAGGTTCGCCTTGCGACGATCGTCGTCGAACGTCAGCGCCGTGAGCGCGCCGTGGCGTTTCGAGGTATGCGCGCGTCCAGTCGATGAGCGCGAGATTGGATTCGCGGCTGGTGGTGTCGAAGCCGATCCACGTGCGGATCAGGTCGAGTGCGGCGATGTCATCCGGGCGCACGGCCGCAGGCCGCACTTCGCGCAGCGTTCCGGGGGCATTCATGCTGCACCTCGCCGGTGTCAAAAAGCGATCTTAGCACCCGACTTCGGAGCGTCCCAAGAACTTCGGGCGCGCGGGCGCATCGAATGAACGGACAATGCGCCTGTTCACGCGAGGAGGCCTGCCTTGAGAATCGAAGCCCGTCCCGGTTTCATCGTTGCATTGACGTCGCTGGTCATGGCGCGTTGCGGTGATTGCGCCCACTGCCACCGCCCAATCTGCGCTGCCGCTCGATCGAATCAAGCTGCCGCCGGGCTTCGCGATCGACACGATCGCGCGCGTCCCCAACGCGCGCGGCATGACGTGGGGCGACAAAGGCACGCTGTTCGTCGGAACGAACGAAGGCCGCGTGTTTGCGCTGACGTTTCCGGCAGGAGGCCTCGGCGGCGCGCCGGCGATCCACGTCGTCGCGTCGGGACTGCGCGATCCCGCCGGAGTTGCGTTCCGCAATGGCGCGCTCTACGTGTCGGCGGTTTCGCGCATCCTGCGCCTGGACGACATCGAGGCGCGACTCGCGTCCCCGCCGTCGCCCGTCGTCGTCACCGACGCGTTTCCGACCGACGGCCATCACGGCCGCAAGTTCATCGCGTTCGGCCCGGATGGCAAGCTCTACGTTCCGGTTGGCGCGCCGTGCAACGTCTGTGCCCCCGATCCGGACCGGTACGCGAACATCCAGCGAATGAATCCGGACGGCTCGGGCCGCGAGGTCGTCGCGCGCGGCGTGCGCAACTCCGTGGGCTTCGATTGGGACCCGCGCACGAAGGAGCTATGGTTCACGAGCAACGGCCGCGACATGATGGGCGACGACGTTCCGCCCGATACGCTCAACCATCTGACGAAGGTGCCGCAGCATTTCGGTTATCCGTATTGTCACGGCGGGACGATCGCCGATCCCGAGTTCGGCGCACGGCGCCCGTGCAGCGACTTCACGCCGCCCGCGCAGAACCTCGGACCGCATGTCGCCGCGCTGGGGATGCGGTTCTACACGGGTGCACAGTTTCCAGCTGCGTACCGAAACGCGGTCTTCATCGCCGAGCACGGTTCGTGGAACAGAAGCCGCAAGATCGGGTATCGCATCAGCGTCGTGAGGCTCGACGCCGCGGGCGGCCCATCGCGTACGAGCCGTTCGCCGAAGGGTGGCTGCAAGGCGAGTCGGCGTGGGGGAGGCCCGCCGACGTGCTGGTGGCGCCCGATGGATCGCTGCTGGTGGCCGACGATTCGGCGGGGGCCATCTATCGCATCCGCCACCAACCATGAATTCATGCGCGCGGGGCGCGCACCCGCGGAAAACGTGCCACACTGCCGTAAGGCGCACTATGTACGAAAGCGTACAAAGCCGCTGCGCCGGCTGAACGATAACGAGAACCAGAGTCAACAGGGAGATCGCCATGAACAAGGATCAGATCTTCGCCGAGAAGACGCAGGCCGTGAGCGATTTCAACTTCGGCGAGAAGACTGCCGAAGTGTTCGAAGACATGCTCGAACGCTCGATTCCGCTGTATCGGGAAATGCAGCGGCAGCTCGCCGAGATCGCAGTGGAATTCGCCGTCGACGGAACGAATGTGTATGACCTCGGCTGCTCGAACGGCATCACGCTCGAAACGCTGGGGTCGGCGCTGGCAGTCGCCGGCAAGGACATTCAGCTGGTCGGCATCGACTATTCGGAGGCGATGCTGGAAAAGGCGCGGCTGCGCCTCGCCGGCATGGTGCAGCGTCGCCCACCGAGGCTCATGTACGGCGATCTCAACGACACGTGCGAAATCACCAACGCGTCGGTCGTCGTGCTGAACCTCACGCTGCAATTCATCCGTCCGCTGTTCCGCGACCGCGTTATTCGCGCGATCCTCGATGGATTGAACGAGAATGGCTGCCTCATCCTGGTCGAGAAGGTGCTCGGCAACGATTCGCTGTTCAACCGCCTGTTCATCAAGTTCTACTACGACATGAAACGGCGCAACGACTACAGCGACATGGAGATCGCGCAAAAGCGCGAGGCGCTCGAAAACGTGCTGATCCCGTACCGGCTGGACGAGAATGTCGAACTGTTGAAGCGCAACGGATTCGGCAGCGTCGATGTCTTCCTGAAGTGGCACAACTTCGCCGGGCTGATCGGCGTCAAGTCGGCCCGATAGCGATGCGCCACCTGGTTCCCCTCGGACAGTTCCTGTTCAGGTTTCGCGGCTGGATCTTTCCGGCGATCGTCCTCCTGGCGCTTGTGTTCTCCCGGCCACGCCACTTTCTGGGCGACTCCGCGCTGGATGCCTGGATGGACGCGCTCGGCGTGTTCGTTGCGTTGTCGGGCCTTGCCGTTCGGGCGGTGACGATCGGCTACGAATACATCGTCCGGGGCGGCCGCAACCGGATGGTGTACGCGGACGATCTCGTGCAGGGCGGCGTCTACGCGCTTACGCGCAACCCGATGTACGTCGGCAACGGCCTGTTGATCGTCGGCTGCGCGCTGATCATCAACGCCCCCGCGTTCTACCTGATCGCACTGCCGCTCACGCTGCTCGCTTACGCTGCGATCATCGCCGCCGAGGAGGCGTATCTGCGCGCGAAATTCGGCGCGCAGTTCGACGCTTATTGCGCGCGCGTCAACCGCGTTGTCCCGCGCGTGGCGGGGTTCTCAAAGGCAATCGAAGGGATGACGTTCAACTGGCAGCGGCTCTTGGTCAAGGAATACAACACCCTGTTCTGGGCAGCCGTCCAGATCGCCGTGCTGTGCTATCTCGACGACTACCTGATCCTGGGCGACGCGGCGCTGCCGGCGCTCCAGCTCACGTTGCTGTTCCTCGTTCCGTGGGTCGCGTTGTACCTGATCGTCTGGGGGCTGAAGAAGTCGGGCCGCCTGCACGTTGCCGCAGTACCGACGCGACCCAGCGAAGCAAATCGGACCTCCTGATCCCTGATGCCGCTGCCGGCGCCCGAGCGCTTGCCCGGGGCCGGCGACGGTTTCAGTGGCGCTGCGCTCAGCAGCGCTCAGTAGCGCTCAGTAGCGATTCGGCCCGCGGTAGTAACCCCGTCCGTGCCCGTAGTACACAGGCCGCGGCGCGACGTACGGGCGGTAGTACGCGCGCGGTGCATAGACCACCGGCGCGGAGTACACGACCGGGGCCGGGTAATACACCGGCGGGGCGACGTATGCCGGGCCATAGTAAGCGCTCGGACCCCAATACGCCGGCTGGCCCGCGCTGACGGCGTAGCCTGGTCCGCCGATGGAAACGCTCCACGCGACGTTGCCTGCGGAGGCGGGCGCGGCCGCCGCGCCGAGTGCGAGCGCTGCGACAGCGGACGATGCGACAAGAATTCGACGGATCATGTTGGCTCCTTTTCTCTCAGTGCCGGACAGCCGCGCGGGTCGGGTTCCGAGGGTGCGCCGCGCTTCATTGCCGACAACGAGACAGACCGCGGACGCGTTGACCCGTTCCGTCGCCGTTGCGGCTTGTTACATGCGGAAGCCCGAAAGGGCCTGCCTGTAACGCCCGTTGCGATTTGTTACAACTGCCGTTCGCCGCGCTATGCTTGCGATTTTTCGACGGAGACGGCTGGAATGACTTCCATTCGAATAATTGCGGCAGCCGCGGCGGCGTTCGTGATGCCCGCGCTCGCCGCGGCGGCGGCGCTGACGGTGGGATTGGGCACCGACGTGACGGCGCTCGACCCGCACTATCACAACCTGACACCCAACAACAACGTGGCCTCCCACGTCTTCGGCTATCTCGTCGACCGCAACGAAAAGTCGCAGCCGATTCCCGGACTCGCGACGGAATGGAAGACGATCGATCCGACGACATGGGAGTTCAAGCTGCGCAAGGGCGTCAAGTTCCACGACGGCAGCGACTTCACCGCCGCCGACGTCGTCGCGTCGATCGAGCGCGTGCCGAGGGTGCCGAACAGTCCGTCACCGTTCACCGCCTACACCAAGCAGATCGTCAAGATCGACATTCCGGACGCCTACACGATCCGCTTCAAGACGGCGACACCGTATCCGCTGATGCCCTCCGACCTGACGCAGATCGCGATCATCTCGAAGCAGTTCGTCAACGCGTCGACCGACGACTTCAACAGCGGCAAGGCCGCGATCGGCACCGGTCCCTACAAGGTCGCCCGCTACGTGAAGAGCGACCGGATCGAACTTGCGCGCAATGACGCGTGGTGGGGCGGCAAGACGCCGTGGGAGAAGGTGACGCTGCGAATCCTGCCCAACGATGCATCGCGCGTGGCGGCACTGCTCTCCGGCGACGTCGACGTGATCGAGAACGTGCCGACGTCCGACGTCGGCAAGCTCAAGGCAGACAAGCGCCTGGCGCTCTACCGTGTGGTGGCCGACCGGCTCATCTACCTGCATCTCGACAGCGACCGCGACGTCTCGCCGTTCGTCACCGACCGCGACGGCAAGCCGCTGACGAAGAATCCGCTCAAGGACCCGCGCGTGCGCAAGGCGCTGTCCAAGGCGATCAACCGGCCGGCGATCGTCGAGCGCGTCATGGAAGGCGAGGCGACGCCGTCGGGCCAGCTCGTCGCCGACTTCCTGTTCGGCGCGACGAAGAACCTGCATCCGGAGAAGTTCGATCCCGAGGGCGCGAAGAAGCTGCTCACGGAAGCCGGCTATCCGAACGGCTTCGGGCTCACGATCCATTCGCCGAACAACCGCTATGTCAACGATGCCAAGATCGCGCAGACCGTCGCGCAGATGCTGACGCGCGCCGGCGTCGACACCAAGGTCGTCGCGATGCCGTCGGCGACGTACTTCACGCAGGCCACCGATCTCAAGTTCAGCTTCATGCTGCTGGGCTGGAGCACCGGCACGGGCGAGGCGTCGTCGTCGCTGAAGGCGCTGCTGATGACGTTCAACCGGGACAAGGGCTTCGGCACGGCGAACCGCGGCCGGTATTCGAACGGCAAGGTCGACGCCTTGACCGAGGACGCGCTGATGACTGTCGACGACGTGAAGCGCGAGGCGTATCTGCAGCGCGCCACCGAGCTCGCGATCAACGATACCGGCGTGATCCCGCTGCACTTCCAGGTAAACCTGTGGGCGACGCGCGACGGCATCTCGTACGTGCCGCGCGTCGACGAGCAGACGCAGGCGTGGAAGTTCAAGCCGGGGAAAGGATGAACGCTCCGCAGCCGCGCTGGCCGTCGATCACGACGCCGGCGGCGCATTTCATCGCCAACAGGTGGCAGCCGGCGGCAGCCGGCGGCGTGCTGCCGATGATCGACCCGTCCGACGGCGCGCCGTTCGCTGCGATCGCGCGTGGCGACGCCGCCGACGTGGATGCCGCCGTTCGCGCAGCGCAGGCTGCGCGGGACGGCGCCTGGGGCCGCATGGCGCCCGCCGATCGCGGCCGCTTGCTGGCGGCACTGTCGCGTGCGATCGCCGATCGCGCCGACGAGCTCACGCTGATCGAGGCGCGCGACTGCGGCAAACCGCTGAAGCAGGCGCGCGCCGATGTCGCGGCGTGCGCGCGCTACTTCGAGTTCTACGCCGGCGCCTGCGACAAGCTGCACGGCGCGACGATTCCCTTTCCGGACGGGTACACGGTGCTGACCTGGCGCGAGCCGCACGGCGTCACCGGCCACGTCATTCCGTGGAACTACCCGCTGCAGATCTTCGGCCGTTCCGTCGGCGGCGCGCTGGCGGCGGGCAACGCGTGCGTCGTCAAGCCCGCCGAGGACGCGTGCCTGTCCCTTCTGCGCGTGGCGGAGCTTGCCGCCGCGGCGGGCCTGCCGGAAGGCACCCTCAACATCGTGACGGGACTCGGCACGGAAGCGGGCGCCGCGCTCGCCGCGCACGCGGGAATCCAGCACGTCTCCTTCACCGGCTCGCCTGCGACCGGCACAGCGGTGGCCGCCGCAGCTGCGCAACGCCATTGTCCCGTCACGCTGGAACTGGGCGGCAAGTCGCCCCAGATCGTGTTCGCGGACGCCGACCTCGACGCTGCGCTGCCGGTGCTGGTCAACGCGATCGTGCAGAACGCCGGGCAGACGTGCGCGGCAGGTAGCCGCCTTCTCGTCGAGCGATCGCGCTACGAGGCGGTGCTCGAGCGGCTCGGCGAGTGCTTTCGCGCGCTGCGCGCGGGGCCGGCGCTCGCCGATCTCGACTGCGGACCGCTGATCCGCGCGTCGCAACTGGCGCGCGTGCGCGGCTTTCTCGCCGACGCAGCGCGCGACGGTATCGCGACCGTGGCGCAGGGCGCGGTCGTCGCCGATGCGCCCGCGTCCGGGTTCTACACCCCGCCGACGCTTCTGCGCGACGTGCCATCCGATCACAGGCTCGCGTGCGACGAGGTGTTCGGTCCGGTGCTCGCCGCGCTGCCATTCGACGACGAAGCCGATGCGCTGCGGCTCGCCAACGCCAGCGACTACGGTCTGGTCGCCGGCGTCTGGACGCGCGATGGCGCGCGACAACTGCGGATGGCGCGTGCGCTGCAAAGCGGGCAGGTGTTCGTGAACAACTACGGCGCCGGCGGTGGCGTCGAGCTCCCGTTCGGCGGCGTCAAGCACTCCGGTCACGGCCGCGAGAAGGGCTTCGAAGCGCTGTACGGCTTCACCACAGTGAAGACCGTCGTGCTGCGCCACGACTGACACGCGGAAAGGATCGACGGACGTGAGACTCGAAGGCAAGGTGGCGATCGTCACGGGTGGCGGCTCCGGCTTCGGCCAGGGGATCGCCCAGCGCTTCGCGCACGAGGGCGCGCGCGTGGTGGTCGCCGACATCCACGAGCCGAACGGACGGCGCGTGACCGACGCGCTGGCCGGCGCCGGCTTCCCCGTGCGCTTCTGCCGTTGCGACGTCGCACGCGACGCCGACGTGGCGGCGCTGGTGGCGTTCGCGCTGGATGCGTTCGGCGCGCTCGACGTCGTCGTCAACAACGCGGGCACGACGCATCGCAATCAGCCGATGCTCGACGTCGCCGAGACGGAATTCGACCGCATCTACGCCGTCAACGTGAAGAGCCTCTATCTGACGGCGCGCCACGCGGTCCCGCATTTCCGCAAGCAGCGCAACGGGGTGTTCATCACCATCGCCTCGACGGCAGGCGTACGGCCGCGTCCGGGCCTGACCTGGTACAACGGCAGCAAGGGCGCGGCGATCGTCACCTCGCGTTCGATGGCCGCCGAGCTGGCCCGCGACAACATCCGCGTCAACGTCATCAACCCGGTCGCAGGCGAGACCGCGATGCTCGCCGACTTCATGGGCGAAGACACGCCCGAGAAGCGCGCACAGTTCGTCTCCACCATTCCACTCGGGCGCCTGTCGCAGCCCTCCGATATCGCGACCGCAGCCGTGTTTCTCGCCTCCGACGAAGCGAGCTTCATCACCGGCGCATGTCTGGAAGTCGACGGTGGACGCTGCGTTTAGCTTCCGTCAAGCCGGCGGCGCGTCCGCGAGGATCGTGCGCACCTGCGCGAGCAGCGCCCGCGGACTGTAGGGCTTGGTGACGTAGCCGTCGCATCCGGCGTCGGCCGCCTTGCGGTCGTCGCCGGAGAGCGCGTAGGACGTCACGGCGATCACCGGTATGGCCGCGAGCGCCGGCTGCGCCTTGATCCTGCGCGTCGCCTCCAGCCCGTCC
Organism: uncultured beta proteobacterium; assembly: GCA_963851465.1. Taxonomy (GTDB): domain Bacteria; phylum Pseudomonadota; class Gammaproteobacteria; order Burkholderiales; family Casimicrobiaceae; genus VBCG01. The sequence continues at coordinate 182,872 of CAWKPJ010000013.1, forward strand.
ATGCCCGGGAGCTGGATATCCATCAGCACCAGATCCGGCACTTCCCGCTCGGCCGTCGTCACGGCGTCGAACCCGGTGCGCGCCTCGATCACTTCATAGCCCGCGGTCGACAAGAGGTCGATGAGGATCTGGCGATTGTCTTCGTTGTCGTCGACGACGAGGATTCGCTTGGTCATTGCGGGCTTGGGCGCGTTGTCCGTCGGAGAATCTGCCGCGCTCATGATTTCTCCGCGCCCATCGTGGTCTCGACGACGGGCTCCGGCGACGGTGCTGCGCGCGGCGGGCCCCCTCGCGGCAGCGTGAAGCCGAACGTCGATCCCCGCCCGACTTCGGACTCCAGCAGCGCGAGCGTGCCACCGTGCATCTCCACGATGCGCTTGGAGATGGCGAGCCCCAACCCGGCGCCGCCTTTCGGCCGTGTCGTCGACGTGTCGGCCTGCTGGAACTCCTCGAAGATGCGCGAGCGGTGCTCCGGCGCGATGCCCGGTCCGGTGTCGCGCACGGAGACTGCGAACGCATCGGCATCCGCGGTCACGCGCACCTCGACTTCGCCGGCGTCGGTGAACTTGAGCGCATTGCCGATGAGGTTGACCATCACCTGCGTGATCCGGCGCTCGTCAGCAATCGCCTGGGGCAAACCGGGCGACGTTGTCGCCGTGAGCTTGATCCGCTTTTCGCGCGCGAGGCTCTCGAGCGAGGACACTGCGGCCGCCGCGGTGTCGGCCAGCGAGAACGGGGCGGTGTCGAGCTTGAACTGGCCGGCCTCGATCTTCGACAGATCGAGTACCTCGTTGATCAGTCCGAGCAGGTGCCGTCCGCTGCGCTCCACGCGCTGCAGCGTGCCGCGCACGCGCTCGGGAATCTCGCCATAGGTGGCGTCGAGAATCAGCTCGGTGTAGCCGATGATCGCGTTCAACGGCGTGCGCAGCTCGTGGCTCATGTTGGCGAGGAACCGCGACTTGGCGAGATTCGCCGCTTCCATCGCGACCCGGGCGTCCTCGGCCCGTCCCATCGCCTGTCTCCAAGGCCTCGTTCTGCTCGACGATCTGCTGGCTCTGCTCCTCGATCAAGCGCCGCCGCTGGATCAATTCCCGCGCCTGGAAGAAGGCCTGTATCGCCAGCAGGAGCTGGAACAGGAACGCGATCGCGAGGGACAGGAAGATCGTGAGGAGGTCCGACCGCGCCGCCTCCTTCCAGTCGGTGGCGAACGATCCCGCGACGAACACCACGCCCAGGACCGTCAACCCCGCCAGGAACAACGGGACGCCGCCGACGCCGGCCACGGCGGTAAGGATGCCGGTCATCAGCACGAAGCTCGGCACGAGCTGGTTGCCGAGCAGCGTGCCGGAGGCGCCGAAACACGCGCAGTCGAACATCAGGCACAGGTGCGCCGCGCGCTTCTGGTCCTTGCTCAGGCGGGCGAGCCAGTACGCGACCTGGGGCCACACCACCGCGTAGGCGATGAGCGCGGCCCACATCCATCGCGGCGTCGGCTCGTCGAGGCGCGCAGTGGCGACCAGCACGACGGCCATCGGGCACCCGACACATGCGCACCATGCGGTTGAGGCGCACCATCGGATGCACGCCTCTTGGCGACCGAAGCGTCGTTGCGCAGCGGCACGATCGTATAGAGCTTCTTCTCCATTTTTATGCAGTCGCGTTCGTCGTTGCCGAGCGCCGAGGAGGGCGCCCGTGTTGCCGTAGACTACCCGATCGGTCGCGCGCCCGCATCGGCACGCTGACCATGACGATGAGCGCCAACGACAACGCCTCCTGCTCGCTGCTGGTCGTCGACGACAACGAGGACAACCGCGAAATCCTCTGCGCGCGGTTGCACCAGCTCGGCTATCCCAACGTCATGCTGGCGGCCGACGGCCGCGAGGCGCTGGAGCTCGTCGAGCGGTCCAATTTCGATCTGGTGCTGCTCGACTTGATGATGCCGGGGATCAACGGGATCGAGGTGCTGGAGACGCTGCGCGGCAAGCGCCGCCTTGCTTCGTTGCCGGTGATCATGGTATCGGCGGCGTCGGAGCAGGAAAGCGTCGTGCGCTGCATCGAGCTGGGCGCGGAAGACTACCTCACCAAACCCGTCAACGTGACGATGCTGCGCGCCCGCGTCGGCGCCACGCTGGAGAAGAAGCGGCTTCGCGACACCGCACGCGAACGGATGGTGGAGCTCGGGCACGAGCTTGCCGCAGCGCGCGAGCTGCAGGTCGGCATGGTTCCGCTCGATCACGAGCCGGAGGAAGGTCCCGTCGCGATGCACTTCATGCTCGAGCCTGCGCGCGAGCTCGGCGGCGATCTCTGCGACTATCTGTTCGGCGATCCGGAGACGCTGTGGATCGGCCTGGGCGACGTGTCGGGCAAGGGTGTCGCTGCGGCCATTTTCATGGCGCGCACCTGGAGCGTGCTCCGCTCGCTCGCGGGCCGCGCACCACGCGCCGCGCGTGACGAGAGCGACCCCGGCCGGGTGCTGGCCGCGGTCAACCGCGAGCTTTGCAAGGCGAACGAGAAGTCGATGTTCTGCTCGCTGTTCCTGGCGCGGCTCGATCTTCGGACCGGCGTGCTCGACTACGCGAACGCCGGCCACCTTCCGCCGTATCTTCTGGGCGCCGCGGGCGTCACCGAATTGATCGACGCCCGACCCGCGATGCCCGTAGGTGCGATGCCCGAAACGGCTTATGCGGCGCGCTCGCTGACGCTGCAACCGGGCGACGGGCTGTTCGTGTATTCCGACGGCATCACCGAGGCGGCGAACACTGAGGGTGTCCAGTTCGGCGAGACGCGGCTTGTCGCGGCGCTGTCGGACCTGGCGCGCGTGCATGGCCGCAGCCTTCTCGATACGGTGCGCGACAACGTGCGCGCGCATTGCGGGACTGCCCCTCAGACCGACGACATCGCAGCGCTCCTCCTGCGCTGGACTCCACGCTAGGCGGGTCCGACCGGCGCCTGCGCGTCGAGAAGCCGCGTCAAGTACGGAATCTGCTCTTCGGCGGCACGCTCGCCTTCCTCGATGATGTAGGGAATCTTCCCGGTGTCGAACAGCCGGATCCGCTGGTTGAACTGGGGAATGATCGAGATGATCTCGGCGTGGTGCGCGAGGCCGTGGAACGAGAACTGCGACTTCAGCAGGTTGTTGGAGAGGATTGCGCTCACCTGAAACGCGAAGCGCCCCGCCGTCGAGATGCGCTCCTGGTACGGGCTGTCGAAGCCCATCGCGACGATGACGTCGGCGCCTTCGCGGATCGCCACGCCCACGGGCAGCGGATCCGACATGTAGCCGTCGATGTACAGGTGCCCGTCGATCGGCCAGGGGCTGAACAGGAACGGCACGGCGATGCTCGCGCGGATCGCATCGACGGCGCGCCCGCGCGAGAAGACCGCCTGATTGCCGGTGGCGAAATCGGTGGCGGCAAGGTGCAAAGGAATCTGCATCGCCTCGATCTGCGTGTCGCCGAACGCGTCGTTCAACCGCTCCATGATCAGCTTGTCGTCGCGCAATCCGAACCGGGCGTCGAAGCCGAACAGCCGCGGGAACGCGGCCTTGAGCCACGCGCGACGATTGTGGCCTTCGGTGATCGAGCTCGTCCACAGTTCGCGCGTCATCTGCGCGGCGTCGGCGGTCGTGCGGCCCGAGGCGAGCAGCGTTGCATACAGGCATCCGGCGCTGCAGCCGACCAGCATGTTCACCGGTATGTTCGCGCGATTCAGTGCGTTGACGAGTCCCAGCGAGGCGGCGCACTTGACGCTCCCCGAGCCGATGACGAGGGCGACGCCGCGGCGTCGCTGTGGCGGCTTGGCGGCCTCGACAGCCTGCATCATGCCGGCTCGGCGAAGCTGACCACCGCGGCGTCGACGTCCGGGTAATACTTGAGGATGCTCGTGAACCCCGACAGCTCGAGCACCCGCAGCACCGCCGGCTGGATCGCGGCGAGGCGCAGATCGCCGCCATTCTGCCGCGCGAGCTTCACCGCACCCAGCAGCGAGCGCAGACCTGCGCTGCTCGTGTACTCGAGCGCGGAGCAATCGGCCACCAGCCGCGACGACCCTTCGCTGACGCGGTCCGCCAGCGTTCGCAACAGTTCGTCGGCGGTCAAGCCGTCGACGCTGCCCAGAATTCCCACCACCGTGACGCTTCCGGACGAACTCAACACTATTTTCATCTCGACTCTCTAGGCGACTTCGCTTCGCTCGATGCACCGCAATCCGACAGCTTAGGGGATCGAACGAGGGCAGTGCAAGCAATGTCGGCCCCTCGGCGTGCGGCGGAGCATTGCCGTTTGCGACTACACTGGCGCCTGCATAAGGTCAGGAATCTCCGCTACGTCGATGCGAAATCGCGGCTCTCCGGCGTCGACGCTCCTGCTGGGCGCGCTCATAGCCGCCGCTCCGTTCGCGATGGACATCTACCTGGCGTCGATGCCGTCGATGACGCGTGCGCTTGCGGCGTCGCCGCACGAAGTCCAGCTCACGCTCACTGTGTACATGTACTGCTGGGGCGTGGCGCAGCTTTTCGTCGGCCCGCTGTCCGACCGTTACGGGCGTCGTCCGGCGCTGCTCGGCGGCCTCGCGATATTCGTGCTGGCGTCGGCGGCCTGTGCGCTGGCGACGACCATCGGCATGCTGATCGCGGCGCGCGGTGTGCAGGCGCTGGCCATCGCCGTCATCGCCGTGGTACCGCGAGCGGTGGTGCGCGACCAGTTCAGCGGTGACCGCGCGGCACACGTGATGTCGCTGATGGGGATGGTGCTCGGCATCGCGCCGGTCGTTGCGCCGATTCTCGGCAGCCACGTGCATGTGTGGTTCGGGTGGCAGGCAAATTTCGTTCTGGTCGCGGTCTACGGCACCGCGCTGCTCGCGTGGGTGTTTGCGGCGCTGCCCGAGACGCTGCGTACGCCCGACACGACGGCGACGCGGCCCGCGGTCGTCGTCGCGAACTTCGGCCGCCTGCTGCGCTCACGGCGCTTCGTCGGCTACATGCTGGTCGTCGCATTCACGCATGCGGGGCTGTTCGCGTTCCTCGCCGGCAGCGCATTCGTGTTCGTGACGGTGATGGGGCAGGGCGAGACGGACTTTGGCCTGCTGTTCGGCGCGGTGATGCTCGGCAACGTCACCGGCGCCACGATCGGAATCCGGCTGGTGCGCCGCTGGGGCATCGACACGATGATCCGGCGCGCGTCGATCCTGCTGGTCGTGGCGGGGCTTGCGGTGGCGGCGCTCGCGTGGGCCGGCGTCACGCATCCGCTTGCCGTCGTCGTGCCGATGTTCTTCTACATGGTCGCGCTGATGACGACGATGCCGCAGGCGATCGCCGGCGCACTGACGCCATTCCCGCAGATCGCGGGGGCCGCGTCGTCGCTGCTGTCGTTCGTGCAGTTCGTGACGGCGTCGACGGCCGCGCTTGCGGTCGGCCTCGCGTTCGATGGCACGTCGCGGGCGATGGCGACCGTGACCGCGGTGGGGGCGGTGTGCGCCTTCGTCGCGTTCCGCGTGCTGATTGTGCGGCCCGCCGCGCGCGACTAGCTTCCCGCCGGGCCGTCCCAAGGGAAGCTTGCTCCCCCTGTGGGGGCAGCGAACGAAGTGAGCGTGGGGGTTCCCCTTGGCCGCGCTACGCGGCGGCGGGGAGCGCCATGGCGAGCTGCGGTACCGGGATGTCGGCGGTGTAGATCTCGCCGTCGTAGGTGAAGCGCGCGGCGGGTGCGTATTTGCGCAGCATTCCCAGCACCGGCGCGTTGTCGGGAACGATCAATGCGCGCAGCCGCGCGACGCCGCGCTGGAGCGCAGCCGCAGCGAGGCGGCCCAGCATCGTCCTCCCGAGCCCCTGTCCCTGATAGTCGTCGATGACGGTCAGCGCGATCTCGGCTACGCGCGGATCCTCCACCGTGCGGACGAAACGCGCGGTGGCGATTCCTTCGACCGTGCCGTCCGCGCCGCGACCGCAGATTCCGAACGCGTAGTGCCGCACGCCGTCGACGCTGGTCAGGGCATCGAGCTCGCGCTCGGACAGGCTCGTGCGGGGCGTGAAAAAGCGCCGGCGGCTCGATTCGAGCGAGAGGCGGGACATCGCCGCGGCGATCAGCGGCTTCGACGCCGGCGTGATGGGGCTCACGAAGGCTCGATAGCCGCTCGCGAGCGTCAGGACATCGTTCGTTCGGGATGGGAGAGCGATCACGGATTCCATCGAAGACTCCTTCAAAAGCTGTGTCGGGCTTTCTCGCAGTGCCGTGCCTGCAACCAAACTTTTACGCCAAGGGTGTTTCAACAAAATTTCTTGCATGTTTCATTATAATCGTAATATTATACTCATCATGGCACGTTATCCAGCCGAACACAAGGGGGCGACCCGTGCCCGCATCCTCGCGGCGTCGGAGGAGGTCCTGAAGGATCGCGGGGTCGACGGCGCCAGCGTGGACGCGGTGATGCGCGCCGCGGGCCTGACCGTCGGGGGCTTCTACGCGCACTTTGCGTCGAAGGAGGAGCTCACCCGCGAGGCGCTCCTTTACGGCATCGAGCGCAGTTTCGCGCGGCTGACCGAGGGGACCGAGCATCTTGGCGCGCGCCCGTTCCTGCGGGAGCTCATCCGCCGTTACCTGGCGCAGCTCGACGACCCGGCGCTCGGCAAGGCCTGTCCGCTGACGCTGCTGCTGCCGGACGTCGCCCGCGGTGGCGACGATTTCCGCGAGCGCTTTGCGACACGGACCGCGGCGCTGCTGGCGCAGGTGGAAACGCGCTTTCCGGAGGTGCCCGGCATGGCGCAGCGCGACGTCGCGCTCGCGGTGTTTTCCGCGCTGTCGGGCGCGGTGGCGATGGCTCGGGCCGCCGCCACGCCGCGCGCGCGCGCCCGGATCGCCGCTGCGACCGAGGCGCTGCTCGTGCAGATGTTCGGGCTGGACGCGGCATCGGACACGCCGCCGGACATGCCCCCGCGCCGGATCAGGTCGCGGCGCGGCGCGTAGACGTCAGCAAGGCGCCGCCGCAGCGCCGCACGGGCGTGGGGTCAGCTGTTCCCGTGCAGGAGGATCGCCTCGACGCTGGCGACGATGGGCGTCGCCACTTCCGCGCCCGCGCGCTTGAGCAGCGCCCCGGCGAAGTCGGGCAGCAGGTCGCGCAGGTCGCGGATGTTCGCGGTCTTCTGCAGGCGCATCATCAGGCCGTAGCCGCGAAAGCCGAGATGCTTGTTCGTGGCGTCGCTCATGATCTGTTGCGCCCGCAGATAGCGCTCGACTTCGTCCTCGCTGCGCACCGGAGCGGCCGTGGACGCGGCACCGCGGTCGGACGGCGCCGAGAATTTTTTCGCAATCAGGCCGCCGTCTTCGAGGGTCGACAGCGCGGATTCGTCGAGATTGAGCATTCGCGCCTTCGCCAGGATGTCGGCGATCGTTCGATTGCCGTCCACCATGATCAGCAGGCCGCGCAACGGCAACGGCAGGTTGACGGTGCGCTCCTTGAGCTCGCGCACGCCGAGCTCGGTCTTTGCATAGATTTCAGCGGCTTCCATAGGGATCGCGGGTCGAGCAGTCTTGAATGATCATACGTCGCCGCAATTTCCGTACCAATTTTCTGGAATTTGCCCCGGGTGTGCCGATCAGCGCCCGTAAACGATATCCCGAAGACCGATCGATATCCAGGGGACATACGTGATGACCATCAGGCACGCCGAGCACCACCAGGACGAAAGGCAGCAGACGCGTGACGATCTGGTCGAGCGAGATCCGCGCGACCGTGCAGGCGGCGAACAGGTTGACGCCGAACGGCGGCGTGATCATGCCCGAGCGCGAGGTTGACGACCATGATGATGCCGAAATGGACGGGGTCGATGCCGAAATGCACGGCGACCGGCGCGAGGATCGGCGCCAGCACGATGATCGACGCCGACGTCTCGATGAACATGCCGATGACGAACAGCGCCGCGTTGACGCCGAGCAGGAACAGCGCCGGCGATTGCAGCCACTCGACGAGGAATGCGCCGATCTGCGCCGGCACGCCGGCGCGCGTGATCAGGTAGCTGAACAGCCCGGCGTTGGCGATGATGAACATGATCACCGCCGACGAGATCACGCTCTTCCTCAGGATCGCGCGGCAGGTCGCTCACCGTCGATCTCGCGGTAGACGAACATGCCGACGATCAGCGCGTAGAACACCGCGACGACCGACGCCTCGGTCGGCGTGAAGACGCCGCCGTAGATGCCGCCGAGGATGATCACCGGCATCAGCAGCGCCAGCGCCGGCGCGCCGCGTCGCCGTCGAAGAACGGCAGCCGGCCTTCGTGGTCGCCCTTGCCGTAGCCCTTTCCAGCGCGCGTAGACGATGACGAACACCATCAGCGCGCCGCCGATCAGGAGGCCCGGGCCGAAGCCGGCGATGAAGAGCTCGCCGATCGAGACCTCCGCCGAGACGCCGTAGAGGATCATCGGGATCGAAGGCGGGATGATGACGCCGAGCTCGGCCGCGGTCGCCTGCAGCGCGGCGGCGTAAGTGGTCGGATAGCCGTGCTTGATCAGCGCCGGGATCAGGATCGCGCCGATCGCGAAGGTCGTCGCGACGCTCGATCCCGAGACCGCGGCGAAGATCATGCAGGTCAGCACGCAGGTCGCCGGCAGGCCGCCCTGGACGCCGCCGACGATCGCCTTCGCGAATTCGACCAGCCGCGTCGAGATGCCGCCCGATCTCCATCAGGTTGCCGGCGAGGATGAAGAACGGGATCGCCGCCAGCGGAAACTTGTTGATCGCGCCGAACATCTCCTTCACGACCGCGAGCAGGTTGAGGTTCGCCTGCCATGCGCCGACCAGGCTCGCGATGCCGATGGCCACCGCGACCGAGATCGCTGAGCGCGAAGCACAGCATCATCGTGACGAGCATCGTGGTGGGCATCGGCGATGCGCCTATTGCGCCGTTTCGAGCTCGTTGCGGCGCGGGTCGAGCAGGCAGCCGATGATGCCGAGCGATGCGAGAAGACGGCGCCGACCGGGATGGCGAGGTACGCCCAGGTCATCGAAAACGACTCGAGCCCGCTGATCGTCTGGAAGCGCGCCCGCCACGCGTAGTCGAAGCCGAACCAGATCATCACGGCGATCAGCACCAGCGCGCGCGATGCGCGACGAGCCAGTCGAGCACGCGCTTGCCCGTGGGCCCGGCCATGCGGTAGACGCAGTCGACGCACACCATCGCGCCCTGGCGGAAGGCGACCGGCGCGCCCAGGAACACCATCCAGATCAGCGTGAAGCGGACCAGCACCTCCGACCATTCGGCCGGCTGCTGCGAACACGAAGCGCGACAGGATCTGGTAGAGCCCGAGGCACGCCGCGGCGACGAGCATCGCGCACGCGCCAAGGCGAGCGCGAGCGCCGTCGCTGCGCGCGCTCGAACGCGCAGGAAGAGCTCCGCATCGGGGCTCCTGCGGCGGCTGCGGACGCGGCTACTTGGCGTTGCGGATCTTGTCGATGTTGTCCTGGCCGAACTTCTTGCCGAACTCGGCGAACGTCGGCGCCGAGCGCTGCCTGGAACTTGCGCCTTGTCCACGTTCTCGACGATCGTCATGCCCTTGCGACTGCAGGTCGGCGACGGCCTTGCTTCTCGTCTTCGTCGATGCGCGCGCGGTTCGCCTTCACCGCTTCCTTCGCGGCCTCGGCGAACGCCTGCTTGTCGGCCGCGGAGAGCTTGTCCCACTTGCGCCTTGTTCATCAGGATCAGCGCCGGCGAGTAGACGTGGCCGGTCAGCGTCATGTACTTCTGCACCTGGTCGAACTTGGCCGCGGAGATCACCGACAGCGGATTCTCCTGCCCGTCGACGGTGCCCTGCTGCAGCGCGGTGAACACTTCGGTGAACGCCATCGGCGTGGGGATGATGCCGAACGCCTTGTACGCCTGCATGTGCACCGGATTCTCCATCGTCCGCATCTTGAGGCCCTTCAGGTCGTCGGGCGCGTTGACCGGGCGCTTGCTGTTGGTCATGTGGCGAAAGCCGTTCTCGCCCCAGGCCAGCGCGCTGATGCTCTTCGGCGTGGAACTTCGTCAGCATGTCCTGGCCGATCGGGCCGTCGAGCACCGCGCGCGCATGCGCGTAGTCCGGAACAGGAACGGGATGTCGAGGATCGCGACTTCGGGCACGAAGTTCGGCACCGGGCCCGTCGACGTCATCGTGAGGTCGAGCGTGCCGAGCTGCAGCGCCTCGATCGACTCGCGCTCGGCGCCGAGCGCGCCGGAGTAGAAGTTCTGCACCTTGTAGCGGCCGTTGGTGCGCTTTTCGACTTCGCGCGCGAAGGTGTCGATCGCCACGCCGTAGTGCGAGTTCTGGCTGATCGAGATGTTCATCTTCAGCGTCGTCTGCGCGACGGCGGGCGTGCACCGCGACGATGCCGCAGAGAGCAGCCGCGGCGAGCCACGCGTGAACGGATGAGCGCATGATCTCCTCCTCGTGTTCGGGCGCGCCTCGAATGGGTAGCCGCCGAAAGCGCGGATTCTAGCGAAGACGGCCGCGTGTACCGGCAGGACGCGCGGCGTCCGGCGCGCCTTTGTGAAATAATCGACGTCGCTGCGGCGCGTCGGCACGACGATGCCGGGCGCCGCGGCTCCAAGCCGCCATGCTCGACGCCCAACGTCCATTCGCGCGCTCGCGGCGATCCTGCCGCCGTCGTCGCTGCTCGTCACGCCGGAGGAGACGAAGCCCTACGAGTGCGACGGGCTCACGCTGTACCGCGCGCTGCCCGCCGCCGTCGCGCTGCCGGAGAACGAAGCGCAGGTCGATCGCGATCCTGCGACGCTGCCACGCGGCGCGCGTGCCGGTGGTCGCGCGCGGCGCGGGGACGAGCCTCTCGGGCGGTGCGCTGCCGGCGGCGAACGGCGTCGTGCTGTCGCTGGCGAAGTTCAAGCGCATCCTCGTCGATCGACCCGCTGACGCGCACCGCCGTGGTCCAGCCCGGCGTGCGCAACCTGTCGATCTCGGACGCGGCCGCGGCGTACGGACTCTACTACGCGCCCGATCCGTCGTCGCAGATCGCATGCTCGATCGGCGGCAACGTCGCGGAGAACGCCGGCGGCGTGCATTGCCTCAAGTACGGCCTCACCGTGCACAACGTGCAGCGCGTGCGCGCCGTGCTCATCACCGGCGAGATCGTCGAGTTCGGCGGCGACGCGCTCGACGCGCCAGGCTACGATCTGCTGGCGCTGATCACCGGCAGCGAGGGCCTGCTCGCCGTCATCACCGAGATCACCGTCAAGCTGCTGCCGAAGCCGCAGCTCGCGCAGGTCGCGCTCGCGGCGTTCGACGGACGTCGAGCAGGCGGGCGCGGCGGTGGGCGACATCATCGCCGCGGGCATCATCCCGGCGGGACTCGAGATGATGGACCAGGCCGCGACGCGCGCGGTGGAGCAGTTCGTGCACGCCGACTATCCGCTCGACGCGGCGGCGGTGCTGCTGGTCGAGGCCGACGGCACGCCCGAGGAAGTGGCGGCGGAAATGGCCGAGGTGAAGCGGGTGCTGGAGGCGGCGGGCGCGTCGGAGATCCGCGTCTCCAAGGACGAGGCGCAGCGTCTGCTCTACTGGTCGGGTCGCAAGGCGGCGTTTCCTGCCGTCGGCCGCATCTCGCCCGACTACTACTGCATCGACGGCACCATACCGCGCGCCGCGCTGCCGCGCGTGCTGAAGCAGATCGCGGCGTGGTCCGGCGAGTTCGGGCTCGAATGCGCGAACGTGTTTCACGCGGGCGACGGCAACCTGCATCCGCTGATCCTGTTCGACGCCAACAAGCCCGGCGACAAGGAGAGGACCGTCGAGTTCGGCGACCGCATCCTCGATCTGTGCATCGAGGTGGGGGGCACGATCACCGGCGAGCACGGCGTGGGCATCGAGAAGATGCGCGGCATGTGCACGCAGTTCGGCGAAGCCGAGCTCACGCGCTTCCTCGCGATCAAGGCGGCGTTCGACGCCGAAGGCCTGCTGAACCCGGGCAAGGGCGTACCCACGCTCGCCCGCTGCGCGGAATTCGGCCGCATGCACGTGCATGACGGCCAACTGCGGCATCCGGACCTGCCGCGCTTCTGAAGGGCCTCTCTCCATGAATCTCGTTGTCGATCCCGCCCTGCGTCCCGCGCCCGAGGCCGTCGCGGGCGTCGTGCGATCGCTTTCCGACGCCTACGGCGAGCGCGCGACCGTGACCCGAGCGATCCGCGAGCAGCATGGCCACGGCGAAGGCATGGCGGACAGCGCACTTCCCGACGTCGTCGTGTTCCCGCACAGCAACGAGGAAGTGGCCGCCATCGTCAAGCTGTGCCATGCGGCGCGCATCCCGGTCATTGCATTCGGTGTCGGCACGTCGCTCGAAGGGCATGTGGCAGCACTCTACGGCGGCGTCTGCGTCGACCTCTCGCAGATGAACCGGATGCTCGAAGTGAACGCGGAGGACCTCGACTGCCGCGTGCAGGCCGGCGTCACGCGCGAGCAGGTGAACGCCGAGCTGCGCGGCACGGGCCTGTTCTTCCCGATCGATCCCGGCGCGAACGCGACGATCGGCGGCATGACGTCGACGCGCGCCTCGGGAACGAACGCCGTGCGCTACGGCACGATGCGCGAGAACGTGCTCGGCCTCACCGTGGTCACGCCCGAGGGCAAGATCGTGCGCACCGGCGGCCGCGCGCGCAAGTCGAGCGCCGGCTACGACCTCACGCGTCTCTTCATCGGCGCCGAAGGCACGCTCGGCGTGATCACCGAGATCCAGCTGCGGCTGTACGGCATACCGGAAGCGATTTCCGCAGCCGTGGCGCAGTTTCCCGACCTCAAGTCCGCGGTCGATACGGTCATCACCACGATGCAGCTCGGCATTCCGGTTGCGCGCATCGAGCTTCTCGACGCCGTGCAGATGGACGCCTGCATCAAGTACTCGAAGCTCACAGGCTTCGAAGCGAAGCCGACGCTGTTCTTCGAGTTCCACGGCACCGAGGCCGGTACGCGCGAGCAGGCGGAGACGGTGCAATCGATCGCCGCCGATCACGGCAGCGGCGCATTCGAATGGGCGACCAAGCCCGAGGACCGCACGCGCCTCTGGAAAGCGCGGCACAACGCGTACTACGCCGCGATGGCGCTCTCGCCCGGGAAGCAGGCGTTCGCGACGGACGCGTGCGTGCCGATTTCGCGGCTCGCCGATTGCGTGCTGGAATCGCGCGCGGACGTCGAGGCGCTGGGACTGATCGCGCCGATCGTCGGGCACGTGGGCGACGGCAACTTCCACTTGAGCGTGCTGTTCGACCCGAACGATCCGGCCGAACGCGAGAAGGCGGAAACGCTGGCCAAGCGTGTCAGCCTGCGCGCCATCGCGATGGGCGGCACCTGCACCGGCGAGCACGGCATCGGCATCCACAAGCTCGGCGCGCTCGTCGCCGAGCATGGCGATGCGGTCGAGCTGATGAAGGCGATCAAGCGCGCGCTCGACCCCCGCAACATCATGAATCCCGGCAAGACGGTCCCCCTCTAGCATGTACAAGCTCTATCTCGGCAACAAGAACTACTCGTCGTGGTCACTGCGAGGCTGGCTCGTGACGAAGCTCTCGGGTGCGCCCTTCGAGGAGATCTTCTCCCCGCTGGGCGGTGTCACGCCCAATCCCGCCGTATTTCGCGTTCTCGCCGTCGGGCGCTGGTGCCGTGCCTCCACGACGGCGAGACGCGCGTATGGGATACGCTCGCGATCGCCGAATACCTGGCGGAACGCCATGCAGGCATGTGGCCCGAGGCGCCGCACGTGCGCGCCTGGGCGCGCTCGATCACCTGCGAGATGCACTCCGGCTTCGGCGCGCTGCGCAACGACATGACGATGTGCATCCGGGAGCGCATCGACGTGCGGCCGTGGTCGCCGGCGGTCGTGCAGAACATCGGGCGCGTCGACGCAGATCTGGAACGAATCGCGCGCACGGTTCGCAGCGAGCGGCGATTTCCTCTGCGGTGCGTTCTCGATCGCCGATTGCTTCTACGCGCCGGTTGCGTTCCGCTTCCAGACCTATGGCGTTGTGCCGGAGGGCGCGGCGAAGGCGTATCTCGCCGCGCTGCTGGCGCATCCGTTGCTGCGCGAATGGGAAACGGCGGCGCTGGCCGAGACGATGATCATCGAGGCTGACGAGCCGCGCATCATCTATCGCGACAAACTCGCGGCGGCCGGCCGGCTCTGATGGCGGAGGCCGCGCTCGCCGATCTCGCCGAGACGGTGCGCGCGGCGGCGGCCGCGCGCGAGCCACTCGAAATACGTGGCGGCGGCACCAAGGCCTTCTACGGCAACGCGGTCCAGGGCCGGGACGGTCAGCACGCGCGGCTTCGCCGGCATCGTCGACTACGCGCCCAAGGAGCTCGTCGTCACAGCGCGCGCCGGCACGCCGCTCGGAGAACTGGAAAGCACGATGCGCGGCGAGCGGCAGATGCTCGCGTTCGAGCCGCCGCATTTCGGCGTCGGGTCGACGCTGGGCGGCGCCGTGGCCTCGGGAATGTCCGGCCCGCGTCGGCCCTACAGCGGCGCGGCGCGGGATTTTGTGCTCGGCGTGCGCGTTGTCGACGGCACCGGCGAAACGCTGGCATTCGGCGGTCGCGTGATGAAGAACGTCGCCGGCTTCGACGTCGCGCGGCTCATGACCGGCGCACTCGGCACGCTCGGAATCATCACCGAGGTGTCGCTCAAGTGCCTGCCGCTGCCGAAAGCGGAGGCCACGGTCGTGTTCGACTGCGATGCCGGGGAATCGATTCGCCGCGTCAACGAATGGGGCGGGCGGCCGCTTCCGCTGTCGGCGACGTGTCATCACGGGGGGCGGTTGTGGGTGCGCCTTTCCGGCGCCGAACCCGCAGTGGCCACCGCGCTGCGCGTGATGGGGGGCGCCGAGGATGCCGACAATGCCGCGCTCTGGGCCGCCGTGCGCAATCACACGCATCCGTTCTTTGCGCGTGCGCGCGAGTCCGGCATGGTGCTGTGGCGCCTGTCGGTGCGCTCGTCGGCGCCGCACGCGGACCTCGCCGGCGAGCAGCTGGTCGAATGGGGCGGCGCGCTGCGCTGGCTCGCGACGAGCGCGGGAACCGCCGCGGCGCCGATCCGCGCCTGGGCCGCGGCGAATGGCGGCCATGCGACGCTGTTTCGCGCTCACGACAAAGCCCCTGGCGCCTTCGCGCCGCTCGATGCGACGACGCTCGCGTTGCACCAGCGCCTCAAGGCCACGTTCGACCCGCAGGGCATTCTCAATCGCGGTCGCCTGTATCCGGACTTCTGATGGAAACCGCGCTCGCCCCTTTCATCCGCGACACGCCCGAGGGCCGCGAGGCCGACGCGATCCTGCGCGCATGCGTCCATTGCGGCTTCTGCACGGCCACGTGCCCGACGTATCAATTGCTCGGCGACGAGCTCGACGGCCCGCGCGGGCGCATCTACCTGATCAAGCAGGTGCTCGAAGGCGCCGCGGTCACCGCCAAGACGCAGCTCCATCTCGATCGCTGCCTCACGTGCCGCAGCTGCGAGACGACGTGCCCATCCGGCGTCCAGTATGGTCGGCTGATCGATATCGGCCGCAAGGTCGTCGACGAGCGCGTCGGCCGCACGCCGGCCGAAACGGCGCGCCGTTACGCATTGCGCAAGGGCCTGCTGTCGAAGTCGCTGTTCGGCGCTGCGCTGGCGGCGGGGCGGCTGGCGAAGAGCTTTCTGCCGCGCGAACTCGGCCGACCGGATCCCCGACGCGCCGGCAGCGGGCGCGTGGCCGTCGCAGCGTCACGCGCGGCGCATGGTCATCGCGCAGGGCTGCGTGCAGCCCGCGCTGGCGCCGAACATCGACGCCTCGATGGCGCGCGTCCTCGACCGCATCGGCATCTCGGCGGCCAAGAGCGACGCCGGCGGCTGCTGCGGCGCGCTTCCCTACCACCTGAGCGAGCACGGCGATGCGCGCGCGCTGATCCGGCGCAACATCGACGCGTGGCACGGCGAGATCGAGCGCGGGGCCGAGGCGATCGTCGTCACCGCGAGCGGATGCGGCGTGATGGTGAAGGACTATGGCTACGTGATGCAGGACGATCCCGCATACGCCGCCAAGGCCGTGAAGGTCGCGAGCCTCGCGCGCGATCCCATCGAAGTCGTGCGCGCGGAAATCGATCGGGTGCTGCCGCTCGTGGCACCCGAGGCGCAGGGACGGCGGATTGCGTTCCATCCGCCCTGCACGCTGCAGCACGGCATGAAGATCAAGGGCCAGGTCGAGGTCCTGCTGCAGGACATGGGCTTCGAGCTCGCGCCGGTGCCGGACGCGCACCTGTGCTGCGGCTCGGCCGGCACGTATTCGATCCTGCAGCCCGTGATCGCGGGCCAGTTGCGGGACAACAAGCTGAAGGCGCTCGAATCGGGGCGACCGGCGGAGATCGCCACGGCGAACATCGGCTGCATGACCCACCTCGCGGCCGGCACGCGCACGCCGGTACGGCACTGGATCGAGCTCCTCGACGCGCGGATGATGGGAGTGCCGGGTGGCTGAGCCCGCGCGCGAGGGTGAGAAGCGCGTCAGCGTATCCCTACTTCCGGACGATCCCGACGCGGTGGATGGACAACGACGCCTACGGCCACGTCAACAACGTCACGTACTACTCGTACTTCGACACGGTCGTCAACGAGCACCTGATTCGCGCGGGCGGCCTCGACATCGCGCGCGATACCGTCGTGGGACTCGTCGTCGAGACGAGCTGCACGTTCAGGAAATCGCTGTCGTTTCCTGAGCGCATCGACGCCGGCCTGCGCGTCGCACGCCTGGGCACGACGTCGGTCACCTACGAGATCGGGTTGTTCCGCGAAGGTGACGACGAGCCGGCCGCAAACGGCCGCTTCGTCCACGTCTGGGTCGACCGCGCTACCCAGCGGCCGGTTCCGATTCCGCCGGCGATCCGCGCCGCGCTGCTCCCGCTGGCAGCCGGTTCACCCCTGTCGGGCGCGGGTGCCGACGTGCAGAGGTAAAATGCGCGCCGAAAGGCGCCGGGAATTTCTTCGCATACTGTCATGTCGCCACTTTTGCAGAACCTGCTCGCAGCCACCATCCTCATGACCACCGTCACCGCGTCTGCGCAGGACGCCAGTTCCATTCCGATGCGCGACTTCTTCCGCAACCCGGAGCGCGCGTATTTCCGCATCTCGTCCGACGGCAAGACGCTGTCGTTCATGCAGCCGTGGGAGCGGCGGATGAACATCTACGTCCAGCCGGTCGGCAGCAAGGCCGAGCCGGTGCGCATCACGTCCGAGAAGGACCGGGACATCCCGAACTACTTCTGGAAGGGGCCGAATCGCGTCGTCTACACGAAGGACGTGGGCGGTGACGAGAACGATCACATCGTCGTCGTCGACAAGCGCGGCGGCGAGCCGAAGGACGTGACGCCGTTCCCGGGCGTGAAGGCGCAGATCGTCGATGCGCTCGACGAGTTTCCCGACCGGATGCTGGTCGGTCTCAACCAGCGCAACAAGGAGATCTTCGACGTCTACGACCTCGACCTCGCCACCGGCAACCTGACGCTGGTCGCCGAGAATCCCGGCAACATCACGTCGTGGGGCGCCGACCACGCAGGGAGGATCCGTTACGCGATCGCCACCGACGGCGTCAACAACACGTACCTGTATCGCGACGATCCGAAGGCGCCGTTCAAGCCGGTGCTGACGACGTCGTTCCGCGATTCGTTCGGTCCGCAATTTTTCACGGCCGACAACAAGAAGCTGTACGTGGCTTCGAACGTCGGCCGCGACAAGGTGGCGATCGTGCTCGTCGATCCCGCGACCGCCAAGGAAGAGAAGGTCGTGTACCAGCGCGACGACGTCGACATCGCCGGCCTCGCGTGGTCGAAGCACCGCAAGCGCGCGGCGTACGCGAGCTACGAGACCGCGAAGCAGGCAGCGGCACTACCTCGACCCCGACGCCGAAAAGCTCTTCAAGGCGCTCGAGGCCAGGCTCCCCGGCTATTTCGTCAGCCTGCAGTCGACGACCGACGACGAGAACCGGATGATCGTCGCGGCGTCGAACGACCGCACCCAGGGCACGCGCTACCTGTACGACCGCGCGGCGGACAAGCTCACGAAGCTGGGCGAAGTGCAGCCGTGGCTGCCCGAATCGAAGATGGCCACCCAGAAGCCCATCGTCTACACGTCGCGCGACGGTCTCACGATCAACGCCTACCTCACGGTGCCGAACGGCAAGGAAGCGAAGAACCTGCCGGTCATCGTCAATCCGCACGGCGGCCCGTGGTTCCGGGATTCGTGGGGCTTCAATCCCGAGGTGCAGTTCCTCGCCAGTCGCGGCTACGCGGTGCTGCAGATGAACTTCCGCGGCTCGACGGGCTACGGGCGCAAGTTCTGGGAAGCCTCCTTCAAGGAATGGGGCGGCACGATGCAGAACGACATCACCGACGGTGTCCAGTACCTCGTCAAGGAGGGCATCGCCGACCCGAAGCGCATCTGCATCTACGGCGCGAGCTACGGCGGCTATGCGACGCTTGCGGGCATGGCCTACACGCCCGACCTCTATGCCTGCGGCGTCGACTATGTGGGCGTGGCCAACCTGTTCACGTTCCTGAAGACGATTCCGCCGTACTGGAAGCCTTACCTCGAGATGATGTACGAGATGGTCGGCCATCCGGAGAAGGACAAGGACCGGCTGACGAAGGCGTCGCCGGCGCTCAACGCCGACAGGATCAAGGCGCCGCTGCTGATCGCGCAGGGCGCGCGCGACCCGCGCGTCAACAAGGACGAGTCCGACCAGATGGTGGCGGCGCTGAAGGCGCGCGGCATCGACGTGCCGTACATCGTGAAGGACAACGAGGGCCACGGCTTCCGCAACGAGGAGAACCAGTTCGCGTTCTACGAGCAGATGGAGCGGTTCCTCGCCAAGCACATCGGTCCGAAGACGAACTGAACGGTGCCTGCGACGCGGATGTTCGTCATCGTTCCCGCGGCGGGCGGCGGGTCGCGATTCGGCGGCGCGCTGCCCAAGCAGTACGCGGACCTGGCGGGTGTGCCGCTTCTTGCGCGGACGCTCGATCGCCTCGCCGCGCTCCGCGCCGACGCGACGGTCGTTGCGCTGGCGCCGGACGACAAGGACTACGCCCGGATCGTCGGCGCGCGTTCCGGCGTGGACGCGGTTGCGCTGCGGCGGCGTCACGCGCGCCGGCACCGTCCGCAACGCGCTGGCGCTGCTCGCATCGCGATGCAAACCGCGACGACTGGATCCTCGTGCACGACGCCGCGCGGCCCTGCGTGCCGCGCGAAGCGCTGCAGCGGCTTGTGCGCGAGCTCGAAGACGACGCGGTCGGTGGACTGCTCGCAGTCCCGGTCGCCGACACGCTGAAGCGCGCGGACGGCGTACAGGCGGCCGTGCGCGTGCTGCGGACCGAGGACCGCGCATCGCTGTGGCAGGCGCAGACGCCGCAGATGTTTCGCCATCGGCGTGCTCGCCGCGCGCCTTGTCGCGCGACGCCGCGAGCGCGTGGACCGACGAAGCGCAGGCGGTCGAAGCGCTGGCGGCGACCGGCGCCTGCGCGATGCCGCGCCTGGTCCGCGGCGAGTCCGGCCAACATCAAGATGACGTACGCCGAGGATCTCGCGCTCGCGGCGGCGATCGTCGCGGCGCAGGGATGACACGATGATCAGGGTCGGCAACGGCTTCGACGTGCACGCGCTGGTCGCGGGCCGGCCGCTCGTGATCGGCGGCGTGACGATTCCGCTTCGACGAGGGCTTGCTCGGCCATTCCGACGCCGACGTGCTGCTGCACGCGCATCGCCGACGCGATGCTCGGCGCGCTCGCGCTGGGCGACCTCGGCGCGCACTTTCCCGGACACCGACCCGCGCTGGAAGGGCGCCGACAGCCGCGACGCTGCTGCGGCACGCGATGGCGCTCGCCGCTGCGCGGGGCTACTGCGATCGGCAACGTCGATGCGACGGTGATCGCGCAGGCGCCGAAGCTCGCGCCGCACGTTGCGGCGATGCGCGCGAACATCGCCGCCGACCTGGGCTGCGAAATCGGTCGAGCGTGTCGGTCAAGGCGACGACGACCGAGCGGCTCGGGCTTCACGGGACGCGGGGAGGGGATCGCGGCGCTCGCGCGGTCGTGCTGCTCGGCGACGGCGGCGAGCCGCGTCGTCCGCATCGCAGCAATAGGCACGTCACGCGCCGACGGGCAGCGTCACGCGCGCGATCGTGCCGCCGCCGTCGCGCGGCAGCAGGTCGAACGTGCCGCCGTGCAGCCGCGCGATGCGATCGACGATGGCAAGCCCGAGTCCCGCGCCGGCCGCGCCGTCGGCGCGGGCCCGCGATGCCGACGCGCGCGTGAACGGCTGCTTCAGGCGCTCGACTTCGGCCGGCGCGATGCCGGGACCGCGATCGGCGACGTCGAGCACCAGCGCGTCGTCGCGCCGCGCCGTCGTCACCTCG
This sequence comes from uncultured beta proteobacterium, assembly GCA_963851465.1. GTDB lineage: Bacteria > Pseudomonadota > Gammaproteobacteria > Burkholderiales > Casimicrobiaceae > VBCG01. Next base: position 203,276 of record CAWKPJ010000013.1, read on the forward strand.
ACCGGCGGCGCGCCGTAGGCGAGCGCGTTGTCGATGAGGTTCGCGACGAGCCGCGAGATCGCCGTCGTCGCGCAGCGCGACCGGCGGCACGTCGCCGGCGGAGAAGCGCACGTCGCGCCCGGCGCTCGCGTAGCGCGTCGACGCAAGCGCCGACGATCGCGTTGAGGTCGCGCTTCTCCGGCGCCGCCTGCGCGTCGTCGCGCGCGAAGTCGAGGAACTGGCCGATGATGCGGTCCATCTCCTCGATGTCGGCGACCATGCCGGCGCGCGTCGCCTCGTCGCGCGCGCTCATCTCGATGCCGAGGCGCAGCCGCGCGAGCGGCGTGCGCAGGTCGTGCGACACGCCGGCGAGCAGCACCGCGCGATCGTGCTCGATCTGCCGCAGGTTGCCCATCATCGCATTGAAGCCGCGATTGACCGCCGCGATCTCCGACGGACCGGATTCGGGCAGCGGCGGCGGCGACTCGCCGCGCCCGACGCGCTCGACCGCCGCTTCGAGCTCGCGCAGCGGCCGCGCGAGATAGCGCGCGAACGCGAACGCGGCCGCGAGCAGCAGCGCGAGCATGATCGAGCGCCACACGCAACAGCGCGCGACGGGATCTCGTCGTCGGGCGGCGCGGCGGCACCGGGAAGCCGACCCAGTAGCCGACGTCGCCGGCCTTCATGCGCACGAAGAGCTGGCCGAGCCGCGGCGCGAAGCGCACGTCGGTCTCCGGGCCCAGCGCTCGCGCAGGCGCTCGTCCAGCTCGCTGCATCGCAGGGCCGCAGCGCCGGCGGCCCGCCGGCGCGCGGCCGCTCGCTCTCCGGGACGATGCGCACGCCGTATTCGCGGCCGAGGCGCGCGAGCGTTTCGCGGCGCTCGCGGTCCGTCGGCGCCTTCGAGCGCCGCGCGCATCGCCTGCAACTGCACGATCTTGGTTTCGCTGAGCTGCCGTGCGATGAGCGCGGCGCGGTCGCGGCTGAACAGCACCGCAGTGATCACCGCGGCGAGCGCGACCACGACGACGAGCAGCAGGACGAGGCGCCCGAACAGCGAGCGCGGCCAGAGCGTCACGGCGTGCCGGCGGCGTCGGCCGCCGACGCGGCATCGCCGTCGGCGTGCGCCGGTGCAGGTTCGTCCGGCACGTACACGTAGCCGAAGCCCCAGACCGTCTGGATGTAGCGCGGATTCGCGGGATCGGGCTCGACCAGCTTGCGCAGCCGCGACACCTGCACGTCGATCGCGCGGTCGAACACTTCGTGGTCGCGGCCGCGCGCGAGCAGCATCAGCTTTTCGCGCGCGAGCGGCTGGCGCGGATGCTGGGCGAACACCTTGATGCAGCGAGAACTCGCCCGGTGGTGAGCGCACGTCGTCTGGCCGTCGAGCTCGAGCGTGCGCGCGGCGAGGTCGAGCGTATGGCGGCCGAACGGCACGCGGCCTTCCGTCGCTCGGCGCGCCGGGCGCGGCGCGCTCGCCGTGGCGGCGCAGCACCGCGTGGATGCGCGCGACGAGCTCGCGCGGATTGAACGGCTTGGGCAGGTAGTCGTCGGCGCCCATCTCGAGGCCGACGATGCGATCGACGTCCTCGCCCTTGGCCGTCAGCATGATGATCGGCACCGTCTCGCCGGCGCCGCGCAGGCGCCGGCACACGGCGAGACCGTCTTCGCCGGGCAGCATGAGGTCGAGCACGATCAGGTGCGGCGGGTCGCGCTGCAGCTTCTTGTCGAGCTGGCGCGCGTCGGCAAGCGCCGACACCTGGAAGCCCTGCTCGGCCAGATAGCGGGTGAGCAGGTCGCGCAGGCGCACGTCGTCGTCGACGACGAGGATCTTGGGGGAGGGGGCACGTGAAGACATGATGCAAGCTTAGAGCGCGCCGGCGCGTGAATGCGCGGTCGGGTGATGTAACCGATTGTAACCCCGGGGTTAAAGCGCAACGTCCGGTTGCAATGGCGGGTGCGGCGCCGCGAACGACCGCCGACAATCAGGCCCTAACGTTCAAGTCCGCCGTCACGGCAGCTTCGCCGGACGGAGCGGGCGACTTGCGAGCCACCACTTCGAGGAAAGGCAACATCATGCGCAATCGAATCACTCCCACCCTCGCGGCCGTTGCCGCGGCAACCGTCGTCGCGTTCGCAGGCAGCGCCCTCGCGGAGCCGGGACATCACCATGGCGGGCCAGGACAAGGCCCGGACTTCATCAACGTCATCGCGGCGCTCAAGAGCGACCTCAAGCTCAACACGTCGCAGCAGGCGATGTGGGACGCGGCGGCCGCGCAATCGAAGTCCGCGCGCGACACCGGACGCGCGAACTTCGACAAGGTTCGCACGGCGATGTCCGCCGAGCTCGCGAAGACGGAGCCGGATCTCGCTGCGGTCGCCGCGGTCGCTGACGACGCGCAAGCCGCCAACACCGCCCTGCGCAAGCAGATTCGCAGCCAATGGCTCGCGCTCTACGCGACGTTCACGCCGGACCAGAAGGCGGTCGTCAAGGAGGCGCTCGGCAAGCGCGCTGCGCGGATGGAGAAGTTCCGCGAAAAGATGATGGAGCGCCGCGGCACCTGAGCGGGTCTACGCAGAGAGGAGAGCGGCCTCCGCGCCTCTCGCTCTTGTCGCCTTCGGAGGGCCCATTCGGGCGGTCGCAGCGAGTGCTGCGGCCGCCTTTTCTTTCGTCCGCGCGCTGGCAAGGCAGCTGGGGCGCATGTGACCGGACCGCCGGGCCGGCCGACCGCTTGTCGTCAGGGAGCGTGACACTGGAGGAGTTGACACACACGGAAACGACAGATGAATACGTCAGTAAAAACAATCTGATATGAAGACGCACCGCTCATGCTGCGGGCATTAAACGATGCAAACGAAGCCGCTAGTCGGCTTGCAGCGGAAATCGGTTGAAAGTCCAACATCGCCAAGGAATAATCGACTCATGCAGCAGCGAGATTCGTGCGATTCACGCACGAACTCGGACGAACCATCAATGGTCCCGCGGCTGGATTTCCCGGCGCCGCAACCCCCCCGCGGCCACGCGCGGGACCACCCTTTGCCCGCCGCGGGATGCGCACGCTGACGCATACCGCGGCGGTTTTGTTTGTGCGAAGGCGCTGTCACGCAGTGTTGTCGTCTACACAGGGAGCGGCTTGGGCGTTCCGGCCACGAGTGCGGCCGCCGCGGCCGCCAGCGCCGCCGCCGACACCGGCTTTGGCAGGAGGGCGAGCCCCGCATCGCGCACGCGCCGGTGCGCGCTCGCGGCCGTGTCGCCCGAGACGATCAACGCCGGGATCGCTACATCGAGCTCGGCGCGAAGCCGCAGCACCGCTGCGATGCCGCAGGCGCCGTTCTCGAGGTGCAGGTCCGCGACGATGAGATCGGGATAGCGGCCGGTGTCACCGCACGCGGCGAGGGTCGCACGCGCGTCGCGGCCGCCGGCCACCTCGGCGCCCCACGTCGCGAACAGCGCGCGCATCGCCGCGACGGCGGCGCGATCGTCGTCGATCACCGCAACGAGCGCGCCGGCGAGCGTGTTCGCGCGCGATGGCGCAGCCTGCGCTCGCGGCGTGCGCGCGCGAATCGGGCGACTCGCCGCCGTCGCGATGCGTGGAGCGGTGACGGAGAAGCGCGAGCCGCGGCCGGCTTCTGAAGCCACGGCGATGGGATGGCCAAGCAGCGTCGCGAAGCGCCGCACGATCGCCAAACCGAGGCCCATGCCGCCGGCAGCGCGCGCCCCCGCACCCTCCGTTGTCACCTGATAGAACTCGTCGAAGATGTGCGCCAGGTGCTCGGGGGCGATTCCGCATCCGGTGTCGACGACGTCGAGCCGCACGCCCTCGCCGCAGCGACGCGCGCCGACGACGATGCCGCCTTCGCGCGTATAGCGGATCGCGTTGACCAGGAGGTTGCGCGCGATGCGCGCGTACAGCTGCGGATCGGTGCGGATTGCGAGGCGCGTCGGGACGACGGTGAGTGAAATGCCGCGCGCCGCCGCCTGCGGTGCGAACTCCGCGGTGAGGCGCGCGAAAAGCGGCGCCAGCGCGACGTCGGCCACTTCCGGGACCAGCGCGCCGGCTTCCAGCCGTGAAAGATCGAGGAGCTGCTCGAATTCACGGTCCAGCGCCTCTGCGGCCGTCTGCACGCTGCCGACGAGATCGCGCCACGCGCTGTCGCGCGCCTGCGCGGCGAGCGCCGCGACATACAGTCCGAGGGCATGCAACGGCTGGCGCAGATCGTGGCTCGCTGCGGCGAGGAGCTGGCTCTTCGCAAGGTTTGCCGCCTCGGCCGCGGCGCGCGCGTCCTGCGCGGTGCGCGTGCGTGCGCGCAGCTCGCCGATCAGATCGGCGTTCTCATAGCGGATCGCCAGCGAATGCGTCAGCACGTCGTTGACGTGATGGCCGAAGATCAGCACGAACAGCAGCACGACTGCCATCACCAGCGCCGTATAGACGTGCACGACGTCGCCCGGCAGCGCGACGCGCACGATCAGCGGCACCAGTGCCGGGAGGACGAAAGCGTAGAACGACGGCCGATACACGGCGGTGAGGTTGAGGCCGCCCAGTACTACGCCGAACAGGCAGACGATGAGCAGCGCTTCCTGCGCCGGCGAGGCAGGAAACGCGACCCACGCGGCGACGCCCCAGAGCGTGCCAGCCGCCATCGAGCCCGCGGCCCAGTAGCGGCCCCAGCGCGCCGCCGCTGCAATGCCCGGACGCGCGCGCCGCCACGCGCGCGCCAGCAGCGTTCGCCACGACTGGTTCAGCGCGATGAGTGCGAGCCATGCGAGCATCGCGGGGAGCTCGACGTCGCGCCACATGACGGCGCAGAAAATGAGCGCGCCGAGGCCCATCGACAGCGACGTGAGGTGGCCGCGCGTGTAAAGCGTGGCCACCTGATCGGCGCGGGCACGCGCCAGCAGCTCGGCCGTCACCGCCCGGCGCGGCGACACGTCAGCGCCGTGCGGCGAACGCGTCGACGGTCACGCCCCGTCGCGCGAGCTCGACGATTGCCTGTGAGCGCGAGCGCACGTTGAGCGCGCGCAGGATGGCGCTCACGTGAACCTTCACCGTCCCTTCGGAAAGCTTGAGGTCGCGGCAGATGAGCTTGTTGGGCTTGCCCTGCACCAGCAGCTGCAGCACCTCGGCCTGCCGCTGCGTCAATCCCAGTGCTTGCGCCGGAATGCCCGGCACCGTCGGCTCGGCGCGCGCAAAATCGGACGTTACGCCGCGCCCGCCCGCCAGCACAGTGTGAATCGCGTCGAGCAGCGCGTCGGGACTCGCGGTCTTGGAGACATAGCCGCGCGCGCCCGATGCGAGCGCTGCGCCGACCGTGGCGCGATCGTGTGTGGCCGACAGCACGACGATCGGCAGTTGCGGGTGGTCGTTACGCAGTTCCGCGAGCAGATCGAGACCGCGGGCACCCGGCAGCGCGAGATCCAGCAATACGAGGGCACAGTCGGGATGGCGCGCCAGCACTGTCAGCGCTTGCTCGCGACTCCCGGCGCGCAGTACGCCGAGGGACGGGTCGGCCTGCGGAAGCCAGCGCTCCAGCGCCTGCACGATGAGCGGGTGATCGTCGACGACAAGGATTTTCACGGCGGTCCCCCTCGACCGTGCGGTGGCAGCCGCACACACGCTTCGCCAGTGACGTGGTCGTCACGCTGCGCATCGTGAAGGCGCGTGGGAGGTCCCGCACCTGACAGTCGACACAGTGCCCGGCACGCGAGGCGCACCGGGCACTTTCAAGTTTGCGTCGTCAGGTCGTCAGGACTTGAGCGCCAGGTTGTCGACCACGTTCTTCACGCCTTGCACGTTCTCGGCCACCATCCGCGCCTTCGCGCGCTCGGTGCTCGATTCGACCGTGCCGGTCAGCGTCACGACTGCGTCCTTGGTCGTGACATCGATCGCGGTGGACTTGATTCCGGGCTCGGCAACGAGAGCCGTCTTCACCTTGGCAGTCAGCGCCGTGTCAGTGATCGCTTCTGCCACCTTTGCGCCCGGCGCGGCGTCGGCCGGAGGTGTCATCGGCGCGGCAGGGTTCGCTGCGGGGGGTGGCACCCTCGGCGCAGTGGCGGCGTCGTTGCGCGCCATGTTGTCGCTCGGCGAGCGTTCGCCGCAACCCGCAGCCAGCAGGGCGGCGCACACCATCGACGCGAGTATTACAGGCTTCGCATGCATGATGAGCTCCTCATGTAGTTGAACGGTCCCCGCGTGGCCCAAGCAGGCGCCGCATCGAGGAGTTCATCATCGCAATCCGTGCCGCGTCGGGCCATCGGCGCATCTCGCCAACGGCGGTAGGCATTGGCCTACGCGGGAGATCAACCCGGGCGATCAACCCGGGCGGCCGAATCCGGTGGTTTTCTGCTGGTCGGCCACTTCGCGCCGCAATACGCGCAGCCGCGTGTCGATTTCCGATAACTGGTAGAAGTTGCCGTCGCCCGCCTTGGCCGCCAGCTCGAACTGGTCGATCGCGCCCTTCAGATTGCCTTGCCACGCGTAGTACTCGCCCTGGTGGCGATGCTGCAGCAGCCGCTTGTCCAGTGCCGCATATGCGCGCGCGGCGGTGAGGTGCAGCGGGCCGTCGGTCGTGAAAGCGCTCGAGCTGCTTTTCGCAGAACGCCGCGGCCTCGGCGTTGCGGCCGGCCTTCATCAGCGCTTCCGGGTAGTCGTAGACGAGCTGCATCTTGTTCGGGTAGCGCGCGAGCGCCGCCTCGAAGCGGGCGATTGCCGCTGGCACGTCGCCGCTGTCCATGCAGCACGTGACCGGCCATCGCGTCGATCATCGGGTGCGGCGGCGCCATCTTCTCAAGCGTTGACGAGCTCGACCTTCGCGCGCTTGTAGTCCTTGGCGCGCAACAGCGATGCGACGAGCCCGTAGTGCATCGCCGACCTCGTTGTTGAACTTGCGCTCGGCCAGCGCGTTGTCGAAGAAGAGCGACGGCGTCCTTCGCCTCGCCCTCGTAGCTGCGCAACAGCGCGCGCACCATGTGGAAGTCGAGCGAGTCCGCCACCTGGCGGTAGGGCCGGCCGAACGCGCGCGCCTGCGCTTCGGCGATCCGCTCGAGGGTGACCGGGTGCGTGCGCAGGTACGACGGCGCGTTGCCGTTGTCGACGAAGCGCGATCGCGCGTTGCAGCCGCTCCATGAACGTCGCCATCGCCGTGGTATCGAAGCCCGCGGCATCGAGGCGCTGGAAGCCGATGCGGTCGGCTTCGTATTCGTTCTCGCGCGTGAAGTTGAGCTGGTTCTGGATCGCCAGCGCCTGTGTGGTGGCGATGGCGCCGGTCACCGCCTCGCCCGACTGCGATCCGCCGGCGCGCGATGCGAGAACCGCGAGCGCCAGTCCCGCGAGCGTCATCAGCAGCGAATCGCTGCTGGCCCGCGATCATCCGCGCCATGTGGTGCTGCGTGACGTGCGAGATTTCGTGCGCCAGCACGCCCGCAAGCTCGGATTCCGTTTGCGTGAGCAGGATGAGGCCGGTGTGAACGCCGATGTAGCCGCCGGGCAGCGCGAACGCGTTGATCGACGAATCCGGCACCGCGAAGAACTCGAACTCCTGCCCTTGTCCTTCGCGCCGCTGCAACCAGCCGCTGGCCGAGCTCGTTCAGGTAATCGTTGACCTCCGGATCGTTCATGTAGCCGCCGCCGGCGCGGATCTGCCGGATGATCGTCTCGCCGAGCTTGCGCTCCTGCGCGGGCGAGAGGTCGGCCTGCGATGCGTCGCCGAGGTCGGGCAGCGGCGAGGGCGACGGCGGGAGGTGGCGGGCAGCGCATCCGGCGCGCGGGAGAACACCGGCTCGCCGGCATGCGGCGACCAGCGAAGGGACAGGCGGCAGGATCGCCAACGCGACTGCCACGCACGACGCGATCATGCGGTGGGACACAGCGGTGCGGCGGGAGCGTATCAAGGGCGGCAGGGCCGGCCCGGCGCGAGACGAGGTTGGTGCTAAGATGCCCGCGGCGTGCACGAGTTCAACGCGCCAAGCGCATTCATGGGAAGCGTCACCACCAGCAAACGCAAACCGGCGGGGACGTCCCGCCGGGCCCGCGGCCCGTCGAACCTGGCGGCGGGCCACGCGTCCACGACGCATTTTACCCACTTCGACGCCGCCGGCCAGGCGCACATGGTCGACGTCGCGGCGCAAGGACGTCACCCGTCGTGTCGCGCGCGCCGGCGGTCGCATCGCTGATGCAGCCCGACACGCTGGCGCGGATCCGCGCGGGCACGGCGGCCAAGGGCGACGTGCTGGGCGTCGCGCGCATCGCGGCGATCGCGGCGGCGAAGCGCACCGCGGACCTGATCCCGCTCGCGCCACCCGTTGCCGCTCACCCGCGTCGCCGTGACGTTCGGCTTCGACGACGAGGCCGGCGCCGTGACGATCGAAGTGACTGCCGAAACGCTGTCGCGCACCGGCGTCGAGATGGAGGCGCTCACCGCGGCGTCGGTGGGCCTGCTCACGATCTACGACATGTGCAAGTCGGTCGATCGCGCGATGCGCATCGACGGCGTGCGCCTGCTGGAAAAATCCGGCGGCAAGTCGGGGCACTACAAGGCGGACTGAGACCGCAATCTCGCGGCGGTCACCAGTTCCACATCGTGCCGTCCTCGAGACGGTTGACCGGCAGCGCGCTCGGCCGGTACGGGTAGCGCGCCGCGAGCGCCTCGTCGAGGTCGACGCCGTGGCCGGGCGCCTCGCCGGCATGCAGGTAGCCGTCCGCGAAGAAATACGCATGCGGGAACACCGCGTCGGTTTCCGGCGTGTGCCGCATGTATTCCTGGATGCCGAAGTTGTGCACCCAGGTGTCGAAGTGCAGCGCCGCGCCCATGCAGACCGGCGACAGATCGGTCGCGCCGTGCGATCCCGTGCGCACCTGGTAGAGCTCCGCGAGATGCGCGATGCGGCGCAGATGCGTGATGCCGCCCGCATGCACGACCGTCGTGCGGATGTAGTCGATCAGCTGCTCCGCGATCAGCTGTCTGGCAATCGAAGATGGTGTTGAAGATTTCGCCGACTGCGATCGGCGTGACGGTGTGCTGGCGGATCAAACGGAACGCGGCCTGGTTCTCGGCGGGCGTGGGGTCTTCCATCCAGAACAGCCGATACGGCTCGAGCGAGCGGCCGAGACGGCCGGCCTCGATCGGCGTCAGGCGATGATGGACGTCGTGCAGGAGATGATGATCGAAGCCGAAGCGCGTGCGGATGGCGTCGAACAGCTTGGGAACATGGTCGAGGTACTTCGTCGTCGACCACACGTTCTCGGTCGGGATCGCCGCGTCGGCAGGCTCGTAGTACATCTTGTCCTTCGCCACGCCGTACGTCGACGCGAGCCCCGGAATGCCGCACTGCGCGCGGATCGCCTTGTAGCCGAGGTCGACGTAGCGCGCGACCTCGTCGATCGTCTCCGCGATGTCGTTGCCGTTGGCGTGGCCATAGACCATCACGCCGTCGCGGCTGCGGCCGCCGAGCAGCTGATAGAGCGGCATGCCCGGCCGCCTTCGCCTTGATGTCCCACAGCGCGGTGTCGACCGCGGCGATCGCCGACATCGTCACCGGCCCGCGCCGCCAGTACGCGCCGCGGTAGAGGTATTGCCACGTGTCCTCGATGCGCGCGGCGTCGCGTCCCGATCAGCATCGGGACGACGTGGTCGGTCAGGTACGACGCGACGGCGAGCTCGCGGCCGTTCAGCGTGGCGTCGCCGATGCCGTAGAGCCCTGCGTCGGTCTCGATCTTCAGCGTGACGAAGTTGCGTCCGGGCGACGTGACGACGACGCGGGCGTTGGTGATCTTCATGGGTTGTCCTCCGGTCATGCTTGTAGGTCAGGCTTCAGCCTGACGCGGCGTCGCGGCCGGCTGAGCCGGCCGCAAGGCAGCGCTCGCCAGCGCTCGTTGGTCTGGTGGTCTGACCACTTGACCACAGTATAGGTCGCGGCTAAGATGCTGTGAAGAGCGGCCGCCGGTCCGGCAGGCCGTCGTCACGCACTGCTGTTCGCATGCGTCGGAGGAATTCCCTTGCCGTTGACGGCCGTCGAGCCCAAGCGCCTGTACCGCCAGATCGCCGATCAGATCGCGCAGCTGATCGCGAGCGGCGAGTTCCCCGCGGGGTCACGCGGCTGCCCGCGGAGCGCGAGCTCGCGGTCTCGCTCGGCGTTTCGCGCACGTCGGTCCGCGAGGCGATCATTTCGCTCGAGATGAGCGGGCTCGTCGAGGTGCGGGTCGGCACCGGCATCTTCGTCACGGGACCGGACAGCGCGAGCGGCCGCAACGGCGTCGACAGCGGCCCCGGGCCGTTCGAGTTGCTCGACGCGCGGCGGCTGGTCGAAGGCGAGATCGCCGCGCTCGCGGCGCGCAACGGCAAGCCGCAGGACTTCGAGGCGATCCGCAAGTGCGTGCTGCAGATGGAGCAGCAGGTCGACGATTTCGCCGCGCGCGAGGCCGCCGATCGCGAGTTCCACCTGCGCATCGCCAAGGCCACCGGCAACAGCTCGCTCGAGCTCGTCGTCGAAGGACTGTGGGACCAGCGCGCCGAGCTGTGGGGCCGGCTGCAGCAGCACTTCCACACGCACGACCTGGCGCTGCAGACGATCCGCGACCACGCGGCCATCCTCAAGGCGATCGTCGCGCGCGATGCCGACGCTGCCCGCGCCGCCATGCATCGCCATATTTCCCGCGTCGCGCGCGAATTCCAGCGCGGCGTCGACGTCAAGACGCAACCGCCCGCCGCCGTACCGGTGCGCAAGCCCCTGCCGCGTCCGCGGCCGGCGAAAGCGCGCGCCTGAACCCTGCGTTCGAAGCAATCACCCCCCGAAGGAGGATGTCCATGTATCGCGCACTGAAAACCCGATGCGGCAAGCGCCGCAGCGTGCTGCGCGCGGCCGTCGCCGCCGCGCTGGCCGCGTCGTTGTCCACCTCGCTTCCCGCGCTCGCGCAGGTTCCCGCGATGCCGAGGAGCCCGCGTGACGATCAACGATCGTCGACGTCGCCGGCAACCTCGCGCTGACGCAGGACGCGATCGAGGCCTACGCGAAGAAGAATCCCGAAGCTCGTCGTCGAAGGTCAACTTCACCAAGGCGCCGGCGCCGGAGCTGCCCGGCAAGCTGAAGGCGATGCAGGGCGCGGGCCGCAGCGACATCGACCTCGTGCTGACCGGCACCGACTTCCTCGCCGCCGGCATCGAGCAGGGCCTGCTGATGAAGGTGCTGCCCGACGCACGCGGCGAAGTTTCCCGAACCTGATGGCGAACTACCAGCCGGCCGGCCGCGAAGATGCAGGAGCTCGCGCAGCGACTACGGCGTCGCGGTGACGTTCATGCCGGCCGGTCCGCTGCTCGAATACAACCCCGACAAGGTGAAGCAGGCGCCGACCACGCCGGCCGGAGCTGCTCGCGTGGTGCAAGGCCAATCCGAACGAGCTGATCTACGCGCGGCCCGGCGAACTCCGGCCCGGGCCGCACGTTCATCATGGGCCTGCCGTACATGCTCGGCGACAAGGATCCGAAGGACCCGGTCAACGGCTGGGAGAAGACCTGGGCGTACCTGAAGGAGCTCAACTAGCTGCATCGAGTACTACCCGACCGGCACCGGCGCGGTGATGAAGGAGCTGGGCGAAGGCTCGCGCGACATGACGGTGACGATGACCGGCTGGGACATCAATCCGCGCGTGCTCGGCATCGTGCCGAAGGACTACAAGGTCGCGCCGTTCAAGGGCATGACGTGGGTCAACGACGCGCACTACATGGTGATCCCGAAGGGCGTGCCGCCGGAGAAGCTCGCCGTCGTGCTCGACCTGATGGCGTACCTGCTGACGCCCGAAGCGCAGGCGTACACCTACGACAAGGGCTACTTCTATCCGGGCCCGGCGGTGAAGAACGTGCCGCTGTCGATGGCGCCGAAGGAGAGCCAGGACGCGATCAAGGAGTTCGGCCGGCCCGAGTACGAAGGCTGGCTCGCGCGAGTTCCCGCACACGCAGTCGCTCGACGCCAAGGCGCAGGTCGAAGCGTTCCGGATCTGGGACCAGCAGGTCGGCGCGCAGAAGACGAAGTAGCGCGCACGCGCTCGTGCAGCGCAGCGCCGTCGGCGCTCGCGTCGCGGCGACGTCCGGACGCTCGACTCGATCGGCGATCGCATGAAGCACGACTTCAGCGAACTGCGGCTCGACGCGCGTCACGCGCCGCTTCGCCGGCGCCGAGCGGCACGGCGTTCGACGGCGCTGCACGAGCTGACGCTGACCATCCGGCGCGGCGAGTTCATCGCGCTGCTCGGGCCGTCGGGCTGCGGCAAGTCGACGGCGCTCAACTGCATCGCCGGGCCTGCTGCCGCTGTCCGGCGGGACGATCTGGCTCGACGAGACGCGCATCGACACGCTGCCGCCGGAGAAGCGCGGCTTCGGCATGGTGTTCCAGAACTACGCGCTGTTCCCGCACATGACGGTGCGAGAAGAACGTCGGCTTCGGCCTGCGCATGCGCGGCGTGCCGGCCGCCGAGATCGCGCCGCGCGTCGCGCACGCGCTCGAAGCTGGTGCAGCTCGCCGGGCAGGAGCACAAGCTGCCGGGCCAGCTCTCCGGCGGCCAGCAGCAGCGCGTCGCGATCGCGCGCGCGATCGTCATCGAGCCGCCGCTGATCCTGATGGACGAGCCGCTGTCGAACCTCGACGCCAAGCTGCGGCATCGAGACGCGCGCCGAGATCCGCCGCATCCACACGCGAGCTCGGCCGCGCGACGATCTACGTCACGCACGACCAGGACGAGGCGCTGTCGCTCGCCGACCGCATCGTCGTGATGAAGGACGGCGTGGTGCAGCAGATCGCGCACGCCGGAGGAGGTCTACGCGCAGCCGGCGAACCTGCACGTCGCGCGCTTCATGGGCTATCGCAACGTGCTCGAGCTCGACGTCGACGCGCGAGGACGGCGACCGCGTCACGCTGCGCGGGCCCGGACATCCGGCTCGACCGGCATGCGCAAGCAGCCGCTGGCCGGCAGCGCGCGCGGCGGTCGCGATCCGGCCGGAGGAGATCGCGCTCGGCGAGCGCCGGCGGCGCAACGCGATCGCCGGCGCGGTCGACAACGTCGAATACGGCGGCCGCGATTCGCTGGTCGACGTGCGTGACGCCGGCGGGCACGCTGCTGCACGTGCGCGCGCCGGCGACCGCCGCGCTCGGCGACACCGTCGCACGTGCACGTGCCGGTCGAGCGCGTGCTCGTCTATCCGGCGAGGCTGACGCACGAGCGCGACGATGCGCCGCCGGCCGCGCCGCTCGCGCGCGCGCCGTTCGACCGCACGCTGCTGCTGGTCGTGCCGGCGGCGCTGTTCATGCTGCTGCTGTTCGTCTACCCGTTCCTCTACGGGCTGCTGGCTGTCGTTCGACGCCGAAGGAGGGCGGAGCTGGCTCGCCAACTACCGCAAGTTCTTCACCGACCGACAATCTGTGGCCGACGATCTGGACGACGCTGCAAGCTCGCGCTGCCGGCGACGCTCATCAACGTCGGCTTCGCGCTGCCGATCGCGTTCAAGATGCGCGTCAAGACGCGCTACCAGCGCTGGGTCACGACGATCCTGGTCGTGCCGATCACGCTCGGCACCGTGCTGATCGCCGAGGGCATGCTGACCTATTTCGGGCCGAAGGGCTGGCTCGTCGCAGTTCCTGCAGTTCTTCCACCTCTACGACGGCCCGATCCGCCTGACGCACAACTACTGCGGGCGTGCTGATCTCGCTGGTCATCTCGGGCTTTCCGTTCGCGTTCCTGCTGATCCTGTCGTACATCACCGGCATCGATCCGGTGCTGGCGCGCGCCGCCGCGACGCTCGGCGCCGAGCCGCGCGCGCAGTTCCGCCACATCTATCTGCCGCTGCTCGCGCCCGGCCTCGCCATGTGCTTCTGCCTCGCCTTCGTGCAGGCGTTCTCGGTGTTTCCGTCCGCGGTGCTGCTGGGCTCGCCGGCCGGGCCGACGCGCGTGATCTCGATCGCCGCCTACGAGGCGGCGTTCGAGCAGTACGACTATTCGCTGGCGTCGGCGATCGCGATGATCATGGGCTTCGTGCAGCTGGTCATCGTCGTCGCGGTGCTGGGCCTGCGCAACGCTGTTCTATCGCGGCCCGGTGGCCGGAGGCAAAGGGATGAATGAGCGCGCAGACGCAGCGCGCTGGCTCGATCGCGCATGGCGCGGCCTGCTGCTCGGCCTGATGACGCTGTTCGTCGTCAACATCGGGCTGATGATCGCCGCGGTCGCGACCAATTCGTTCGCGCGGCGCTGGCTCGGCACCTGGCTGCCCGAAGGCTGGACGACGACGCTGGTACGCCGCGGCGTGGAAGGAATTCCAGCTCGGCGATCGTGCTGTGGGTCACGGTCGAGGTCGTGCTCGCCGTCGTGTTCCTGTCGCTGCTGATCGGCGTGCCGGCGGCGTACACGCTCGCGCGCCGCAACTTCCGCGGCAAGCGCGCTGCTGATGCTGCTGTTCCTGCTGCCGCTGATGGTGCCGCCGATCACCTACGGCATTCCGCTCGCGACGGTGCTGTACAAGGCGCATCTCGCCGGCACGATCTGGGGCGTGATCCTCGCCAACCTGATTCCGGCGGCGCCGTTCGTCATCCTGGTGATGACGCCGTTCATCGAGCAGATCGACCCGAACCTCGAATCGGCGGCGCGCGTGTTCGGCGCCGAGCACCGGCCGCATGTTCTGGCACGTGCTGGTGCCGCTGCTGGCGCCCGGCATCCTCGCCGCGTCGCTGCTCGTGCTGGTGCGCACGATCGCGATGTTCGAGCTCACGTTCCTCACGGCCGGCGCCGGATTCGCAGACGCTGGTCGTCGCGCTGTACTACGCGGTGTTCGCCGCCGGCGTGCGCGCGCCGCAGTCGGTCGACGCGATGGCGATGGTCTACATGGCGGTGACGCTGGTGTGGCTGCTGATCGCGCTGCGCTTCGTCAATCCGACGCAACTCGTCTCCCGCGTCAAGGAGCACCCGCAGCCGGCATGAGCCGTACGCGGATCATCAACTGGAGGAGTTACTGTCATGAAGTTCCATTTGCAAACCATCGCCGCTGCCGTCGCGATCGCCGTGTCGCTGCCGGCGGCTGCCAAGGAATATCGCTCGTCCGACGTCCATCCGGAGGACTATCCGACCGTGATGGCGGTGAAGTACATGAGCGACATCATCAAGCAGAAGACCGGCGGCAAGGACACGATCAAGGTCTACACGATGAGCCAGCTCGGCAGCGAGAAGGACACCATCGAGCAGACCAAGATCGGCGCACTCGACTTCGTCCGCATCAACGTGGCGCCGATGAACAACATCTGCCCCGAGACGATGGTCCCGACGATGCCGTTCCTGTTCAAGTCCAAGGAGCACATGCGCAAGGTGCTCGACGGCCCGATCGGCGACGAGATCCTGAAGGCCTGCGAGAAGCAGGGCTTCGTCGGCCTCGCGTTCTACGACTCGGGCTCGCGCTCGCTCTACACGGTCAAGAAGCCGGTCAAGTCGATCGCCGACGTCAAGGGCATGAAGATCCGCGTCCAGCAGTCCGATCTCTGGGTTGCGTTGCTGCAGGCGATGGGCGCCAACGCGACGCCGATGCCGTATGGCGAGGTCTACACGGCGCTGAAGACGGGTGTCGTCGACGGCGCCGAGAACAACTGGCCATCGTACGACACATCGCGCCACTTCGAGGTGGCGAAGTACTACGCGATCACCGATCACTCGATGGCGCCGGAAATGCTGCTGATGTCCAAGAAGGTCTTCGACGCACTGCCCCCGGCCGAGCAGCAGATCATCCGCGATGCGGCGAAGCAGTCGGTGCCCTACATGCGCAAGCTGTGGGACGAGAAGGAGCTTGAATCGCGCAAGAAGGTCGAGGCTGGCGGCGCGCAGGTGGTGGACGTGGACAAGAAGTCGTTCTCGGACGCGATGAAGCCGGTGTACGACAAGTTCATCTCCGATCCGAAGCTGAAGGAGATGGTGCAGAAGGTGCAGGCCACGCAGTAAACGCAGCAACGCATCCCGGGGCCCGCGGGCGGCCCCGGGGTGTCGCTACAGCCCGTGTCCCTCCGGTGTCCCCATGCTGCTCTCTCGTATTTGCGCGCCGCTGGCCAGGTACCTGCTGATGATCGCGGTCGCCGGCCTGATGGCGATCGTCGCCTGCGTGGCGTTTCAGGTCTTCGGCCGGTACGTCATGAACGACACGCCGACGTGGGCTGAGGCGCTGGCGCTCGTCCTCGTGATCTGGGTGACGATGTTCGGTGCGGCGGTGGGTGTCCGCGACGCCGGTCACATCGGCATGGAGTCGCTGCTCGTGCTGGTGCCGGAGCGGCTGCGGCTGAAGCTCGAGATCGTCATCCACGTGCTGGTCGGAATCTTCGGCATGCTGATGGCGTACAACGGCGCGCTGCTCGCGATGTCGGTGATGGACTACAAGATTCCGACGCTGGGCATTCCCGAAGGCCTCAACCATGTGCCGGTCGCGATCGCCGGCGCGCTGATCCTGCTGTTCTCGATCGAGCACATCGTCGCGCTCCTGCACGGCACCGAAGTGGAGCCGGCATGGCACTGACGATCCTCTGCCTGTCGTTCCTGCTGTTCCTGATCCTCGGCGTGCCGGTCGCGTTTGCGATCGGGCTCTCGGCCGTCTGCACGATCCTGTACGAGGGCCTGCCGGTCGCCGTCGTCTTCCAGCGGATGACGTCGGGAATGACCGTGTTCTCGTTCCTGGCGATTCCGTTCTTCATCTTCGCCGGCGAGCTCATGCTCTACGGCGGCATCGCGGACCGGATCGTCACGTTCGCCAAGAGCCTCGTCGGTCATATTCGGGGCGGACTCGGGATGTCCAACGTCGTCGCCTGCACGCTGTTCGGCGGCGTTTCGGGCTCGCCGGTGGCGGATGTGTCGGCGATGGGCGCCGTGATGATCCCGATGATGAAGCGCGAGGGCTACGCCGCCGATTACGCGGTCAACGTCACGACGCACGCATCGCTGGTCGGCGCGCTGATGCCCACCTCGCACAACATGATCATCTATTCGCTCGCGGCGGGCGGCAAGGTGTCGATTGCGGCGCTGATTCTCGCCGGCATCGTGCCGGCGGTGATTCTGACGCTGTGCAATCTTGCGGCGGCGTACGCAGTAGCGGTCAAGCGCGGCTATCCTCCCGGCAAGTTCCCCGGCTGGAACATGGTGCTCTGGTCGTTCGTCGCTGCGATACCGGGTCTGTTCGTGGTCGTCATCATCATCGTCGGCATCCTGTCGGGCGTGTTCACCGCTACCGAGTCGGCATCGATCGCCGTCATCTATGCGTTGCTGATGACGACGCTCGTCTACCGCAGCCTGTCGTGGGAGAACTTCCTCAAGGCGGCCGCAAAGGCGGTGAAGACCACCGGGACCATACTGCTGCTGATCGGCGTTTCCGCGACGTTCGGCTATCTGATCAGCCTCTATGGCGTCGCCGAGCTGACCGGCAAGGCGCTGACCGCGGTCTCGACGAATCCGTGGACGATCTTCCTGCTCGTCAACCTGATCCTGTTCGTGCTCGGCACGTTCCTCGACATGGCGGCGACGATCCTCATCTGCACGCCGATCTTCCTGCCGATCTGCATGAAGCTCGGGATGGACCCGGTGCAGTTCGGGATGGTCCTGCTGATCAACTGCGCGCTCGGCCTCAACACGCCGCCCGTCGGGACGACGCAGTTCGTCGGCTGCGCGATCGGCGGGGTGTCGATCGGCTACGTGATGCGCACGATCTGGCCGTTCTATGGCGCGCTGATCGCGGCGTTGATGCTCGTCACTTACGTGCCGGCGTTCTCGCTGTGGCTGCCCAAGGCGTTCGGTTACCTCGGGGGATGACCATGAGCGACGTTGCGCGCCGGCTGGCGCATCCCACACTCGCCACGCTGCCGTCGACGGTCGCGCGGCCGTCGTACGACGCGGCGGGTTTGCCGGTGGGCATCGTCCACCTCGGCATCGGCGCGTTTCATCGCGCCCATCAGGCGATCTACACCGACGACGCGATCGCCGCGTCCGGCGGCGCGTGGGGTATCAGCGGCGTGAGCCTGCGCAGCCCGGACGTGCGCGACCGGATGACGCCGCAGGACGGGCTGTACACCGCCGTCGAGAAGAGCCGCGCCGGCGTGCGGCGGCGCATCGTCGGCAGCGTGCGCGAGGTTCTGTTCCTGGGCGCCGAGCGCGCAAGCGTCGACGCGCGTCTCGCCGATCCCGCGACGAAGATCGTCTCGCTGACCGTCACCGAGAAAGGCTACTGCCACGATCCCGCGAGCGGCACGCTGAACTTCGAGCATCCGGACGTCGTGCGCGATCTGGCAACGCCGGAGGCGCCGGTCAGCGTCGTCGGACTGCTGACGCGTGCGCTCGCGCTGCGGCGCGCGAAGGGCGCGGGACCGCTGACGATCGTCTGCTGCGACAACCTGCCGCATAACGGCAAGGTGCTGCAGGGCATCGTGCAGGCGTTCGCGACTGCGCACGATCCTTCGCTGGCGCGGTGGATCGACGGCAACGCGGCGTTTCCGTCGACGATGGTCGATCGCATCGTGCCGGCCACGACGGCGGCGGACATTGCGGACAACGACGCCGCGCTCGGACTTCACGACGCGGCGCCGGTGGTGTTCGAGCCGTTCGCGCAATGGGTGATCGAGCGTACGTTCGCGACGCCGCGCCCGCAGTGGGAAGTGGGCGGGGCGCAATTCGTCGACGATGTCGCGCCGTTCGAGGCGATGAAGCTGCGCCTGCTGAACGCCAGCCATTCGGCGTTCGCGTATCTCGGCTTTCTCGCGGGCCACGAATACATCTACCAGGTGGCCGCGCAGCCGGACTTCGTCGCGTTCATGCGTCGCCTGATGCAGGACGAGGTGACACCGACGCTCGTCGTGCCGCCCGACACCGATCTTGCCGCGTACCGCGAGGCGCTCATCACCCGCTTCGGCAACCCGGCGCTGCCGCACCGGACGCAGCAGATCGCGATGGATGGCTCGCAGAAGCTGCCGCAACGCCTCCTCGCGACGACGCGCGAGAATCTCGCTGCCGGCCGCAGCGTGCGCCTTGCGTCGCTCGCCGTAGCCGGCTGGATGCGCTACGTGGCGGGCGTGGACGAGAAGGGCAACGCGATCGCCGTCTCCGACCCCTTCGCAAAGCAGTTCGGGGAGATCGCGGCCGCACATCGGGGCGATCCTGCCGGCCTGGCGCGATCGCTCCTCGCGCTGCGCGCGGTCTTCGGCGACGATCTTCCGCACGACGCGCGCTTCACGTCCGCGGTTGCCGGTTGGCTGCAATCGCTCTACGCCGACGGCGCGGCACGGACTGTCGCGCGCGCCGCACACGCCTGAGCTGCGTCAGGCGGGTCCCGCGCGGCCCGCAACGGGCGCACGCCGCGATCGGCTTGGGGCGCTCGAAGAACGGTCTGCAGGCGGCGCCGTCGTCGATCGAATCACGAGCTGCGTCGGGAGCTCGACATTCGTCGACAGGCCGGCTGATGGATCGCTCATTCGCGCCAGCAGCAGGTCCACGGCCCCGCGGCCCGCCGCTTCCATCGGCATGGAGACGGTCGTCAGGGGTGGGGCGCTCATCGATGCGAACAGCAGGTCATCGAACCCGACGACGCTCATTTCGTCAGGCACCCGAACGCCGCGCGCGGCGAGCCGGCTGAGCGCGCCCAGCGCCATCAGATCGTTGTAGGCGACCAGCGCCGTTGCGCCGGAGGCGAGCGCCTGATCGGCGCCCGCAATGCCCCCCTCGAACTTCGGCTCGAAAGGACCGAGCTCGACAAGCTCGATGTCATGAGCACCGGCGGCGACGTGCAGCCCGCGCACCCGCTCGCGGTTGGACCACGCCGCCGCCGGTCCGCCGAGATACGCGCAGCGGCGGTGCCCGATGGCATGCAGATGACGGATCGCGTGGCGCATGCCCCGGGCAATGTCCATGAGCACCGCCGGAATGCCTTCGCAGCGCCGATTCACCAGCACGAGCGACTGCTGCGCCGCGAGCCCGCGAAGCTGCGCGTCCTTCGCGAACGGCGCGCAGATGATGACGCCGTCGACCTGCTTGGCCATGCGCTGCACGAGATCGACCTCGGTGGCGCCGTCCTCGTCGCTGTCCGCGAGCAGCACTGCGTAGCCCGCCTGCTGCGCGCGGGTCTGGACGCCGCGCAGGATGCCCGGATAGAACGGATTGCCGAGATCGGGGACAACGATGCCCACGTTGCCCGTCTTCCCGGTGATCAGGCTGCGCGCCGCGCGGTTCGGGTGGTAGCCGAGGTCGCGGGCCACGGCGAGAACGCGCTCGCGCGTCTCCGCGCGCAGCAGGCCGGGCTGGGTGAAGGCGCGCGAAACGGTGGTCAGCGAAACGCGCGAGCGGCGGGCAACGTCGTGAATGGTGATGGCCAAGGGCGCCGCCTGCGTCGTGAAAACCCATTCTATCAACGCGGAGCAGCACGAGCCAGCGGCCGCCGCGGGTCCCGCGCAACGATTGGTTACGAATCCGCTTCGCAAGGGCGTTGACAAGCCGGGAGCCAATCCCGGAGAATGTATGAAAACCTTTTCAGTGATTTGACAGTTTGATCGGCACCGTGCGACTGCGCGGTCCCCGCCGGGGAGGCGCGGGATGGATGTGCAGTGCGTCCAGAGAAGGCGTGCGCACGATGCCGAAGTGATCGTTCGATCGAAGGTCGGCGTGCTCCGTGACCGGCCCCGTGCGATCACACATCAGGAGGAGCCGCCATGTGCAGGTCGCATCGTCCCGCCGCCGCTTTGGCGAGCGCTCGTCTCGCGACTCTCGCGTCGTTGAGCCCCTCCGAACTCGTTCGTCAATCGCAATTCACGCTATGGGACTGAAAATGAATCGATTCATCAAGACGCTCGTGGCAGTCGCCGTCAGTGGCATGCTCGCGGTGGCCGCCGGCGCAGAGGCCGCACCCCCGGTCATCCCGCTCGCGACGGGCAGCGGCGTCGGCGCACTTCCGGCACCGCGAGCACCGTTCTTCGACATCACAGCGTACGGCGCCGTCGCGGGCGGCCCGGCCGTTGCCAACCAGACGGCGATCAACAACGCCATCGCGGCCGCGGCCGCGGCGGGCGGCGGCACGGTCGTCATTCCTCCAGGCGAGTTCAAGACCTACACGATCCGGCTCAAGAGCAACGTCGGCCTGCACCTCGCCGCCAAGGACTCGGTGCTGCGCGCTGCGATTGCACGGCACCGGCGCCGAACCAGGAAGGCGGCTTCTACGACGCGCCCGAGGTCGAACCTGTTCGTCGGCCTGCAGGACCACGGCCACAGCCACTGGGCGAACAGCCTGATCTACGGGGTCGACGTCGACAACGTGATGATCTCCGGCCCCGGCCTGATCGACGGCGGTCGGCTGAACGCGCGCGACGAGACCGATCAACGTGCTCTCGGGCAACGACCCCGGCGAGGTGTCGGTGCGCACGGCGTCGGGTACCGCGGCGGGCGCCAACAAGGCGATCGCGCTGAAGAACTCGACGCAACATCGTCGTTCCGCGACTTCTCGACCTGAAGAACGGCGGCCACTTCGGCATCATCGGCACCGGCGTCATCGGCTGGACCATCGACAACATCATCGTCGACACCAATCGCGATGCGATCGACATCGACGCGTCGCAGAACGTCACGGTCCGCAATTCGGTGTTCAACTCGCTGACCGACGACGCGATCGTGCTGAAGGCGTCGTTTGGCCTCGGCACGTTCCTGGCGACTGCAGAACGTGCTGATCGAGCATTGCACGGTCAGCGGTTACGACGCCGGATCCGTCCTGGACAAGCGTCTACTCGGCGCAGAAGCTGGTCGCCACCGACCTGGACGGTCCGACCGCGCGCATCAAGCTCGGCACCGAAGGCACGACCGGATTCAACACCGTCACCATCCGCGACGTCGTGTTCGATCGCTCCCGCGGCTTCGCGCTCGAGACCGGTCGACGGCGCCGAGCTGCACGGACATCGTGATGACGGACGTCGACGATGAAGCAACGTCAGCAGCTCGCCCATCTTCATGCGAATCGGCGATCGCGGCCGCTCGCCGGTCACAGGCATCAGTGCCAGCGAGACGGTCACGCCAGCCGAACAACGTGCGGCTCGACGACACGCGGCTGGATCCTGCCGAACCTGGTCGCCAAGTACGGCAACTACCCGGCCTCCCGGTACGTACCCTCGTACACGAAGAACGACGACGTCGCCGATCGGCGGGGCGAACCAACGTGTACGATCGTCAATCCGTCGACGCCGACACGGCTCAATCCCAACTCGATCGCCCGGCCAATCCGCTCGTTCGCCAACGCGGTCGGCGCCGGGCTTCGCGACGCGTTCGCAACATCAGCATCAGCGATGTCACGATCGAGAACGTCGACCCGCGCTATCCGGTACTGCTCGCCGGCCTCGTCGATCACCCGATCGAGAACGTCTACATCGGCAACGTCTCGATCCAGTATCGGGGCGGCCTGAAGATGGAGCACGCGATCGAGCAGCGGCAGCTGAACCAGTCGTAGGCCTACAGCGGCGTATCAGGCGGCGCCGGCCAACCAGAACCTGCCGTGGCTCGCGAACACGTTCTTCTCCAAGAACGAGGCGCTGCTGCCGCGCATCAGCTGGGACGCGACGGCGAACGGCGGCGCGGGAGGCTGGGCGCCGGATCCGTACAACATCCCGGAAATGCCGCGCGAGTATCCGGAACCGAGTCATCTTCGGTATTCTGCCGGCGTACGGAATCTACGCGCGCCACGTGAACGGACTCGACCGTCGAGAACGTGACACTGCGCAACAAGGTCGAGGACGAGCGGCCCGCAGTGGTCCTCGACGACGTGAGCAACGCGATCTTCCAGTCGTTCACCGCGGACACCAAGACCGGCGTACCGGTGTTCGTGAAGGTCACGAACACCAGGAAGCGCGACCCGGTGCGCGAATACGTCAAGGATCTGCCGTATCGCACGACGACCGTGACCAACGTCGTGACTTCCGGCGGGGCTGGCGCAGCAGGACGTCACGGTCGACCGGCCGGCGCCCGGAACGCCGCCGGACTCGCTGTACGCGCTGCCGACGGCGCCGAGCGCGGCGCCGACCCGTATGCGTTCGCGATCGCCAACGCCGTGTATCCGAAGCCGTTGACCGTGTACCGCCCGACGTTCGACCCGATCGCCGATCCGACGGTGAGCGAGAACGAGGCGGTGCAGATCGTCGTCAACGCGAAGACGCCGGCCACCGACGTGACGCTCGCTTACTCCACCGAGCCGCTCCCGCGCGGCGCGACGTTCGATGCCGCGACGCGCACATTGAGCTGGACGCCGGACTATCGGCAGGCGGGCACCTATGTCGTGCGCTTCATCGTCGACGACGGCGTGATTCCCGAGCCCACCGAAGTGGTGGTGACCGTGAACGACGTGCCGTCCTCGCAGCTCCTCGCGGCGTTGAGCGCGTTCGTCGCGGGTCTCGACCTGTCGAAGGGAGCGGCCAACAGCCTCGGCGCGAAGCTCGACAATGCGGCAAAGTCACTCGCGAAGGGGAACACCGGTGCCGCGGCGAATCAGCTCGGCGCGTTCATCAACGAAGTCCAGGCGCAGACCGGCAAGAAGATCCCGGCGGACCAGGCCGCGGTCGATGATCGAGCAGGCGAACACCGTCATCTACTCGATCGGCTGAGCCGTTTCTCTCGCCGTCGGGCAACACCCGGCGGCGAGGGATTTCATCCCGGGCAGGCGGTCCTCGCGCAGCCGTCCCGCTCTGCTATTCTTGCGCTCCCGCTTTGCTCGCGAAACATGAACGTCATGACGACGAAGACCGCGCTCCGCCCGGCGGCGCCGAAGCCTGCGGCGACGAGTCTCCATCCCGACCGGCTGTTCCCGGCCGATCCTGCGACGCGCGATCTCGCGCGCCAGCTTTACGCCACGGTGAAAGATCTGCCGATCGTCAGCCCGCACGGGCACACCGATCCGCAATGGTTCGCCGACGACGCGCCGTTTCCGAACGCGTCGGCGTTGTTCATCGTGCCGGATCACTACGTGTTCCGGATGCTCTACAGCCAGGGCGTTGCGCTGGAGGACCTCGGCGTCCCGCGGCGTGACGGCGGCCCGGTCGAGGCCGACGCGCGCAAGATCTGGCATCGCTTCGCCGCGAGCTACCACCTGTTCCGCGGCACGCCGACGCGCATCTGGCTCGACCACGCGTTCTCCACCATATTCGACCTGAACGAGCGCCTGTCGCCTTCGAATGCCGATCGCTTCTTCGATCGCATCAATGAATGCCTGGCGACGCCGGCCTTTCGCCCGCGCGCGCTGTTCGAGCGCTTCAACATCGAGGTGATCGCCACCACCGAGTCGCCGCTCGATCCGCTCGATCATCACCGGAAGATCCGCGCTTCGGGATGGAAGGGCCGCGTGGTCACCGCGTACCGTCCGGATCCGGTCGTCGACCCGGAGTTCGACGGCTTCGCGCAAAACGTCGCGCAGTTCGGCGCGCTGACCGGCGAGAACACGGCGACATGGAAGGGCTACCTCGCCGCGCATCGCGCGCGGCGCGGGTTCTTCATGACGATGGGTGCGACGTCGACCGACCACGGCCATCCGACGGCGCGCACGTGCGACCTCGACGCGGCTGAATGCCAGCGCTTGCTCGACCGTGCGCTTGCCGGCAAGGCCACGACGGAGGAAGCAGAAATGTTCCGCGGCCAGATGCTGACCGAGATGGCGAAGATGAGCGTCGACGACGGCCTCGTCATGCAGATCCACCCCGGCAGCTTCCGCAATCACAACCCCGGCGTATTCGCGCGCTTCGGCCGCGACAAGGGCGCCGACATCCCGACGGCCACCGACTACGTCCACGCGCTGAAGCCGCTGCTCGATCGCTTCGGCAATGAGCGCAAGCTCACCGTGATCCTGTTCACGCTCGACGAGACGGTGTACTCGCGCGAGCTGGCGCCGCTCGCCGGGCACTATCCGGTCCTGCGCCTCGGTCCGCCGTGGTGGTTCCACGACAGCCCCGAGGGGATGCAGCGCTTCCGCGAGCAGGCGACGGAGACGGCGGGCTTCTACAACACGGTCGGCTTCAACGACGACACCCGCGCGTTCATGTCGATTCCGGCGCGCCACGACGTCGCGCGGCGGATGGACTGCCGCTTTCTCGCCACACTCGCCGTCGAGCACAAGATCGGCGAGGATGAGGCGTTCGAGCTCGCGCCGCTGCTCGCGTACGGCTTCGCGAAAGCCGCGTACAAGCTCTGAGGCGTTACTCCAGCGGCACCGTCCGGTACTTGTCCACGTCGGCCGGCGACACCGGCGCGGCGCGGTTGCCCCACGATTGCCGGATGTACGTGACGACCGCGGCGATCTCCTCGTTCGTCAGTGTTTGCGCGAACGGCGGCATGCCGAACGGACGCGGATTCTTTTTCGTGGCCGGCGGATAGCCGCCGAACATCACCAGCCGCACCGGATTCGCGGGAAACTCCATCGAGATCGACTGGTTGTTCGCGAGCGGCGGATAGGCGGGCGGGATGCCCGCGCCATTGCTGCCGTGGCAATCGGCGCACCACTTTTCATAAACCTTTGCGCCTGTTTCGTAGAGGTTCTTGCCCTGCTGCTCGGTCGTGCGCATCGGCGGTGCCTCTGCGGCAGCGCCCACGGGAATGAGCGATTTGAGGTACACCGCCATCGCGCGGACGTCGCTCTCCGTCAGGTACTGAAGGCTGTCGTGGACGACCTGCGCCATCGGGCCGTAGACGGCGCCGCGCTTGGACACGCCGGCGTGCAGCAGCGCGACGATGTCGTCGATGTCCCATTGGCCGAGCCCCGATTCGCGGTTGGACGTGAGCGAGGGCGCATACCATTCCTGGATCGGCATGACACCGCCCGAAAACGCGGTGCCTTTCTTCGTCGCGCCCAGGATGTTGCGTCCGGTGTGGCAGGCATCGCAGTGCCCGAGACCCTGCACGAGGTAAGCGCCGCGATTCCACTCTGCGCTCTGCGTCGACGCGTTTTCGTAGACGCCCGGATCGAAGTAGAGCGCGCGCCAGCCGTTCAGCAGTGCGCGCTGGTTGTACGGGAACCCCATGCCGTGGGGCTTGTTCTTCTTGCGCACCGCCGGCACCGATTTGAGATACGCGAAGATCGCGTCGGCGTCCTCGCGCGTCACGCGCGTGTAATTGGTATAGGGAAACGCAGGGTAGTAGGCCGAGCCGTCCGGCGCGCGACCCAGATGCAGGGCACTCCAGAAATCGTTGGCGCTCCACTTGCCGATGCCGGTTTCGCGATCCGGCGTGATGTTCGGCGTGACCAGCGATCCGAACGGCGTGGGCAGGTCGAGACCTCCGGCGAACGGCTGACCGCCGCGCGTCGTGTGGCACGCGACGCAATCGCCGGCGCGCGTGAGGTACTCGCCGCGCGCCAGCACGTCGGCCGGCGCCGTCTGGGCAAGCGCGGCACCCGCCGACATGGCGAGCGCGATCGCCAGGCGGCGCGCCGCGCCGCGGATCGAAACGTCGAAGCTGTGTACGAAGGCCATGGCGATGCCCTCAGGGAGTCTGGCTGCCACACGACAGGGGCAACTTTTTCGCGGATTCCGGAGGGCTTCACCGCGGCGGACCCCGTCTGTGTCGCGATCCATTTCGATACCGCCGAAATGTCGGCGGCGGTGAGGCGCGACGCGATCTCGTGCATGCAGTCGGGCGCGTTCGCGGCGCGCGCGCCGGTCTTCCACGCGCTGAGCTGCGCCGACACATAATCGAAGCCGAGGCCGACGAGCCCGGGAATTGCGGGCTGCATGCCGCCGAGCGTGTTGCCGTGGCACGCGCTGCACGCTGGTATGCGCTTGGCGGCGTCGCCTTTGGTCGCCAGCGTCTCGCCGCGCGCGAGCTCGCCGGGCGACGCCGCTGGCGGGGCAGGCGGCGCGTACGGTGGCGAAAGCTTCGCGTAATAGTCCGCGATCTCCTGCAGGTACGCGTCCGGCATGTAGCGCATCAGATAGATCATCTGCGGATAGCTGCGCCGTCCTTCGCGGAAATTCTGCAGCTGCAGATAGAGATAGCGCGCCGGCTTGCCTGCAATGCGCGGGTAGTAGGCTTTCGTGCCGGTCCCTTCGCCGAGCTTGCCGTGGCAGATCGCGCATGCGGCCACACGCTGCTCGATCGTGTCGGTCAGCTTCGGCGGCGCCGCCGCTGCCGGTGCCGGTGATTGAGCCAGCGATGCGATGGACCACGCGCCGAACGCGAGGGTCATCGTCAGGACGGTGAAGCGCTTCCGCAGGACCATCGGACAATCCTTCCTGTCGACGGAATGCCGGGCGATGCACGACGCTCTTGTCGCTCCGCCGCGCGATGGCAGAGCCTCGCGTGTCGGCCCGCGTTTGTCAATCCGCGGGGCCCGGACAAGTGCGATGACCGGACAAGCAGGCTTCCGGATCTCGCAGGTTGCGTCCGGCGAGGAGGTGGACTAGTCTTTCCCGCTTCCATGGTCCGCATCGTCCTCGCCGCTGTCCTTTCGCTGCTGCTGGTTGGCATGCAGCACGAGGCGTTGCTGCATGAAGTCGACCATCTGCGCGCGAAGGTCGCCGCCGGCCACGACAAGGCGCTGCAGAAGAGCGCTGGCGGCGAGTGCGTCGAGTGCGCGCTGCTGGCCTCGGGCAGCACCGCCGCGCCGCCCGAGCCCACGGCGTTTCTACTGGCGTCTTGCGACGAGTCGCAGGACGCGTCCTCCGCCGCAACACCGCTGGCCCTCTCCCGGCCGGCACCCTACCGAAGCCGCGCGCCTCCGATCGTCCTGTAGCACGTCGACGGTCCCGTCGTAGTCACGACGGGCTTGGCAACGTTCTGCAGGAGATCGATCGTGTTTTCACGCAAGCTTGCGCACGCCGTTGGCGCGTGCGCGTTGTGCCTTCCGTTGGCGGCGGCCGCTGCGACCGACGCTGATCTCGCGGACATCCGCGACCAGATTCGCCAGATGAAGGAAAGCTACGAGGCGCGCATCCGCGCGCTCGAGGAACGGCTCAAGGCTGCGGAAGCGTCGCCGTCAACGCCGGCTGCTGCGGCACCCGCCCGAACCGCCGCCTGCATCGCCGGCCGGCAGCGGCTACGCCGCGAGCACGCTCTCCGCGTTCAATCCCGGCATATCGGTCGTGCTGCAGGGCAACCTACGCGAATCTGTCGCAGGACCCGGCGCAATTCGCGATCAACGCCATCCAGACCGGCGAGGAAGTCGGCCCCGGGCGGCGCGGCCTCGGCCTCGGCGAGTCGGAGATCACGCTGTTCGCCAACGTCGACGACAAGATCGCCGGCAGCCTCACCGTGTCGCTGACGCCGCAGAACGAAGCCGAGGTGGAGGAGGCGTACGGCGTGCTCACCGCGCTCCCCTACGGCCTCGTGCCGAAGTTCGGCCGCTTTTTCTCCGGCATCGGCTACCTGAACGAGCAGCACCAGCACGTCTGGGACTTCCAGGACGCGCCGCTCGTGTACCAGGCGTTTCTCGACAACCAGTTCGCACAGGACGGCGCGCAACTGAAGTGGGTTGCGCCGACCGACATGTTCCTCGAGCTCGGCGCGGAGATCGGCAACGGCGACGCGTTTCCCGGCAGCCCGCGCGACAGCAACGGCATCGGCGCTGCCAGCGTGTTCGTGCACGCGGGTGGCGACATCGGCGACAACGCGAGCTGGCGCGCCGGGCTTTCGTACCTCGGAACGCGCGCCTCCGATCGCGAGGGCACGTTGCCCGACACCGCGGGCAGCTCTGGCGAACGTCGCGTTCGCCGGCCGCAGCAACACCACGATTGCCGATTTCACCTGGAAGTACGCGCCCACCGGCAACGCGAAGCTCACCAACGTCAAGGTGCAGGGCGAGTATTTCTGGCGGCGCGAGCACGGCGACCTCACTTACGACGCTAACGGCGCGCTCGGCGTCACGCAGACCGGCGCGTATTCGTCGAGCCAGAGCGGCTGGTACCTGCAGGGCGTATGGCAGTTCATGCCGCAGTGGCGGGTGGGCGCGCGCTACGACCGGCTCAACCCGGGGACGCCCGATTACGGCGTCAACGACGTCTATCTCGCGACTGCGCCCTTCAACCCGCAGAAGACCACGGTGATGTTCGACTACACGCCATCCGAATTCAGCCGCTTTCGCGTGCAGTACGCGGAAAGCAAGACGCAGCCGGGGCTTACCGATCGGCAGTTCTTCCTGCAATACATCCTGTCGCTCGGGGCGCACCCCGCGCACAGATTCTGAGGTGAGGATCGATGAATACATTCGTGAGATCGTGCGTCGCGGCGATGTTGTTCGCCGCGGCAGGCACGGCCGGCGCAACGCTCAGCGTGTTCGCCACCGTACCGGAGTGGGGCGCGCTCGCCGACGAGCTCGGCGGCGACAAAGTGAAGATCCATGTGGCGACCACGGCCGCGCAGGATCCGCATCACGTCGAGGCGAAGCCCAGCCTCATCGCGCGCGCGCGAAACGCAGACCTCGTCGTCGCGACCGGCGCCGAGCTCGAGGCCGGCTGGCTGCCGCTCGTGCTGCAGCAGGCTGGAAATGCGAGCGTGCGTCCGGGACAGCGCGGTTACTTCGAGGCCGCGGCGTTCGTGACCCTGCTCGACAAGCCGACGCGGCTTGACCGCGCCGACGGCGATGTGCACGCAGCAGGCGATCCCCACATCCAGACCGATCCGCGCAACATTGCGCGCGTTGCCGCCGCGCTCGCCGTGCGGCTTGCCGAGGTCGATCCGGCGAATGCCGACACCTATCGAGCGCGCTACAAGGCGTTCGACGAGAAGTGGCGCGCGGCGATCGCGCGGTGGGAGCGAGAGGGCGCGCCGCTCAAGGGCACGCCGATCGTCGTCCAGCACAAGGCGTTCACCTATCTGATTGCCTGGCTCGGGCTCGACACCGTCGCGACGCTGGAGCCCAAGCCCGGCGTCGAACCGACGACGGCGTCGCTCACGGAGGTACTGGCGCTGCTGCAGCGCAAGCCGGCGAAGATGGTACTGCGCGCGGCGTATCAGGGAGATCGCGCGTCGCTGTGGCTTGCCGAGCGCGCGAAGCTCGTGCCCGTGGTGCTGCCGTTCACCGTGGGCGGCAGCCCCGAGGCGAAGGATCTCTACGCGCTGTTCGACGACACGATCGCGCGCCTGCTGAAGGGCGCGCAATGAACATCGACATCTCGATTCTGCTCCCGGCGCTCGCTGCGGGCCTGCTCGTAACCGCGACGCACGTGCCGCTCGGCATGCAGGTGCTCGCACGTGGCATCGTGTTCATCGACCTCGCGATCGCGCAGATCGCCGGCTGCGGCGTCTTGCTCGCCGACCGCCTGGGATTCCAGGCCGAGGGCATCGCGGTGCAGATTGCCGCACTCGCCGCAGCACTGGGCGGCGCGCTGCTGCTGACGTGGACCGAGCGGCGCTGGGCCGACGTGCAGGAGGCGGTGATCGGCGTCGTCTTCGTCCTCGCCGCGACCGGAGGCGTGCTGCTGCTCGCGAGCAACGTCCACGGCAGCGAACATTTGCGCGATCTGCTGGTCGGACAGATTCTATGGGTGAGGCCGCAGCAACTCGTGTGGGCCGCCGGCGTCTACGCCGCGGTGCTGGCGATCTGGTTCGGTGTGGGGCCACGGCTTGGCCGTACGGGGTTCTACGTGCTTTTCGCCTGCGCCGTGACGGTGTCGGTGCAGCTCGTCGGCCTCTATCTCGTGTTCGCCACACTGATCGTGCCGCCGCTCGCCACGCGCGCCGTTGCGCGATACCGCATGCCGATCGCGTGGGCGATCGGCGCGGTCGGCTATGCAGTCGGGCTTGCGGGTTCCGCCGCGCTCGACTTGCCGAGCGGCCCGGCCATCGTGTGGACGCTCGTCGCTGTCGCGCTGGTCGTGCATGCGATCGCGGCGCGGCGCGCTTCGCGCGCGGTTCGTGCGGTCCAAGGCGAGCGATCGGTGACGTGATATCTTCGGTGCATCACCGGAGAGTCCTCGCATGATCGCCTTGCGCCCCGCCGCCGAACGCGGGCACGCCAACCACGGCTGGCTCGACTCGCATCACAGCTTCTCGTTCGCCGACTACTACGACCCTGCGCACATGGGCTTCGGCCCGCTGCGCGTCATCAACGAGGACCGCGTCGCACCCGGCAAGGGCTTCGGTACGCATGGTCACCGCGACATGGAGATCATCTCGTACGTGCTCGAAGGCGAGCTCGCGCACAAGGACAGCATCGGCACCGGCTCGACGATCGTTCCGGGCGACGTGCAGCGGATGAGCGCGGGCCGCGGCGTGATGCACAGCGAATTCAATCCATCGCGCGATCGACCGGTGCATTTCCTGCAGATCTGGATCGAGCCGGACGTGCGGGGTGTCCCGCCGTCGTACGAGCAGAAGCACTTCGATGCCGCCGCCAAGCGTGGCCGGCTGCGGCTGATCGCTTCGCCCGACGGGGGCGAGGGGTCGGTGGCGATCCATCGCGACGCGCGCGTTTACGCGGGATTGTTCGACGGCGCCGAAACTGCCGAGCATGCGATCGCGCCGGGACGCGCGGCCTATGTGCACGTCGCGCGCGGCGCGGCGACGATCAACGGACAAGCGCTCGGCACCGGCGACGCGTTGCGCCTCGTCGGTGAGCCGACGGTGACGATTTCGAGCGGGAGGGACGCCGAAATCCTTCTCTTCGACCTCGAGGAGGGAAACATTCCATGAGCGGACAGAATGACTTTGCGGCG
Source organism: uncultured beta proteobacterium (assembly GCA_963851465.1). Taxonomy (GTDB): domain Bacteria; phylum Pseudomonadota; class Gammaproteobacteria; order Burkholderiales; family Casimicrobiaceae; genus VBCG01. The sequence continues at coordinate 234,900 of CAWKPJ010000013.1, forward strand.
CTGATCGGACGAATTCTGCTGGCGCTGTTGTTCGTGCCGGCGGGGTTCTCGACCATCACGGGTTTCTCGGGAACAGTCGGCTACATCACATCGCAAGGCGTGCCGTTGCCGGAAGCGGCGGCCGCGATCAGGATCCTGATCGAGCTTGGCGGTGGCCTGCTCGTTCTCATCGGATGGAAGACGCGCTGGGCCGCGCTCGCGTTCATCGTCTACCTGATCGTGATCACGCCGATCTTCCACGGCTTCTGGTCGGTGCCGGAGGCGCAGAAGATGGCGCAGGAGATCAGCTTCTGGAAGAACATGGGCATCCTCGGCGCGTTCTTCCTGCTGCTCGCGTTTGGGCCGGGACGATTCAGCATCGACCGGCAATAGCACCGCTCGGCCTCCTTGCACCGTCGACGCAATACGAGGAGGCGCAGCGTCGGCTCAGACTCGAACGCCGTCGTCCACTTCGTGGGCCCTGGCTGCTCGCCCGTTACTCGCGAGCACGCGAGTCGAGCCAGATCGTCACCGGTCCGTCGTTGACGAGCGCGACCTGCATCAGCGCGCCGAATACGCCGGTGGGCACCGGCTTGCCGAGCTCGGCCGCGAGCGTAGCGACGAATGCGTCGAAGCCGGGCTGCGCGACCTCCGGCCGCGCGGCCGCCGAATAGGACGGCCGGTTGCCCTTGCGCGTCGAGGCATAGAGCGTGAACTGGGAAACGGCGAGAACCGCGCCGCCGCATTCCTGCACCGAGCGGTTCATCACGCCGGCGTCGTCGTCGAAAATGCGCAGGTGGACGATCTTGCGCGCGAGCCAGTCGCGATCGTCGACGCCATCCCCTTCCGTCAGGCCGGCGAGCACCAGCAGCCCGGGCCCGATCGCGGCGACGACGCGGCCATCGACGGTGACGGTCGCTTCGCGGACGCGTTGCACGAGCGCTCGCACAGTTACCTTACGACCTTGCGCTCGACCTCGACCAGCCGTCCGCCCTCGAACGACAGCGTGGTGAGCGTGCCGGGATCGTCGGGAGCAGGAAGGTAGGTCCAGCGGGCGACCTTGCGACCGCCACCGCCGCTTTTCATGTCCGGGGGACCGAGGCGCGTCATCACCTCGCCCTCGTTGATTCCCGGGGCGATGAATTTGCGCTCAGCCGCCTTTCCGGACGGTGACGCCGCAACCTTGGTCTTCGCGCCGTTCCTGGACTTGCCGCTCGGCGGCGCTGGCGGCGGGAGCGCCTTTTGGGTGGCGGCGCCGGGCAACGGCGCGGTGGCGAGCGGCAATACAGAGACTGTGGGCGGGTCCTTGTCGAAATCGCGCAACTGCTTTCCCGTGGGGCAGGGAGTGTCCTGGTACAGCGGGACACCGGCGACCGGCCCTTCGCATTTGTAGATGGTCGCTTGCGCGGGCCAAGCGCACACTGCACCGACGGCAAGGGCTGCCAAACCCGGCCATCGACGCGAAAGGGCGGACGCGGTCGCCACGGTGCACATAGGGCGTTACGATAACGCCTTTGCAACGGAATCGGACTACGCCTTTCGATGGAGACGCGAGCACGGCTGGCGGCGCGGGTCGCCGAGATCGCCCCCTTCCATGTGATGGAAGTGCAGACGGCTGCGCGCGCGCTGGAGGCGGCCGGACGGTCGATCGTCCACATGGAGATCGGCGAGCCCGATTTCCCGACGCCGGCGCCGGTGATCGAAGCGGCGCAACGCGCGATCGCGGCCGGCGGCGTCTATTACACGTCGGCGCTCGGCCTGCCTGAGCTCCGCACCGCGATCGCCGCGCACTACGCGACGCACTACGGCGTCGAAGTCGCGCCCGAGCGCGTGATCGTCACGGCGGGATCGTCGGCGGCGCTGCTGCTCGTCATGGCGCTGCTCGTGAACCGCGACGACCGCATCCTGCTCGCCGATCCCGGCTATCCGTGCACCCGGCATTTCGTGCGCGTGCTGGAGGGTGATCCCTGCGGCATTCCGGTGGGCGCAGACACGGGCTACCAGCTCACTGCGAACCTGATCGAGCGGAATTGGTCGCCGTCGTCGCGCGGCGTGCTGGTTGCCTCGCCGTCGAATCCGACCGGCACCACCGTGCCGCGCGCCGAGATGGCGAAGATCGCAAAGGTCCTTCGCGCGCTCGGCGGCCAGTTGATCGTCGACGAGATCTACCTGGGACTCACCTATGACGGCGATCCGGTGAGCGCGCTTGCCGTCGACGACGACGCGTTCATCGTGTCGAGCTTTTCCAAGTACTTCAACATGACGGGGTGGCGGCTGGGCTGGATCGTCGCGCCGGAGCGTCACGTTCGCGATCTGGAAAAGCTCGCGCAGAATCTCTACATCTCGCCGCCCACGCCGTCGCAGCGCGCGGCGCTCGCCTGTTTCCTGCCGGAGACGCTGGCGATCGTCGAAGCGCGGCGCCAGGCGTTTCACGCGCGTCGCGATTTTCTGGTTCCCGCGCTGCGCGAGCTGGGATTCGGCGTGCCGGTGATGCCGGGCGGCGGCTTTTTCGTCTACGCCGACATCACGAAATTCTCGGACGACAGCGAGCGCTTCTGCCGCGAGGTTCTGGAAGGCGCGGGCGTGGCATTGACGCCGGGCATCGATTTCGGCCGCCATCGCGCGCAGGACCACGTGCGCTTCTCGTACACGATCGGTGAGCCGCAACTCGCCGAGGCCATCGCGCGGTTGCGCGCGTTCCTGCACCGCTGACCCTATGCCGGACGCGCGGGATCGTTTCGTCCCGGGCGCGGTCGAATCGCACATGTCGAAGACATTCGCCTGGTTGTCGATCGTAGTGGCGCTGTCGGGCTGCTCAGCCGTCGACACGCTCGATTTCTATTGGCAGGGCGCCGCAGGACAGATGGATCTCATCACCCGCGCGCGCCCGATACCGGAAGTGATCGAGCAGGGCGGCGACGCCGCGCTGGCTGCGCGGCTCGACCGTGTGCGCGACATCCGCGCCTTCGCGTCGCGCGAGCTGGGGCTCCCGGACAACGGCAGCTACACCAAATACACGGAACTCGGACGGCCGTTCGTGCTGTGGAACGTCTTTGCGACGCCCGCGCTTTCGCTCAAGCCCCGGCAGTGGTGTTTTCCCGTTGCAGGCTGCGTCAACTACCGCGGCTATTTTCGCGAGGAGGATGCGCGCGCGGAGGCGGTCAGAATCCGCTCGGAGGGCGACGACGTCTACGTCTCGGGAGTGCCCGCGTACTCGACGCTCGGCTGGTTCGACGATCCGGTGCTGTCGTCGTTCGTGCGCTGGCCCGACACCGAAGTCGCGCGCCTCATCTTTCACGAGCTTGCGCATCAGGTGCTCTACGTCAAGGACGATACGGCGTTCAACGAGTCGTTCGCGGTCGCCGTCGAGGAAGCGGGGCTGGCGCGCTGGCTCGCGGTGCAGCGCAATCCGGTGCTCGACGCGCAGGCGCTGCGCGCGCAGCTGCTGCGCACGGCCTTTCGCGCGATGACGCGAGATGCGCGCGGCAAGCTGGCGGCGATCTACGCGAGCGACATCGGCGACGACGCCAAGCGGCATGCCAAGGTACGCACGTTCGCCGACATGAAAGCCGCGTACGAGCAGGCGAAGGCGGGTGATCCGGGCCTCGCAGGCTTCGAGCGCTGGTTTGCCCAGGAGCCGAACAACGCCAATCTCGCGGCGCTGGGCCTGTACTCCGATCGCGTGCCCGCGTTTCGCGTGCTGCTGCAGGAGCAGGGCAACGATCTGTCGCGCTTCTACGAGCGCGTGCGCACGCTGGCCGCGCTGCCAAGAACGGAGCGCGACGCCGTGCTGACCGCCGCCGCGTCGCGCGCGCCGCACCTCGCCGGCGCCGCGGCTGCGGTTGCGGTGCCTTCGCCGGCGCACAACTAGCGGGGCGGATCGACGGCGGGTCGCGGCGGCGCTTCGGCGCGGTTCTCCGCTTGCAGCAGCCATCCCGCGATCGCGGCCGCCGCAACCGTGGGCGCGAAGAACAGCGCTTCGTCGACGCCCTTCGGCGACCCGGTCGCCTCGAGGATCACCGCAAGCGTTCCCAGCGCCCCCACCAGCAGCATGCCCGCGCCGATCATGCGTCCCATCCGGAAGAACCCGAGGATGCAGACGACGAGCGCGGCGAGGCCCGCGAGCGGCAATCCGTAGGCGAACGCGACCAGCGCTTCCCAGGCGATCGCGAACAGGTTCCCCAGCGCGACCGCACGGTGGAGCGCAAGGATTGCGGCCGCAAGGAGGATTCCCGGCAGCGCGAGCAGCCAGCCGGCGAAGTACGCAGCAATACGCATCGTCGCGCGACGGTTCGCGCTCCTTCGATCAGCCTTCGATGAACGCGAGCAGGTCCGCGTTGAGCCGATCCTTGTGCGTGTCGGTGATCCCGTGCGGCGCGCCTGCGTAGACGATCAGCTTCGCGCCCTTGACGAGCTTCGCCGAGGCGCGTCCCCCCGCGTCGATCGGCACGACCTGGTCGTCGTCGCCGTGAATGATCAGCGTGGGCACATCGAATTTCTTCAGGTCGTCGGTGAAATCGGTCTCGGAAAACGCCTTGATGCACTCGTACGTATTCTTGTGGCCTCCCATCATTCCCTGCAGCCACCACGAATCGATCATGCCCTGCGAGACCTTGGCGCCCGGGCGGTTGAAGCCGAAGAACGGTCCGGAAGGAACGTCCTTGAAAAACTGCGAACGATCGGCCAGGAATGCGGCGCGAAGGCCGTCGAACACCTCGATCGGCAGTCCGCCGGGGTTGGCCGCCGTCTTCAGCATCAGCGGCGGCACTGCGCTCACCAGCACGGCCCTCGCGACGCGATTCGTGCCGTGCCGGCCGATGTAACGTGCAACTTCGCCGCCGCCGGTCGAAAAGCCGATCAGCGTCACAGCCCTGACGTCGAGGTGATCGAGGAGCGCCGCGAGATCGTCGGCATACGTGTCCATCTCGTTGCCCTCGGACGGCTGGCTGGAGCGCCCGTGGCCACGGCGATCGTGCGCGATGCAGCGAAAGCCCTTGGAGGCCAGGAAGGCCATCTGCGAATCCCAGCTGTCCGCGGTCAGCGGCCAGCCGTGGCAGAGGACTACGGGCAGCCCCGTACCCCATTCCTTGTAGTAGATCTGCGTTCCGTCACGTACGGTGATGTACATCGCTGCTCCTTCGAGGTGAGAGTCGCTGGAGCCGCGAAGCGTAGCACCACTATCTTGCGGACAGCATGGCACCTGCTTCGACGAGCAGCCCCTTCAGGAGGGACCGATGGCAACGCGATTCGTTCTCGCAATAGCAACCGACCGAGAAGTCCGTCGTGTGCGATAGCGCGGCGAGCAACGCGATTGCGTAGCGGCTCTCCGGCGCCGCCATCTCGCGCCGATATCGCTGCGCAAACGCGGACCATTGCGCTGGCGTCGCGGCCGCCTGGCCGAGCTTGAGCGCTTCGACGCTGGGCGCGAGTGTCGGAAACCACACGTCGTACCAATCTCGCTTGGCGAAATCGGACTTCGGCACGCCGCGAGGCGGGCGCCTCACGGTACCGATGCGAAGGCCCTCGTCGCTGTGTCGCTTGCTGCCCAGCCTGACGACTCGAAACGCCATCGCTCACCTCGACGATCGGGACTTCTCTTCGATCCGGCTAGGCGAGCGCAATGCACTCGATCTCGATGTCGAACTCCATCGGCCACGACGCAACCGTGACGAACGTCCTGGCCGGCGGATCCTTGGAAAAATACCGCGCATAGACTTTGTTGATGGTGCCGTAGTACGCCGAATTCGCTGCGAAGATCGTCACCTTCACGACCTTGTCCAGCGACGACCCGGCTGCTTCGAGCGTTGCCTTCAGGTTGTCGAGCGATGCCTCGGTCTGCCTGACGATGTCGCCCGTCACGATGGCGCCAGTCGCGAGATCGATGGGCGGGGCGCCGGAAACGAACACGAAACCATTGGCCTTCACCGCCGGCGAAAGCGGAATGCCGGCCTTCGCCAGCATGTCCGAAATGACGGGGACACTGACTGTTTCCTTGTTCATGAGCTGCCTCCGGGATTCAGCGTTCGCAAGCGTACGCCGCAAATCCGTCGACCGAAAGACGGACGCGTCCGCGCTCAACGCTTCCGTGTCGCCTTCGAATCTGCCTTCGCCGACGTCTGCTTCACTCGATGCTTCACGATTCGTTCGATCAGGCGGTAGGGGATCGGTTGATCGAGTGGAAATCGCAGGTTGCCCTTCTCTCCGGCATACGGCGCGATGGCTTTCTCCAGCCGCGCATCGCCCCTGACCGGCGGATAGAACCCGATGTGCGCCTTGAACGCGGCGAAGTACACCAACGTGCCGTTTCGGGTGAACGCCGGGATGCGGTAGCTGATGGTCTCCTGCGCGTCGGGCGCGGCGGCGCGAATCGTCGATCGTATCCGTTCGAGAATGGCCTGAACCTCGGGTGAGAACGCAGCGATGTACTCGTCGATGGTCCTGGGTGGCGTCGGAGTCGTCGTCATGTGGATTCCTCCTGATCCGTAGCGGCGGGCTCGGCGTCCAGGCGTACCGCGATGCCTTGAAGCGCATCCTCCGACGCCTGATAGCGTTGCATCACGAGCGGATCGTGTCCCGGGACCACATGCTGGGGAGCGTCTGCCAACTTGCGCAACCTGGCCCAGCCATCGACCATCTGCGTGACATCGGCGACGATCGGGAACGGCTTGCGCTCGTTCATGTTTGCGTAGTAGTGGCTTGCGTCGGACGCCAGCACGAGCCAACCGATACGGGTCCAGATTCTCACTGCCTGCAGGCCTGCGGTGTGCCCGCCTATGTGATGGACGGAAAGGCCGGGCGCAATCTGCGCGTCTCCGTCGTGGAACTCCACCCGTCCGGCGTAGACGTTGCGGACCATCGCAATGACTTCGTCGGGTTCGTAGGCATGCGAGAAGTGCTCAACGGCCATGTAGCGACCCGTGGCGTACGCCATCTCGCGATCCTGCAAATGAAAGCGGGCGCGAGGGAACAGATCGAAATTCCCGACGTGGTCGTAGTGAAGATGGGTGATGACAACATCTTCCACGCTGGCGGCGTCGACTCCCAGCAGTTTCAGTCCATCGACAGGAGAGCGCAGGAAATCCCGGCGGCGACGGCGTGCCGCAGCTTCGTTGAAACCCGTGTCGATGACAATCGCTCGCTCCGCACTTCGGGCGAGCCAGACGAAGTAGTCCATGCGCTCACCCGCTTCGTGTGGATCTCCGCCAATGAAATTCTCCGATTGTCGTCGCGCGACGGTGGCGTACTTGATCGCGTGGACCTCGAAGGGAAGGAGCTCAGGGGCTTTTGCAGGGTTCATCGGGGGCTCTCGAACGGGCAGGTTGTTCGGCGCATCATGAACGCAAATGCCAGTTACCCCGGCGGCCTCTCGATCGCGACCCGCTCGGCGACCATGAGGAGCGCCGGCCCGTCGGGTGTGGCGATGTTCCCGACTCGACGAAAGCCCGCCTTCTCGTAGCAGCGAATCGCTCGCTCGTTCGCGGGATCCGGGTCAGCCTGCACTCTGGTGACGGCGGGATCCTCGAAGAGCTTGCGAACGAACGCCGCCACCATTCGACTCCCGAGACCCTGCCCGAGCTTGTCGCCCTCGCACAGGAACTGATCGATTCCGCGGACGCCGGGATCGGTTTCATCCTCCCACCATCCATCGCCGCATTCGATGGCGACGTACGACTGGATGAACCCGATCGGCTCGCCTGAAACCAGAGCAATATAGCCTTTGGCCGCGGAACGATCCTCCAGGCGCGGAAGGTACTTCTGCTTCGTGTCTTCGACGCTGTCGTGCGTGTCCCCGCGGCCCCACCAGGCCGCGACATGGGGTCGGTGAATCCATTCGTGGAGTAGCGGCACATCCGCCTCGCGCATGGGGCGGAACGTGACAACCCCGTTCATAGACCCGCCCGAAACGCGGGGAGGTATTCGCGGCTGGCGGAGATCGTGTTGTGACCCGTTTCCGGAATGACTTTCATCGAAGCCACGCCCTTTTGAAATCGGGCGAAGAGCTTGTCCGTGCTTGCGCGCGGGATCACCTCGTCATTTTGCGCCGCGATGATCGTCGTCGGCGCCGTGACGTCCGGCGCGTAACTTCCCGATTCGTATTTTTCGCGCAGCAGCCATCTGACTGGAACGTAGGGGAACTCGCTGGAAGCGATGTCTTCGACACTGTCATACGGCGTGATCAGGATCAGCCGCGATGCTGCTTGTCGACTGGCCAGACGCACCGCGACCCCCGAGCCCAGGCTGCGGCCGACGATGGCCACGTCGGAATGCTGTTCTCGCACTTTCTCGAACAAGGCTGCCGCGTCGCGATGGTTGGCTTGCTCGGTGGGCGTGCCCGTACTGCCGCCGTAGCCGCGATAGTGGAGCAGGAACAGGGCGTGCTCCGGGAATGCCATATCGAACGACGCCAGGCTGCGTGAAACGTCCTCCGCGTTCCCTCCGAAATAGACGATCGCCTTCGGACCGGCGCGCGGCCGTACGGTGACGACGAGTTCGGCGTCGCCGACAGGCAGCAACATCGTCGATTGCGGCGTCGTCACTGCGCGAGGCTGCGGGAAGTAGATGAGCGACCCTTGAAACAGGAATAGAGCCACGCACAGACCGACGTAAGCGACAGCGACAAAAGCCAGGAGCGTGCAGAGCGTACGTATCATGGGCGCTGACGATTCAGCTCACCGGCGGCATGAGGCAGCGCGACTACAGATGACCGAAGAACTCCGGCGAACTTTGCCACCTGTCGTTGCCGCCATCGACATAGGTGATGGACAGGCGCGAGAGCTCTTCGTCGGTCACGTCGTTCAGGCAACCCAGGTTGACGCCGTACATCTTTCCGATCGGCGTCTCGGTGCCGACCCCGAAGGCACGCACGCCGCAGTGCTTGCAGAAGTAGTGCTGGTTCTTCCTGGTATTGAACAGGTATTGGATCAGCTCATCCTCTCCAGCGAGCAAGCGGAAGCCACCTTCTCGTGCCACGGCGGGCCAGAAGCGCGTCCTTCGGCAGATGGAGCAGTTGCACCGATAGGTGTCCTGCGTGAGATCGAGATCGGCCTCGAACCTGACGGCGCCACAGTGGCAACTGCCGTGATACGTCTTCAACATGTGCCTAGGCCTCATCCCCTGTCTTGGTAACAACCGCACGCATCGGCGCCTCGTTGACAGAAAGCTGAAACACGTCCGGCCGACTGTAATGGCCAGCGACATCAAAATCGAACTTGCCACGGCCAATTTCGTCGAGATCGAGGGTCGCTGTCAGGATGGTCTCGCCCTCGAAATTGGGTCCGGCAAGTACCTTGCCCAACGGGCTGACGATCGCGCTGCCGCCACGCATCAATACCGACTCGGGCGAATCGCCCAGGGACACGCGCACGGTGTCCGGAAAGTCCTTCTTGCGAATGAACTGGCATGCGGTCAGCACGAAGCAACGTCCTTCGAGGGCGACATGTCGCATCGACGACAACCAGGTATCCCTGTCGTCGGCAGTGGGCGCGCAGTACAACGCAATGCCCTTCGCGTACATTGCCATCCGCAGCATCGGCATGTAATTCTCCCAGCAGATGACCGAACCGATCGAGTCCGTAGGGGCTCTCCACTACCGTAAGGGTCGAACCATCGCCGAATCCCCAGATCATTCGCTCCAACGCAGTTGGCATCGAGCTTTCTGTGCTTGCCGAGTAGCCGACCATCCGGTCCGAAGAAGAACAACGGTGCAGTAACAGGTTCCCAGTTCACGCTCGATCACACCCATCACCAGGTAACACCCATGCGCCGCGGCAGCCTCACCGAGTCGCAGCGTTTGTGGGCCTGGCACCTCGATAGCCGCCTCCAGATAGATCCGAAACTCTTCGCGACCGGCCGCGTCGCGTGCGCCGACAACAAGGCCATAACCGAGCCCCTTCGGATACCCGACGATGAACGCCTCCGGGAACACGATCACTTTCGCCCCCATTGCGGCCGCTTTTCCGATCAGGCGAACTGCCTTGTCGACACAAGCCTCAGTGTCGAAAGGCACGGCTGCCGCCTGTACTACGGCCACCTCAACCGTGGATTCTTTCGTGGACAAGGTGAGTGCCAGAGTCTCATTTCGAACTGTCGCCGCGACCGGCCCCTTGCCCGACGCTGACGTCCGCTACCCGAGCAGCCGGGTCGCCCACCGCGCAATCGCCAGCCAGCCCGGAGTACCGACACGAGAAGGTGCGAACGGCTGCGAAACGACGATGAGCAAGCCTCCCCAAAGCGCGTGACCGGATGCAATCGACCGCGCGTGCGGAAATCCCAGACCGCCATCGCGATGATGAACAAATCCGTCAGACCGAAGAATGCGAGCGGGCCGAGCGCAAGCACTCCCGGCCAGCGCGCGATGGCGGCGGTGACCAGATTGACGGTCGCGAGCAGCATCCAACGTTTGTGCGTCTGCGGGTTGCGGCGGCTGGGCGATCGCCATCCAAACGAATGCCGCGAACAGGATCATGTCGAAGATCCATCCCCGTAAAGAAGCGGGGCGCTCGGCCGATGTGCGGCCCGGCGGTGTCAACGCTACTGGCATCGGCTCCTTCCTCTTGGCGCCCCGCGCGTGAGGCGCACCGGTCGCAATCGTATCCGCGAATCGTCAATCCGGCGCGGTTGGAGGGGCGGCCACTCCAACGACGCCTGTCGTCGCCAACTCGTCGATCTCCGCGGCCGTATACCCGTATTCCGCGAGCACCTCCCGCGTGTGTTCGCCGAGGAGCGGCGCCGGACGCGTCACCGCGGTCGGCGTGGACGGAGAAGTGAATCGGGCATCCCAGGGCCTGCACCCGGCCTGCTTCCGGATGCGCCAGGTCGACGACCATTCCGCGCGCGCGCGTCTGCGGATGCGCGAGCGCCTCCCCGATCGAATGCACCGGCCCGACCGGCACGCCTGCCGCGTCGAATGCCTCGATCCAGGAAGCACTGGTCCGCGTCGACAGCACGGCGTTCATCAACGCGACCAGCGCGTCGAGATTCTGCATCCGCGCCGAGTTGGTCGCGAAGCGCGGGTCGTCGCGCCACTCCGGATGACCGAGCACGTCGGCGATCCGCTCCCAGTTGGCCTGGTTCGCGCCGCCGATATTGATCCAGCCGTCGGCGGTGCGAAACGCCTGGTACGGCGCGGTCAACAGGTGCGCCGAGCCGGTCGGCCCGGGCGACACGCCGGTCGCGAAAAAGCTCGCAGCGTGCCAGTACGTCTGCTGGAGCGCGGCTTCCATCAGCGACGTATCGACGATCTGTCCGCGACCTGTTCGCAGCTTGTGCACGTACGCCGCGACGATGCCCGATACCGCGAGCAATCCCGCGTTGATGTCCGCCACCGAGTTCCCGGTCTTGACGGGGCTGCCGCCCGGCTCGCCGGTGATGGACATCAACCCGGCGAAGCCCTGCGCGATCAGGTCGAAGCCGCCCTTGTCGGCGAACGGGCCGTCGCGGCCGTAGCCGGAGATCGCGCAATAGATGAGACCCGGATTGACGCGCGACAGCACGTCGTAGCCCAGGCCCAGCTTCTCCAGCGTGCCGCGGCGGAAGTTCTCCGTCAGCACGTCCGCCGTTTCGACCATCCGCAGCAGGATCGCGCGACCCTCGGGCTGCTTCAGATCGATCGCGATGCCGCGCTTGTTGCGGTTGAGAATGAGGAACGGCGCGGAGACGCCGCGGATGCGCGGCTCGCGATAGCCGCGCGCGTCATCGCCGCCGGGCAGCTTCTCGACCTTGATCACGTCGGCGCCCATGTCGGCGAGCATCATGCCGCAGGTCGGCCCGGCCATGATCTGCGCGAGCTCGAGCACGCGCATTCCGGCGAGCGGGCCCGGATGCGTGCTCACGACGGCAGTGTCCATCGTTGCGACGACGTCACCGCCCGACGAACTTCGGCTTCTGCTTCGCCAGGAACGCGGCATAGCCGGTGCGAAAGTCCTCGGTGTCGAAACAGTCGAAGCACTCGTCGAGCTCGGCGTCGGTCAGCGGACGCGGATCGGCGAGACGGCGCGCGAACTGCTTGTGCCATCGCGCCGTCAGCGGCGCGCCCTCGGCGATGCGCTCCGCCGTGGCGCGCGCTTCGGTCGCCACGTCGGCGTCGGCGACGACGCGCGTCACGAGCCGTTTCTCGTACGCCTCGCGCGCGTCGAAGATGCGGCCCTCGAGCAGGATTTCGAGCGCGACCGCGGAGCCGACCAGCCGCACCAGCGGCGCCATCTCCGGATACGCCATCACCAGGCCGAGGTTCTTGACCGGCGCGCCGAAGCGGCTCGACTCGCCGCAGATGCGCAGGTCGCACAGCGCCGCGATCTCCAGGCCGCCGCCGACGCAGAGGCCGTGGATCTGCGCGACCAGCGGATGCCGGCAGCCGGCGAGCGCCGCGGCGGTCGCGTGCATCACGTGTCCGTACTCGATCGCCTGCGCCTTGTTCGAGCGCTCCGTCGCGAACTCGCCGATGTCGTTGCCGGGCGAGAACGCCTTCTCGCCGGCGCCGCGCAGGACGATGCAGCGCACGCCGTCGTCCGCGGACAGCGCGTCGATCGCGTCGCCCAGATCGCGCCACATCGCCTTGGTCAGCGCGTTGAGCTTGTGCGGGCGGTTGAGCGACGACGGTCGCGATGGCGCCGTCGCGCGTCACGAGGATCGTGTCGTCGGCGCGCTCATCAGCGGTAGAAGAGCTCGACGAGACCCAGGCCGGTGATCGGCACGTAGGTGACGAGCAGCAGCACGGCGAGCAGCACGCCGATGAACCAGACGTTGACGCGCGTCACCGCCCAGACCGACTCCTTGGCGATCGAGCTCGCGACCATCAGCACGCTGGCGACCGGCGGCGTCTGCTGGCCGATGCCGAGGTTGATGGTGACGATGAGCCCGAAGTGGACCGGATCGATTCCGACCGACTTGACCAGCGGCATCACGACCGGCACGACCAGGATGATCGCCGCCGCCGAGTGCAGGAACATGCCCAGCAGCAGGAACAGCAGGTTGAGGAGCGCCAGCACCGACCCACTTGTTCGACGTCAGCTCGGACGACCGCCTTGGCGAGCGCCTGCGGCGCCTGGACTTCGGTCAGGTAGGTGCCGAGCAGCGAGCTGGTCGCCACCAGCAGCATCACGACCGCGGTCTGCACGCCGCCTTCGAGCGATCGCCTTGCGCAGATCGGCCGAGATCGAGCTCGCGGTAGATCAGCAATCCGACGAACAGCGCCGCGACGACGGCGAGCGCCGCGCCTTCGGTGGCCGTCACCACGCCGCCGAAGATGCCGCCCAGGATGATGATCGGCATCAGGAACGCCCATAGCGCCTCGCGCGCGGTCTTGCGCGACGCGCGCCCACGAGAACGCCTCCTCGCGCGGCAGGTTGTAGCGCCGCGCGAACCAGTACGCCATGCCCATCAGACCGAAGCCGCCGAGGATGCCCGGGCACGATGCCGGCGACGAAGAGCTGCACGACCGACGTCTCCGCCATCACCGCGTAGAGGATCATCGGGATCGACGGCGGGATGATCACCGCGAGCGTGGCCGCCGACGACATCACGGCCGCGGCCAGCGGCGCAGGGTAGCCGCTTCGCCTTCATGCCGGGAATCAGGATCGAGCCCAGCGCCGCGACGTCGGCGACCGCGGAGCCGGAGATCTCGGCGAAGAACATCGACGAGCCGATCGACACGTGCGCGAGCCCGCCGCGGATCCAGCCGAACAGCGACGACGCGAACGCGATCAGCCGCTGCGAGATGCCCGACGCGTTCATGATCGCGCCGGCGAGGATGAACAGCGGGATCGCCAGCAGCGGGAAGTTGGTCGCGCCGTTGTACGTGACGAGCGCGAGGTTGGGCAGGATCGCCGCGCCGTGCGTCGGCGACCATCGCGACGAGCGCGACGATGCCGAGCGACACGGCGATCGGCACGTTGATCAGCACCAGCGCGAGCACGGCAGCCGAACAGGAGGAGCATGATGCCCATCGCCGGCGCCGCGCTCAGTGCAGGCCGTCGGCGAGCGCCGATGCCGCCGTCGCCGCTTGCGCCGGCGGCGCCTTGGCCGCGAGCAGGTCGACGAGGTGCATGACTTCGGCGATCACGATCAGCGCCGCCGAGATCGGGATCACCGACTGCACGACGCTCATCGGGATCCACGGCAGGCTCACCAGCGCGTCGTCGGCGAGCACCGGCATGATCCACGCGCCGACGCACGCCGAGCAGCACGAAGAACGCGATGACCAGGAGCTGCGCGACGACGTTGAGCGCGCGCCGCGCGCGCCACGGCAGCATGTCGACGAGCTCGGGGCAGCCGATGTGCGCGCGCTTGACCGACGCCAGCGCCGAGCCGTAGAACGTGAGCCACGCGAGCAGCACCGACGCGATCTCGTCGTACCAGATCAGCGAGCGCCCGAGCGAGCGGAACACGACGCCGAGCGGTGACTTCGGCCGCCAGCACCACCATCAGCGCGATGACGACCCATTCCAGCACGCGGCCGTACGCTGCGCGGAAGCGCCGCAGCGCCGCGGCGCACGGTCGGCGGCGCCGCCGCCGTGTCGAGCCGCCGCTCACTTACCGAGCGCGACGGCGCGGTCGATCACCTCCTTGGCGCCCGGCAACTTCCTTGCCGAACTCCTCGTAGATCGGCTTGCTCGCGGCGACGAAGGCGTCCTTGTCGACGTCGTTCGACCTGCATGCCGGCCTGCTTCAGCTTGCCGAGCAGCTCGGTATCGTCCTTCGCGGCCGACTCGTAGACGAATGCCTGCGTTTCCTTCGCCGTGTCCTCGAGGATCTTGCGCACGTCGGGCGGCAGCGAGTCCCACTTGGTCTTGCCGACGGTCAGGTACGCCGGCGTGTAGACGTGGCCGGACAGCGACAGATACTTCTGCACTTCCTGCAGCTTGGCCGAGTAGATCTGCGTGAACGGATTCTCCTGGCCGTCCATCACGCCGGTCTGCAGCGCGGTGAAGAGCTCGGAGAACTTCATCGGGCTCGGGTTGGCGCCGTAGGCCTGGAACATCTTCACGCGCCATTTGCCTTCCGGCACGCGCAGCTTGATGCCCTTCAGGTCGGCCGGCACCTTGATCGGCCGCTTGCTGTTGGTGATGTGGCGATAGCCGTTTTCCCACACGGCGAGCACCTTGCAGGCCCTTCTTCTCGGCCTCGGGCGCGAGCTTCGGCCAGAAGATCTCCTTCTCGATCTTCGCCATGTGCGCGCGGTCCTTGACGATGTACGGCATCTCGAAGATGCCGAACAGATCGACCTCGGAGCTCATCACCGTCGACGGCAACGCCATGTCGAGCGGTGCCGAGCTTGAGCTTCTGGATCATCTCCTTGTCGCCGCCCAGCTGGCTCGAGCCGAACGTCACGACCTTTGCCTTGCTGCCGAGCTTGGCGTTCGCGCGCCGCGCGAATTCGTCGGCGCTCTTCTGGAACAGCGAGCCGGGCTCGCCGACGTGGCCGAGCTTGATCTCCGTCTGCGCATGCGCCGCGGTGCAGCCGGAAGCACGAGCGCGGCGGCAACGAGCAGGCGGCGGGCGATGCGATACAGGACGTCATGCGATTCCTCCTATGCGAGTCGTTTGCGAGCTGATCCGCGCTACGTGTCCGTTGTCGTCCGGCGTCGCGCGCCCGGACCGCGCGCGACGCTCGCTTCCGTCGTCTCACGCCGCCTGCGCCACGCGCTGCGCTGCGGCGGTGTCGCGCGAGATAGCCCATCGCCGCGTCGACGCCGCCGGTGCGATGCGGCACGCCCGGCAGCGGCCAGCCCCATCTCGACGCCCGCAAGCGTGCCGCACAGCATCAGGTCGTTGAACCAGCCGAGGTGGCCGATGCGGAACACTTGCCCGTCAGCTTGCCGAGGCCCTGGCCGAGCGACAGGTCGAAGCGATCGAGCACCACCTTGCGGAACGCGTCGGCGTCGTGCCCGTCGGGCATCAGATCGCCGGTCAGCGACGAGCTGTATTCGGCCGGCTCGCCGCACAGGATCTCGAGGCCCCAGCCGCGCACGGCGCGGCGCGTCGCCTCGGCGTGCCGGTCGTGGCGCGCGAACACGTGGTCGAGACCCTCCGCGAAGCAGCATCTCGAGCGCCTCGTGCAGGCCGTAGAGCAGGTTGGTCGCCGGCGTGTACGGGAAGTAGCCGTTCGCGTTGATCGCGAGCATTTCCTCCCAGTCCCAGTAGGAGCGCGGCAGCTTCGCGGCTTGGCGTCGCGGCGAGCGCCTTGTCGCTGACCGCGTTGAACGACAGGCCCGGCGGCAGCATCAGTCCCTTCTGCGAGCCGCCGACGGTGACGTCGACGCCCCATTCGTCGTGGCGGTAGTCGATCGACGCCAGCGACGAGATCGTGTCGACCATCAGCAGCGCCGGATGCGCGGCGCGATCGATGCCTGCGCGCACGGCGGCGATGTGGCTGGTCACGCCGGTCGACGTCTCGTTGTGCACGACGCAGACGGCCTTGATCGCATGCGCCGCGTCGCTGCGCAAGTCGCGCTCGATCGCCGCCGCGGATCGCGCCGTGACGCCAGTCGCCGGGCAGGAACTCGCACGACCAGGCCGAGACGCTCCGCCAGCCGCTTCCACAGCGTCGCGAAGTGGCCGGTCTCCGCCATCAGCACGCGATCGCCCGGCGACAGCGTGTTGACCAGCGCCGCCTCCCAGGCGCCGGTGCCCGAGGCGGGATAGATCACGACATCGGCGCTCGGTCTGGAACACGCGCTTCATGCCGGCGAGCACGGCATGGCCGAGCTGCTGCGAACTCGGGGCCGCGATGGTCGATCGTCGGGTGGTCGATCGCGCGCAGCACGCGATCGGGCACGTTGGTGGGTCCCGGGATCTGCAGGAAGTGGCGGCCGGACGGATGGCGATCGAGGTTCAGCATGGCACGGCGCTCCGGCGAGTCCGCGACACCGCCGCTGTTTGGTATACAAGCGGCATGATAGCCACGGTCGGACCAGGCGGGCAAGCGGTGTGCCGTGCGCGTTCTCGCCTATAATGGCTCTCCAACAGGCCGTCACGGGCGCGATGCGCGCTGAGGCGGCTCGCTGGTATACCAAGTGACCACCGACGCCCAAGTCTCCGGCCGTTCCCGTCCCCGACGGGGGCAATCGCCCGCGCCGATGGACCGCCGGTGGTCGACCACAGACGCTGCCCGCTTCGCGTGGCCGAGCGGCTGCGCGACCTGATCACCGAAGGCGAGCTGCACGCCGGGCGCGCGACTGAACGAGCGGGTGCTGTGCGAGCGGCTCGGCGTGTCGCGCACGCCGCTGCGCGAGGCGTTCCGGGTGCTGGCGGCCGAAGGCCTGATCGAGCTGCAACCGAACCGCGGCGCGCGTGGTGGTCGCGCTGTCGCGCGACGACGTGCGCGAGAGCTTCGAGCTGATGGGCGCGCTCGAAGCGCTGTCCGGCGAGCTCGCTGCCGCAGCGTCACGCGACGCCGAGATCGCCGAGATCAAGGCGCTGACCTTCGAGATGCTCGCCGTGCATGCGCGCCGCGACCTGCCGGCGCTACTACCGGCTGAACCGCGCGATCCACGAGCGGATCAACGCTGGCCGCGCGCAACGCGGCTGCTGACGCAGGACGTACGCAGCGCTCAACCTGCGCATCCAGAACCTGCGCTTCCGCTCCAACTTCGACCGCGACAAGTGGGACCGCGCCGCGCAGGAGCATGCGGAGATGGTGGATGCGCTCGAGGCGCGCGACGCGCCGCGCCTCGCCGCGATCCTGCGCGACGCACCTGCGCACGCAAGCGCGAGGCGGTGCTCGACGTGCCTGCGCCGGCGACGAGGCCGCCGCGACCCGACATGAATGCCCGTTGCCTGCCGCCGCTGCGTTCGTCGCGCGCGACGCGCGAGCCGGGCTCGCACAGCGGCTGCGCCGCGGCGCTCGCGCGGCGAGGTGCTGTTCGACGCGGCGTCGCGCGGCCGCTACTCGACCGACGCGTCGATCTACCAGGTCGAGCCGGTCGGCGTGCGTGGTGCCGCGCAGCGACGACGACGTGCGCGCGGCGTTCGACGTCTGCCGCGAGCTCGGCGTGCCGGTGCTGCCGCGCGGCGCGGGCAGCTCCAGTGCGGCCAGACGGTGGGCGCGGCGCTGGTCGATCGATGACAGCAAGCACCTGACGCAGCATCACCGCCTTCGATCGCGACGCGATGACGGTCGACGGTCGAGCCGGGCGTGGTGCTCGACGGCTCAATGCGTGGCTCAAGCCCGCACGGCCTGTGGTTTCCGGTCGACGTCAGCACGTCGGCGCAGGCGACGCTCGGCGGCATGGCCGGCAACAATTCCTGCGGCTCGCGCTCGATCGCCTACGGCAACATGGTGCACAACGTGCTGGCCATCGACGCGCTGCTCGCCGACGGCACCGAGGCGCGCTTCGGCGCCGATGGCGTCGATGGCCGGCGCGCCGCCGCGCGTGCGCGCGCTCGGTCGACGGACTGCGATGCGATCGGCCGAGCGCGAGCGCGACGAGATCGAGCGGCGCGTGCCGAAGGTGCTGCGCCGCGTCGGCGGCTACAACATCGACGTGTTCCATCCGCAGAGCGAGCGGCCCTACACCGCCGACGGCAGCGTCAACCTGGCGCACCTGCTGGTCGGCAGCGAAGGCACGCTCGCGTGGTCGCGCGCGCTGCACGTTGAAGCTCGCGCCGCTGCCGGCGCACCGGGCGCTCGGCGTCGTCAATTTCCCGACGCTGTATCGCGCGATGGAATGCGCGCAGCACATCGTCGAAGCTCGCGCCCATCGGCGGTCGAGCTGGTCGACCGCACGATGATCGACCTCGCGCGCGACAATCCGGCGTTCCGCCCGACGATCGACGCGGCGCTGATCGGCGCGCCCGAGGCGATCCTGCTGGTCGAGTTCATCGGCGAAACGCGCGACGAGCCGCTGCGCGCAGCTCGACGCAGCTCGTCGAGCTGATGGGCGACCTCGGGCTGCCGGGCAGCGTCGTGCGCGATGACCGACGCGAGCGCGCAGAAGGCGCTGTGGGACGTGCGCAAGGCCGGGCTCAACATCATGATGAGCATGAAGGGCGACGGCAAGCCGGTGTCGTTCATCGAGGACTGCGCGGTGCCGCTGGAGCATCTCGCCGACTACGTCGACCGGCTGACGCAGGTGTTCGCGAGGCACGGCACGCGCGGCACGTGGTACGCGCACGCGTCGGTCGGCACGCTGCACGTGCGGCCCATCCTCGACATGCGCCGCGACGGCGCGGCGAAGATGCGCGCGATCGCCGAGGAGGCGAGCGCGATGGTGCGCGAGTACAAGGGCGCGTTCTCCGGCGAGCACGGCGACGGGCTGGTGCGCAGCGAATGGGTCGCGCTGGCAGTTCGGGCCGCGGCTGACGCGCGCGTTCGAGGAGATCAAGGCGCTGTTCGATCCCGCAGGCCTGATGAATCCCGGCAAGATCGTGCGGCCGACCGCGGATGGACGACGCGACGCTGTTCCGCTTTCCGCCCGGCGTATCGCGTCGTGCCGATCGATGCCGGCGCTCGACTGGTCGGCGTGGGACGTGCAGAACGATCCGGTCGCCGAACACGACGACGGCGCGCCGGCACCGGCGGCGATCCCGCGCGGCGGCTTCGCCAAGGCCGTCGAGATGTGCAACAACAACGGCCACTGCCGCAAGTTCGACGCCGGCACGATGTGCCCGAGCTTTCGCGTCACGCGCGACGAGCAGCATCTGACGCGCGGGCGCGCGAACACGCTGCGGCTCGCGCTGTCGGGACAGCTCGGACCGGACGGCGCTGCGTCGCAGGCGGTCCGCGACGCGCTCGACCTGTGCGTGAGCTGCAAGGGCTGCCGGCGCGAATGTCCCGACCGGCGTCGACATGGCGAAGATGAAGATCGAGGCGCTGCACCAACGGCAGCGGACGCATCGCCTGCCGTTCAAGGAGCGCGCGATCGCGCATCTGCCGCGCTGGGCGCCGTTGGCGTCGCGCGCGTGCCCGGGCTCGCCAACCTGCGCAATCGCGTCCGGCTGGCTCGCGCGGCTCGGCGAGAGCGCGCTCGGCATCGCGGCGCAGCGATACGCTGCCGGCATGGCGCCGCGACACGTTCCTGCGCCACGCGACCGCTGCGGCGACGGCGCCGCGCCGACGTCGTGCTGTTCGTCGACACGTTCACCAACTATTTCGAGCCGGAGAATGCGCATGCGGCGCTCGCCGTGCTGCACGCCGCCGGCTACCGCGTCGCGATCGCGCGGCCGGCGAGCGGCGATCGCGAACCGCACGCGCCCGCTGTGCTGCGGCCGCACCTACCTCGCGGCGGGAATGGTCGACGAGGCGCGCGTCGAAGCGCGACGGATGGTCGCAGCGCTCGCGCCGCACGTCGCGCGGCGGCGCGGCGATCGTCGGCCTCGAGCCGTCGTGCCTGCTGTCGTTGCGCGACGAGTTCCTGGTGCTCGGCCTCGGTGACGACGCGAAGCGACTCGGCGACCGCGCATTCCTGTTCGAGGAGTTCCTCGCGCGCGAAGACGCGGCGGGACGCCTGAAGCTGCCGCTTCGCGCGTTGCCGCGAAACGCGCGCGCTGTTGCACGGACATTGCCATCAGAAGGCGTTCGACGCCGTCGACGCCACGCGGCGCGTGCTCGCGCTGGTGCCCGAGCCTCGCGGTCGACGTGGTCGAATCGAGCTGCTGCGGCATGGCCGGCAGCTTCGGCTACGACGCGTCGCATTACGACGTGTCGCTGCGCATGGCCGAGCTCGCGCTGCTGCCTGCCGTGCGCGCGGCTGCGAAGGACACGCTGATCGTCGCCGACGGCACGAGCTGCCGGCACCAGATCGCGGACGGTACGCGCGAGGATGCGCCGAGGCTTGCCGAGCATGTGGTTCGCGTGCTCGAGCGCGCGCTCGATCCGGCGGCGTCGCGCTGACGCGGAAAACCAGGACACACAGTCGCGACGCAAACGGCCGATCGAAGGCGGCCGACCATCCTGGTCGGCGGCAAGGTCGTCGGCGGTGTGGGCGTCAGCGGTATGTGCGCGGCGCAGGACGCCACGATCGCGAAGGCGGGGCTCGAGGCGCTGAAGTAGCGAGGGGCGTCGCTACCGTGCATCCGCGGGACGGTCGCCCTTCGGCCAATCCTTCGTCTTCGGCACGAACTTCGGCCGTGGCTGCGCGGTGAAGTACGCCGCGATGTCGTACGCCTCCTGATCGGTCAACGTGCCGGCGTTGCCGAGCGGCATTTTCGTTTGCACGAACGCGGCCGCGACCGACGTCCGCGCCATGCCGGCGCCGTCGTTGAACGATCGCGGACCCCACAGCGGCGGAAACACGAATGCGCCGGCCGCGCCCGGCGTGCCCTGGCCCGACGCGCCGTGGCACGCGGCACACTTCGCCGCGTAGAGCGCCTTGCCGCGCACGGGATCGGGCTTGGCCGGCGCCTTGATGTCGCGAAAGCCGCGGCCGACCACGGGGACACCCGTCGGGACGCCCTGCGACAGCCATGTCGTGTACGCGAGGAGCGCCACCATTTCGTGGCTGGACGAAGGGAGCTTGCGTCCGTTCATCGACCGCACGAAGCAGTCGTTGATCCGCTGCTCCAGTGACTGCACCGAGGCGCTGCGCGATTCGTACTCGGGGAAGAGGCCCGTCAGGCCTACAAGCGGCGCGGCGTAAGCCTGGCGGCCGGCGTCGAGATGGCAGTTGGCGCAGGTGAGTCCGTTGCCGACGTAGGTCTTCACCGCGGACTGCGTGTCGGTGACGATGCGCATGCCGAGGCGGATCGAATCGCCCATGGGGCCAGGCGGGATGGCGTCAGGTGCGGGTGCGACCAGCGGAACGGGGGTGCGCGTATCCGCGCCTGCGGCAGCGGCGAGCGGCGTCGCGATCAACGTGCAGGCTGCGGCGATCCCGGCGCCTGCCAGCCGCCAACGCGCGCGCCCACCGGCTATCAAATGATCTCGCGCAAGTGTTCGCGCTGCAGCAGTTCGGCCTGGAACTCATCGAGCTCGGGCCCCAGCGCGTCTCGCGCGGAAACCATGCCGACAGGCTTTCCGTGTTCCACGACGGGCACGTGCCGAAAGCCGCCTTCGTACATCATCAACAGCGCGTGCCCCACGGCCTTGTCAGGCGTGATCGTCTGCGGCTTGGAAGTCATGACTTCGGCGACGAGGGTCGTCCCTGGATCGCGCGCTTCCGCTATGACGCGAAATAGCGCGTCGCGCTCGGTGAAGATGCCGGTCAAGCGGCCGGAGTCGACGATCATCAGTGCACCGACGTCGTGTTTTTTCATCAGGCGGGCCGCGTCCGCCACCGTGGTCTTCGCCGCCGCCACGAACGGCTTGCGCGCCGCGATGGCATCCCGGATGAGTCGATGGGACATTGGGCTCCTCCTCATGGTTGCGCTGATCGTCCGGGCATCGTACCCCCGGATCGGGGTAGCGGCATACGCCGCCTCCCATCCAAGCGCCGTCTGGCTAGCCCATTGATCGCAATCAGAAAACAGGATATACTTTTCAGTTCCCTTGCCTCACCCGCTTGACCCGCGACGCAGGAATTCGCCTGCGGTCGCCCCTGGGGAGGCCGACAGGCACCGCGATTCGAATCGCGGCGCCGACAGACCGGAAGGAGCGTAGTACATGCGTCATTACGAAATCGTATTCATCGTGCATCCCGATCAGAGCGAGCAGGTGCCCGCGATGATCGAGCGGTATCGCACGATGGTGACCGGCCAGGGCGGCCGGATTCACCGCCTGGAGGATTGGGGCCGGCGTCAGCTGACCTATCCGATCCAGAAGGTTCACAAGGCTCATTACGTGCTGATGAACGTCGAGATCGGTCAGGACACCCTGAACGAGCTCGAGCACGCGTTCAAGTTCAACGACGCCGTCCTGCGGCATCTGGTGGTGGCGATGACCGAAGCGGTCGTCACGCCGTCGCCGATGATGAAGGAAGAGAAGTCCAGGTCGTTGACGAACCGTGACGGCGATCGCGGCGGCGAGCGCGCTCCGGCGACGGAAGGCGCGGCCAGCGCACCGGCCGCTGCGCCTGCGCAACCGGCAGCAGCCCCTGCAACGGCGTCATAGCGACGGAACACAGGGACGCGCCTGAGCGAAGCGGAAAGCAACCGGCTCACGCTCCTCGCCACCATCGCGACGCGCGACGACCTGCGCCACACCCCTGCCGGCATTCCGGCGATCGAGTGCACGCTGATGCACCGGTCGACGCAAGCGGAGGCGGGCGGCGAACGCAAAGTCGATTGCGAGATGCACGCGGTGGCGTTCGGCGAGGTGGCGCGGCAGTTGAGCCGCGTCGCCGCGGGCAGCACGGTGCAATGCGAGGGATTTCTCGCGCGCCGCTACCGCACCGGAGTCGCCGTCGCGTTCCACATCACCGAATTCGAAGCACGTAGATAGCAAACTGCGAGCCAACTGAGACAACAGAAGGAATACTGAAATGCCACGTCCCATCGGAAGAGGCAAGAACAAGGGCAAAGGGAAGGACGGCAAGAAGCGCGAGCGCGGAAATAATCTGTTCAAGCGCCGCAAGTTCTGCCGCTTCACCGCCGAGAAGGTGAAGCAGATCGACTACAAGGACATCGATGTCCTGAAGGACTTCATCCAGGAAAACGGCAAGATCATGCCGGCGCGCATCACGGGCACCAAGGCCCGCTACCAGCGCCAGCTGGGTACGGCGATCGAGCGTGCGCGCTTCCTCGCGCTGCTGCCGTACACCGACCTGCACTGAACGGAGCTTGTCGCCATGCAAATCATCCTGCTGGAAAAGATCGCGAACGTCGGCAACCTGGGCGACGTCGTGAAGGTGAAGGAAGGCTACGCGCGGAATTTCCTGATTCCGCAAGGCAAGGCCAAGCGCGCGACGCCCGAGAACCTCAAGGCCATCGAAGCGAAGCGCCACGAGCTCGAGGCGGCGGCGAACGAGAAGCTCGCGGCGCAGCAGGCGCTTGCCACGAAGCTCGAAGGCATGACGATCACCATCATGCAGAAGGCGGGCGTCGACGGCCGGCTGTTCGGTTCGGTCGGAAGCGTCGACGTCGTCGAGGCGCTCAAGTCACAGGGCGTCGAGATCGAGAAGTCGATGATCCGCATGCCGTCGGGACCGCTGAAGCAGGTTGGCGACTTTCCGCTGACCGTTTCGCTGCATACCGACGTCATCGCGCACATCACCGTCGGCGTCCGCGCCGAGGTCGCCACACACTGACGGGCATTGACCGGCGGCGCTGTCCCGGCGCACATTGTCGACCCCGCCCTCGCGGCGGGGTTTTTCTTTGGGAGTCTCCTCATGACGCTGCTGCAAGGAATTCGTGCGTGCGCCGCCACGCTCGCGCTCGCCACGCTCACGACCGTCGCCGCGCACGCGGCGGCCCCGATGGTGAAGAGCCAGGCCCCCGGCTACTACCGGATGATGCTCGGCGACTTCGAGGTCACCGCGCTCTCCGACGGCACGGTGGGCCTCGAGGTCGAGAAGCTGCTGACGAGCACCAGCCCCGCGCAAACAAAGCGCGCGCTCGGCCGCGCGTTCATCAAGGATCCCGTGGAAACGTCGGTCAATGCCTATCTCGTGAACACCGGCACGAAGCTGGTGCTGATCGACGCTGGCGCGGGCAAGCTGTTCGGGCCGACGCTCGGCGGCCTCGTCGCGAGCCTGAAGGCGGCAGGCTACCAACCGGAGCAGGTCGACGAGATCTACGTCACGCACATGCATCCGGATCACGTCGGCGGACTGGCAGCCGACGGCAAGGCGGTGTTTCCCAACGCAGTCGTGCGCGCCGACAAGCGTGACGCCGATTTCTGGCTGGCGCAGAAGACGCTCGACGCGGCGCCCAAGGACGACAAGGGCTTCATCGAGGGCGCGATGGCGTCGCTCAAGCCTTACGTGGACGCCGGCAAATTCAAGGCATTCGAAGGCGACGCCGAGCTCGTCCCCGGCGTGAAGGCGGTGGCGACGCACGGTCATACGCCTGGCCACGCTATCTACGTCGTCGAGAGCAAGGGCCAGAAGCTCGTGCTGTGGGGCGACCTGATGCATGTGGCCGCGGTGCAGTTTGCCAATCCAGCGGTGACGATCAAATTCGACAGCGACAGCAAGGCGGCCGCCGTGCAGCGCAAGAAGGCCTATGCCGACGCCGCGAAGGGCGGCTACTGGGTCGCCGCCTCCCACCTGCCGTTCCCGGGCATCGGGCACCTGCGCTCGGAAGGCAGCGGCTACGTCTTCGTGCCGGCGAACTACTCGGTGCCGCGTTAGGCCGGCTGGGTGATGAACGCGGCGGCGGCGCGCGGGTAGAATTCCTCCGTTGTCGCGCCGCGCCTCGCGGTGTGCCGCACTCGTCTCCGACTCCCTGCTTTCAATGCCTGACGATCCGCAAATCGATGCGCTGAAGCTGCCACCGCATTCGCTCGAGGCCGAGCAGTCGGTGCTGGGCGGACTCCTGCTCGACAACGAGGCCGCGGACCGCGTCGGCGACGTCGTCTTCGCCGCCGATTTCTACAGCGAAGCGCATCGCGTCATCTACGATCACATCGTTCGGTTGATCGCCGATGGCCGCCCGGCGGACGTCGTGACGCTCGCAGAGTCGCTCGGCTCGCTCGCAGAAGCTCGACTACATCGGCGGCCTCGCTTATCTCGGCGCGCTCGTCCAGAACGTTCCCACCGCCGCGAACATCCGGCACTACGCGCAGATCGTCCGCGACCGCTCGATCCTGCGCCAGCTCGCGTCCACCGCAGGCGAGATCGCGGACTCGGCATACAACCCGCTCGGCCGCAACGCGAAGATGGTGCTCGACGAAGCCGAGGCGAAAGTGCTGCACATCGCGGAGCAGGGCTCGCGCGGCACGCAGAGCTTCCAGGAGATCGGCAAGCTGCTGGCGACGGTCGTCGAGCGGATCGAGACGCTGTATAGCCGCGACAATCCGTCGGACGTCACGGGCGTGCCGACTGGCTACTCCGATCTGGATCGGATGACGTCGGGGTTTCAGCCGGGGGATTTGATCGTGGTCGCCGGGACGCCCGAGCATGGGCAAGGCGCAGCCGCTCGACGCGCGTGTGCGAACGCCCGCGGGCTGGAAGCGGATGGGCGACCTTCAGCCAGGTGACGCGCTGGCTTCCATTGACGGCAACCCATCAGTGGTCACGGGCGTGTTCCCGCAGGGACGTCGTCAGGTGTTTCGGGTGTCGTTTTCCGACGGCCGCGCGACGGAGTGTTGCGGTGAACACCTGTGGCGTGTCCACTTTCGCAGCTGGTCCTCGCCCCGTGTGCTGCGAACCGATCGCGTCGCCGAAATGCTGACGCGCCAGCGCTATCAGGGGCGTCTGTGGATCGAGATGCCTAGCGGCGACTTCGGCTCCACCGAAAAGCTCCCGATCGATCCGTGGGTGTTGGGCGCGTTGCTCGGCGACGGCGATCTGACGCAGGCGACCATCCGGTTCTCGTCGGCGTCCGAGCAGGTACTGACACGCATGCGGCAGAGCGTCGAGCCCGAGTTGGTGCTCAACTACGCCGGCGGGGTCGATTGGCGGATCGCCCAGCGCGGCGGGGCGCATCGGCGAGGGATCTCGGGCGTCGTGGCGAACCCGCTGACCATCGCGCTGAAAGATCTGGGTGCCTGGGGATGTTCCAGCCACGAGAAATTCATTCCCGCGCGGTACATGCGCGCGGACAAGGCGGCGCGGGCCGAGCTGCTGGCGGGGCTGCTCGATACCGACGGGTGGGTCGAGAAGTGGGGCTCGATCCGATTCGCGACGTCGAGTTCTCGCCTGGCGCGGGACGTGGTCGAATTGGCAAGATCGCTCGGAGCGTGGTGCTCAGTACAGGAGAAGAGCCCGCACTTCGCTTATCTGGGCGAGCGCAGGAAGGGTCGCTTGTCGTATGTGTGCACGATCAGCCATCCCGACCCGGCCTCGGTGCTGATGCTGAGCGACAAGCAGACACGCGTTCGCGCGCGCGTGCGTCGAAAGATGCCGATCTTTGACACGATCGAACCGACGAGGGTAGTCGAGACGCAGTGCATCTCCGTCAGCCATTCGTCGTCGCTGTACATCACCGACGACTATGTCGTGACGCACAACACTGCGCTGGCGCTGAATATCGGCGAAAGCGTCGCGCTGCACCACAAGAAACCGGTAGTCGTGTTCTCGATGGAAATGGGCGCAACGCAGCTCGCGCTGCGGATGATCGGCTCCGTCGGCCGCCTCGATCAGCACAAGCTTCGCACCGGCCGGCTGGGACCGGAGGATTGGGACAAATTGTCGACCGCGCTGGGATTGCTGAACGAAGCGCCCATCCTGATCGACGAAACGCCCGCGCTCAACGCCATCGAAGTCCGCTCGCGCGCTCGGCGGATCATGAAGCAGCGCGGCGAGTTGGGGCTCGTGATCGTGGATTACCTGCAGCTGATGCAGTCGTCGTCGCAAGGCGAGAACCGCGCGACGGAGATTTCCGAGATTTCGCGTTCGATGAAGGCGCTGGCGAAAGAGCTCCAGGTTCCCGTCGTCGCGCTGTCCCAGCTCAACCGCTCGCTCGAACAGCGTCCGAACAAGCGGCCGGTGATGTCGGATCTGAGGGAGTGCGTGACGGGCGATACGCTCGTGGTCACGACGGACGGTGCGCGCACACCGATTCGCGATCTGGTTGGACAGACACCCTCCGTGTGGGCTGTCGACGAACGGCAGAAGATCGTCGCCGCCACAGCGGAATTGGTCTGGTCGAAGGGGGTAAAGCCGGTTTTCCGTGTCGCGCTCGCAAGCGGGCGGGTGCTCCGGGCGACGGCCGAGCACCGGCTCCTTGCAGCGGAGGGTTGGAAGCGGGTCTCCGAGCTTGCCGTCGGCGCGCGCGTTGCGCTTGCCCGTGGCATCCCGACGCCGAGCGAGGCGCCGGAATGGGACGAGCACCAACTCGTGCTGTTGGGTCATCTCGTCGGCGACGGCAGTTATCCCACGCACCAGCCGCTGCGCTACACCACCGCATCGGAAGAAAACAGCGCCGCGGTCCGTGCTGCCGCAGAGGCGATGGGCAGCGACGTCAAGCGCTACGAAGGCCGCGGCAATTGGCATCAGCTTCTGATAGCAGGCAACGGGAATCGCTGGCATGCGGCCGGGGTCGGCAAGTGGCTCAAGGATCTCGGCATTTACGGGCAGCGTTCGCACGACAAGCAGCTGCCCGCCCAGGTGTTCCGTCTGGGCCAAACGAGCATCGCCACGTTGCTTCGTCACCTTTGGGCAACGGACGGATCAATTTCGTTGCGCAAGCCGGGAACCAAGGGTGCGAGTCGCGTGTATTTCTCCACGTGCAGCGCGCGGCTTGCGGCCGATGTCGCGGCGCTCCTGCTGCGCTTGGGCATCGTCGCGCGGACTCGGGCGACGCTGAAGACTGGATACCGTCCGGTGTACAGCGTCGACGTCAGCGGCTCTTCGCAGCAACTGCTCTTCCTCGACACGGTCGGTGCGTTTGGCCCGCGTGTCGCCCCGGCGACGGCGTTGCGCGCGCGCCTCGAAGCGATGGTCGCCAATACGAATGTCGACACGCTTCCGATCGAAGTGTTCGCCGGCGTGAAGGCGTCGATGCGCGAACAGGGAGTCACGCAACGCCGAATGGCCGCCATGCGCGGCACGTCCTACGGAGGGACGAGCCACTTTCAGTTCGCGCCAAGCCGCGCGATGGTGGCGTCCTACGCCGACCTGCTCGACGATGCCGAGTTGGCCCGATGCGCGGATTCGGATCTGTTCTGGGATCGGGTGGTCTCGATCGAGCCCGACGGCGCGGAAGAGGTCTTCGATCTCACAGTCCCGGGTCCGGCGTCCTGGCTAGCCGACGGAATCGTCAGTCATAACTCGGGCGCGATCGAGCAGGACGCGGACGTCATCCTGTTCATCTACCGCGACGAAGTCTACAACCCGGAATCGCAGGACAAGGGTACGGCGGAGATCATCATCGGCAAGCAGCGCAACGGGCCGATCGGCACAGTGCGGCTGACGTTCCTGGGTGAGTACACGCGTTTCGAGAGTTTCTCGCCGGGCGGGTAGCGCAGCGCTCGTGCTTCGATGCGGCGGTGGGGCGTTGCTCATCCCGTCGCGGTTAGATTCGTATTTCTTGTCTAGGACTCTCTTATCCAGCGATCAGCAGACACCGCTCGAACATGCAGCGTGACTTGTGGGCATCACCTATTCGGCGACGAGTCGTTCGAACGCAGTTGCAATCGACAAATTCTGGTGCAAGGCGCTAACCATTATGATCAGTAGCAGTGGCGATTCACAGTCGAGCGGTGCTGCGCTATATCAGCTTACCTCAAACGTTAGGTCGCAAAGCGAGGAGCCGAATCGCACCGAACATTCGATCTTGTCTCGGAAAGCCGATATGAACAATTGCCACCGAATCATGCTTGCACGAGAGATCTTGAAGCTTTATTCAAAATCTCACCGGACATCGTTTGACTTAATCCGCGTATTTGAAGCACTGGCTCCGCGCGAACCCGACAAAGCTCGGGACGGTCAACGCTGAACGCTCCCCTCGATCGTCTACCTAGTTCTACTACGATGTGCTGCACCGAGCTAGCCTGCCCGAGCAACCAGACTCCCCGCCTCGCAGCGGTGGCGGCGGGCAGCCGGTTACTAACTTCAATTCGTTTGGCCCTGGAAGTACAGAGAGGAAAGCACGATGAGCAACGAACAGGCGGCACCTGAGACGAAAGGTGTTACGGTCAAGTTACTTGCAACAGTTGACCTTGGCCCTGAGATCGAGGGCATGGCAGGGCGCCAACTTCGAATGCGTATGGTGACCATCGAGCCTGGAGGCGTCTTCGGCCCGATTACGATCACAAAGACAGACCAGGCACCGTCTACATAATGCAAGGCACGATCACTGACCATCGAAATGGAGTCGCTACCGAGTATGGGCCGGGAGTTGGCTGGCCCGAGGATAGGAACACCACACACTGGCTTGAGAACAGAGGAACGATTCCGGCGGTGGAGATCTCGGTTGATATAGTCAGGCAAGAGTAACCTGACGCCCGACATCTAACACGGTCGGGCCTTACGCTCAACCGGACGTGGCGATACGTGGCTTCGACTTCGCGTGCAGCGGTGGCGCCACGCCGGTTAGCTTGAAGCCGTTAGGCCGCACGAAGACGCATCGCCGAAGTAGCACGCACATTGCGTATACCGCGATTCAACATGGCGAACGAGCATGGACGGGCCTGCCGCTCAAGAGCTAACGGAGTTATGCACCCCTCTACGCTCAGACTAGCTCCAGTAGAATCGCCCGAGCAGCGAGAAGCCGCCCGATCGTTAATCACTGAGTACCTATCCTGGGTGGCAGGTGTGGCGCGGTCAAACTACGGCCTGTCATTCGACATCGATTCTATGGTGCGGTCCGACATCGAGGACCCGTCCAAGTTCTATCCACCTTCGGGTCGCTTCTACCTGGTCGAGTACGAAAATCACTACGTTGGCGTCGGCTGCTTGAAGCGTTTGGCCTCGGATCTCGGAGAAGTCCAGCGAATGTATGTGCAGTCACATGTCCGAGGAGTAGGTGCTGGACGACTGCTCGTTCAACGACTCCTGCAGGACGCGTCGGCTGCTTGGCTACACGAAAGTCCGCCTGGAGAGCCTCAAGGCGCTCACCGCTGCACACAATCTCTATCGCTCGGTAGGGTTCGTGGACATTGACCCGTACTCCGAAAACAGCATGAGGGACTATCAAGCGCCGGAGACTCACGACGCATACCGCAAAAGCGCAGTGTTCATGGAGCTTACGCTCAAGGAAGTGATGTGACGCGGGAATCGGCGCGGCCCGCCAGGTACCTTGATAACGTCATGCGCCAGCTACAACAACTGAGGTTTGTATGCAGACGGACGACCAACAGATCCGCGCTCTCGTTGCTACGTGGATGGCGGCAACCAAGTCCGGTGACGTGGAAACGATCCTCGGTCTGATGACCGAAGACGCCGTCTTCCTCATCCCGGGAAAGCCGGCCATGCGAAAGAGCGAGTTCGCTGCTGCAGCAAAGGCGCAGGCGACGGGCGACGCGCCAACATTCGATGGTGCGAGCGAAATCCAGGAGGTTCAGGTATTCGGCGATTGGGCCTTCATGTGGAGCAAGCTCACGGTGATCGCCACGCCTCCGGGCGGCGGAGCCAAATCCACGCGTTCGGGGCACACCCTCACCGTGTTTCATCGCGAAAGCGGCCGCTGGCTGCTCGCTCGCGATGCCAACCTCCTTGCACCGGCGCCGCGGGGGCGACTGTGACGCTCTAAACCCGTCCATCGAGCGGAAGTTCCAAACGCCGCTTCGCGTCCTTTGGCGTGCCACTCATGTCGAACCATGGTGACCAGCGGTCCCGTCAAGGCCATTGCCATCAAGATTCCGCCGCAGCCGAAGGACGATGTCGTCTTCCTCAGTTGAGGAGTTACGCTGCCGGCCAGTCGCTCAGTCCTTGAACCGGTTGACGATGTTGTAGTAGATGAACGACAGCGGCTCCGGCGCCCAGTAGACGCCGCCGTCGTAGAACATCCCGTGGCGGATCTTGCCACCGGCGACTTCCGGATTGCCGTTGTTGAGCGCCGTGGCGAAGCGCTGTTCCTTGGTGACCGGCGGCGCTTTCCTGCCGTCAGATTCCGCGCGGCCTTCGACGTAGATCGTGTCGATCGGCAGGCGCGTCAGTTCGTCGGCAACGCGCGCTTCTTCCTTCTTGCGCGGCGCCGGCTGCGCGGGTTGGCTCTTCTCCGGCGCCTCGCCGATGACGACGGGCGGCGAGATCTGCCACGTCGGCTCGCTGTGTGCCGGCAGCGCCCCGACGAGCGACGTAACGAGGATCGATCCGTGGCAGGCGACGCGGGCGAACGTCATCCCGGCATTCTACGGCCGGGGCATCGCGCCCGAAGCGTTATCGTCCGCTCGCCGGCGTCGCCGCCTCTCGAAGCGAACTAGAGCACCTCCGCCGCGTGATCAGCCAGTCGCGAGCGCTCGCCGCGCTGCAGCGTGATGTGCCCGGAATGCGACCAGCCCTTGAACCGATCGACGACGTACGTGAGCCCCGAGCTGCCCTCGGTGAGATACGGCGTGTCGATCTGCGCGATGTTGCCGAGGCACACGACCTTCGTGCCTGGGCCCGCGCGCGTGATCAGCGTCTTCATCTGCTTGGGCGTGAGGTTCTGCGCCTCGTCGATGATCAGGAACTTGTTGATGAACGTGCGCCCGCGCATGAAGTTCAGGCTCTTGACCTTGATCCGCGAGCGGATCAGGTCGCGCGTCGCGGCACGGCCCCATTCGCCGGCCTCGTCGTCGGTCTTGTTGAGCACGTCGAGGTTGTCTTCGAGCGCGCCCATCCACGGATTCATCTTCTCTTCCTCCGTGCCCGGCAGGAAGCCGATGTCCTCGCCGACCGGCACGGTGACGCGCGTCATGATGATCTCGGTGTAGACCTTGAACTCGAGCGTCAGCATCAGGCCTGCGGCGAGCGTCAAGAGCGTCTTGCCCGTACCCGCCTGGCCGAGCAGCGTGACGAAATCGATCTCCGGGTTCATCAGTAGATTCAGCGCGAAGTTCTGCTCGCGATTGCGCGCGGTGATGCCCCAGACGTTGTTCTTCTGGTGCGTGTAGTCCTTGAGCGTCGACAGCAGCGCCGTCTTGCCGGTGATCTCCTTCACCACCGCGTAGAACGGCGACTCGCCGGGCTTCTCGTGATAGAGGAACTCGTTGATGTGCAGCGACTGCACGAGCGGTCCCGTCACGCGGTAATACGTGTGGCCACCCTGCTGCCACGACTCCATGCCCTTGCCGTGGCGATCCCAGAAGTCCGCCGGCAGCTCGCGTACGCCGGAGTAGAGGAGCTCGGTGTCTTCGAGCACCTTGTCGTTGAAGTAGTCTTCTGCGGCAAGGCCGAGCGCGCGCGCCTTGATCCGCATGTTGATGTCCTTCGACACCAGGATCACGCTGCGGCGCGGATGCGCCTGCGCGAGGTGCATCACGACGGCGATGATCTGGTTGTCGGCCTTGCCGCCGGCGAGCGACGGCGGCAGCTGCGTCGTGATCGCCTCGGTCTGCAGAAACAGCCGGCCGGTCGCGGCGTTGCCCGATTTTTCCGCGAGCGGAATGCCTTGGACGATGGCCTCGTTGCCGGGCCCGGCATGCGCGGTCACCAGCTCGTCGAGGAAGCGCGAAGCCTGCCGCGCGTTGCGCGCAACTTCAGTGACGCCTTTCTTGTTCGAGTCGAGCTCCTCGAGCGTGAGGATCGGCAGGTAGATGTCGTGCTCTTCGAAGCGGAAAAGGCTCGTCGGATCGTGCATCAGGACATTGGTGTCGAGCACGAAGAGCTTGCTGGCGGACGCGTTACCCGTCTTGGCGGGCTTGCGGGAAGGAAGGAGATGCAGCGTGGACGGTGCAGGGCGGAGCTTGCGTTCGACCATGGGCCTCCAGGAGTCGCGGAACGAACCGGCGCAGCTTTATTTGGCGCCGGAATTCAGGGTAATACAAGGTATTGTGGTGGTAAAGCCTGAAAAACGGAAGGGTTTGTGGTGGAAAGAGGACAGGCGAATATGCGCTACTTGACGGTTCCGGCGGGCGGAGGCCGGCGCGGCCCGCGGGCGCACGGGGACGAATCGCATAACATGCGGTCCATCGGGTAGCAGGAGAGTGGGATGTTCCGTTCGTACGGAAGCGCGAGAATCGAGGGATCACGGCGCCGGACGGTTGGGCTCATGCTCCTCGCGGCGATGGCCACGCTCGCGGGCTGCATTTACGACGCGCCGCTGACCGCCAACGGGACGCGTCGCGTCGACGCGCGCCTGGTCGGCGACTGGACCTCGGAGGACGGCAAGGAGAACCTGAAGGTGCGTGCGCTCGACCCGACGACGTACCTGCTGATTCTGAACGGCGACCCGTTCCGCGCCTGGCACTCGGACTTTGCCGAGCTGCCTTTCGTCACGGTCCAGGACCTCGACGACCCGGCGCGCAAGTACGCGTACCTCAAGTACGCGTTGTCCGACGACGGCCAGCACCTACCGCCCACGCCGTGAGCTCCGAGATCATTCCGAGCACGTTGAAATCGTCGAGCGAAGCGCGTCGGCGCGTGCGCGCAAGCCTCGAAGATCCGAAGCTTTTCGTCGACGAGCCGCTGGAGCTCTCCCGGCGCAAGTAGCAAAAGAGGGCGGGGGCGCTGTGCCGTTCTACAGCGTCTTCACGAAGTCCAGCACTTCCTGCGCATGGCCGGTCAGCTTGAGGCCGCGCCACTCGCGCGCGAGCTTGCCCGCGCCGTCGATGACGAACGTGCTCCCGTGCGCATGAGTGTCAAGGCATTTGACCCTCTTTCTCTAACCTACACTCGCACGTGTGAGGTAACAACGGTAACAACTGGGAGCAAAGCGCCATGACGAAACGAGCACCGCAAGCTCGCCGTCCGCGAATCCCGACGGCGCGAACGACCAGACCGCCGGCACCGCGGCAGCCTGCGCCACCGACTACCCCGCGGCAACGTCGCAGGCGGACGCCGTGAGCACCGGCTGGAAGCGCGTCAGTCCTGGCCGCGGAACCCTGCGCCAAGGCCGCGTGCTGGCCACCCCTCCCGCGTCGCGCCTGGCGCGCACGATACCCGCGGCATTCGCTGTCGCGTTGGGGATACTCATCCTTGGCGGAGCCGGTAGCGTCGCACTTGCCGCCGACCCGCAAGCCATGCACAGGGAAGCGTCCCTTCAGGGGGTTCCGCTCGTAGACCATCATCAGCACCTGCTCAGCCCGGCGGCGGCAGCCCTACAGAACGAGACGTTTCCGCCGGCGGTGCTGCCTCCTGGCCTGACTCGCCTTGTGCGCGAGCGTGCACATGCCTGGAACGACAAGAACGCTCTCGCCCAGCTCTACACCAAGGACAGTCTCGTTTTCACCGGCGGTAGCCCTGGGTGGATCGAGGGACGAGTTCGAGTCGCGGCGTTATCTCAGTACGCGCTTCGCAAGCGAGTATCGCCTCACGCCGGTGAGCTCCAGAATTCGCGGCTCCAGCGGCCATATCGCCGGCTATTTCACGCGGGGCACAAAGCACATCGGATACTTCAGTCTCTGGGTGGAGAAAGGACGCGACGGCAAGTGGCGCATCGCGGCCGAGACACCGACCTTTCCCGGCCCGAAGGTTTCGGAACCCGAAACCGCCAGCCAATTGGTGGCGCATCTCGACGAGGCAGGCATTCGTCGAGCCGTAGTGTTATCCGATGGCTACTATTTCGACTCTCCCAAATTCGGGGTCGCCGGCTCGTTGACGAAAGTACGGGCGGAAAACGATTGGACGGCTCAGCAGGTCGCGCAATTTCCAGACCGGCTTGTGGCGTTCTGCAGCTTCAATCCGCTGAAGGACTATGCCCTTGAGGAACTCGAGCGCTGCGCCTCGAGCAATCGCTTTACCGGCCTGAAACTGCATTTCGGAATGTCCGAGGTCGACCTTGGCAATCCCGACCACGTGCGGAAGGTTCGTGCTGTCGTAGAGGCGGCGAATCGGCTCCGCATGCCGAGTCATCGCCCACGTGCGCGCGGACGCGGACTATGGCCGAGATCAAGCAACCGTCATGCTGAACAGAATAATTTCAGCCGCACCAAACGTTTCATTTCAGATCGCCCACCTGTGGGGTGGCGAGCGTTTCTCTGACGCGGCATTGGCCGTTTACGCCGACGCGATTTCTGCACACGATCCGCGGACGGCGAATCTTTACTTCGACCTCGCAGAGGTAGCACTTGCCGCGGGAAATTCGGAAGAAACCCTGAGAACGATCGCCGCACGGATACGACAGATCGGCTTGCAGCGCATTCTGTATGGCTCGGACGGCCCGGTGGCAGAGTCCATGTCGCCTCAAGACGCGTGGAAAATGACGCTGAGCCTGCCGCTAACCGGCGACGAGTTCCGGACGATCGCAGGGAACGTCGCACCTTACTTGAAGTGAAGGGTTTCGGTTCGGCGCGCGCTGACTCGGGTACCCCGAGCTTTCAGATCCGAACCATCCCGTATCCGAGGGACGCAATCTAGAGCGCGGCGATCGACGGGCCGGCCGGGTCGCCGAGCCACGCTTTGGCGTACGCGCGACGAGTACGCTTCTCGGCGGCCGCGTCGCCCTTCCGATGATACGTTTCCGCGAGCCCCGCCAGCGCCCAGCCGTTGCCGCGCACGCGCGACAGCGATTCCCGGAACGCTCTTTCCGCGTCGTCGAGCTTGCCCTGCCGCAGGTAGACCGAGCCCAGCGACTGGCGGATCGGGTAGTACCAGTAGGGTGGCTCCATGTAGGCGAGCGCATCTTCGATCGCGATCGCCTCCTCGTAGGCCTTCGCCGCCCCGGGGAGGTCGCCTTGCGCGTCGGCGAGGCGCGCGATCGCGACTAAGCGCGCGGTCTGCACGATCTCCTTGCCCGGCACTGCCCAGTCGGCGTAGGGCTTGAAGTCGGCCTTCTGCTCGATCGCGGCGATGGCGTCGATCTCGCGCTGTGCGCCGGTCGCGTCCTTCTTCGCCGCGAAGGCGAGCGCGCGTGCGTAGTGCGCCAGCGCGGACACCAGCACCTGCTCCTTTGGTGGAGCCTTCAAGGCGAGGATCGCCTCGGGCGCGCTGAAGAGCGCGTGGGCCAGGTAAGGTGCGGCCTTGATGGGTTCCAGCACCGCGAACTGCGCGATCACCGCGTCGGACAGCGATGCATCGAGCTTGCCCGCGGCATCGATCGCGGTCGGGCCGTCGCCGCCCATCTGCGCCGAGACCAGCACGAAGTGGATGTTGTGTGGGTAGTAGGCCGACTTGTACATCGGGTCCGAGGGCGAGGTGCTGAAGTACTGCTCGTCGACGGCCATCGCGCGCTTGTTGATTTCCAGCGACTCCTTGTACAGGCCGACGCGGTAGAAGATGTGGGCCGGCATGTGCACGATGTGGCCCGCACCCGGTATCAACGCGGCCAGCCGTCGCGCGTGCGGCAGCGCGCGATCGGGCTTCGTCGAAGCCTCGACCGCGTGGATGTAGAGGTGGATCGCTCCCGGGTGATTTGGATTGCGTGCGAGCACCTTCTCCAGCGCCGCGAGCAGCTCGGCGGCGCGGCCCTTGGGTTTCGCGC
This sequence comes from uncultured beta proteobacterium, assembly GCA_963851465.1. Classification (GTDB taxonomy): domain Bacteria; phylum Pseudomonadota; class Gammaproteobacteria; order Burkholderiales; family Casimicrobiaceae; genus VBCG01. The sequence continues at coordinate 271,857 of CAWKPJ010000013.1, forward strand.
CCCCCGCCTCCCAGTAATCCCAGGCCTGCGTGTCCATCACGGACTCGGCGTAGAGCGTGAGCACCGTGTCGTCGCCCGGATACTTCTCGGCCACGGACTTCATCGCGTCGGCGAAGGCCGCGTCGAGCGCGGCGCGCTCGGCCTTCGGGTCCGCCGAGTAGCGCTTCTGGAGAGCCGCGATCAACGCACGATCCTTCGCCGGCGCGCCGGGCGCCAATTCGACTGCCTTGGCAAGCGCGGCAAGCGCCGGCGCCGCCGCCTCGGGCATCATCGGCGCGTTGATGTTCGGCCCCAGCACCAGCGCCTCGCCCCACCAGGCCATCGCGAGCTTCGGGTCTGCCTTCTGCGCGGCCTGGAAGGCGCGCTGCGCCTCGGCGTGGTTGAACGCGAAGGCCCAGCGGAGGCCCTGGTCGAAGTAGGCCTGCGCCTTCGCGTTGCGCGTTCCCACCTTGAAGGACAGCGTGCCCAGGTTGTCGTACAGCGGTACTTCGCCGCCCGCGGCCTGCATCGGCTGCGGCTTGAAGGGTTTGGTCTCGGCTTGCGCGAGGATCAGCTTCTGAAGCAAGGGCGGACGTCCGGCCGGCGGTCCGCAAAACGCCCTGTCGTCGAGCAGCGGATCGAACTCGTCTTTGCCCCCAACGCCGGCGGCGGGCGTGAGCGCCAACGCGCCGACCGCGGCAAGGGCCAGTGCCATGCGCAAGTCATTCGCCTTCACGGGTGCTCCTTTCGCAGTGCAGCGGACGAACGCAGCGACGGAGTCGGTGCGACGGCTTATCTTTTGCGCATCCTACGGCTGCTGTCAAGTACGAGCGAGCCCGTCTTCGCCCGAGTACCGCCCCCGGCGAGTCTCCAAACCTTACTGTGGCCGATGTAAAGCAACGCTTGTCCTGTGTGACGGGAACGGACTACCGAATAGGGAATGCGCTGACAGCATCAAGAGTGGAGGGCGGTTAGCGTCATCCACATTTCCGCCTGCAGGTGCAATAGTGACTTCTGTACAAAGCGATGACCCCGGCTCGGCCCGAACGAACGCGAAGGGCGAAGCCGAATCCTTGGACACAAAGGCAGTCTTGCGCCTTGCGCGGGAATCGGTCAGCGCCTGGATCGAGGATTTCGCACCCAGCATGGGCGCGGCGATCTCCTATTACACGATTTTTTCGATTGCCCCCTCTTGCTCATCGTGATCGCGGTGGCGGGAATCGTCTTCGGGTCCGACGCTGCCGCGGGAAGGATCTACGGCGAGCTCGCTAGCCTGCTGGGGTCAGACGGAGCCCGGGCGATTCAGGCAATGGTGGCAAGCGCGAGCGAGCCCGAAAGAAGCATCGTGGGGACGATTGTCGGCGTCGTAACGCTACTAATTGGTGCTACGACGGTATTCGCCGAACTGCAGTCGGCCCTCGACCGAATCTGGCGCGCACCTGCGGCCGCCAAGTCGGAAGGAATTTTCGCTTTGGTTCGTGCGCGCCTATTGTCGTTCGGCCTGATCCTGACGATCGGCTTCCTGTTGCTGGTGTCGCTCGTGGTGAGCGCCGCGCTTTCGGCTGCCGGATCACTGTGGGAGCCGGACTCGAAGGTATGGGAAGTCGTTCTGCAGGTGACGAACTTTGCGGTCAACTTGGTCGTGATCACCGCATTGTTTGCAGCAATCTACAAATGGCTGCCGCGCGTCAAGATCGCTTGGCATGACGTCTGGATCGGCGCGGCCGTCACGGCTGTGCTCTTTACGATCGGAAAGCTGCTCATCGGCCTGTACATAGGCAAGAGCGGCGTCGTATCGGGGTTCGGGGCGGCCGCGTCATTGGTAGTGTTGTTGCTTTGGGTGTATTACTCCGCGCAGATCTTCTTGCTCGGCGCCGAGTTCACGTGGCTCTATTCCTACCGGTTTGGGTCTCGGCAGGGCGAGAAGATCGGTCAGCCGGACGGTTCCGCGCGCGTGAATAGCGCGGTGGCGGTCACCGCCCCTCAATCCGCGACGGCGCCTGCGGAATCTGTCGCGAGACCACTTCGTACCGACACCTTCGTTGCTGCGGCAAAGGTCTGGTTAGCGACGGGACAGTTGGCCTTCCATGTCGCACGCCTGCTGGGGCGCTGGTCGCGCCGATGAGCCAAATTCGTGAATGCCCTTCCGTTGCGTTTTGTTCCGCTTGATTAACCCTTTCCCGTGCAGGAGCGCTTACGAGCGCAGATCTGTGCCCTTTACGACACAACAGGCGGAATACATACAGCGCCGCCGGCGGCTCGCGCACCGCCGCATCGAAACGGTTCCATCGTGACGTCCTACACAATTTTCAGATGCGCTCCGGCGCGGAGCGCGTACCCACTGCGATACGTTTGTACTCACTACCTGCGCGTTCGCTTGGAGACAATGTGGCGACCTTTGACTTGTCCACCGAAGTCGGGGAGCTTTGCGTGCTCTCCGCCGCTCTGACAGAAGCGGTAAACGAGGCCAAAGCCATCGTCGCGCAGCGCGGAGTGTGCGCGGAATTCCGCAACCTCACTCGATACGCAAGCGAAATTCTTGATGACTTCTCGGCAAAGATGACCGTGATCGCCCCTCTTGAAGATGAAGATATGCACGAGTTCTCCAATTGGGCTGAACGTGCCAGCGAACACCTGGATACGCTCGCGGCGATGCCCTACACGACGCTACACTAGCCATACAATTAACCCGATAGCTGGTGGCTGGCGCGGTGGCGCCGCCACAGGTGGCGAGAAACGCAAACTCTACGTGCATTGCCGGAATTACGACGTGACCGCGCGCGCCGCCGAGGGATCTGTTCAAAAATGGCCTGATGCCGTTTGGCTAGTCAGGCATGGGCAGAGCGCGGGTAACGTAGCACGTGACGAACTACGGTTCCGTCGTCGGGGGATTCCACTCCGGTGACGCCTTGCCGGAAAGGGCTCCGCCGATCACGCTGAGCAAAACCTGGAAATCGCCGCTTCCAGCGTCACCGATTGCGATGTCGCCGCTCGCTTCGCCGGCTTCGTCGGTGACGTGGCCGTATACGTCAAAAGGCACTTCGTACAATCGCGGCCAAAGTGTTCTGAGGTCTTCGGCGAGCTGGGCGCGACGCACTACTAACTTGGCCGACGGTAAACCGTTGATGGCTGACGCCTCGAAGTCGAAGCGAAGGTGAACGTCGGCGCAGACGACCTCAAATCCTCGCCTGTCGGCCGAAGTTGCGACGTATTTGACGCCAGGCACCGTGCCCTCGTCCAGGATCACCTTCGCGCGCCGGCAGAAGTCATCAAAGTGCTTCGCCAGTCGTGCGTGCATTGCGGCAAGACGCGTGGACCGCAGCGCGAAGGGATCTGGGTTCATTCTTGAGCCCCCGGGAGGTGGACCCCGTCATTATCCGCCGTTATTTCACTGCCCGAATGCGTGCGCTGTCGTGCTGCACGGTGTGACCACAGCGACCGAACCATTGCGTTGACGCGGTGTCGCAGCATTCTGCGGGTCCGCTTTACAACGAGAATCTCCGCATCGTGCGGTATGTTGCAAGTTTTACAATGAGTATTGCCGGCGATGCGTCTACTCTTTTTCGAGGAGACTCCGATGGCGTATCAATCTCTCAGAATCCTGCAATCCCTGCGCACGCTTGCGTTCTTCGCGTTGTGTTCCCCCATCGCTCTGGCCGCTGAAACCTTCCCATCACTGATAGATCTGCCGAATGGATGGTTGCCGGAAGGCATCGATACAGGACGCGGACCAGTCCTTTACTCGGGTTCCCGCGCGCACGGCGGCGTCTACGCGGTAGACCTGAGGACTGGCCAGGGGGCCATCGTAGTGCCTCCACAGACGGGGCGGGTGGCCGTGGGAGTGGCGGTCGACGAGCGCAACAACTACATCTTCGTTGCAGGCGGCGCGACCGGCAACGGCTTTGTCTACGACGCGAACACGGGCGAGTCGGTAGCGGCGTACACGTTAACGGCGGGGGCGCCGACGTTCATCAACGACGTCGTCGTAACGACGCACGCGGCGTACTTCACAGAATCGAACCGGCCCATCGTCTATCGTCTGCCGCTCGGCCCAGGCGGCAGCCTTCCGACTCAGGCGCAGGTGGAGGCGCTTCCGCTGAGCGGTGAGTGGCAGCAGGTGGCCGGGTTCAATGCCAACGGTATCGAGGCCACGCCCGACGGCGGAGCGCTGATCATCGTGAACTCCGCATCCGGCGTGCTCTATGAGGTGGATCCGGCCACGGGATTCGCCTTGGCGATCGACGTCGGCGGCGCATCGCTGACGATGGGCGACGGCATGCTCCTGCATGGCAACACACTGTATGTGGTGCGCAATCGGCTAAACGAGATCGTGGTTATCGACCTCGCAGCGGATTTGAGCACCGGAAATGTGGTGGACGTCATCACCAACCCAAGCTTCGATACGCCCACGACGATGGCAGCATTCGGCAACCGCCTGTACGCGGTCAATGCGCGCTTCACGACGCCGCCGACACCCACAACACCGTATCAGGTCGTCGGATTTGTGCGCTGACGTCTCCGTATCGCCGAGAGGACCGACGAAGACGCGGGTCACAAGAGCGATAGACGGTGTAGCAGGAGCTCTATCGGTAGCCCATCACCCGGGCTGCTCTGCTAGCGGCTGCCTAGATCCAGCGGGCCGGGCAAAACAACCACGTGGTCGCACTCCGCGTGCCCGCATTGGCATTCATGATCTGCCGACGCGTGCTGTGTGCCAGCCTGCTCGAGACAGTAGTCGCTGCAGTATTGCGCGCCGGTCTCAACAGTGCACGTGCAACCCTCGTGCGCGCACTTAGCGAGCGCCCCTGGGCTTCCGGAGGATTGTGCCGTGTCCATGCGTGCATCGTTAGCCCTGCCTTCGCCAAAATATAGCCGCGTTGCTCCTAAACCACTGTCAGCGGGAGACTACGCGGGGCGCGTGTACCCTGCGTCGATACCCACCGACGCGCCGATCACTGGCGTGAACGAGGGTCGGCCCTCCGCCGCCCGACCGGTCGCGGACGCACGTCAAGCGCATCGCCGTGTGCGTAAAATACAGCCTACGCTTCGCACTACACCACGGGGACCGCTATGAATCCACAGCAGTACGAAAAGGTCAAATCCGCCAAGGGCTTCATCGCTGCGCTTGACCAGAGCGGCGGCAGCACGCCGAAGGCGCTGAGTCTGTACGGCATCAAGCCGGACGCCTATTCGGGCGATCAGCAGATGTTCGACCTGATCCACGCCATGCGCACGCGGATCATCACCAGTCCGGCGTTCAACGGCAATCGAATTCTGGGCGCGATCCTGTTCGAACAGACGATGGACCGCGAGATCGAGGGACGCGGCAGCGCGGACTACCTCTGGTCCGTGAAGCAGGTGGTTCCTTTCCTGAAGGTCGACAAAGGCCTGGCCGACGAGGCGAACGGGGCACAGATGATGAAGGCGATGCCCAACCTAGACGCTTTGCTTGCGCGTGCCAAGGGCAAGGGCATATTCGGGACCAAGATGCGCTCGGTCGTGAAGCACGCCGACGCCAAAGGCATCGACGATGTCGTCGCCCAGCAGTTCACAATCGGCAAACAGATCCTGGCGGCGGGCCTCATGCCCATCATCGAGCCCGAGGTCGACATCCACGCCACGGATAAGGAAGCCGCCGAACGGCTTCTGAAGGCGGCCATCCTTGAGCACTTGGATACCTTGGGACCGCAGCAACAGGTGATGCTGAAGCTCACAATTCCATCTGTCGACGATTTCTACGCGGATCTGGTCAAGCATCCGAAGTTGGTGCGCGTGGTTGCGCTCTCGGGAGGCTACTCGCGCGACGAGGCGAACACGCTGCTTGCGCGCAACCATGGCGTGATCGCCAGCTTTTCGCGGGCGTTGACCGAAGGCCTCACCGCGCAGCAGAGCGCCCAGGAATTCGACAGGGCGCTGGACGCGTCGATCGCGAGCATCCACCAAGCGTCGGTGACCTGACCTCATAAGGCACCGTTCGCGCGGTTGCGACTTACAAGAAACGCGAACCCCGGGTGTTAAGCGTTCGCCTTCCCATGGCTGCTATCAAGCGCGATGCGCCACGACTGGTTGTGGCCGAGCTGAGTGTCGCCATCACTTTGCAAGTTGCTGCCCACTGGCGGGATTGCCTTCCAGAGTCTGCTTCATCACGCCCAAACCTTGCAGTATCATTTTCTCAACAGTGTCAGCGATCTCATTTGGCAACAAATCCGCTATCCACACAACTCGACACTTCGCAGCGCCCTCGGTGAAAACCTGAATAGATGCGTTGTGGTGCGTGAATGGCTCGCCGCGTGCGGACCAAGCGTGTCGACACGTCTCGTCGTTAACGGTGACGATGACCTCACGAACCACCATCCCATTTGCGAATGTGATGATTCGGGAGTCGCCCTCGAGTTTACAGTCCACTACGAACCCAGGGACTAACCGTCTATGAATTGCCCCCACGTCCCGGATGGCGTCCCAAACAAAGGACCTATCTCGAGTGATATCAATTTCCTTTTGAATGGTTGCCATGGATTTGCCTCACGTTGTCGCCACACTATGCCGTCGCCTGAACGAATAAGGTAACCGGTGACCCCGGCGCGGACGGACCCCCCGCCGGCGGGCATCCGTTGTTGAGCGCGTATTAGGCGCCATGCGCGCGCGTTGGCAAGCCGCGACGCGATGATCTTGGACCACACTGCATCAGGCTGCAAGATGGTGCATGAGCGTCAATCGCGAATTACCAGGCTGCGCACTCGCCGAGAGGCAACGATTTCGCCCCGGACGAACTTCTCATGGTTGGCTTCGATCGCCTGAGGCTCATAGAAATAGTTGACCATCAGTCCGAGCGACTCGCGCAAGCCTTTCTTGGATATGTCAGCCAACCAGTTGATACGTTCCAGCCTGGCGCCGTTATTGAGGTGAAATCTTGCTACCGGATCTTGCGCCGGTTCACCGCCATCCGCTCGATGCAGCAGATAGGTGGCGCATAGCTGCGTCAAAGGTCCCTTCAGCGGTGCCAGGCGCTCGACGGCGTTATCCGGGTCGCTGGCGATCTTGCCGACGTCGATTCCAAGCTCAGCGGCCACCGTGTTCAGCGCCCGCGTCAGCGCCTTCGATTGCTCGGTGTTAGGCACCGTCAGTAGGCCATCGAGCCAAGCGGTGAAACCAGGAATTGGCGACAACGTGCAGAACGTCTTGAGCCGCGGAAACTCTCGTGACAGCACGTCCACCACGTTCTTGATGAGGAAGTTACCGAGCGACACACCCCGTAGGCCTGGCTGGCAGTTGCTTATGGAATAGAAAACCGCCGTTGTTGCCCGGCTCGGATCGTCCGACGTCGACTGCGCGTTGAGCAAGGGCGGCACAGCGTCCGCCATCCTGTCCATCAGCGCTATCTCGACAAATATCAGTGGCTCGTCGGGAAGCGCAGGGTGAAAGAAAGCGAAACATCGACCGTCGACTTCGAGCCGCCGGCGCAAGTCATTCCAGCCCCGAATCTCGTGCACCGCCTCATGAGCAATGATCTGCTCCAGAAGATAGGCGGGCGTGCGCCAATCCACACGAACGATCTGCAGGAAGCCGGGGTTGAACCACGACGAAAGCAGGTGACGAAAGTCCCAGTCAACGGCGTCGAGCTCGCGTTGTACTCCCTTCAGCTCCAGCAGGCGCTCCCGCATGCGAAGGATTGTGGCGGTGCCTCCCGGCGCCCGGTTCAGCCGTCGCAACAGCTCTTGGCGCGGCGGCTCGGCAACGATGCAAAGCCGTGCCAGGTTAGCCGCCGACGGTTCCGCGGCATACGCCTTCGACGCTTCGAGCACCTGCATTGGATCGGGCGAGAACTCGGCGAGGAGTTTTGCGAAGAAACGTGCCTGGTCTTTCTTGTCCAGTTCTCGGTACCGATCCAGGGTGACCTTGGCCAGCGAGACGCCAGCGGCCTCACCGCGCTCGGACAGCAACTTCTTGCAGCTGCCCATAAGGCGCCGCAATTTGAGTCCGTCATGTGCAATGGCCGCGGCGCGCCTTTGAACAGATTCGAACATGCGTGTCCGATCGGAAGGAGGGAATTGGCTTGCGGCGCTCAAATTATAGATGCCTCAACGGCCGATGAACAATGCGAGGGCCGGCTACGCGGGCCGGGCAGGGCCAACAACGCAAACAATAAGCGAGTTCGCCCTTCGAAGTGAAGAAGCCGGTGTTCGTAAATATCGATGCCCCGCCCGCAAGACTCGAGCTGCCGGCGGCCCCGACGAAACGACCGGTTCCGCCAGCGAATGTCTCCGTGCCCAGGAATCGCACTTCGCCACTCTGAACGTTGATCGTTGCAACGCCAATGAAAGATTGGTGAAGGACATGTCCATTCGCTGCCAGTTGTTGCCTCCAGATCGGCCCGTCACGATGATGCCGGCTTGGCCAATTATCGTGACTCGCTGCATCGACAGCTCGTCGTCGACGAGATGCCAGCGGGACCTGAGGAGCTCAAGGCAACGCTGGCGCAGTGGTTCCGCGCGCACGCTGCCGATGTGCAGGTGATGGGCAAGCAGGTGGGACGATTGGTAGGACACACAGTGATCGGAATGGTGCTCGGCGCGATGGTCGCATTGCACGAGGCATTGCCCACGGCGACCAACCGACCGCTAGCGCAGGAGCTTGTCGAGCGCGTCACGAGATTGAGTGACGCGTTTCGGCGCGTAGTGTTCGCCCAAGTTCAGATCTCGCTGATCAACACCGTATTTACGGGTATTTATCTGGCGCTAGTTCTGCCGAGTCTTGGCGTGAATCTACCCTTTAAGAAAACGCTAATCGCAGTGACGTTTATTACGGGACTTCTGCCAGTAGTGGGTAACCTCATCTCCAACGTCGCCATAGTAGTGGTAAGTTTGTCCGACTCATTTAGCGTAGCCGCCGGCTCGTTGCTATTTTTGATCGTCATCCACAAATTCGAGTATTTCCTGAACGCCCACATTGTGGGCCGCCGCGCCGAATGTCGCGCGTGGGAGCTGCTCCTGGCCATGGTTGCGATGGAAGCGGCGTTCGGAATTTCCGGTGTAATCGCTGCGCCGATTTACTACGTATATATAAAGAGCGAACTCGGAGACCGCGGCCTAGTTTGATCATCGGCGCATTGTCCCGAGGCTGACGATCGGGCGGCACGTTTCCGTGCCGCCAAATGTGCTTCACGACGAGAAAGGCACGATGGCCTTACCCGCCGTCTGGGAAACCTTGCCGGAGGCGTCCCCCACGAAAATCGCTAAATAAGCGCCGGGCGGCCCGGCATTTCGACTGCCGTGCTCGCCTCCGCAAACGACCTCAACGCGTGGCGCCCCCGATCCGCTTACGAACCGCGTTCAGGATTTGGCGACGAGATTGTCGACGACGCTCTTGACGCCTTCCACGTTCTCAGCCACCTGCAGCGCCTTTGCCTTCTCGACCGGGCTTGCGACCGCGCCGGAGAGGGTGACCACCGACTGCTTGGTCGACACGTCGATCGGCATCGACTTCAACCCCGGTTCGGCGATTAGCGCCGCCTTAACCTTCGCCGTTAAAGCGGTATCGCCCATCGAGACAGCCGCACTGTCACCCACGCTCGGCGGTGGCGCCGGAGCAATGATCGGTGGCGTATTGCGCGTGTCGCCGCGCGCCACGGTGTCATCCGGGTTGTTACAGCCCGACCCAAGCAACGCCGCACTTAACACCGATGCCATCAAGACTCCACGTTTCGCGCTCATCAGTGACTCCTTTCGAGCATTGATCAGACTACCCAGCGCGCGGATTGCAACACGCGCCCCAAGTACACAATGATGACGAACCCGGACGCCCAAGCGTAATCGGCGCACCACTGACTCCAATGTCGGACGATTAACGACAGCGCCGAACTGCTCTCGCTGCGGGGACTATCCGGCAGTTACGTCCGTGAAGGGGCGAATTTGCGGGCAAGCGTCTTGGGACAGCATTTGGTTGACGCTGACAAGTTCGTCAGGCCATCCTCAAATCAGCTGCCAACAAACCTCGCCGACGCGGGGAACGCGTGGACGCGAAACCACCACTAGGCGGCGCACGAAACCTAGGCTGACGAAAACCGGGGCCGGCAGCGTGGGTGTTACCGGCAACTACTTCTGAAAGGTCGCGACGTACGAGACGTTGCGCCTCGCTAATAGTTACGCGTTCAGGTAGCCAAGCGTCGACTGGGCAGCAGCGTCGCTGGTGTGGATCGACTGCTCCGCCACGGCAGGATCATGCGTAAACCCGCGAAAACTTGAAAACAAGAACAGAGCTGGCGCGGTCAGCCATACCGCGGCCGTGAGGATGATTGCCAGGATTGCTGCCTTGCCAACCACAATCCAGAACGAGCCATCCCCACGGCCGCCAGCAAACGTACCGTAGTTGTATGTGCGCTCCTGCTTCATGTTGATTCCCGAACGGTGCGTACAGCGAATTCTTTTCCAACCCTCATCTTCAGTCTATCGGCGTTTGTCCTACTTTCTCGGTGCAGGCCGCTACGCGGCGAGCCACAAACGACAAACCCCGCCGAAGCAGGGTCTGTGTCGGGAGCGTGAATCACCTAGAGGGCCTTGACGGCCTCCAAAACGGCCTCGACGTGGCCGGGAACTTTGACCCCGCGCCACTCTTGTACGAGCTTCCCGTCAGTCCCGATCAGGAACGTCGATCGCACGATTCCTCTGACCTGCTTGCCGTACATGTTCTTCATCTTGATGACGTCGAACTGTTTGCAGAGCGCCTCGTCGGCGTCCGAGAGCAGATCGAACGGAAACTCCATCTTCGCCTTGAAGTTCTCGTGCGATTTCAGCGAATCGCGCGAGCACGCCCACGACGACCGCGCCGAGCTTCGCGAAGGACTTGTGCAGGTCGCGGAAGTTGGCGCCCTCGGTCGTGCAACCGGGCGTGTTGTCCTTCGGATAGAAATACAGCACGACGGGATGACCCTTGTGCGCGGAGAGCTTGAACGTGCCGCCGGTCGACGGCGCGGAGAAGTCGTTTACCTTCTTGCCAATCATCATGCCTCCATGAGGTGTCAGGCCGCCTGCTGGAGCGGCACGTCGGCGAGAAACTCGCCGCGTTGGACAAACAGCGTACCGCTGCGCCCCGGTACCGTGCCGATTGGACACTTCGCAGCGCGGCAGCGCCATCGGCTCGAACGACTCGTAGATGCGCGCGCACTGGGCAAAGCTCCCAGCCCTTGCGCTTTCCAGCCGATCAGCAACGCTTCGAGCACGGGCGAGAGCAGCATGCCTTCGAGCTCCGCATGCAGCGTGAACACGTGGCCAAATTCGGCCGGCTCGCGCGTCATCTCGAGCAAACGATCGGCGACGTTGTCCTCAGTGATGCCGTCGGTGCCGATCAGCTCGTCGAGCGTCGGCAGCGTCGTGGGGATCTGCGGGCAGCGGATCAGCTCCGCGTGCCTCACCGGCAGGTGCGGATACGCGCCCCGGCCGTCGCTGCAGTAGTCGAAGCCGAGGCGCTGCGTCAGCCGCAGCGCGTGGAGGTTCATTTGCCAGCCGGCCGCGCCGTGCGTGTGCGGCGGCTCCTTGAAGACTTCCGTGTAGCGCTCGCACGCGCGCGTCATCTCGCGCTCGGTCCAGGCGGCGTCGGCGGCGGCAACGCCGTCCTGCCAGCGGACGTGGTCCCAGCAGTGGATTCCCGTCTCGTGCCCCACGTCGCGCACGGCGCGCATCACGTCGCCGCCGCGGCGACCGATGTCCGGCCCCGGCAGGACGGTGCCATACATCAGCGTGCGCATGCCGTAGTGGCGGACGACCGACGTGCGCTTCACCTTGCCGAGGAAGCCCGGGCGGAACACGCGCTTGATCGCGCGTCCGGTGTGATCCGGTCCGAGCGAGAACAGGAACGTCGCCGTCACGCCGTGTCTGCGGAAGAGCTCCACCAGCCCCGGCACGCCCTCGCGCGTGCCGCGCAGCGTGTCGACGTCGACCTTGAGCGCGAGCGCGGTTCACTCGACGAGCGCGCGCGCGTCGGCGACGTGCGACCGGTAGGCCTCGAAGATGTGGGTAAGCGCCTGGTCCATCGGCACGACGGGCTTCCAGTCGAGGTCGGCGCAGGTGTTGGTGATCTTCGGCACGCGGTTCTGCACGTCCTGGTAGCCTTTGCCGTAATACGTGTCGGCCGTGGTCTCGACCAGCTCGACCTGCGCCGCCGATCTCGCGGTACTCCGGGAACGTATGCGCGAGCGCCAGCATCATCGCCGCGACGTCCTTCACCGAATAGTTGTTCGCCGGATTGCCGATGTTGTAGATCTTGCCCGTCGCGATCCCGCCTTCGTTCGCGATGATCTTGAGCAGCGCCGAGATGCCGTCGTCGATGTAGGTGAACGCGCGTTTCTGCGTGCCGCCGTCGACGAGCTTGATGGGCTCGCCGCGCACGATGTGGCCGAGGAACTGCGTGATGACGCGCGAGCTGCCTTCCTTCGCCGTGTTGATCGAATCGAGCCCGGCGCCGATCCAGTTGAACGGGCGGAACAGCGTGTAGTCGAGTCCCTGCTCCATGCCGTAGGCGTGGATCACGCGGTCCATGAGCTGCTTCGCGCACGAATAGATCCAGCGCGGCTTGTCGATCGGACCGAGCACGAGGTGGGAGGCCTCGGGGTCGAACTCGGCGTCGGCGCACATGCCGTACACCTCCGACGTCGACGGAAACACGAGTCGCTTGCGGTAACGGACGGCCGCGCGAACGATCGGCAGGTTCGCCTCGAAGTCGAGCTCGAACACGCGCAGCGGCTCGCGCACGTACGTCGCGGGCGTCGCGATCGCCACCAGCGGCAGCACGACGTCGCACTTCTTGACGTGGTACTCGATCCACTCGCGGTTGATCGTGATGTCGCCTTCGAAAAAGTGGAAGCGCGGGTCGGCCAGCAGCGCCGCGATGCGGTCGGTCTGCATGTCCATCCCGTAGATCTCCCAGTCGGTCGACGCCAGGATGCTGCGCGACAGGTGGTGGCCGATGAAGCCGTTGACGCCGAGGATCAGGATGCGTTTCATCATTCGCTCGTGCCGACGTCATCCGGCGGCGGGGTTGTGTGGATGCGCTCGTCGACCGGCCCCGTGAAGAAGTGGGCGAGGACGAGCACCAGGTAGATGTAGAGGGCGAGATGGGTACTGTAGAAGGCGATGACCATCGACGATATCGGGACCAGAGTGAACATCAGGACGCGCCGCTTGACGAGCCTCACCACTTCCGGCGTCAGCTCGCGTGTTGCCAGATAGGTGTGGCGCGACATGTAGTCGAGATGCATGTACGAGCAGCGTCGAGAGCGCGAGCAGCGTAATGCCGTAGATCTCGACCGGGAGGATCAGGTCCTGGTGGTCGCCCACGAGGTCGGTCGTGAATGGCACGAAGCTGATCAGCAGCAGGTAGAACAGGTTGATCCAGATCAGCTTCCGGTCCGTGTAGCGGATGAAGTGGAACTGGATGTGATGGCTGATCCAGTACATCCCGATGACCACGAAGCTGATGACATAGATGGCGAAGTGCCGCTCGAGATCCAGCAGGTGGTGCCACAAGTCGTCGTTCGACGCGAACGCCAGCTTCTCGGGCAGCTTGATGTCGAGCACGAGCAACGTCAGCGCCACGGCGAAGATGCCGTCGGCAAGCGCCTCCAGACGGTTCTTCTCGAAGCCGCGAACGCGCTTGGGTGGGAGGGGCTCGATGGGCAGGCTCGACAAGGCGTGAAGGGACGGATCAGGGGCCGGGCGCCACGGGTGCGGCGCCGTAGCGCTCGCGCCACGCCGAGCCGTCGACCGCCGTGCCGTCGATTTCCAGCGAATATAGCGCGAGCGTGCCGCCGCCGCCGCAACGGGCGACGATTCTTCCATCGGCGAGCGCGAGTACCGGCGCGGCGGGCGGCGCGGCCGCATCGAGGACGCGCGTCGCGAGCACGCGCGCGGGTCGTCCGCCGATCGTCGTCAGCGCGCCGGGATAGGGCGGGGCGACGGCGCGCACGAGATCGTGAATCCGTGTCGCGCTCTGCATCCAGTCGATGCGGCCGTCCTCTGCCGTACGGCCGCCGAAGTACGACCCCTGGGCGCGCGTCCTGCGCAACCCGCGGCGCGGTTCCCGCGACGAGCCGCGGCAGGGCGGCGTCGAGCACGATCTCCGCCGCGACGGTGACTTTGGCGAACACGTCGCGCGCGGTGTCGTCGGGAAGGATCGGCACGGCCTGCTGCGCGACGATGTCGCCGGCGTCGGGCTTCGCCTCCATGTAGTGAAGCGTCGCGCCGGTATGCGTCTCGCCGTGGAGCACCGCCCAGTTCACCGGCGCGCGTCCGCGATAGCGCGGAAGCAGCGAGCCGTGCAGGTTGAGGGCGCCGCGTCGCGGCAACGCGAGCAGTTCCGCGCCGAGGAGCTTCCGATAGTAGAAACTGAACAGGAAATCCGGCGCGCATGCGGCCACCTGCGCGACGACTCCGGCCCCGTTCGGGTCGGCCGGGGCGATGGCCGGCACGCCATGGTCGCGCGCCACGTCGCTCACGCGCTCGAACCAGAGCGTCTCCCCGGGATCGTCCTCGTGGGTCACCACGAGGCGCACGTCGATGCCGTGCGCGAGGAGCACGCGCAAGCCGCGGGCGCCGACGTCGTGATAGGCGAAGACGACCGCTACCGCGGCAGGCCGACCTTCGTGCTCCGCACTCCGGTATTCGCCCTTGGGGCGGCCCGGCGGGCTCATGGCCCGGCGCGCGCGATCGTCGGCGCAGAGGATGCGTCGCGCTCGAGCACCGCCTGGATCGTGTAGCGCGGCCGCGCGCGCACCTGCTGGTAGATTCTTCCGACGTATTCGCCGACGATGCCGAGCCCGAAGAGGACCATGCCGATCAGGAAGTACTCGAGCAGATCGCGATCCCAGAGCGTCGCCCAGCCTTCGCGCCAGCCGCCGAGCACCACCCGCTCGATGATGACGATCATGTAGACGATCACGGACCCCACCGACACGACCATGCCGAAGATCGAGAACATCTGCAGCGGCACGAGCGAGAAGCCGGTGACGAGATCGAAGTTGAGGCGGATCAGCCGGTAGAGCGAGTACTTGGATTCGCCCGCGGCGCGCTCCTCGTGCGCGACCTCGACTTCGACCGGACGATGCGCGTACGTATAGGCGAGCGCGGGAATGAACGTGCTGACCTCGCGGCTGGCGGCGATCGCGGCAACGATGTCGCGGCTGTAGGCGCGCAGCATGCAGCCCTGATCCGTCATCCGGATGTGGGTGATGCGCTCGCGCAGCCGGTTCATCAGTCGCGACGCGATGCGCCGCCACCAGCTGTCCTCGCGCACGGCGCGCACGCCGCCGACGTAATCGGCACCGGCGTCCATCGCAGCCAGCAGCTTGCCGATTTCCTCCGGCGGGTTCTGCAGGTCGGCGTCAAGCGTGACGATGCGCTCGCCGCGCGCGCGCTCGAAGCCGGCAATGATGGCGAGGTGCTGGCCGTAGTTCGCGTTGAACAGCACGACGCGGGTCACGTCCGGTCGCGCAGCGAACTGGTCTTTCAGCAGCGCTGCCGAGCGGTCGCGGCTGCCGTCGTTGACGAAGATCACTTCGTAGGCGACGCCGAGCGCATCGAGCGCCGGGTAGAGCCGCGCGAACAGCGCGGCGAGCGCCGGCTTCCTCGTTGTAGACGGGGATGACGACGGACAGCTGCGGATGCGCGCTGTGGCTCACCGTCGATGTCCCGCAAGGATTTCGGCGCACGCGTCGCAGACGCGGTCGACGTCGGCGTCGGTCATGGCGACATGCAGCGGCAGCGTCACGGTCGTGTCGGCGATCCGCTCGGTGTTCGGCAGGTCGCCGCGATGATAGCCGAATCGCCGGCCGAGCGTGGACAGGTGAAGCGCTTCGTACGAGATGCCGGTGGCGATGCCGCGCGCGGCCAGCGCGGCACGGAATTCGGCGCGGGTGAGCTTGATGCGGTCGAGCGGCAGCAACACGCAGAACATGTTCCACGACTGGCCGTCGTCGAGCTCCGGGCGCGGCGGCAGCACGCAGGCGGGATCGGCGCGCCATTTGCGGAAATAGCGCTCGACCAGCGCGCGGCGGCGGGCGAGAAACTCGGGCAGCCGCGCGAGCTGGGCGACGCCGATGCGCGCATTGACGTCGGGCAGGTTGAACTTGCCGCCCGGGAACGCGACGTCACGCGTGCCGTCGGGCAGGCGCTCGATGCCGTGGAAGCGCAGCACGTCGACGCGGCGCGCCTCGGCGGCATCGTTCATCACGAGCGCGCCGCCTTCGATCGACGTGATGTTCTTGTTCGGGTGGAAGCTGAACGTCACGAGATCGCCGATAGCCCCGACGTTGCGGCCCTTCCATTTCGACCCGATCACGAGCGCGGCGTCCTCGATCACCCGCAGCTCGCGCCGCTTGGCGAGCGCATGGAGCTTGTCCATGGCGACCAGCGAGCCCGGCCAGTGCGTGGGCAGGATCGCGCGGGTACGCGGGCCGATCGTGCGCTCGACTTCCTCGAGATCGATGTTGCGCGTCACAAGATCGCAGTCGACGAACACCGGCGTCGCGCCGACCTTCACGATCATGTTGACGACCGTGAAGAACGTCTGCGCGCAGGCGATCACTTCGTCACCCGGTCCGATGCCGGCGAGCTGCAGCGCGACCTCCACCGCCGCAGTGGCCGACGTCATGACGCGCACCGGCCGGCCGCTGCAGAACGCCGAAAGGTCCTTCTCGAACGTCTCCACCCACGGCCCGCTCGTGATGTGTCCCGAGCGCAGCACGTCGGCGACGCCGGCGATCGTCGCCTCGTCGATGAGCGGACTCGCGAACTTGAGCGGCGCGTCGGGGCGGATCGCCATCGTCAGCTCCGCGCCACCAGCCAAACGCCGAGGATGATGAAGCCGATGCCGAGCCACCGGGTCACGGTGACCATCTCGCCGAAGAGATAGTGCGCGGCGACCGCGTTGATCACGTAGCCCAGCGAAAGCATCGGGTACGCGATCGACACCGGCACGCGCGACAGGCCGAGGATCCACACGATCAGGCTGACACCGTAGAAGATCACGCCGGTGACGAAGTATCCCTGCGTCGCCATTCGCATCAGCGTGTCGGGCCAGTCGTCGCGCGTCAGCGTGATGACGCCCATCACGTTGGTGCCCGCCTTGAGCAGGAGCTGCGCGGCCGCATTCAGCAGCACGCCCGTCAGCAGGAAGGCGAAAGCGGCCCAGGTCATCGGTCGGCTCTCTCGATCATTGTCGCGCTATGAGCACGCGCCGCGAGTCGCGCGCGACGACGCGATGCGGCACGCCCTGCTTCGCAAGCCTGTCGAGCGTGTCCTGGCCGAGCAGCGCGTATGCCTGTGGCAGGCTGCGCCACAAGGGGATCCAGTCTTCTTCGTGCGCGATACCTTTCCGCGGCTCCGCGTCGAGCCCGAGGGCGAACTCGTCACGAAACGCGACCAGCGTCACCGTGCGCTGCAGGTAAAACGGAAACGTCTGGTCGTACATGCCGATCTGGAACACCGGCGCGGCGGCGTCGTAGGGCGGGGCGGTCTCGTTTTCGAGCGCGGTCACGACGTCGGCGGCCGACCGGGTGGCCCGAAATGCGTCGTTGGCGGAAAAGATGAGCTGCATCGCCACGATCGTCGCGAGCGACAGGCCGATGACGCCCCAGGTGCGCCGTGCCTCGCCGGTGCGGCGGAACGCCAGCGCCGACAGCGAATAGCCGAGTCCCGCAGTGGCGAGCCCTGCGACGATGAACGGGTTGAGCTTCGCGTAGACGAGCGCCGGCGTGCGCGCGTCCGCGAGGCGGCCGACCAGCGTGTCGTAGTAGAGGAACGTGAGTGCGAGCAGGATCCACGCGCCCAACGCCAGCGGCCAGGTGAGGTGATACAGCGTGCGCTGCTTCACGCCGACGAGCTGCCAGCCGACGAGCAGCGCCGCGGCGGGGAACAGCGGCAGGATGTACGACGGCAGCTTCGAGCCCGACGCGCTGAAGAACAGGAACACGAAGGCGATCCAGACGAGGCAGAAGCGCGCCCAGGCGAAGCCGTTGGCATCGCGTTGCGCGTCGCGCCAGCCGCGGATTGCCGTCAGGACGAACATGCCGACCCACGGCAACAATCCGATGATCAAGAGCGGGATGAAATACCACCACCCGCCGCTGCGGCGATGCTCGGTCGTGAGAAACCGCTGGAAATGCTCGTGGATGAAGAAGAACTGCGCGAACTCGGGATTGCGATTTGAAACCAGCACGAACCACGGTGCCGACAGCGCGATCAGCAACAGCGGGCCGAGAACGAGCTCGAGCCGGCGCCACACCGCGAAGTCGCGGGTCAGCAGCGTGTAGAAGAAGAGCGCGCCCGCGGGGATCACGAGGCCGATCAGGCCCTTGGTCATTACGGCGCCCGCCATCGCGGCCCACGCAATCAGCATGAACGCTCGCCGCTCGCCGGCCTGGGCGCTGGCGCGCTGCCCAGCAGGAAGCCGGCCAGCGCCACGGTGAGCCAGAACCCCAGCAGCGCATCGAGCGTGACGAGATGCGCCATGCCGAAGTGCCAGACCATGCCCGCGAGGGCGACGGCGGCGTAGGCGCCTGCGGCCGGCGATGCGATCCGCGCGCCGGCGTAGCCGACGACGAATATTGCGAGCCACCCGGCGATTGCTCCCGGCAAACGCGCTGTCCATTCGTCGAGCTCGAACGCCTGGTAGCTCGCTGCGGTGAGCCAGTACTGGAGCGGCGGCTTCTCGAAGTACTTGAGGTCGTTCAGGCGCGGCGTCACCCAGTCGCCGCTGACCACCATCTCGCGCGCGATCTCCGCGTAGCGGCCCTCGTCGGGATGCTGCAGCTTGCGCACGTCGAGCAGCGCGAACCAGACGACCGACATGACGATGGCGACCAACGTCCACACGCTGCGGTGGAGCGCGCCGACGGTGTCGTTGGAGGTCGCGCCTGCGCGGGAGGTGTGCATGGCGGGCGCGGAGAGGTGCTGCGTCATCGCGGAGCGCATTTTACACGCGGGCCGTGGCGCGGCCCGCGGCGTCGCACCGTGGTTGCCCGCCGTCGGCGATTGCCGCTAACATCTGCCATTTGCGTGACGCCGATGCCGCTTTCGCTCTACGACAATTACACGCGGACGTTGCGCGAGTTCACGCCCCTCGCCGCGGGCGGGCCGGTGGGCCTCTACACCTGCGGGCCGACGGTGTACGACTACCAGCACGTCGGCAACTACCGGACGTTCATGTTCGAGGACACGCTGAAGCGCGTGCTCGAATGGAATGGCTATCGTGTCGATCACGTGATGAACATCACCGACGTCGGCCACCTGACGTCCGACGCTGACACCGGCGAAGACAAGATGGAGAAGGGCGCGCGGCGCACGGGACGCAGCGCCTGGGAGATCGCCGAGCTGTATACGCAGGCGTTCCTCGCGGACCTCAAGCTCCTCAACGTCGAGGATCCGCGCGTGCTGTGCCGGGCGACCGATCACATCCCCGAACAGATCGCGTTCATCGCCGACATCGAGAAGAACGGCTACGCGTATCGCACGAGCGACGGCATCTACTTCGACACGAGCAGGCAGCCCGACTACGGCTATCTCGCGCGCCTGGACGTGCACGGCCTCGAAGCGGGCAAGCGCGTCGAGCAGGGCGAGAAACGGTCGCCGACCGACTTCGCGCTGTGGAAATTCTCCGCCCCCGGCGAAAAGCGGCAGATGGAGTGGGACAGCCCGTGGGGACGCGGCTTTCCGGGCTGGCACATCGAATGCTCGGCGATGGCGCAAAAGTACCTCGGCGATTTCTTCGACATTCACTGCGGTGGCGAAGACCACATCCCGGTCCATCACACGAACGAGATCGCGCAGACGGAGGCGCGTGTCGGCACGCGGCTCGCGAACTTCTGGCTGCACGGATATTTCCTGCTGCTCAACGACGCGAAGATGGCGAAGTCCGCCGGCGAGTTCCTGCGGATCCAGTCGCTGATCGACCGTGGCTACGATCCGCTCGCGTATCGCTACCTGTGCCTCACCGGCCATTACCGCACGCAGCTCAATTTCACGTGGGATGCGCTCGACGCCGCCGCGACGGGACTCGAGCGCATGCGGCAGGGGTTCTTCGCGCTACCTGCCGATGCAACCGCTGCGCCCGATGCGGCGTCGATCGAGAAGTTCAGCGCGTTCGTCAACGACGATCTCAACCTGCCGCGGGCGCTCGCCGTGGCGTGGGAGGTGTTGCGCGGCGATCTGCCGGCGGCGGTGAAGCGCGCCTCGCTGACGCAGTTCGACCGCGTGTTCGGTCTCGGCCTCGCCGGATGGACGCCGAAGGCGCTCGACGTTTCCGACGCTATTCGCGCGCTGGCCGACGCGCGGCAAAACGCCCGCAAGGCGAAGAACTGGGCCGAAGCGGACCGGCTGCGAGGCGAACTGCAGACCGCCGGCTGGGAGATGGAAGACCGCGCCGACGGTTATGCGCTGAAGCCAAAGCTCCAGTAGTGCCCAGTCCTTTTGGGTAAGGCGTAAGCCTGACGTTTTGGGACCTTCGGCCGGCCGCGGCGGCGCGTCAGGCCGAAGCCTGACCTGTATGGCCGCGCGGATCCTCAGTACATCCGCTCGATCTTGCCCGAATAAAGTACGGGCCCCGTCGGCAGGCCGGTGGGAGAACCGCCGGTGGGTTCCAGGCTCACTGCCAGCGCCGGAATGTTCGCAAGCGTGGCGTCAGTCGGCGCGGCGAGCGGCACGCGGACCAGTTCGCCCGTCGGCAGCACCCCGAGCGAGCGCGGCGGTTGCCCCTGCGGCAGCAGCCACAGTTCCAATGTCTTGCCCGGATCCACTGGCGCCGCGCCGACGGCCTTGACCAGCAGGAAGCGGTCATCACGCCGCGCGCTGGCAATCAACGCCGGCTTGCCGTCCTGACCGGCCAGGACTGCGACGATCGGCGCCTCGAAGATCGGGCGCTGCGCGTACAGGGCGATGCCGAGCGCCAGCGCCGCGGCGAACCCGGCCGCAGTGAGCGCGCGCCAGAAGCCGAGGCGATCCCACCACGCGACGACTGCGGGCGTCGCGCGGTCCTGCATTCCCAACCGCGCGGCGATGCGTGTCCAGACCCGCGGCGACGGCGCGACGCCCGGCACCGCGCTGGCCAGCGAGGCCAGGCGCTCCTCCCATTCGCGCAGCGCGGCCGCGACCTTTGCGTCGCCACGCGCCACGCGGGCGAGCCGCGCCCGCGCCCGCGGCGGCAGCGTGCCGAGCGCGTACTCGGCGGCGAGCCGGTCGAGGCGCTCCTGACGGTCGGGGCGGGACAGATTCATCGTCGTTGCTCAGGGGCGTAGCCCGCGCCGTCGAGGCAGCGCTTCAGCCGCTCGAGGCCGCGGCGCACCCATGACTTGACCGTGCCGAGCGGCTCGCGCATCTGCGCGGCCAGTTCCGCGTGCGACAAGCCCTGGAAGAACGCCAGCGCGATCGCCTGCTTCGGGCCGGCGTCGAGCGCGTCGACGCAATCGCGCACCGCCTGTGCCTCTGCGCCCTGGAGCAGAAGCTCCACCGGCGTCGGGCCTTCCGACGGGGGATCGAAGGCGGGCTCGTCGTCCGTTTCAGGGGTGAGGGTGACGGTATCGACCTCGCGGCGGCGAAGCTGGTCCAGGCAGCGGTTGCGCACGATCGACGTCAGCCACGTGAGCGGCTGGCTCTTGGCGGCGACGTACGTGCCTGCGTGATGCCAGACGCTGACATAGGCTTCCTGGAGGATCTCTTCCGCGGCGGCGGGTTCTCTCACGATACGCAGCGCAACCGCGTACAGATGCGACGATGTTTGCCGGTAGAGCTCAGCGAACGCGGCCTGGTCGGCCAGCGCCACGCGCGCCACGAGTGCTGCCAGGCGGGCGCTGCGGTCGGAGACCGGGCCTTCCGCCATCGTCGCTATGCCTTCGACCCGCCGCCGCGATCGCGACGCCACAGGACGTCCGGTTGCCCCGGCAGCGCGATTGAGCGCACGGGCCAGCACGAACATGAGGTCGGAAAGCCGGTTCAGGTACTTGCGCGCCGGCCACCCGACGCTGTCAGAGCCGGCGAGCGTGACCACGGAGCGCTCGGCGCGGCGGCAGACCGTGCGCGCGACATGCGCGAGCGCCGCCGCGCGCGTGCCGCCCGGGAGGATGAATTCCTTCAGCGGCGCGAGATCGGCGTTGAACTCGTCGACCGCATCCTCGAGGCGCTGCACGTGCGCATCGGTGACGGCGACATGGCCGGGGATCGAGAGTTCGCCGCCCAGGTCGAACAAGTCGTGCTGCACATCGGTCAGGCACGCACGGACCGCCTCGGGCAGCGCTTCGGCAAGCAGCACGCCGAGCGTCGAGTTGAGTTCGTCGACAGTGCCAATCGCGGCGATCCGCGGCGCGTCCTTCGCGACACGCGAGCCGTCGCCCAGGCCGGTCTCGCCGCCGTCCCCGGTGCGCGTGACGATCTTGGAGAGTCGATGCCCCATGGTTGGCAGCATACCGCAGTGCAGCGAATCCAAGCCCCGCGACGACGAATGTCCAACCGCCGCCGGCCTGCTAGCATGGTCGCCCCCGTCCGCGAGCACCGTCATGACGAAAAGCTCGATCTACGACCGCGACCTCGATCGCAACCCGGCGAACTACGCGCCGTTGACGCCGCTGTCGCTGATCGCGCGCACGGCCGAGATCTGGCCGCGGCAGCTTGCGGTCGTGCATGGCGAGCGCCGCTACACGTGGGCGGACACCTACGCGCGTTCGCGCAAGCTCGCGTCGGCGCTGGTGCGTGCCGGGATCGGCCGCGGCGATACGGTCGCGGCCATGCTGTCGAACACGCCGGAGATGATCGAATGTCACTTCGGCGTGCCGATGACCGGCGGCGTGCTCAATACGCTCAACACGCGCCTCGACGGCGAGGCGATCGCCTTCATGCTCGACCACGGCGAGGCGAAGGTGCTGATCACGGACACCGAATTCTCGCCGACGGTGAAGAAGGCGCTGGCGCTTGCGAAGGCGAAGCCGCTCGTCGTCGACGTCGACGATGCGCAAGGCCCGGGCGGCGAGCGGCTCGGCACGACCGACTACGACGCATTCATCGCCGATGGCGACGCTGCATACGCGTGGCAGCCCCCGGCCGACGAGTGGGATGCGATCGCGCTCAACTACACGTCCGGCACCACCGGCAATCCGAAGGGCGTCGTCTATCACCATCGCGGCGCCTACCTGAACGCGCTGTCGAACATCGTCGACTGGGGCATGCCGCGCCACGCCGTGTACCTGTGGACGCTGCCGATGTTCCACTGCAACGGCTGGTGCTTCCCGTGGACGATGGCGGCGAACGCCGGCATCAACATCTGCCTGCGCCGCGTCGAGGCGAAGCCGGTCCTCGAGGCGATCCGCACGTACAAGGTCACGCACTACTGCGGCGCGCCGATCGTCCACGCGATGCTGATCAACGCGCCCGATGAGCTCAAGGCAGGCATCGACCACAAGGTGCAGCGGCCTCGTCGCCGCCGCCGCGCCGCCCGCAGCGGTGATCGAAGGCATGGAGCGGATGGGTTTCGACATCACGCACGTCTACGGCCTGACGGAAACCTACGGGCCAGCCGCTGTGTGCGCGAAGCACGCCGAATGGGACGCGCTCGACATCGCCGGCCGCACCGAGCGCAACGGCCGCCAGGGCATGCGCAACACCTGCGAAGAAGGCATGACGGTGATGGACCCGGCCGTGATGCAACGCGTGCCCGCCGACGGCGAGACGATGGGCGAGATCATGTTCCGCGGCAACATCACGATGCGCGGCTACCTCAAGAATCCCGCGGCGACGAAGGAAGCGTTCGCCGGCGGCTGGTTCCACACGGGCGACCTCGCGGTGCTGCAGCCGGACGGCTACGTGAAGATCAAGGACCGCTCGAAGGACGTGATCATCTCCGGCGGCGAGAACATCAGCTCGCTGGAAGTGGAGGACGTGCTGTACCGGCATCCGTCGGTGCTCGCGGCCGCCGTCGTCGCGCAGCCGGACCCGAAGTGGGGCGAGACGCCCTGCGCGTTCGTCGAGGTCAAGCCCGGCGCGACGGTCAGCGAAGCCGACCTGATCGAGCACTGCCGCGCGCTTCTCGCGCGCTTCAAGGTGCCGAAGAAGGTGATATTCGGCGATCTGCCGAAGACGTCGACGGGCAAGATCCAGAAGTTCGTGCTGCGCCAGCGCGCGCGGTCGACCTCGGCTATCGAGTGATGCGGCTGCGTCCACTGAACGGCGACGCGCGAGGAGCATGAATGAACGACGAACGGATGCGATCACCGAACCCCGCGTAGTCCGGAACGACGCCGGCGGTATAGCCACGCTGACGCTCAACCGCCCGGCGCAATTCAACGCGATCGACAGCGCGATGCTCGACGCGCTGCAGGCGGCGCTCGACGCGATCGCCGTCGACACGACGGTCCGCGTCGTCGTCGTCGCGGGGGCGGGACGCGCGTTCTGCCCGGGCCACGATCTCAAGGAGTTGCTTGCGAATTCCAACGAATCGTTCATTGGCGACATGTTCCGCCGCTGCTGCGACGTGATGCAGTCGATCCAGCGGCTTCCGCAGCCGGTGATCGCCAAGGTTCACGGCGTTGCGACGGCAGCGGGCTGCCAGCTCGTCGCGGCGTGCGATCTGGCGGTCGCGAGCGACGATGCGCGCTTCGCCACGTCCGGCATCAACTTCGGGCTGTTCTGCGCGACGCCCGGCGTGCCGCTGTCGCGCAACGTCGCGCAGAAGCGCGCGTTCGAGATGCTGTTCACCGGCGAGTTCATCGACGCGTCGACGGCGCGCGCATGGGGCCTCGTCAACCGCGTCGTGCCCGTCGCGGAGCTCGACGCTGCCACGCAGGCGCTGGCGGCGACGATCCTCGGGAAGCCGCGCGATGTCGTGGCCGCCGGCAAGGCCTTCTTCTACCGCCAGCTCGAGGCGCCGCTCGCCGCGGCGTACGCGCAGGCGAGCGAACACATCACCCGCAACATGCTGGGCGAAGCGGCGCAGGAAGGCGTGGGCGCGTTCGTCGCCAAGCGTCCGCCGCGCTGGAACGATTGAGGCCCGCCGTCATGCATCTCGTCCCGAGGCGCGCACGACCACGTATCCGCGCGTGGCGCGTGGCCGCTGCGGCGGCGCTGCTCGCGAGCCTTGCCGGTGCCGCGCACGCGGTGGACATCGAAGTCGTGGGTCTGTTCTCCGGGAAGGCCGTCGTGCGCATCGACAATGGTTCGCCGCGAACGCTCGCCGTGGGGCAGGCCTCGCCCGAAGGTGTGCGCCTGTTGCGGGCCGATTCGAACGAGGCCGAGTTCGAGGTCGCCGGCAAGCGGCAGGTGCTGGGGCTCGGCCGCGGCCGCTTCGGCGGCGCGGGTGCCGCGGAGAATCCCTCGGTGACCCTCTACGCCGACGGCCGTGGCCACTTCGTGTCCGACGGCACCATCAACGGCGTCGCAGTTCGCTTCCTGGTCGATACAGGTGCGACGACCGTGGCGATGAACAGCCGCGACGCCGCGCGCATCGGCATCGACTATCGCAACGCCCAGCGTCTCGTCGTCTCGACGGCGAACGGCGTCGTCGAGGTTCGCGGCGTCAAGCTCGATCGTGTCCAGCTCGGTGGCATCACGCTCACCAACGTCGAGGCGGTCGTCCACAACGGCGATTCGCCGGCGATCGTGCTGATCGGCATGAGCGTGCTGAACCGGCTCGAGATGAAGCGCGACGGCGGGTTGATGACGCTGGTCCAGCGGTATTGACTTGCATCAATCGCGCAATGGGTGTTCCATGTTCCCATAAACGGTGGGTCTCAGGGGCCGGCCGCCATTGTCGAGCCATGCCCGCCGCAACGATGACAACATCGAGGGGGAAGATATGGCTGCCGCCACGTCGACTGGAAAGCGATCGTCGCCGATCCGCGCTTCCAGGCGCTGCACCGCAAGAAGAGCGCGCTTCCTGTGGGGGCTGATGGTCTTCTCCGTCGTCTACTACTTCCTGCTGCCGATCGGCGCGGCGTACTTCCAGGAGCTGTTCAGGATCAAGGTCTGGGGGCCGGTCAACGTCGGGCTCGTGTTCGCGCTCTCCGAGTTCGTCGTCGCGTGGGGCATCGCGTTCTTCTACGCGCGCCGCGCCAACGCCGAGTTCGACCCGATGGCCGCGGAGATCGTGCGCGACGCCGAGAAGATCGGGAGGCGGCCATGAGCACGTCGACGGCTTCGCGTTGTCGCGCTGGTCGCGGCTGCGTGCCGCGATCGCCGCGCCCGCGCTCGCGCAGGGCGCGGTCGCGCCGAAGTGGCGCTGGCTGACGTTCGCGGTGTTCGGCGCGATCATCGGCGCTGACGATGTACGTGACGTACCTCGCGGCCAAGCGCGTCAAGAGCGCCGCCGACTTCTACACGGCGGGCGGCGGCGTGTCCGGCCTGCAGAACGGCTGGGCGATCGCCGGCGACTACCTGTCCGCGGCGTCGTTCCTCGGCATCGCCGGCCTGATCTCGCTGTACGGCTACGACGGCTTCATGTACTCGGTCGGCTGGCTCGTCGCCTACATCACCGTGCTGCTGGTGATCGCCGAGCCCTGCCGCAACATCGGCAAGTACACGCTGGCCGACATCCTCGCGTACCGCAACAACCCGAAGGCGACGCGCATCGTCGGCGCGATCTCGGTCGATCACCGTGTCGACGTTCTACCTGACCGCGCAGATGGTCGGCGGCGGCGTGCTGGTGAAGACGCTGATCGGCATCGACTACGAGATCTCGGTGATCGTCGTCGGCGTGCTGATGCTCGCCTACGTGCTGTTCGGCGGCATGGTCGCGACGACCTGGGTGCAGATCATCAAGGCGGTCCTGCTCGTGACCGCGTCGATCGTGCTGGTGATGTTCGTGTGGACGCCGTACGGCTTCAGCCTGCCGGCGTTCCTCGCAGGCGGTCGTCGGCGATCCCAAGGTGCAGGCGCAGGTCGCGACGCTGCTGGGCGACGCGGCGAGGAACATGACGCCGAGCGAGCTCGGCCAGCGCTTCCTCGAGCCCGGGCTGCTACTTCAAGAGCGCCGATCGACCAGATCTCGCTCGGCATGGCGCTGGTGTTCGGCACGGCCGGGCTGCCGCACATCCTGATGCGCTTCTTCACCGTGCCGACCGCGCAGGAGGCGCGCAAGTCGGTGATCTGGGCGATGGCGATCATCGGCGGCTTCTACGTGCTGACGCTGTTCCTCGGCATGGGCGCGGCGATGCAACGTCGGCGCGGCGAACGATCCGCGCGATCGACGCGGGCGGCAACATGGCGGCGCCGCTGCTCGCGCAGTACGTCGGCGGCGGCGCCGGACTCGATGCTCGGCAACCTCTTCCTCGCGTTCGTCGCGGCGGTCGCGTTCGCGACGATCGTCGCGGTGGTCGCGGGTCTCGTGCTCGCGGCGGCCTCGGCGATGGCGCACGACCTCTACGTCGGCGTGCATCACAGCGGCGAGCACGTGCCGCCGCAGGAGCAGGTGCGCGCCGCGCGCATCGCGACCGTCATCGTCGGCGCGCTGGCGATCGCGATCGGCATCCTGGCCAAGGGCCAGAACGTCGCGCACCTCGTCGCGCTGGCGTTCGCGGTGGCGGCGTCGGCCAACTTCCCGTGCGTGCTGCTGACGCTGTACTGGAAGCGCTGCAACACCGGCGGCATCGTGCTCGGCATGATCGTCGGCACGTTGACCGCGATCGGCCTCGTGCTGGTGTCGCCGAACATGACGTACCCGCAGGCCGTCAAGGCGGCGGCGCAGAAGATCGTCGACGCCGCGCCGCGCGCGAGGCTGCGAAGCTCAACGCGCGATCTCGCTGCCGCGACGGACGATGCCGGCGAAGGCGCAGGCTGCCAGCGGCGATCGCCGGCGCTCGAGAAGGACGTGGCGGCGGCGAAGGCGCAACCTCGAGCGAGTTCAAGGGCGACGACACGTCGCTCGTCGGCCTCGAGAAGCCGCTGTTCGAGCTGCGCAATCCCGGGCATCATTTCGATCCCGCTCGGCTTCCTCGCGGTGATCCTCGGCTCGCTGCTCTATCGCGACAGGCGCGCCGAGGACATGTGGGACGAGCTGTACGCCCGCCAGAACACGGGCATCCTCGCCGCGAAGGCCGCCGCGCACTGACGCGCATGCAATTCGGACCCCCGCCGCGCACGCGGGGGTTTTCGCTTGCGGCGATCGGGCACTGACGCTGCCATGGCCACCCTGCCTCGATCGTCCGGCCACGCGCGAGTTCCTGCGCCGCACGCGCCGTTCGACCGGATGCGCGACGATGCGCTCGTTCGCGATTCCGCGGCTGACGCTCGCGTACTTCGCGCAAGGACGCGACGATCCTGTCGCCGCAGACGCGGGCCGGTCGACGCACCTGCTACATCGTCCAGCGCGGCCTGGTCGGCAGCGCGCGCCGACGATCCGCAGGCCGATCCGGAGCCGCACGCTGGGTCCCGGCGAGTGCTTTCCGGTCGGCGCGCTGTCGGCGGGCGGCGCGACGACGCAAGATCTTCCACGCGCTCGAGGACACCTTCTGCTATCTGCTGCCGCGCGACGATTTCCTGGAGCTGCGGCGCCGCTCGCCGGAGTTCGAGCGCTACTGCACGCAGGCGATCACCGAGACGCTGAAGCAGTCGCTGGCACAGCTCGCCAGCGCAGTACAGCCAGCGCGCCGCGGAGCAGCAGACGCTGGCGCGCACGCTCGGCGAGCTCGTGCGCCGGCCGCCGGTCGCGTGCGCGACCGACACGCCGCTCGCGCGACGCGCTGCGGCGGATGGCGACGGCCGCGTGCGCACGATCGTCGTCGTCGGACGCGGCGGGCAGCCGGTCGGCATGTTCACGCTGGTCGATCTGCTGCGCCGCGTCGTGCTGCGCGAGCGGCCGCTGACCGACGCCGATCGCCGAGGTCATGACGACGCCGATCGTGACGCTGCCCGTCGACGGCGACCGCGTACGAAGCGATGCAGCGTGATGGCGGAGCGCGGCGTCCGGCAGGTCGTCGTCGTCGACGGCACGGCGCTCGTCGGCGTGGTCAACGAGCGCGACCTGTTCGCGCTGACAGCGCGTCTCGATGCGCCAGGTGATCGAGGACCTGCGCGACGGCGACGTCGCTGGACGCGCTGTCGCCGCGGCGGCGACGACATCCGCCGGCTCACGCAGAACCTGCTCGCGCAGGGCGTGGCGCGCCGAGCCGCTGACGCGGACGATCGCCGTCGCTCAACGACGCGCTGTCGCGGCGCGCGATCGACTGACGCTCGCGCGGCCACGACCTCGCCGACATCGACTGGTGCTGGCTCGCGCTCGGCAGCGAAGGCCGCGGCGAGCAGACGTTCGCGACCGACCAGGACAACGCGCTGCTGTTCGTCAGCGACGACGCCGGCGCGGCGCGAGATCGAGCGCGGCGCGCGCCTGCTCGCATTCGCGCACGACGTGAACGCGGCGCTCGACGCGCTCGGCTTCCCGCTGTGCACCGGCAACGTAATGGCGGCAATCCGGAGCTCTGCCTGACGCGTCGCCGAGTGGAAGGCGCAGCTTCCTGCACTGGATCCGCGCGCCGACGCCGCAGGCGCTGCTCGCCGCCAACATCGTGTTCGACTTCCGGCCGCTGTACGGCGACACGACGCTCGCCGACGGCGCTGCGCGACGTGGCTGTCTCGGCTACACGCGCGAGAACAAGGTGTTCCTGCGCCTGATGGTGCAGAACGCGCTGCGAGAGCGGGCCGCCGCTCGGCCTCATCCGCGCGTTCGCCACCGACGACGATGCCGGCATCGAGGGAACGCTCGACCTCAAGACGCGCGGCACGCGCCTGTTCGTCGATGCGGCGCGCGTGTTCGCGCTTGCGCTACGGCATTGCCGAGACCGGCACGGCGGCGCGCCTGCGCGCGGCCGGGCGAGCGGCTGCAGGTCGAGCCGCGCCACGTCGAGGCGACGATCGACGCGTTCCACTTCCTGCAGCTGCTGCGCCTGCGCAAGCAGGATCACGCGCGCCGGCCACGGCGCACGCCAACCGGATCGACCCGGAGACGCTGAACGAGGTCGACCAGCGGATGCTGAAGGAGGCGTTCCGCCAGGCGCGCAAGCTGCAGGAGCGGCTTGCGCACAACTACCAGCTCTGACGGCGGGCCGGCATGGAGCTCCTCGCGCGCTCGGTGGACTACCTGTTCGGCGGCCCGAAGGTCGGCGGCGCGCTGGGCGACGCCTCGCCGCCTGGCAGCGGCTGCCGCGCGCCGACCTCGACGTGCCGCACGCCCGCGCGCGCTACGTCGTCGTCGACACCGAGACGACCGGGCTCGACCTGCACCGCGACCGGCTGATCGCGATCGGCGCCGTCGGCGTGCAGCGCGGCGCGATCGTCGCTCGACGACTGCTTCGACGCGGTGCTGCGCCAGGACGCAGGCGAGCGCCGACGCCAACATCCTGATCCACGGCATCGGCGGCGCAGACGCAGCTCGGCGGCCGCGACCCGGCGCATGCGATGCTCGATTTCCTCGACTTACGTGGGCAAGTCGCCGCTGGTCGCGTTTCGCGCCGAGTTCGATCGTGTGATGCTCGAGCGCGCGATGCGCGACGTGCTCGGCGTGCCGCTGGGGCTGCCGTTGGATCGACCTCGCGTTCCTGCTGCCGGCGCTGTTTCCGGGCACGAGTGCTGTGACAGCCTCGACGAATGGCTCGCCCATTTCGGTGGCGACATCGCGGTCCGCCACCACGCGCTGGCCGACGCCTACGCCACCGCGCAGCTCCTGCAGATCGCCCTTGCCGCGGCCGATGCCGCCGGCATGGAAAGCCGCCGCGCAGCTGCTCGCGATGCAGAAGGCGCAACGCTGGCTCGGCACCCGTCGCTGACCGGTCGGAGCGCGCGCATTGCTTTTGGCGGGGCCGTTCGGGCATAATCGCCGCCCACCACCGCACCGGATGGGGCGCGCCCGCGGGCGCCCTGGGCAGCGCCCGATGGCCGACGACACCATTCTCGAGACGCGCGGGCTCACCAAGGAGTTCAAGGGCTTCGTCGCCGTCAAGGACGTGAGCCTCGCGGTCCGCCGCGGCACGATCCACGCGCTGATCGGCCCGAACGGCGCCGGCAAGACGACCTGCTTCAACCTGCTCACGCACTTCCTGACGCCCACGCGCGGCCAGATCTTCTACAACGGCCGCGAGATCACCGGCTCGCGGCCGGCGGCGATCGCGCGCATGGGCCTCGTGCGCTCGTTCCAGATCTCCGCGGTGTTCCCGCACCTGACCGTGCTCGAGAACGTGCGCATCGCGCTGCAGCGCAAGCGCGGCCACTCGTTCGACTTCTGGCGGTCGGACGACGCTCGCTGGCGCGCTCGACGACGCGCGCGCGCGAGCTGATCGACGCGGTGGGCCTGGCCGAGTTCGCGCAGACGCACGGCGGTCGAGCTGCCCTACGGCCGCAAGCGCGCGCTCGAGATCGCGACCACGCTCGCGCTCGACCCGGAGATGATGCTGCTCGACGAGCCGACCGCCGGCATGACGCACGAGGACGTCGAGCGCATCACCGCGCTGATCAAGCGCGTCGCGGCGAACCGCACGGTGCTGATGGTCGAGCACAACCTGTCGGTGGTGTCGACGCTGTCCGACACATCACCGTGCTCGCGCGCGGCGAGATCCTCGCCGAGGGCGACTACGCGACGTGTCGAAGAATCCCGACGTCGTGCAGGCCTACCTGGGAGCCGGCCATGCCTGAGGCCGTCGCGCGCACGCGCCGCGCCGGCGCGCCGGCCGCGCGGCGCGCCGCTGCTCGCGGTGCGCGGCCTCAACGCGTGGTACGGCGAGTCGCACATCCTGCACGGCGTCGACTTCGACGTGCGCAGCGGCGAGGTCGTCACGCTGCTCGGCCGCAACGGCGCCGGCAAGACGACGACGCTGCGAGTCGATCATGGGCATCGTGCCGCGGCGCGAAGGCTCGATCGCGTTCGAGGGCAGCGAGACGATCGCGCCTGCCGTCGAACCGCATCGCGCGGCGCGGCATCGCCTACTGCCCGGAGGAGCGCGGCATCTTCGCGAGCCTCAACGTCGAGGAGAACCTGCTGCTGCCGCCGGTCGTGCGCGAGGGCGGGCTGCCGGTCGAGCAGATCTTCGAGCTGTTCCCGAACCTGCAAGGAGCGGCTGCGCGAGCCAGGGCACCAAGCTCTCGGGCGGCGAGCAGCAGATGCTCGCGATCGGCCGCATCCTGCGCACCGGCGCGCGCCTGCTGCTGCTCGACGAGCCGACCGAAGGGCTGGCGCCGGTGATCGTCCAGCAGATCGGGCGCACGATCGCGCAAGCTCAAGGCGCAGGGCTTCACGATCCTGCTGGTCGAGCAGAATTTCCGCTTCGCGGCGACCGTCGCGGACCGGCACTACGTCATGGAGCACGGCCGCGTCGTCGACATGATCCCGAACGCCGAGCTCGACGCGAACATGGACAAGCTGCACGACTATCTCGGCGTGTAGCGAACCGTGTCCGTACGCCGCAACCCCGAAGGAGAAGCGCAATGAAAGCATTGCAAACGCACTCTCGTCGCGCGCTGCGGTCGCCGCGGCGCTGTCGCCGCCGGCGCCGCGCAGGCGCAGGTGTCCGACAACGTCATCAAGATCGGCGTGCTGTCCGACATGTCGAGCCTCTACACCGACCTCGCGGGCGCGGGCTCGGTCGTCGCGGCGCGCATGGCGGTCGAGGATTCCGGCATCGAGAAGCGCGGCTTCAAGGTCGAGATCGTCTCGGCCGACCACCAGAACAAGCCCGACGTCGGCTCGGCCATCGCGCGCCAGTGGTACGACACCGACAAGGTCGACGTGATCGTCGACGTGCCGAACTCGGGCGTCGCGCTCGCCGTCAACCAGATCACGAAGGACAAGGGCAAGGCGTTCCTCGTCTCCGGCGCCGGCGTCGTCCGACCTCACCGGCAAGGCGTGCTCGCCCAACACGATCCACTGGACCTACGACACGTGGATGCTCGCCAACGGCACCGGCAGCGCGATCGTGAAGACCGGCGGCGACACGCTGGTTCTTCCTCACCGCCGACTACGCGTTCGGCCACGCGCTCGAGCGCGACACCGAGGCGGTCGTGCTGAAGAACGGCGGCAAGGTGCTGGGCAAGGTGCGCGCGCCGCTCAACACGCAGGACTTCAGCTCGTTCCTGCTGCAGGCGCAGGCGTCGAAGGCCAAGATCATCGGCCTCGCCAACGCCGGCGGCGACACGACCAACTCGATCAAGCAGGCGGCCGAGTTCGGCATCGTCAAGGGCGGCCAGAACCTCGCCGGGCTGCTCGTGTTCCTCACCGACGTCCACGCGCTCGGCCTGCCGACCGCGCAGGGCCTGATCGTCACCAACACGTTCTACTGGGACCAGAACGACCAGACGCGCGCGTTCGCCAAGCGCTTCGCCGCGCGCGACAAGGGCATCCATCCGACGATGGTGCACGCCGGCGTCTACTCGGCGGTGCTGCACTACCTGAAGGCGGTCGAGGCGCTGAAGAGCGACGACGGCACCAAGGTGATCGCGCAAGATGAAGGAGATGCCGACCGACGATCCGCTGTTCGGCAAGGGCACGATCCGCGCCGACGGCCGCAAGATCCACCCGGCGTACCTGGTCGAGGTGAAGAAGCCGGCCGAGTCGAAGGGCCCGTGGGACTACTACAAGGTCCGCGCGACGATCCCGGCGGACCAGGCGTTCCGGCCGCTGAAGGACGGCGAGTGCCCGCTGGTGAAGTAACGCCGTAGCGCCGACCCGCTCACGCCGGCCCTCGCGCGCGGCGAGCGGAGCGGGCGCGTCGAGCGGCGCGTCGCGCGTCGACACGCTACGTGCCACGCCTACCATGACTGAAATCTTCGGCATCCCGACGCAGGCGCTGTTCGGCCAGCTGCTGATCGGCCTCATCAACGGCGCGTTCTACGCGATGCTGTCGCTCGGGCCTCGCGGTGATCTTCGGCCTGCTCAACATCATCAACTTCACGCACGGCGCCCAGTACATGATGGGCGCGTTCTGCGCGTGGTTCCTGCTGCGAGCACGCGGGCGTCGGCTACTGGTGGTCGCTGCTGATCGCGCCGATCGTCGTCGGCGCGACCGGCGTCGTCATCGAGCGCACGATGCTCGCGCGGCTGTACAAGCTCGACCATCTCTACGGGCTGCTGCTGACGTTCGGCCTCGCGCTGATCATCCAGGGCCTGTTCACGCAACGACTACGGCTCGTCCGGCCTGCCGTACCGGATTCCGCAGGAGTTCGACCGGCGGCATCAACCTGGGCTTCATGTTCCTGCCGAAGTACCGCGCCTGGGTGATCGTCGCCTCGCTCGTCGTCTGCCTCGCCACCTGGTACGTGATCGAGCGCACCAAGCTCGGCTCGCTACCTGCGCGCGGCGACCGAGAACCCGCGCGCTGGTGCAGGCGTTCGGCATCAACGTGCCGCGCATGATCACGCTGACCTACGGCTTCGGCGTCGGCCTCGCCGCGTTCGCCGGCGTGATGGCGGCGCCGATCTACCAGGTCAGCCCGCAGATGGGCGCGAACCTCATCATCGTCGTGTTCGCGGTCGTCGTGATCGGCGGCATGGGCTCGATCATGGGCGCGATCCTCACCGGCTTCGGCCTCGGCGTCGTCGAGGGGCTGACCAAGGTGTTCTATCCGGAGGCGTCGAACACGGTGATCTTCGTGATCATGGTGATCGTGCTGCTGATCAAGCCCGCCGGGCTGTTCGGCAAGGAGCGCTAGACGATGGCGACGCGCGACACCGACGCCGGCGCGATCGCGCACCGTCGCGTGCCGCGCGGCGCGCGACCGTTCCTCGATCGCGACCGGCGTCATGGCGGCGCTGCTCGCCGTCGCGCCGTTCGTCGGCATCTACCCGGTGTTCCTGATGAAGGCGCTGTGCTTCGCGCTCTTCGCCTGCGCGTTCAACCTGCTGATCGGCTTCGGCGGCCTGCTGTCGTTCGGCCACGCGATGTTCCTCGGCACCGCCGGCTACGTGTGCGCGCACGCGGCGAAGGTGTGGGGCTGGCCGCCGGAGCTCGCGATCCTCGCCGGCACCGCGGCGTCGGCGCTGCTCGGCGTCGTCGCCGGCGCGCTCGCGATCCGCCGGCAGGGCATCTACTTCGCGATGATCACGCTGGCGCTCGCGCAGATGATCTACTTCTTCTACCTGCAGGCGCCGTTCACCCACGGCGAGGACGGCATCCAGGCGGTGCCGCGCGGCAAGCTGTTCGGCTTCATCGACCTGTCGAACACGCTCGTCGATGTACTACGTCGTGCTGGCGATCTTCCTCGCCGCGTTCCTGCTCATCTACCGCGTCGATCCATTCGCCGTTCGGCCAGGTGCTGAAGGCGATCCGCGAGAACGAGCCGCGCGCGATCTCGCTCGGCTACGACGCCGAGCGCTACAAGCTGCTCGCGTTCGTGCTGTCGGCGACGCTCGCCGGCCTCGCCGGCGCGACCAAGGCGATCGTGTTCCAGCTCGCCTCGCTCACCGACGTGCACTGGACGATGTCGGGCGAGGTCGTGCTGATGACGCTGCTGGGCGGCATGGGGACGATCTTCGGCCCGGTCGTCGGCGCGTTCGCGATCATCGGCCTCGAGAGCTACCTCGCCGGCTTCGGCCAGTGGGTGACGGTGATCACCGGCGTGATCTTCGTCGTCTGCGTGCTCGCGTTCCGCCGCGGCATCGTCGGCGAGCTCGGCGCATGGTGGGAACGCGCGCGCGGCTGATCGGCGCGGCGCTCGCGGCCGTCGCGCTGGCGCGCCGCCGGAGCGTGCGGCCGCGCAGGCGTTGCAGGCGACCGGGCAACTGCCGCGACGGCCAGCCGCACGGCGCCTACGAGCTGCGCGACGCGACGGGCAAGCTGCGCGCCGTCGGCGCGTTCAACCGCGGCAAGCGCACCGGCAGCTTCATCTTCTGGTCGCGCGACGGCGTGCGCATCGCGCACATCCCCTACGACGAAGGCGCGCTGAGCGGCACGCTTGCGCTGTGGTACGCCGACGCAGCGCGCGGGCGAGACCCGCAGCAGCAAGCTCGAGGCGGCCTACGTCGCCGGCCAGCGCAACGGCGACAAGCGCTCGTGGCACCCGAACGGCCGCCTGCGGGCGGTGTTCGTCTACGAGCAGGGCACGCTGGTGAAAGCCAGCGCGTGGAGCGTTGCCGGCGCGCCGCTCGACGAGGCCGCAGCGCGCGCGCTCGCGGCGCGCGACGCCGAAGCGGACGAGCGGTACTATGAATCGCTCGAGGCGATCGTGAACGCGCATCCGCCGCGCTGCGACGAGGCGGTCACCCCGCCGCGCAGCGCGAACGCCGGCGGGATCCGCCCGCCGACCTAGCGCAAACGGCCGATTTTCACGATGGCGTCCTCGACCTACACCGGGAGGAGGGAGCCATGTCTACAAACAAACGCCGCGAGCTCCTGCAGGCGGCCGCCGCGCTCGCTGCCGGCGGTGCGAGCGTCGCCGCACACGCCGCCGATACCGCACCGGCGCGCACGCCGATCTGGTCGGTGGCGGAGCAGGTGAGCAAGCGCTCGGAGGCGTTCGAGTTGATGCCCGGGGACATCATCTACTCGGGCACGCCGGAGAACGTCGGTCCGGTCGTCAAGGGCGACGTGATGGACGCGCACATCGACGGTCTCCCCGACATCCGCGTCCGCGTTGTCTGACAATCCGGGCAGAGGCGAGGGCGCCCACGCGGCATCCCCATGTTCGCCTTCGTCGAGAAGGGGCTGGCGCGCTTCGGCAGCGAAGCGCGCGAAACGTTCGAGGTGAGCTTCACCGACGGCTCGCGCTATCGCAATCGCCGCGGGCCGCAGGATTTTGCCGTCCGCTTCCGCACGCGCGCGCCGAGCTGGCGCATCGCGGCCTTCGGCCACGTCGGCCTGCTCGAGGCCTACTTCGACGGCGACGTCGACATCGAGGGCAGCCTGCGCGAAGGCGCTCGCCGCCGGCATGGAAGGCGGCATCGACTGCGCCGAACGCGCTCATCGCGCATGCGCAACCGCTGGCACGAGCTGCCGCATTCGAACGCGCAGCGCGCGAGCAGGCGCAGCGAGAACGCCGAGTTCCACTACGCGCTCGGCCCGAGTTCTACCAGCTCTGGCTCGACGATCCGCTGATGCTCTACACCTGCGCCTACTGGAAGGACGGCACGCGCACGCTGGAGGAGGCGCAGCGCAACAAGATCGACCACGTCGCGCCGAAGCTGCTGCTCAAGCCGGGCGAGAGCGTGGTCGACGTCGGCAGCGGCTTCGGCGGCTTCATGTTCCACGCCGCAGGAGCGACTACGGCGTCAAGGTCACCGCGATCAACACCACCGGCTCAGCAGGTCGAGCACGCTGCGGCGCGAGATCGAGCGCGCGCGGCTCGGCAAGCTCGCTGCAGATGCTCGAGGCGACTTCCGCGACGCGGCCGCGCAGTTCGACAAGGTGGTGTCGATCGGCTGCCTGGAGCACGCCGGCCGCGACCAGCTCGCGCGAGCGTGATCCGGGCGCACGCGCGATTTCCTGAAGCCGGGCGGCCTCGGCCTGCTGCACTTCATCGGCCACGTCGGCCGCTACGACACCGAGTTCTTCATCCGCAAGCACGTGTTCCCCGGCGGCTGGATCCCGAGCCTCGCCGACGTGATCGTCGAGATGGAGAAGGCCGGCCTCGAGGTGCTCGACATCGAGAACCTGCGCCGCCACTACGCGCTGACGCTCGACGTCTGGGCCGAGCGCTTCGACCGCAACTGGGACGCAGATCCGCGCGCTCGACCCGGCGCGCTTCGACGAGCGCTTCCGCCGCATCTGGCGCGTGCTACCTCTACGGCTGCGCCGAGATGTTCCGCTCGCCGACGGGCCGCACGCACCTGTTCCAGATCGTGTTCTCCAAGGGCAACGTCGCGCACGAGCTACCCGATGACGCCGCGACTTCCTCTACGAGCGCCCGGCGCAGTCCGCCGCCGGCGACGATGCGCCGCATCGGCGCATGGCTGACGCGCTACGCCGACGCACGCCGCCAAGCGCGATGCGCTCGTCGCAGTCGCTGCAGGCGCGGCGCCGGCGGCCGGTCGCGCTCGCGCAAGGAAACCTCGAACCTGTTCCGCGACCGCGCGGCGCGGCGCAGCGGCGGCGCCTCGACGTGCGCGCGTTCGATCAGGTCTCGCGCGTCGACCCGGAGCAGGCTGCGTCGAAGCCGAAGGGCATGATCACCGTACGAGGACCTCGTCGCGCGACTGCCTCGCGCACGGCGTGATGCCGGCGGTGGTGCCGCAGCTCAAGACCATCACCCTCGGCGGCGCGGTGGCCGGCGTCGGCATCGAGTCGTCGTCGCATCCGCCACGGCCTGGTGCACGACACGGTGCTCGAGCTCGACGTGCTGCTCGGCGACGGCCGCGTCGTCACCTGCACGCCCGACAACGAGCACGCGGACCTCTTCTTCGGCTTCCCGAATTCCTACGGCACGCTCGGCTACGCGCTGCGCGTCGAAGGCGAAGACGATCCCGGTCAAGCCGTACGTGCGAGCTCGCGCATCTGCCGCTTCACGCGAGCCGACGACATTCTTCGCGGCGCTGGAAGCGCTGCTGCGCGGGCGAGCCGACTTCGTCGACGGCATCGTGTTCGCGCCGCAGACGAGCTGTTCATCACGCTCGGCACGCTTCACCGACTCAGGCGCCGTACACCAGCGACTACACCTACGAGAACATCTACTACCGCTCGATCGCCGAGAAGCGCGAGCGACTACCTGACGCGCTGCACGATTATCCTCTGGCGCTGGGACACCGACTGGTTCTGGTGCTCGAAGAACGTCGTGCGCGCAGAATCCGCTGGTGCGCCGGCTCTACGGACGCGACCGGCTCGGGCTCGCGCACCTATACGAAGATCATGCGCTGGAACAGCCGCGTCGGGCGTGACGAAGAAGCTCGAGCGCCTGCTCGGCCTGCATTCCGAGTCGGTGATCCAGGACGTCGACATCCCGATCGCGCGCGCCGGCGAGTTCCTCGATTTCTATCCAGCGCGAGATCGGCATCTGGCCGCAGTGGATCTGCCCGATCCGGCAGTCGCGCGGCGGACCGCTTCGCGCTCTATCCGCTGACGCCGGGCTGGTACGTCAACTTCGGCTTCTGGGACGTGAAGCGCACGCGCGAGGCGCATCCGCCGGGGCATTTCAACCGGCTGATCGAGCGCGAAGGTGAGCGAGCTCGGCGGCATCAAGTCGCTGTACTCGGACAGCTTCTTTCGCGCGAGACGAGTTCGCGCAGCCGCTACGGCGGCGAGGCCTACGCGCGCTGAAGGCGAAGTACGACCCCGCCGGCGCGCTTCCCGACCTCTACGACAAGTGCGTGCTGCGGCACTGAGGTGGTGCGGCGCGGCGCGGGGTTTACGCCCCGGGGCGTTCGGGTAAGATTGCCGGGACTCGGGCGTCGGCAGTTCTTGCGCGCCGAATTTCTCTGCCCTTCCGCGAAAGGTAGCTCATGCCCACCCGTACGTTCCGCCTCCTGCCAGGGGCGCTGGCGCTCGCCGCCGCACTGACGTTCGCCGCCCCGGCGCCCGTCGCCGCGCAGGATCTCAAGATCGCCGTCGCGGCCGACGTCACGTCGATCGACCCGCACTTCTTCAACCTCTTCCCGAACAACAACATCGCCGAGCACATCTTCGACAAGCTCGTGCAGATGGACCCCGACTCGCGGATGATCCCGGGGATCGCGACGTCGTGGAAGGCGATCGACGCGACGACGTGGGAGTACAAGCTGCGCAAGGGCGTCAAGTTCCACGACGGCAGCGAGCTCACCGCCGAGGACGTCGCGTTCTCGATCGACCGCGTGCCGCTGGTTCCGAACAGCCCGGGGCCGTTCTCCGCGTACACGAAGGCGATCATCGCGAAGGAGATCGTCGACCCGTACACGATCCGCTTCAAGTACGCGTCGCCGTATCCGCTGTCGCCCAACGACCTGTCGACGATCTACATCGTGTCGAAAAAGATCGCGACCGGTGCATCGACGGAGGATTTCAACTCGGGCAAGGCTGCTGTGGGCAGCGGCCGCTTCAAATTCGTGCGCTACGTGAATGGCGACCGCGTCGAACTGGTGCGCAACGACAACTATTGGGGCGAGAAGGCGCCGTGGGAGAAGGTCACGTTCCGGATCGTCAAGAACGAGTCGGCGCGCGTGGCCGCGTTGCTGTCCAACGACGTCGACGCGATCGAGCAGCCGCCCACCGCCGACCTCGCGCGAATCAAGGGCGATCCCAGGTTCACCGTGACGTCCAAGATCTCGCATCGCGTGATCTACTTCAACTTCGACCACCTCGAGCGCGTCGAGCCCGTTCATCACCGGCAAGGACGGCAAGCCGCTCGCGAAGAATCCGCTGCTCGACGTGCGCGTGCGCCGCGCGATCTCCAAGGCGATCAACCGGCCGGCGATCGCCGAGCGTGTGATGGAAGGGCAGGCGATTCCTTCGGGCCAGCTCGTGTCCGAGAAGCTTTTCGGCAACCTGCCGAGCCTGAAGGCCGAGGTCTACGATCCCGAGGGCGCGAAAAAGCTCCTGGCCGAAGCCGGCTATCCGGACGGCTTCAACATCACGATCCACGGCCCGGCCGGCCGCTACGTCAACGACGAGAAGATCGTCCAGGCGGTCGCGCAGATGCTGTCGCGCGTCGGCATCGTCTCGAAGGTGGAAACGGCGCCGATGGGACCGTACTCGGGCCGCGCGTCGAAACAGGAGTTCAGCTTCCACATGGTCGGCTGGGGCGCGTCCACCGGCGAGGCCAGCTCGCCGCTGCGCTCGTTGCTGGCGACGTTCAACCGCGACAAGGGGCTGGGCGCGGTGAACTGGGGCCGCTTCAGCAACGTCAAGGTCGACTACCTGATCGAGCAGGCGCTGCAGCAGGTCGACGACGAGAACCGCCGCACGATGCTGCAGCAGGCGACGAAGCTGTCGATGGAAGACCTCGGCATCATGCCGATCCACTTCCAGTTCACGATCTGGGCGACGACGAAGAAGGTGGCGTACACGCCGCGCACCGACGAATACACGCTCGCGTTCCAGTTCAGGCCGGCTGAAGGCGAATTGACGGCCCCCACGCTCACTGCGTTCGCTGCCCCCCGAGGGGGAACAAGCCTCCCTTGGGGCGGCCCGGCGGGAGGCTGGCCCCGCGTGCGGCGGTGTTAGTTTATGTAATCAGAAGGAGTCTGCAGAGCGTCGTCGTGCTGCTCGTGATGTCGGTGCTCGTGTTTGTCGGGGTGTACGCGGTCGGCAATCCGATCGACATCCTGATCAATCCGCAGGCCGACCAGCAGGATCGCGAGCGGGCGATCGCCGCGCTGGGGCTCGACAAGAGCCTTCCGGAGCAATATCTGAGCTTCCTGTCGGGCGCGATGCGCGGCGACCTCGGCCGCTCGTTCGTGCACGCGACGTCCGCGCTCGGGCTCATCCTCGAACGCATGCCAGCGACGCTCGAGCTCGCGTTCGCGGCGATGATCATCGCGATCGTGCTCGGAATACCGCTCGGCCTGTGGGCCGGGCTCAAGCCGAACGGCGTCGCCGGACGGACGATCATGGCCGGCTCGATCCTCGGCTTCTCGCTGCCGACGTTCTGGGTCGGGCTGATGCTGATCATGGTGTTCGCGGTGATGCTGGGCTGGCTTCCGTCCAACGGTCGCGGGGAAACGGTGAACGTGCTCGGCATCCCCGTGTCGTTCCTCACCGTCGACGGACTGCGACACCTGGTCCTGCCCGCGACGAACCTCGCGCTGTTCAATGTCGCCCTGCTGATCCGCCTTACGCGCGCCGGCGCGCACGAGGCGCTGCTGCAGGACTACGTGAAATTCGCGCGCGCCAAGGGGCTCACCAATCGCCGCGTGATCGGCGTCCACGTGTTGCGCAACATCCTGATCCCGATCGTCACCGTGATCGGGTTGCAGTTCGGCGCGCTGATCGCGTTCGCGATCGTCACGGAAAGCGTCTTCGCGTGGCCGGGCATGGGCAAGCTGCTGATCGACTCGCTCAACCTCCTCGACCGGCCGGTGATCGTCGCTTACCTGCTCGTCATCGTCACCTTCTTCATCGTCATCAACCTCGCGGTGGACATCCTCTACTCGGCGCTCGATCCACGCGTGCGGCTGACGGATGCCAAGGGATGAGTGAGGTGGCCGAATTGCCCGTCGACGGCCCCAAGGCGCGCAAGGTGCAGACGCCATTCGCACGCATCGCGTCGGATTTCCTCGCGAACCCCGTCGCGGTGTTCGGCCTCGTATTGCTCGGACTCA
Organism: uncultured beta proteobacterium; assembly: GCA_963851465.1. Lineage (GTDB taxonomy): Bacteria > Pseudomonadota > Gammaproteobacteria > Burkholderiales > Casimicrobiaceae > VBCG01. Next base: position 313,994 of record CAWKPJ010000013.1, read on the forward strand.
TCGTGCTCGCCGCGATCTTCGCGCCGCTGATCTCGCCGCAGAATCCGTACGATCTGGCACAGATCGACGTGATGGACAGCAAGCTGCCGCCGGGCAGTCCCTCGGCGACCGGCGGCACGTTCTGGCTCGGCACCGACGACCAGGGCCGCGACATGCTGTCGGCGATCTTCTACGGCTTGCGCATTTCTCTCGCCGTCGGAACGATCGCGACGGTGATCGCACTCATCATCGGACTCGCCGCCGGCCTGACTGCCGCGTACATCGGCGGGCGCGTCGAGTCGCTCATCATGCGGATCGTCGACATCCAGCTCTCGTTCCCGGCCATCCTCATCGCGCTGATCCTGATCGCGGTGCTGGGACAGGGGACCGGCAAAGTGATCGCCGCGCTGATCACCGTGCAGTGGGCGTATTACGCGCGCACCGTGCGCAGCGCCGCACTCGTGGAAACGCGCAAGGAGTACATGGAGGCGGCGCGCTGCCTCGCGCTGCCTGCGTCGCGGGTCGTGTTCCGCCACCTGCTCCCCAACTGCCTGCCGCCGATGATCGTCGTGGCCACCGTGCAGGTCGCTGCGGCGATCGCGCTCGAAGCGACGCTGTCGTTCCTCGGCCTCGGCCTGCCGATCACCGAGCCGTCGCTCGGCCTGCTGATCGCCAACGGCTACCAGTACCTGCTGTCGGGCAAGTACTGGATCAGTTTCTTTCCCGGCATCGCGCTCCTGCTGACGATCGTCAGCATCAACCTCGTCGCCGACCAGCTCCGCGACGTGCTGAATCCGCGCTTGCAGAGGTGAATACCCGGGTCCTTACTGTCGAAGGGTTGCGCACGCACTTCTTCACCAAGGCAGGCGTGGTCAAGGCCGTCGACGACGTGTCGTTCTCGGTCGATCGCGGCCAGGTGCTGGGCCTCGTCGGCGAATCGGGCTCGGGCAAGTCGATGACCGGCTACTCGCTGATGGGATTGATCGATCCGCCGGGCCGCATCGTCAGCGGCAGCATCGTGCTCGACGGCGTCGAGCTGACCAAGCTCTCGGCGGAAGCGATGCGCAAGATGCGCGGCAGCCGCATCGCGATGATCTTCCAGGATCCGATGATGACGCTGAACCCGGTCCTGCGCATCGACACGCAGATGATCGAGGCGATCGTCGCGCACGAGAGTGTGAGCGAGTCCGCGGCGCGCGCGCGTGCCCGCGAGGCGCTGGTCATGGTCGGCATTCCGTCGCCCGACGAGCGCCTGAACGCGTATCCGCACCAGTTCTCGGGCGGCATGCGCCAGCGGGTCGCGATCGCCATCGCGCTCCTGAACAAGCCCGACGTGATCATCGCCGACGAGCCGACCACCGCGCTCGACGTCACGATCCAGGGCCAGATCCTCTACGAGATGCAGCGGCTGACGCGCGAGACCGGGACGGCGCTGGTATGGATCACGCACGATCTGTCGGTGATCGCCGGGCTCGCCGATCGCGTCAGCGTGATGTATGCGGGACGCATCGTGGAGCAGGGGACGGTGGAGGAGGTGCTGGCGGCGCCGCGCCACCCTTACACGCGCGGGCTGCTCGATTCGGTGCCGTCGAACAGCGTGCGCGGCGCCCGCCTGAAGCAGATTCCCGGCATGACGCCGTCGCTGCTCGACCTGCCGCCCGGCTGCACGTTTCGCGAGCGCTGCAGCCGCGCGCAGCCGGACTGCGCAACGTCGCCGGCGATGCGCGAGCTCTCGCCCACCGGGCAGTCGGTCCGATGTCACCATCCACTCTAGGCCGCGCGGGCCGCGCCCCTGTGGACGGCGCCGCGCCGCTGATCGAGCTGCGCGGAATCTCGAAGCGCTTCGTGAAGGGACTCGACCTTGCGGCGAAGCTCGGCAACCGCCTTGGTGCGAACGTCCGCGAGGAGGTGGTGCACGCCGTCGACAACGTCGACCTGAAGGTTACACCCGGCGAGATCGTCGGTCTGGTCGGGGAATCGGGCTGCGGCAAGTCGACGCTGGGTCGCCTGGCCGCGGGCCTGCTGGAGCCTTCGGCCGGCGAGCGCTTCTGGAAGGGGCAGTCGCTGTCCGGCCTGTCGCCATCGAAGGCGCGGCGCCAGCAGTTGCGCACGCAGATGATCTTCCAGGACCCGTATGCGTCGCTCAATCCGCGCCTGCGCGTCGTCGACATCGTCGGCGAGGCGCCGGTGGTCCACCGCATCGTGACGAAGCAGCAGCAGGTCGAGTACGTGGGGCTGATGCTGAACAAGGTCGGCCTCGACCCGACGCTGATGCGCCGCTACCCGCACCAGTTCTCCGGCGGACAGCGCGCGCGAATCGGCATCGCGCGCTCGCTCGCGGTGAAGCCCGAGTTCCTCGTCTGCGACGAATCGGTGGCCGCGCTCGACGTGTCGATCCAGGCGCAGGTGCTCAACCTGTTCATCGATCTCAAGTCGGCGCTCGAACCTCACGTATCTGTTCATCAGTCACGACCTCGGCGTCATCCAGTACCTCGCCGATCGCGTCGTCGTGATGTACCTGGGTCGCGTCGTCGAGAGCGCGCCCGCGGCGAAGCTCTTCAATCAGCCGAACCATCCGTATACGCAGGCGCTGCTCGCGGAAGTGGGCAAGGTCGAACCGAAGAAGCGCACCTTCGTCCCGATTGCCGGCGAGATTCCCTCGCCGCTCGATCCGCCCTCGGGCTGCCACTTCCATCCGCGCTGCCCGCACGCGATGCCGGTCTGTCGCAAGACGGCGCCCCCGCTCGTCGCGATTTCGTCGCAGCATCTTTCGGCGTGCCACCTGAATGACCGTCAGCCCCCAACTGGTCAGACCACTTGACCGGTTAGCGGGGCGCTGCTAACGTCCCGCGACTTGGCGCCGACGGGGCCGGCCGAAGCTCGTCAGCGGCGCTTTTCTTACCCGCTTTGTTCACCATTTCGAAGGAGGATTGCATGTCTCGCTGCCTGCGCGCGCTCGTCGCGCTCGTCTTCGCATGGGTCGCCGGCACTGCCGCCGCGGCCTATCCGGATCGTCCAATCACGCTGATCGTGCCGTGGGGCGCGGGCGGCGGCACCGACGCCGTCGCACGCTTCTTCGGCGCCTGCCTCGAGAAGGAACTCGGCCAGCCGGTGAACGTCGTCAACCGTACCGGCGGCAGCGGCGTCGTCGGCCACAGCGCGATCGCGCAGGCCGCACCGGACGGCTACACGATCGGCATCATCACCGTCGAGATCACGATGATGCACTGGCAGGGCCTGACGGAGCTCGGACCGACGTCCTACACGCCGCTGGCGCTCGTCAACGCCGATCCCGCCGGCTTCCAGGTCGCTGCGGACTCGCCGTACAAGACCGTGCAGGAAGTCCTCGACGCGATCAAGGCCAATCCCGGCAAGCTGAAGGCCTCCGGCACGGGCCAGGGCGGCATCTGGCACCTCGCGATCGCCGGCCTGCTCGCAGGACCTCAAGATCGACCCGACAGACCGTGCCGTGGGTGCCGTCCAACGGCGCCGCGCCGGGGCTGCAGGACCTCGTCGCCGGCGGCGTCGACATCGTGCCGTGTTCGCTGCCTGAAGCGCGTGCGCTGATCGACGCCGGCAAGGTGCAGCTCGCTCGCGATCATGGACGACCAAGGCGCCCGCGCTCTACCCCAACGTGCCGACGATCAAGCAGGCGACCGGCAGCAACTGGAGCGATGGCGGCGTGGCGCGGCATGGCGGCGCCGAAGGGCCTGCCGAAGGACGTCGAGACACGCCTCGTCACCGCGATCAAGAAGGTCTACGACAGCAAGGACTACACAGGACTTCCTGACATCAGCGCGGCTTCGGCGCCGCGTGGGCGCCGCAGGAAGAGTTCGCGAAGTTCATGGCGAAGGCGGATGCGGACATGGGCGCGGTGATGAAGGCGCTCGGCATGGCGAAGTGACGTCGCGTCGCCTTCGCGGCGCGTTGGCGAACCGATGAAGTTCAACGACGCCGTCTTCGGCGCCGTGCTGCTGCTGCTGGGCGTCGTGGTGCTCGTGCACGTCCAGTCGTTCCCGACGATTCCCGGGCCAGAGGTACGGTCCGGCGATCTTTCCGGGGCTGGTCGCCGCCGGTACTCGTCGTGTGCGCGCGTGCTGCTGATCGTGAGCGGCCTGCAGCACCGCGCGAGCGAACCCTGGTTCGCGACGGGCGCCTGGACGCGGCTCGCGGCGGCACATCCTCGCCTTCGTCGTCGACCATCGTCGGCACGGTCGGCGTACATCTTCTCGCCGACAAGGCTCGGCTTCCTCATCGTCGCGCCGATCCTCCTGTTCGTCTTGTTCATCTGCTTCGGCGTGACGCGCAACGTCGCGATCGTGACGTCGCGATCGTCGCCACGCTGGTCATCCACTACGCCTTCTACAAGCTGCTGCGCGTGCCGCTGCCCTGGGGCCTGCTGCAGGCCGCTGTTCTGACCGATGGACGCGCTGCCTGCTCGCCTTCGAGCATGGTCTTCGAGCCGTACAGACCATCCTGGTGATGCTCGCGGCCTCGCTGTTCGGCCTGTTCGTCGGCGCGGTGCCGGGACTGACGGCGACGATGGCCACCGCGCTGCTCGTGCCGGTCACGTTCTTCATGCCGCCGATCCCGGCGATCGCGGCGATCGTGACGGCCACCGCGATGGCGATCTTCTCCGGCGACATTCCCGGCTGCCTGCTGCGCATGCCCGGCACGCCGGCGTCGGCCGCGTACACCGACGAGGCGTACGCGATGACGCGCAAGGGCCAGGCCGAGACTCGCGCTGGGCGCCGGCCTCGTGTTCTCGGCGATCGGCGGGCTGTTCGGCACCGCGGTGCTGATCCTGTCGGCGCCGACGCTCGCCGAGTTCGCGCTCAAGTTCAGCTCGTTCGAGTATTTCTGGCTGGTGCTGCTCGGCCTGACCTGCGCGGTCGTTCATCACGTGCGGAGCGGCCGCTGAAGGGCATCGTGTCGCTGCTGCTCGGCCTGCTTGATCGCGCTGCGTGGGCTGGGCAATCCGGCGGGCTTCCCGCGCTTCACGTTCGGCAACACCGAGCTGATGGGCGGCATCGGCATGATCCCGCTGATGATCGGCATGTTCGCGGTCTCGGAGATCATCCGCTACGCGGTCGACACGAACCCGCCGCTGAAGATCGTCGACCAGCCGATCGGCAACGTGTTCAAGGGCATGTGGGCGCTGACGAAGAAGTACCCGCTGCAGATCCTGCGCGGCAGCGTGCTCGGCACGCTGGTCGGCGCGCTGCCCGGCGCGGGCGCCGACATCGCGGCGTGGATGTCGTACGCGATCAGCAAGAAATTCTCGAAGGAGCCGGAGAAGTTCGGCACCGGCCACGTCGAGGGCATCGTCGAGTCGGGCTCGGCCAACAACAGCGCGCTCGCCGGCGCGTGGATTCCGGCGCTCGTGTTCGGCATTCCCGGCGACTCGATCACGGCGATCGTGATCGGCGTGCTCTACATGAAGAACATGAATCCCGGGCCGACGCTGTTCACGCAGAACCCGCAGAACATCTACGCGGTGTACCTGCTGTTCATCATCGCCAACCTGATCATGATTCCGCTCGGCTGGTGGTGCATCAAGGTGAGCGAAGCAGATCCTCAAGGTGCCGCGCAACGTGCTGATGCCGGTCATCCTGCTGTTCTGCATCGTGGGCGCGTTCGCGATCAACAACACGGCGTTCGACATCGGCGTGATGCTCGTCGCCGGCGTCGTCGCCTACGTGCTCGAGGAGAACGGCTTCCCGATCGCGCCGGCGATCCTCGGCGTCGTGCTGGGCGGCATGCTCGAGGAGAACTTCGTCACGTCGATGATCAAGTCCGACGGCAATCTGCTCGCCTTCTTCAGCCGCCCGGTCGCGGCTACGCTCGGCGTGCTGACGCTCGCCGTGTGGTTCCTGCCGCTGGTCATCCGGCGGCTGCGGCGCCTCGCCGGCGTCTGAGTCCGCGCGGGCCGGCGTCCTCCGTCGTCGAGCCGCGGTTGACCCCCCGTGGTGCGGCGCGGTAAAATCGCAAGGTTTTGGGCAGGCGTCGCCGATCGGCGCGTTTGGCGCGTCGGTGCTTGGCCAGCCGGTGGAACGATGGCGGATGCGCGGCAAGCTCGTCGTCGGCAACTGGAAGATGAACGGCGGGCTCGCGGCGAACGCGCGCGCTGCTCGCGCGCTCGTCGCGGCGGCTGGAGACGCCGGCGGCGGAGCGCGGCAGCTGGCGGTATGCGTGCCGTTTCCCTACCTCGCGCAGGCGCAGGACGCGCTGGCCGGCTCGCCGATCGCGTGGGGTGCGCAGGACGTGAGCGCGCATGCGTCGGGCGCGTACACCGGCGAGGTGTCGGCGGCGATGCTGGCGGAGTTCGGCTGCCGCTACGCGATCGTCGGGCATTCCGAGCGGCGCCAGTATGCACGGCGAGACCGACGCGATGGTCGCGGCCAAGGCGCAGGCGGCGCTCGACGGCGGGAATGACGCCGATCGTGTGCGTCGGCGAAACGCTGGCGGAGCGCGAGGCGGACGCGACGGCGGCGGTGGTGGCGCGGCAGTTCGACGCGGTGGTCGGCGGCGCTCGGCAAGCGACCTCGCGCGCATCGTGCTCGCGTACGAGCCGGTGTGGGCGATCGGCACGGGCCGGACGGCGACGCCGGAGCAGGCGCAGGAAGTGCACGCGCTGTTGCGCGCGGCGGCTTGGCAAGGGCGGGCGCGGCGGACGTGCCGCGTGCTGTACGGCGGCAGCGTCAAGGCCGCGAATGCGGCGGCGCTGTTCGCGATGCCGGACGTCGACGGCGGCTGGTCGGCGGCGCGTCGCTGGATGCGGACGAATTTTTGGCGATCGCGCGTGCCTGAACAAGCGGCCGAGCGACCGTGACAGGTGAATACGATGAACTACGTTGAAACATTGCTGCTGGTGTTGCATCTGGTCGTGGCCGTGGTCGTCTGCGGCTTCGTGCTGCTGCAGCACGGCAAGGGCGCCGACATGGGCGCGGCATTCGGCAGCGGCTCGTCGGGCAGCCTGTTCGGCGCCGCGGGCTCGGCCAATTTCCTGTCGCGCACGACGGCGGTCCTCGCCGCCGTGTTCTTCCTGTCGAGCATCGGCCTCACGTATCTACGGCTCGATGCAGGGCAAGCCGTCCGGCGTGATGCAGCAGGGCGTGATGGAAAGACTGGCGCCTGCCGCGCCGAAGACGCCGGACGTACCCAAGCCCGCGGACGTTCCTGCAGCCGTCCGGGGCGGCGCCGGCGGCGGTCGGTCCCGCAGCCGGCGCAGGCCGCGCCGCGCGCAAGCGGCGCCGTCACCGGCACCGGCGGGCGGACGCGGAAACGCAAGGGCGAAATACCGAAGCTGACACGGTAAAGCCGACGTGGTGAAATTGGTAGACACGCTGTCTTGAGGGGGCAGTGGCGAAAGCCGTGGGAGTTCGAGTCTCCCCGTCGGCACCAGGATTTCGACGCAGTTCGCCGGGGATTGCGGGAACGCAGAAGCGCAGCAGGGGCAGGACGAGGTAGACGAGGCAGGGTAATCTTCGGGACGAGCGCGTATTGCGCCCGGACCATCCATCATGCTCGAGCAATACTTTCCCGATCCTCCTCTTCATCGTCTTCGGCCTCGGCCTCGGCGGCTGCTGATGCTCACCGTCGGCACGCTCGTCTCGCCGAACCGTCCCGATCCGCAAAAGCTTTCGCCGTACGAATGCGGCTTCGAGGCGTTCGAGGACGCGCGGATGAAGTTCGACGTCCGCTACTACCTCGTCGCGATCCTCTTCATCCTGTTCGACCTCGAAATCGCGTTCCTCTTTCCGTGGGCGGTCGTGCTGCCGGAAATCGGCTTCTTCGGTTTCGCCTCGATGATGGTGTTCCTGCTGATCCTCGTGTCGGCTTCGTCTACGAGTGGAAGAAGGGCGCGCTCGAGTGGGAATGAAGGAGCTCCGCTAATGGCGATCGAAGGCGTACTCGAGAAGGGCTTCGTCACGACGTCGCTCGACAGCGTCATCAACTGGGCGCGCAACGGCTCGATGTGGCCGATGACGTTCGGCCTCGCCTGCTGCGCGGTCGAGATGATGCACGCCGGCGCCGCGCGCTACGACCTCGACCGCTTCGGCGTCGTGTTCCGGCCGAGCCCGCGGCAGTCCGACGTGATGATCGTCGCCGGCACGCTGTGCAACAAGATGGCGCCCGCGCTGCGCAAGGTCTACGACCAGATGGCCGAGCCGCGCTGGGTCATCTCGATGGGCTCCTGCGCGAACGGCGGCGGCTACTACCACTACTCGTACTCGGTCGTGCGCGGCTGCGACCGCATCGTGCCCGTCGACATCTACGTGCCCGGCTGTCCGCCGACGTCCGAGGCGCTGCTCTACGGCATCCTGCAGCTCCAGAACAAGATCTGGCGCACCAACACGATCGCGCGCTGAGCTCGCATGGCCGCCCCGAGAGCGAATCGCACCCGAGCGCGCAGCGCGAAGGAAGTCCGCGACCGGTGCCGAAGCACTTCGGCGGCGCTGGCCGCCGCCTTCGGCGAACGGCTGAAGAGCGTACCGTCGCACGCGACGAGGTCACCGTCGTGGTCGCCGCGCGACCGCATGATCGAGGTGCTGCGCGAACTGCGCGATCGCCCGGAGCTGCGCTTCGACATGCTGGTCGACGTCTGCGGCGTCGACTATCGCGGCTACGGCGACGGCGCGTGGGAAGGCCCGCGCTTCGCCGCCGTCTACCATCTGCTGTCGCTCGCCGCACAACCGGCGGCTGCGCGTGCGCGTGTTCGCGCCGGACGACGACTTCCCGGTGCTCGCCGTCGGTCGTCGACCTGTGGCCGACCGCCAACTGGTTCGAGCGCGAGGCGTTCGACCTCTACGGCATCGTGTTCGCCGGCCATCCCGGACCTGCGGCGGCTGCTCACCGACTACGGCTTCGTCGGCCATCCGTTCCGCAAGGACTTTCCGATCTCGGGCTACGTCGAGATGCGCTACGACCCCGAGCAGGCGCGCGTCATCTACCAGCCGGTCACGATCGAGCCGCGCGAGATCACGCCGCGCGTCGTCCGCGAGGACAACTACGCGGACGAACCCGGGTTCCGCAAGGGCTGAAGCGACGTGGCCGAGATCCGCAACTACACGATGAACTTCGGGCCGCAGCACCCGGCGGCGCACGGCGTGCTGCGGCTCGTGCTGGAGCTCGACGGCGAGGTCATCGAGCGCGCCGACCCGCACATCGGCCTGCTGCATCGCGCGACCGAGAAGCTCGCCGAGACGCGCACCTGGATCCAGTCGCTGCCGTACATGGACCGGCTCGACTACGTGTCGATGATGTGCAACGAGCACGCGTACTGCCTCGCGATCGAGCGGCTGCTGGGCATCGACGTGCCGATCCGCGCGCAGTACATCCGCGTGATGTTCGACGAGATCACGCGCATCCTGAATCACCTGATGTGGCTCGGCGCCCACTCGCTCGACGTCGGCGGCATGACGACGTTCCTCTACTGCTTCCGCGAGCGCGAGGACCTGTTCGACGTCTACGAAGCGGTGTCGGGCGCGCGGATGCACGCGGCGTACTACCGTCCGGGCGGCGTCTACCGCGACCTGCCGGACCGGATGCCGCAGTACACGGTCACCGCACCGCCGCAACGCGCAAGACATCGCGCGGCTGAACGAGAACCGGCAGGGGTCGCTGCTCGACTTCATCGAGGATTTCACGCGCCGCTTTCCCGGCTACGTCGACGACTACGAGACGCTGCTGACCGAGAACCGCATCTGGAAGCAGCGCACCGTCGGCATCGGCGTCGTGACCGCCGAGCGCGCGATCGCGCTGGGCTTCACCGGCCCGATGCTGCGCGGCTCGGGCGTGCCGTGGGACCTGCGCCGCAAGCAGCCGTACGAAGTCTACGACCGGATGGAGTTCGAGATCCCGGTCGGCGTCAACGGCGACTGCTACGACCGCTATCTGGTGCGCGTCGAGGAGATGCGCCAGTCGAACCGCATCGTCAGGCAGTGCATCGACTGGCTGCGCGCCAACCCGGGCCCGGTCATCACCGAGAACCACAAGGTCGCGCCGCCGTCGCGCGAGGCGATGAAGACGAACATGGAAGAGCTGATCCACCACTTCAAGCTCTTCACCGAAGGCATCCACGTGCCGCCGGGCGAGGTCTACGCCGCGATCGAGCATCCGAAGGGCGAGTTCGGCGTCTACGCGATCTCCGACGGCGCGAACAAGCCGTACCGGATCAAGCTGCGCCCGCCCGACTATCGTTCACCTCGCGGCGCTCGACGAGATGTCGCGCGGCCACATGATCGCCGACGTCGTCGCGATCATCGGCACGCAGGACATCGTGTTCGGGTCGATCGACCGATGAATGCCGATGACCAGTGTCCTGTCCGAGGACGCCCGCCGCCGGATCGACCGCGAGGTCGCCAAGTATCCGCCCGACCAGAAGCAGTCGGCGGTGATGTCGGCGCTCGCGATCGCGCAGGACGAGCACGGCTGGCTGTCGACCGACGACGATGGACGCCGTCGCGCTGCACCTCGGCATGCCGCCGGTCGCGGTCTACGAGGTCGCGACGTTCTACACGATGTACAACCTCAAGCCGACCGGACGCTTCAAGCTCACGATCTGCACGAACCTGCCGTGCGCGCTGCAGGGCGCCAACGTCGCCGCCGAGCATCTGAAGCGCACGCTCGGCATCGGCTTCAACGAGACGACGGCCGACGGCCGCTTCACGCTGAAGGAAGGCGAGTGCATGGGCGCCTGCGGCGATGCGCCGGTGGTGCTCGTCAACAACAAGCGAATGTGCAGCTGGATGCGCGCCGGAGAAGCTCGACGAGCTCGTCGACGAGCTCGCGCGCCGCCGACCGCGGCGAAGGCGCGACCACCGGAGCTGCGATGAACGCGCCTTCCGAATTCCTCGACTACGGTCCCGACGCCGTGCTGATGGCGGGCCTCACCGGCCGCAACTGGCGGCTCGCCGACTACGTGAAGCGCGGCGGCTACGAGGCGCTGCGCAAGATCCTCGCCGAGAAGATCCCGCCGGAGCAGGTGATCGCCGAAGTGAAGAAGTCGGCGCTGCGCGGCCGCGGCGGCGCGGGCTTCCCGACCGGCCTCAAGTGGAGCTTCATGCCGCGGCAGGTCGCCGGGCGACAAGTACCTCGTCTGCAATTCCGACGAAGGCGAGCCCGGCACGTTCAAGGACCGCGACCTGATGCGGTACAACCCGCACTCGCTGTTCGAGGGCATGGCGATCGCCGGCGTACGCGATGGGCTGCGCGCGCGGCTACAACTACGTGCACGGCGAGATCTGGGACGTCTACGAGCGCTGCGAGGAGGCGATCGAGGAAGCGTACAAGGCGGGCTTCCTCGGCGACAACATCCTCGGCAGCGGCTTCTCGTTCCACCTGTACAACCACCACGGCTACGGCGCGTACATCTGCGGCGAGGAGACGGCGCTGCTCGAGTCGCTCGAAGGCAAGAAGGGACAGCCGCGCTTCAAGCCGCCGTTCCCGGCGAGCTTCGGCCTCTACGGCAAGCCCGACGACGATCAACAACACCGAGACGTTCGCCGCGGTGCCGTGGATCATCCGCAACGGCGGCGAGTGGTTCGCCGAACCTCGGGCTGCCGAACAACGGCGGCACGAAGATCTTCTCGGTGTCGGGCGACGTCGAGCGGCCCGGGCAACTACGAGATCAGGCTCGGCACGCCGTTCGCCACGCTGCTGGAAATGGCGGGCGGCATGCGCGGCGGGCGCAAGCTGAAGGCGGTGATCCCGGGCGGCTCGTCGGCGCCGGTGCTGCCGGCCGACATCATGATGGGCCTGACGATGGACTACGACGCCATCGCGAAGGCCGGCTCGATGCTCGGCTCCGGCGCCGTCATCGTCATGGACGAGACGCGCTGCATGGTGAAGAGCCTGCTGCGCCTGTCGTATTTCTACTTCGAGGAATCGTGCGGGCAGTGCACGCCGTGCCGCGAAGGCACGGGCTGGCTGTGGCGCATGGTCGACCGCATCGAGCACGGGCGCGGGCGCCACGAGGACATCGACGTGCTGAACTCCGTTGCCGAGAACATCCAGGGCCGCACGATCTGCGCGCTCGGCGACGCCGCGGCGCTGCCGGTGCGGAGCTTCGTCAAGCATTTCCGCGACGAATTCCTCCATCACATCGACCACAAGAAGTGCGTGGTCGGCGAATACGTCTAGATGACGACCCCCACGCTCACTGCGTTCGCTGCCCCCGAAGGGGGAGCAAGCCTCCCTTGGGACGGCCCGGCGGGAGGCTGGCCATGCCTACGATAGAAATCGACGGCCAGGTGGTCGAAGTGCCGAACGGCAGCACGGTGATGGATGCCGCGAACAAGCTCGGCATCTACATCCCGCACTTCTGCTATCACAAGAAGCTGTCGATCGCCGCGAACTGCCGGATGTGCCTCGTCCAGGTCGAGAAGGCGCCGAAGCCGCTGCCGGCCTGCGCGACGCCGGTCACCGAGGGCATGAAGGCCTACACGCACTCGGATCAGGCGACGAAAGCGCAGAAGAGCGTGATGGAGTTCCTGCTGATCAACCATCCGCTCGACTGCCCGATCTGCGACCAGGGCGGCGAGTGCCAGTTGCAGGATCTCGCCGTCGGCTACGGCGGATCGGCGTCGCGCTACATGGAGCCGAAGCGCGTCGTGTTCCACAAGAGCCTCGGCCCGCTGATCTCGGCCGAGGAGATGACGCGCTGCATCCACTGCACGCGCTGCGTGCGCTTCGGCCAGGAGATCGCGGGCGTGATGGAGCTCGGCATGATCGGCCGCGGCGAGCACGCGGAGATCGTCACGTTCGTCGGCAAGACCATCGATTCCGAGCTTTCCGGCAACTCGATCGACTTGTGCCCGGTCGGCGCGCTGACGTCCAAGCCGTTTCGCTATGCGGCGCGGACGTGGGAGCTGTCGCGGCGCAAGAGCGTGTCGCCGCACGACGGGCTCGGCAGCAACCTGGTCGTGCAGGTGAAGGATCACCGCGTGATGCGCGTGCTGCCGCTCGAGAACGAAGCGGTGAACGAGTGCTGGATCTCGGACAAGGACCGCTTCTCGTACGAGGCGCTCAACTCCGGCGACCGCCTGACCGAGCCGATGGTGAAGCAGGGCGGCGAGTGGAAGGCGGTCGACTGGCACACGGCGCTCGACGTCGTTGCGCGCGGACTCGCCGATATCGTGGCGAAGCACGGACCCGCGGCGCTCGGCACGCTCGTATCGCCGCACGCGACGCTCGAGGAGCTGACGCTGGCCGCGCGCCTCACGCGAGCACTCGGCAGCGACAACATCGACTTCCGCCTGCGCCAGTCGGATTTCCGCGGCGATCGTTCCGGCGAGGGCATTCCGTGGCTCGGCATGCCCATCGCCGATATCGCGTCGCTCGATCGCGTACTGGTCGTGGGCAGCTTCCTGCGCAAGGACCATCCGCTGATCGCGCAGCGGCTGCGGCAGGCGGCCAAGAAGCGTACCGAAGTGTCGTCGCTGCATGCGGTGGACGACGACTGGCTGTTGCCGGTCAAGCACAAGGCGCTCGTGGCGCCCTCCCAGATGCCGAAGGTGCTGGCCGAAATCGTCGTCGCGGCGGCCACGCAGGCCGGCAAGCCCGTGCACGAAGCGCTGGCGGGACTGGAGCCTTCGCCCGGCGCAACCGCGATCGCCGCCAGCCTGCTGTCGGGCAAGGCGGCCGCGGTCTGGCTCGGCAACCTTGCGCTCCAGCATCCCGATGCGTCGCAGCTTGCGGCGCTTGCGCAGGTGCTTGCGGACATCACCGGCGCAAGGCTTGGCGTGCTCACCGAAGCGGCGGATACCGTGGGCGCCTACGTCGCGCGCGCGCTGCCGCAAGGCGCGGGCCTCAACGCGCAGGCGATGCTGGCGGAGCCGCGCAAGGCGTATTTGCTGTGCCATGTGGAACCGGAGTTCGATTGCGCCAATCCGGTCGCGGCGCGCGCCGCGCTGGAGAAGGCCGAGCTTGTCGTCGTGATGAGCCCGTTCAAGCACGGTACCGCGTACGCCGACGTGCTGCTGCCGGTCGCCCCGTTCACCGAGACCTCCGGCACGTTCGTCAATTGCGAGGGCCGCGTGCAGAGCTTCCATGGCGTCGTGCGTCCGCTCGGCGAAACGCGCCCGCTGTGGAAGGTGCTGCGAGTGCTCGGCACGATGCTCGGCAAGCCCGGCTTCGACGCCGACACGTCCGAGGACATCCGCGATGTCGTGCTCGAGGATGCGGGCGATCTGCCGTCGCGGCTGTCCAATCGCACGCCCACCGTGATCACCCGCCCGGCGACGGCCGCCGCGCCGGTGGAGCGTGTGGCCGACATCCCGATCTATTTCGCCGACGCGCTCGTGCGGCGCGCCGAGGCGTTGCAGCAGACCGCCGACGCGCGGGCGCCGAAAGCGCGCGTGAACCGCACGCTGCTCGACATGCTCGGCATTGCCGAGGGCGCGCAGATCAAAGTCAAGCAGGGTCGCGGTGAGGCCATCCTCGCGGCCATGGTCGACGCCGGCGTGCCGCCGGGCGTGGTGCGCATCGCCGCGGCGCATGCGTCGACGTGCGGTCTCGAGGGCCTCACCGGCCCGGTGCAAGTGGAAAAGGCCTGACAGTGGAACAGGCCATCGTCTCGGCATTCTCGTCGGTCTTCGGCACCACCGCGTGGTCGTGGGTGCAGCCGGTGTGGCCCGCCGATATGGACGCTGGCGAAGATCGTCGTCATCGCCGTGCCGCTGATCCTGTCGGTCGCGTACCTGACGTTCGTCGGAGCGCAAGGTCATCGGCTGGATGCAGGTGCGGATCGGCCCCAATCGCGTGGGCCCGCTTCGGTCTGCTGCAGCCGTTCGCCGACGTCTTCAAGCTCCTGTTCAAGGAAGTCGATCATTCCCACGGGCGCGGACCGGCGGCTCTTCTATCTCGCGCCGATACTGACGCTCGCACCCGCGCTCGCCGCGTGGGCGGTCGTGCCTTTCACGGACACGCTGGTGCTGTCGAACATCAACGCGGGGCTGCTCTACATCCTCGCGATGACTTCGATCGGCGTGTACGGCATCATCCTCGCCGGCTGGGCGTCGAATTCGAAGTACGCCTTTCTGGGCTGCCTGCGCTCTGCCGCGCAGATCGTCAGCTACGAAATCGCGATGGGCTTCGCGCTCGTCGGCGTGCTGATGGTCGCCAACAGCCTGAACCTCGGCGACATCGTCCGCGGCCAGGAGGGTGGCGCGGCGCAGTGGTACATGTGGCCGCTGTTGCCGCTGTTCGTCGTCTACCTCGTGTCGGGCATCGCGGAGACGAATCGCCACCCGTTCGACGTTGCCGAAGGCGAATCGGAGATTGTCGCCGGCTTCCACGTGGAGTACTCGGGCATCACGTTCGCGATGTTCTTCCTCGCCGAGTACATGAACATGATCCTGATCTCCGCGCTCGCGTCGGTCATGTTCCTCGGCGGATGGCTGTCGCCGCTGCCCATCCTGAACGACGTCGCGATCTTCGGCTTCCATCCGTTCGGCGACAGCATCGTCTGGCTCGGCCTCAAGATGTCCGCCGTGCTGTTCATTTTCCTGTGGATCCGCGCGACGTTTCCGCGGTACCGCTACGACCAGATCATGCGCCTCGGCTGGAAGATCTTCATTCCGGTGACGCTGGTCTGGATCGTCTTCGTCGGCGCGATGCTGCAGACGCGCTGGGCATACTTGTTCCATTGAGGCGATGACGATCCCCACGCTCACTGCGTTCGCTGCCCCCGGAGAGCGGAGGCTGACATGATCCAGCGCATCCGCGACCTCTTCGGCACCTGGCTCCTCCTCGAGCTGTGGAAGGGCCTGATGCTCACCGGGCGCCACATGTTCGCCCGGAAGGTCACCGTGCAGTTCCCGGAGGAGAAGACGCCGCAGAGCCCGCGCTTCCGCGGCCTCCACGCGCTGCGGCGCTATCCGAACGGCGAGGAGCGGTGCATCGCGTGCAAGCTCTGCGAGGCCGTGTGCCCGGCGCTGGCCATCACCATCGAGTCGGAACAGCGCGCCGACGGCACGCGCCGCACGACGCGCTACGACATCGACCTCACCAAGTGCATCTTCTGCGGCTTCTGCGAGGAGAGCTGTCCTGTCGACTCCATCGTCGAGACACGCATCCTCGAATATCACGGCGAGCGCCGCGGCGACCTCTACTACAACAAGGAAATGCTGCTCGCCGTCGGCGACCGCTACGAGGCGCAGATCGCCGCGGATCGAACTGCCGACGCGAAGTACCGCTAGTGCCGATGACGTTCGCGACTTTCACTTTTTACCTGTTCGCCGCGATCCTCGTGTTCGCCGGGCTGCGTGTCGTCACCGCACGCAATCCGGTTCACGCGGCGCTGTGGCTGGTGCTGGCGTTCTTCACCGCTGCGGGACTCTGGCTGCTGCTGCAGGCGGAGTTCCTGGCGATCGCGCTGGTGCTCGTCTACGTCGGTGCGGTCATGGTGCTGTTCCTGTTCGTGGTCATGATGCTCGACGTCAATTTCGACAAGCTGCGGCAGAACTTCACGAGTTACGTGCCGCTGGCCGCGATCATCGGCGGGGTGGTTCTCGCCGAGATGGCGCTGGTGATCACGTCGAGCGCGATCGGCGCCACCGACGGCGCTCCGCCGCCTCCGGCCGGCGGCAACACTCAGGCGCTGGGACGGCTGCTTTACGTCGACTACGTCTACCCCTTCGAGGTGGCGGCGGTGGTTCTGCTGGTCGCGATCATCGCGGCCATCGCGCTGACGCACCGCAAGCGGAGGGAAACGAAGTACCAGGATCCGGGCAAGCAGGTGAAGGTGCGGCGCGAGGACCGCGTGCGCCTCGTGAACATGCCGGTGGAGAAGAAGGAAGGCTGAACTTCGGGGAGGAGGCGGTCGTGCACGCCTCCGCAACGGTTTCAAAGGGAGTGAACGTGCTGTCGATTTTCACGGCGCCCACACTGGCGCACTACCTCGTGCTGGCCGCGATCATGTTCGCGATCAGCATCGCCGGCATCTTCCTCAATCGCCGCAACGTCATCATCGTCCTGATGGCGATCGAGCTGATGCTGCTCGCGGTCAACCTGAACTTCATCGCATTCTCGCGCTATCTCGGCGACATGTCCGGGCAGGTGTTCGTGTTCTTCATCCTGACGGTGGCGGCCGCCGAATCGGCGATCGGCCTCGCGATCCTGGTGCTGCTCTTCCGCAATGTCGGCTCGATCGACGTCGAGGATCTCGGTACGCTCAAGGGCTGACGCGACGATGACGATGCAGCAGCTCTATCTTGTCGTGCCGCTCGCGCCGCTGCTGGCGTCGATCGTCGTCGGCCTGTTCGGCGCGAAGCTCGGGCGCTCGGTCTCGCACAGCCTGTGCATCCTGGGCGTGGCCGTCGCGATGGTCGCGTCGTACCTGATCTCGCGTGACGTCGCGGCGGGGCACCTGTTCAATGGCGACGTGTACACGTGGCTGCGCAGCGGCGACCTGAAGCTGTCGATCGGCTTCCTGATCGATCCGCTGACGACGACGATGATGCTCGTCGTCACGTTCGTGTCGCTGATGGTGCACATCTACACCATCGGCTACATGGCGGACGACCCCGGCTATACGCGCTTCTTCGCCTACATCTCGCTCTTCACGTTCTCGATGCTGATGCTCGTGATGAGCAACAATTTCCTGCAGCTCTTCTTCGGCTGGGAGGCGGTCGGCCTCGTTTCCTACCTGCTGATCGGCTTCTGGTACACACGGCCGACAGCGATCTACGCGAACCTCAAAGCGTTCCTGGCGAACCGCGTCGGCGACTTCGGCTTCATCCTCGGCATCGGCCTCATCCTCGCGTACTTCGGCACGCTCGACTACGCGCCGGTGTTCGCCAAGGCGCCCTCGCTCGCGGCGACGACCATCGGGCTCTGGGGGCAGGAGGCGTGGTCGCTGATGTCGGTGATCTGCATCTGCCTGTTCATCGGCGCGATGGGCAAGAGCGCGCAGGTACCGCTGCACGTCTGGCTGCCCGACTCGATGGAAGGCCCGACGCCGATCTCCGCCCTGATCCACGCGGCGACGATGGTGACGGCCGGCATCTTCATGGTCGCGCGGATGAGCCCGCTGTTCGAATGGTCCGACACCGCGCTGTCGTTCGTCACGGTGATCGGCGCGACGACGGCGCTGTTCATGGCGTTCCTCGGACTGATCCAGAATGACATCAAGCGCGTCGTCGCTTATTCGACGCTGTCGCAGCTCGGCTACATGACGGTCGCGCTCGGCGTGTCCGCGTATTCGGCCGCGATGTTTCACCTGATGACGCATGCGTTTTTCAAGGCGCTGCTGTTCCTCGGCGCCGGGTCGGTGATCATCGCGCTCCATCACGAGCAGGACCTGCGCAAGATGGGCGGCCTGCGCAAGTACATGCCGATCACCTACGTCACCGCTCTCATCGGCTCGCTGGCGCTCGCGGGCATCCCGCCCTTCGCGGGGTTCTTCTCCAAGGACGCGATCATCGAGGCGGTCCACCTGTCGAAGATCCCCGGCCACTCGTATGCGTACTTCGCGGTGATGGCGGGTGTCTTCATCACCGCGTTCTATTCGTTCCGGATGCTGTTCCTTGCGTTCCACGGCGAGCCGCGTTTCGACACGACCGGGCATCACGACGATCACGGCGCGCACGCGCACGACGCGGCGTCTCCCGCGACGGACGAGGAGCCGGACGAGCATGCCCACGCGGGCGGCCCGCCGAAGGAATCGCCGTGGGTCGTGACCGTGCCGCTGATCCTGCTGGCGATTCCCTCGGTCTACACCGGCTGGGTCTACATCGACGAGATGCTGTTTGGCGGCTATTTCGGCAACGCGATCGTCGTTCGCGAGCCGCACGCGGTGCTGGCGCTGCTGCGCGAGGAATGGCACGGTCCGTGGGCGTTCGTGCTCCACGGCCTGTCGAGCCCGGTATTCTGGCTCGCGGTTGCCGGCATCGCCGCGGCGGTCTATTGCTACCTGATCAACCCGGCGCTGCCGGCGCGCCTGCAGAAGATGGCCGGCCCGCTCTACACGCTGCTGGACAACAAGTACTACTTCGACAAGTTCAACGACTGGTTCTTCGCGGGTGGCGCGCGGGAAGTCGGCCACATCGCATCGAGCGTCGGCGACCGCCGCGTCATTGACGGCTTCTTCGTCAACGGCTCGGCCAAGGCGGTCGGGTGGGCGGCGCTGCTGATGCGCCGGATCCAGACCGGTTACGTATACCAGTACGCCTTCACGATGATCGTCGGCGTCGTCGCGCTGCTGACGTTGTGGGTGGTGCGCTGGCTATGAGCGCGCCGGGCCGCTCCCAAGCGCGAATTGCCCCGAAGCGCGCAGCGCGAAGGGTAGTCCTGTGACGCCCTACCTCTCGCTTTCCATCTGGGTCCCGATCGTCGCGGGGCTCATCGTGCTCGCCGTCGGGCGCGACGGCGAGCGCGCCGCCACGCCCACGCGCTGGATCGCGCTGATCGGCGCCGTCGCTGGCTTTCTCGTCACGGTGCCGCTGTACACCCGGTTCGACGTGACGACGAGCGCCATGCAGTTCGTCGAGTTGAGCGAATGGATTCCCCGCTTCGACATCCACTATCACCTCGGCGTGGACGGCATCAGCGTGCTGTTCGTCCTGCTGAACAGCTTCGTGACCGTGCTGGTCGTCTGGTCGGCATGGGAAGTGATCCAGACGCGCGTCGCGCAGTACATGGCCGCGTTCCTGATCCAGTCGGGCCTCATCAACGGCGTGTTCTGCGCGCTCGACGGCATCCTGTTCTACGTGTTCTTCGAGGCGATGCTGATTCCGATGTACCTGATCATCGGCGTCTGGGGCGGCCCGAACCGGGTCTACGCGGCGATCAAGTTCTTCCTGTACACGCTGCTGGGCTCGCTGCTGATGCTCGTCGCGCTGATCTATCTCTACAGTGTGTCCGACAGCTTCGCGATCCTCGACTGGTACGACGTTCCGCTCGCGATGCGCACGCAGATCCTCCTGTTCGTCGCGTTCTTCATGGCGTTCTCGGTCAAGGTGCCGATGTGGCCGGTGCACACCTGGCTGCCCGACGCGCACGTCGAGGCGCCGACGGGCGGCTCGGTGGTCCTCGCGGCGATCACGCTCAAGATCGGCGCGTACGGATTCGTGCGCTTCATCCTGCCGATCCTTCCGGACGCGTCGCACAAGCTGGCGCCCTTCGTGATCACGCTGTCGCTGATCGCCGTGATCTACATCGGCTTCGTCGCGCTGGCGCAGGCGGACATGAAAAAGCTGATCGCCTATTCGTCGATCTCGCACATGGGCTTCGTCACGCTGGGGTTCTTCCTCTTCAGCCAGCTCGGCGTCGAGGGCGCGCTCGCGCAGATGATCTCGCACGGCTTCGTGTCCGCGGCGATGTTCCTGTGCGTCGGCGTGCTGTACGACCGCATGCACACGCGGATGATCGCCGACTACGGCGGCGTCGTGAACCGGATGCCGAAGTTCGCCGCGTTCATGATGTTGTTCGCGATGGCCAACGCGGGCCTGCCTGCGACATCGGGCTTCGTGGGTGAATTCCTCGTGATCCTGGCGGCGGTCAAGGTCAATTTCTGGCTGGGCTTCGGCGCCGCGGTGACGATGATCCTCGGCGCCGCCTACACGCTGTGGATGTACAAGCGCGTGATCTTCGGCGACGTCGCCAACGCGCATGTGGCCGAGCTCGCCGACCTGAACCGGCGCGAGTTCTGGATGCTCGCCGCGGTTGCGCTGGCAGTGATCGCGATGGGCGTCTGGCCGCGGCCCTTCATCGACGTGATGCACACGTCGGTCGCCGACCTGCTGACGATCGTCGCGAAGAGCAAGCTGTGAACGCGCCGACGATGCTCAATTTTGTCGCGGTGATGCCGGAGATCGTCGTCCTGACGGGTGCCTGCCTCGTGCTCCTCGTCGACCTGTACGTCTCCGACGCGCGCCGCCACGTCGGCTACTGGCTGAGCCAGCTCGTGCTGCTGGTCGCGACCTGCGTGACCATCGCAACTTCGCGGGACGACGTCGTCAAGGCGTTCCACGGCATGGTCGTCGACGACATGCTCGCCGATTTCCTGCGGCTTGCCTGTTTCGTGTCGGTCTCGCTGATGCTGTTCTATTCACGCAGCTACCTCACGGCCCGCAGCCTGTTCCGCGGTGAAACGTTCGTACTGACGCTGTTCGCGCTGCTCGGCATGCAGGTGATGATCTCCGGCAACAGCTTCCTCACGCTCTACCTCGGGCTCGAGCTCCTGTCGCTGTCGCTGTACGCGATGGTGGCGCTCGACCGCGACCACCAGGGTGCTGCCGAGGCGGCGATGAAGTACTTCGTCCTCGGAGCGCTGGCGTCCGGGATGCTTCTCTATGGCCTGTCGATGATCTACGGCGCCACGGGGTCGCTCGATATCGACCTCGTCGCCCGCTCGGTGCTGAGCAAGCAGGGCAATGCGCTGCTCATCACGTTCGGCCTGGTGTTCGTCGTGTCGGGGATCGCGTTCAAGCTGGGCGCCGCGCCGTATCACATGTGGGTGCCCGACGTTTACCAGGGTTCCCCCACGGCCGTCACCCTGCTGATCGGCACCGCGCCCAAGCTCGCGGCTTTCGCGCTGACGATCCGGCTGCTGTCGGGTGCGTTGCAGGGGACCTCGTTCGACTGGCAGGGCATGCTGATCGTCCTGTCGCTGCTGTCGATGGTGCTCGGCAACCTGATCGCCATCGCACAATCGAACATCAAGCGGATGCTCGCGTACTCGACGATCGCGAACATGGGCTTCATGCTGCTCGGGTTCCTCACGGCCGACCTGAACGGCTTCTCGGCCGCGATGTTCTACACGGTCGCCTACGTGTTCACGAGCCTCGCCTCCTTCGGAATGGTGATGCTGCTGTCGCGCGCGGGTTTCGAGTGCGAGCTGCTCGAAGACTTCAAGGGACTGAACCAGCGCGCACCATGGTGGGCGTTCATGATGTTGCTGGTGATGTTCTCGCTCGCGGGCCTGCCGCCCACGATCGGGTTCTACGCCAAGTTTTCGGTGATCGAAGCGGCGGTCAACGCCGGCTTCACCTGGCTTGCCGTGGTCGCCGTCGTGACGTCGCTGATCGGCGCCTTCTACTACCTGCGCGTCGTCAAGCTGATGTACTTCGACGATCCGGTGGATCGCTCGCCGCTCGACACCCGCGGTGACACACGCGTCCTGCTGTCCACCAACGGCGTCCTGTTGCTGCTGCTCGGCATCTTCCCGCAGCCGCTGATGGGTCTTTGCGTGATCGCGCTCACGCAATCGCATTTTCTGTAGCGACGCGCTAACATCTTCCGCAGCTGCGAGAGTCCCATGCGCGTCGGCTTCTTCGTGACCTGCCTCGTCGACCTGATGCGTCCCTCGATCGGGTTCGCGGCCATCCGGCTCCTCGAAGCGGGCGGGGCGGACGTCTTCGTGCCGCCGTCGCAGACCTGCTGCGGCCAGCCCGCCTACAACTCCGGGGACCGCGCCGACGCCGTCGCGCTGGCGCGCAAGCTGCTCGACGAATTCGACGGCTGTGACTATCTGGTCGCCCCGTCGGGTTCGTGCAGCGGAATGATCCGGACTCACTACGCGGACCTCTTCGCCGACGACGCCGCCACCGCCGCGCGCGCTGCGCAACTCGCCGGGCGCACGTACGAGCTGACCGACTTTCTGGTCAACGTGCTGAAGCTCGAGCGCGCCGCCGGGACGTTTCGACGGCAAGGTTACGTATCACGACTGCTGCGCCGGTCTGCGCGAAATGGGCGTCAAGGCGCAGCCGCGGGCGTTGCTCGGGAGCGTCGCCGGCATCGAGCTCACGGAGATGGCCGACTGCGAAACCTGCTGCGGGTTCGGCGGCACGTTCTCGATCAAGTTCGGCGAGATCTCCGCGCGCCTGGCCGACAACAAGTGCCGCAACGTGCAGTCGACCGGCGCCGACGCCGTCGTCCTGGGCGACCTCGGCTGCATGCTCAACATCGAGGGGCGGCTGCGCCGCCTGGGCGACACGCGCACGAAGGTGCTGCACGTCGCCGAAGTGCTGGCGGAAAGTCATTAGGCTCCACGATGCAGATCGCCTCCATGCACTTCAAGGCGCGCGCGCACGACAACCTGCGCGACGCCAAGCTGCAGGCGAACCTGCGCAAATTCCAGGGCAAGTTCGTCCCGGCCCGGCGCAACGCGATCGCCGAGCTGGACGATTTCGAAGGCACGCGCGAGGCCGCGCGTGACATCCGTCAGCGCGCGCTCGACGACCTCGACACGTGGCTCACGCTGTTCGAGGAGAACGCCACGGCACGCGGCGCGACGGTGCTGTGGGCCGCGACGCCGGCCGATGTCAACCGCCTGGTCCTCGACATCGCCGCACGGCATGCGGTGCGCAAGATCATCAAGTCGAAGTCGATGGTCTCGGAGGAGTCAGCGCTCGACCACGCGATCGAGGCCGCGGGGCTGACGGTCGTCGAGACCGACCTCGGCGAGTACATCCTGCAGATCAACGACTACGAGCCGCCGTCGCACATCATCGGCCCGGCGCTGCACAAGTCGAAGGACGAAGTGGCCGAGCTGTTCCATCAGAAGCATGGCACGCCGAAGAAGGACGACATCCAGGCGCTGTGCCTCGAGGCGCGGTCCGTGCTGCGCGAGCACTACCTGACCGCGGACATGGGCATTTCCGGCGGCAACTTCTTCGTCGCCGAGACGGGCTCCGTCGTGCTCGTCACCAACGAGGGCAACGCGACGTTGACGACGACGCTGCCGAAGGTGCACGTCGCGATTTCGGGAATCGAGAAGATCGTCCCCACGCTGGAGGACGTCGCCACGCTGATGCGCCTGTTGCCGCGCTCGGCCACCGGTCAGTCGATCTCCAACTATGTCGACATCCTGACCGGCGCCAAGGGCAACGGTGAATTCCACGGCGCCGAGCACATGTACTTCATTCTGGTCGACGCGGGCCGCACGTCGGTGCTCGCGAGCGACGTGCGCGAGGCGCTGCGCTGCATCCGCTGCGGCGCGTGCATGAATCATTGCCCCGTCTACCAGAACATCGGCGGGCATTCGTACGGCTGGGTATATCCGGGGCCGATCGGCTCGATCCTGACGCCGATGTACGTCGGCCTCGAGAACGCCACCGAACTGCCGCAGGCGTCGACGCTGTGCAACCAGTGCGGCGTCGTATGCCCGGTGAAGATCCCGCTGCCGGACCTGCAGCGCAAGCTGCGCGAGAAGGAGTTCGAGCGCGGCCTGCGGCCGTGGCGCGAGCGCGCCGGCCTGAAGCTCTGGGCGTGGTTCGCGCGGCGCCCGCGGCTGTACGCCGCCGCGTCCGGCATCGGCGTGCGGATGCTGCGATTGCTCGCGCGCAAGGATGGCATGATCGCGCGGCTGCCGCTCGGCGGCGGCTGGACGCAGGAGCGCGACATGCCGGCGCCCGCGGGCCGCACGTTCCGCGAACTTTATCGGCAGGGCCAACGCTCGAAGGCTGCCCCATGAACGCACCCCATACCTCCGGACTTACCGTGCCGCGCCTTTCACGCCGCGGCGACTCGCTTGGCACCGAGAACGCGTTCGTCGTGCTCGCCGAAGTGAATGCGCTGATCCGCGCGGGCCATGACATCGTATCGTTCTGCATCGGCCAGCCCGACTTTCCGACGCCGCAGCACATCCAGGACGCTGCGATTGCCGCGATCGCGGGCGGCAAGCACGGCTACACGCCGTCGGCGGGGATCGACGAATTGCGCGCCGCCGCCGCGCAGGACCTCGGCATCCGGCGCGGCCTCGAGATCCGTCCTGAGGACGTCGTCGTCGCCGCGGGTGCGAAGCCGTTCATCGCGTACACGATCGCGTCGGTCACCGACTACGGGGTGGGCGACGAAGTGATCTATCCCGTGCCCGGCTTTCCGATCTACGAATCGCAGATCGTCGCGAACGGTGCCGTGCCGGTGCCGCTGTATCTGCGCGAGTCGCGCGACTTCGCCTTCGATCCGGCGGAGCTCGCCGCCAAGATCACGCCGAAGACGCGGCTGCTCATCCTCAATACACCGCAGAATCCGACGGGCGGCATCCTGCACGCGTCCGATCTCGACGCGATCGCCGCGATACTGGCCGACCATCCGCAGGTATGGGTGTTCGCCGACGAGATCTACTCGCGACTCGTCTATGACGGCCGCTTCGAATCGCTGGCGACGCGCCCGGGGCTGCTGGAGCGGACGGTGATCAGCGACGGGGCGTCGAAGACCTGGGCGATGACGGGCTGGCGCATCGGCTACGTCGCCAATCGCGCGCTCGCGCCGGTGTTCACGCGCTGGATCACCAACACGGAGTCGTGCGCGTCGCAGATCTCGCAGTGGGCGGCGGTGGCCGCGATCACCGGACCGCAGGACGCTGCCGACGCGATGCGGCGGAGCTTCCTCGAGCGGCGCGACCTCATCGTGCGGCTGCTGAACGAAGTCCCCGGCGTCGAATGCGCGTCGCCCGGCGGTGCGTTCTACGCGTGGCCGAACGTCACCGACGCGTGCAAGATGACCGGCTGCGGCGATTCCGAAACCTTCCGCAAGCGCCTGCTGACCGAAGCCGGCGTGGCCGTCCTCGCCGACATCCACTTCGGCCGTCGCGTGCCGGGCGAAGGCCAGCACATCCGCTTCTCGTACGCCGCGTCGAAGGAGGCGATCGAGAAAGGCGTGCAACGGATGTCCGATTTCGTTCGCCGCAACGTCAAGTGACCGACAGCCTCTCGACCAACTCGTCCGCGCGTGACGCGATCCTCGACCGCGTGCGCCGGGCGCTCGGCCATGCGACGACGACGCCCGCCGCCCGGCGGGACGCCGAGGCGTACATCGCCGCGCACCGGGAGGGGCCGCGCCCGGCGATTTCCGGCAGCCTCGTCACGCGCTTCGTTCAGCGTGCGACGGACATGGCGAGCACCGTCGAGCGCGTCGAGTGCGCCGGAGGAGATTCCCGCGGCGGTCGCGCGCTACGTCGACGCACTCGATCTGCCGCCCGCGATCGCAGAGCAGAAGTCGCGCCGCGGCGTCTGCTGGCCCGAGCTCGCACTTCTCGACTGGCGCGCCGCCGGCCTCGACATCGAAGCACGCCCCACGACGGGCCACGACCGCCTGGCGATCACCGGCTGTTTCTGCGCGATTGCCGAGACCGGCACGCTCGTGTTCACGTCCGGTGCCGACACGCCGACGGCGCTGACGCTGTTGCCGGATACGCACGTCGCCATCGTGCGCACCGACCGCATCGTCGCCGGCATGGAAGAGGCATTTGCGCTCGTGCGCGAGGAGAAGCGCGCGCTGCCGCGTGCCGTCAACCTGATCTCGGGGCCTTCGCGCACCGGCGACATCGAGCAGACGATCGTACTCGGGGCCCACGGTCCGTTCCGGATGCACGTGCTGGTGCTCGGCTAAGGCTGGCCTCAGGTCGAAGGGACGGGCCCGGCGCAGTTTGCCGCCGACATGAAGGCGCACTTGCCGCGCTGGAGGTCGGTGGCGCGAAGCGCGAGCCTGCGCGACGACCAGCGTCGGCCGTCCTAGAGCGCGAAGCGGCCCACCAGCACGAGCAGCGGGATCATCAGCAGCGCAGCCCAGCCCAGATATCCGAAGAAGCTCGGCATCGCCACGCCGCGGTCCTCGGCGATCGCCTTGATCATGAAGTTCGGCGCGTTGCCGATGTACGTGAGTGCGCCGAAGTAGACCGCCGCCATCGAGATCGCCGCGAGCGTGCCCGAGAGTGGGCCCATCAGCGCCTGCGCATCGCCGCCGGCGAGGTTGAAGAACACCAGGTACGTCGGCGCGTTGTCGAGGAACGCCGACAGCAGGCCCGTGACCCAGAACAATCGCGGTGTTGTCGATCTGCACCGTCCGGGCGCGCCACGAATTGCGCCAGCCAGCCCAGCGCGCCGTGCCGGCCGACCGCGAGAATCGCCAGCACCGGAATCATGGTGACGAAGATCGCCGCGAAGATCTTGGCGACTTCGACGATCGGCGCCCAGTGGAATGCGTTGTGGGTCGCGGATCGCCTTCGGCGTGAGCGCCAGCGACGCCAGCGCGAGCGCGATCAGCGCCGCGTCGCGGACGACGTTCTGCAACGGGAGCGGCATGCCCATCACGTTGAGCGTGATCCCCGGCTTCCACAGTCCCGAGACGAGTACCGTACCGACGACCGCGGCAAGCAGCACGAAGTTCGCCGACCCTTCGAGCCCGATCCGGATCGGATCGCGATCGCGCGCGAGCCATTCGGGCT
The DNA here is from genome assembly GCA_963851465.1 of uncultured beta proteobacterium. Lineage (GTDB taxonomy): Bacteria > Pseudomonadota > Gammaproteobacteria > Burkholderiales > Casimicrobiaceae > VBCG01. The sequence continues at coordinate 341,145 of CAWKPJ010000013.1, forward strand.
CGCGCCGGAACAGCACGGTGTCGACGGCGTAGAAGATCGCGAGCAGCGCGGCCACGAGCAGCGATCGTGGGCCAGGCCAGCGTGCGTGCCGGCCAGAAGAAGTCGACGCCGTTGAGGAAGCCGATGAACAGCGGCGGATCGCCCAGCGGCGACAGCGCTCCGCCGACGTTGCCGACGACCAGGATGAAGAACACGACCGCATGGGCGCGATACCGGCGGCCTTCGTTCGCCGTCAGCAGCGGCCGGATCAGCAGCATCGACGCGCCGGTCGTGCCCATCAGGCTCGCGAGGCGTGGCCCCGAGCGCGAGCAGACCGGTGTTGAGCGCGGGTGTGGCGCGGAAGTGGCCGCGCACGCAGATGCCGCCGGCGATGGTGAACAGCGCGAAGAGCACCGCGATGAACGGCGCGTACTCGATCAGCAGCGCGTGCGCGACCTCATGCGCGGCAACCGCGGGCCCGAACGCGATCGCGAACGGCACGACGAGCGCTATCGCCCAGGCCGCTGCGACCTTGCCGTAGTGCGCGTGCCAGAAGTGCGAGGCAGCGAGCGGAATCACGGCGATGGAAAGCAGGAGCCCGGCGAAGGGCAGTCCCCACCAGAGCGAGAGATGCGCGCCGTCGATGGCGCTGGGAAGTGGAGCTGCCATGGGCGCGGGCGGGGACCCGCGCGACTATAGCAAGCGCCTGCACGGCAGCTTCGGGCTGTTGTAGGTCAGGCGTCAGCCTGACGCGATGATGCAGCCGGCTGATGGGAAGTCAGGCTGAAGCCTGACCCACAAGGATTTGCGACAAAATCAGGTCGAAGCCTGACCTGAAAGATCAGTCGCCGAACTCGTCGAGGATCGCCTGGATGCGTCCGCGATCGGCGAGGAACGCGTCGACGGCGCGCGGATCGAAGTGCCGGCCGCGCTGGCTCTTCATGTGATCGATCGCCTTCCTCGACCGGCCACGCGCGCTTGTACGGCCGTTCGGAAACGAGGGCGTCGAACACGTCCGCGACCGCGACGATGCGGGCGACCAGCGGAATGTCCTCGGCGTGGAGGCCGTTCGGATATCCCGAGCCGTCGAACTTCTCGTGATGGCCGAGGGCGATGATCGCGCCCATCGACAGGTACTTCGACGGGCTGCCCTTCAGGATGTCGTAGCCGATGCGCGGGTGCGTGCGCATCAGATCCTGCTCGGCGGCGTTGAGCGGCCCTTCCTTCAGCAGCACGGAATCGGGAATGCCGATCTTGCCGATGTCGTGCATCGGTGCGGCGACTTCGAGCACGTGCACCGTCTCGGCGCCGAGCCCGAGGTTCTGTCCGGTAAGTGCCGAGTACTTCGCCATCCGCATCAGGTGATTGCCGGTGGTCTTGTCGCGGAACTCGCCGGCCTTGGCGAGCTTCGACAGCGTTTCCAGCTCGCGCTCATGGATCTCGGCGACCGACTTGTCGACCTGGTACTGCAGCACGCGCGCCTGGTCGGACAGCACGATCTTGTGGCGACGGAGCTCCAGCAGGTTCGCGCAGCGCGCGCGCGTCTCGTGGTCATCGAGCGGCTTGATCAGGAAATCGGTGGCGCCCGCTTCGAGCGCGTCGTAGCGGATCTTGCGGTCGTCGACGACGGTGATCACGACGATCGGCACGTCGACGCAATGGGGCAGGGCGCGCAGCTGCTTCACGAGCTCGATGCCGTCGAACTCCGGAAGCTTGTAGTCGGTGAGGACGATGTCGACGCGGTTGTTGCGCGCGAACTCGAGCGCGCGCGACGGCGTATCGAACAGTTCGAGGTTCAGCTTGCCGTCGATCTGGCGGACGATTTCCGCGAGCAGCAGGCGGCTCGAGAAGAGGTCGTCCACGATCAGCACGGTGTTCCGTTGCGCGCGCGCGAACGCGAGCTCCGAAACGACGCCGGATGCGGAGGCTGGGCGAGGCTGGGCGGGCGACATGGATTCCCCCTTACTGCGTATTCGTCTAGACGACGGACCCATTAGCAAGATCGGTGCCGCGGGAGTCTGTCTGAGGCCTTGTATCGCACAAAGGCGTTACGTGTCAAAGGTGGAAATCCCTCCGCGGGAGAATCGGCTGAAGGTTCGACGCGTAACTGCCTGTATTCGTGCGCTCGACACGCGAGCAACACTGTTGGTGTCCGAGCGCGGCCAGCCCGGCGTCCCCGCGGCGGACTTGGGACGCGAGCCCCTGTCCGAGAAGGCCATGTGCGCCCCTTGCCGGCGCCTCGGTTCGGACCGGGACGCGTTGCGTCGCCCTTCGCCGCCTTGCGCCCGGCGCGGGGGGCGGCGTGGCTGATAAGCTTGCAGGTCTGCCCGTCTCCTGCACGCCAGTACGAACCCCAATGGCCATCTACCAGCTCGGTGCCGATGTCCCGCACATCCCGGCGTCGGCGTATGTCGCGGCAGAGGCGACGATCATCGGGCGGGTCCGGCTGGGCGAACGAGCGTCCGTCTGGCCGGGTGCGGTGCTGCGCGGCGACGACGACACCATCGAGATCGGCGACGACACGAACGTTCAGGACGGCGCGGTGCTTCACGTCGATCCGGGTCTGCCGATGAGAATCGGACGCGGCGTGACGATCGGGCATCTTGCGATGCTCCACGGCTGCACGATCGGCGACGGCGCGCTGATCGGCATCGCGTCGGTCATTTACAACAAGGCCGTCATCGGAAAGGGTTGCATCGTGGGCATCGGCGCGATCGTGACCGAAGGAAAGATATTTCCCGATCGCTCGCTGATCGTCGGTGCGCCGGCGCGACTCGTGCGCGAGTTGAGCGATCAGGACATCGAGGGATTGAAGGGAAACGTCGACGCGTACGTCGCGCGCGGCGATGACTATCGTGCGCGGCTGAAGCGGATCGGCTGAGGATTCGCATCTCTGCGTGCACCGCGATCGCGCGCGGTCACGAATGGCCCATCAGAGGCTGCAGAGATTCGCTACTGGACGCATTTGCAATTCGCGTTGTATGCTCCAACGACCGCTTTTCGGCGAACACGCTGGTGCTCGCATCGCGCCTGGCGCACATCGCAGGTCGCTCTGCCGCAGTTCCAGTGTTCTCCAGCGTCCATCTCCAATTCCCGCTGGCCAAGTAGCAAAAATGCGTGATCGAAGTTCGGGCGCTGCACGCGCGCTTGCTGGGGTGGCTTCCGCGCTCTTTCTCGCGGCGGCGTCGCTTGACGCGCTCGCAGTCGAAGGCGCGCTCGGCCGGCCGGTCAGCGGCACGTCGGTTACGCCCGACGCCGGCGTCATTCCCCCCGAGCCTGTGTGGATCGTCAACATTGGCCAGATATACCTCGACGGCTCGATCAGCGGCAGCCGCGAGGTACCGATCTCGGGGCAAATCTCCCTGGGGATCGACGCCAAGGCCTCGTTCACGCTTGCGACGCTGCTCAAGGTATGGGACACCGGTCCCGGTGCGTGGAACTTCGCGTCGAGCATGACGGTCCCCTATATCTGGGAGGAAGTGACCGCGTCGCTCGTCGGGCCGCTGGGCAACCAGGTGCGAACGAAGCAAAGCACGTCCAATCTGTTCGACCTCTACTTCACGCCGATCGCCGCCGGCTACCACTTCTCCAAGACCGAGCACGTTGCGTTGAGTTTCAACGTCTGGACGGACACCGGCAAGTACGACGCCAACGCGCTCGCCAATCCCAGTCTCAACAATTGGACGTTCATTCCGCAGGTCGCCTATACGAAGATGTGGCCCGAGCAGGGGCTGGAGTTCAATGCGGTTGCCGGCGTGCAGTTCTACACGCGCAACAAGGCGACCGACTACCAGAACGCGCCGCTGTTCACGCTCGACACGATGGTGTTGAAGCGATTCGACAACGGCTGGGGTCTGGGACTCATCGTCGGTACCGTGCAGCAGCTGGGCGACGACAGCGGTCCGACCGCGGACCGGCTGAATGGCTTCGTCGGCCACGACTGGGTTGTCGGCCCGATCGTGACCTATGACACCAAGCTCGCCGACAAGGCGCCGCTGTCGTTCTCTCTGCGCTGGGTGCCGACAGTGAGCAGCAAGAATCGACTCGACAGCGACAGCACGGTGATGGCGACGGCAACGCTGATCTTCTGACCCACCGTCCGCATCCGTTGCACGGGTGCGCAACATTCGTGGTTCATCGTGAGAGGAGCACCACCATGGCAAAAGCAAGCAAGTCCGAAAAACCAGCCAAGTCCGGCAAGCAGCCCAACATCCTCGTCATCTGGGGCGACGACATCGGTATCTCCAATCTGTCGTGCTACACGCATGGACTGATGGGCTACCAGACACCGAACATCGACCGCATCGCGAAGGAAGGGATGATGTTCACCGATTCCTATGGCGAGCAGTCGTGCACGGCGGGACGCTCGTCGTTCATCACCGGGCAGAGCGTGCTGCGTACCGGGCTGTCGAAAGTGGGCATACCGGCGGCGCCGATCGGCATGAACGAGAAGATCATCACGATCGCAGCCGCACTGAAGAACCAGGGTTATGCGACCGGACAGTTCGGCAAGAACCACCTCGGGGACCTCAACTCGATGCTGCCGACCAATCACGGCTTCGACGAGTTCTTCGGCAACCTGTACCACCTGAACGCCGAGGAAGAGCCGGAGATGTACGACTACTATCCGGAAAAGGACTTTCCAAAGATGCGGGAGATGATCGGGCCGCGCGGCGTCATCCATTCGTGGGCGACCGACAAGGACGACCCGACGGTGATGCCACGCTGGGGCAAGGTCGGCAAGCAGAAGATCAAGGACACCGGGCCGCTGAACACCAAGCGGATGGAGACCTGCGACGACGAGTTCGTCGCCGCCGCTTCCGACTTCATCAAGCGCCAGAAGAAGGCCGGCAAGCCCTTTTTCGTCTGGCTGAATTTCACCCACATGCACTGCTTCACGCACACGAAGAAGGAAAGCCTGGGGCAAGCGGGCCGCTGGCAATCTCCCTACCACGACACGATGATCGACCACGACAAGAACGTCGGCCAGATGCTCGACCTGCTGGACGAGATGGGCATTGCGGACGACACGTTCGTGATGTACTCGACCGACAACGGCCCGCATCGCAACACCTGGCCCGACGGCGGCATGACGCCGTTCCGCAGCGAAAAGAACACCAACTGGGAAGGCGCGTTCCGCGTTCCGAAGGTCGTCCGCTGGCCGGGCAAGATCAAGGCAGGCAGCATTTCGAACGAGATCGTCCAGCACCACGACTGGTTTCCGACGTTCCTCGCGATGGCCGGCGACCCCGACGTCATGGAAAAGTGCAAGAAAGGCTACCAGGCGATCGGACGCACGTACAAAAACCACATCGACGGCTTCAATCTGGTTCCTTACCTGACGGGCAAGGAGGAAAAGAGTCCGCGCAAGCTGTTCATGTACATCAGCGACGACGGCGACATCCTGGCCGTGCGCTACGACAACTGGAAGGTCGTGTTCATGGAACAGCGCTGCCACGGGACGCTGCAGGTGTGGGCGGAGCCGTTCACCCGGTTGCGACTGGCCAAGTTCTTCAACCTGCGCACAGACCCCTACGAGTTCGCGGACGTGACATCGAACAGCTACTACGAGTGGGTGCTCTACCACGCGTACATCCTCTACGGCGCGATGATCGTGGCGCAGAAGTTCGCCGACACGTTCAAGGAGTTTCCGATCATCCAGAAGCCGAACACGTTCACGATCGACGATGCGGTCAAGACTGATGCACGCCACGGCAAGCGGGGGGTAGCCGTGTCTGATGCGGCGGTGAACGATCTGTTGCCGTCCTGGAATCCGGGATCGTCGAAGTCGGCGATCCTGGACTTTGTCGCACGCGTGACGAAGGCTGGCGGGCCGGATTTCGTGCCGCCGGCCCGGCGGATCGCGACGTTCGACAACGACGGCACGCTGTGGTGCGAGCAGCCCTTGCAAATCCAGCTTTTCTTCGCGCAGGACCGCCTGAAGGCGCTCGCGACGAAGGATCCGTCGATGCGCGAGCGCCAGCCGTACAAGGCGGTGCTCGAGCACGACATGAAGACCCTCATGGCGCTCGGCAAGAAGGCGGTGTTCGAGGCGGCGTTTGCGACGCACGCGAACCTCACGACCGATGAGTTCGACGATGTGGCGCGCGCGTGGTTGAAATCGACGAAGCACCCGACGCTCGGCCGGCCGATCGCGCAATGCGTATACCAGCCGCAGCTCGAGTTGCTGGAGTTCCTGCGCGCGAACGGATTCAAGACGTTCATCGTCTCGGGCGGCGGCGTCGACTTCATGCGACCGTTCGCGGAGGAGGTTTATGGCATCCCGCCCGAACAGGTGATCGGTTCCAGCGTGAAAACGCGCTTCGAAATCCGCGATGGTCAGCCGGTGCTGGTGAAGCTGCCGGAGCTCGACAGCTTCGACGACCGCGAGGTCAAGCCGCAGAACATTTTTCTGCACATCGGCCGCAAGCCGATCCTCGCGTTCGGCAACTCCGACGGCGACCTCGCGATGCTCCGGTACACGAAAGGCGGCAGTGGAGCGTCGCTGGCGCTCCTTTTGCACCATGACGACAGCGGACGCGAAGTGGCTTACGATCGCGATTTCAAACTGAGTCCGCTCGCCGACGCGCTCGACAACGCCGCTGCCTATGGCATCCAGGTGGTCAGCATGAAAGGCGACTGGAACGCCGTCTTCGGAGCGAGCGCGTGACTGGAAGGGCGACATGAGCAGCGAAGCATCTGTCGCGCGGGGAACGGAGCTTGACTCTGCCTCGCGCAAACCATCGACGGACGGTATGGTTCGAGTGCCGGGCGGAACCTTCCGCATGGGCTCGGACGATCACTATCCGGAAGAGGCGCCGGCGCACAGCGTCCGTGTCGACCCGTTCCTGGTCGATTGCCACGCGGTCACGAACGCGCAGTTCGGCAAGTTCGTCGACGCCACGGGTTACGTGACGCTGGCGGAGCGCCCAGCGAATGCAGAGGACTATCCCGGGGCCAAACCCGAGTTGCTCGCGCCGTCGTCGGTCATGTTCAAGAAGGCTGCCGCTGCTGTCGACCTGCGCAATCACTACAACTGGTGGGTCTATGTTGCCGGCGCCAACTGGCGGCATCCGCGCGGTCCCGCCAGCTCGATCCGCGCACTGATGGACCATCCGGTCGTTCACGTGGCCTTCGAAGATGCCGAGGCATACGCCACATGGGCCGGCAAGGCGCTTCCCACCGAAGCCGAATGGGAGTTCGCGGCGCGCGGCGGGCTCGAGGGCGCCGAGTTTGCATGGGGCGACGAGCTCACGCCCGGCGGCAAGTCGATGGCCAACACGTGGCAGGGCGAGTTTCCCTGGCAGAACCTGTGTCAGGACGGCTACGAATGGACGGCGCCGGTCAAAGCGTTTCCACCGAACGGCTACGGCCTGTACGAAATGACCGGCAACGTCTGGGAATGGACGACGGACTGGTACCAGGACCACGGCAAGATCACGAAGCCCTGCTGCACCATGGAGAACCCGCGCGGCGGGTCGTCGGAGGACAGCCTCGACCCGCGCACGCCGAACGTGCGGATCCCTCGTCGCGTGATGAAGGGCGGCTCCTACCTGTGCGCGCCGAACTATTGCCGGCGGTATCGGCCTGCCGCGCGCATGGCGCAGCCGATCGATACATCGACGTGCCACGTCGGATTTCGCTGCATCATCCGCGAGCCCGCGGCGAGCTAGCCGGGCGTTCCGCTGATCGAATCGAGGTGCCCGTGACATCGAACAGCCCGCCGCCTCCTGCCGCGCGCGTGACGTCGAAGTCGGAGGCCGACCGCATCTCGGTCGAGCTGTCCGCGCGCCGGACGGGCATGTCGTTCCAGCGCACGCGACTGAGCGCCGATCGCACGCTGATGTCGGTCATCCGCACGTCGCTTTCGCTGATCGGCTTCGGCTTCACGATCTTCCAGGTGTTCCAGAAGCTGCACGAGGCCAGCGTGCTGAAGAGCAGCGGCTCGGCGCGCAACTTTGGCGAGCTGCTGGTCTTCCTGGGGATCGGCATGCTGATCATCGGCATCGTCTACCACGTCGCATTCATGGTCGAATTGCGCCGCGAACGGGAACGGCTCAAGGCCGACGGCCTGATCCATGCGGAGAGCCACTATCCGGCGTCGTTCACGCTGCTGACGGCGCTCGTGCTGCTCGGCATCGGCATTTTCGCGATCTCGACCATGCTCAGCGGGCTCGGCGGAGGCTGAGCCAGCATCGCGACGCTAGGTGAAGAGCTTGTGCTGCGCGACGAGTTCGCGCGTCAGATCGACGAGCACCTGGAGCCCGGGACCGAACTCGCTGCTCTGGTAGCAGATCGACACGCGGTGCGCCGGCACGTCCGGCTTCACCGGAATCAGCTTCACGCGTCCGCGCTCCAGGTCATCCTGCATCACGCGGACGGGGACGAGCCCGATTGCCGTGCCCTGCAGGATCGTCAGCATCGTCACCGACAGGCTGTTGCACGTGCTGACGCGCTGCGGGAGCGCGCCTGCTTCGGCGAACCACCGCGTTACCGTTTCGTGCAGCCGCGCCGTCGGGGGGCTGACGATCAGATGAAAGCGGCACAGGTCGAGCGGCGACAGGATCTCGCGCGCGATCGCAAAGTCCGCGCGCGCAAACCATCCGAGCCGGTTGCGGCCGATCGGCTCGCGCGTCACGTGCGGCCCCACTGCCGGCTCGGACACGACGGCGATGTCGAGCTCCTGCTGGTCGAGCATCCGGCTGACCGTGCCCGTGTCGCCGACGACCACTGACGTCTTGATGTCCGGATAACGCTGCTCCAGCCGCCGCAGCAGGTCCGGCAGGCAGATCAGCGCGAAGCTCTCGTTCAGGCCGAGCCGAAGCATGCCCTTCAGCGGGTCGCGCGTCTGGAAGCGCTCGACCATTTCACCGGTGGCGAGAAGCAGGCGATCGGCGTACTCGACGAGCGCGTGACCTTCGGCGGTAAGGCTCACCCGCGGGCCGCGGCGCACGAAGAGCTGTGTCTTGAGCTCGGATTCGAGCTCACGAATTCGCTGCGAGACGCTCGGTTGCGTGAGTCGCAGCTCCTGCGCAGCGGCGCGAAAGCTTCCCAGGCGGACGATGCGCTCGAAGGCGCGGAGCTGGGCGAGTGTCACGTTCATGATAGGTAATTACTATCATTTGAACCCATAAAAATCAATTTTTCATAATCATCGGGGACTGCTACATTCGGCGCCCACACCGGCCACAACATCGAATCGCCACCGCCTGGACGGCGGATGGCGCTACGCCGGGCGGAGGAGGAAATAAAGCGTGACGAGCGACGCGGCCACTGCGATTGCGAAGCCCATGGGCGACGACGCACCCGCGTACGAGCAGGGCGTGCCGGCGTGGCTGAAGGCGATCGATTCGGCGGCGCTCGTCCTGCTCAACGTCACGCTCGCGATCCAGGTGCTCATCGTGTTCGCCAACACGATGGTGCGCACGCTGTTCAATTCGTCGGCGCTGATGGGCGTGGACGAGACGTCGCCGCTGTTCCTGATCACGCTGGCGTTCCTCGGCGGCGCGATCGCGTACAGCCGGGGCCAGTTCATCGCCATCACGCTGCTCGTCGATCGCGCGCCGCGCGCCTGGCGGGAATTCCTGAAGGCGTGCTCGGAGTGGTGCGTGATCCTCGCAGCCATCCTGCTCGGCGGCTTTTCGGTGCCGCTCCTGATCGCCAATTTCGAGGAGAAGACGATCATCCTCGGCATCGGCTACGCGTGGATGACGTTGCCGATCACCGTCGGCTCGGTGCTCCTCGTCGTACGCGCCGGCCTGTCGCTGCTCGGCGCGGCCCGGTCGCGCGATCGCGTTGTCGGCCCTCGTCGTGCTCGGCGCCTCGCTGCTGTTCTTCGTGCTGCGGCCCGTGATCGGTGCACATCCGCCGCTGCTCTACAGCTTCCTCGGCGCGTTGTTCGTCGCGATGGTCGCCGCCGGCGTGCCGGTCGGCTTCGTGCTGGCGCTCGTCGGCATCGCGTGCGTCCAGGCGGCCGGGTCCGCCGACATGCTTGGCGTGGTGATGAATGCGCAGCGCGGCGCGGGCGGCTTCATCTTCCTCGCGCTGCCGTTCTTCGTGCTGGCGGGCTTCATCATGGACAAGGCCGACGTCGGCGGGCGCATCGTGGACTTCGTCGCTGCGCTGATCGGTCACCTGCGCGGCGGGCTGCTGCAGGTGATGATCGTCGGCGTCTACATCTCGTCGTGCATCTCCGGCTCGAAGGCCGCCGACATGGCGACGATCGGCCTGCCGATGAACCGCAAGCTCGACGCGTACGGTTACGAGCCCGAGGAGCGCGCCGCGATCCTCGCGGCGTCGGCGGCGATGGCGGAGTCGGTGCCGCCGAGCATCGCGCTGATCCTGCTCGGCTCGGCGACGGCGATCTCCACCGGCGCTCTCTTCATCGCCGGCGTGTTGCCGGCCGCGACGCTGGCACTGGTCCTGATGGCGACCGTGTGGTTGCGCGCCTCGTCGGCGAAATGGAAGCCGCTCCCGCGCGCGCCGCGCAGCGAGATCTTCCGGACCGGCCGCCGCGCGTTCCTGCCGCTGATGATTCCGGTGATCCTGCTGGGCGGGATCATCTGGGGCATCGGCACGCCGACCGAGGTGTCGACGTTCGCCGTTCTCTACAGCCTCGCGCTCGGTGTCGGGTATCGCAAGATCGCCTGGAAGGACCTGTGGTCGTGCCTCACCAGCGCGTCGCTGCTGAACGGCATGATCTTCTACACGGTGTCGACCGCGACGATCTTTTCGTGGGCGCTGACGCTCGAGGGTGTCACCACCGCCATCGCGGCGACGATCGGCGGCCTCGGCAAGGTCGCGTTCCTGCCGGCGGTGATCCTGATCACGCTGATCATGGCGACCGTGCTGGAAAGCTTCGTCACCATCGTCATCCTCGCGCCGCTGTTGCTGCCCGTCGCGCTGCAACTCGGCGTCGATCCGCTGCAATACGGCGTGATCATGACCGAGGCTTTCGCGATCGGCTGCATCCTGCCGCCCATCGGCATCGCGCTCTACGTCGCCTGCGCGATCACCGGCGCGCCGATCGAGAAGGCGAGCCGCCGATTGCTTTTCTACCTGCCCGTGCTGATCGCCGGGCTGCTGGTCGTGACGTTCGTTCCGTCGATCACGACCTTTCTGCCGAAGCTCCTGAATTTCAGATACTGACCATCGGACCGAGGAGAGACTGCCATGGATCGTGCATCAGACGACAAGACCGGCGTGGGCCAGACGACCCGCGACGCTTCCGCGACCGGCGTCCGGGCGACGCGCCGTAACGTGCTTCGCTACGCCGGCGCCGCGGCGGCCGCTGGTGTGCTGTCGCCGCTGCTTGCGGGTCCCGCGCGCGGGCAGGCGGCGGTGAAGCGGATCCGCTTCGCTCATCCGGCACCCGCGGCGCACGGCTGGCAGATCTGGGCGGAGCAGTTCAAGAAGACGATCGAGGAGAAGAGTGGCGGCAAGATGCAGGTGCAGATCTTTCCCAACGCGCAGATGGGCAACGAGCGCGACACCGCGCAGGCGGTGCGCCTGGGCTCGCTCGAGATGGGGGCGATCGGCGTCGGGCTGATGAACTGGGTGCCCGAAATGTCGATCACCGATGCGCCGTTCCTGTGGAAGAGCCGCGCACAGTGCGTGAAGGCGATCTCGGGTCCTTTCGGCGACGACCTGCGCAAGCGTTCGCTGGAGAAGGGCTTCGTGCTCACCGGGTGGACGGATCTCGGCTTTCGCAGCATGACCAACAACAAGCGCCCGATCAATTCGGCCGCCGACATGAAGGACCTGAAGATGCGCGTGCCGAACTCGAAAGCCTACATCGCGATGATGCAGGCGACCGGCGCGTCGACGGTCGCGGTCGACCTGTCCGAGCTCTACCTTGCGCTGCGGCAGGGCGTGGCCGACGGCCAGGACACGCCCACCGTGGTGGTGAAGTCGAACAAGCTCTACGAGGTGCAGAAGTACATCTCGAAGACCGACCACATCCTGACCACCGCCTACACGGTGACGAACCCGAAGTTCTACAACGGCCTGTCGCCGACGAGAAAGGCGCAGTTCAACGCCGCGTGCGTCGACGCCGACGCGCATCTGCGCCAGATCACGTCAAGGACGAGTAGGACGCGTTCGGGTTCCTCAAGGCGCAGGGAATGCAGGCGAACCTTGCGCCCGACGTCGAATCGTTCCGCGTCGCGACGGCGTCGGTGATCGAGAAGAATCCCGACCTGTTCCTGCCGGAGCTCGTGAAGCTCGCGCGCGCCACGCCGGTGTGATCCGATGACCATGAAGGCCAATGCAGTCAAGGACGCCGCGGCGAGCGGTGCGCGCATCCGCGGCGTTCACCTGACGTTCGCCGCACCGGCAGCCATCGAAGTGCTTGCCGCCGTCGACCTGCAGTTCGTGTACCTCGATGGCGAGCATGGCTGCTTCGACTGGCGCGACATCGAGGCGGGTTGCATCGCCGCGGAGCGCCACGACCTGACGCCGATCGCGCGGGTGCCGGACGTCTCGTCCGCGACGATCACCCGCTTTCTCGACCGCGGCGTGCGCGGGATCGTCGCCCCGCATGTGGAGTCGCTCGACGTTGCGCGGCGCCTGATCGACGCCACGTACTTCGCGCCGCTCGGCAACCGGTCGTTCGGCGCCGGCCGGCCCGAATACGGCCAGCGGATCGGCGACCGGCCGGCGTACATGCGCGACTGCAACGAGCGCGTGTCGTTGTGCCTGATGATCGAGAGCGGTGCCGGCCTCGACCATCGCGGGTGATCTGGCGGCGCTTCCGGGCGTCGACTACCTGAGCTTCGGCCTGCTCGATCTCGCGCAGTCGCTGGGCCATCCGGGCGATTCGGCGCACGCCGCCGTGAAGGCAGCCGTTGCCGACGCGACGAAGCGCATCCACGCGGCGGGCAAGCGCGTGCGCGAGGACTTCATGTCGTATGTCTGGATCAACGACGTGCTGGTCGCGGGGGCAAAGCGACTACTGGGAGCCCCACGATGATCGAACGCGATGTCGAAGTCATCACCAAGTACGGACGGCAGCCCGCCTTCGCCGCGTGTCCGGATGCGCCGGGGCCGTTTCCGGCGATCATCCTGTACATGGATGCGCCCGGTATCCGTGAGGAGCTGCGCAACCAGGCGCGGCGAATCGCCAAGGCCGGCTATTTCTGCCTGCTGCCCGATCTCTACTATCGCCTCGGCACGATCCGCTTCGACGTGCCGCGTCGCAACGATGCGATGTCGGTGGTGATCCGCGGCGCCATGAAGAGCCTGACCAACGCCGCGCTCACGGACGACACCGCAGGCATGCTCGCCTTTCTCGACGCGCAGGACCACGTCAAGGCGGGGCCGATGGGCTGTGTCGGCCATTGCATGAGCGGGCCGTTCGCGCTGGTCGCGGCAGCGCGCTTTCCGCGGATGAAGGCCGCGGCGTCGCTGTACGGCGTCGACATGGTCACCGATCAACCGGATTCCCCGCATCTGATGGTCGGCGACGTCAAGGGCGAGCTGTACATCGCTTTCGCGGAAATCGACCCCGCGGTGCCGGCGAACGTCGTGCCCGATCTCGCCGCGGCGCTGAAGAAGTCAGGGACGAAGCACGTTCTGGAAACGGTGCCGGACACGCATCACGGCTATTGCTTCGCTGCGCGCAACGACTACAACGCGGTGGCCGCGGAGGCGACGTGGGACAAGCTCTTCGCGCTGTGGCAGCGCAATCTGAAGTGACGATGCGTCGAATGCGACACGCCACCTTCCGCGCCTGACCTCATGCCATTTCTCGATATCGCCGGCGGCAAGCTCCACTACGACGTGCAGGGCGACGGCTACCCCGTACTGCTGTTCGCGCCCGGCTTCCTGAGCTCGCGGATCGAGCGCTGGCGCACCAATCCCGCCCGCCCGGGCGTGCCGCAGGACTGGCTCGACCCGATCGCCGCATTGTCCAGTCGGTTCCGGACGATCGCATTGGACGTGCGCAACGCGGGCGAGTCGCGCGCGGGGCTTCGCGCCGGCGACGACTGGACGACGTACACGGCAGACCATCTTGCATTGCTCGATCATCTCGGCGTCGCGCGATGTCACGTCATGGGCGCATGCATCGGCGTGTCGTTCGCCTACGCGATGGCGGCCGCGCGGCCGGACCTCGTATCCGCGATGGTGCTGCAGAACCCGATCGGACTGTCGTCGGTGAATCGGCAGGCGCTCGATCAGGAGTTCGACAAGTGGGCGGCGGAAGTGCGCGGCTGGCCCGGTGTCGAGGAACGGAATATGCCCGGATTTCGCCAGCGCATGTTCGGCGGCGATTTCATTTTCAGCGTGTCGCGCGAATTCGTCGCGCGCTGCACGATTCCTGCGCTGCTGATGCCCGGCGACGACCTCGTGCACCCCGCCGAGGTGTCGGCCGACATTGCGCGCGCGCCGCAGGTCGAGGTGCTGGCGCCATGGAAAGGCGTGGCGCTGCGCGACGGCGCGATGCGCCGCGTCGGCGAATTCCTGGCGCAACACACGGAGGCAATGCAGTGACCAAGATCGCAGTCCTGGACGATTGGCAGCGCGTGGCCCGCTCGGCGGCCGACTGGTCGCCGCTGACGGCGCGTGCCGATGTGACGTTCTTCACCGAGCCGTTCGCGGGCGAGGACGACGCGGCGCGCCAGCTCGCGCCGTTCGACATTCTGCTCGTGACGCGCGAGCGTACGCCGTTTCCGAAGTCGCTGTGGTCGCGGCTGCCGAACCTCAAGATGTTCGGCCTGACCGGCGCGCGCGCCGGGTTGATCGACATGGCCGGAATGATCGGTGGCGGAATCACGGTCTGCTACACGGGTGGCGGGCCGTCGGCGCATTCGACCGCCGAGATCGCGCTCGGTCTCCTGCTTTCGCTCGCGCGACGGATTCCCGCTGCCGACGCCGCGGTGCGTGCCGGCCGTTTCCAGCTCGGCACGGAAGCGGGTCCGGTCCTGGCCGGCAAGACGCTCGGGCTCGTCGGTCTCGGCCGCATCGGCTCGCTGATGGCGGCGTACGGCAACGCACTCGCGATGAAGGTCGTCGCGTGGAGCCCCAACCTCACCGACGAGCGCGCGGCGGCGGCCGGCGCCACCCGCCTCGCAAAGGACGCGCTGCTGCGCGCCAGCGACGCCGTCAGCCTGCATCTCGTGCTGTCGCCGCGCACGCGCGGCGTGCTCGGTGCGGCCGATCTTGCGGTGATGAAGCCCGGTGCGATGCTGATCAATACGTCGCGCGCGCCGCTCGTCGACGAAACAGCGCTGACCGACGCCGTGGTGGCGGGACGCCTGCGCGCTGGCCTCGACGTGTTCTATCAGGAGCCGCTGCCGGCCGATCATCCGTTCACCCGCGCGCCGAACGTCGTGCTGACGCCGCATCTCGGCTACAGCGCGATCGAGGTGTACGAAGAGTACTACCGCGAATGCATCGGGAACGCGTTGGCGTTTCTCGACGGCAAGCCGATCCGCGTGCTGACGTCGGCATGACGCGGGCGCGAACTCTGAAGGAGCATCGTACATGTTGAAGATCTACGGCAGGACGACGTCGAGCAATGTCCAGAAGGTGTTGTGGTGCTGTGGCGAGATCGGCCTCGACTTCGAGCGGATCGACATCGACGCGGCTTTCGGCGGCCTGAAGACGCCCGGGTACCTCGCGCTCAACCCCAACGGGCTGATGCCGACGATCGACGACGACGGGTTCATCCTGTGGGAGTCGAACGTCGCCGTCCGCTATCTCGCGGCGAAGCACAGCCATGGAAAGCTGTGTCCGACAGACCTTCGCGCGCGCGCCGACTGCGAGCGGTGGATGGATTGGCAGCAGACGGCATTGGCGACGCCGATGGGCGTAGCGTTTCGCGCCCTGCTGCGCGAGCCGCGCGAGGCGATGCCCGAGGAGCAGTTGCAGGCGGCCGTGAAACGCGCCGGCGACCTGTGGCGGATGCTGGACGCGCGCCTTGCCGACCGTGCCTACGTCGGCGGCGACGCATTGACCATGGGCGATATCGCGCTCGGCAACGCGATCCACCGCTGGTACAAGCTGCCGGTCGAGCGCCCCGAGCTGCTTCATCTGAAGGCGTGGTACGACCGCTGTTGCAAGCGGCCGGCGTACAGCCAGCACATCGCGTCGGTCTGAAACGACAGCATGGCAGAGCGCTCACTTGCGGTCGATCCGGAGGACGCGGCGGGTGTGGCCGACGTCGATTCGGAGATCACGGGACGGCGCGTCGTCGAAGCGCAGTTCCTCCGGCTGCCGCCGGCGTGGCGACGCGCCGATCGGATCGTCATCGAGGGCACGCACGTCGCGCTGTTCGCGATCGGCATGGTGTTCACCCTGATGATCACGCTGGAGGTCGTCTCGCGCTATGTCTTCAGCTTCTCGATCTCGTTCGTCAATGCGCTGGCGCGGCTGCTGCTCGTGTGGTTCTTCCTGCTCGGCGCCGGCATCGCGCTGCGGCGCGGCGCGCACGTGGGATTCGAGCTCCTGCTGTCGAAGATGAAGGCGGGGACGCGCAAGGCCTTCATCCTGTTCGGCTTGGCGCTGGCTGCGATCTTCTACCTGCAGATCATCTGGAGCGGCTGGCACGCGCTCGGTCCGGCGCGGACGCAGACGGAAGCGGGACTCGACCTCAGCCTCGTGTGGGTCGTCGCAGCAATTCCGGTCGGCTGCGCGCTGCTGCTCTATCACACCATCGTCCTCATGTGGATCGAGGTGAAGCGAAAGACGGCAGAGGGCGGGCGGCCATGATGCTGGCCGTCATCGGCCTGATCTTCTTTGGGACGATCCTGATCGGCGTGCCCATCGCGTTCGGCATGGGGCTGGCCGGTTCGACGTGGATCCTGTTCTTCGAAGGCATCGAGCCGACGATCCTGGTGCGGCGCTTCTACCACGCGCTGAATTCCTTCCCGCTGCTCGCCATCCCGCTGTTCGTCATGCTGGGCATGCTGGCGGACCGGGCGCGCCTGCTGCCGGAACTGGTCGTCTGGCTGCAGATGATCCTGGGCCGCCTGCGCGGCGGCATGGCCTACATCAACGTCGTCGCGGCGATGCTGTTCGCGGGCATCAGCGGCACTGCGGTCTCCGACATCGCGAGCCTCGGCCGGACGCTGATCAAGCTGATGACGCGCGCGGGATATCCGCTGACGTACAGCGCCGCGCTGACGTCCGCCACGTCGATCATCGGTCCCATCATCCCGCCGAGCGTGGCGATGATCATCTACGCGCTGGCCGTGGGCAATGTGTCGGTCGGCGCGATGTTCGCCGGCGGCGCGATCCCGGGCGTTCTTTTCGGCATCGGCTTTCTCGCGATGGCGTGGTTCCGCACGCGGCGCGGCAACTACGGCGTCACGCTGCCGCGGCCGGCGCTGCGCAGCTTTCTGCGCCAGACGCTGCGCGTCCTCCCGCTGCTGGTGCTGCCCGTGATCATCGTCGGCGGCATTTTCAGCGGCGTATTCACCGTCACCGAGTCCGCGGCAGTGGGCACCGTGTACACGATCCTGGTCGGCGTGCTGAAGACGCCGCGGCTCCGGTGGCAGGACCTGTACGACGCGACGCTCTACAGCGCCGTGATCAGCGCGGTGGCCGGCATGCTGCTCGGCGCTGGCGCGATCGTTTCGTGGATCCTCACGTACAACCAGGTGACGCAAAGCCTGGCCAATGCGCTCCTGGCGCTGTCGGTCGGCCCCGAAGTGTTCATGCTGATCGTCGTCGCCGTGCTTCTCGTGCTCGGCATGCTGATGGACGCCGTGCCGATCATGATCGCGCTGGCACCGCTGCTGGCGCCGATCGCGCGGCAGTACGGCATCAGCGACGTCCAGTTCGGGCTGGTGTTCGTCGTTACCTGCCTGATCGGACTCGTGACGCCGCCGGTCGGAATCATCCTGTTCATGACGTCGAGCATCGCCAACGTGAAGCTCGAGCCGCTGTCGCTCGCCGTCCTGCCGTTCGTGATCTGGATGACGATCGTCGTCATCCTGATGGTGTTCTTTCCGTCGCTGACGTTGTGGTTGCCGAAGCTCGTTGGGTTCTAACTCGAGGAGGATCACATGAAGCAGGCCAGGCGAAATACCGGGATGAAGCGCAGGGACTTCCTGAAGGCATCGCTCGCAGGTGCGGCGACCGCGCTCTCCGCCGGCTTCGGCGCCCCCGCGATCGGACAGGCGCCCAAGACGCTGCGTTTCGGCCACATGCTGCCGACGACGCAGACGCAAAGCCGCGCCGTCGCGATGTTCGGCGACGAGCTCGCCAAGCTGTCGGGCAACAAGTTCAAGGTGGAGGTCTTCCCGAGCTCGCAGCTCGGCAGCATCGCCGAGATGATGCAGTCGGTGCAGGCCGGCTCGCTGTCGATGAGCATGGCGGTGCCGGCGTGGTATTCGAGCTTCGCGAAGCCGCTCGATGCGTTCACGCTGCCGTACCTGGTGGCGTCGGCCGACAAGCTGCGTCCCGCGCTCGACGGCGCCATCGGCCGCGAGATCTCGAAGTACTGCGAGGGCGCCGGCTTCAAGGTGATCGGCTACTGGCTGCTCGGCGGGCGGCACATCGTCAACAAGGTCCGCGCGGTCAACAAGCCGGCCGACTGCCAGGGCCTCAAGCTGCGCGTCATCAACAGCCAGGTCTACATGTCGACGTTCCGCGCGCTTGGCGCCAACCCGGTTGCGATGGACCCGTCCGAGCTCTACCTCGCGATGCAACAGGGGGTGGTCGACGGCTTCGAGTTTCCGCTGCCCGATCTCGTGGCGCAGAAGCTCTACGAAGTGGCCAAGTTCGTCTCGCTCGACCAGCACACGACGGACTTCTTCATCGTTTCGACGGGCCAGAAGTTCTGGACGAGCCTGTCGGCAGAGGAACAGGGGATGATCAACGCCGCGATGAAGACCGCGATGGACTGGCAATGGAAGGAGCAGCCGGTGGAGATCAACAACGCGCTGGCGAGGCTGAAGACGCTGCTGGCAGTGAACGAAATATCGCCGGAGAACAAGAAGCTGTTTGTCGAGGCGACGCGGCCGGTGTACGCGCAGTTCGAGCCGTCGATCGGCAAGCCCTTCCTGGACCAGTGCATTCGCGATCTCGGGTAGCGCTTCGTGATCGATCCGGGCACCGAGGCCGAGGTCCGACGCGCCGAGCGCGCGCTCTACGACGCGATGGTCGCGCGCGACTTCGCGGCGTTCGAGCGCCTGCTCGCACCCGACCTCGTCTACGTGCATTCGACGGCGGTGGCGGAGTCCCGCGCCGAGTACCTCGCGGGGGTTGCGCAGGGATTGTACGAGTATGAGAGCGTCGCTTCGCGGGGAGTCCGGGTTCGCGGCGACGGTGCGATCGTGCTGATGGATGGCGTCTGCGACATGCGCGTCGGCGCGAAGGGGCAGGCGCCGCAGATCATTCACCTGCTGTTCGTCCTCGTCTGGTCGAAGACGCCGTCGGGCTGGCGGCTCCTTCATCGGCATGCGACGCGAATGCCCGACGCCGGCAGCGGCGCCGTGGAGGGTTCACCGCGATGACACCGGGCGCGATCATCGAAGCCGTCCAGATCCTGTGCGACGCGCGTACCTGCGGACCCACGCTCGACGCCTTTCCGGAAGCCTGCCGTCCGATGTCGCTGGCGGAGGCGCATGCGATCCAGGCGGCGACGGCGCTGCGGCTCGGCGAAGCGATTGGTGGCTGGAAAGTCGGCGCGACGCCTGACGGCGGCGTCGCACGCGGCGCACTGCTGCGATCGCGGATCTACGAAACGGGTGCGCGCGTAGCCTCCGATGCCGTGCCACTGCTGGGCATCGAAGCGGAGATCGCCTTCCGCTTCGAGCGCGACATGCCGCCGCGCGGGCGTGCGTACGCGTACGAGGAGGTGGCCGACGCGGTCGTTGCGGTGCCCGCCATCGAGATCGTCGATTCGCGCTTTCGCGGCTATCCGGCAGCGCCGCTGCTCGACCGGATTGCTGATTGCATGTCCAACGGCGCATTCGTCCAGGGACGCGCCGAGTCGCAATGGCGAAGCTTCGATCTCGCGCAGGCCGACGTCGAGCTGGCGTTCGACGGCCAGGTCATCGTACGGCGCACCGGCGGTCACCCGACGAAGGATCCGCTCCTCCCCGCCGTTGCGCTCGTCAACGACCTGCGCACCGAAACGGGCATCGTCGCGGGACAGATCGTGACCACCGGCACCTACACCGGCATCAACTACGCGAAGCCCGGCCAGACCGTCGTTGCGACGTTCCACGGCGTCGGGGCGGTGCGCGTCACGTTCGGATGACGGCCGGGGACACGGTGTTCGGCGCCGGCAGCTACACCTACCGGCTCGTCGCGAACTGGGAGAAGCTTCCGCCGGGGCTGGCAACTGGGCGATGTCGCCGGCGTGGGCGTCGACCGCCGCGACCGCGTCTACTTGTTCCATCGCGGCCTGCACCCGCTGTGCGTCTTCGATCGCGACGGCAACTTCGTCACGTCGTGGGGCGACGGCGTCTTTCGCCGCGCGCACGGCGTTCACATGGGGCCCGACGACACGATCTACCTGACCGACGAAGGCGATCACACGGTGCGCAAGTGCACGCTCGACGGCAAGGTGCTGCTGACGATCGGCATTCCGGACGCGCCGGCCGCGTTCATGAGCGGCGAGCCGTTCCGGCGCTGCACGCACACCGCCCTGTCGCCGGCAGGCGAGATCTACGTGTCCGATGGCTACGGCAATGCCCGCATCCACAAGTACGCGCCCGACGGCAAACGGTTGATGTCGTGGGGCGAGCCGGGCGCGGGGCCGGGACAGTTCAACCTGCCGCACAACATCGCATGTGACGCGGACGGCTGGGTGTACGTCGCCGATCGCGAGAACCACCGGATCCAGGTCTTCGACGGCAGCGGGCGCTTCGAGACGCAGTGGCACGATCTGCATCGGCCCAGCGGCATGTTCATGCCAGCGGGCAAGTGTCCCGATCTGCTACGTCGGCGAGATCGGGCCGTACTACGAGTTCAGTCGCGGCGCGCCGAATCTCGGACCGCGGATCACGATCCTGTCGAACGAGGGCAAGCTCCTTGCGCGGATCGGGACGCGAACCGGCCGCCGGCCTCGGTCCCGGGCAATTCATCTCCCCGCATGGCCTCGCCGTCGATTCGCGCGGCGACCTCTATGTGGGGGAAGTGTCGTACACCGCATGGCCGAATCTGTTTCCGTCGACACCGAAGCCGCACGCGCTGCGCTGCCTGCAGAAGTTCGAGCGCGTCGCAGTATAGGAGCGATAATCTCGCCATGAGCGGCGAGCCCGACGTTGTCTCAGGTTTTGCGGCTGCGGCCGACGTGCCGATTCCCTACCTGCAGCGGACGCGCGACTACTACCACGCGCTGGGCTACGGCGCGCCGTACGTCTGGGCGCATTACGCCGACGTGCCGTTTCTGCCGCTTCAGAAGCCACTGGCGCAATGTCGCGTGGCGCTCATCACCACGGCCGCGCCGTATCAGCCGGACAAGGGCGATCAGGGCCCGGGCGCGCCCTACAACGCTGCGGCAAAGTTCTACGCCGTCTATTCAGGCGACACGGCGCGCGACCACGACTTGCGCATCGCGCACGTAGCGATCGACCGCAAGCACACGACCGCGGAAGACCTTCGCACGTACTTCCCGTTGGCGGCGCTGCGGCGTGCTGCAGCGGCAGGGCGCATCGGCAGCGTTGCCGCGCGCTTCCATGGCGTTCCCACCAATCGCAGCCATCGCGTCACGCTGGAAATCGATTGCCCCGAACTGGTTGCGCGATGCGAGGCCGATGCGGTCGACGCGGCGATCCTCGTGCCCAATTGTCCGGTGTGCCACCAGTCGATGAGTCTCGCCGCACGCGCGCTCGAAGCGAACGGCGTCGCGACGGTGGTGATGGGCTGCGCGAAGGACATCGTCGAACACGTCGGCGTTCCGCGCCTGCTGTTCTCGGACTTTCCGCTCGGCAATGCCGCCGGGCGCCCGGGCGATCCGGCGTCGCAGGCATTCACGCTCGACCTCGCGCTGCAACTCCTCGAAAGCGCGCCGCGGCGCGCGGACGACGATGCAATCGCCCCTTCGGTGGAGTGACGATCCCTCGATGGAAGCTCGACTACAGCAACATCGAGCGGCTGTCGCCGGAGGAAATCGCCGCGCGTCGAGCGGAGTTCGATCGCGGCAAGGCCGAGGCGAAGCGCGTTCGCGAGGCGATGGTCGACGACGCGACAGCGCGCGATAGAGCATCCGGGCGACTTGCTGCACCTCGACACCAAGAAGCTGGGCCGCATCGTGCGCATGGGACATCGCGTTACGGGCGATCCGCGCGATCGGGTTGACGGGGCCGGCTGGGAGTTCTTGTTTGTGGCGGTGGACGATCATGCCCGCATTGGCTTTACGCAGATCCATCCCGACGAGTGCCAGGCATCTGCCGTCGGCTTTCTGCGCGCGAGCCGAGCGTACTTCGCAGAACTCGGCGTCACCGTGCGCCGCGTGCTGACCGATAACGGGTCGGCGTTCCGCTCCAAGACGTTCGCGGCGGCCTGTCGCACGCTGGGAATCAAGCATAGCTTCACTCGACCCTATCGCCCGCAAACCAACGGCAAGGCCGAGCGCTTTATCCAGTCGGCGTTGCGGGAGTGGGCCTATGGCATTCCGTACCGTCGATCCACCGAGCGTACCGCCATGCTCAGGCGATGGACCCATCACTACAACTGGCACCGCCCACACCAAGGCATCGGAGGATTCGCACCCATGTCTCGCCTTAGCACCGATAGAAACAACCTGTTGACGATTCACAACTAGTCCGCCGGCACCCAGCAACCGTGCCCGAAGGGCACGCGCTGTGGCATCCGTAACACGGCCACCGGTTCACCCGCGATATCGGCCGCGGCTCCGCGGCCGCGGCGAAGTCGGTCACGCATCCCGACCGCGCAACCGGACACAAGAAAGGGTGTTGACTTCAGCGTCCGCGGCACCGTATAGTTAGGTATATGCCTAACCAATTACCGCGGCTCGATCGCGTCTTCCAGGCGCTCGCCGATCCCACGAGGCGCGCAGTGGTCGAGCGCCTCTGTCAGGGACCTGCGGCGGTGAGCGAGCTGGCCCGGCCGTTCCGCATGGCGCTCCCGTCCTTCTCGCAGCACCTCGACGTGCTGGAAGGCTGCGGACTGGTCCGGTCGCGCAAGACGGGGCGCGTGCGTACCTACCGGCTGGCGCCGGCGCCGCTGAAAGCGGCGGAGACCTGGATGACGACGCGCCGTGCGTTGTGGGAGCGCCGCCTCGATCAGCTTGACGCCTACCTCGACGAGCTCAAGAAAGGAGGTTGAATATGCCCTCGACCCTTCGCCCCGACGCCGCGCGCGACCTCGTGCTGGAACGTGTCGTCGACGTTCCGAGAGAGCTGGTCTGGCGCGCCTGGACAGTGCCGGAGCACGTCAAGCGATGGTTCACGCCCCTGCCGTGGACAACGGTCGAATGCGAGATCGACCTGCGTCCCGGCGGCATCTTTCGGACGGTGATGCGCTCACCCGAGGGACAGGACTTTCCCAACCTCGGCTGCTACCTCGAGATCGTGAAGAAGAACGGCTGGTCTGGACGACCGCGCTCGCGCCCGGCTATCGGCCCGCCATCGCTGTGGCCTGCAAGCGACCCGTGCGGCGTCGGCTTTCTCACCGCGGTGATAACGCTCGAATCGGCAGGGAAGGGCACGAAGTACACAGCGCTCGCGATGCATGGTGATGAAGAAGGCCGCAAGAATCACGAGCGGTTGGGCTTCCACGACGGCTGGGGCACGGCGCTCGACCAGCTCGTCGCGCACGCGCGCGCGATGTAGGGACCCGGCCGCAGGACTTACGCGTAACCGGTGCTGCGCTGATCGAACGACACCGCCTTGATCAGCGCGTACACCTGCTGATCCGCGCGCAGCGCGAGTTGCACGCATGATCGCCGTGTCACGCGCGCGATCAGCCGGGCATCGCCGACCGCGAGCTCGAGGTCCACAACGGGTCCCGATTCCTCGGCAATGGCCACGATGCGCGCGTTCAGCACGTTGAGGATGCTGAGCCCCGTGGGGCGCTCGGTCGCGAGCGAAACGTCCCGCGCGCGAACGCGAGCGCGCACACGCTCGCCAATCTGCGTGTCGACCTGCGGCACGGTGAGCTCGCCGCCCGGAAAGCGCAGGGTGGTGAGGGCGAATGCCGGATCGTGACTCGCCACGACGGTCTCGATGATCGCCCCCGCCTCATAGCGGCCGGTGTACGGCTTGAGATCGAGCCGGCCCATGACTTCGTCGACGTTACCCACAGCCAGGCATTCGCCGTCGGAGAGGATGACCACCGTGTCCGCCAGTCGTGTGATTTCAGGCACCGAATGGCTGACGTACACGATCGGTACGCGGAACTCGTCGCGCAGGCGCTCGACGTAGTCGAGGATCTCGGTCTTGCGCGGCACGTCGAGCGATGCCAGCGGCTCGTCGAGCAGCAGGATGCGCGGCTGCGCCAGCAGCGCGCGGCCGATGGCGACGCGCTGGCGCTCGCCGCCCGACAGCGTGCCCGGCTTGCGGTCGACGAGCGCGGCGAGACCGAGCACGTCGATGACGCGCTGCGGCTCGGTGTAACGCGATGATGCGGATCTCAGGTGCAATCCGTACTGCAGGTTCGCGCGCACCGACAGATGCGGGAAGAGCAATGCATCCTGGAAGACATAGCCGACGCGGCGCTCGCGCAGCGGCACGTCGATGCGCCGCGCACTGTCGAACAGCGTGACGCCGTCGACGCGGATGTGCCCGCGCCTGGGCGTGGTCACGCCGGCGATCGCGTTGACGAGGCTGGTCTTGCCGGCGCCCGAGCGCCCGAACAGGCCCACCACGGGTGCATCGGTGGCGAACTTCGCGCGAAGCACGAAGGCGCCCTGCGGCTGCTCGATATCAATGTCGATCATCGTGCACAGGGCCGCGAGCGCGTCGCGTCAGCCATTCGGAGGCGACGAGGGCGACGACCGACAGGATGACGGCGAGGATGCTCAGTCGCAGCGCCTGCGCGTCGCCGCCCGGAACCTGCGTGAATGCGTAGATCGCGAGCGGCAGCGTTTCGGTTTCGCCGGGGATGTTGGAAACGAACGTGATCGTCGCCCCGAACTCGCCGAGCGCGCGCGCGAACGAGAGCAGGGCGCCAGTGACGATGCCCGGCAGCGCCAGCGGAAGCGTGATCGACGCAAACACCCAAGCCGACGACGCGCCGAGCGTGCGCGCAGCGGTTTCGAGGCGCCGGTCGATGGCTTCGATCGACAGGCGAATTGCGCGCACCATCAGCGGAAAGCCCATGATCGCCGAGGCGAGCGCCGCACCGGTCCACCGGAATGCGAACACGATGCCGAACCACTCGTTCAGCCAGCTTCCGATCGGGCCGCGCTTGCCGAACAGCAGGAGCAATGCAAAGCCGACGACGACCGGTGGCAGCACCAGCGGCAGGTGAACGAACACGTCGACGAGTGTTTTGCCCGGGAAGTTGCCGCGGGCGAGCCCATAGGCGACGAGTATTGCGATCGGCAGGCTGCACAGAACGCCGACAAACGCGACGCGCAGGCTCAGCAGGATGATGCCGGCTTCATCGGGCGTAAGTCCCATCATGAGCTATGGCGCAATTTCGAATCCATGTTGCTGCCAGACGGCGCGCGCGGAGGGCGAGCGCAGGTAGTCGAGCAGCGGCCGCGCTGCCGGCGATTGACTCGCCGCCACGATCGCCGCGGGATAGACGATCGGCGGGTGCGTGTCGGCTGGAAAGGTGTCGACGATCCGGACACCCTTGTCGGCGAGCGCGTCCGTCGCATAGACGATGCCGAAGGGCGCCTCGCCGCGTGATACGAGCGCGAGCGCCGCGCGCACGTTGTCGGCCCGCGCGACCTTCGGAGCGACGGCGGTCCACACGCCGAGGGCTTCAAGGGCGCTCCGGCCGTACTTGCCCGCCGGCACGCTGTCCGGATTGGCCATCGCCAGCTTGTCGCGGCCGAGCGCGCCGTCGAGGTCGAACTTCGGCGCGATTCTGAGCGTCGACTTGCTGTCGGCAGGGGCGACCAGCACCAGTGTGTTGCGAAGCAGGTTGACGCGCGTTCCAGGCGCGATCAGCTTGCGCTCGTCCAGATAGTTCATCCAATCGAGATCGGCAGACACGAAGATGTCCGCGCCGGCGCCTGCTTCGATCTGCCTGGCGAGCGCATTGCTGGCCGCGTAGCTGATGACGACCTTGTCGCCGTTGCGCGTCTCGAACACCCTTGCCTGCTCGTCCAGCGCCTCCTTCAGGCTCGCCGCGGCGAAGACCGTGACGTTGACGGCCTGGACGATCGACGACCCCAAAGCGGCAGATAGCACGAGCGACGAGAACAGCAACCGCAGCATGACCGAGCGACGTTTGCTCATTGAAGCTCCGCCGGTGATGGAGTATGTGGACCAGCCGTAATATATGTCGGTATACAGCGCGCGGCAAGCCAGATGCTGGCAATCGGCGAGCACGTATCATGGCGAGCCCAGCAATCAGGATGAATCATGGATCGTCGTCAATTTGTGTCCGCGTCGGCCACCGGCGTAGTAGCTGCCGCGCTCGGTCGCGCTGGTGGCGCGCGCGCGGCCGATGCGCCCGCGGCGCCGGCTGCACCGCCGATGAACAATGCGCCATGGCGCACGTTCGAAATCGTCACTGACGTCGAGATCTGGCCGCAGGACCTGCCGGCCAAACTTTGGCTTCCGATGCCGCTGTACCGCGACACCGACTATCAGCGGACGCTCGACATCCGCTGGGCCGGCAACGCCGCGAG
This sequence comes from uncultured beta proteobacterium, assembly GCA_963851465.1. Taxonomy (GTDB): domain Bacteria; phylum Pseudomonadota; class Gammaproteobacteria; order Burkholderiales; family Casimicrobiaceae; genus VBCG01. The sequence goes on from CAWKPJ010000013.1 coordinate 367,849, forward strand.
TGCGGGCCTCTATCGCGATCCGCGCGAGCTGAAGACCTGATTTGACGATCGACGGGCACGGCAGTACGCTGGAAGCCGATTCCCGCCAGCCGCTTCCCGACGGGCGCCTCCATTGAATCAACCAAGGAGACCGACGTGACCAAGCTCGACATCAACGGCAAGCAATACAACGTCGACCTGCCTGCAGACACGCCGGTGCTGTGGGTGCTGCGCGATGAACTGGGGTTCACCGGAACCAAATTCGGCTGCGGGATGGCGTTGTGCGGCGCGTGCACGATCCACATCGATGGCCAGCCCGCGCGCGCGTGCGTAACTCCCATTTCGGCGCTTGGCAACAAGAAGGTCGTCACCATCGAGGCAATCGCCACCGACAAGGTCGGCAAGGCGGTGCAGGCGGCGTGGGTGGATCTGGGGGTGCCGCAATGCGGCTACTGCCAGGCGGGACAGATCATGTCGGCGACGGCGCTGCTGAAGAAAAAGCCCAAGCCCACCGATGCGGACATCGACGATGCAATGGCCGGCAACATCTGCCGCTGCGGCACGTACGGACGCATTCGCGCCGCGATCAAGCAGGCGGCCGGCGAGAAAGGAGCGATCGCATGAACGCGCCCTTCGATCTGACAAGGGCCATCGCGCTCGACGCCGCTTCGCAAGAATCGCCATTGCTGATCGCCAACGTCAGCCGGCGCAGATTTCTGCAGGGTACCTCGGCGTTCGGCGGACTCGTGCTCGCCGTCGGCTTCTCCGCGGCCGCGGACGCTGCGGACGCGCCCAGCGCGCCCAAGTACGGTGCCGACGGCATGCCGCACGGCTGGGTAGACAGCCCCCTGGTATTCGTCGGGATCGGCGAGGACGGCATCGTCAGCATCGTCTGCCATCGATCGGAGATGGGGCAGGGCGTGCGCACCGGCATGCCGATGATCGTCGCCGACGAGCTCGACGCGGATTGGAAGCGTGTTCGCGTCGTCCAGGCGCCCGGCGACGAGGAGCGTTACGGCAATCAGGACACCGACGGCTCGCGCAGCACGCGCCACTTCTTCATGCCGATGCGTCGCTGCGGCGCGGCCGCCCGGCAGATGCTCGAAGCCGCGGCGGCGGCGCGCTGGAAGGTGCCCGTCAGCGAGGTGCAGGCGAAGAACCACGAGGTAATTCACACGCCGACCGGGCGACGTCTCGGCTACGGCGCGCTCGCCAAGGCGGCGGCAGGCATGCCGCTTCCCACCGGGGAAGCTGTCCGACTGAAGGATCCAGCCCAGTTTCGCTACATCGGCACCGACAAGCTGAAGCTCGTCGATGCGCAGGACATTGCCACCGGCAAGGCGCAATACGGCATGGACACGCGTCTGCCGGGAATGCTGTATGCCGTGGTCGCGCGCCCGCAAGTGTTCGGCGGCAAAGTCGTGAGCGTCGACGACGCCGCCGCGCTCAAGGTGCCGGGCGTGCTGCGCGTCGTGCAGATCGATCCGACACCGGGGGCCCCGCAGTTCAATCCGCTCGGAGGTGTTGCGGTGATCGCGCGCAACACGTGGGCGGCAATCCAGGGTCGGAACGCGCTCAAGATCGTCTGGGACGACGGTCCGAATGCGAGCTATGACTCCGATGCCTACAAGGCGAAGCTGCAGGAGACTGCGGGCAAACCCGGGAAGGTCGTGCGCAACGACGGCGATTTCACCGCGGCGGCGGCCGCCGCCGCGAAACGCGTCACGGCGGACTACTACCTTCCGCATCTGGCGCATGCGTCGATGGAGCCGCCTGCGGCGAGCGCTCGCATCGCGCAAGGCAAGTGCGAAGTGTGGGGCTGCTTCCAGTCGCCGCAGGCCGCGCGTGATCTGGTCGCCAAGCGCCTCGGCATGCCCGTCGAGAACGTCACGGTGCACGTGACGTTGCTCGGCGGCGGATTCGGGCGCAAATCGAAGCCGGACTATGGCGTCGAGGCGGCGGTGCTTTCGAAGGCGATGGACGGCAAGCCGGTCAAGGTCGTCTGGACGCGCGAGGACGATTTGCACAATGACTACTTTCATACGGTATCGGTCGAGCATCTCGAAGCAGGCGTGGACTCAAAGGGGCTGCCGGTCGCGTGGCTGCATCGCACCGTGGCGCCGACGATCATGTCCACGTTCGACCCTAGCGCCAGGGAGGAGGCCAACTGGGAACTCGGGATGGGGGTCATCAACGTCCCGTTTTCCATCCCGAATATCCGCATCGAGAATCCCGAAGCCGTTGCGCACACGCGGATCGGCTGGTTCCGGTCCGTGTCGAATGTCCCCCATGCGTTCGCAGTGCAATCCTTCGTCGCCGAGCTTGCCGCGGCGGCGGGTCGCGACCCGAAGGACTTTCTCCTGGAGGTGATCGGCCCCGCGCGCGTGGTGACGCCGCAGATGCTGGCCGATACGTGGAATCACGGCGAATCGCCCGAGCGCTATCCGGTCGACACCGGCCGCCTGCGCCGCGTCACGGAGCTTGCCGCGAAGGAGGGCGGCTGGGGCAAGTCGATGCCCAAGGGCCGTGGGCTTGGGCATCGCCGCGCACTATAGCTTCGTCAGCTACGTCGCAGCTGTCGTCGAGGTCGCCGTCAATGAGAAAGGCGAATTGACCATTCCGCGCGTCGACATCGCGATCGACTGCGGCGCGACCGTGTTCCCGGATCGCGTGCGCGCACAAATGGAAGGCGCATGCGTCATGGGCGTCGGCGCGGCTATGCTGGGCGCGATCACGTTCAAGAACGGTCGCGCGCAGCAGGACAACTTTCATCAATACGAAGTGACGCGGATGGCGGCAGCGCCGCGCGAGATCCGCGTGCACATCGTGCCGGGGGACTACGCAAAGCCCATGGGGGGTGTAGGCGAGCCGGGCGTGCCGCCGGTGCTGCCTGCGCTATGCAACGCGATCTTCGCGGCAACGGGCAAGCGCATCAGGCAGTTGCCGATAGCGGATCAGCTGAAGGCTTGAGTGCTAGTTCGCTTCGCGAAGGCCGGAACCCGCGTTCATCGAATTCCACAGCTTTTCCATCGGCAGGCCGGCCTTGCGGACGACGTCCGTCACCTGATTGACCGGGCAGCCGATGGCCTGCGCCCAGACGCGGAGCACTTCGTTCATCTCGGCTGCGCGTTGCAGGGGTGAAGGCTGGGTTGTCTGAGTCGCCATGGCTGATCTCCTATGGCTTGCACGATAGCTGTCGCCGCCGGCGCCAAGCTGCCGCCGGCACTCCGAAAGTCTTGTAGGACGCCAACGGCGTTTTGGCTGTCACATGCAGGCGTGCGGCGAAGCCGTATCAGGCCGCTCTGCGGGAGACTGTCATGACCAAGGAAGGCACGGACGCCACTTTTACGCCGGAACTGCTCGGCGGGGTGCCGGAGGCCTTCGTCCACACGGCCTTGCTTGCCGGCGGCGTTGGCCTGTGGGAATGGCCGATCGCCGGCGACCGCTTGACGCTGTCGCCTTACCTCGAGACGCTCCTTGGTTACCCGCCCGGCGGGTTCGACAGTACCAAGGCGGCATTTCTCGGGCGGCTCGTGCCGCTCGACCGGCCGCGCTTCGAGCGTGCGCTTGCCGACGCGATCGAACATGGCGCCGAGTGCGATGCGGAGTTCTGTGTCTTCGACGTTCACGGCGCTCCGCGTCATTTCGTCGCGAAGGGGCGCGTCATGCGCGACTCGTCGGGCGCGGCGGTCCGCGTCGTCGGCACGATGCAGGAGATTCCGGCTGTGGTCGTCACCGAAAGGCGGATGCGCCGGCAGCAGGGCGCGCTGCTCGCGTTGGTCTCCAACGAACACGACAGCAATCGGTCCGTCGACGACGCGTTCGCGCGCATCACAACGATGGCGGGCACCACGCTCGACGTCGAGCGCACCAGCGTCTGGCTGTTCACGGAGGATCGCTCGAAGCTCGTCTGCAGGAGTCTGTATCGAAGAAGCCTCGGCCGGCAGATGGCCGGCCCGGATCTCGACGTCAGCGCGTTTCCCGCCTATATCCGCGCGCTCGAGCAGAATCGCGCCCTGGACGCCTCCGACGCACATCGCGATCCGCGCACACGCGAGCTGACCGAGGGCTACCTCGTACCGCTCGGCATCACGTCGATGCTCGAGGCGACGGTGCGCATGGACACCGGCGAGCTCGTCGGCGTGGTGTGCCACGAGCATGTCGGGCCCATCCGCCAGTGGCTGCTCGATGAAAAGAGCTTCGCCGCCTCGATCGCAGACCTGGTGACCGGCGTGCTTACCGGCGATCGCCGCCGGCGCCTGATGGCCGCGCTTGCGCAGAGCGAGGAGCGGTATCGCACCTACGTTTCGATCTCCACCGAGGCGGTCCTGGGGGCCGAGTTCGACCCGCCGGTGAAAACGGATCTACCGGTGGAGCAGCAGGCGGACGAGGTGGCGGCACGCGCCATCGTCGTCGAATGCAATCAGGCGCTCGCGCGGATGCTCGGCGTGGAATCCACGGAACGGTTGCGCGGGCGGTTGATCGCGGACCTGCTTCCCAAGGGTGCCGCACGACGCATCGCAATCGAATGGGTGCGTGCGGGCTACCGCCTGAGCGAGCAGGAGTTCCGGGTTGCCGCGACCGACGGCGGGTCGAGGTGGGTGCTGGGTTCGAGTGTTGGCGTGATCAAGGATGGCGCCTTGACCGGACTGTGGTCCACGTGGCGCGACATCACGGGGCGCAAGAACGCGCTCGCGAAGCTCGAGCATCAGGCGCGGCACGACCCGCTCACCGGCCTGCCGAACCGCAAGTGGCTCGCCGAGCAGCTCAGCGCACGCATCTCCGAGTCGGCAGCCAACGGCGAGCGACTCGCACTGTTGCTGATGGACCTCGATCGCTTCAAGGAGATCAACGACGCGCTTGGGCATCATGCGGGCGACCAGCTGCTCAAGTTGATCGGGCCGCGCCTCACGCCACTGCTCGATGCAACGCACGGGGAGATCGCGCGACTGGGAGGCGACGAGTTCGCCGTGATCATCCGCCATGCGGGGGGCGAAACCGCGATACACGAAACCGCCACCAGCATCGTCGCTGCGCTGCGCGAGCCGTTCCTGGTCGGGACGCTGCGTCTGGGCATCGACGCGTCGATCGGCGCGGGGATCTTTCCGGTCCACGGCAATGACGCCTCGACGTTGCTCCGATGCGCCGACGTTGCGATGTACGAGGCAAAGCGCAAGGGGCTTCGCGCCCAACTCTATTCGCCGGCGCTCGACCGCTATTCGCCGCGTCGCCTGGCGTTGGCCACAGCACTCGGCGAAGCGATACGAATCGGCCAGATCAAGGTGCATTACCAGCCCATCGTCAGCTTGAGCGAGCGGCGCCTCGAGGGCGTCGAAGCGCTGGCCCGGTGGGAGCACCCGGAATACGGAATGGTCCATCCCGACGAGTTCATTCCGATTGCGGAGATGGGCGACCAGATACGCGATCTCACGCTCTACGTGTTGAACGAATCGGCGCAGCAGTGGGAGGCGTGGCGCAGCTCAGGTTTCTGCACGATCGTCTCGGTCAACCTTTCCACGCGAGTGCTGATGGACAAGGGTTTCGTCACCGACGTGCGGCGCATCCTGCAGGCCCACGGCGTGCCCGGCGAGAACGTCCATTTCGAGATCACCGAGAGCGCGATGCTCGCCGACCCGGCGCGCGCCATCGAGACAATCACTGATCTCAATACGCTCGGCATCTGCTTTTCGATGGACGACTTCGGCATCGGGTTCTCATCGCTCTCGACCCTCAAGCAGCTGCCGCTTGCGAGCCTCAAGATCGACCGCTCGTTCATATCGCAGATGCCGACGAGCGAGCGCGACACCTCGATCGTGCGCTCGACGATTCGCCTCGCGCATGACCTCGGTCTCACGGTGGTTGCCGAGGGCGTGGAGGCGGCCGAATCGCTCGCCATGATCACGCGCATGGGCTGTGACCAGGCCCAAGGTTTCCTGATCGCCCCGCCCGCCGAGGGCTCGGTGATCTTCGACTGGGTAGGCGCGAACGGCTGGAACCAACCGGGAGCCGACCGCTCGTCGTGAGCGGTCGGGCCTGTCAGGCGTCACTCATCACGCCGCCGGCGGTGGTTGCATCTCCACTTGCGGCGACTCTGCGTCGATGCATGCCCAGCGCGGCGCAGACGACGTCCAGATCGTCATCGCAGGATTGACGAGATCTGGCTGGTCGAAGGTGCCGACGCGGACGAAGATCAGATGCGGCCGCGCCTCTGCCTCACTGAAGAGCGGCGTCCCGCACGTCGGGCAGAATCGCCGATGCATCTGGTTGCCACTGTGCGCGACACTCGGATAGTCGCCGGTCTTGCCAGTCACCGTGAACGTCGCTGTACGAAAGCAGGCGTTGACCGTGCCGCTCCCGGCGCCGATGTATTGACAATCCCTGCACCAGCAAACGCGCGTGACAATGGGCGGCGCCGAGCTTTCCCAGCGAATTGCGCCACAGAGGCATCGGCCTGTGATCGGCATGGCGTCCTCCGGCCTCATTGCGCGTCGACCCTGCACAGATAGGGCATCCATGGATGCAGCCACGGTGCGGCGGCCACGATCTGCGGTGCGAACAGTGTAAGTGCCGCGCTACCGATCAGCACCGCGCCTGCCACGCGCTTCCCCAGGCCGCCAGCGGCGAAACCTGCGGCGCGCCGCGCACCCATTGCGACGGCGATCATCGCCGGCGCCGTGCCGATGCCGAATGCCAGCATCGTCGCCGCCGAGCGCAGCGCGTCATGCTCGAGCGCGGCAATCACCATGACCGTATAGGCGAAACCGCAGGGCATCCATCCCCACACCATGCCGAACCCGACGGCGCGCGAGACGCTCGACACAGGCAGGAGCCGCCTGCCGAGAGGTGCGAGGCGCGGCCACACCAGCCGTCCGATGCGCGAACCCGGATCGCGCAGCACGCCGAACGCGACCAGGGCTGCGGCGGCGAGCGCCGCTGCGGAAAGCGCGCGCAGCCCCTGACGCACCGCGTCGAAATCGAGCCAGCTCACGATGAGGCCGAGAACGCCGCCCAGCAGCGCGCCGGCGATCGCGTACGACAGCATCCTCCCGACCTGGTAAGCGACGAGCAGGGAGGTGCGCGTTCGCCCGTCCGCGCGTTTCGCAGTGGCGACGCCGAGCGCGGCGGATATGCCGCCGCACATCGCCAGACAATGCCCGCTCGCCGCGAAGCCGAGCATCAGCGCAGCGCCGAGCGTAAGGCCGCCGATCATGGCAACGGCCTCGCCGCTTCATTGGAACTGGCATTCGATGCGCTGCCTGGAGCGAGATCAGTCGGTTCCGGCGCATTGTCAACCAGTGGCAGCAGGCCCGGTGTGTCCATGTCGTCGAATTGACCGTGGTCGACTGCCCAGAACAAGGCGATTCCGGCGCCGACGAGGAGCAGGATCGACAGCGGAATCAGGAACAGCAGGCTGTTCATGCCGACGCGCTCGGGTGAAGGGTCGCCTCGGGTGCGACGGCTGCGCGTTCGCGACCGGCGTCCGAACCGCAGACACGCGGCCGATGCGCAACGCGTTCAACACCACGGCGAGCGAGCTCGCCGACATGCCGATCGCAGCGAGCCAGGGCGGCACGAAGCCAAGCGCGGCGAGGGGCACGGTGGCGAGGTTGTAACCGAGCGCCCAGCGCCGGTTCTGTCTCAGGATCGCCAACATCTGCTGCGCGATCGTTCGCGCTTGCAGCAAGCGCGCCGAGTTCGCCGGTGACCACGATGTCGCTCGCCGCCTGCGCCACGTCGGCGGCCGAGCTCACCGCCACGGCGACGTCGGCACCGGCGAGCATTGGAGCATCGTTCACTCCGTCGCCAACGACGACGACGCGCGCACCTGTCGCGCGCAGCGACGCGAGCCACGCAAGCTTGTCCGCAGGTGTCTGGCGCGCAGCCCAGGTCTTGACGCCAAGCGCCGCAGCAACCGATGCGACCTTTGACCCTCGCGTCGCCACTTGCAATAGCCACGATGAGGCCATCGCGAGCGAGCGCGTCGACCGCGCGCGCGCGCCGGGCTGCAGTCGCTCGTCGACGCGAAATGCGGCGATGGCGCCATCGTCATCGGCAAGGATCACGGCATCGTCGAGGTCGGAGGCTGACGCTGCGAGCGCGCCAACGCGTAGTCGGCCCGGCCGAGGCGATAGCGCCGCCCGCCAATCACGCCGCCGATTCCGAATCCCGCGACGCTTTCGCGCGCGTCGACCGGCGGAAGCGTCTGCCGGCGCTGCCGCGGTGAAGGCGCGGGCCAGCGAATGGCGGCTGCCTTGCGCGAGCGCAGCGGCGAGCGTCAGCGCGGCGTCATGACCGATGTCGCGCAGGATCACCGTGCGGTCCTGCGCGATCCAGGGTTCGGTCAGCGTTCCCGTCTTGTCGAACAGGACGTGCGTGGCCGCGGCAAGATCTTCGAGCGCATCCGGACGCACCACCAGGATGCCGCGGCCGGCCAGCACCGCGAGCGTGCGGGTCACCGCCGCCGGCGCCGCCAGCGCGAACGCGCAGGGGCAAGCCACCACGAGCACCGCGACGGTCGCCGAGAACGCGCGTCCGGGATCGACGATCGCCCAGCCGATGGCCGTGCATGCCGCGAGTACCAGCACGCGCGCGACGAAACCTGCCGCTGCCCGCTCGCCGGCGCGCGCGAGACGCGGTCGCGTGGTCGGCAGCGCGTGCCGTCAACGCAACGATGCCCGCAACGACTGTGTCTGCGCCGACTCGCGTGACCCGCACGGTCGCCGGGTTGCCAATCACGACGCTGCCGGCGCACAGCGTGTCGCCGCGGTGCCTCGTGAGGGGCGCCGATTCGCCGCAGAGCAAGGCCTCGTCGACGCGGCATTGCGCACTTTCGAGCACGCCATCCGCCGGAACGCCGGCCCCATCGGCGACGATCACGCGATCGCCAGGGGCGAGCTCGATTGCGCCGACGCGCAGCAGCGATCCGTCAGCCTCGATGCGATCGGCGAACACCGGCGACAATCGCGCCAAAGCGTCGGACAGGTCGCCGGCACGGTGGCGGGCGCGCATTTCGAGGTAGCGGCCGACGCTCAGGAAGAACACGAACATGCTGACCGACTCGAACCAGACGTCGGGGCCCCCGGCAACGACCTCGACGACGCTTCCGGCGTAGATGAGCGCGACGGCCAGCGCCACCGGCACGTCCATGCCGAGCCGTCGCGCCGCGAGAAGTCGTTTCGCGCCGGCGAAGAACGGCGCCGCCGCATAGAACACGACGGGCGTCGCCGCGAGCAGCGTCAGCCACCGGAAAAGGTCGCGCGTCGCGACATCGACGCCGTCGAATGCGCCGAACCACAGCGCGCTGGCGTACATCATCGCCTGCATCGCGCCGAAGCCGGCCACGGCGAGGCGCTTTTGCGCATCGCGCGTTTCGCGGCGGCGGGTGTCGTCGAGCGCTGCGCGATCGAGCGGCAGTGCCCGATAGCCGACGCGTGCGAGCGCATCGACGATTCCGGTGAGCGAGACAGCCTTGCCGTCGTACACGATGCGCGCGCGCTGCGCACCGGCGTTCACGCGAGACCTCGACGACACCGGGCAAAAGGCCGAGGGTTCGCTCGATCAGCCAGCAGCAGGCCGCGCAGCGCACGCCATCGATCAGCACGATCGCTTCGCTGTTGCCGTCGGCGAGGGGGCGCACGACATGGCGGGAGAGTCCCGGTCGCTGGAAGGCCGCTGCGCTCTTTGCCCAATCGCCGAGGTCCGGCGCGCAGACGGCCGATCCGCTCGCGCAATCGATAGTAATCGGCGAGTCCGAGTTCACCGATCCACTCGGCCACGGCGCGACAGCCGTTACAACACACCGCATGCGCCACGCCGGCAACGCTGCGCCTGCGGCGCATTGGCGGGCAGCGGCTCGCCGCAATGCCAGCAGCCGTTCATCGGTTCTCTTGCGCGGGTGGCGGCGTGGCAGCCGAGTGTCGCAGCGGGACCTTCAGTACGTTGCCGCTGCCGGTTTCGATCGGCGTGTCGGCATGGCGCGCCGCAAGCACGATCGTCACGATGCACGCTGCGATCGACGCCACAAGGATCGCCGCGCCGAGCCAGGCGACCGGATGTCCGAGACCACGCTCCCGCGTCGCGCGAGTCGCATCACGTCATCGCGCGGCGACGGTCGCCGGGTGCGATTGTGCGTAGACCCAGGCCGCGACGAGCATCGCGTCCTCGTCGCCCAAGGCGGTCGCGCCATGCCGGCATCACGCCGTTGCGGCCGCCGACGGATGGTCTCGGCGATGCCTCGCGGGCTGCTGGTGCCGTAAAGCCAGACGGCATCGGTGAGGTTAGGCGCACCAAGCGCCGGATTGCCTTTGCCGTCGGCGCCGTGGCACGGCGCGCAGTTGGAGAAGATCCGCTTGCCGAGCTGCGCGCGCAAGGAGTCGTTCGGTGTCCCGGACAGGCTCGCGACGTAGTGGGCGAGGTCGAGGATCGAATCGTCGGGAAGGGTGCCCGTGAACGCGGGCATCGCGCCTCGGCGCCCGTCCAGGATGCTGGTCAGGATCGCCTTGCCGTCGCCGCCGTAGAGCCAGTCACCGTCGGTGAGATTCGGAGCACCCAGCGCTGCGTTGCCTCGCCCGTCTCGGCCGTGGCATGCCGCGCAGTTCTCGACGAACAGCATTCCGCCCGCGCGCAACGCCCCTGGGTCGGTGGCGATGGATTCGACCGTCTTGCCGCGGAGGCGCTCGCGCAGCGGCGCTTCGAGTTCGCGGTTTGCGGCCTGAGCGCGTGCGAGCTCATCGTGCGCGGTCCAGCCGAGAATGCCCTTGAACGCGCCGAAGCCAGGATAGAGCGCAAGGTAGGCGAAGGCGGAGACGAATCCCAATACCGAGATCCCGATCCACCAGGTCGGAAGATTCCGCACACTCTCGCGCAGCACGCCGTGCGCCCACACGTGTCCGGTCGTGCCGTCGGGCTGCGTCGGATGTCGACCGCAGCAGACGCGTTGCGGCCGTGGCATGCCGCGCAGTTCTCGACGAACAGCATTCCGCCCGCGCGCAACGCCTCCGGGTCGGTGGCGATGGATTCGACCGTCTTGCCGCGGACGCGCTCGCGCAGCGGCGCTTCGAGCTGGCGGTTTGCGGCCTGGTCGCGTGCGAGCTCGTCGTGCGCGGTCCAGCCGAGAAAGCCTTTGAACGCACCGAAGCCAGGATAGAGCGCGAGGTAGACGAAGGCGGCGACGAATCCGATCGCCGAGATCACGATCCACCAGACCGGAAGACTCCGCACGCTTTCGCGCAACACGCCGTGCGCCCACACGTGTCCACTCGTGCCGTCGGGCTGCGTCGGGATGTCGACCCGCAGCCCATAGATAAAGAGGAACAGCGAAGCACCGAGCGTGAAGACGGCCAGCAGGATCACCCATCCCGACCAGAACTCGGTCATGGCTCGTCCTTTCCATCTTCCATCGGAAGCGTGGCGAGGGCGTCGAATTCTCGGCTTGTGATGCGGAAGCCACGCCCATACCCAGATGCCGATGAACGCGAGCATGACGACCAACGTAACGATGCCGGCGACATATCCCCAGAGCGGACTCATTTCGAAGGTTCCTTTGCCGGGTCGTTGGCAATGCCGAGCCCCTGGAGATACGCGACCAGCGCGTCGAGCTCCGTCTTGTCGGCGACGGCTTTCGGCGCCTCGGCGATGTCGGCGTCGATGTACGGGTCGCCGAGCTTGCGCAGCACGCGCATGCGTGCCGCGATGTCGGCGCCGTCGAGCTTTGTTCGCCGCGAGCCACGGGTACGCGCGGCATGTTCGACTCGGGGACGAACGCGCGCGGATCGAGGAGATGCCGGCGCTGCCAGTCGTCGGAATACTTGCCGCCGACGCGCGCAAGATCAGGTCCAGTTCGTTTCGAGCCCCACTGGAACGGGCGGTCGTACACCGATTCGGAGGCGACCGAGAAATGACCGTATCGCTGCGTCTCCGCGCGGAGCGCGCGAATCATCTGCGAGTGGCACAGGTAACAGCCTTCGCGCACGTAGATGTCCTTGCCGGCGAGGCGCAGTGGATCGTACGGCTTGACGCCCGGTGGCGGTTCAAGGGTTTGCGCCTGGATGAACAGCGGCACGACTTCCGCAAGGCCGCCGAACGAAACCGCAACGAATATCAGGATGCCGAGCAGGGCCGCGTTCTTCTCGACCGCTTCGTAGTACTTGTAGCCGCGCGCCATGGTCTGCTGCCCGTCAGCCGTAAGCCGGCAACGGCGCCGGCACTTGCTGCTGCTCGGGCTCGGGAATGGGGACCGGGATCGGCTTGATCAGACGGGCCCGCGCCGCGGCAGCGGTGTGCCAGAGGTTCCACGCCATCACCACCATGCCGACCAGGATGATGACGCCGGCGAACCAGCGCACGGCGTACATCCCCTTGATGGCGATCAGGCTGTCGATGAACGGATAGGTCAGCGAGCCGTCGGGACTGGTGGCGCGCCACATCAGGAACTGAATGGTGCCGGCGATCCACATGGAGAATATGTAAAGCAGCACGCCGGTGGTGTGCAGCCAGAAATGCAGCTCCATCGCCGCGCGCGAATGCATGGCCGGCTGGCCGAGCGCGCGCGGGGCCATCGCGTAGAGCGAACCGATGGTGATCATCGCCACCCAGCCAAGCGCGCCGAAATGCACGTGCGCGACCGTCCACTCGGTGTAATGCGTGAACGAGTTGACGGTCTTGATCGCCAGGATCGAGCCTTCGAGCGTCGTCCCTGCGTAGAACACGAGCGCCAGCACCATGAACTTCGCCGGCGGGATCGGTCTTGAGCAAATGCCAGGAGCCGTTGAACGTCAACAGGCCGTTAGCCGCCGAGCCAAAGCTCGGCATCAGGAGGATCAACGAGAACGCCATCCCGAGCGACTGCACCCAGTCGGGCAGCGCCGTATACATCAGATGGTGCGGGCCCGCCCACATGTAGATCGATATCAGTGCCCAGAAATTGACGATGGAGAAGCGGTAGCTCCACAGCGGCTGCTGCGCCTGGCGCGGAACGAAGTAGTACATCATTCCGAGGAAGCCCGCGGTAAGGAAAAACGCGACCGCGTTGTGGCCGTACCACCATTGCACCATCGCGTCGGCCGCCCCTGAATACACCGGATAGGACTTGGTCAAGGATACGGGTAACGCAATGTTGTTCACGATGTGCAACAGACCCACGGCGATGATGAGGGCGCCGTAGTACCAGTTGGAGACATAGATGTGGCGGATGCGCCTGCGGGCGATCGTCGCGAAGAACACGGTTCCGAACGAAACCCAGACGACGGCGACGGCGATATCGATGAACCACTCGGGTTCGGCGTATTCCTTGCTCTGCGTGATGCCGAGCGGCATCGTCACCATCGCCAGGATGCAACCGAGCTGCCACCCCCAGAACGTGAAGTTGGCGAGCCCGCCCAATGCGAGTCGCGTGTGGCCGGTTCGCTGGACGATGTAGTAGCAGGTGCCAATCAGCGCCGATCCGCCGAACGCGAAGATGACGCCGAACGTATGGGCGGGGCGAATCCGGCTGAAGGTCAGCCACGGCACGTCGAAATTGAGCGAGGGCCACACCATTTCGGCCGCGGCGTACACGCCGATCGCCATGCCGACGATGCCCCAGACCGCCGCGGCGAGCAGAAACAGCCTCACGACCTGATCGTTGTAGGTTTCCTGAGCGCGCATGCGCCCCCCCGAGAGCCCAGCGATTGTTGAGGTCGAAGGAATGATAGCGCCGTTTCGACTGGCAAGGGAACCGCTCAGCAAGAGGCCAGCGTTGCGTACCTCATGCGCTATCCCGTCCGAGCCGCATTCCCTCGGCGGAATTGCCGTGCCCGTTGGTCGGCCCAGAAAATCAGCAGGACGGACACAACCAATACGAACATTGCGGCGATGAGTTGTGGCCCCGGACGATTGACGGCAATCAGGCCGAGCGCGACGGCAAGCTCCTGGAAGGCCCACGTCGTGACGGGCGAGAAGGCCATCATCGCCGTGAGACTCTCCGTGGTGATCTTCACGGTGGAGGAGAAGTTCAGATACATCATGAGCGTGAGAATCGCACCGCCGGCAAGGCAGCCCAGAAGGATGGTGGGCACGTGAAGCATGTCGGTGACGGTCGGCACAAAGCGAATGCGAGGAATGACTGCCCGCGGCAATCGCAACGGCCGCAAGCGCCACGAGAGTGAGGCTCATGAAGGAGGTGACGAGGACCACGATGCCGGTGACTCGCAGTTTCTCGCGGACCGTGCGCGCGGCTCGATTCCATGGATGAAACTCGCTCGCGAACCCGCGCACAACCATGAACGCTGCAGCCAGGACGCCTGACACGGCCATTGGCCAGCGAACGTCCGAAGAGGTCACATGAACGACGAACGCTGTGGCGGCAATGATGACGACGCCGCCCGCGATGGAGAGAGCTGGCGGACGTCGGCCAAACAACGCCCAGCCCGACACCATGGCAAGCGGTATACCGATGCGAAGGACCAGGTTGCCATGCGCGGGTGGCACGTAGGTGAGCGTCAGGAAGTAGAAGACTTCAATGAGAATGATCGCGAGGCCGACGATCCAGCTCAAGGGATCGAGCATGATTGCCAGTGCGCTGGTGCCGAATCCGGTGAATGCGAGCGTGGCAAGGGCCGACGCCAGCATGGCGTAGAGAATGAAGGCAATCGGGTGAGCGCCGAAGGTGTGACCGATTGCATAGGTAACGCTCAACGCGCCGATGGCGCAGACCAGGGCAGCCGCTTCGACCCACCCGCTCAGCGCGTAACTTGGCGCGTCAATTGCCCGTCGCGCCGCGCTACTCATGCTGCCATCCGATGGTCAACGGTCCGATACCGTCAGCCTTCCGGCAACGGTGAAACGCCCATCGCCCTCGGGTGTCACGACGACCATCTCACCGGTGTCGAGCGACACGCCGGTCAGCGCGGAGATCGTCGATCCGTGCGACACCAATACGAGAGTGCCGCCGCGGCGTCGCTCGCCCACGAGCGCGCTCATCGCGCGTACCTGGTGCGCGCTATTCTCGGGACGGCCGAACAGGTTGCCGAGCGACGCTTCAATCTTCGGCTCCCCGCCGAACGCGAGCTTCGCGGTCTCGATGCACCGGCACCACGGGCTCGACAACACGCGATCGACCGGGATTGCACGCGCCCGGAACGCTTCGCCGATCTGCCGCGCGTGTCGTCGTCCGTCCTCGGTCAGGTTGCGCTGCGTGGCGCACTCGTCGAGACGCATCCCCGGAGGATCGCCCACGCCGGGAGTCGTGACCGCATGCCGCATGAGAACTACGTGTCCGCCGGCCTTGAGGAGTTTCCACAGCGCGTCGTTCGCGAGCGCGGCGCCCGGTAAAGCCGCAAGTATCGTTATGGCGAGGACAACCGCGCAGTCGGCGAGGTTCCTGAAATGACCGTTCCACATGATTCGCCTCGTGTCTCGCAAAGTTCGCGCCTCTTTCCACGGTACGCGCCGCACCGCCCGATGATGCCACGCAAGCGATCGAGCCGGATGGGCCGTGATACCCTTTTCCGCCGCCGGCTGGAGGAATCGTTCGGATGATGCATGCGCTCACCGCACTGTTGTTCGCCGCATGGGCATCCCTCGCCGTCGCGCACGATGGCCCGCACTCGACTGCGGCCGTCGCCGCCAGCATGCGCGAGTCCGCCGAGCACCTGCTGGCAGCTTTGCCACCCTCAGCGCGAGCAAAGATCGCGCGCCCGTTCACCGATCGCGACCGCGTTGACTGGCACTACACGCCGCGCAGCCGCAACGGCGTCGCTCTGAAGGAGTTGGATGCCCGCGGCCGCGATGCCGTGCATGCGTTGCTCAAGAAGGCACTCTCCGCATCCGGTTACCGGAAAGTCGTCAACATCATCGAGCTCGAGCTCGTGCTGCGCGAGATGGAAACGTTCGGTTTGATGCGTGATCCGGAGCGCTATCACCTGACAATCTACGGGACGCCGAGCAAGACCGACGCGTGGGGGTGGCGCTTCGAAGGCCATCACGTTTCGCTCAATTTCACGCTGGCCGGCGATCGCCTGGTCGTCGACACGCCGAGCTTCTTCGGCGCCAATCCGGCCAATGTTGCGCGCGGATCGAAGGCGGGGCTCCGCGTGCTGAGCGCCGAGGAGGACGAGGCGCGCGCGCTGCTCGACTCGCTATCGGACTCGCAGCGCCGCGAAGCAGTGTTCGATGAACGCACGTACGGTGACATCGTGACGACCAATGCGGAAAAGGTCGATCCGCTCGCGCCGGTCGGGATCGCCGCAACGAAGCTGAACGAGTCGCAGCGCGCGCAACTCGTCAAGCTCGTCGAGGTCTACGCGCGCACATTCGAGCCGGCGCTCGCCGAAGCGCGCATGGCGCGCGTGCGCGAAGGCGGCGTCGAGAGCATTCGCTTCGGGTGGGCCGGAACGACGGAGCGCGGACGGCAGCACTACTACCGCGTCCAAGGCCCGCAGTTCCTCATCGAGTACGACGCGACCCAGGATGGCGGCAATCATATCCATTCGGTGTGGCGCGACTTCAACGGGGACTTCGGCCGCGACCTGCTGAGGCAGCACTATCAGGATGCCAAAGGTACGGTGCATCGGCATTGAGCGCAGTCGTGGCGATTGTTTCCGTTATTTGCGAGCCCGGAAGTTCACTGCCTGGATCCGTAGATCGCGCGCCACTTTTGCCTCCGCGGAGGTGTCTCGAAAGCAGCACTGCACGCCAGGAAGGCGATCGGACCGATACGCGGGATAACGCGCTAGGCCGGCTGCACGAGATGCTCGACGAACGCGCGCAGCTTTCCGGGCGTCACCGGCTTGAAGGCGATGGGATGCCCGGACGCTCTCGCGGCGGCGATGAGGTCGGGCTCCGTTTCCCCCGTCACGTAGGCGCACGGCACCGCCCGGCCGTTTTCGAGCCGGATCCGTTCCAACACGGCGATGCCGCTTTCCGACGCTCTGAGGTTGAGGTCGCACAGGACCACTTCCGGACGTCCTTCCCGAATGCGCCCGACGGCTTCGTCGCCGCTTCGCGCCGTAACCACGTCGCATCCCCATTGCGACAGTAACCCGTGCATGGCCTCCAGCGCGGGCTCTTCGTCGTCGACCACCAGCACGCGAACGCCCCGCAGGTTGTCCACGACCGACGCCGGGGCGGAAACCGCCTCCCTCTGCGGTGATGCCCGCGCAACGCTCACGCTAACCATCGTTCCCTTGCCCGGCGTCGACGTGATGGCGACGCGATGGCCGAGCAGCAGCGCAAGCCGTTTCACGATGGCGAGGCCGAGCCCCAACCCGGTGTTGATACCCCGATCTGCCGGAGGGGCCCGGTAGAACTCCTGGAACACGTTGGGCAAGTGGTCCGGATCGATGCCGACGCCGGTGTCGGCAACAAGCAGCTCGACGAGTTCGCCGCGACGCCGGCAACCGATCAGGATCCTGCCTTCGACGGTCATACCGGAGCGCAATGGTGATGAGATTGAGGAGAATCCGTTCGAGGAGCAGCGGGTCCGACGTGACCCACAGCGACGTCGGCACCGCGGTCAAGGCGAGTCCGCTTCGCCTCCGCGCTCGGGCGCAACTGCGCGGCAAGCCGGGCCAGGAGATCGTTCAACGCGAACGGCCTCGGCTTCGCGATGAGCGCTCCGACGTCGAGCTTCGACAGGTCGAGGAGCTGGTCGAGCAGCTCGTTGAGCGCCTCGACGGACCGTTCAGTCTTTTCTACAAGCGCCGCTTCGGCCGGCGGCAGCTTGGCCGCGCGGAGCTGCCCATGAACAACCCGAGTGCGTGGAGCGGTTGCCGCAGATCGTGACTCGCCACCGCGAGAAAGCGGCTCTTGGCCGCGTTGGCGACCGCGAGGTCGCGCGTCCTCGCGGCAATGCGCGATCCTGCATCTCGTGCGTTTCCTGCAGCCGCGTCGGCCATGCGGTTGAATTGACCGGCAAGCGCCTCGAGCTCGTCGCCGGTGGAAAGCGCGATGCGGCCATGCGAGATCCCCCTCTCCCAGTTGTCGCGCCCGCGTTTCGATTTCGCGAATCGGCCGCACCATGCTCCGCGCCAGCAGGAGGCTGGCTGCGACGGCCGCCGTCGACGCCCAGCAGGACGAGCACGATCGACCTTGCGATGGAGGCATAGGCGGGCAGGAACGCTTCGTCGAGCGACTGCTCCGCGAAAACGGTCCAGCCAAGGCCTTCTATGCGCTCTGCCGTCGCAACCACCCGCATGCCCTTGACGTCGCGTGCCGTCGCCGACGACCGCTGCGCCAGACAGCGCACGATCCAGAGTCCGCCGCACATGCGGCAGCCTGGACATGTCCGTCTTGGCGAGAACCAACCCATGTCGGGATGCGAAATGAGCTGTCCGGAGCGTCGACCACGTAGGCAACGCCGCCTGGCACCAGCTGTGCCTGCGAAATCACGTCCCACACGTGCTTGAGGTTCACTTCGGCGGCAAGAACGCTGCTTGCGGCATCGCGCGCGGCCGCGACCGAGACATACGGCTCCGTCTCCTTGCGGAAGTACACCTGCCGACGTACCTGGAGGCTTTGTGTGCTCCGATGAAAGCCGGATCATCGGACCAGTTGTCGCGGCGGCCCGTGACATTGGGACCGAATCGCGATAGGAAGAGGCGCTCCTCGCCCTCGGCGGTGATCCAACGCATCTCGCTGATCTCGGGATGATGACGCAGGAACGACAACCAGCTCGATGCGCAGGTCCTCGGGATCGACTCGCCCGGCGGTGTTGAACTTGTTGACGGTCGCGTGCAGCGCCTCCTGCACGCCGCGCATGAAGTCCGCGATGTTGGCTCGCGGCAAAGTGGGCCCGGGCAAGCTGGAGCTCCTCGAGCGCAGCCACAGCCTCGCGATAGGCGAAGTAGCCTCCGACGGCTCCACTGACAACGAGCAGTGCACTCACCAGGCCGCTGAAGTACGCGGCGTACTTCCAGAATAGCGATGGGCGCGAGAAGAGCGGCACGGCGAAAGTTCGAAGGGACCTCGGTCCTGGACGATCCTCGTCGAACAGCATCGACCGGCGGGGCCGGATCGGGCAGCAAGAATGCACCAACGACCCCGCCTATGTCGACCAGGGCGCGTGCAACGCTCGTTGCGACTGGACTGCCAACAGGTTCTTCGGCGTCGCAGAGCCCCGGTCCTCGACTCGTGCGCTTCAGGGCGCCATTCGCGTCACGTTACCCTGAAAGATGTTGCCGGGGTTGGTCTGGATCATCCACAGGTCTTCCCCTCGCGGTGTTGCGAAGATGTTGAACGACGGCCCGCTCGGGAGGAAGACCAAGGTGCCCCGGCAGTCCTCGTCGAGCGTGTACGTTCCGGTCGACGCTCCGGGTTGGATCGTCACGATGTTGCCGCCCATGCTCACCGTTCCGCCGGTGACGGACAGCGTGCCGTCGCCGTTGAAACGGAGAAGTTCTACAATTGCTTTCGGCGTCGCGCCGCTGTTCGTGTATCCCCTGGCCGTGAACACGTACAAACCGTTCAATTTGTGTTCGCGGCACGGCGGCCCATCGTTGGCCCACGCGCGCTCGACACGAACAACGCCACTGCCGCACCTGCCCATGCACACTTCGTCAGATTGCTCATGGTCTCCCTCCTGATGAATGAGATCGCGCTACGCGCGACATCGCGAAATTGCGCATGAGCAATCTACGTCGCATGGCCCTGCGACCGGAATCGCCCTCAAGGGTCGCTCGATGCGGCAGCTGCCGGAACCGTTGGCTGCGGCGGTTCGAATAAGGGACGCATGTCGTTGACCGATTGCGCGGAATTCGATCTGCATGCCGTCGCCGCCTGCCCGAATGGGCTAGCCTGAAGGTGGCGCCATGAGAGCGCTGGTCATCGACGACCACCCGCTCATCCAGGAGGCTGTCGGCAACGTTCTCCGTCGACTCGATGCCGCCGCCGACATCGATGTCGCGAGCGATTGCGAGCGTGGCCTCGAGCTGGCCGGCCGCGGCAAGGAGCCCGATCTCGTCCTGCTCGATCTCAATCTACCGGGCCTGTCCGGGATTGCGGCAGTGAAGGCGTGGCGCACCCGGTTTCCCGGAGTCCCCGTCATCGTGATTTCGGCCGCGACCGATCAGCAGACCGTGTTGGCCGCACTCGGTGCAGGAGCCGCCGGATTCATCCCGAAGTCATCGTCCAACGAAGTGATGCTGAGCGCCGTGCGCCTCGTGCAGGCTGGCGGCAAGTATCTGCCGACAGAGGCGCTGATGCGCTCCGAGGCCATGGAAAGCGTGGCGGGCGTGCGCCGAAATGCGCCGACGTTGGATTCGCTCGGCCTCACCGCGCGGCAGATCGACGTGTTGCGACTGATCGCGAACGGCGCGTCAAACAAGGTCATCTGTCGTGAACTGGGCCTCGCCGAGCGCACGGTGAAGGCTCACATCACCGCGGTCTTTCGTGCCCTCAAGGTGTCGAGCAGGACGCAGGCGGCGATTGCGGCCACGAAGCTCGGCGTGACCGCAGGACCCGGACGGTCCGGGCGTGCGGAACCCTGACCCGCCTGCGTAGTGGGGCGAGCGGTTACAACTTCGTCCCCGAAATTCATTGAATGAGCCTTGTCGGCCTGGAGCGTCAGAGCCGCCGGAACCGTCAGGCCCAACGCATTCGCGGACTTGCGATTTACCACGAGGAACAGCTTTCTTGGCTGCTCGATGGCCAGTTCGGCGGGATTCGCGCCTTTCAATATCTTGTCGACGTAGGCGACGGCTCGGTAAGACAGATCGGTGATATCCGTTCCATGGATAGTGTCCCTCCAATCGAAACGAACTCGGAAAACTGATAGTCAAGCGACGCCAACCGGTATCGATTGGCCAGTTCCAGCGATTACGAAATCGATTGCCGGTGAACTCCGGTCCCGACAACACGACAATTCCTTGACTGCTGGCACCGGCGCTTTCGAACGCATCCGAGTACTCGTCGACGCTGCGCGCTTCCACAACCTTTCAGAAACCGACATGCCGCTGTTCTCGGCGGCTGCCCTTAACACGTCGATCTGGGCCGAGTGGTCCTGCCGGCCGGGCAATCGCAACACGGCGACGGTTTTCAGGTTCGGGACAAGCTCGCGCAGGAATTCGATCCACTTTCGGCGCGATATCGAGCGCCACTGCCGTGATGCCCGTCGTGTTTTCTCGCCGGGACGCGCGAGAGTTGCGGCAAATCCGCTCTTGACCGGATCGTCACCGCTGAATGCCATCACGATCGGAATCGTTTGCGTTGCAGCGCAGGCGTTTCGAATGGCCGTGGGGGAGACGGCAACAATGACGTCGACTCGACTGGCAACGAGTTCGGCCGCCATGGCGGGCAGTCAATCGATACCTGTTTCCGCAAAGCGTCTTCAATCGAAGGTGTTCACACCGACGATGTAGCCGAAACTCTCCAAAGCGCGCCGAAAGGCGGCATGGCAAGGGTCGGGTGCTCCGGTGGCGAAGTCTTGAGCATCCGTGGGATGCAGATACCCTATGCGATAGATCATCGTCTTCTGAGCGTGCGCGCACAAGGCAACGCCGATCAACGCATGACTTGTGGCAGCCAACAACAAACGCCTTCTTGTCGCCGATCCGCACTCGTCCACAAAAGTGAGTCTCATTGAACTTCCCTCTGCAGGAAGATGAGTTCGCGACCGCGAACTGGCGTCCTATTGCTGCGGAAAGCTCTGCTTCAGGACGGCCGCGATGGCCGCCTGGCCTTGCGGCATCGGATGGAACGGCGCGAGGCTCTCGTCGTTCCACAGCAGCACGCTGATGCCATAGGTCCAGGGATCGCTGGTGCAGTACTCGTGACCTTCACGACGCCGGAGATGTCGGCGACGGACACGCCGTCCAATCCGCTCACGGCCGCGATCAGCGTCGCCTTCAGCGTATTCTCGAGGCGTGATCAGATAGTCGATCTCGTCACGCGTAGAGATCGCCCAGGTCGAGACATCGTCGATTGCGTCGGTCCCGGCAGCGGCTGATGGTAGGTGGTGAAGATGATCCGCGGAACCTTGCCGGCCTGCTCGCCGCGCGCCTTGATCGCCGCCACCAGGCTCTTGTAGTTACCCGCAATCTGGCCACTGTTGATCGGGTCCCAGAACAGATTCAATCGGCGCGCCGGGATTGGCCGCCGTGCAGTACGACGACGAGCCGCGCGCGGCGGTCGATTCAGCCACGCCTCCACGGTGGGGAACCGTTTCACGAAGTTGGCGCGAAGCTGGCGCGATCGGTCCGGCGCTTGGCGATAGCAGCCACCTCCGCGGCGTCCGTATAGCCGGTCGCGCAGAAGGTGAAGACATCCGCGAAGCTGACGTCGTCCGCGCCCAGCGTGATGATCACGACATCCGGCTTGGCAGCATCGTAGGCGGGGTTGAGGTTGGTCATCCCGAGCCAGTTGCCGAACTGTGCCGGCCGATACAGCGCGCCGTCGTAGCGCCGGTCGAACGCGATCCCGTTGTCGTAGGTAGACCCGGTGCAGGCAAACTTCGTCAGCGTCGCCCCGATCATCGGCGCCAGCACATCGCCGTAGGCCTGCGCCGAGTCGTGGCAGAGTTGGTAGTCGCCCTGCCATTCCGGATTGACGACGCCGCCGTACCATTCATCCGGAAAGCCGGTGTAGTATGGTGTAGCCGTAGTTGATACCCTCGCCCGAGGCAATCGAGTCGCCGAGGACGACCACGGAGAGCGGTGGGGCTGCGCCGGGGTCCGGGCGGCGCATCGGATCCGCCGCCACAGGCGGCAGCAAGCAATGCGACAAAGGATCACTGCCTGGATTGCATTGAACTTCGGCATGACAATCTCTTCCCCTGACTCGATGTCCGGCGCCACAGACAAGTCCAGCAGTGTGCGCGCTACCGCAGGGCTCCGCCAGTTTGTGGAGTCAACAGCCACGGAGGCATCTTGCTCGCGTCCTACCACGGCGGATAGACTGTTCCTATCGGGCGGATACTCCCTCGGCATCCACACGCGTGGAGTTCTGCTACGAGCAGCCGCTCACGATGAAGTAGCACCGCGCCGCCGGCTTCGTTCATGAACAACCATCCATTTCTATCCTCTACTGCGCACTTCATCCTCGCCGCGGCTTCGCTGCCGGTGGCTGGCGGGGGTCATCCTGGCGCTCGCCGGCACGCTGGCGCTCGCCGCAGAGCCGCCCCGAAACGTGCTCGTCCTCTATTCGGACAACCGCGTACTGCCCGGCCTCGCCGTCATCGACGAGACGCTCGACAGGTGCTGCGGGCCGAATACGGACCCGAGGTCGAGCTGTTCAACGAATTTCTTGCTCTGGACGGATCACGGCCGGCGGGTTATGAGGATGATCTCGTTGCGTTCCTGCGCAAGAAATACGCGGGGACGCAGATTGATGCGATCGTGGCCGTCCGCAGTCCGGCGCTCAAATTTCTGCTGCAGCGACGGGATCAGTTTCTTCCCGGCGTTCCGGTCGTGCACGTATCGATCGGCACGCAAGAGCTCGCCGGCATGCAGTTGCCGCGCGACGTGATCGGCGTACCGGTCGAGCTTCGAGCCCGAGAAGACGATCGAGCTGGCGCTGCGGCTCCATCCAGGCGCGCGCCGCGTCGTGGTGATCACCGGCACGTCGTAGTTCGACCGCGCCTGGGAGGCGTTGCTGCGCCGCGCCTTCAAGCCGCTCGAGGCACGCGTCGAGTTCGAGTTCTGGGTCGGGCTGCCGCTGGCCGAGATTCTCGACCGGGTGCGACGACTAGCCGCTGACTCCATCATTTATCTTCCTGGCCTCAGGCAGGACGGCACGGGCCAGCGACTCGTCCCGCAGGAGGTCGCGACCCAGATCGTCTCCATATCGCCCGTCCCCGTGTACGGCAATGCCAGCAACTTCCGTCGAGGTGGGGACGATGGGTGGCTACATCGCTCCGATCGAGGAGATCGCGCGACAGGCAGGACAACTGCTGGCGCGCCTGCTCCGCGGCGAGAAGCCGGAGGCGCTCGCGGCGCCCTCCGCGGTTCCCAACGCCTACATCCTCAACATGCATCAGCTACGTCGATTTGGGTTCGACGAGTCCGCGATTCCGCCCGATGCAATCCTCAGGTACCGCCAGCCGACGCTCTGGGAGGCTTACCGGTGGCACATCATGGTCGTGGTCGTGCTCCTGCTCGCGCAGGCTGCGCTGATCGCCGCACTCCTCGCACAGCGCCGTGTCCGGCGGCGGGCGGAGTTCGAGCTGCGCGAGAGCGAACAGCGGATGAGCCTGGTGGCGGCCGCCACAGGTCTTGGCATGTGGGTGCAGGACATCCCCCGGCGGACGTTCTGGGCGAATCCGCAGCAGTTCGCACTGCTCGGCATCGACGCGTCCGAGCCGTATGACTTGGAGCGGTTCCTCCACGCCGTGCATGCGGACGATCGCGGGACGGTGCGGGAAGCGATCGCGGCGCGCCATGGAGAGCGGCGGCGAGTACGACGTCCGATACCGTGTCCCGCTCGCGAATGGCGCCATGCGCTGGCTCACTGCGCGGGGGCGGGGCGAGGTCGATGCTCGCGGGCGACCCGTTCGCATGCGGGGCGTCACGGCCGACGACACCGCCAGAGTGGAGGCCGGGATCGAGGCGCGGCGACATGAAAGCGAGCTTGCACACCTTTCCAGGGTCGCGATGCTCGGACAGCTCTCCGGCTCGCTCGCGCACGAGCTGAACCAGCCGTTGACGGCCATCCTCAGCAACGCGCAGGCGGCGTTGCGTTTCCTGAAGGCGGATGTAGCGGACCTGCAGGAGATACGAGAAATCCTCACTGACATCGTCGCTGACGACCAGCGCGCCGGCAATGTCATCAGGCGCCTGCGCGCGCTATTCGAGCGCGGTGAAGCGAACCGGGAGACGCTCGACTTGAACGAGCTCATCCGTGAGATTCTTCGCTTGCTGCACAGCGATCTTGTCAGCCGCAACATTTCGATCGCCACCGATCTCGAGCCCGGTTTGCCGCTGGTCAACGGCGATCGCGTGCAGTTGCAGCAGCTCTTGCTGAACCTGGCCGTCAATGCTTGCGAGGCGATGGCCGATGTCCCCGCCGGCGAGCGGCGGCTGGCGCTTCGGACGGAATCGGACAACGGGCAAGTCGTCGTCTCCGTCACCGACCGCGGCAAGGGCATTGCGCCCGATCAGCTGGAGCGGATCTTCGAGCCGTTTGTGACAAACAAGGCCTTCGGTATCGGCCTCGGGCTGGCGATCGGCCGCAGCATCGTCACCGCACATGGGGGCCGGCTGTGGGCAACCGGCAATGCCGATCACGGCGCAACGTTCAGCTTCTCGTTGCCGGCCGGGGACGCTGCGAATCCGTCCACAGCAGCCCGCCAAAGCGGACCTCGCACCGCTCGCTACGTCCATGGCGAACGCCCCTGATCCATGAGCGAAGACTCGCCCACGGTGTTCGTCGTCGACGACGATCCGTCGGTCCTCAAGGGTCTTTCGCGCCTGTTGCGGTCCGCCGGGTGGCAAGAGGTCACCTACGATTCACCCGACGCGTTCCTGCGCCAGTACGATCCGGCCGCGCCCGGTTGCCTCGTGCTCGATGTCGCAATGCCGGGTGTCGACGGACTCGAGTTGCAGCGGCGACTGGTGGATGCCGGCTGCCCGCTTCCGATCGTGTTCATCACGGGTCATGGCGACATCCCGACGAGCGTGCGGGCGATGCGCGCCGGCGCACTGAACTTCCTCTCCAAGCCGGTGAACGACGACGATCTGCTCGCGGCGGTCGAGGAGGCGGTCGAGACGGATAGAGTCGCCCGTCGTGCGCAGCGGGACATGGCGCTCGTCCGCGAACGACTCGCGACGCTCACGCCACGTGAGCGAGAGGTGCTCGAGCAGGTCGTCGCCGGGAAGTTGAACAAGCAGATCGCCGGCGATCTGGGGACGGTCGAGAAGACCATCAAGGTCCACCGCGCACGCGTCATGGAGAAGATGGGCGCGCGGTCGCTTGCCGAGCTTGCGCGCATGGGCGAGCGGCTCGGCATTGGGGCGCCCGACGCGAAAGAGTGATGCGCCTGCGTGCGCACTGCCCGCCGTTGGACCAAGGTCCAATACCTCTTTCCGGCGCCTGCCGGTACGTTCGGTGCATTGCCCGTCGCCTGATAGCGGGTTCCGAACTCGTTGATCACCATGCGACGCATTTTGCGCAGGGCCTATGCGATGGGCGCGCATCAGCGCGCTCGCATGCACGCTCATCGCGGGTGTGTCCACGGCACGCGCGCAGGACATCGAGCCCCGCGCCTACTCCAACGCGCCGATCGGCGTGAACTTCCTGATATCGGGCTACGTTTATACGCAAGGCGGCCTCGCGTTCGACGCCTCGCTCCCGGTGCAGGATCCGAACCTCAAGACGTCCAGCGCGGTCCTCGCCTACGTACGGACACTCGACCTGTGGGGCAAGTCCGGCAAGTTCGACGCCATCGTGCCCTATACCTGGCTGTCCGGAACGGCGCGGGCGGTCTCCACGGGCGAGACTATTCAGCGCGAAGTCGACGGTCTTGCCGATGCCAGATTCCGGCTGTCCGTCAACCTCTACGGCGCGCCCGCGCTCACGCTGAAGGAGTTCCGCGGAGTACCAACAGGACCTGATCGTCGGCGTGAGCTTGCAGGTGTCGGTGCCGACCGGCCAATACGACCCCAGCAGGTTGGTCAACATCGGCACCAACCGCTGGTCCTTCAAGCCGGAGGTGGGCGTTTCCAAGGCCGTGGGTCCGTGGACGCTGGAGGTCTCCGCGGCGGTAACCTTGTATACGGACAACACGGACTTCCTCGGTGGCAACACCCGCTCGCAGGACCCGGTCTACTCGATGCGAGGGCACGCGATCTACGGCTTCCCTTCGGGCATCTGGGCTTCGTTGGATGCCACTTATTTCACCGGCGGCCGCACGACGATCAACGGCGCGCTGAGCAACGATCTTCAGCAGAACTGGCGCGTGGGCGGCACGCTGGCGTTTCCCGTGGACGCCCGCAACTCCATCAAGCTCTATGCGAGCAGCGGAGTGTCCGCTCGTACCGGAAACGACTTCGACCTGGTCGGGAATCGCCTGGCAGTATCGCTGGGGCGGCGGACTTTGATGTACGACCGGTGAAACGGGGACGTCGGCCACGACTGGTGCGCGCGATCGCCTGACGTTGGGCATTGGACCAAGGTCCAGTAGTCGTGGATTGCATTTCCCCTGAATACTGACGTGCCGAAATCACGCCGCCAAGACTAGGAAGGAGACATCATGAGTACCATCCTCAAGCCTGTCGCTCTGAGTGCCTGTTTCATCGCGATGATGTGCGCGGCGGACAGGCCTGAAGCTCCATTCAACCTCGGCTTCGTCCGCGAGGCGGCGGCGGGCCTTGTCGTCGCGCCTGTACGGCGTACCGCGGTGGCGACCACAGTCGTCGCCTCGTCGTCGGCGAATGCGAGCGCCGCCGCAGCGGCGAACGCGAATGCAGCAGCAGCGAACGCCAATGCTGCGGCTGCGGCGCGTCCAGGCCGCCGCCGGCCGCTGCGCCGGAGGGTCCACCGCCGGTAGGGACGATGGTCACGACGCTGCCCCCGGGATGTGCGCAAACCAAGCTCAACGATGTCGATTACATGCGCTGCGGCTCGACTTACTACAAGCCATCGATGCTGGGAACCAATCTCGTGTTCGTCGTGGCGCTGCCCTGACGGGCCTTGAAAGCGAAAGGCACCGGATCAGCGGTGCGGGTCGGGCCGGCGCAGCGAGATCTGGCCCTGGAGGTAGCGTTCGTCATCGCTGTACAGGTAGCGCTCGCGACGCGTGGTGTCTTCGATCACCGTCAGATGCTGAAACGTTGTCCGCCGATCCTCCAATGTGACGCGTTCTGCTTGCGTCGGTACTGACACGCAGACGAGGGCAATGCTCAGCGCCAGTCGTGCGCAGACGAGTGCGTGGTTCCTTCGCGTCCGAGGCAGCGGCGACTGACGAGGTGTGCAGTTTGGCATGCGCTGGACATTAGCAGCCCGTGCCGCTGCGCGCGTTGGACCAAGGTCCAATGGTCGTCCCTGGCATCAGCGCCTAGGCTCCAGGCGTGATGAAAAAGCTCCGGCCAGTCGTTGCCGTCGTGGATGACGAGGAGGCGATCCGCAAGGCGCTCAAGCGCTTGCTCCGGTCGGCCGGAATCGCCGTGGAGTCTTACGCCTCGGGACAGGAGTTCCTGCAATCGCTGCCCGCGCAGCGTCCGCAATGCGTCGTGCTCGACATCGGCATGCAAGGAATGACCGGTTTCGATGTGCAGGCGCAGCTCAAGGTCGCGCGTATTGCGGTACCGGTCATCTTCATCACCGCCCTCGACGATCCAGGTGACGAGGCGCGCGCGATGCAGGCCGGCGCCTATGCCTTCTTGCGAAAACCCTTCGACGACGAAGCGCTGCTCGCAGCGATCGGCGCCGTTGTCGGGTGAACCACGTCGACATCTCGCGAATGATCCATCGGCGACTCTTTCGCGTTGGCCCAAGGTCCAATAGGCGACCCAATTCCAGCGTGGCAACGTCGAACCATGCCAATTGGAGGATGAACCGATGAACGACGCCGCACGATGCAAGAAGTGGATTTCCGTGATGATCGGCGGCGCGATGGTGCTGACTGTGTCGGGCGCGCTGCTCGCCCGCGACGCCGGAGTCAACCAGCGTGGGGCCGCCGGCAACAAGGGCGCTGGCGCTGCCAAGGACCCGGGCATCAATCAACCGGGCGCCGTCGGCAACGTTGGCGCGCCTCCTGCCAGAGATCCAGGCATCAACCAGCCCGGCGCCGCCGGGAATGCCAAGGGCGCGGGTCCGGGCAAGGATCCCGGCCTCAATCAGCCCGGCGCTGCCGGGAACAGGCGCGCAGGGACGCGCAAGGATCGCGGCGTCAATCAGCCCGGTGCGGCGGGGAACGTTGGTGGCGCTGCTTCGGGCAAGGATGCCGGCGTCAATCAACCGGGCGCAGCCGGAAACAGGGCTGGGCGCTAGTCGCCGCCACGCTCGCTGATCAGAGGAGACCTCACACCATGAAGCGCACGACCCCCTACTATCGCTGGCTGCTGTCTGTCCTTGCCGCGATCGCGGCTGCATCACCGATCCCGACCTTCGCGCAGGCGGATGAGATCGATTCCGACGCGCTGCAGCTGCTGCGTCGCTCCACCGACTATCTCGCGGGAGCGAAGCAGTTTCGCGTCGACGCGGACGCGACGATCGAGGTTGTGCTTCCCAACGGGCAGAAGCTTCAGTACGGCCAGCACGTGGCGGTCACCGTTGCGCGACCGAACAGGATGCGCGTCGAGCGGATGGGCGAGGTGATCAACCAGACGTTCTATTACGACGGCAAGACGCTTGCTGTGGATCTCCCCGACCAGAGGTATTACGCGACGTCGCCTGCACCGCCCACGATCGACGCGATGCTCGACTTCGCGCGCGACAAGCTCGACATCATCGCGCCCGGTTCCGACCTGGTCTACAAGGACGCATTCGAGCGGTTTACGCAGGGTCTGACCTCGGCGTTCGTGGTCGGCAAGTCAGTCGTTGGAGGCGTGCCGTGCGACCACCTCGCGTTTCGCAACGCAGAGGTCGACTGGCAGATATGGATCCAGGAAGGAGCGAAGCCGCTGCCGCGCAAGTTCATCGTGACCTCGAAGAAGGTATCTGGATCGCCGCAATTCGCCGTGGTGCTGTCGAAATGGGATGCCGCGCCCAAAATCACCGACGCCACCTTCAGATTCATGCCACCCAAGAGCTCGCGACAGATTGACTTCCTGCAGCCCGCCGCCGCTGTGACCAGGAAATAGGCGTTTCGTTGGTGATTGGATCGATTGCTTTCTTCGGGAGAACAGCTATGAATCCGTCACGCTTGGCAGGGTCATCGCTGCTTGCCCTGCTGGTTCTACTGGGCGGTTGCGCCACGCGTCCGATCAACGCGCCGATCACGCAGGCTCAACGTTGATCGCGGCTACACGTTTCAGAATCGCCTGAAGCACTCCAAGGGCCAGGACAACCTCGTCATCCTTGCCTTCTCGGGGGGAGGCACACGGGCTGCAGCGTTTTCGTACGGCGTTCTGGAGTTTCTCCGACGTACCGACGTCATTGCACCGAACGGCGCCAAGGTGCGCCTGATCGATGCAGTCGATGTCATCACCGGCGTGTCGGGCGGCAGCTTCACGGCTTTGGCCTACGGCCTTTACGGCGACAAGCTCTTCGCCGATTACGAGCAACGCTTCCTCAAGCGCGACGTCCAGGGCGAAATCATCGCCCGTGCCTTCTCGCCGAAGTACTGGGGATCCCTGTCTTCGACCGGCTGGGGCCGATCCGAATTGGCGGCCCAGTTGTACGACGAGATCCTGTTCGACGGTGCGACGCTTCGGCGACCTCAATCGCGGCACCGGTCCGTTCATCATGGCATCGGCCACCGACCTGTCGACCGGCAACCGATTGGCATTCACCCAGAACGCATTCGACGTGCTTTGCTCGGATCTGGACAGCGTACCGTTGTCCCGCGCCGCCGCGGCATCGTCTGCCGTGCCCGTGGTGCTCTCCCCGGTTACGATCAACAACTATGGCGGCACCTGCGCCTACGTCGTTCCGCCCTGGGCGAAACGGTTCATCGACTCCGCGAACCCGCCGCGGCCTGCATCGCGCGCCATCCGAGGGCTGAGGGATGCTGAAACGTATCTCGATAGCCCCAAGCGGCCGTACATCCATCTCGTGGACGGCGGCGTGTCCGACAACGTGGGCATGCGCGGCGTGCTGGACGCGCTTGCCTTCCTCGAAGCGCTGCACAACGAGGGCGTGCCCACGCCGCTCGACCGCGTCAAAAGGATCATCGTTTTCGTCGTCAATTCGGTGTCGTTCCCTCCTACCAAGTGGGACGAATCGGAATCGGCGCCCGGCACGGTCGACGTGCTGATGAAATCCGCGGGCACTCCCATCGATCACTTCTCCTACGAAGCGGTCGAGCTGTTGAAGGATATTGCGGCGCGGTGGCAAACAACCAGGGAAATCCGCAAGCTGGCCGCGTGTTCCGCAGAGAAGGGCTCGGCGCTTTGCGCGGCGATACGCGCACCTGCCGCAGAGGTCTACGCCATCGATGTGTCGTTCGCCGCGCTGAAGGACAAGGAGGAGTTGGCCTACCTCAATCGCCAACCCACGACCTTTGTCCTGCCTGACGAGGCGGTGGATCGCCTGCGCGCTGCGGCGGGAACCATCATTCTTGCTTCACCCGAATTTCAGCGGCTGCTGAAGGATGTTGGCGCGACGATCGTCGCCGCTCCGGTACCGGCGGGAGCCGTACGGCCGGCACCGTCTCCATGAAGTCATGGGTCGAGAACCAGGACGAACACAGCGGAGTTGAAACGAACAACCACCCGAGCGGAGAGCGAACGATGAATCCTGATCCAAAAGAAGACCGCGTCCTGGGTGACGTCGGCGAAGCGAGTGGACGACTGATGAGTCGCCGCGATGCACTCAAGGCCGCAGGTCTGGCTGGCGCCGCGGCGCTATCGTCAGTCGTGGCATCGCCGGCGCAGGCGGCCGATGCGACGCCATCGTCGACGCAGCCAGCGAATCCCTACGGGGGCGTGCCGGGCGGCGGAATCACGCTTCCGCCGTACTACAAGCCGACGCCGTACCTCGTCAGCAACAACATCTATTACCCGGGCCAGGAGCAGATCGGGCCCGACGAAATGCGGATCTCGTTCATCGGCAGCACGCCGATCCCGGTGACGCGCGCACAGGCCGGCACCTGCATCATGGTCGAGCTGGGTAACGGCAAGCGGTTCTTCTTCGATTTCGGCTCCGGCTGCATGCGCAACATCATCGCGATGGCCGTGCCGTTGCAGACGGTCAACGACATCTTCTTCACCCATCTCCACGTCGATCACTACGCGGACCTTCCGTACCTCTTCGCCTTTGCTCCCTGGATGGGGCGCTGGAAGCCGCTGCGCGTTCATGGGCCATCGGGCCGGACGCCAAAGGATGGCATCAAGACGATGATCGAAGGCATGAAGATGATGACCCAGTGGCATACGGACTCGTTCAACGCGAGCCCGATCGGCGACGGCTATGAGGTCGAGGTCAACGAATTCGATTTCCGCGATGACAACGGGGTCTGCTACAACAAGGATGGCGTCGTCATTCGCCACTGGCGCCGATCGCACACCAAGGACGGCGCCTCGGCCTACCGGCTCGACTGGAATGGGCTGTCGTTCGTCTGGACCGGCGACGGTCGGCCCGACGAGCTTTCGCTTGAACTGGCGAAAGGCGTGGACGTGTTCGTGACCGAAGTGCAACCGGACACGGCGAACCTCCAGGCGATGAAATTCGGCATGCCTCCCATAATCCTCAACACGACCATCGACCAGGCGCATAGCCCCCATTACGCGATCGGCTACATGTTCAACAAGATCCAGCCGCGTCTCGCGATGGTCACGCACCTGAGTTACGACGAGGAGTTGATCCCGGAGATCGTCGCCGGGATCCGCGTCCATTACAGCGGATTGTTCCAGTTCGGCGCGCCCGACGTCGTGGTCGTCAACGTCACCAAGGATGCCGTCTGGACGCGGAAGGCGGCGATCCCCGAAGCCGGCAACATGGCTCGCCCGAGCCCGAGAGACGCCATCGGCCTGTTCGACCTCAGCCCGACGAATCTGGAGGTCAGATTCCCGAATCCCCGGCACACGGTCGCCGACATGCAGGAGCCGGTCGTCCGCGATCGGGAGATCGACCCGAAGAAGTACTACCCGTCCGACATGTATCGCGCGCCGCAGCGCAACTTCCCGAACGGATTCAAGATCGATGTCCGTCAGGTCGTCGAAAGAAAGCTCCGCGCGGTGCAGGCCAAGCTCACGGCCGAGCAGGAGAAAGTCCAGCAACTCATCGACAAGCTCGAGGCGCCATAAGGCCGGTGGATCAGGATGCCGACGGCAGGTTCACTTCATCTCCATGCGGGCGCGGTGATAGTCGACCGGAAGCTCCCGGCCAATAGGAGAACCACAACATGCCCGAATTCATTCCTGACGCAGAGCGGTTATCCGAAATCTTTGCGAACGCGATAGCGCCCACGTTTTTCCTTGGTGCGGTTGCCGCGTTTGTGTCGCTCATGTCTTCGAGGTTATCGACCGTCGTTGGGCGTATTCGGACGCTGAATGCGATCGCCGCCGAGGACACCGCACAAGCCCAACTCAAGGTCGATGTTGAACCCTTGAGGCGCCGCGCTCGCTTGTTGAAGAGTGGAATCCTCGCAGCCTTGCGCGGTGGTGTGTGTGCAACGCTTCTTCTCGCCATCATGTTCATTATCGGATTCATGGGGCTAAGACACGCCTATGGCGCCGGTTGGCTTTTCATCATTTCAACTGTCTTTCTCGGCTTTGCACTAATTCGCTTCGCGCAAGAGGCACGTATCAGTCTCGCTGAGCATGACGAATGCGAATGACTCCAAATCCGCGAACGTTCCTCGACTCCTGGAGGTTCTCCCGAGGGCTTCAAGATGACTGCGCCTGATCAATTCGCTCCACAAGCGGTGCCTCTGACGGTCCTGACCGGCTTTCTCGGCGCCGGCAAGACGACGCTGTTGAACCGCATCCTTACCGGCGATCATGGCCTGCGGGTCGCAGTGCTGGTGAACGACTTCGGTTCGATCAACATCGATGCCGAGCTGATTGTGGACGTCGAAAGCGGCGGGGATGTCATCAATCTCGCCAATGGCTGCGTCTGCTGCAACATCCGCGACGACCTGGTCGCGGCGGTGACCCAGGTGATGACGCGTCCCGAACGGCCCGAATACATCCTGCTCGAGGCCAGCGGAGTGGCCGATCCGTCCGGCATTGCGCTTGCCTTCATGGACGAAGGCCTGCGCGACCGCATCAGGCTGGACAGCATCATGTGTGTCGTGGACGCGGAGCAGGTTTTCGCTGCGCCGGAGATGATGGAACTCAAGCTTCGCCAAGTGGCGTTCGCCGACATGCTCATCCTCAACAAGGTCGATCTTGTCACCCGGGAGCAGATCGAGCGGGTCAAGGCATGGCTCGACGACCGGTTCCACCGCTATCGCCTGGTTGAGGCAACTGGTGGCAACGTGCCATTGGAAATCCTGCTGTCGGTCGGACGATTTGATCCCGCGCAACTCGATGGCACGCCTGCACGTGAACAGCCCCATCATCCTTCCGACTGTGGCGACCCGGACTGTGACGATCATGTTCACGCTCATCGCAGCGATCATTCGCAGGTGTTCGCGACGTGGAGCTACGAAACGGACCAGCCCCTTTCGCTGGAAGCATTGCGGGAAACTGCGCGCAAGCTTCCCGCCAGCATTTACCGGTGCAAAGGCGTGGTTCATATCGCCGAAGAACCGGGCCGGCGCGTCATCCTCCAGGTTGTCGGAAAGCGGGTGGATATCGAAATGAGGGATGAATGGAATGGCAGGGATCCCCGGACCCGGATAGTCGCGATCGGAGCGCTCGGCGGAGTGGAGGGAGCCTCGCTGCGAGATGGTTTTGATAGATGCCGTGATGCAGCAAGGCTTTCGTAGACGCCTGGCCCGCTCAGCGCACCGCGAGTCGCCAGAGCGACGTCACTTCGGCCGCGCGCGCCGCGTGCAGTGGATCCGTCGCATCGAACGCCTTGGGATGCACGGGCCGCACGTCCGTGCGATCCACGACGCGCAACGTCGCGGCCTCGATCGCCTCCATGAGCTCCGCACGGGTCCGCAAGCCGAGATGCTCGGCGAGATCCGACAGGATGAGCCAGCCTTCGCCCGCCGGTACCAGGTGCGCGGCGAGTCCCGCGAGAAATCCGCGCAGCATCCGGCTCTCATGATCGTAGATGCCGTATTCGAGCGGCGAACTGGGCCGCGCGGGCACCCACGGCGGATTGCATAGCACCAGCGCGGCACGTCCCTCCGGAAAGAGATCGGCCGCGATGACTTCGACCTTGTCGCGCAAGCCGAGCCGCTCGATGTTCGCGTGTGCGCACGCAAGGGCGCGCGGATCCTGGTCCGTCGCGATCACGCGCGCGAGCCCGCGCCGCGCGAGCACCGCGGCGAGCACGCCGGTCCCCGTGCCGATGTCGAAGGCCACGCTCGTCGCGGCGGTGGCCGCGGGCAGCGGCGCGTTTGCGACGAGGTCCACGTACTCGCGGCGCACGGGCGTGAAGACGCCGTAGTGCGGATGAATGCGGCCGCCGGCCGCGGGAATGTCGATGCCCTTGATCCGCCACTCGTGCGCGCCGACGAGGCCCAGGAGCTCGCGCAACGAGACCACCGATGGTCCGTCCGCAGGCCCATAGACCTCGCGGCACGCCTGCCTGAGATCGGGCGCCCGGCGCAGGTCGATGCCGTAATCGGCATCGAGCTCGACGAGCAGCATGCCGAGCGTGCGCGCGCGCTGCGAACGCGACTGCCGATGGTTGTGGAATGCCGTGGCCATCGCGGGCGTTCCCACTGGCGCGTCAGGCGTCGGGAGCTCAGCGCCTCGCTTCGGCTTCCGCGCAGGACGGTCCACCCGGCTCGCAAGCGCATTCAGCATCTGCCGCGCGTTCTGGAAATCGCCGCGCCACATCAGCGCCGGTACCCTGGCACGCGAGACCGTACGCATGGTTGGCGTTGGTGCCGTCGTCCGCGATCACCACGCGTTTGGGCGGCGGCGCGCCGCGCTCCGAGCGCCAACGAGCAGTGTGGGGTACGCCATCCCGGGACCACTGCACGCTGTGGGCGTCCTCCACGCTAAAGCTCGGTGTACTTCTTGCTGGTGCCGCGCGCCTTGTCGACCGGATACTTCTGTTCGTTCACGACCATCTTGCGTTCGGCGGCCGCGACCGGGTCGATGCCGAGCTCGTCGCAGAGCGAGATCAGGTAGAGAAGCACGTCGGCGATCTCCTCGCTCGCCGCGGCCTTCGCTGCGGGCGCGAGGTTGCGGCTGTCCGCTTCCGTGACCCACTGGAACACTTCGAGCAGTTCCGCGGCCTCGACGGACAACGCGATCGCGAGGTTCTTCGGCGAGTGGAACTGGTCCCAGTCGCGCGCGGCGGTGAACGCCCGCAATGCGTCACGCAACTGGTCGAGTTTCGTCGCCATCCGATCGTAGACGCGGAGCGCGGCGCGCTCAGAAGTTCTCGTCGGGGCGCAGATAGCGCCACTGGCCGAGGGGCAGGGGACCGAGGGATACGCTGCCGCTACGCACGCGCTTCAGTCCGGTCACGACGAGTCCGACCAGCTCGCACATACGGCGGATCTGGCGCTTGCGCCCCTCGCGCAGCACGAACCGCAGCTGATCTTCGTTCTGCCACGATACGCGCGCCGGCCGGAGCTTCACGCCGTCGAGCTCGAGCCCGTGCTGCAGCAGCTTCATGCTGGCGTCGTCGAGCTTGCCTTCGACGCGAACCAGGTATTCCTTCTCGACCTCCGAGTGGCTGCCGATCAGGCGCTTGGCGACGCGGCCGTCCTGCGTGAACACGATGAGCCCCGTCGAGTCGATGTCGAGCCGTCCCGCCGGCGCCAGGCCACGCAGGTGACCGGGCCTGAACCTGGTGTCGGAGGGGTCGTCGGCCCACCGGTTCTCGGGCTTGATCAACACTGCGGCTGGCGTGTGCCCATCCTCCGCCTGGCCCGACACGTAACCGATCGGCTTGTTGAGGAGGATCGTCACCTGCTCGCTTTGGTGCTGCGCCGCCTGCTTGGCAACTTCGATCCGCGCGAACGGCGACACGCGCGTGCCGAGCACCTCGACCACTTGCCCATCGACCTTCACCCAGCCGTTCTCGATCCATTCGTCCGCTTCGCGGCGCGAGCACAAGCCCATCTCGCTCATGCGTTTCGAAAGGCGCGGATCGTCGGGCCTCTCGTGCCGCGGCGGACGGTTGGCATTCGGTGTCGGGGCCACGCGTGGCGTCGCGGGCGCGCCCGCCGCATACGCCGAGCGTGGCTTGCCCCGGTCCGTGCGCGGGCGGTATTCGGTCGGTGCGCGTGGCGGCGATGCATCTTTGGAAGTCTTGTTGCGAGCGTCGGACGCACGCTTCGGTCCGGCGGCCCCTGACGGTTTGCCGCGATCAGCCCCACGTGTCGCGCCGGACGACCCCGCCGTCGCGCGACGGCGGGAGCCTTCCGCCGGCAATGGTTTGCCGCGCCGCGAAAGTTTGGCAGCAGGTGAGCTCGACGTGCGATCGCCTTCGGCACCCGGCGCAGCGCGAACCGGCTCGCCAGCCACCTTGGCCACGCCCGGTGCTGCGGAGGATGGCGCCGGCGCGGCGACAGCCGCTGTCGGCGTCAGCGGCTTGTGCCGCTGGTTCTGCAACTGTGCACGCTTCGCCCGCGACGACGGCGGCCTGGGCACGCCGGTCGACGCAGGGGACTTGGTGCCTTTGAGTGTGATTCGAGCCATGGTGGCGGGCGATCGCGGACGGAGGGTAAGCGGCCAATCATAGCGGACTGCGGCGTCAAAGCGTCAACGTGCGCAGATCGCCGCGTGCCACACCCACGATGGTACGCACGCTCATCGACAGAATGATCGCTGTCGCGAAAGCAAGGACACCAAGTGCGAATGCTTGCGCCGGCCAGGATGGCTGGTGAATGGCGAACTTGAGCGCGGCGTTCGATATCGCTGCCAGCGGGAAGCTCACCGCCCACCACGAAGTATGAAAAGGCGTGCCGCTGCGCAAGCGGAGCAGCTTGGGCACCAACACCGAGAACATGAATACGGCGAGATAAAAGAGCGAGCTCGCGAAAACATCCACCCGCCCTACGACGGCGAGATAGGACGAGAAGCCGACGGCGAACGTCGCGACCAGAATCAGCAATGAAGGCTGCTGCGACGGGAGCATCGGCTCCTCGAAGATCAGCCGCGAAAGGATCAGCGTGAAAAGCGGAACTGCGAAGAACAGGCCCACGGCCAGCCCGAAGGCGCTGACCGCATGCGCGCCCGGCAAGTCCAGCGTGACACCGGCGATTGAGATGTTGAGGGTTCCGACGACGGGAATCATCCAGGCCGGCGTAGCGTGCACGACCTGCTGCCGCACGCTCATCCATCGGCTTACGATCAACCACGCCAAGAGCGCGGCGTATGTCGACGCATGATGACACCGAGCGCACCGGATCAGCGCACGACGAGAGCATTCGAGCAAGCTCAGCGAACAGAGCCGGAACAGCCGAGCACTCGCCGATCCATCAGGATCGGGCGAGCCGCAAACAGTCCGATCCGACCGCGAGCTGACCGAGGTAGGCAGTCGCCCTGTTTCCCGCTCTTGCCGTGTCGAGAGCATTGTTCATCTGCGCGATGCCTGGTCAGAAACACCCGTTGCGCCCTTATAGTCGGCCTCCGTTCAAAGCGCCAGCCGGCTAGCGTGACTGGAGTCTCCACGGACCGGCAGCGTCTCAGTTCGTCCCGTTGCCCTGTGCCTGTCGTGCACGCACAATGCCGTGGCGAACCACTTTCGCATGAGCTGGTATGGCATCTCGGCCACACGTCATGATCATCGGAGGCGGCATCGGCGGCTTGTTTGCCGCCAATGCGCTGATCGGGCAGGGGCTGCGCGTTTCGGTTTATGAACAGGCGTCCGCACTGGGCGAGGTCGGCGCCGGCGTTTTTGTGACACCGAATGCGGTGCGCCACCTGGAGCGTGTGGGCCTCGGGCCCGCCGTCGAGAAATGGGGCGCGCGAGTCGGTCACGGGCTCCTGCTACTTTCGCCACGACGGCACGCCCATCGCGCCGGTGCAGGTGACGGACGCCACCGGCTGGAACGCGACCTTTGGCATGCATCGCGCCGACTTCGTCGATCTCCTCGCTGCCAACCTGCCCGCAGGGGTCGTCCGTACCGGCCACCGTGCGATCGGCTTCGAGCAGAACGGCGACGTAGCCCGTGTCGAATTCGCCAACGGCGCCACCGCCGAAGCCGACGTTGTGGTTGCCGCCGACGGAATACATTCCGAACTGCGCTCCTGCGTCTTTGCGCCGTCGAAGCCCGTCTTTCACGGCACCATTTCCTATCGAGGTTTGGTTTCGCGCGAGCGCCTGCCGAACTGGCCGATGGACCGCTGGCAGATGTGGGCCGGTCCGTCCAGGCATTTCCTGGTCTTTCCTGTTCGTCACGGAACGATGGTCAACTACGTCGGCTTCGTGCCGACCGATGAGGAAATGAAGGAATCGTGGTCCGCGCCCGGGGATGCAGCGGTGCTGCGCCGCGAGTTCGAAGGTTGGGACCCGCGCATCGGGAACGTACTGCAGCAAGTCGACAAGACATTTCGCTGGGCGCTCTACGACCGTGAGCCGTTACCGAGCTGGACCAGGGGCCGGTTGACGCTGCTCGGCGACGCGGCACATCCCATGCTGCCGCATCTGGGGCAGGGGGCCAACCAGTCGATCGAGGACGGCATGGCGCTCGCGACGATCCTTGCCCAAGTGGACACATCGGCAGTCCCGGCTGCGTTGCTTGCCTACGAGCGATTGCGTCGCGAACGTGTGGCGGAGGTTCAGCTTGGTGCCCGGAAGAACGGGTTGCGTCTGGATTCCACCTCCGCCGATCTCAGTGTCCGCGACGCAGAGCTCGCCGCGCACGCCGAATTCCGCAAACACCTTTATTCCTACGACGTGATGCCGGGTGCGCGCGCCGCCGCGACAGCCCTGCTGCATTAGATTTTTCGGCGCCGACAGACCGACTCTATTTAATCAAACCGGTCTTCCTGGCCATCTCGCCCACACGCTTGGACTCCGCGCGGATCTCGGCGGCGGTCTGCTCGGGTGTGGCGTAGCTTTGCAAGATTCCGAGCGACGCCAGCCTGGCCGTGATGGCGGGTGCCTTCACCGCCTGTTCGATCGCGCCGACCAGGGCTTTCCTCGCGTCTTCGGGGATACCGGCAGGCGCGAGAAAGCTGAACCAGATGCCGAACAGTTCCTCTTGATAACCAAGCTCGCGCATCGTGGGTATGTCGACAAAGTCGGGAAACCGGCTTGAAGCGACGAGGCCCCGGAACGCCCCTGACTTGAGGTGAGCGCTCAGTGCACCGAGCGACAGCGCGACGCCTTCGATATGTTCTCCGTGCAACGCGACGATCGCAGGGGCAGCGCCGGCATAGGGGACCGGCACGAGGTCGGCACCGGTGAGCGCGTTGATCAATTGCACGCAGAAATCACCGACTGAACCGGAGCCAGGGTGACCAATGCGCACCTGGCCCGGGTTCTTCTTCGCGTATTGGATCAACTCCGTGAAACTCTTGTACGGTGCGTTGCTGCGCACGACGAGGATGGTCGGCGTGCGTGACGCGGTGCCCAGTGGCACCAGATCCCGGAGCGCATCGTAGGTGACCGATTGCGGGTCGAGAACGGCCCGAAAAGTCAGCGCGCTATTTTGCGCAAACAGAATCGTGTGACCGTCTTTTCTGGCCTGGACGACGCTGTTGGTACCGACCGCGCCCCCGGCGCCCGGACGATTGATCGACAGTACCGGCGTCTTCAACAGCCTCGAGATCTCTTCGCCCATGGCGCGCGCGGCAATGTCCGCAGCGTCCCCCGGCGCAAGCGGAACCACGAGACT